>CAVXCR010000001.1:0-11492 GCA_963760265.1 Terriglobia bacterium
TGGTGGCCGGTGCTTCACTGAGATTTCCGCACAGGCGTACGTGATACGGATCACAGCGACTCTTTCCATCACGGGAAGGTGTATTGCAGATGACATGACGGGGTGATGCAGGTCACTGCGGGTGGGGCGGGACGGCCCGAGAATCGCGCCTAGCGAGCGGGTGTGTTCGCGGGCAAGGGGCCCGTGCCACATCGGTTGCTATGCGGGGCCGGCACATGAGAGCCAAGACTGCCACGATCGCGCTGGGCATCCTGCTGGGCGCAGCGCTGGGAGTCGGGTCGTACGCCTTCATCTACGCTCGCGGTTACTCCTACCTTTCCAACAATCCCGAGGCGTGTACCAACTGTCACGTGATGGTAGGTATTACAGCGGGTGGCAGAAAGGCAGCCATCACGCGGCCGCGAAATGTAACGACTGCCACACCCCGCCCGGCCTGCTGGCCAAGTATGCCACCAAGACCTCGAACGGATTCTTCCACTCGCTGGCATTCACGTCTGGGACGATATCCGGATTCCATTCAGATCAAGAACTGGCAACCACCGCGTAACCGAAGAGGCCTGCCGCAATTGTCACCAAGACGTGGTGGCCGCGGTGGAGGGCACGCATCGGGAGGCGGCGCAGATGAGCTGCATCCGCTGCCATGCCTCCAGCGGACATTCGGAAGCGGTGGCTTCCACCGAACACTTCTCTTGAAGGGAACCTGCCATGAGCAATGAAAAAGAAGCGCTCATTAACAAGCGGCTGCTGACGATCACGGTGGTGCTGGCGGTGATCGCCGCCCTCGCCGCCACCGGGCTGCTGGTGAACATTTTCGAGCACCGGGCAGGAGGCGAAGAACCCGTTCTTCAAGACGGTGGAGCTGAGCGACAAGATCGACGACCCGGCGAAGTGGGGCACGAACTTCCCCATGCAGTACGGCCTCTACCTGCGGACCAAGCAGGAGGCGGCGACAAAGTTCGGTGGCGACGAGGCGGAGCTGCGCTCGCCGACGCCGGAGATCTGCGGCCCGACGGTATCGCGCTCCAAGATCGAGGAAGATCCGCGGCTGAAGACGATGTGGGCCGGCTACGCTTTTCGCGGATTTCCGCGAGGACCGCGGCCACGCCTACATGCTGGACGACCAGACGTTCACCGAGCGCCAGAAGTTCGCCAAGCAGCCGGGCACCTGCATGCATTGCCACGCCTCGATGTACTGGCCTACCAGAAGCTGGGCGACGGCGACCTGATCAAGGGCTTCGAGAAGATGAACCAGATGCCCTACGCCGAGGCCGGAAGCTGGTCAAGCATCCGGTGGCCTGCATCGATTGCCACGATCCGAAGACCATGCAGTTGCGCATCACGCGGCCGGGATTCATCGAGGGCATCCGGGCGCTCAAGGCGCGCAGGGCGTGAAGAACTACGACGTGAACAAGCATGGCCACGCGCAGGAGATGCGCTCCTTCGTCTGCGGCCAGTGCCACGTCGAGTACTACTTCAAAGGCCCGGAGAAGCGCCTCACCTACCCGTGGGCCAAGGGCTCAAGGTCGAGAAGATCCTGCCGTACTACGACGAGAGCCGGCTTCAAGGACTGGATGCACGCCGAAACCGGCGCGCCCGTGCTCAAGGCGCAGCATCCCGAGTTCGAGATGTGGAGCCAGGGCATCCACGCGCGCTCGGCGTGGCCTGCGCCGATTGCCACATGCCGTACATGCGCGAGGGCGCGCTCAAGATCAGCGACCATCACGTGCGCAGCCCGCTGCTGAACATCAACCGCGCCTGCCAGACCTGCCACCACTGGCCCGAGGAGGAGATCAAGGCGCGCGTCGAGACGATCCAGACCGACGCACGTCACCGATGCGCAACGTGCCGATGGACGCGCTGATGGAGCTCGATCGGCGACATCAAGCGGCGCAGCAAGGCCGGCGCCGACCGACGCGGAACTGGCAGAAGGCGCGCGACTATGCAGCGCAAGGCGCAGTGCCGGCTCGACTTCGTCAGGCCGAGAACTCGATGGGCTTCCACGCGCCGCAGGAGGCCGCGCGCGTCCTGGGCGAGGCGATCGACTTCTGCCGCCAGGGGCAGCTATCGGTGCGGACCACGGTCTCGCCGGCGCAGCAGGCTCCTCTACAAAAAGCGAGTTTGCAGTCAGCTCCTAGCCAGGGGAAATAACTGAAGCATTGCACATCGGTGTCCAAGCCCGGCAGAAGATCGCCGGGCATTCTTGTCGTTGTCAGCAGCTCAGGTCTCGGGCTGACAACTGGCAACTAGTTCGCGCGGTGGTAAGCTATTCCGTCGTGGCCAAGCGAACCTTCAGTCTGGACGAAGCGCACGCCCTCCTGCCGGTGCTGGAATCCCTGCTGCGCCGCGGCATGGAAGCCAAGCAGCAGGTCGAGGAGATCGAGGCCGAGTTCCAGAAACTGAACCATCGCATTTTCCTCGCCGGCGGTTCGGAGATCGACGTCGTCAAGTTCGGCCGCCGCCGCGCCCAGTCCGATAAAGCGCTGCAGCACCTCAAGGATTGCCTGGCTGAGATTGAGGCTGCCGGCGTCCAGGTGAAGGACATGGATACCGGCCTGCTCGATTTTCCCTGTGTGGTCGAAGGCGAAACCATCCTGCTGTGCTGGAAACTCGGGGAGGAGCGCATCACCCATTGGCATGGCGCCGAGGAAGGCTTCGCCGGCCGCAAGCCGATTGACCAGCGCATCGCCCGCGCCAAAGGCAAAGTCAACTAGACTTTCTGCCGCCCGGGCGATTGAACCCACTCCATCTTCCGACTGCGCGGCCAATCCCAGCAACCTGCTAACGCCAAGAAGCGCTAAGGCAAAAAATCGTCTTGGTACCGGCAGAATCGCGGTCTTCGATACCGTAAAATAAGCGATGCTGAACGGGGTGAGGGATGAGCAAGGTACGTGTACTGGTTGGCACACGCAAAGGTGCGTTCGTCCTTTCGTCGGACGCGAAACGTGAGCGGTGGGAGGTCAGCGGCCCGCATTTTACGGGCTGGGAGATTTACCACGTCAAAGGATCGCCCGCCGATCCGAACCGGCTGTATGCCTCGCAGTCCAGCGGCTGGTTCGGGCAGGTCATCCAGCGCTCCAGCGATGGCGGCAAAACCTGGGAGACGCCCGGCGGCGGGATTACGACCGCGCCCGGCGGCATGCTCAAAGGTGAAAGCAACAAGTTCGTCTACGACAGTTCTCCCGAAACTGGCAAGCCCCTCGCCACGCACCAGTTTTACGACGGCACGCAGCACGCCTGGGAGTTCAAACGAGTCTGGCACCTGGAGCCGTCGTTGACCGATCCCGAGACGGTGTACGCGGGCGTCGAGGACGCGGCGTTGTTCCGCTCCTCCGACGGAGGACAAAGCTGGCACGAACTCGCTGGACTGCGCGGCCACGGCACTGGTCCCCGCTGGCAGCCGGGCGCAGGCGGCATGTGCCTGCACACCATCCTGCTCGATCCCAGCAACCCGGAACGGATCTACATCGCCATCTCGGCGGCCGGCGCTTTCCGCACCGACGATGGCGGCAAGACCTGGAAGCCCATCAACCAGGGACTGAGGTCGCAATATATCCCCGACCCGACTGCCGAGGTCGGCCACTGCGTTCACCGCATCGCCCTGCATCGCTCCCGTCCCAACACGCTTTTCATGCAAAAGCACTGGGACGTCATGCGCAGCGACAACGCCGGCGACCTCTGGCATGAGATCAGCGGGAACCTGCCCACCGACTTCGGGTTCGTCATTGACGTGCACGCCCACGAGCCGGAGACCATCTACGTCATCCCCATCAAGAGCGACTCGGAGCACTTTGTTCCGGATGGAAAACTGCGCGTGTACCGCAGCCGAACCGGCGGAAACGAGTGGGAGGCGCTCGCCAAAGGTCTGCCGCAAAGCGATTGTTATGTGAACGTGCTGCGCGACGCCATGGCCGTCGATTCGCTCGATAAGTGCGGCATCTATTTCGGCACCACCGGCGGGCAGGTGTACGCCTCCGCCGATGCCGGAGACAGTTGGAATCCCATTGTCCGGGATCTTCCGGCCGTGTTGTCGGTCGAGGTCCAGACGCTGCCATGATCCGCGTCATACTCCCGGCACACCTGCGGACGCTGGCCCACGTTGGCGGAGAGGTGAAGCTGGAAATACAGGGGCAGGCCACGCAGCGCTCGGTCCTGGACGCGCTCGAGGCCGGCTATCCGATGTTGCGCGGAACCATCCGCGACCACGTCACCCAAGAGCGCCGTCCGTTCCTGCGGTTCTTCGCCTGCCAGGAAGACTTGTCCCATGAGGCGCCGGACGCTCCGCTGCCCGAGGCGGTCGCCTCCGGCGCAGAGCCCTTCTTAGTCATCGGGGCCATCGCCGGCGGTTAGGGGCAGTCCGCACCAGCCGCCACCGCACCGAATCATGATTCTCCGGGGCCAAAATCTGCCGCGACTGCGGCCCGCGGTTGGGGTTTGTTAGACTTCTAGCGAGTGTGCCATGAAAATCACGCGTAGTCTCCTGCTCGCTTTGTGCGCAGCGCTGTTCATGTGGGCCGGCTGCGGCGGCCACGAATTTTGGACGACCGTCAACTCGACTCCCACTCCAACCAACCCCACCGGAGCGGTGCCCAAGTTTGCCTACGCCGCCAATTTCAACGCCGGCGGAGTCGGAAGTGTGTCCGCCTACACGATTAACAGCGGCACCGGCTCATTGACTGCGGTGAGCGGATCGCCCTTCGCCGCTGGTACGGGCACGGTGGCGGCAGGGGCGGATTCGGCCGGAAAGTTCGTGTATGCGGCCAACCAGGGCGGCAGCGTTTCCGCCTTCACCATCACCCGCGCCGACGGCACGCTGGTGGCGGTCAGCGGGTCGCCCTTCACCGCCGGGACCACGCCGGTGTGGGTGGCCGTGGATCCTGGCGCCCGTTTCGTTTACGTCGTGAACGGCGGCTCCAGCGACATCTCGGGTTTCGCCATCAACTCGAGCACGGGCGCGCTGGTTGGGTTCAGCTCCACCTTCCCCGTCACCGCCAAGCCGCTGCGCGCGACCGTCGATCCTTTAGGCCGCTTTCTTTACGTGGCGCTGGGCACGGGCGGAACGGAAGTCTTCAAAATCAACAGCGACGGGACACTGACGGTGGTGCGCACCGTCCCCGCCGCGCCCTGCGCCGCCTCGGATGCCGTAGCGCTCGATGCCAGCTCCCGCTTCGTCTTCGTCGCCGACGGCTCGACCGGCATCTGCAATTATGCGGTGAACGCCAGTTCCGGTGACCTGACGCTGATCACTTCGGCGATCATCCCCGCCGGCACCAATCCGGTGGCGGTGGCGGCCGGCGCCAACGGCAAGTTCCTGTTCGCCGCCAACAACGGCTCGAGCAATCTTTCCGGCTATGTCATCAACGCCGACGGCACGCTGACCGCGATGTCGGGCTCGCCGTTTTCGGTCGGCAGCGCGCCCGCGGACGTGACCGTGGATCCCTCCGGCGCCTTCGTTTACGTCGCCAACTTCAGCGGAAATTCGATCTCCGTCTTCTCCGTCAACAGCAGCAATTCCCTGTCGTCCGTGGGAACGGCGACGGCGGGAACGAACCCGAATTCCGTCGTGACCACGCAGTAAAGCAGTTTGTCAGTAATGCAGTTCGTCAGTGTCTCAGTAGTTCAGTGCGTCAGTTCGCCGGTCGCCCGGTACAATTGCCGGTTCCCTCATCCTCCTATTGAGCAACCGAGTTACTGACATACTGAACTACTGAGAAACTGTTCCGATGACCGACATCAAGACGATTGGCATCTCCACCGGCGGCGGCGATTGTCCTGGCCTGAACGCGGTCATCCGCGCGGCCACGCGCAGCGCCATCCTGAAACACGGCTGGCGCGTCATCGGCATCACCGACGGCTTCGACGGCCTGATCTGGCCGGAGCGCTTGCGCGAACTCACCCTGGAAAGCGTCAGCGGCATCCTGCCGCGCGGCGGCACGATTCTGGGCACCACCAACCGCGGCAATCCCTTCAAGTACAAGTCGGTCGAGAACGGGCGGGAGGTGGTGCTCGACCTGGCGCCGAAGGTCATCGAGAACGCGCGCAAGCTCGGCATCGATGCCATCATCGTCATCGGCGGCGACGGCACGCAGGCGATCGCCCTGCAATTGTTCCGCCAAGGGGTGAACGTGGTCGGCGTGCCCAAGACCATTGACAACGATCTCTGCGCCACCGACATCACTTTCGGCTTCGATACCGCGCTCCACACCTGCACCGACGCCATTGACAAACTGTTCAGCACCGCGGAATCGCACCATCGCGTCATGGTGGTCGAAGTCATGGGCCGCGACGCCGGGTGGATCGCGCTGGAAGCGGGCCTGGCCGGCGGCGCGCACGTCATCCTCATCCCCGAAATCCCGTTCGACATTCGCAATGTCTGCCAGTTCATCATCAATCGCGACGCCGGCGGGAAGAAGTTCACCATCGTGGTGGTCGCCGAAGGAATCAAGCCCGGCTCTGACCTGAAGGCGCGCTTCGAAGAGGAAAAGCGGATGTATCCGCGCGCCGGAGCGGCCGGCAACCTGATCGGCGACGCGCTCGGCATGAGCACCAGGAAGGACGTGCGCGTCACCGTGCTCGGCCACGTGCAGCGCGGCGGGTCGCCGTCGCCCTTCGACCGCATCCTGAGCACGCGCTTCGGCGCCGAGGCGGTGGAATTGATCGCGCGCGGCGACTTCGGAAAGATGGTCGCCCTGCGCGGGCCGCGCATCGAAACCGTGGATATCGCCGAGGCGGTCGGAGCGATGAAGCGCGTCGATCCCCAGGGCGAGCTGGTGAGAATCGCGAAAGCCATCGGCGTTTGCTTCGGGGATTGAAGTCCCTGAGCGCGACCACCACGCGTTTCCCGAAATGGGTTGTCGTCACCGAAACCGGCCATTCAGCCTTCGCTTTGCGCCCAAAACCGGCAGACAATACCGTAGTCACCTCGGAGCGGGCGGCGCTGATGTCCCAGGCGTGATCGGCCCCAGGGGTCCAGCCGCAATCCGGCCGCCCAGCAGGCGTGGGCGAGCCGGGAATTACGAAGGCCTGCGGGACTTCAGCTCTCTCAGCTTTCTCACGATCATCTTGCGCAAGGCTCCACTGCGGGCTCCGGACCATAACCGCGGCAGGTCAATCATGGCGCAGGCAGCGGCAACCATGCAGGCCACCCGCATCGGCGGTTACGAGGTGCTCGGCCGCCTCGGCGCCGGCGGTATGGGTGTGGTCTACAAAGCCGACGACCTCAAGCTGAAGCGGCTGGTGGCGCTGAAGTTTCTTGCCACCGAAGCAGTCGCAGCCGCGGACAAGGAACGCCTGCTGCGCGAAGCGCGCGCCGCGTCGGCCCTCGATCATCCCAACATCGCCACCGTGCATGCCGTGGAAGAAGCCGAAGACGGCCGTCTGTTTATCGTCATGGCGTATTACGAAGGCGAAACGCTGGCGGAAAAAATGCGCGGCGGTCCTTTGCAGCCGGCCAAGGCGATCCATATTGCCAGCCAAGTCGCGCGCGGCCTGCAGCACGCCCACACCCACGGCGTCGTACACCGCGACATCAAACCCTCGAACGTGATCATGACGAGCGAGGGTATGGCCAAGATCGTGGACTTCGGCTTGGCGCGGCAGTTCGCTCCCTTCGGTACAACGCAAACCGCCAGCCTGGCTGGCACGCTGTCGTATATGTCGCCGGAACAGGCGTCCGGCAAGCCGGTGGACGTGCGCACCGACATCTGGTCGCTGGGCGTGGTGCTCTACCAGATGCTGACCGGCCGCTTGCCGTTCGACAAGGAAAGCGCCGGCTCCACCGTGCTGGCCATTCTCAATTCCCCGCCGGCGCCGATGGGCGAGGTTTCCGAGGCGCTAACCCTGGTGATCTACCGTGCGTTGGCCAAAACTCCCGCTGACCGTTATCAATCCTGTGCTGAACTGCTCAAGGATTTTCAGGGGCTTGCCCTCGATGACCGTCGGCCAACCGCTGCGGTGGACAAACACGAACTGCATCGCCGTGTGCACCTGGCGGCCTTGTCCGCCGCGACCGAGCGGGTGTCCCGGCGCGCGCTGTGGATGGCGCCGCTGGCAGCACTCGCGTTGCTCGCGCTGCTCGTCGCTTGGACAGCGCCCGCGGTGCGCGCGCGATTCTTCGGATCAAACGCGGTCCTGCACGGTTCTGCGTCGGGAACCCGGGCGGGATCGGCGGCCTACGATTCCTACCTCAAGGGCCGCGTCTATCTCGAACGTTACGACCGGGCCGGCAACCTTGACGCTGCCATCGCGCGGTTCGAATCCGCGGTGAAGGGCGACTCGAATTTCGCGCTCGGCTTCGCCGCGCTGGGAGAGGCTTACTGGAACAAATACCGCCTCGATCCTGATCCGCAATGGTTGCGCCAGGCCGAGACCTACTCGCGCCGCGCTGTCGAGTTGAACGACCAACTCCCGGCCGTACACACCATCCTGGGACGCATCCACCGCGCCACCAAGGAGCACGAACTTGCGCTGCAGGAGTTTCAGCAGGCGTTGAAGCTCGACCCTCGCAACCCGGGCGCGCTGCGGGGCCTGGCTGCCGTCTACGACAGCATGGGCCGCAAGAGCGAGGCTGAGCGACTCTACCAGCAAGCCACCGTGTTGAGCCCGGATTCTTGGGGCGGCTTCAACGAGTTCGGCGCCTTCTATTTGCGTCACAGCGAAAACCAGAAAGCTACCCAGCAGTTTCGCCGTGCCGTCGAACTCACGCCCGACAACGCGCTGGCGCACGGCAACCTGGGCTTGGCGCTGGATCAGCTTGGGCGCGCCGATGCAGCCGAGGCGGAGCTGAAGAAGTCCGGATGCCATGCGCGGCCTCGCCGGCGTGTACGACAGCATGGGGCGAAAGAACGAGGCTGAGCGCCTCTACCAGCAAGCCACCGTGTTGAGCCCGGATTCCTGGGGCGGCTTCAACGAGTTCGGCGCCTTCTATTTGCATCACAACGAAAATCAGAAGGCGGCGCAGCAGTTTCGCCGCGCCGTCGAACTCACGCCCGACAACGCGCTGGCACACGGCAACCTGGGCTTGGCGCTGGACGAATTGGGGCTACCCAGTGAGGCTCAGGCGGAGCTGAGGAAGTCCATCGAACTGCAGCCGACCTACCCGGCCTTGACCATGCTCGGCCGGCTGTACTACCGGCAGAGGCGCTGGTCGGACGCCGCCGCCATGGTGGAACAAGCGCTGCAACTGAATCGCACCGATTATCGCGTTTGGGCCAATCTCGCGGCGGCTTACGAGTGGCTTGACCAGCCCACCGAAGCCGACGCTGCTTACGCCGAGGAGTTGGCGCGCCTGGAAACCGCCGCCAAGCTCAGCCCCGAGGACGCGGAGATGCTGTCTCAACTCGGGGTGTTGTACGCGCAGCAGCATCTGCGCAACAAAGCTGTTTCCCATATCGAGGCTGCCCTGGCACGCGCGCCCGATCAGGCGGACATTCTGGGCACTGCGGCCGATGCGTACGAGTATCTAGGCGATCGCACGCGCGCGCTCGCGTTGATCAAGAAGGCGTTGGCCAAGGGGACGACCAGGGATGAGATTGAGCGCGACCCCGCACTGCGGAACCTGCGGCTTGATCCCAGGTTCCAGCAGCTCGCGGTGAACGTGAGCCAGGCGGCGCCGCAGCGGTGACCATCGGAGGCAGACAAGTTCTGGGTTCCAGGGCTCAGCACATGCGTCCATGGAAGAGAGGTGATTATGAGCAAAACAACGACACGAGCGCAGACTGCGAAGAAGGCGGATTCAACGCAGCCCAAGACCAAAGTGGATCCGCCCAAAATCGTCCCTGGTGCGACGAAAGTCCCCGGTGCGACGACGCAAGGGGATCCGCCCAAGATTGTTCCCGGAGGTTAGTCGTCGGATATTTCTTGAATGGAGCGCACTGCGGCAGCCGCCGGACTGCCGCAATTTTATTTCTTGAAAAGATTTTCGAATGCCTTGCGCGCGTCATCGGCGCGCATGCCGGCGCTTGAGGTTTCTTTTTCCACCGTTTCGCGCAGGCCGAAGAACTTGCACGCGTTGCGCGTGTCCTTGCGCGAGACGCGCTCCGTTACCGGCTGCCGGCACTCGAAGCGGCTGGCGGGATCGAAGTGCGTGCACTGCTTGCAGGAGTGCAGTTCGAAGCCGCACTTGGGACACTGCCCCACCGGATCGGTCACCATGGTTAGCACGGTTCCGCACTGGGCGCAGCGGGACACGGTGCGCGTTCCCGGCATGTTGAGCGCGCGCGGGCCGAAGGTCTCGTCCTTCTTCAGGCTTGGTGGCTGGCGCGGGCCGCGCGATTCGGGCTTGTCGCCGCCGCGGTCCTTGTAACCGTGCTGTCGGTATTTCTGGTCTGACACGCTGGCCTCCTGTTGGCACACGCCCTGGCAGGTGATGGAGTGGGATGGGGAACGGGAACTGTGCCCAGTGTAGCGCGAGCGGGCGGGAAAATCACGTTGAGGAAATCCACAGACCCTGGCGGCGCCCGGCGGCACCGGGAGTCGAGTAGCGTCAGCGAGCGTGCCAAATTGCACAAAGCTTATTCACGAGTGTTCCTTGTAGATTCGCATGACAATCCAGATCGCCGCACCCAAGAAAACGACGGCTATTGCCGCATGCAGCCCGTACGGGCTATTAACGACGAAGACCGCCGCTAACATCAGCGCAAGGCCGATTACGCCATACTTGATTCGCTGAGCGGACGTCAGTTTGATGGGCAACATCAAGGCAGATTACTCTGGAAATGTGACCGCAAAAAAATTAAGCGTGCGCGACGTAGTATGTGGGGTGAGGATGGCAACGTCGCGCACGCATTCAGTTGTAGGTGCACAGTAACAGCGGCGCGGAGGCGGCGCTAGTTCATGCGTCATGCTTGCGTGTGACCCAGGTCACAACAGGAATGTTCAGCGAAGCCGCGGCAGGAGCGCTACGGCAGGGGCGCGACGTTCTTGACCTGGAACTTCGACGCCGCGGCGCAGGTGTCCTGGCCGGACGGCACGGTCACATCCGAATCGCGGCTCTCCCGCGCATAAAAGTAGCGGCGGCCGGTATAGCAAAGGTCGTCCTTAGCGTATTGAACCCGAATCCGTGGAATGAAAAACGTGCGCGACTTCGGCAGACCCGGCTTCGGAGCCGCCAAAGGTTCGTCCGGCGGCACGAGGTTGAATTGACGCGGGACTGCCGGAGAAGCAAGGGAGCGACTCAGCGTTATACGAAATGCAAGAGAATTAGGTATTACAGGCGGCTTCGAAACACCCAGGTTTACCGGGCCGACAGATTTGCGCGGATAATTCTCCCCAGTGGCGGTGACGAGCGCCCCGGAAAGCAGAATGAGAAGAGCGACGGCAGCGGTTCGGGAGGCTGACATACGCACCTCCGAGAAACATTCTAACTCCGCCGGTCAACCCAGGCGCTTGAAACCGCGAAGCACAGGAGCAGCAGCAGGAGCGGCTCCAGCACGTGGCGATAGCGAACCTGGCTGTACGTCAGGTAGTACGGCAGGGGATACAGCAGCAGGGAGGCG
>CAVXCR010000002.1:0-10394 GCA_963760265.1 Terriglobia bacterium
GGCCTGGTGGTGAAAATCCGCGTCCCGGCGCAGTTCGGGTGAAATTGGTGGTAATGGAAGACAGTGCGGAAAAGGGAGCGGCTCGGCATAGATCCTCAGGTGAAAAGGCGAGGTGCGGAATGATCGCCACCCTTCGCAAAAAACGGGGCGAAAGGGCGGCCCCCCAATGTCGGTTGTTAGTTGTCAGGCTGTAACTGCACTTGCAACTTGAATACCTGTTCGGGCCTTAGCCGAATTTGACCGCTGTGTTGAGTTCCTTGGGGCCACGATTTGCACCCCGGCGCATTGATCTCGACTGAAACATCAGTCATTGATGGAACCAGAATGCGTGCTCGGACTGTGGACGTACTTATGACAAACGTCGTCCCAATGCGTCGTAGGGTGATTGACGCAGACTCTATGGGCTTGCCTGTCACAGCGTCGGACACACTGGTCACCTCAAGCACGCCAGCTTTGGGAGCTAATCGTACTGTGACGTCTGAAATCGGAAAGCCGGGAGCCAATGTGACCGTCGGCGCCTCCAGGTTTCACTCCCATGGTCGAGATGTTCAACGGCTGAAAACCTGCGGTCTTCGGGCGCTGCTGCCGTGCGGCGAATTTCAGACGATGAACCATTCAAGATGCAAGCACTGCCTTGCCACCCTTTCAAAGCTGCACGATCCATTGTGCTACTGTGGTGCTTCCAGGGGGATGCTCATCACAACATCCTGAAATTTCAGCATGGTTTTGATGTACCTCTTGAAGTAGAGGTCGGAGATGCGCTTCTGAATGGCGTACCCCATGCGGCAATCGTCCTCCATCAAGTGCTGCAACAGGGAAGCGTCGATCTTGAGCAACTTGCAATCAGCCAAGCATTGGGCGGTTACGGTGTAGGCTTGGAGAGCGAAGCTGGCGCCAGCGCCAAAAATGGTACCTCGGTCCAGCAACTCGATCAGAATGCTGAGGCCCTTGTTTCCTGGTAACCGAAGCGCCACCTTGCCCTCCAGCACAACGTAGAGGAACTTTGCTTCGTCTCCCTGGCTGTACACAACCTCGCCGGCCCGGCGTTCCACGACCTCCGAAGCGTTGTGAATGGCATCGATTTGCTCAGGCCTGAGATAACTGAAAACATCTTGCGCAAACATTTGAGAGGTTGCCATGGAAGCTCCTCCCTCCTTGTCGGGATTTTTGTGAATTGCCCATGAATCTCCAACGTACGTCATCGAAAAGAAATGCTCTTTAAACTAGGATCTCCTTTTTGAGCCCTAAATCGCTCACATTGTATTGCTCATGGGCGAATGTTCGACGCCAGAGCCGCATTCGCCGATGAAAAGTGGGGGCGATGCCCAATATGGGCTTCGCCCGAATGGGGCTCGCTCCGCGTCGCTTTCTCGAACACTGCTTCCACCGACTTCACTCTCAGCGATCCGGTTCCGACAACTTCGCCGATTGTTAGGCGGGTAGCCCACCCTTCCGTCCCTACCCGAATCTGGGTGCTCCACCCTTCGCGGTTTTTGAAGGGTGGGCAACGACGCTGTTTGTACCTGCACCTTTCATCCTCGTCGGACAATCATTCACCTTCACCACGTCCGCTTCCGCGCAAGCGTACCATCGAAAGCTGCTCCAGGCCCACAACTCCAGTGCGCTTACTGACCCGCGGGCCGCCTGGTGGTAAGCTATTCCGTCGTGGCCAAGCGAACCTTCAGTCTGGACGAAGCGCACGCCCTCCTGCCGGTGCTGGAATCCCTGCTGCGCCGCGGCATGGAAGCCAAGCAGCAGGTCGAGGAGATCGAGGCCGAGTTCCAGAAACTGAACCATCGCATTTTCCTCGCCGGCGGTTCGGAGATCGACGTCGTCAAGTTCGGCCGCCGCCGCGCCCAGTCCGATAAAGCGCTGCAGCACCTCAAGGATTGCCTGGCTGAGATTGAGGCTACCGGCGTCCAGGTGAAGGACATGGATACCGGCCTGCTCGATTTTCCCTGTGTGGTCGAAGGCGAAACCATCCTGCTGTGCTGGAAACTCGGGGAGGAGCGCATCACCCATTGGCATGGCGCCGAGGAAGGCTTCGCCGGCCGCAAGCCGATTGACCAGCGCATCGCCCGCGCCAAAGGCAAAGTCAACTAGACTTTCTGCCGCCCGGGCGATTGAACCCACTCCATCTTCCGACTGCGCGGCCAATCCCAGCAACCTGCTAACGCCAAGAAGCGCTAAGGCAAAAAATCGTCTTGGTACCGGCAGAATCGCGGTCTTCGATACCGTAAAATAAGCGATGCTAAACGGGGTGAGGGATGAGCAAGGTACGTGTACTGGTTGGCACACGCAAAGGTGCGTTCGTCCTTTCGTCGGACGCGAAACGTGAGCGGTGGGAGGTCAGCGGCCCGCACTTTACGGGCTGGGAGATTTACCACGTCAAAGGATCGCCCGCCGATCCGAACCGGCTGTATGCCTCGCAGTCCAGCGGCTGGTTCGGGCAGGTCATCCAGCGCTCCAGCGATGGCGGCAAAACCTGGGAGACGCCCGGCGGCGGGATTACGACCGCGCCCGGCGGCATGCTCAAAGGTGAAAGCAACAAGTTCGTCTACGACAGTTCTCCCGAAACTGGCAAGCCCCTCGCCACGCACCAGTTTTACGACGGCACGCAGCACGCCTGGGAGTTCAAACGAGTCTGGCACCTCGAGCCGTCGTTGACCGATCCCGATACGGTGTACGCGGGCGTCGAGGACGCGGCGTTGTTCCGCTCCTCCGACGGAGGACAAAGCTGGCACGAACTCGCTGGACTGCGCGGCCACGGCACTGGTCCCCGCTGGCAGCCGGGCGCCGGCGGCATGTGCCTGCACACCATCCTGCTCGATCCCAGCAACCCACAACGGATCTTCATCGCCATCTCGGCGGCCGGCGCTTTCCGCACCGACGATGGCGGCAAGACCTGGAAGCCCATTAATCAGGGACTGAGGTCGCAACACATCCCCGACCCGACTGCCGAGGTCGGCCACTGCGTTCACCGCATCGCCCTGCATCGCTCCCGTCCCAACACGCTTTTCATGCAAAAGCACTGGGACGTCATGCGCAGCGACAATGCCGGCGACTCCTGGCACGAGGTCAGCGGGAACCTGCCCACCGACTTCGGGTTCGTCATTGACGTGCACGCCCACGAGCCGGAGACCATCTACGTCATCCCCATCAAGAGCGACTCGGAGCACTTTGTTCCGGATGGAAAACTGCGCGTGTACCGCAGCCGAACCGGCGGAAACGAGTGGGAGGCGCTCGCCAAAGGTCTGCCGCAAAGCGATTGTTATGTGAACGTGCTGCGCGACGCCATGGCCGTCGATTCGCTCGATAAGTGCGGCATCTATTTCGGTACCACCGGCGGGCAGGTGTACGCTTCCGCCGATGCCGGAGACAGTTGGAATCCCATTGTCCGGGATCTTCCGGCCGTGTTGTCAGTCGAGGTCCAGACGCTGCCATGATCCGCGTCATACTTCCGGCACACCTGCGGACGCTGGCGCACGTTGACGGAGAAGTGAAGCTGGAAATACAGGGGCAGGCCACGCAGCGCTCAGTCCTGGACGCGCTCGAGGCCCGCTATCCGATGTTGCGCGGAACCATCCGCGACCACGTCACCCAAGAGCGCCGTCCGTTCCTGCGCTTCTTCGCCTGCGAGGAAGACTTGTCCCATGAGGCGCCGGACGCTCCGCTGCCCGAGGCGGTCGCCTCCGGCGCAGAGCCCTTCTTAGTCATCGGGGCCATCGCTGGCGGTTAAGGACGGTCCGTGCCGGCCACTGCCGCACCGAATCTTGATTATGCGGGGACGAAATCCGGCGCAACAGCGGCGCGCGGTTGGGGTTTGTTAGACTTCTAGCGAGTGTGCCATGAAAATCACGCGTAGTTTCCCCCTCGCTTTGTGCGCAGCGCTGTTCATGTGGGCCGGCTGCGGCGGCCACGGATTCTGGGTGACCGTCAACTCGACTCCCACTCCAACTAACCCCACCGGGGCAGTGCCCAAGTTTGCCTACGCCGCCAATTTCAACGCCGGCGGAGCGGGAAGTGTGTCCGCCTACACAATTAACAGCGGCACCGGCGCCTTGACCGCGGTGAGCGGATCGCCCTTCGCCGCTGGTACTGGCACGGTGGCGGCAGGCGCGGATTCGGCCGGCAAGTTCGTGTATGCGGCCAACCAGGGCGGCGGCGTTTCCGCCTTCACCATCACCCGCACCGATGGCACGCTGGTGGCGGTCAGCGGGTCGCCCTACACCACGGGTACCACGCCAGTGTGGGTGGCCGTGGATCCCGGCGGCCGTTTCGTTTACGTCGTGAACGGCGGCTCCAGCGACATCTCGGGCTTCGCCATCAACGCGAGCACGGGCGCGCTGACCGGGTTCAGCTCCACCTTCCCCGTCACCGCCACGCCGCTGCGCGCGACCGTTGATCCCTCGGGCCGCTTTCTTTACGTGGCGCTGGGCACGGGCGGAACGGAAGTTTTCAAAATCAACAGCGACGGGACACTGGCGGTGGTGCGCACCGTCCCCGCCGCGCCCTGTGCCGCCTCCAATGCCGTCGCGCTCGATGCCAGCTCCAAATACGTCTTCGTCGCCGACGGCTCGACCGGCATCTGCAATTACGCGGTGAACGCCAGCTCCGGTGACCTGACGCTGATCACTTCGACCATCATCCCCGCCGGCACCAATCCGGTGGCGGTGGCGGCCGGCGCCAACGGCAAGTTCCTGTTCGCCGCCAACAAAGGCACGAGCAATCTTTCCGGCTATGTCATCAACGCCGACGGCACGCTGACCGCGATGTCGGGCTCGCCGTTTTCGGTCGGCAGCGCGCCCGTGGACGTGACCGTGGATCCCTCCGGCGCCTTCGTTTACGTCGCCAACTTCAGCGGAAATTCGGTCTCCGTCTTCTCCATCAACAGCAGTAATTCCCTGTCGTCGGTGGGAACGGCGACCGCGGGAACAAACCCGAATTCCGTCGTGACCACGCAGTAAAGCGGTTTGTCAGTAATTCAGGTCGTCAGTGTCTTAGTAGTTCAGTTCGTCAGTCGCCCAGTACAATTGCCAGTTCCCTAATCCTCCTATTGAGCAACTGCGTTACTGACATACTGAACTACTGAGAAACTGTTCCGATGACCGACATCAAGACGATTGGCATCTCCACCGGTGGCGGCGATTGTCCTGGCCTGAACGCGGTCATCCGCGCGGCCACGCGCAGCGCCATCCTGAAACACGGCTGGCGCGTCATCGGCATTACCGACGGCTTCGACGGCCTGATCTGGCCGGAGCGCTCGCGCGAACTCACCCTGGAAAGCGTCAGCGGCATCCTGCCGCGCGGCGGCACCATCCTGGGCACCACCAACCGCGGCAATCCCTTCAAGTACAAGTCGGTCGAGAACGGGCGGGAGGTGGTTCTGGACCTGGCGCCGAAGGTCATCGAAAACGCGCGCAAGCTCGCCATTGATGCCATCATCGTCATCGGCGGCGACGGCACGCAGGCGATCGCCCTGCAATTGTTCCGCCTGGGACTGAACGTGGTCGGCGTGCCCAAGACCATTGACAACGATCTCTGCGCCACCGACGTCACTTTCGGCTTCGACACCGCGCTCCACACCTGCACCGACGCCATTGACAAACTGTTCAGCACCGCGGAATCGCACCATCGCGTCATGGTGGTCGAAGTCATGGGCCGCGACGCCGGGTGGATCGCGCTGGAAGCGGGCCTGGCCGGTGGCGCGCACGTCATCCTGATCCCCGAAATCCCGTTCGACATCCGCAATGTCTGCCAGTTCATCATCAATCGCGACGCCGGCGGGAAGAAGTTCACCATCGTGGTCGTCGCCGAAGGAATCAAGCCCGGCTCTGACCTGAAGGCGCGCTTCGAAGAGGAGAAGCGGATGTATCCGCGCGCCGGAGCGGCCGGCAACCTGATCGGCGACGCGCTCGGCATGAGCACCAGGAAGGACGTGCGCGTCACCGTGCTCGGCCACGTGCAGCGCGGCGGGTCGCCGTCGCCCTTCGACCGCATCCTGAGCACGCGCTTCGGCGCCGAGGCGGTGGAATTGATCGCGCGCGGCGACTTCGGAAAGATGGTCGCCCTGCGCGGGCCGCGCATCGAAACCGTGGATATCGCCGAGGCGGTCGGAGCGATGAAGCGCGTCGATCCCCAGGGCGAGCTGGTGAGAATCGCGAAAGCCATCGGCGTTTGCTTCGGGGATTGAAGTCCCTGAGCGCGACCACCACGCGTTTCCCGAAATGGGTTGTCGTCACCGAAACCGGCCATTCAGCCTTCGCTTTGCGCCCAAAACCGGCAGACAATACCGTAGTCACCTCGGAGCGGGCGGCGCTGATGTCCCAGGCGTGATCGGCCCCAGGGGTCCAGCCGCAATCCGGCCGCCCAGCAGGCGTGGGCGAGCCGGGAAGAACGAAGGCCTGCGGGACTTCAGCTCTCTCAGCTTTCTCACGATCATCTTGCGCAAGGCTCCACTGCGGGCTCCGGACCATAACCGCGGCAGGTCAATCATGGCGCAGGCAGCGGCAACCATGCAGGCCACCCGCATCGGCGGTTACGAGGTGCTCGGCCGCCTCGGCGCCGGCGGTATGGGTGTGGTCTACAAAGCCGACGACCTCAAGCTGAAGCGGCTGGTGGCGCTGAAGTTTCTTGCCACCGAAGCAGTCGCAGCCGCGGACAAGGAACGCCTGCTGCGCGAAGCGCGCGCCGCGTCGGCCCTCGATCATCCCAACATCGCCACCGTGCATGCCGTGGAAGAAGCCGAAGACGGCCGTCTGTTTATCGTCATGGCGTATTACGAAGGCGAAACGCTGGCGGAAAAAATGCGCGGCGGTCCTTTGCAGCCGGCCAAGGCGATCCATATTGCCAGCCAAGTCGCGCGCGGCCTGCAGCACGCCCACACCCACGGCGTCGTACACCGCGACATCAAACCCTCGAACGTGATCATGACGAGCGAGGGTATGGCCAAGATCGTGGACTTCGGCTTGGCGCGGCAGTTCGCTCCCTTCGGTACAACGCAAACCGCCAGCCTGGCTGGCACGCTGTCGTATATGTCGCCGGAACAGGCGTCCGGCAAGCCGGTGGACGTGCGCACCGACATCTGGTCGCTGGGCGTGGTGCTCTACCAGATGCTGACCGGCCGCTTGCCGTTCGACAAGGAAAGCGCCGGCTCCACCGTGCTGGCCATTCTCAATTCCCCGCCGGCGCCGATGGGCGAGGTTTCCGAGGCGCTAACCCTGGTGATCTACCGTGCGTTGGCCAAAACTCCCGCTGACCGTTATCAATCCTGTGCTGAACTGCTCAAGGATTTTCAGGGGCTTGCCCTCGATGACCGTCGGCCAACCGCTGCGGTGGACAAACACGAACTGCATCGCCGTGTGCACCTGGCGGCCTTGTCCGCCGCGACCGAGCGGGTGTCCCGGCGCGCGCTGTGGATGGCGCCGCTGGCAGCACTCGCGTTGCTCGCGCTGCTCGTCGCTTGGACAGCGCCCGCGGTGCGCGCGCGATTCTTCGGATCAAACGCGGTCCTGCACGGTTCTGCGTCGGGAACCCGGGCGGGATCGGCGGCCTACGATTCCTACCTCAAGGGCCGCGTCTATCTCGAACGTTACGACCGGGCCGGCAACCTTGACGCTGCCATCGCGCGGTTCGAATCCGCGGTGAAGGGCGACTCGAATTTCGCGCTCGGCTTCGCCGCGCTGGGAGAGGCTTACTGGAACAAATACCGCCTCGATCCTGATCCGCAATGGTTGCGCCAGGCCGAGACCTACTCGCGCCGCGCTGTCGAGTTGAACGACCAACTCCCGGCCGTACACACCATCCTGGGACGCATCCACCGCGCCACCAAGGAGCACGAACTTGCGCTGCAGGAGTTTCAGCAGGCGTTGAAGCTCGACCCTCGCAACCCGGGCGCGCTGCGGGGCCTGGCTGCCGTCTACGACAGCATGGGCCGCAAGAGCGAGGCTGAGCGACTCTACCAGCAAGCCACCGTGTTGAGCCCGGATTCTTGGGGCGGCTTCAACGAGTTCGGCGCCTTCTATTTGCGTCACAGCGAAAACCAGAAAGCTACCCAGCAGTTTCGCCGTGCCGTCGAACTCACGCCCGACAACGCGCTGGCGCACGGCAACCTGGGCTTGGCGCTGGATCAGCTTGGGCGCGCCGATGCAGCCGAGGCGGAGCTGAAGAAGTCCATCGAACTGCAGCCTACTTACCCTGCTTACACCATGCTTGGCCGCCTCTACTACCGCCAACGGCGCTGGGCGGAAGCGGCGGCCACGGTGGAGAAGGCCTTGCAACTGAATCGCACCGACTATCGCGTCTGGGCCAACCTGGCCCTCGCTTACGAATGGCTGGGCGACAAAGCGAAATCCGACGCGGCTTACGCCGAGGAGTTGGCGCGCCTCGAAACCGCCGCCAAGCTCAACCCCGACGACGCCGACATGCAGTGTCGGTTGGGATTGCTCTACGCGCGCCAACATCTGCGCAGCAAAGCCACTCCCCGCATCGAGGCTGCCCTGGCGCGCGCGCCCGAGCGTACGGACGTTTTGGGCAATGCGGCGGGCGCGTACGAGCTGCTTGGCGACCGCACGCGTGCCTTGGCTTTGGTCAAGAAGGCAATGGACAAGGGCATGTCAGTGGACGAGATCGAGCGTGATCCCGTATTGCGCAACCTGCGGCTTGATCCCAGATTCCGCCGGTTGGCCGCCGGCAACGCGAAAGCGGTTCCGCATCCATGATGAGCGGGTGCACAAATGTTCTGGGTCCTGGGCTCAGCAAATGGAATGCATCGAGAGAGGTGACTATGAATACGACAACAACTTCACCGCCCCCTGAGACTTCGCCTATTAAGACGACTAAGACTAAGAAGATTTGCATCAAGGGGAATGGGCAGGTTATCGACCACAGGACTTGGTACAACGAAGGCGAGACCATCACCTTTGTCAGCGACAAGGATGCGTCGGTGACGTTTGCCAACTACAAGCTCTTCAAGATGAATGGTGTTCGACTGGAGGCAAACGAACCGATCGTGTTGGAGCCTAACCACCCCGAGGAGTCTCGCTTCTCGGTTTCATATGTAACAATTAGCCAGACTGGCGTCCGGACCTTAACACAAGTCGACTTGGAAGGCTTTGCCAGGACCGATCCGCCCGTCAT
Source organism: Terriglobia bacterium (assembly GCA_963760265.1). Taxonomy (GTDB): domain Bacteria; phylum Acidobacteriota; class Terriglobia; order Terriglobales; family Acidobacteriaceae; genus JAIQGF01. Next base: position 9,139 of record CAVXCR010000002.1, read on the forward strand.
TGTTCCTGGGAGCTAATCGCCGGATTTTTTTGAATGGAGCGCACTGCGGCAGCCGCCGGGCTGCCGCTTTCTATTTCTTGAATAGATTCTCGAACGCTTTCCGCGCGTCGTCGGCGCGCATGCCGGCGCTTGAGGTTTCCTTTTCCACCGTTTCGCGCAGGCCGAAGAACTTGCACGCGTTGCGTGTGTCCTTGCGCGAGACGCGCTCCGTAACCGGCTGCCGGCACTCGAAACGGCTGGCGGGATCGAAGTGCGTGCACTGCTTGCAGGAGTGCAGTTCGAAGCCGCACTTGGGACACTGCCCCACCGGATCGGTCACCATGGTCAGCACGGTTCCGCACTGGGCGCAGCGGGACACGGTGCGCGTTCCCGGCATGTTGAGCGCGCGCGGGCCGAAAGTCTCGTCCTTCTTCAGGCGTGGTGGCTGGCGCGGGCCGCGCGATTCGGGCTTGTCGCTGCCGCCGTCTTTGTAACCGTGCTGTCGATATTTCTGGTCTGACACACTGACCTCCTGTTGGCACACGCCCTGCCAGGTAATTGAATGGGATGGGAACGGGAACTGTGCCCAGTGTAGCGCGAGCGGGCGGGAAAATCACGTTGAGGAAATCCCGAGACCTTAGCGGCGTTCGGCGCCCGTGGGCAATCGACTTCCCTTGCGCAAAAAGTTAAGCGTGCGCGACGTAGTATGTGGGGTGAGGATGGCAACGTCGCGCACGCATTCAGTTGTAGGTGCACAGTAACAGCGGGGCGGAGGCGACGCTAGTTCATGCGTCATGCTTGCGTGTGACCCGCGTCACACGATAAATGTTCATTCCCGGCCGTCGCGGCGCCGGGGAAAACGTCTCCGCGGCCGCGAAGCACAGCAGCAGCAGCATGAGCGGCTCCAGCACGTGGCGATAGCGAACCTGGTTGTATGTCAGGTAGTACGGCAGGGGATACAGCAGGATGGCGGCAAAAAACAGCGGCCAGGCGCGCAGCCGTCGCCGGTGCGCCACCAGCATGGCGGGCAGGGTCAGAAAACTGAACGCGGCGAAACTCCACGGCAGCCAGTAGCGGGCCATGGCCGGGCGGTACGCCATGGCGCTCCCGTCCCAAAAATACGCCGCGCGGCGGGCGGTCAGCTTTACGAACTCCCACGGCGATTGCCGCACGGTGGCGAGCGCGTCCTGCAATTTCCAGCGCACGTACGCCGGTTCGCCCATGGCCCGATAGCGCGCCAGTTCGCCAGGGTTGCCGGCGGGATGCTGGCCACCCCA
>CAVXCR010000003.1:0-43530 GCA_963760265.1 Terriglobia bacterium
GGGCAGTGAAGCGAAGCGGAGGGAAGGATCTTCCAGAGGGGTTTCTGGCGCGCCCTGAGAGATTCGAACTCCCGACCTACTGGTTCGTAGCCAGTCGCTCTATCCAGCTGAGCTAAGGGCGCGCTCTGACGATTATAGCGAACCGCTCTGCTTCAGCGCCAGCCTGCGGGAGGGAGGCGCAGCGCAACAGAAAATCCATGCAGCAAAAAAAAGAGCACCGGATTGCTCCGGTGCTCCCTGGCTCGTACCCTCCCCCAGGTACTTCGCCAAACCTGCGATCAGGACTACTGCAGCGGGCTGTCGCTAGCGCTGGCCTGCTGGCTGACGTTGTAGCGGATCACGCCCGACTGGTCGCTGTAGAAATGCCGCTGACCGGTCTGCGAGTTCTGCGGGTCGCCCTGCACCGAGTAGATGGTCGCCGGACCGGTGCCCGTGGCTCCGGCCGTGACCACGGCGAACACGTAGCCGCTCTTGACTGCGCTGGCCAGAACCGCATCCAGAAGGCCCGCGCCCGTGGCGCTGCCGCCGGCGCCGCCGAGGGCGTCAAGGGTGGCAAAGCCGACGTTCGGATATGTGGAAGCATAGGTGACTTCCGAGGTGTTGATGGTGCGGATCGAACCGACCGCCGAGGCTTCGTTCGCGGCGATGCGCGAGCGCAGCAGGTTCGGGATGGCGATGGCGGCGATGATCAGAATGATCGCTACCACAATCAGCAGTTCGATCAGTGAGAAACCTTTTTGTTTGCGCATTGTTTCAAGTCTCCTCTTGCGATTTCGTAATATCGTTGCCGACGCTGCCACAATCAAAAGCAAGTGAGTTGCCAGAGTCTGTGGAGCATCGTGTACAATGTGATTCTTCCCGAAATGTGCTGATTCCTAAGTGGTTGGGGGCGGCGCCAGGAATGTTACGATTTGTGCGCGGCGGAATAGGGACGGAGATCTGGCCGCGAATGACAGATTGTGTCAAGAAGGTATCGCATTTTTGTCATTCGGTGTTTCCCGTATTGAGACGGCGACCATCTTGATACGGCAACATGTCGGCTACAATGCAGTGACCAGCTCCTCAAAACTGGAATAGCTCCGGATGTCCACGCACCAAGGCGCCTTCACAAAACCGCGTTTGTCCACACCTCTGCTTCTGGGAATTGTGCTGGCCGCAACCTTCCTTGTATACGCCGGGACACTGCAGTTCGAGTTTGTGTATGACGATCTGGGGCAGATCGTGGCCAATCCCGCGGTCCAGAGCTGGAAGTATTTCCCGTTGTACTTCCGCGCCAACGTGTGGATGCAGCAAATGGCGGTCGGAAATTACTACCGGCCGCTGTTCCTTGGCTGGCTGTTGCTGAACCACACCCTGTTCGGGCTGCATCCGGCGCTGTGGCACTTGACGACGGTGCTGGCGCACCTGGGAGTCACGGCGCTGGTATTTGTGCTGGCGCTGCGGCTCACCCGCGACCGGCGGATCGCGATCGTCACCGCCTTGTTGTTCGGATTGCATCCGGTGCATCTGGAGGCGGTGGCGTGGATCTCGGGCGTGACCGAGCCGTTGCTGGCTGTGCTGTTGATCCCGGCGTTTCTGGCCTACCTGAATTGGCGTGAGCGCGGGCGGCGTGTGCGGTGGTTGGTGGCGGCGCTGGCGCTGTACGCGCTGGCGTTGCTGTCGAAAGAGACGGCGGTGGTCCTGCCGGCGCTGGTATTCGCCTACGAATGGCTGTATGCGCCTGGGGAGGAGCGGTGGAGCGCACGGCTGCGGGCATCGTCGATGGCGGCGGCGCCGTTTGTGCTGGTGACCGGGGCCTACCTGCTGGCGCGGGCGCAGGCGCTGCACGGGGTCGCGCACAAAACGGTCAACCTGCCGGGAAACACGGCGCTGTTGACCATCCCGTCGGCGCTGTGGTGGTACGTACGGCTGATGATGGCGCCCATCGGGCTGAGCGTGTTCTACGACACGCCGTATGTCACGCGCGTCAGCATGAAGTATTTCGTGTGGCCGCTGATCGGGGTAGTACTGGTGATCGGAGTTTTGCTGTGGTGGCGGCGGAGATCGAGGTCGCCGCTGGTGGCGTTCGCGTCGTTGTGGATGCTGCTGCCGATCCTTCCGCTGCTGAACCTGACGGTGCTGCCGATGGGCGACTTCATCCATGACCGGTACCTGTACCTGCCGTCGGTCGGGTGGGCGATGCTGGTGGCGGTGGCGCTGGCGCAGCTCGACGCACGGCAGATTTTGGGACGGCCTGCAGGACAGGTGGCGGCGTTGGGGCTGGCGTCGGTGATGGCGTTCGCCACGGTGGCGCAAAGCGTGCCCTGGGCCAACGACCTGCTGCTCTATTATCACGGCATGGCGGTGGCGCCGAACAACGATCTGCCGCGCAATAAAATGGCGGCGTCGCTGGTGCAGCGCGGCATGTACAACGAGGGAATCAAGCTGTACGAGGTGGTGCTGGCCAACGATCCCGATTACTGGTATGCGAATTACCGCATGGGTTACGCGCAGTACATGATCGGGCACTATCCGGAGGCGGAGCGCTACCTGGCGCGTGCCACCGAATTGCACGGCACGCCCGACGAGTTTTATTACCTTGGCCTGGCAGAAGAGAAGCAGGACAAGCTGGAGGGCGCCCAGGCCGCGCTGGAGCAGGCCATCAAACTCGATCCCGGCCATTCCGAAGCGCAGCGGCAACTGGCCGAACTCCAGCAGAGGACCCATGGCAAGCGTCACTGAACCGGCCGTTCGCGAGCGCTGGGCGACCTCGGACCTGGTGCTCAGGATGGCGCTGGTGCTGGCGGCGGCGGCGTACGCGCGCACCATCACCTTCGATTTCGTCTTCGACGATCACCTGCAGATTGCGCTCAATCCCTGGATTCAGGCCTGGCGTTTCGTGCCGCATTACTTCACCGGGCACGTGTGGTCGTTCGAGCAGCCGGCGTGGGCAGGGAACTACTACCGGCCGCTGTTCCTGCTGTGGTTACGGGTGGTGAATTCCCTGGTCGGCCTGACGCCCGGCTGGTGGCACCTGCTGACCATCGCCGCGCACTTGCTCGCGACCTGGATGGTGTACCGGCTCGGGGTAAGGCTTTTGCGCTCGCAGCTGGCCGCAGCCCTGGCCGCGCTGCTGTTCAGCGTCAATCCAATCCACGTCGAGGCGGTCGCCTGGGTGTCGGGAATTCCCGAAATTCTGCTGGCGATCTTCTGCATGGCATCGTTGCTTGCGTATCTCAACGGGCGTGAGCATCGCAGTAAAACGCTCACATCTGCCAAGAGCGGGCAGATGTGGGGCGCCAGCGCGTGGTGGACGGCGGCGTCGGTGGCTGGTTACGCGCTCGCCATGCTGGTGAAGGAAACCGGCGTGGTGCTGGTGGTGATCATCGCGGCGCACGCATTCCTGTTCGACGAAGAAATGGGCTCGGGGGCGAGCGCGCGGCAGCGAGCCCGCAACGCGATTCGCCTGATGCTGCCGTATGCGGCGGCCGCACTGGCGTATTTTGCGGCGCGATGGAACGTGCTGCGCGGCGTGGTCAGCCCGCTGCATCATCGCCCGCTGGGAACGGTGTGGCTGAGTTGGCCGAAGCTGCTGGCGTTTTACGTGCAGCAGTTGGTTTGGCCGTTCGGGTTGAGCGCGTATTACGACGTCGAGCTGGTGAAGGGAATCAGCTTCCACGACGTCATCATGCCCGCGCTGCTGGTGGCGTGGATCGCTGCGCTCTACGCCGTTGTTTTCCGCCGTTCGAAGCTCATGCTGCTGGCGGGCATTGCGATGCTGGCGCCGATCCTGCCGGCGGTGTACGGGGCCGTCGTATTCCAGACGGGCGACTTCGTCCACGATCGCTATTTGTATCTGCCCTCGGTGGCGCTGGCGCTGGCGCTGGGCGGCGCCCTCGGGCGCGCGCAAATTTCACCGCGAGTGCAGGTGGGGATTGGCCTGGTTGCCGCGGTTGCCTTGGCCGTCTCCACCGCGGTCCAGTGCGCGCCCTGGGACAACGACATGGCGCTGTTCACGCACGCGCGGCAGCACGCGCCGCACAATGTCCGCGCCATGGAGGGACAGGCGGAAGCCTATGGCATCCTCGGCGACATGGAAGGCGCGCTGCGGGTGCAGCGCGAAGTCACCGAAGAGCAGCCGAATTACTGGGCAGGGTTGTGCAATCTCGGCTTGTACTACTATCGCGCCGGGCGCTATCCCGAGGCCGAGCAGGCCCTGCTGCACGCCATTGACCACTGGCCCGCGGGCAGCAAGCCGATGAGCGCGAATCAATTTTACTTTCTCGGCATGTCGCGACTGCAGATGCACCGGCCGCAAGATGCCGAGGGGCCGCTGCGCCGGGCGGTCGAACTGCGGCCGGACGCCGCCGGTTATCACTATGCCCTGGGCGCGGTGCTGCGCCAGCAGGGCAAACAGGATGAGGCAGCGGTGGAATTCCGCGCCGAAGCCGTCAACCGCAAGCGCATTGACGAGCAGATGAAAGCCTTGGGATTAGACGTGGTGCAGTAGGTCAGGCAGCGAGCTGGTCGCGCGAAATCTTCAGCCCGTTCAAATTTCCCAGCACGGTCACCGCGATTGATTCCGTCTTGAAGAAGTCATGGGCGAGTTGGATCAGGTCATCCCGGGTGACCTTTTCGATGCTGTTCACGATCTCATCCAGGCCGATGAAGCGGTCGAAGTACATTTCCTGACGGGCCAGGTTGGACATGCGCGCCGTGGACGACTCCAGACTGAGCATCAGGCTGCCTTTGAGCTGGTCCTTGGCGCGGCGCAGCTCTTCCTCGGGGACGCCCTCGGCCTTCAAGTTGCGGAATTCGGCGACGATGGACTGAACGACTTTGGGCGCTGATTCGCGCGAGGTCCCGGCGTAGATGGAAAGGCAGCCGGTGTCGCGATAAGGATTCAGCTCGCTGTAGATGGCGTAGGCCAGCCCTTGACGCTCGCGAATGTTCTGGAACAGGCGCGAGCTCATGCCGCCGCCCAGAATCGTGCTCAGGATATAGCCGGCGTAGCGGCGCTCGTGACCCACGGGATGCGACGGCACTCCGACGCAGATCTGCACCTGTTCCAGCGCCTTCTTGTTACGCAAGATGATGCGCGCGGAAATCTTGGGCACCGCCTGGAGAAATCCGTTCTTGCCCGCTTGCAACGGGCAGAATTTCTGCTTCACCAGGTCCACAAACCTTTCATGGTTCAGGTTCCCGGCCGCGGAAATGATCATGTTGTTGGGAATGAAGAAGCGCCGCCAGTAATTCAGCAGCAGCTCCTGCTCGAAGCGCCGCACGGTGTCCTTGGTCCCGAGGATGGGCTTGCCCAGCGGATGGTCCTTCCAGAAATTCTGGGTAAAGATTTCGTGGACGAGGTAGTCGGGGTTGTCCTCGTCCATCTTGATCTCTTCCAGGATCACGCCGCGCTCGCGGGCGATGTCCTTCATGGCGAAGACGGGGTTCAGCACCAGGTCGCTGAGCACATCCATGGCGATGGGCAGGTGCTCGTCGAGGACTTTAATGTCGAAGGAGATGCACTCCTTGGCGGTGAAGGCGTCGAGATTCCCGCCGATGGAATCCACCTGCCGCGCGATGTCTTCCGCCGTGCGGGTCGTGGTGCCCTTGAAGAGCATGTGCTCGACAAAGTGGGAGATACCGTTAAACTCCGGTTCTTCATGCCGCGATCCGGTCTTGATCCAAATGCCGATCGAGATGGAGCGGATATGCTGCATCTCCTCGGTCAGAACAATCAGACCGTTGGGCAACACCTCGCGCCGGATGTTGCGGAGTTCTTCCACCATGATGGATTCCCAGTGACCGGTACCCGCTTCCCGCGCTTCATCGGGAAGCCCCACCCATTGATTCTTACACACCGCAGCCTACCCCGCGCACAAAGTTTCCAGCAACAGAATCAATGACTTAGGATTCCCGGTTAAAGTGTCCCTGAACCTGCGGCGGCTGCCTTGGGCGGATACAATAGCTACAGCCGCATAATGTGACACTGCGTTTGGATGCATGCGAGAGCGACCGCAAAAAGAACTTTTAGGCCTTGATCTTCAAGAGCTTACGGCTATCGCCGTGGAAGCCGGCCAGCCCGCCTATCGGGGCCGCCAGCTGTTCGAGGCGTTGTATCGGCAGCGGGTTGAGGCGGTTGACCAAATTACGACCCTGCCCAATTCGTTCCGCTCCGAGCTGACAAAAAATTATGCTGCCGGTCTGCCGCAGACCCAAAAAAAATTCGTTTCCCTGGATGGGACCGTGCGCTACCTCATCGGCTTCGCGGATGGGCAGAGCGTGGAAACCGTCTGGATGCCGGAAGGCGACAACGGAGAGCAGGGCGATGGCAGCGAGGCCGGCGAGGAAGAGGCGGATACCCCACAGTCGGTTGCCCCACCCTTGTCGCGCCCGCGGGAGCCTGCACCGAAACGAAGCGAGGGGGCGCGACAGGGTGGGTTAGAACGCGGGTTCAAACGCGCGACTATCTGCGTGTCCAGCCAGGCAGGCTGTGCCGTTAATTGCCAGTTCTGCATGACGGCGTTGCTTGGACTGCTGCGCAACCTGAGCGCCGGCGAAATTGTCGGCCAGATCCTGCGGGTACTTCGGGACCAGAAGGTCTCGCCCGAGAGCGAACGCATCAACCTGGTTTTCATGGGCCAGGGCGAGCCGTTCCTCAATTACGAAAACTTCATGAAAGCGGTGCGCCTGCTGGCGGGCGGCGTCGGCATCCCGGAATCACGCATGACGGTCTCGACCGCCGGGATCGTGCCGCGCATCCGCGACTTCGGAGGAGAACAGGTGCGCCCCAAGCTGGCGATTTCGCTGAACGCCTCCAATGATGAAACGCGCGACCAGGTGATGCCGATTAATCGCAAGTGGAACCTGGCAACGCTGCTCACGGCCGCGCGCCAGTTTCCGCTCCGGCCACGCGAACGACTTACGTTCGAGTATGTTCTGCTGAACAACGTCAACGACAGCGTGCAGAACGCGCGCGAGGTCGTCGGCCTCATCCGCGGCCTGAACGCCAAGGTCAACCTGATCGCGCTCAACCCGGGGCCGGAGATTCCGTTCTCTACGCCGGAGGACGAGCGCGTCCACGCCTTCCAGCAGACGCTCATCCAGGCCGGCATCCCCACCTTCATCCGCCGTCCGCGCGGGCGCGACATCTACGCCGCGTGCGGGCAGCTCAAGCGCGCCGAGGTCGTGCAGATTAGTGCGTAGGTACCAGGGGGCGAGAATTCTGTTCGGATCAAACTGTGATGCTGTTCCGAAAAACATGTCTGATTTGCCTGGGTCTAGCGAAAGGCGCTGATCCAGGCGGTCGGCAATAACGCCAGACCCAAGGAGAGCGCCATGTTCACCGCCGCGAGCATGGTGATTACGAGGGCACGTCTGGGCGAATGGCGTTCCGGGAAAGCCAGCGTCGTGAGCTGCACTGAATTCAGTGCTACCCAGAGCGATGCGATAGTCCAGACAAGCCACGCGAGACTCGCCTTGCGGGCAGTTAGCAACACCGTGGGGGGAACAAGGATGAAGAGAACGAGGATAGCCCACGCCGCAAGCTGACTTACCCGGCCCGTGTTTCGCATCCCAATCGCTCCTCGATGAAAGCGCTTGTACCCAAGTTCTCGGACTGTAATCCACCTGGCGGAAATAAGCAGGGTTAGCCATCCCCAGCAAGCAGACCAGCCCGACGCGCTGCACAATACATCGGCGCAGGAGACAAGTGACCGCGATGCAATCTTTGTTCTGAATTTGGAACACACCTGGAAGTCGCAGAACTTCGGATTCACAAGAGCAAGCCTGCGCGGTGATTGCCGGTCGCAGGTTGCGACGCTCGAATGCGGTGCCGTCGCCGCGGGTGTATCATGCCGCACCTGAACCTGACGCACGGAGGACGCTATGGCACAGAAAGTTATCGAGGTAGTCGGCATTTCCAAGGAGAGCTTCGCGAAGGCGGCGGAGAACGCGGTGGCCGAAGCAGCGAAGACGATCCATGGGCTCAAGTGGGCGCGCGTCGCTGAATTCGAGATGGAACTCGACGGAAAGAAAATTACTCAATTTCGCGCGACCACCAGAATTTATTTTAACGTCGAGCACTAAACAGCAGCCGGGAGCGATCTTGCAGGGTGGGTCCTGGACGTTCCCAACTCGTCTTTCATGTGAGCGCCTGCTAACCGCGCAAGGCTCCGGGGATACATACAGATCGCGGCTCCTGTGCATCACGGGAAATCTTTGCTCCAGCGAGGAGGTAAACAGAAGCGGACAAACCAGCCAGCTATTTGTTTGAAAGGGCTCTAAATCGCCCCGAAATCTCAAAGTGTACCGGAGTGTTCCCAAACTGGTTGCTGACGATACGGGTTACGCGGTCGCGGACCTGCTCCGAATCTTGCTCGAGATACACCGTCAAGCCTTGCACTTGAACTCCAACGCCGGTTACGCCCCTGACACCTTTCAAGTGAGGCGAAACGGCGTCACTGATCCGAAGCAGTTCATTGAAATCGAACACCGCCATACAACCTTAGAATACCCGATTTCCTCTTAGGATGGCCCTAGATTTCTAGGCTCACCTGTAACCTGTCAAGTACGGCACCCAGCGGGTGAGCTAAAGTCCCTATGTCTCCGCGCGCTACGAGCAGTCCCACAGGTTGCTCTGTTTCAGGGCTGAAAATCAATGCCCCCGAATCGCCGCCTTCTGAGAACGGCTGCTCGTCGTCCGCGATCAAAACCAGGTCTTGAAACCAGCGGGTGGTGTACGCGTAGTCGACATACGCATTCAATAAGCTTTTTAATGTTCCGCTGCGCAGGTCAGTAGAACGCCCTGCTTTCATTACGTTCTTTTCCAGCAGTGCTTCCGGGCCGGTTAGCGGGGCTGCATTTGTGAGTCGTCCGAATCCGAGAATGTCTGGCTTGTAACTTGTGCCCAAATCCAGCGTTGCGACCGCTGCATCAAGATTGTCTTTGCCCAAGTCAGTCCACTGGGAGACTTCAGCGATTCTGTCGGTCGTCGGATTGCCTCCGTCGAGCAGCCCTGGTTGAAAGATCGGCGCTCCGGTGGGTAACCGACTTTCGAAACAAAGAACATGGTTGTTGCTTAACAGCATCTTTGCGCCAGATTTTCTGCTTGTAACGATCGCTCCCAGAGTCCCGGCCATCATGATTTTCTTGTATTGAAAACCGATTGAACAACCAGGCTGCACGGGACGGTGCCTGCCAGCCGCATTCGAATTCACACTGGCCGACGCAATTTTGGGAATGGCGTAAAATCGACCGCTTTCGATCACATCGGTGGGGACTCCTTTGAAATCCGCCGGGATGATTTCCTCTGCCTCGAGTCCCGCTTTCGGGAGCTTACGCTCGACGTAAACGATAATGCTAAGCTCCGAGGTTAGTTTCCCATCTCTCTCTTTGTACCCTACCCCTGCGCCCACCACGTTGTCCGCCGGGTTGGTAACCGGATACACACTCGCGCGTACCGGCAGAGGTTTGTCGAATCGTTTCCGGTGCGCGGAAGTGAACTCATCCCTAACCTGAAACAGCAACTTCCAATCGGGCGCGAGCTGAACACCACCGTGTGCCATAAATCCTCATTCTTTAGAGCGGGATTGGAACGGGGCCATCGGCGTTCTCGATAGCCCCGGTTCGCCTAACCTGCCGGTGCAGCCTTGGTCTGGTGAACGTTTCAAAAGTTGCGATCCAAGAGTGCACCTTCCGCCCAGAGGATTGATCGAACGGCCTTCGTCGTTGCAGCCGCCGTGTTGCCGCTGGGCTCAACTCCATGCACCTGCCATGTGCCGTCTTCAAGAGCGATCGCGAAAATCTTAAAGCCAAACGTCAGCATCTGTTTCCCGGTGTAGGTCACAGTCCCGGTTGCCGCGTGCGTCATGTCGACAGACAGCTGCCCGCTTACGACCTTTTGGATCTCGGGAACGTTCAGAGTCACCGTTGCCCCGCTGTCCAGAGTGCCACTGACCGTCAAGGCGTTGCTCTTCAGTACTTCCGTGACAACGAAAGCACCGGCGTCGCCGGTGGTCACGTACCGGGCGACGATCGGATTCTTGGGATTGATATCGCCGGTGGCAAGGAATTCTCCGACATCGAGCGGATCCACTCCGCTCGCTTCCACGTTTTCGAGCTTGAACTGGACGGATGTCGCGTTGTTGAATGCGACGTCCAGCTTAGCCTCGTTCCCGCCAAGCGCTTTGATGATCGTGCCCAGAAGGTCAAAACCGATCGAGGCCTTTATTTTGTCGGTTTGTGTCCCCTGGATGCCGACCGCAGCGCCGCTGTGTACGGTGGGAAGTTGCTTGGTTGACTGCCACACTTTGTCGAGCGTGCCGAGGCGGTCGATGGTCTTGTGATCTTTACCAAGAACATCGAGGGCCTCAAGCCCAGTCCGAGGTAGCCGGACAACGTTATAGCCGAGGTTGTTCAGATAAGTTAGTCTCGCGTCTTTGCACCACGCCATAGAGCCTCCTCACGGTCGGCGGGAATTGTATGGAGGTTTAGACCGCGATCCCAAGAACCGCAATTTTGTTCTACTTTCAGAACAAGCCTGGTTATCTGCGGCTCGCGCGGCCTGTCATGCATATTCCTCCGGATACTCCCCAAGCCAACTGCACCCTCGCCGCGGTCGTCTGTGATGTGAGCGCCTGCTAACCGCGCCAGGCTCCGGGGATTCATGCCCAGATCGCGGCTCCTGGCCATCGCGGGAAATCCTCGGTCCAGCGAGTCATGTCTATGTGTGACGGATGTCACAAATGTCTGTGACAACGGGCATACCCCCGGTTCCGCCTTCCGCGTATAACTCACTCATTGAGGTGAGGACATGGCCCAGATAATTCAAATCGGCAAGCCCGCCCCCGCCGCCAGCGTCCGCGACATGTTCCAGCAGTTGGCGCAGCGGGAAGCGGATGAAATCCGGCGTCTGAAGCTGGCGATGTCCCTGCGCTCGCAGCACTGATGCATCAACTTCATACGAAGTCCTCCTGGCAGCGCCGGAAGCCTCCCCAACGGTTTTGGCTTCCGGCGCCTTTTTGTGTCTGGAAAAGCTCACCTGATACGCTGGGACAATGGGCGTTCCCGCCGCGACTTATCGCCTGCGCGACTACCGGCCCGGCGACCTCCGCCGGCTCTGGGAAATTGATCAGCAATGCTTTGCCCGTGGCATCGCCTACTCCCAGCGCGAACTCGCTCATTACATCGCGAAAACGGGTGGGTTCACCGTCGTCGCCGAAACCGCCGCCTCGGTTGGAAACGAAACCACTCGCCCGCCACGCATCGTAGGCTTCCTGGTAGGACACGTCCTGCCGCGCGGCGTCGGGCATGTTGTCACCATTGATGTCCTCCCGGAGGCGCGGCGCGCCGGCATCGGGTCATTACTGATGGAGGAATGCGAGACACGGCTCCGCACAGCCGAATGCAAGGCCGTCTACCTGGAAACCGCGGTGGATAACGACACCGCGCTGCGCTTCTACAAGCGCCTCCGCTACTCGGTGCTGAAGACCATCCCGCGCTACTATCTCGACAGCATTGACGCGCTGCTGATGGGAAAGAAACTGTAGGGAAGCTACACATTCGCCGGCAGCAGCGCGAATTCCGGCCCGGTACCTCTATACTTCTGTGACTCAGGGAAGGCGTGGCGAAGGAGCCACCGGAATCGACACCATGCGGATTGCAATTCAGGGCGAAACCGGATCGTTCAGCGACGAAGCCGCGCGTACTTTCCTGCCCGGTTGCTCGGTGGTGCCCTGTGTTACGTCGTCCGACGTTTTCGACCGGCTTGATTCCGGTGGCGCCGCCGCGGCCCTGGTTCCGATTGAGAACTCCCTCGCCGGTCCCGTCGCCCAGCATCTCGACCTGCTGCTAGCGCGCGACGCGTTTATCCAGCGCGAGTTTCGGCTGCGCATCCGCCACAACCTGATCGCCGCTCCCGGCGTGAAGCTGAAGGACGTCAGGCGCGTGTTCTCCCATCCGGTCGCGCTGGAGCAATGCCGCGATTTTTTCCACCGCCACCGCCAAGCCCGCGCCGAATCGTTTTACGACACCGCGGGCAGCGTCCGGCACGTGGTGGGCGAGAACCTGCGTGACGCCGCCGCCATCGCGGGCAGCCGCGCCGCGGCCGTGTACCAGGGCCGAATCCTGCTGCGCGGCCTGGAAGACGACAAACAGAACTTCACCCGCTTTTTCCTCGTCAGCCGCTCCCGCCGCGTGCACCGCGCCGCCAACAAGACGTCCATCGCGTTCGCCCTGAAAAACGCGCCCGGAGCGCTGTTCAAGGCGTTGAGCGTCTTCGCGCTGCGCGATATTGACCTGAGCAAGATCGAATCCCGCCCGTTCCGCGGCCGTCCGTTTGAATACGTGTTCTTTATTGACTATCTGCGCGCTGACGACGAGGCTGCACGCAAGGCCCTCGGCCACCTGGCGGAGATCGCGGAATTCGTCAAGGTGCTCGGCATTTATCCGGCGGCGTGAAGGGCTTCCTCACCACGGAGGCACGGAGACACGGAAGGGATTTAGTAATTTGGTAATTTGGTGATTTGGTAGTTTCGAAACGGCAACGGTGCTGCGCACTGGGCCCGAAAATTACCAAATTACAAATTTACGAAATTACCAACTCGGTTTTTCTCCGCGTCGCTGTATCTCCGTGGTGAATTTGTACCCGGATCATGTAACCTGCCTTCCGCGAGGTCAACCGATGAAAGCTGCCATCCTGATGTTGGCGGTGCTGATGGGATCGCTGGCGCTGGGCCAGGCGAAACCCGAGCAGAAACCCGCCGCTGAAACTCCCGCCGCAAATCCGGCCGATGTGAAGTCGATCGACAGCATCGTCGCCGCGCTCTACGACGTCATTTCCGGTCCCGCGGGCCAGAAGCGCGACTGGAACCGTTTCCGCTCCTTGTTCTGGCCGGGCGCGCACCTTATCCCGCTGGTCACGCCACCGGGAAAAACCGGCTACGCGGCGCGCGTCCTCAGCGTCGAGGACTACGTCACGCGCACCGAACCCTTCTTCGCCAAGGACAGTTTCTACGAGAGCGCCGTCGCCAACCGTGTCGATCAGTGGGCGCAGATCGCGTCGGTGTTCAGCACCTACGAATCGCGCCACGCCAAGGGCGAAAAACCGTTTGCCCGCGGCATCAACAGCTTCCAAGTCTTCAACGACGGACAGCGTTGGTGGGTGCTGAACATCCTGTGGGAAAGCGAATCCGAACAGAATCCGTTGCCGGAACGGATGCTGAAGCCGCCCGGCGGAAAGAAGTGAGGAGATTCGGACCGTTATTGCGCTTGCCCGCTTCCGTCCGGACAATTGTCGCGTCTGGCGCGTCGATGTTTCTGAAAGCGGGTTCGCACTCATGTCCACGCACGATGAAACGTAACGTCACAGGCATCTGCGCGCTGCTGTTTGCGCTTGCCAGCGGCGTACTTGCCGCGGACTCGCCGCACTACAGCGCGAGCGCAGGGCCGCATCGCGTTCTTACCATTGATCAACTGGTGCTGCACGACGCGGCACGCAACAAGGACCTGCAGCTCAAGATTTATTATCCCGAGGGCGCAGGTCCGTTTCCCGTGATCGTGTTTTCGCACGGCCTGTACGGCTCGAAGGACGCCTATTGGGCGCTGGCGCAATACTGGGCGAGCTACGGCTACGTATGCATTCATCCCTCGCACGCCGACTCCAGGCAGGACAGCGGTTATCACGGCACGCTGCGCCAGGCCATCGCCGATCCCCACCTGTGGCGCAGCCGCCCGAAAGACATTTCCTTCATCATCGACTCGCTGCCGCAGATCGAGCGACTGGCGCCCACGCTAAAAGGAAAGTTGGACCGCAGCCGCATCGGGGTCGGCGGCCACTCCTACGGAGCTTATACGGCGGTCGCCATCGGCGGCGCCACGGTGCAGATGCCCGGCGCCAAGCGCCCGGTGAGCTTCGCCGATAAGCGCGTTCGCGCCATCGTGGTGCTGTCGCCGCAGGGCGCGGGCGAAATGGGGCTGACTTCGCACTCGTGGGAAAACATCCGCGTCCCCATGCTGGCAATGTACGGCTCGCGCGACTTTGGCACCCACCGGCATACGGAGATCTGGCGCAGCCAGCCTTTTAACGGCGCGCCGCCCGGCGATAAGTACGACGTGGAAATCGAGGGCGCCACCCACTTCACTTTTGTCGGCCCGATGCGGCAACGCGGGCTCCAGACCCCGCTGTTCCAGTGTGCCATGGTGGAGACACTTGCGTTCTGGGACACTTACCTGAAGGACGACGAAGCGGCGAGGGAATATCTTGCGTACGAAGGCCTGAAGACCGTCTGCCGGGCCGCCCGCATTGATCGCAAGTAATCCCGCGCCTGGGTTGAGATCCGCGCCCGCAATTCAGTTCCCGGTCGTCAGAACCACGCGGAAGCGCGCCTTGCCGCTCATCATGCGCTCGTAGGCCTCGGCGGCGCGCTCCAGCGGAAACACCTCGGTCATCGGCCGCACGCCGGTCAGCACGGAGAATGCGAGCGTGTCCTGCGAGTCTATGGATGTGCCGGAAGGCCAGCCCTGCACGGTGTTGCGGCCGCCGATCATTTGCATGGTGTTCACCGCCAGCGGCTCGGTGGACGCGCCCAGGATGATGAACTTGCCATCAATGCCCAGGCCGGCGAGGGCCGCGGTCATGGCATTGCCGCTGGTAACCGTGGCCAGGATGACCTTGGCGCCACCGAGTTCCTGCAGTTTCTCGGCGATGCTTTCCTGCTCGCTGTCAATGTACTGGTGGGCGCCAAGCTGCTTGGCCAGCGCTGCCTTGTCCGCCCCGCGTGCGATGGCCACGGTACGGAAGCCCATCTTCGCGGCATACTGCACGCCGAGGTGGCCCAAACCGCCGATGCCAAGCACCGCCACCACATCGCCGCCGCGCGCGCCGCTATGCCGCAGCGAGTTGAAAGTCGTGATTCCGGCGCACATGATCGGGCCGGCATCAATGGGGGACAGGATGTCGGGAATCAGCGCCAGGGCCTCGAAGGGCGCGATGACGTAGTCCGCGTATCCGCCGTCAAAGGTGATTCCCGGAATTTGTCCGTTGCGGCAGGTGATGAAGTCTCCGCGGCGGCACGAGGGGCAATGGCCGCAATGGCCGCCATGCCATCCCACGCCGACGCGCTGTCCCGGCCGCCATTCCGGCACGTCGCGGCCAAGCGCATCAAGGATGCCGGCAATCTCGTGGCCCGGCACGCGCGGGTATTGGATCCCCGGCCACATGCCCGTTTTGGTGAGGGAATCGCTGTGGCACAGGCCGCAGGCCTGGACCCGGATGCGCACTTCGCGTGAGCGCGGCTCCGGCAGGGCACGTTCGACCATTTCAAAGGGACCGTTGGGGCTTGTGACTTGCACCGCGCGCATGGTTGCCATGGTTCACTCCTGGGGCACCTGTTTTGGATGCACGGGTGCTGTAAGCAGTCGCGAACCTGTGCAAATTTGGTAGGATAGAGATGGCCGCCGAAATGGCGGTTTTTTGTAGACCACTCGATCCTGCCTGTTGGCGCGGAGAGGTGCGTGAGTGGTTGAAACGATCCGCCTCGAAAGTCGAGGCGCTTGACGGGCGTGAGGCGCGCAGCGCCGTGAGCCCGTCGCCGAGATCCTGAGCCGAAGGCGAAGGACCTCTACAATTCGAAATGCGATTCCGGTTGCCGCTGCCGGAGTCGTGGTGCGGAGAGGTGCGTGAGTGGTTGAAACGATCCGCCTCGAAAGCGGACATACCTTGACGGGTATCGGGGGTTCGAATCCCTCCCTCTCCGCCAGTAATACAGCTCTCAGCTTTTAGCTATCAGCTTTCCGGGTGGTGCGATCCCTTCCAGCCCGCCTGAGCCATGGCCTTACCGGCGCGGAACATCGTTGCGCACCACGGCGCCACCCTTCATCACGAAGCGGACGTTTTCCAGCATCCTGACGTCGGTGAGTGGATCACCGTCCACGGCAATCAGATCGGCGTAGCGGCCTTTTTCCAGCGTCCCGACCTGGGCGCTCCAGCCGAGCAGGTCGGCGGCATTGATGGTGGCAGCCTGAATTGCATCCAGCGGCTTCATACCCCATTCCACCATCTTGGCGAATTGCCGGGCATTGTCGCCGTGGGGATAGACCCCGGCATCGGTGCCGAAGGCCATCTTCGCTCCCGCCTGGAATGCCTTGCGGAAGTTCTCGCGCTGCAGGCGTCCGATCTGTTTTTCCTTTTCGATGGATTCCGGCAGCATGCCGGCCTTTTCGCCCATGGCGAGAATGTAGTCGTCGTTGTAAATGTCAAAGACAAGGTACGTACCGTGCTCCTTCGCCAGCCGGATACCTTCGTCGTCAATCAGGCTGGAGTGCTCGATGGAGTCAATGCCGGCGCGGATGGCGTCCTTGATGGATTCGGCGCCGTGGGCGTGGGCGGCGACCTTGCGCCCGAGTTTGTGGGCTTCGGCGGCGATGGCCTGCATTTCCTCCAGCGTGTACTGCGGTGCGGCCGCCTGGTCACCCTTGCTGAGCACGCCGCCGGAAGCGCAGATCTTGATGAGGTCGGCGCCGTACTTGATGACTTCGCGCACTTTCTGGCGCGCCGCCCAGGGACCGTCGGCGACGCCATCGGAAACGCGGTGGTATTCGAAGGGCAACAGGTTGTTGTCGCAATGGCCGCCGGTGATGCCCAGCGCGGGGCCGGAAACCATCATGCGCGGACCTTCAATGTCGCCGGCGTTAATGGCATCACGCACGGCGACGTCGGTAAAGCCGCGGGCGCCGACGTTGCGTACGGTGGTGAAGCCGGCACGCAGCGTCACCCTGGCGTTCTTCACGCCGATGGTGGTCTCGCGCGGAATGGAAACCGCCAGCGCGCGATAGCCGTGCATCATCGCGTCATGGGTAAGGTGCGTATGGACGTCAATCAGCCCCGGCAGACAGGTTGCCTTCGACAAATCGATTGCCGCCGCCGATGGGCCGGCGGGTCCGACCGAAGTGATTACGCCGTTACTGTCGAAGGCGACAAGCTGGTTTAAGAGCACGTGTCCGGTCCGCACGTCGAGCAGGCGGCCGCAGTGGACAGCGCCGGGGGTGACTTGAGCAGTTGCAACGCCGGTGAGCAGGCACAGGACAAGAGCAGCGAGTCGGATTTTCATGGGAAAGGGATTTTACCTGACAAGAGCCCCTGGCTGTCGTGCAATCGGTCTTTGGCGGTGCACACGCGTTCGCCACACGAGCTACCGGCGGGACCGAAAGAAATCCTGGAGCAATTCCTGGCAGCGGGCGGCGAGCACCCCGCCGGTGACTTCCATCCGGTGGTTCAGTTGAGGATGGTTGAGCACGGAGATGACGGAGTGGACGGCGCCGGCCTTGGGATCATCGGCGCCGTAGACCAGCCGCTTCAGACGCGCATGCACCAGCGCCCCGGCGCACATGGCGCACGGTTCGATGGTGACAAACATTTCGCACTCGGGCAGGCGGTAGTTGGCAGCCGCCCGGCCGGCTTCGCGGAGAGCGACAATCTCCGCGTGCGCGGTGGGATCGTTGTCGGCCAGATTGCGGTTGCAGCCGCGACCGATAATCCTGCCCTCGCAAACCACGATCGCCCCCACCGGCACTTCACCCAAGGCTTGGGCGCGAGCGGCTTCGCGCAGGGCCTGCTCCATGTACAGTTCGTCGGTCATTTGGAGAGCCTATTTCACCACAGAGGACACGGAGTGACTAAGCCATTAAGCGAATTTAGTGATTCGCGTGCCACCAGCAGATCACTAAATCACAAATCACTAAATCACCAATGAGCCTGTGGCGCGCCGCCATCGGTGTGGATTAGACTAATACTGCGACGATTCTCCGGGTGAGGTCATCCATTCCAGCGTGAGCCTGAAAAGCGCATTAAACAAAGTTCTGATGGTGGACCTGATCAAGGGGTTGAAGGTAACGTTTCTTTACCAGAACCCCAAAGAGGTCTACACCGAGCAATATCCGCTCGAGCGTCCGCAGGTGGCCGAGCGCTACCGCGGGGCGCCGCGCCTGAACGTCAACGCGGACACGGGCGAAACCATGTGCATTGCCTGCGACTTGTGCGCGGTGGCGTGCCCGGAGCATTTGATCGTGGTGAGCGCCGAGCGCAACCCCAACACGCGCCGCAAAGAGCTTACGACCTTTACCTACGACACCAGCCGGTGCATGTTCTGCGGGCTGTGCGAAGACGCCTGCCCGACCGACTGCCTGGAGTTGACCCAGGATTTCGAGCTGGCGAGCTACACCCGCGAGGGCGCCATCTGGGACCGCCAGACGCTGGAGCAGGGGCCGCAGCCGGTCAAGTACGAAAGATAGTTTCAGTTTGAGTTTCGGTCTGACTGAGTTTGAGGGACACCGCGCGCTGCGCGGCGTTTCACATTTTGACCGCAGGAACAGCATCGCAGATCGGACACTGCTCCAGCTCGGCGCGTTCGTTGAAGCAGTGGTAGCACTTTTTCGACTCAGGGTGGCGGCGAAAAACGCCACAAGAGCACGGTACAAGTTCGGGGTCATCCTTGGAACGATGATCTTCCAGCAGCATCATTTGGCACGTGTAACACATGGGGGCTTTCCTCGAATGAAACCCAAAATCTTAATTGATCGCACCGCAGTGGAGCCATGCGCAATTGAAGGCTTCGGCTCAAGCTGTTCCAAATTGGTTCGCGTAGTTTTACTCCGGCGCCGGGCAACTGAAACTGAAACTCGAAACTGAAACTGTCGTTCACAACGGCTGCTGCATGGTCATACAGTGAATGGCGCCGAGGCCCCAGATCAGATCGCCACAGTAGATGGGAATGATCTCGCGGTCGGGGAACAGGTCGGCCACGATGTTGAGCGCCAGGCGGTCGTGGCGGTCGTTGAATACGGGCGCCAGCACGAGCCGGTTGGCGATGTAGAAATTGGCGTAGCTGGCGGGCAGGCGGTGTCCGCGAAAGAACACCGGCGCGGGCATGGGAAGCTCGACGATGTTGAGCCCATGTCCGCGCTGGTCGGTCGCGGCGCGCAGGCGCTGAAGATTGTTTGCCAGTGACTGGTGGTTGATGTCATCGCGGTTGCCTTCGACAACCGTGACAATCGTGTCGGGCGAGACGAAGCGGGCGAGGTCGTCAATGTGCCCGTGGGTATCGTCGCCGGCGATGCCGCGCTCCAGCCAGAGAACTTTTTCAATCCCAAGATAATCGGCGAAGACCCGCTCCAGGTGGTCGCGCGTGAGCCCGGGATTGCGCTGCTGCGTTTCGCTGAGCAGACACTCTTCCGTGGTGAGCAGCAGGCCGCGGCCATTGACGTCAATACTGCCGCCTTCCAGGACGATGCTTCGGTCCCTCGCGTTCGAGGGCGAACGCGCTCCACCTTCATTTTGCTTTCGCACACGCGAGGGCGCGTGTGCCACACCCGGTCTCCAAGTCGGAAACTTCAGCCAGCGCACCATTTGCTCGGACGCGCGTTGGTCCAGCGGCCAGTCGGGATACTTGGCCCAGCCGTTGAAGCGGAAGTTGATGGCGGCAACCGGATCGCGCTCGGCATCGCGGTGGACGAGAATCGGCGCGAAGTCCCGCGTCCAGCCGCGATTGGTGCGCCAGCGATGGAAGCGGACGGTTTCACGCAGGGCGTTGGCGCGCTCCAGCACGTCGCGCGCCCTGGCTTCGGCGGCGGCATCTTCGACGATGATGTCCACCCGCTCGACGGGCGCGAGATGGCGGACGATTTCGGCGTAAACCCAGGGGATTGGCGGGAACTTGCCGGGCCAGTCGGTGCGGTTGTGCGGCCACCCCAGCCAGGTGGAGGCGTGCGGCTCCCACTCGGCGGGCATGCGGTAGCCAAGGCGGCGGGCGTGTTTTGCTTCCTATTCAGCGTGAGCTCCGACAAGCAAATTTAGCCACAGAGGACACAGAGGAAGGAAAACTGAATCTGAATGCCTTTACGAATGAAGAGCAGTCTTGCACATGGGACGCAACTTTGAAGTCCGAAGAAAATCTTCCCAACTCTTTCTTCTCCTCTGTGTCCTCTGTGGCTAATCCAGCAGCCGGTTCGTAATCGGCGCGTAGCTGTCGATGCGGCGGTCGCGCAGGAAGGGCCAGTTGCGGCGCACGTCCTCGAGCTTGCGCAGGTTCACCTCGCCGATCAGGATCTCCTCGCGGTCCGGCGATGCTTCGGCAATCACCGTGCCGAAGGGATCGCATAGGAATGACGTGCCCCAGAAGTCCAGGCCGGCGCCGGGAGTCTGCTTGCCTCGAATGTTTCCGGTTTCGTGCCCGACGCGGTTGACCGCCGCGACATACACGCCGTTGGCGATGGCGTGCGCGCGCTGCATGGTGCGCCAGGCGTCCTGCTGAACCTGGCCGTGCTCTTCTTTTTCCGCCGGATGCCAGCCGATGGCGGTTGGATAAAACAGGACGTGCGCGCCGCTGAGCGCGGTGAGACGCGCTCCCTCCGGATACCACTGGTCCCAGCAGACGAGCGTGCCGATGCGGCCCACCGCGGTGTCGAAGGCGCGGTAACCGAGATCGCCGGGAGTGAAATAAAACTTTTCGTAGTAGAGAGGATCGTCGGGGATGTGCATCTTGCGGTAGATGCCGGTAAGCTTGCCGTCGGCGTCGAGAACGGCGGCGGTGTTGTGATACACGCCCGGCGCGCGCTTTTCGAACAGCGACGCGATGAGCACAACTCTTCTGCTGCCGGGCGAGCTGCGACAGCCGCGTGGTGGTCGGGCCGGGGATCGGTTCGGCAAGATCGAACAGCGCCGCGTCTTCGCGCTGGCAAAAATATTGAGTGAGGAACAATTCCGGCAGGCACACCACCTGCGCCCCGCGTCCGGCGGCGTCGCGCACCATGTCCACGGCGTGCTCAAGATTTTTTTCCGGGTCGGGTGAGCACGACATCTGAATCAGGCCGACGCGAAACTGCTCGGGAGCAGGCAAGTGTCCTCCGGGAACGCACTAGAATAACAGAGCGACATTTGTGATTCGCGATTGTGACTTGTGATTACGGGACGTTGACGGGGAGATACATGCGCATTTACTTTGGCTGTTCCCGATTAGCATTTCTCCGCATTGATCTGCGGCCACAATTCTGTTGAGGTGAAGGATTGAAGCACAAGCACGGGCACGAAAAAAAGGATCACTCACACTCGCCGCAAGGCGCCGGCATCGACCGGCGGCTGCACACCCCGGAAGAAGACAACCTGGTTCCGCTGGAGCCGCTGGATCTGGGCCGCATCCACAGCATCAACGACCTCGTCACGGCGATGGGCCGCACTGCATTTACGGCGCGGCAAGTTGGCGACGCCGCCGACGTGCTCGAAGCCATGGCGCGCGATAAAGAGTGCCTGGTGGTGATGACGCTGGCGGGCGCGATGACGGTGGCGAAGCAGGGACTGATCATCGCCGAGCTTATCGACCGCGGCATCGTGCGCGCGCTGGTGTCCACCGGCGCGCTGATGGCGCACGGGCTGGTGGAGGGCATCGGGCGCTCGCACTACATCTACGATCCCAAGATGAACGATGTCGAGCTCTACGAGGCGGGCTACAACCGCGTGTACGACACGCTGGAGCCGGAGCAGAATCTCGATCAGGTGGAGCGCATCGTCGCGCCCATCCTGGACCAGTGGAACGCCGACGAGACACTGTGCTCGTGGAAACTGAATCGCGCCATCGGCGAGCATCTAAGCAAGCACGTGAAGGGGCGGGGAATTCTGAAATCGGCGTATGAAAAAAATGTTCCGGTGTTTGTCCCCGCGTTCACCGATTCCGAGCTGGGGCTCGATCTTGCGCTGCATAACCGCATGCGCGCGAAGCAGAAAAGGACGAAGCTGCGCTACGATCCCTTCGAAGACGTGGACAAGTACGCCGACACCATGGTGGCATCGCCGCGCATGGGCGTGTTCACCATCGGCGGTGGAGTGCCGCGCAACTGGACGCAGCAACTGGGGCCGTACCTGGAGTTGCGGCACCGGCGCGGCGGCGAGGACGTGCCGCTGAAGCGCTTTCATTACGGCGTGCGCATCTGCCCGGAGCCGGTGTACTGGGGCGGGCTGTCGGGCAGCCCCTATACCGAGGCGGTGTCGTGGGGCAAGTTCGTGCCGCCGGAAGAAGGCGGAAAATTTGCCGAGGTTTTTTTGGACGCCACGGTAGGCCTGCCGCTGGTGGTCGGCGCGGTCCTGGAGAGGTTAGCAAAACGGTAGGTTGCCCCACCCTTGTCTCGCCCGAACGGAGCCTGCCCCGAAGCACAGCCAGGGGGCGAGACAGGGTGGGGGTTTTCTCAACCAAGCGATTGATGCAAACATCCAATCGGTAGCCATGAAAATCGGCGTGTTGGCATTACAGGGCGATTTCGACGCGCACCGGCGGCGGCTGGAAGAGCTGGGCGCTCAGGTTGTCCTGATAAAAAAGCCGGAGCAGTTGGACGAAGTGGAGGCGCTCGTCATCCCGGGCGGCGAGTCCACCACGTTTCTCAAGCTGCTCGGCGAACCAGGATTCCAGAAGCTCCAGGAATTCGTGCGGGCGAAGCCGACCTTCGGCACCTGCGCCGGGGCGATCCTGCTGGCGCACGACGTGGACAATCCGCCGCAGCCGGGCCTGGGTGCGCTGGACGTCAGGATCAAGCGCAACGCCTATGGCCGGCAGGTGCACAGCTCGATTCGCCACGGCGCGTCAAAGCTGGGGCCGGAGCCCCTGGAAATGGTCTTCATTCGCGCCCCGAAGTTCGAAAACGTCGGTCCTGAAGTTGAAGTGCTCGCCAGGGAAGGGAACGATCCCGTGCTGATCCGGCAGGGAAGAGTCCTGGCCGCGACCTTCCACCCCGAACTCTCCGACGACAAACGCGTCCACCAGTACTTCCTCGACCTGGTGCGTAACGGCGGCTAGACCTCTCCCACGCTGCCGTCGTTTATACTCAAGGGAATGTCAGTTGTTCCCCCAAAGACGTTTTACCTGGAAACCTTCGGCTGCCAGATGAACGTGCACGACTCCGAAAAGGTGATCGGCACGCTCCTCTCCCAGGGCTACCGCCAGGTGGAGACCGTCCAGGCAGCCGGCCTGGTGCTGTACAACACCTGTTCCATCCGCGACAAAGCCGAGCAGAAGGTGTTCCATCGCCTGGCCGACTACAAGGCTCTCCAGAAGCAGGGCAAGAAATTCGGCGTGCTGGGATGCGTGGCGCAGCAGGAGGGCGAGAAGATTTTCGAGCGCGCGCCGCACGTGTCGCTGGTGTGCGGGTCGGCGTCGTACCGCAATCTGCCGGAAATGCTGGTGCAGATCGAGGCAGGGAAGTCGCGCGTCACCGGCCTGGACGACCGCCAGACCGATCAGACCTTCGAGACCGAGTACACCGCCCGCAGCAACCCGTATCGCGGGTACATCACCATCATCGAAGGCTGCGACAAGTTCTGCGCCTACTGCGTGGTTCCCTTCACCCGCGGCAAGGAGCGCAGCCGCACCTCGGACTCCGTGCTGGCCGAGGCGCGCAAGATGGCCGACCAGGGTTTCACGGAGATCCAATTGCTCGGGCAAAACGTGAACTCTTACCGTGATCCATCTGAAAAAAAGACATTTGCCGAGTTGCTGGTGGCGGTTGGCGAGATCGGCGGAGTGCGCCGGGTGTGGTTCACCACCTCCCATCCGCGCGATTTCGGCAAGGACATTGTGGACGCCATTGATGCCGTGCCAGCGCTCTGCGATCACGTCCATCTGCCGGTGCAGAGCGGATCCACGCGCGTGCTCCAGTTGATGAAGCGGCTGTACACGCGCGATCAGTACCTGGAGCGGATTGCGTGGATGAAGGCGGCGCGGCGCAGGATCAGCATCACCTCCGACGTTATCGTCGGTTTCCCGGGCGAAACGGAAGCGGATTTCGAGGAGACGCTCACGCTGCTCCAGCAGGTGGAATACGACGCCATTTTTTCCTTCAAGTATTCGCCGCGGCCGAATACGCCAGCGCTGACCTACATCGACAGCATTCCGGACGAGGAGAAAGCGGCGCGCCTGGCGGTGCTGAACGCGCGGCAGAAGGAAATTTCACTGGCGGCGAATCAGCGCCACCTGGGCGAAGCGCTTGAAGTGATGGTCGAGGGCCGGAACCCGACCCGCGGCCAGTGGATCGGGCGCACGTCGCAACACAAGGTGCTAAACTTCACGACAGGCGGAGGCGAAGAACCGCGGGTCGGCCAATACGTGCCGGTGCGCGTTACGGCGACGTTTCCCAACAGCTTGTTGGGGGAGATGGCCTGAGCATTCGGAGGGGCACGATGGAAGTCGAGATGAAAATTCGGGGCTTGATGATGGACCCGGTGACCAACATGCCCATCGTGATCCTGAAGGACGTCGGCGGCGATGCGGTGCTGCCGATCTGGGTCGGAATCTACGAGGCCAATGCCATCGCCCTGGAAATCGAAAAGGTCACCACGCCGCGGCCGATGACCCACGACCTGCTGAAAAACCTGCTGACCGGCCTCGATGCCAGCGTCCGCAAGGTGGTGGTCAACGAATTGCGCGACGACACATTCTTCGCCATCATCTGGGTGGAGCGCGACGGCCAGATTATCTCCATCGACTCGCGCCCGTCCGACGCGCTTGCCCTGGCCCTGCGAGTGGATTGCCCGATTTTTGTCGAAGACGAAGTGCTGAAAACCTCGCGCATGGCCAGCGCCGTCTCCGACCGCGTTTCCCAGGAAGAGCTCCGCAAGTGGCTGGAGAACCTGGGAGACGAGGACCTGGGGCGCTACAAGATGTGAGTCGGGAATTTGGTAATTGGGTAATTCGGTAATTTTGTAATTGAACAGCAGGGTTCGGGTGGTGGCCGCGAAATCCGAACTGGCGGGTTTTTAAATTACCAACTTACGAAATTACCAAATTGCTAAATGCCAGACTCTTCCGAGCAGCTCCAGCGCATCTACCTCGCCGGCTTTGAACTCCAGACGTTCGATCGCTTTCCCAAAGCTGTGGGGGTGGTGCGCGGCGAGTGCATCGCGCTGCTGGAAGCCACGCCTTGCGGGCTCACGATGATCGGCACGCCCGGCTGGCGCATGGGGGAAGTGATGGGCGTGCTGGTGGAGGAGGGAGGGCGGCAGGTGTTTCGGGCTAAGTCGGAGACGCTGGAGGCCACGCCGGAGAGGCTGGAAGCGCTACGGCAATTCCGAGAGGAGTTGGACGAACTCCTGGCAGCGCACAGCTAAATAATTTGCCTTGTCTTACTTTATAAGATAGAATGTAAGACATGAAAAGGGAAGGCGTCGTTACCTCCAAGGGCCAGTTGGTGATTCCCGCCGAGCTGCGCCGTAAGCACGGCATTGAACGCGGAACTCGCGTGCGATTTGACGAGGCGGACGGCGGCATCCTTGTCCGTCCCATCTCGAACGGTGCTATCGCTCGCCTTCGGGGAATCCTCAAGGGGCTCGATCTCCCACCCAACGTGGAACGCGATCCGGACCGTGAGATCGAATGAAACGGCACGTTCTCGATGCCAATGCCCTCTATCGTTTCCTAAGAGATGAACCGGGTGCCGATCTCGTGGAACACGTGCTGAACGAGGCGCTCCGGAAGAACCAGCCTGTAGTCATGTCGGTCATCAATTGGGGCGAGGTCTATTACACAGTGGCTCGCCACCTGGGCTACAAAAAAGCCCAGGTCACGATGCTTGCCGCCGAAGCCCAATCGATCGTTTTGGTGGACGTTGACCGGGAGCAGGCCGAGGCGGCTGGCAGAATCCGGGTTGGCTACGGCCTGCCTTACGCCGACTGTTTTGCCGCCGTTCTGGCCGGGAAAGACGGCGTCCTCGTCACCTCCGACGTGAAGGACTTCAAAAAGGTCCCGTGGGTAAAGACGCTGGCGTTGCCGGCTCACAAAGGGCAATAACGCAGCCGCGCCACCCTGGTAGAACCGCATTGTTACAGGGCCAAGCGTCTACTTTACATAATATCCGTTATCGGACATAATTAGACTTTTCAACTTCGCCTGCGTGTGTGGCGCCTTGATGCTCACCGCCTACCCCACCAGCACCACCTTGGGATGAAACAGCGTGCCCGCCACCCGGCTGGCAATGGCGATCAGCTCTGCTTGCCCGGCGAACACTTTCACCAGCGGCGCGCGTGACATTTCCGGCAGGTTGACTGCCTGCCCGTGACGGATGCGGTTGACGTTCATTTCATCGGCGGTCACGGATGGAAACGTCGGGAGGATGCGGCGCAGGTGGATCAGAAACTTTTCGGGTTCGTCCGATGCTGCGGCCGCCTCCAACTGTTCCAGCGTGCGAGCATCCGCTTCCGTAAACTCGCCGACCCCGGTGCGCCGCAGGGCCGCAGAGGTGGGCGCCCACTCCGAGCTGTTGCCCCATCTCGTGCGCCACCGACCGCATGTAGGTCCCGGACGACACGCGCGCGCGGAAACCCGCCAGTTCCCCATCGAAATTCAGGATTTCAAATTCCTTGATCTCTACCCGCACCGGCTCCAGCGTTACTTCTTGCTTTTTGCGCGCCAGCTTGTAGGCCGGAACGCCCTGGATTTTCTTGGCGGAAAACGGCGGCGGGGTTTGCAGGATCTCGCCGCGGAACTTCGCCGCCACCTCGCGCACCACTTCAAGTGTTACTTGAACTGGCTGAGGCGCCCCAAGGGCCTCTCCCTCGGCGTCGTAGGTATCGGTGGCAAAGCCAAAGCGGATCTGGCCTTCATAGATTTTCTCGGCGCTGGTTATAAAACTGTGCCAGGCGGGTCAGTTTCCCCAGGACCAGCGGGAGCACGCCGGTCGCCATGGGATCGAGCGTGCCCAGGTGCCCGACCGAGCGCTCCTGCAGCAGGCGGCGCACGCGGTTGACAACGTCGTGCGACGTCATGCCCGCCGGTTTGTCTATAACCAGTACCCCGTTCATGGTGTCTCTGTTATCGTGAAGGCGGAACGGCGGTCCGGTCAACCTGGGTCGCCGCCGCAGCCCGATGATTCCCCTGAAGGACGACACCCCGCGCTACAGCACGCCCTACGTCAATTATTTTCTGCTGGCGCTCAACACTTTGGCGTTCCTGTGCATGTGGCTGGGCGTGCCCGCGCCGGCTCAGCAGGTGGTCAACGTCTTCGGCTTCCATCCTTACCGCGTGACGGCCTTGATCAGCGGCTCGCATACGGTAACTGCCGAGATGGCGTTCATCCCGGTGCTGACCGCCATGTTCATGCATGCCTCGTGGCTGCACCTGATTTCCAACATGTGGGTGCTGTACATCTTCGGCGATAACGTCGAGGACCACCTGGGTCATTTCGGCTACCTGGTGTTCTACCTGCTGTCGGGCGTGGCGGCGACGCTGGCACACACGTTCTTTAATGCGACCTCGCACGTCCCCAGCGTCGGCGCCAGCGGCGCCATCGCCGGAGTGATGGGCGCCTACTTCCTCCTGTTCCCCTCGGCGCGCGTCCTGACGCTGGTTCCCTTCCTGTTCGTCTTCTTCCTCTGGCTGCCGGCATGGATCGTGCTCGGCTACTGGTTCGTGGTGCAGTTCCTGAGCGGCGCCGCGACCTCGATCGCCTACTCCAGCCAGACCGGCGGCGGGATCGCGTTTTGGGCGCACGTGGGCGGATTCGTCGCCGGCATCGCCATGATCAAGCTCTTCCCTTCCCAGCGCCGGCGCTTCCGTTACGACGCGTAGGGCATCGGGTGATCTGGTGATCGGGTGATCTGAACCATCTACAAACTTCCCTCCCGTCGGTCCGAACCTTAGTTCCTCCACGGTCACATTTTCCGGCAGAGCGATGGCGGTCACGACGGCGCGCGCCACCGTCTCCGGCGACATCATCTTGTCCCGCGGCGCCTCCGGCATGAACTGGTTCCAGATGTCGGTTGCGGTGGGGCCGGGCAGAAGCGAGATGACGCGAATGCCGCGGCCACGCACCTCCGCGCGCAGCGTGTCGGTGAAGCCGAGCGCGCCGTGCTTGGAGGCGCAGTAGGCGGACTCGCCGGCAAAGACGCTCCGCGCCGCGACCGACAGGTTGTTGACGATCACCGCTCCGGCGCGCATCAGCGGCAGCGCAGCGCGGGTGCACAGGAACATTCCGGTCAGGTTGGTATCGAGCACCTCGCGCCAGGTTTCCAGCGGCAGGTCTTCGATATTCTGCAGCGCGTGCGCCGTGCCGGCGTTGTTGATCAGGATGTCCACGTGGTCAAACTGGCTCCTCACTGTGGCGAACAGCAGCGCGACTGAACCCTCGTCGCGGACGTCGCAGCGGATCTCGATTATCGGTAATCGGATGTCGCTTTTCGGTGGCCGGGAAGCGGATTTATTCCGTGCTGCTGACATGGTCCGCGAAGCGGCGATAACAGTGCATCGCGCGTCCACGAGCGCATCGGCGATGGCGCGGCCGATGCCACGGCTGGCACCGGTGACGACGGCGACTTTCCCGGCGAGCGTTTCACTGCTCACGTTATCAGCGGCTCTTTTCGTTCTCATCGCATGGAAGGATACATGACGGCAGTAAAAAGGCCGGTCGAGCCCGACCGGCTGATTACCTGAAACCGAAACTGAAACTCGAAACTGCCTGTTAGAAGCTCCCGTTTCCCGCCTTCGCCCGGATCAGCGACAGGAACTCTTCCCGCGTTTCGTGCTCCTCGCGGAAGGCGCCGAACATCGCCGAGGTGACCGCGGCGGAGTGCTGCTTCTCCACGCCGCGCATCATCATGCAGAGGTGGCGCGCCTCCACCACGACACCCACGCCCTGGGGCTCGATGACGCGCTGAATGGTTTCCGCGATTTGCGTGGTCATGCGTTCCTGCACCTGCAGGCGGCGCGAGAAAATTTCCACCAGCCGCGGCAACTTGCTCAGGCCGATTACTTTCCCGTTGGGCACGTAGGCGATGTGCACCTTGCCGAAAAACGGCAGCAGGTGATGCTCGCACAGGCTGAACATCTCGATGTCTTTGACGATCACCATCTCGTCGTAGTTGACGGTGAACAGGGCGCTTTTGAGCATGGTCTCGGCGTCTTCGTGATAGCCCCTGGTGAGGTATTCCATGGAGCGCTGCACACGCTCCGGCGTGCGCTGCAGACCTTCACGGTCGGGGTCTTCGCCCAGCCGCGCCAGCAGCTCGCGCACCAGCTCGGCGTAGCTGGCGCCGGCCAGCGTGGTGGCTTCCGCAACTTGTGTCATGGGTCCCTTCTTCGCGCTAATGACGCACCTCGGCTCCTCCGGCATATTCGAAGGAGTTCATCATGGTCTCTTCCATCCTTACCTTTTCCAGATGGGCCTGGTGGAATCCGCGCTGCAATATTTCGTAGATTTCCACGCAAAGATTTTCCGTCGTGGGCACGCGACGCCTGAATTCCGGCAGCGTATTGAGGTTGACATGCTCATAGCGCGCCAGGATTTCGCGCTCCATGAAGCCGTCCAGGTCCGCCAGGTTGCACACCATGCCCGTGCCCGCGTCCACCGCACCGCTGACCGTGACTTCCAGCGCGTAATTGTGACCGTGGCCGTACGGGTTGTTGCACTTGCCGTAGGTGGCGCGGTTTTCTTCCGCCGACATCTGGTCGCTGTGCAGGCGGTGCGAAGCCGAAAACCAGTAGCGCCGGGTGAGGTGGGCCTTCATTTCTCTCCGTAAAAATCCACAAACAAGTCGGGCGTCTCGAACACGCGGACGCGGTGCAATTGCGCCACGTTCAGCTTGCTGTGCAGGCGCTCCCAGATGGCGATCGCCAGGTTTTCCGTCGTCGGAATGCGGTCGCGGAATTCCGGGACTTCCTTGTTCAGGAAGCGGTGGTCCAGCGCGCTCAGCACCTCGCGTTCCAACGTGTCCTTCAGGTCCTTCAGGTCCAGCACGAAGCCGGAGCGCGGGTTCACCTCGCCCTTCACCGTGACTTCCAGCGTGTAATTGTGACCGTGACCGTTGGGGTTGTTGCACTTGCCGAAGATGCGCTGGTTCTCCTCCGGCGAGAACTCCGGGTTGTGATAATAGTGCGCCGCGGAAAACTCGCACTTGCGCGTCAGGTAAACCATGCTCTCCTTCTCGGCTCAGCGCCGCTCGGCGGCGGCGGCTTCGTCCTTGTATTGTCGCATTTCCGGCGTTTCTGTCGCAGGACGATATGTCCGGTTTTTCCACGACACCTGCTTCCTCCACCGGGTATGGAGTTGCGAGCGCAGCAGCAGGAACACGAACATGGGCAGTCCGATCGGCGACAGCATGGTCGCCAGCGGCCCGAAATGCGCCTTCCGCACCCGGCGGAGGAACAGCGCTCAAGTGGGCACCGCGACCACCACGCCCGCCCCGAGCACAACGTAGTTCCCGGTGGCGAGGCCTGCGACGAAGGCGCCAATGCCGCCGGCTGCGAGCAGGAATTCGATGCCGCGGATCGCCGCAAGTCGCAATGTCTGGGGAAACAGCAGGGCCAAGTTCTTGGTCCAGCCGTCGCGCAGGTCGTGCCAGGTGCGATACATGCGAGTCCGCACCGCGTCGCCGCCGAAGCGGAAGCGCAATTTCCGCCCGCTACGCTTGACTGCTCTTGCCAGTGCGACGTCTTCCAGCAAGGTGTGGCTGACCGCCGCGTGCCCGCCGACGGCATCGTACGCGGCGCGCGTGATCAGCAGGTATTGTCCGTTGGCGGCCGCCACGGCGGAGGCAGGGTCGCAAACCTCTTTCGGGCGGTAGGTCGCCGCCAATTCCGCATAGATCACCGGCATGACGGCGTTTTCCATGAGCCCATGGACTTCCTGCGCGGGAGAATACGAGAGCAGGGCGACCTGGTGCTCGCGCGCCTCGCGCAGGCTGCGTTCCAGCGATCCGGGAAGGTGCACGGTATCGGCATCGGCGAACAACAGCCACGCGCCGCCTGCCACATCGGCTCCCGACTGCGCGGCATTGCATTTTCCCGAGCAGCCCTCGGCCAGCGGACCGGCCTCGATCACGCGGACACCCGCTCGCGACGCGGCGATGTCGCGTGTGCCATCGCTGGATTGGTCATCGACCGCAATAATTTCGAAATCCACGCCGGTTTGCGCCAGCAGCGAGTCCAGGCACGCGCCCAGGCAGGCTTCTTCGTTGCGCGCCGGCACGATCACCGACACGGCCGGCCCCTCTTTTGTGGTCAGCGCTGTCACAGGCTCAGGATGCAATTATAGGTTGCGGGCGCAGATTGTGCGTTCCAGGGAGAGGTCAACCGCTGTGACCGTGATCACCGTCACCAACCCGC
Source organism: Terriglobia bacterium (assembly GCA_963760265.1). Lineage (GTDB taxonomy): Bacteria > Acidobacteriota > Terriglobia > Terriglobales > Acidobacteriaceae > JAIQGF01. The sequence goes on from CAVXCR010000003.1 coordinate 31,107, forward strand.
GTGCGGTGGCATGATGTTGATGGTACGCCTCGCGGGCGCACGGAATTCGAAGGTCGGGTATCATAAAAACGTGAAGCGGCTCTGGATTTTCGTTCTCGGACTGTCGTTGCTGACCGGCTGTTACAGCGGCTCGCGGCCGCCGCGCATTGGCGAAGCCGCGCCCGATTTTTCCCTTCAGGATTCCACCCGCACGGTCGCCCTGCACGACCTCAAGGGCAAGGTGGTAGTGCTGAATTTCTGGGCGACGTGGTGTCCGCCGTGCGTCGATGAAATGCCGTCGCTGGTGCAGATGCAGTCGCGGCTGCAAGACAAAGGCGTGACCGTGCTGGCGGTCAGCGTTGACGTGGACGAGAACGCGTACAAGAAGTTTCTCAAGGACCACGACGTGGACCTGCTCTCGGTCCGCGATCCCAACCAGAAATCAAACTCGTTGTACGGCACCTTCAAGTATCCCGAAACCTACATCATTGACCGGCAGGGCGTGGTGCGGCGCAAGTTCATCGGTGCGGTGAACTGGACGCAGCCGGAGCTAGTGAGGTATTCATGGAGCGCTGCACACGCTCCGGCGTGCGCTGCAGACCTTCACGGTCGGGGTCTTCGCCAGCCGCGCCAGCAGCTCGCGCACCAGCTCGGCGTAGCTGGCGCCGGCCAGCGTGGTGGCTTCCGCAACTTGTGTCATGGGTCCCTTCTTCGCGCTAATGACGCACCTCGGCTCCTCCGGCATATTCGAAGGAGTTCATCATGGTCTCTTCCATCCTTACCTTTTCCAGATGGGCCTGGTGGAATCCGCGCTGCAATATTTCGTAGATTTCCACGCAAAGATTTTCCGTCGTGGGCACGCGACGCCTGAATTCCGGCAGCGTATTGAGGTTCACATGCTCATAGCGCGCCAGGATTTCGCGCTCCATGAAGCCGTCCAGGTCCGCCAGGTTGCACACCATGCCCGTGCCCGCGTCCACCGCACCGCTGACCGTGACTTCCAGCGCGTAATTGTGACCGTGGCCGTACGGGTTGTTGCACTTGCCGTAGGTGGCGCGGTTTTCTTCCGCCGACATCTGGTCGCTGTGCAGGCGGTGCGAAGCCGAAAACCAGTAGCGCCGGGTGAGGTGGGCCTTCATTTCTCTCCGTAAAAATCCACAAACAAGTCGGGCGTCTCGAACACGCGGACGCGGTGCAATTTCGCCACGTTCAGTTTGCTGTGCAGGCGCTCCCAGATGGCGATCGCCAGGTTTTCCGTGGTCGGAATGCGGTCGCGGAATTCCGGAACTTCCTTGTTAAGGAAGCGGTGGTCGAGCGCGGACAACACTTCGCGCTCCAGCGTATTCTTCAACTCCTTCAGGTCCAGCACGAAACCGGAGCGCGGGTTCACCTCGCCTTTCACCGTCACTTCCAGGGTGTAATTGTGGCCGTGGCCGTTGGGGTTGTTGCACTTGCCGAAGATGCGCTGGTTCTCCTCCGGCGAGAACTCCGGGTTGTGGTAATAGTGCGCCGCGGAAAACTCGCACTTGCGCGTCAGGTAAACCATGCTCTCCTTCTCGGCTCAGCGCCGCTCGGCGGCGGTGACTTCGTCCTTGTATTGTCGCATTTCCGGCGTTTCTGTCGCAGGACGATATGTCCGGTTTTTCCACGACACCTGCTTCCTCCACCGGGTATGGAGTTGCGAGCGCAGCAGGAGGAACACGAACATGGGCAGTCCGATCGGCGACAGCATGGTCGCCAGCGGCCCGAAATGCGCCTTCCGCACCCGGCGGAGGAACAGCGCTCAAGTGGGCACCGCGACCACCACGCCCGCCCCGAGCAAAACGTAGTTCCCGGTGGCGAGGCCTGCGACGAAGGCGCCAATGCCGCTGGCTGCGAGCAGGAATTCGATGCCGCGGATCGCCGCAAGCCGCAATGTCTGGGGAAACAGCAGCGCCAAGTTCTTGGTCCAGCCGTCGCGCAGGTCGTGCCAGGTGCGATACATGCGAGTCCGCACCGCGTCGCCGCCGAAGCGGAAACGCAATTTCCGCCCGCTACGCTTGACTGCTTTTGCCAGTGCGACGTCTTCCAGCAAGGTGTGGCTGACCGCCGCGTGCCCGCCGACGGCATCGTACGCGGCGCGCGTGATCAGCAGGTATTGTCCGTTGGCGGCCGCCACGGCGGAGGCAGGGTCGCAAACCTCTTTCGGGCGGTAGGTCGCCGCCAATTCCGCATAGATCACCGGCATGACGGCGTTTTCCATGAGCCCATGGACTTCCTGCGCGGGAGAATACGAGAGCAGGGCGACCTGGTGCTCGCGCGCCTCGCGCAGGCTGCGTTCCAGCGATCCGGGAAGGTGCACGGTATCGGCATCGGTGAACAACAGCCACGCGCCGCCTGCCACATCGGCTCCCGACTGCGCGGCATTGCATTTTCCCGAGCAGCCCTCGGCCAGCGGACCGGCCTCGATCACGCGGACACCCGCTCGCGACGCGGCGATGTCGCGTGTGCCATCGCTGGACTGGTCATCGACCGCAATAATTTCGAAATCCACGCCGGTTTGCGCCAGCAACGAGTCTAGGCACGCGCCCAGGCAGGCTTCTTCGTTGCGCGCCGGCACGATCACCGACACGGCCGGACCTTCTTTTGTAGTCAGCGCTGTCACAGGCTCAGGATGCAATTATAGGTTGCGGGCACCGGTTGTGGGATCGTTGGGCAGGTCAACCGCTGTGATCGTGATCACCGTCACCAACCCGCGTGCGGTGGCATGATGTTGATTGTACGCCTCGCGGGCGCACGCAATTCGAAGCTCGGGTATCATAAAAACGTGAAGCGGCTCTGGATCATTGTTCTCGGACTGTCGTTGCTGACCGGCTGTTACAGCGGCTCGCGGCCACCGCGCATTGGCGAAGCCGCGCCCGACTTTTCCCTTCAGGATTCCACCCGCACGGTCGCCCTGCACGACCTCAAGGGCAAGGTGGTAGTGCTGAATTTCTGGGCGACGTGGTGTCCGCCCTGCGTCGATGAAATGCCGTCGCTGGTGCAGATGCAGTCGCGGCTGCACGATAAGGGCGTGACCGTGCTGGCGGTCAGCGTTGACGTAGACGAAAACGCGTACAACAAGTTCCTCAAGGACCACGGGGTTGACTTGCTCTCGGTCCGCGATCCCAACCAGAAAGCGAACTCGGTTTACGGCACCTTCAAGTTTCCCGAGACCTACATCATTGACCGGCAGGGCGTGGTGCGGCGCAAGTTCATCGGTGCGGTGAACTGGACGCAGCCGGAGATCGTGTCGTATCTGAGCAAGATGTAAGGATTCGGGCCTGAGACGCCAGCTCTAAATCAATACCACCCCTGCAGAAGTCGCCCTTGTCTGCCCCCGCGTAACTTGTGATAAGACGATTTAGCGTAAATTAACGCTGCCCGTCATTTTCGCCGGCGCGAAACAATCAGGGGTGAGCCGACGGATGCAGAATACGCCCAGAGATAAACTTACCCGCCAAAGCGGAAACGACCAGCGGAATCAAGACTGCCAATAGTAGAAATAACTTGGCAAGAACGCTAGACCTCCACAGCGACACCGGGTCCCAAGTGACGGTGCCGGGCCCCGCCGGTGCACCGCGATTTAACATAGCGCCGAGAAGCAAACCCTCAATTACGACTACACCGAGCAGGACAAACACACCGACGACACCGCCCGCAAGCCCCGCAATTAATCGCGTTCGCCACCCAGTACTGTCCAAATTAGCTGAGGCTCCGGCTCAGCTTCGTTGAAAACGGGGGACATAAGCTTCCTTACCCGCCTTCGCACAAAGCAGGTTGGCTCTTCAAAAATCGAATCTCCCGATCGATGCTGTCTAGATTGCGCCTCCTGAAACTCCCAATTTGGCCAAGGTCTGTTCCTTGGGAAGTAGGCTGCTGTCCAACTACTGCCAGGCCATCGCGAGTTGTTCCGGCGGTGATTCCGGCAGCTCCGGTGCTTGAAAGGGGTGATCGATCCACACCCACAAATCGCGGTACACGAACAACTGTTGCCGCAGCAGCGCCACCAGATTCGACAGCGACCAGCCAAACGTCGCTTTCAGTTGCAGGTACTTGATCAGCAGCATGGCGATCAACGCCGCCCAGATCTGGGTCTTCAGCGCATTGGCCGAGGTGCCCACGAAGGTCTTAACCCGAAGCGACTGCTTCAAGGCCTTGAAAAAAAGCTCGATCTGCCAGCGCTGCTTATACACCTCCGCCACCGTGGCCGCGGCCAGCGTCAGGTGATTGGTGACAAACACCAGCCTCCGGTCCTGCTCTTCGTCGTAGAACTCGATGCGGCGGAAATAGCACTCCCGCCCGTCGCGCGCCTGCTGGTAAAAGCAAATCAGCTGATCACGCAACAGCCCTTTGCGCCGCGGCAGTTCCCGCTCCTCCAGCACCAGGTAATCGGCGTTGTCTTTCATCCGGGTCACGAAATACACGCCTTGCTGGGTCAGATCGGCAAACCAGCCGTAGTCGTTGTAGCCGCGATCCATCACCAGCAGCGTTCCTGACTCGTACTGCAACTGCCGCGCCACTCGCACCTCGTGCTGCTTGCCTTCGGTGATCACCGCATAGCAGGGCAGAAAGCCCTCGTGGTCCAGCAGCAGGTGCAGCTTCACCGCGCCTTTGGTCCGGCGGAAACGTGCCCAGTCGAACACGCTGGCGCACAGATCGATCACGGTCGCGTCCACGCTGATCAGCTTGTGCTTGAAGCGGAACTTGTGCTGACCCGCAGATTGCTGGACGGCCAACCCCCGGCATTGGGTCAGAAGCTGCTGGAAAAGCTCTTCGTATAACTGCCAGGGCCGGTGCTCGTTGGCATAGGCCAGGGTGGAACGGGGCGGGGCCTCTGGCAGGCCCAAGTGCCGCAGCTTGCCTTCACTGGCCGCCAGCCCGCCGCAAATCTCGCGCAGTGACTTGGCCCCGCCCAGTTGGCAGAACAGCATGGCCACGAACTGTCCCCAACTGCTGAAGCCGCGGGCGTGCCGTTCGGCCTTGTGTTTGCGAACCGCTGCGTCAAAGGCGGTTCGAGAAATCAGCTGTAACATCTGCGAGAAAATGCTGCATACTTTGCTCAAGGCTGAGTCCTCCTCTGAGTGCTTAAGTCGTGGAAAACTCAAGCTATCAGAGACTCAGCCTTCTACCCACCTGGCCGCTATCAGATTCCAAAAGCTAATTTGGACAAGTGTGTTCGCCACCACATAGCTGCAACTCCCTAGTCGAAGAACTTACGCCGAAACGAGGCAATTTCCAACTGGCCTGCGGGGTAGCTGTTGATAACAGCCCTTCACACAACTTACGACGTTCTTTGATAGCAGCCCTTAACACTTGTTACGTTTACAGCCTCACGTTGCGCAGCCGCAGCGAGTTGGAAATCACCGACACCGAACTGAAGCTCATCGCCGCCGCCGCAATAATCGGGCTGAGCAGGATTCCGAAGAACGGATAGAGGACGCCCGCCGCGATCGGAACGCCCAGCGAGTTATAGACAAACGCGAAGAACAGGTTTTGGCGAATGACGCGCAAGGTCGCCCGGCTCAGCCGCCGCGCCCGCACGATGCCGCGCAGGTCGCCTTTGACCAGCGTAATCCCGCCCGCTTCCATGGCCACATCCGTCCCCGTACCCATGGCGAGCCCGACGTTGGCCTGCGCCAGCGCGGGCGCGTCGTTAATGCCGTCGCCGGCCATGGCCACCACGTGTCCCTGCGCCTGCAACCGCTTCACAATTTCCAGCTTCCGCTCCGGCAGCAGGTCGGCTTCGAACTCGTCAATGCCCAGTTGGCGCGCCACCGCCTCGGCAGTCTGGCGGCTGTCGCCGGTCAGCATCACCACGCGCACGCCTTCTGCATGCAGGGCGCGAATCGCCTCCGGGGTGGAACTCTTGATCGGGTCCGCGACGCCCAGCATTCCCGCGGGCTTGCCATCCACGGCGACGTAGATAACAGTCTGACCGTCGCGCCGAAGTTGGTCGGCATGGCTGAGAAAGTCCCCACCCTGTCCCGCCCCTTCGGCTGCGCTCAGGGCAGGCTCCCCCGGGCGGGACAAGGGTGGGGCAACCGCGATTCGCAATTCCTCGAATAGCCGCTCGTTGCCGACCGCGACTTCCCTGCCCTCGACGCGCCCGGCTACGCCTTGGCCGGTGAGCGACCTGAAATTTTCCGGGTTCGACAGCCCTAAATTTCTTTCTTGAGCGCCGCTGACCACGGCCCCGGCGAGCGGATGTTCGCTGGCGCGCTCCAGGCTTGCCACCATGCGCAGCAATTCCGATTCATCCTGCAAATCCCCACCCTGTCGCTCCAACCCCGGGAGCGACAAGGGTGGGCCACCCGTCGCGACCACCGATACCAGCTTGGGCTTGCCCGCAGTCAGTGTTCCGGTCTTGTCCACGACCAGCGTGTCCACTTTTTCCAGGATCTCCAGCGCTTCGGCGTTCTTGATCAGCACGCCGGCAGACGCCCCGCGTCCGGTCGCGACCATGATGGCGATCGGCGTTGCCAGTCCCAGCGCACACGGGCAGGCAATGATCAGAACGGCGACGGCATTCACCAGCGCATACGCCAGGCGCGGTTGTGGGCCCAGGGCTGCCCACGTGACAAACGTAATAGCGGCCGCCGAGATCACTGCCGGGACAAAGTAGCCGGAGACGCGGTCGGCGATGCGCTGAATGGGCGCGCGGCTGCGCTGCGCTTCGGCGACCATGCGCACGATCTGCGCCAGCAAGGTTTCGCTGCCCACGCGTTCGGCGCGCATGACGAACGACCCCTGCGCGTTGATGGTGGCGCCGATCACGCGCGCGCCGGCACTCTTCTCCGCCGGCATCGCTTCGCCGGTAATCATGGATTCGTCCACTGCGCTGGCGCCTTCGGTCACGATGCCGTCCACGGGTATTTTTTCGCCGGGCCGCACCCGCAGCCGATCGCCGGGTTGTACCTGGTCAATGGGAATGTCGGTTTCGGCGCCGTCGGGGTTGATGCGCCGCGCCATCTTCGGCGCCAGATCGAGTAACGCGCGGATCGCCTGCGATGTGCGGCTGCGGGCGCGGAGTTCCAGCACCTGCCCCATAAGCACCAGCGTGGTAATGGCCGCTGCCGCCTCGTAATAAACATTGACGATGCCGTGTTCGCGGAACGCTTCCGGAAAAATTCCCGGCGCGATCGTCGCCACCACGCTGTACCCGTACGCGACGCCCTACGCCGATACCGATCAGCGTGAACATGTTGGCGTGACGGTTTTTCACTGACGTCCAGGCGCGCTGAAAGAACGGCCATCCCGCCCACAGTACGACCGGAGTCGCCAGTGCCAGCTCGCCCCAGGTCAGCATCCAGCGCGGAAGCACGTGCTGCAGCGAGGGCGCCATGTGGCCCATGGCGATGACGAGGAGCGGGATGGTGAGTGCCAGGCTGGCCCAGAAGCGGCGCGTCATGTCGCGCAGTTCGGGATTCTCCGGCTCCGCCGCGGTGATGGTGCGCGGCTCCAATGCCATGCCGCAGAGCGGGCACGCGCCCGGCTCCTCGCGCACGATCTCCGGGTGCATGGGACAGACCCACTCGGTCTTGGTCGCGGGGGCGGCAATCATTTCCGGCTCCAGCGCCATGCCGCACTTGGGACACGCGCCCGGTCCCTGCTGGCGCACCTCCGGATCCATGGGGCAAATGTAGCTTTGCTTTTCACCTGCTTTGTCCGCAGGCGCGGCCGGCGCGGGCTTCGGAGCCAGGTATTTTTCCGGCTCGGCGCGAAACCGCTGCTCGCATCGCGGATTGCAGAAGTAGTAAGACTTTCCCTGGTACTCGGCTTTCCCCGCCGCGTGCGCCGGATCCACCATCATCCCGCAGACCGGATCGCGCTCCGGCGCTGCCACCGGCGCAGGTTGCGGCCCGCCGATGCTCACCAGGCCGGAAGGCCGCGCGGCAGCCGGAACTCCCAGGCTGACCAGACCTGCAGGGTTCTGCAAATATTTCTGTGGCTCGGCCGTAAACTTCCGGGCACATCCCGGGCAGCAGAAGTAATAGGTGCGGCCCTGGTGCTCTGCCGTCGCCTTGGCGCGAGCGGGATCCACGCTCATGCCGCAAACCGGATCTTTCGCCAGCGCAGGTTCGTTCATGCGCGTCCATTCCCGCGGGCGTGCTTGACCGCGCCGCGACTCGGTTTCCAGTGATTGTCATCCATGGTGCGCTCGATCAACTCGCAGATGGCATTGCCGGTGACCGCGCGCGTCGGGGTTCGCTTCCAGCGGCCCAGCGCATTCGACAATTCGGTGCGAAAGCGCCGCAAACGCCTGATCTCCGTGTCCGTCTCCCGCAGATGCCGCTCCGCGATTGCCATCACCTGAGCGCAGGGCACCTGCCCCGCATCGTGCATGCGAAGAATATCGCCGATCTCGCTCAGCGAAAATCCCAGCTCTTTCGCCTTGCGGATGAAGCGCACGCGTTTCAGCTCGGCCGCGCTGTACACGCGATAGCCGGAGGGGGTGCGCTCGGGTTCGTGCAGCAAGCCGGCGCGTTCGTAGAAGCGGACCGCCTGCGCACTGATGCCAAGCTGCTGGGCCAACTCGCCGATCTTCATAGGACCAAGTCTAAACCTTATAGTAAAGTGCAAGGTCAAGACATTCCGGCAACTTTGTCGCCCCTCGCGCCTGTTATAGTGGGGTTCGCCGTACAGGCAATGATCCCTGAGATGATGCGAGGCAAGAACAGCCATGACCGCGGTTGACGTGGCCTACCGTTACGGAAATATTCCCGGGCCAATGGAAATGCGCGCCATCGACAGCCTCCGCGACGTCTACGGTATCCGGCGCATTCTCTTCAATGAGAAGGAAAAGACCGTCCGGGTGGAATACGACGCGACTCGATTGCAGCAAAACGTAGTGGCCGCCCTGCTCCGCCGCGCCGGCATTGACCTGGGAGAAAAGCTTGCTTTGGCCTAGGAATGCAAAGGGGCGCTCAAGAAACTCTCTGGCCGAAAGTTATTCTCAAGAGCGCCCCTATTGCGCGCCACTTCGTCTGCCCTGTCCTAAAGCATCCCCGATGCCATCCCGCCGCCACTGAAAACAGGCGGCTTACAAGGCCATGCACAGCGCCTGATTGGTAGGTTTTGCCGACGTGACGGAAAGAATTACGTTCCCTGGTGGCCCGGCATTAGTTCCCCTTTTTGGCCTGGGTTCCAGGCAGGAACGAATCTTACCTGCTAACCCCTTAAATCCTGCCATGTTGGGCGACATTAGGGTTATATTGCCGCAACTGAGGGTGCGCGTTGCAGACGAAGCCAGAACCTGATAGCGAGATTGCGACCGCCGGCGCGGCGGGCAATGCCCGCTCTGTCAGTCTCGACGACATTCGATTTCGCATGCGCCGGCTTGAACGCCAGGATTGGTGGCTCTGGGGGGCCACCGTACTGGTCATGCTGCTGCTCACCTTCGCGATTTTCTCTCTGAGCTTTCCCGGCATCGTTCACGAAGATAATCCGTTCTACTGGTTCGATCTGGACACCGCCGTTCGCGGACTGTTCGGGTTGGTGCTGCTGTTCAGCATATCCGTCGTATACCAGCAGGTCCTGATCAAGCGGCTTCGGCAGCAGCTCGCCTCCCAGCTGGCCGAGATGGCTGCGTTGGAAACGCGGGCTGAAACCTTCGAGCGGCTTGCCGTGATCGACCCCCTCACCGAGCTGTACAACCGGCGTTTCGCGAAGGAGCACATGCCGGTTGAAATTGCCCGCGCGTCGCGCCAGGGATACGCGCTGACGGCGCTGATGCTGGATCTCAACGATTTCAAGGCGATCAACGACCGCTATGGTCATGCCGCCGGGGATGCCGCGCTGCAGGAATTTTCGCGTCAACTGAAACGCTGCTTCCGCTCCTCCGACCTTCCGGTGCGCATGGGCGGGGACGAATTCATGGTATTGCTGCCGGAGTGTACCTCGGACCACGTGCCCAAGGCCCTGCTGCACCTGCGCGATTTGCATTTCGATCATGCGGGCGAAAAAATTTCGATCACCTTTGCCGCCGGCTGGGCAGAGTACAAGGGAGGCGAACCCGCGGCCGACCTGCTGGATCGCGCCGACCGCGCTCTGTACTCCGACAAGAAGACGCGCAATGCCGAGAAGCAGGTGCGCGCCGCCGAAGCGGAAATGGCGCAGCAGCAGAAGCTGGTCACCGTTGGGCAAATGACCGGCGGCGTGGCCCACGATTTCAATAATCTGTTGACCATCATCCGCGGCTACAGCGAGCTGTTGCTCGACTACATACCGGCCGGCGACGCACTGCGCGACAAGGTCGAGGAAATTGACCGGGCCGCACAGCGCGCCGCTGCCTTGACGCGCCAGTTGCTGTCATTCAGCCGCAAGCAGCAGCCGCAACCGGACCGCCGTGTCGATCTCAGCAAACTGGTGCTCGGCATGGAGACCATGATTCGCGCCCTGCTCGGCAAGCGGTATCTTCCTTCTTTCCAGATTGCCGCCGACCTGGGCGTGACCCGTGCCGATCCCACCCAGGTCGAACAGGTCGTGCTCAATTTAATCGTGAACGCCCGCGATGCCATGCCCGACGGCGGAGACGTCACCATTCGCACCGCCAATGTCGAACTCGACGACGCTTTCGTGCGCGCGCATCCCGGGTCGCGTCGCGGCTCCTACGTCAGCCTTGCCGTTGCCGACACCGGCATCGGCATGGATGAGCACGTCAAGGCGCACATCTTCGAGCCGTTCTTTACCACCAAGGGAGAGAATCAGGGCACCGGGCTGGGGTTGGCGATCGTCTACGGCGTCGTCAAGCAAACCGGCAGCTACATCGCCGTGGATAGTGAAATCAACCGCGGCACGACCTTTACCGTCTATTTCCCTCGCGCCATGGCGCCGCAGCCCGATTTGCAGTCGGCCGCGCCGGCCACCACGACGGCGACTGTTCCTCAAAATTCACGGTAGCTTCGTCAAGTACTGCCCGCACGCGGTGAACATCGACAGCAGGTTGGTCAGGCCCAGCAACTGCTTGACGCGCTGGCTCAGGTTCACGAGTTGAAGATCGCAGTTGGCGGATTTGGCGGACACATAGAGCCGCACCAGGCTGCCGAGCCCTGTGCTGTCCACATGACGGAGATCGCTGAGATCGAGCACGATCCGTTTCGTGCCCGGCAGCACGCGCATGAATTCCTCACGGAGTTGCTCGGTGTGCTCGGACGTCAGGCGTCCAGCGCAGCGGATCACGATGGCGTTCTCGGCGCTTGTGGTTCGAAGCCGTAGCCGATGCGTAAATTCCCCTGCACTCGATGACATGTGCGCCTCCACTCCGAACCAGGATGTGATTCCCCACGCGATCTGGTCGCCAGTTTAGCACCGAATTCCTGCCCCCAGCCGGTTGCACCCTATCGTGTCACTGCGCCATGACGATTTCTGCAGGTTTGACGAGGTACCTGGGGGAGGGTACGACCAGGAGCGCCGGAGCAATCCGGAGCTTTGATGTTGCTGGTCAAAGGACGCGCTAGTTCTGCTTTCCTAACAATTAATGGTGGTTCGCAATGACAATTTGTGTCAATCGTGACCAATTGCCTCGAATCAGCGCCTCCGTGAAGCTGCGTGCCGGCTCATCAGATCTGGTATAACTACCGTACCTGCTGCCAGTTACATCTTCCATGTTGGCGAAATATATTCCTTCGGCAGCATTGGTTGCCGAAGTGCTTCTACCCAAGTAGTCCTGTTGAATTTCTAGAGAGGAATCCATGCGCAAACAGAAAGGCTTCTCACTGATCGAACTGCTGATTGTGGTAGCGATCATTCTGATCATCGCCGCTATCGCCATCCCGAACCTGCTGCGCTCGCGCATCGCCGCGAACGAAGCCTCGGCGGTCGGTTCGATCCGCACCATCAACACTTCGGAAGTCACCTATGCTTCCACATATCCGAACGTCGGCTTTGGCACACTGGCCATGCTCGGCGGCGCCGGCGGCAGCGCCACGGGCGCGGGCCTTCTGGACGCGGTTCTGGCCAGCGCAGTCAAGAGCGGCTACGTGTTCGCCGTGGTCACGGCCGGAGCCACGGGCACCGGTCCGGCGACCATCTACTCGGTGCAGGGCGACCCGCAGAACTCACAGACCGGTCAGCGGCATTTTTACAGCGACCAGTCGGGCGTGATCCGCTACAACGTTAGCCAGCAGGCCAGCGCTAGCGACAGCCCGCTGCAGTAGTCCTGATCGCAGGTTTGGCGAAGTACCTGGGGGAGGGTACGAGCCAGGGAGCACCGGAGCAATCCGGTGCTCTTTTTTTGCGGCTTGGATTCCTGCTGCGCTGCGCCTTACTCCCGCAGGCTGGCGCTAAACGAGAGCGGTTCGCTATAATCGTCAGAGCGCGCCCTTAGCTCAGCTGGATAGAGCGACTGGCTACGAACCAGTAGGTCGGGAGTTCGAATCTCTCAGGGCGCGCCAGAATTCCTGCTAGATTCCCAGCGGCAAGATCC
>CAVXCR010000004.1:0-241305 GCA_963760265.1 Terriglobia bacterium
CAGCAGGGTCCAGTGATGCAAGGGCGGTGATCGCCTGGTCGATACGCTGACGCTCAGCGCGAAGTTCGGCGAGAATAAGCCTCGTATCCATAAGTCTCCTGAAACTACAGTCTATGCACTAATTCCAGAGTATACCTACCGAAACCCACTCCCATGCAGTAATCGACTAAGCGCTGGCCTGACACCGAAGCAGCGGCGGCTCCCAAAACGAGAGTACAGCACCCACTCCGCCTGCCCTTGTGTTTTGCCCCATGGCGTTGCCAGCGACTTCTACGTCGTTCACTTCACCTAACCGACCCGTGAGCGGAGAATCCATGCAGAACCTCGAAACTATCCACGATTATCTCCGATGCCACGCCAATGAGTTGGGAGAACGAATCCTGTCATCGTACCCTGCGCTGCATGGGGCGGATGATGAACCGTCACCGTTACTCTCCCAGATGTTGCGTCGCCCCTATCCCGCACAGGCGTTGGCCATCATGGGTGTGAGCAAGCGTTGGCAGCGGGCGCGCAATGCCAACGTGGTGGCCGAGTGCGGCTCCGGCAAGACACTCATCGCGCTCGGCACCATGTTGGTGCTTAGTGCGGGGAGGCCGTTTTCCGGCTTGGTCATGGCCCCACCACACCTGGTCGAGAAGTGGGCCCGTGAAAGCTTCCTCACTCTCCCGCGCATCCGGGTATTCCTGATCGACGACATGCGCAACGGCGGCGATCCGAGAGAACCGCATGGCATCAACGAAGTGCGCCTGCGACGTGGCGAGATCGTGCGCGAAGGAATCCACACGACATTGTCTGCGCTACGGCGCCTGGGCCGGTCCGGCTGGCGCAAGCTCTGTCCAGAGGCGTCCATCTTCTGTATTGGCCGAGAGAAAGCGAAGCTTTCATACTTTTGGAAGCACTGCTACGGCAGAAGCCGCTCTGGGAAATACTGCGGCGCGCTCACCAATCCGGATACTGGTTGCCCCATTGATACCGATGGAATCCATCTTGCCGTGCAGGATTTCGAGAAGAACCGTCTGCACGAGATCGTGGAGGACCCGAAAGGAGGGACAACGAAGTACTCCGCGCTCTGGCAGGCCGACCGCAACAAGATCACCCGCATGGCGCCCGTGGAATACATGGGCCGCTACATGCATGAGTGGTGGGACTACGCGATTGCCGATGAAATCCACCAGCTCGCGGGCGACACTGCTCAGGGCAACGCCCTCGGCGTCTTGGCGCGTGCAGCCAAACGCTTTCTCGGCCTGACCGGTACCCTCCTGTCGGGATATGCCGATGACCTTTTCAACACCCTGTTTCGTACTGACGCCCGGACGATGGTCGAGGATGGCTACGAATTGGGTTCAGCCGGGAGAGAACGCTTCACGCGCGATTACGGGGTGATCGAGACCATCGAGCGCATTACCGCTGAAGACAACGCTTGTTCCAAGAAAACCAAGAAAGTGGTCAGCATCCGACGCAAGCCCGGCGCCTCGCCGCTGCTGTTCGGCAAGTACCTGATGGAACACTGCGCGTTCATCGGGCTCGAGGATATCTCCGACGGCCTGCCCAGCTACCGCGAGGACGTCATCCCGGTCGCGATGGAGAAACCACTCAAGGGCGCATATGAGGATCTGGAAACGGAAATCACGGCGTGTCTCCAGGAGCACCGCGGCAACAGCAGCGTACTCGGCACCATGCTGAACGCACTGCTGGCGTGGCCAGACCACCCCTTCGGTTTCGGCACGCTTTATGGGTCGGAGTTCAACCCAGAAACCAAGTGCCGCGAACGCTTCGTCATTGCCGAGACGGTGGACCTAGACAAGAACGAGACCTATGCCAAAGAGCAAGCGCTGATCGGGGAAGTCAAGGCGCAGCTTGCTCGCGGCCGCAAATGCCAGATTTACGCGGTCTACACGACCAAGTACGACGTGATCTCGCGCCTGGAAGGGCTGTTGCGCGCCGAGGGCATTCGCGTAGCGGTATTACGGGCTAGGGTTCCGACGCACAAGCGCGAAGCCTGGTATCGCGACCAACTGCGCCGTGGAATCGACGTGGTGATCTGTCATCCCAAAATCGTCGAAACGGGGCTCGACCTGCTGGACTTTCCCACTATCCTGTTTCACGAGACTGGGTACTCGCTGCACACCTTGCGCCAGGCGAGCCGGCGTTCATGGCGTATCGGACAGAGGCGGCCAGTGGAGGTGAAGTTCTTTGCCTACAAGGACACGATGCAGGAAGTCTGTCTGCGCTTGATGGGCAAGAAACTCCTCGTGGCATTGGCGATGGAAGGTAAGTTCGCCTCCGAAGGCTTACAGGCGATCGACGGCGATGATGACATGCTCACGGCGATGGCGCGCGAGTTGGTTGAGAATAAGGGGATTGGCGAATCTGCCGACAGCGTGTGGCGCAGCCTTGGTCAACTGCGACCCTCGGTGCCAACGCGGATAGAGGAGGAACCCCCGAATGGGCCGACCGAGCATGTTGAAGTCGAGGTGCCTCCGATGTTGCCCCTGACCGCAGAATGGGTTCCCGATACTGCCATCTTGGAAGCTGCCAACCTGCCGGGCCGGCCTTCGCGCAAAGCCACGGCGCCTGGCCAACTCTCGCTCTTCTGACAGCCACGCACCCCGTACCTGCAAAGTGAGGTCGCCCCTTACCGAACTCAGGCGTTCTACCACGAAATGTCGGTGCCTTAACACCACCGATGATATCTAAGGCCTGAACCAACTGCTGAACCTTAGGGTCTTCATACTTTTCTTTGTAGGGTCCTGAATCCCTGACTTCGTCGACTGTTTGCTTGAGTTTCTCGTCCGTCTCGGGCGAGAAGCCCATATTTGTTCGTTCACCCATTGTGATTGGTGTTTTCCCCGCCAGGACTGGCGGTTAATTAGGAGGTAAGTACAATATGGCCAATTTCAGAGTTCTTGTCAAATCTGCCAGAGAACCAACGCCTTCGGCGCGCCACCACTATCCACAGAACCCCCAACGCCATTCACTTGTGATGAACCGCCTTCATCGGTTTTCCGAAGCGTGCAGCAGTCAGAACCTGTAAATCGGTTCAGGTTGATCCTGCCGATGCTCGCTTCTCGACGGGTTGAGAAACTGCGTCTCGCCACGCGCGGTATGAGTGTCTTGCGAAAGCAAGCAAGCGGCGCTCGTCCGGGTCGCGCCACTGATAATTCAGCGCACGTTTATGCAGTGCCTCGGCATTAGCTGAACGAGTTTCGTAGGCTAAGCGGTTGACGGCCTTCTCGAAAGAGCGCCTTAGAACCATCCACTCAGCCAAGGAGTCTCCTGAAGGTTCCAGTGGGGTTTTTGAAAGCTCGCTTGCGAATGATGAGGCCGCGCGCGGACAAATCACAGCGACTCGACGCCAGAGTTCTACCTCTATCCCGGCATCCCGACGAACGTGATCCGCCTGTCGGGCGAGCGTCTGAAGGTTTTGATCCACCTGGTCAAGAAGCGCGATGCTTCTATCAACCTCGCCGCGCGGAACTCGTTCACGTACCAACGCCAAAAGCTCAGCAGTCTGCACGTACACTTCGTCAGTCCGGGGGTCCGCCGAGAGGGTGCCGCGATCCAAGCAATCGAAGGTTGCAGTCGCACTGCGAATGCCTTCCTCTATTCGCTTCCTCTTCTCGACGAGGCGCTCCACGGCCGCAACTGCGTTTCGCAAATCCTTGTGGCAGTCATTTACTTCAGCGAGGTCACGACAGCGTTCAAAAGCGAGAGATCTCTGGTGAAACTGTCCGTCGTATCGGCGAAACTCCGCTTCAGCGATACCTACTCGGAGCGGTGCTGCCTCTCGCTCCAATCGGTCCCGGTCCGCACGCAAGGCCAACACTTCCTCTTCGTGGGAAGCGTCCTGCTCGCATACCTCTTGTATGGTCCTGAAGGTCACCCGCAGCGCTCGTGATAGAGCATCGAAGCGTTTCCTGCCGCGCGTTGCGAGACTCTGCCGTCCCGCGGCCTCTTGCAATTTGCCACACTGAGTTGGCACATCCGCTACGTAGTAACCAAGTCGCTTGCGCGAATACCGGCTCACGCAATGCGGCAGACGTTCGCGTGCGATCTCCAGCAATACGTCCGCCTCATTCAGGTCGGCGGCCAGCAGCGGTCGCAGACGGGCCTCTTGCAAGCGGTACCGAAGCCGTCCGGGAACGCAGGCCGAATTCGACAAGAAATCAAGGACGGTCATCATCTCCTCGGCCAAGTACTATCAAGTACTATATCGACGCGACGGTCCCCTGCCTCACCTGCCAATTGCTCCGTTGCTCTCAATTGCCGGCTGTCCAGATCGCCCACACCGTGAAGAACCAGCTTCGGCCTTATATCCTCCGGCTTGTAGCCGCAATTGGTGCATGAATACAGGAATCTCAACACCGCCTCCGCGCGGTCCACTGATAAGGTCCAATTGCGAAACTCATCGTGCTTAGGCTTAACCCTATCTGAATAGCCCATCACAATGACCCGTTGCCACGGAAAGAGACTCGTCCTGCAGGTAGGGCCGAGATGACTAGGGGGCGTCCCCGGCGACTTCGTAATGCCTGACCTGCGGCTCTGGAAACAAGCGATACGAACGGTCCTCGGAAAAGTAAATCGAGTTGTCCACGTCCTCTGTCCCGACAAAAGCCGGCCTGGATCTTGTTTGCGGCGGCAAACAGACCCAGACCGCACTGCTTGACAACGGCAAGTGGTTTGGCGAGGACAGATCGCAGACCACCCAGCGAGACGGCCACCACATTAGCGGCAGCCGTCCGTCGGAATTCACAGCTAATCTCGGAGCCGAAGTCGCGATGACGGTGGCCACGGTCCCCAGTCGCCGGGTTGCGCGCTGGATGCGATGCCGCCTTACGCAGGCGGGGATATCGGCTCTCACGGATGGGAGCGCGGCGGCGCGCTCCAAGACTGTTCGATTTCTTCCAGGGTGCGCCCTTTGGTTTCCGGCACCAGCAAATAGGAGAAAAACAGGGAGCCGATCGCCAGCAAACCATACAACCAGAATGTCAGGCCCGGACCGATGGCCTGAACCAGACTTAAGAACGTCATTGAGACCAGGAGATTGGAAATCCAGCACGCTCCGGCGGCCGTGCCCTCGGCCAACCCACGAATCTTAAGCGGATAAATTTCCGCGATCAGCAACCAGAAAATAGGACCAAGGCTGATGGCGAAAAAAGCCACGTAGGCCATCAACGTAATCACCGCCACCCAGGCCAGAGAAGCGCTTTGGCTGGAGGTATGAAAAGCGGCGCCGAGGACTCCAAGGCTGAGGATCATGCCGGCGATTCCGGTCAGCAACAACGGACGCCGGCCAACCCGATCGATCAGCCACATGGCGACAATTGTCATCATGACGTTGACCAGCCCGATGCCTGCCGTAGCCAAAATCGCGCCCGAAGCTGAGGGAATGCCGGCGGACTGGATGATGGTCGGGGCATAGTAGATGACGGTATTGATGCCGGTCACTTGTTGGAAAACCGCCAGTCCAATTCCGACGATCATGGCCGGTCTGACCGCAGGCAGGAGTAGATCGGCCCAGCGGCCGTGCCCCTCGGCCTGTTGCAGTGTGCGAGTAATCTCCTGCAGTTCGGCCTCGACATCCACGCCTCCGCGGATGCGCATCAGCACCTTGCGGGCCGCTTCCGGATGCGAGCCCTTGGCCAGCCAACGCGGGCTCTCCGGCAGAAACAACATGCCCAAACCCAGGATCGCACCCGGAATCGCCGCCAGCCCCAGCATCCACCGCCAAGCCTCCGTTTTTGCGAAGGCATAATCCACCAGGTAGGCGCACAGGATGCCGATGGTAATCGCTAGCTGAAACAGCGACACCTGCCAGCCCCTCGCCTCCGGAGGAGCCACTTCGGATATATAGACAGGAACGGTAGTACAAGCCAAGCCGATGCCCAAGCCGACAACAATCCGCCCGACAACCAGCATGCTAAGCGATACCGCCACGGCGCAGATGATCGCTCCCGCGATGAAAATGACTGAGGTCGCAAGCAGGATGGCTCTTCGTCCGAAGCGGTCTGCCAGGCGACCTCCACTGAGCGCGCCGACAGTGGCTCCCGCCAGTACCATGCTGACTACCAGTTCCTGCGGAAATACCGATAAGGCGAAGTCTTTCTTAATAAAGATCACCGCCCCCGAGATGACGCCGGTGTCGTAGCCAAAAAGCAATCCGCCCAGCGCGGCGAAAGCTGCCGCCATGTAGACGAAGCGCTTTCCCTCGTCCTCTGCGGCTGTCGGCTCGGTCTTGGAAAGAGTTGCCACTTGACTGCTCCTGTTCTGACGCGCCCTTGCCGGTGTCACAACGACGCCTGGCAAAGAAGCCTGCGATTCGATCAAAGGCGCTACTCGCCTGATCCGCCCGCGGCCGCTGCCACCATCAGCTTGCCGCGCAGTTCGATTTGCTCCGATGATCGCCCGACTAGCACGTCGAATTCACCCGGATCGGCGTGCCAGCGCTTTGCATTCTGGTCGTAATACGAAAATGCACGTCCATCCAGCGGTACCGTGACCCTCTTCGTCTCGCCGGGGCGGAGGCTTACTTTGCTGAAAGCCTTGAGTTCCTTTGCTGGACGCAGCACTTTGGCATGCGTGTCGGCAATATAGATTTGGGGAACGTCGGCGCCCGCGCGGGTTCCGGTGTTGGTCACGTCGAAAGAAACCTCGTACAGCGTTCCGGACGATGCGGCAGGGGCGGCAGGCCGGATCGCCAGATTCGCATATCGGAACTGGGTGTAAGAGAGGCCGTATCCGAAGGAGAAGAGCGGCTTCGTGCCGTTGTGTTCGTAACCGCGATAGCCCACGAAGACGCCGTCTTTGTAGACTACGCGCCGGGTGCCGGGCTCGGGGTAGTAGCTGTCGTGCGCCGGGTTATCCTCCCAGCGGCGCTCGAAGGAAATGGGCAGCCGGCCGGATGGGTTCACTTCGCCCAGAAGGATCTCGGCCAGCGCCGTACCACCCTCCTGTCCCGGGTACCACGCCTCGAACAGTGCAGGAACGCGATCCAGCCAGTCGCGCGTATCCACGCTGCCGCCCGATGTGACGACGACGATCACATTTTTATTGGCTGCCGCCATCTCGCGGATCAATTCGTCCTGTCCGATCGGCAGGGTGAAACTGCGGTCGCCGCTTTCTGACTCGCTTTCAGGGTCGAAGCCGACCGCAACCAAAACCGCATCGGCCCGGGCGGCGAGCGCCTTTGCCTGTGGATCAACTAGCGAATCCTGGCGGGCAATTCCGAGCCTGGCGCGCGGCAGACCCTTCTCGCAATAGTGTTCGAGCACAATTTTGTGCGGACCCGCCGTAAGATGAACTGTCACAGTGTCCACGAGCGCTCGAACATATTGCCAGCTGTCGATGACGGTTTGGTCGTCGATCTTCAGGCGGTAGCCGCCGGCCTCCACGATCGCCGGATTGCCCGTGCCGAGCATCTGGACGAACATCTCAAGCGTGCCAGCGGACTGGGGAGTATAGTAACCGGTCCATCGAATCGCGGATCCTCCAGACACCGCTGGGAGACCACTCTCCGAAAGCTCGCCAACGTGCAGCGTAGCCGGCAAAGAGACCGCCGGGCCTGATAGATCCTTGTTGTTAAAAAATTCCATTTTCACGCCCGGCGAGCCCTGGTTTGCCTGCATAGTGAGGACGGTCGTGTCAGCCAATTCCGCCAGGGTCGGAATCCCGCGGTTGTAGTACGCCGTCGCCGCAGGACTCAGTGCATTGCTCAGTGCTTCGAGGAAGCTGATCTGGGTGAAAGGTTGTACACGCGCGCTGCCGCCGCCTACGGGCTCGGCTGGATAGGCATCGGGGCCGATGATCGCAACGGACTTCACGCGAGTCTCCTGCAGCGGTAAAAGCTGGCCCTCGTTCTTCAGCAGCACGATAGATTCGCGCGCGGCGTCGAGCGCGACCTGGCGCCCTTCGAGGTTGTAGCGGGGGATGGAAAGCTCGGTCTGGTCGCGATCGAGCCAGCCGAACTGAATCGCAGTCCGCAGGATGCGACGCACCTTGTCATCGAGAGTCGCGGTCGAAAACTTGCCCTGGTGCAGCGCCGGCAGGAGACTTTCGCGATTCATGAAGGTCCCAGAGGGCATTTCCAGGTCGAGCCCTCCATTAGCGGCAGCCACCCCGTCGTAGGTTGCGCCCCAGTCCGACATAATGATGCCGCCGAAGCCCCAATCGTTTTTCACGATGTCGGTGTTCAGGTGGCGGTTCTGCGTCAGGTGCTCGCCGTTGACAAGGTTGTAGGAGTCCATGATGGCGCCGACGTGCGCTTCCTTGACCGCAGCTTCGAATACGGGGAGGTAGATTTCGCGCATTGTGCGCTCATCGATGATGTCGTCGGTACGGTGCCGGTCAAATTCGGAGCTGTTGCCCATGAAGTGCTTGATGGTTGCGCTGACGCCCTGGCTCTGTACGCCGTTGATGTAGCCGACCGCGATCCGCGAGGCGAGGAAGGGATCCTCGCCAAAATATTCAAAATTGCGGCCGTTCATCGGCGCGACATGGATGTTGACGCCTGGACCGAGGAGGAAGTGCACGCCCTTGGCGCGCGCGTCGCGGCCGATTTGCGTCCCGACGCGCTGGGCAAGCTCCGGATCCCAGGTGGCGGCCAACCCGATCCCGCCAGCCATCGCCGTCGCCGGTCCGAAGTTGCGCACCCCAATCGGACCATCGGCCATCTTCAGCCGCGGCAGTCCGACACGCGGCACGGCGCGAATAAAGAAACCGTCGACACCGCCGAGCAGATCGATCTTCTCTTCCAGCGTCATTTGACCCAGCAGCGAGTTCACCCGGTTCTCGAGAGCCGGCGTCGCAGGCACTGGCGCCTGCGCCAACGAAACGACGGCGGCAAACAGAACCACCGCAACACAACTGAACATCCGCACAGGGGAGCAATATCGCCTTGATAGCTGGTCCATAGATCCTCGCGCTCGAAAGTTCATAGCTGGGCTTCCCGTCCTTCGTACGGTGAATGCGACGTCGCTACTCATGGTAGATATACCCGCGGGC
The DNA here is from genome assembly GCA_963760265.1 of Terriglobia bacterium. Taxonomy (GTDB): domain Bacteria; phylum Acidobacteriota; class Terriglobia; order Terriglobales; family Acidobacteriaceae; genus JAIQGF01. Next base: position 9,001 of record CAVXCR010000004.1, read on the forward strand.
AAGCTCACGGAATGACTCTACGTTCTTCTCAACCCAGGACGCATTGCGGCACAACTCCTGCGCAAGGAGGCAGGCTACTTTCGGCGCTGCTTCCATGGCCGCCCGTGCATCCAGAAAAAGAGCCCTCGTTCTGCGCGCAAGAACGTCTTCCACTGTTCGCGCCATCTCGTAGCGTGCCGCCCATACTACTTCGCGCGCCCGGTATGAAAGACGTGGATGAAGGAGATCATTCATTCCGGAGCCGCTGTCGCCCAGTGTTTGCAGCGCCGGCAGGTCAGACCCGTAGGTCCATTCGTATTCTTCCGCGTCTTTGAGATCGCCATTCCCACTCCAACCGTGCAGCTTAAGATTGCGTGTGCGTGAAGGCGCTGCCGGCAGTTGGGCAACACTTGCCGCAGAATTGATGGCGTCTTCACCCATCCTGCGATATGTCGTCCATTTCCCACCCGCCACCGTAACCAAGCCGCTCTTTGAGATCAGAATTTTGTAATCGCGCGAGAGCTTGGAAGTGGCAACGTTGCCATCATGAAGGAGTGGGCGCAGCCCTGACCAGACACTCAAAACATCCTCTGGAGTGAGCTGCCGGCCCAGGTAGCGGCGAATATGGGCAGCCAGAAATTCACGCTCCCGCGCCATCGAGCATGGCTCCTCCGATCGCGATAAGACCGGCTCGTCTGTCGTTCCGACGACGAGATGCTGGTGCCACGGGATAGCGAACAGCACGCGGCCATCGGTGGTTTTGGGAACGATCAGAGCGTTACCTCCAGGCAACCAGGACTCCGGAAGCACAAAATGTGTTCCCTGGCTTAGGACCAGCAGAGAGCCGCTTCCCGGATCGTCCATCCGCAGAATGTCTTCTGCGAAAACTCCCGTTGCATTGACCACAACCCGAGCAAGGATGTCGGCTTCATTGTCGGTTTCACGATCGCGAGCATGGATACCAACGGTCTTACCATCCCGCTGAAGCAGGCTGACCGCCTCCATGTAGTTGATAGCAACCCCGTCCGCGTCCCCAAGCGTTCGCAGTAGAGCAATGGCATAGCGTGCATCGTCGAACTGGCCATCTCGATAAAGAATGCCCCCTTTGAGGCCTTCGTGCGTGATGGTCGGCAGCCGCTTGAGAGTCTCTGCTCGCGAGAGAATCCTCGCCCTCCCAAAGGACAAATTGCCGGCCAGCCACTCGTAAACCTTAAGACCGAGACCGTAGTACGGCAGGCCGAGATAGCGGTACACGGGCACGACAAATGGCAATTGATGGACCAGATGCGGAGCGTTCCTGAGCATATAGCCGCGCTCGCGCAATGCCTCGAGCACTAGCCTGATTTGGAGCTGCTCGAGATAACGCACGCCGCCATGGACGAGCTTTGTGCTGCGGCTGGAGCTGCCTTTGGCAAAATCGTGACGCTCGACCAGCAAAGTACGATAGCCGCGCGACGCCGCTTCCAACGCCACACCCAGGCCGCTGGCGCCGCCACCAATCACCAGCACATCCCACTGTTTTGTTTCTGCTATTTCGTGTAACACTGCCTCGCGATGCAATGTCATTGCACCTCCCACGAACGGGCGCGATCAAGCGCACGCTTCCATAAGGCACGCATCCTGGCTTGGCTGGCTTGATTCGGTACTGGCTCGAACACCCGATCTGCTTCCCAATGGCGTGCAATTGCGTCTTTGTCAGGCCAATAACCGGCGGCGAGACCAGCGAGATAGGCTGCGCCCATCGCCGTGGATTCTGCATTTTTGGGGCGGACCACACGCACTCCAAGCGTGTCGGCCTGTAGTTGCATCAGCATATTGTTGGCAGCCGCGCCGCCATCCACACGCAGTTCCGTGAGCAAAAGGCCTGAATCGGCCTGCATGGCCTCCAGTACATCTGTTACTTGCAAGGCGATGCCCTCAAGTGCGGCACGCGCGATGTGTGCCTTGGATGTTCCGCGCGTCATCCCTAGCAGCGCACCGCGCGCATGCTGGTCCCAATGCGGAGCGCCCAGCCCGGAGAAGGCAGGAACTAGAACCACCCCGCCCGTGTCAGGCACGGACTGCGCGAGAGCTTCCACTTCAGCAGCAGTGCGAATGATTTGCAGTTCGTCGCGCAACCATTGCACCACTGCGCCCGCCATCAGCATGCTGCCTTCCAGTGCGTATTCCACTTTGCCGTCGAGACCCCAGGCGATGGTGGTCAGCAGTTGATGCTGTGAGCGAACCGGGCGGTCGCCCATGTGCATCAGCATAAAACTTCCGGTCCCAAAGGTGCACTTCGCCATCCCGGGCTGGGTACACATCTGGCCGAAGAGCGCTGCCTGCTGGTCGCCAGCAATACCTGCGATCAGTATTCCCTGGAGGCTGTCCTCTGCCTTACCGCAAATGCCGCTAGACGGAACAACCTGTGGCAACACGGCGCGCGGAATCCCGAAGAGTTCGAGTAGTTCGTCATCCCACTGCAAGGTGTGCAGGTTGAACATCATGGTTCGGGACGCGTTGCTGACATCCGTGACATGCTCGGCGCCGTGGGTCAGTTTCCAGACCAGCCATGTGTCGACATTGCCAAAAGCAAGCTCGCCTCTCGCAGCTTTCTGTCGCGCCTGCGGAACGTTCTCCAGCAGCCAACGCAGTTTGCTTGCGGAGAAATAAGCATCGGGCAGCAGCCCTGTCTTTTCCTGAATCTCCGCCGCGTGCCCCTCTGCTCTGATTAGGTCGCAATACTCAGCCGTCCGGCGGTCCTGCCACACGATAGCGTTATAAACGGGTTTCCCAGTTGTCCGGTCCCAGAGAAGCGTGGTCTCTCGCTGGTTCGTGATCCCCATGGCTGCGATATCCGCAGCCGCCAACCCTGCCTCCGCCAAGGCTTGGGTAGCCGTGCTGATCTGGGAAGACCAAATCTCATCCGGGTCGTGCTCTACCCACCCCGGTCGCGGGAAAATTTGCCGGAATGAGCGCTGGGCGATTGAACGCACCCGGCCCACGGCATCGATCACCATGGCACGTGAACTCGTTGTCCCCTGATCTAGCGCCAAGATATAGCGTTCTTTCGCCAAGACTCCCCCTTTGGAATTAGGTCCGCTCATGCAGAGGACCTTTCGATCACTCCATTTTTATGAAAAAGACACAGCAGTCAGGATGACCGACCGGACGCACGTCCACATGGGGCGTGAAAGGTGAAGGTTGGTGCTGTGAGTGACTGGGGATCTGGTGTCGCTGCGCCTCCCAGAACTTAGTGAGGCTTTGCGAGTCTTCCGAGTCTTCAGCGGGAGGAGGCCGAAAGGTTCCGATCCCCTCCACGCTTCAGCCGGAGATTAGAAGCGTCACACTCCCCATGGTTCACTCAACCCTAGCTGCTGATTGGCATACCCATGCGAAAGCTCGCGCGGCTAAAAGAACAACCTCATTGCGATCTGAACGAGTCGCGGATCGTTGATCTGAGAACTCACGACGCCGAAGTTGGCCAATCCCTGCGTCGTGCCAGGCATTCCAAATTGCGGCCTGTTGAACAGGTTGAAAAACTCCCCACGGAATTGGGCGCGGTAGCGTTCCCCGCTGCCGAGGTTGATGTTCTTGAAGACAGCGAAGTCAAAGTTCTTGACTCCGTCTCCACGTAAGAACGGGTCCACACGGGGCTCATTGCCCCAAGTGAAGGCAGGCGACTGAGTGAAGCACGCCGTGTTAAACCACTGGTTGAGACGCTGTTCCCGGCTGCTGGACACGCTTTGATTGCAGCCTGCCACCACGTTAGGCGTTGAGGAGCCACCGTAGGAGTTGGTCAGGTTTTGCGAGGTTCCGAATTTCAACGGGAAGCCGGATTGGAACGTCGTGACGCCGTTCACTCCCCAGCCGGAAATCAGCTTATCCGCAACTCCGGTTATCCCAGACAAGTACTTCTGCCCGCGTCCAAAGGGGAGATCCAGGACGTAGCTGATAACCAGACGCTGCGGAATGTCCTCGGCAGAACGGGAGTAGGAGGACCCGCGGATATTGTTGTAGTCGATGGGTCCCGGTGCACCGCCGGTAATACCTTCCAACCAACTCATCGGCGTGTCCGTATCGCTGAGTAGCTTAGAATAGGTGTAAGAAGCCAAAAGCGTTCCAGCCTTGAACTTTCGCTGCACCTTAAGCTGGAAAGAATTGTAGGAGCTCACACCGGCAGAGCCCCCTGCGACGAACACGCTCGTGTATTGCGGGTATGGACGCAGGAGTTGGCCTTGGGTCGTGGTCGCACCTGACAACGGCCCGCTCGCAATCAAACCGAAAAATGGGTTCGGAACCGACTGCAGGAGCGCGCTGCCCATCGAAAGATACTGGTCGGGTAACTGGTTGACGTTCTGTGTATAGATGGGCAGGTTGCTTCCCTGTGAACCCGCGTACGCCAAGTCCAGAAGCACGCCGCCCGGCAGTTCCCGCTGGATATCCAGGTTCCACTGCTGCATGTACGCAAGTTTGCTGTTCGGATCAACCGCTGTGGCGCCTCCGGCATTCAGAATTATTTGGTTCAGAGTGTCCGGCGAATGTCCGGGCGGCGGCACAATCCCGGCCGGGAATGGATTGTTAAAGACGCCTGCCGGCGTGACATTACCATTGGTGGAGGCCACGTAGGGGGTCACAAAGCTATTGACGGCATCCAGAACGGGACTAGTGGTGAAAATGACATCGTAGGGGACCCAAAAGATTCCATATCCCCCACGAACGACGGTTTTGGGATTGAGACTATAGGCGAAACCCAGCCTGGGTGAGAATTGTGCGTTGTTGCGGTCCAGATTACCGCGGCTGGAACGCAGGGAAGAGTTCACATTCCCCAGTACGCCTTTCAGGGTCATCCCGGGCACTTGCAGAGGATTGAGAGCATTCAGATCCCAGAAGCTTTGGCGATCGTATCGCTCCGACCAGGGCCCGGTCCGGTCGTAGCGCACACCGAGGTTTAGAGTGAGTTTCCTCGTCACCTGCCAAGTATCACCCACGTAAAACGCGCTGTTGATTCGCTGCCCGGCAATCAGAGAAGGAACCGTGCTCGCCCCGCTGTCGGGGTAACCCAACAAGAAGGAGGCGAGCCCGAATCCCCCCGTTCCCCTGGTCGGTGAACTGGAGGTGAAGCCCGGGGTAAAGCTGAACGTTCCGCTGGCCGTGTTGGTCTGCCCGTGGTTATCACGGGAAATCCACCATTGCGTGCCGAAGGAAAACGTGTGCCGTCCGGCGATTTTGGTCAGCGCTCCCGAAAGGTTCAGGGTGTTGGAGCGGTCGATGATTGTGCTGCCGACTCCGTTGGAACTGAACATGGTGTCCATTCCAGCAACCGCAGCTACCGGCAGAGAACGGACCTGGGGAGGAATCTGGGAGTTCAACGAACTGGGCCAGCCAATGGTGGTAAGGTCAAAACCCACTAGCTCCGGCTTGCGGTCGTAGGAGAAGCGGTCGAAGCTTATATGAATGTCACTCAGAAAAGTGGGACTGAAAGCGTAAGTATCATCCAGCATCAAATTGTGGGTGCTGAAGAAGTTTGCGCACTGTTGATAGCAGATCCCAGTCCCGAAGGGGTCGACAGGAAGCATCGTATTGGTCCGGTGCGAATACCGCCCGAAGAGGTGTTGTTTGTCGCTGATGTTTTGATCGATCCGGATTACCTGCTGCTGTGTGTTCGCTCCGGCGCTGGCATTACCAATCCAATTACTGACGTTGGTGAAAGCCTGGCCGGTGGTGTTGGGCCGCGGCCAGTAATTGAGCATGGCCTGCGCTGTGGGATTGATTTTGTTAGGGCAGATTACGTTCAACACATCATTACAACTGACCTGCTGCCGAACATAACTTCCGCCGACCAGCTGCGTGCTGGTGGGATCGTAGATCGGAATCAAATTGCCTCTGGCGTCCCGCAGATTCGAGAAATCGCCTGCCCGTTCAGCATCGGTAGGGACGGTCTGCACGAACGTCTGCCCTTGCCGCAGCCGGAATCCTTCGTAGCTGAAGAAGAAGAAAGTTTTGCCCTTGCCGTTGTAAAGTCCTGGAATGTAGACGGGGCCTCCGACGGTCCCTCCAAACTGATTCTGCACGTAGGGGGGACGCTTAATTCCAGCCCGATTATTGAAAAACGTATTGGCATTCAGAACTTTATTGCGGTGATATTCATATACCTCGCCATGAAACTGGTTCGATCCTGATTTCGTGCTCAGATTTAGCACGCCGCCCGCGAAGTTCCCCCATTCCGGCCCGAGATTGTTCGTCTGGACCTTAAATTCCTGGATGGAATCTACTGTCGGATTAAAGCTGGGGGCATTGAGGTAACTCAGGTTCAACGGGACGCCGTCCAGATAGATAGCGCTTTCATTGCCCCAGGCGCCGTTTATCTGGTAGTTGTTCCACGCCGTAAGGCCGTTCATCTGCGGCAAACCCGCTGTGACCTGGGTGTTTCCCTGCGGAACCACTGAAGGCACCAGTCCCATCAATTGGAAGATGTTGCGGCCATTCAGGGGCGTTTCGCTCACGGCGCGGCCGGCAATCACCTGCCCCAAGGAAGAACTCTGGGTTTCAAGCAGGGGAGTTTCTGAGGTGACCTCGACCTTCTCGGTCACCGCGCCAACTTCCATCACAACGCCAACTTTGTACGCCTGCTGGACTTGAATGGTGAGAGGCGAGCGAGTAAACGTTTTAAAATTAGGGCCTTCAGCACTCAGCTGATAGTTTCCCGGCAACACGTTCACGAACGCGTAGACGCCATCGGCGTTGGTCGTAGTTACGTACCGGGCATTCGTAGCCAGGTTCGCAAGTGTGACGTGCACTCCCGGAAGAACTGCCCCGGTTGGGTCGGTTACTGTGCCCGCCATACTTCCGAAGGTGGTCTGGCCAGAGGCGACTGACCACGCAAACAGAAGAATTGCGAAAACACATAAAATCTTGATGGCTGGGAGATTGTGATGCATTTTCTCGTCTCCTTCAGAAATCGTTTGGATGTTCCCTGTCTGCCCGAACATTCACACCATTAAAAAAGCCGCCCCCCAGTAGAAATCACGTTCCTCTCGGGAAGGGCTTTTGCCATTCCCTCGAATCAACAGAATTTCTACTCGGGGCGGCGTCTTCTCTCAATTCTCTTTAGACGTTGCCGGAGGAGGTGTATAACACGCGCTGCGTGTGAGTTCTGTGACATACGTCACCCATTTGCGTGACGCACATCACACTCACGAACAATTTCCGGAACATTTACTGTACTGCATTTTTTGCAAAAACTACAGGACGAAACCACTGGAGCCGCGTGTAGCTCATGGAATTCATTGCTTGGGCTACGCTAAAACAATTTCGAAAAATCTTTTTACACGACCCAAAGCTGAGGGTTGCTCAGCGAGACCGCATCGATACCTTCAGCAAGTAAGTGCTCGATCTGCTTTAAATCATTCAAAAGACCGCCCGCAATCACACGCAGCGTCGGATGGGCCTCACGAATGCGCTTTAGCACCAGGGGCGCCGCGATCGCTGGCAGCAACTCAACCGCATCTGGCTGGAAATGCACCAGAAATCGCAAGCTGGCTTCTACTGAGGCTGAATCGATGATGAAGGTTCGCAGCACGGTGACAAGCTCTTGCGCGCGCGCCGCTCGCAAAGTTTCGTGGTGGGTGGAGATGATGCCTGCAGTTCCGCAACTTGCGAGGTACTCCACGGCATAGGCATCGTGCGAGAATCCTTGCAAAAGATCGGCATTCACCAGCGGCAATTTGCCGCAGACACGCACGGATTCCACCGCCGCTGCAATATTCATGGGATTTCCATACAGCAAATACACGATCTTAGGAGGGGATTCCAGCGCGCTCGGTAAACTTTCCGCATCCCTTACGGCGGCAATAATCCGCGAATCGCTTAGCATCTCATCCCAACGATGTTTCGCTCGAGCCATCTGGGCTTTCTTTTCGTCTGTATGTTTATACGTCCGCATGTTTTGTTCCGGCGACGTGAATGTCCCGGGTGTTCTTGCCTTGGCCTGGCGAGCGCCGGAATGCTGACTACTGGGACACCGACTGCATTGTCCTCGATCGCCGGTCGGTATCCGCCCCGCTACCCATTCGCGACCGGATCTTTACGCTGTGGACCTGCAAGACTAACATTATATGCTGGGAAACGCATCTTCCCTCGCAACCCAGACTCGAGGCGGCTGTAGACCTTGCGACCTTGCCGCAGGACCCGCGCAATCAAAGTAGCGCTTATTAAATGACCTCGATCTGCAAGGGAGACTCTGAACAAGTTCTCTGCTTTCCACAACAACTTAGGCCAAGGTGCGAGGAGATCACGCGGAGGACTTGGAACGAGATGAAGCAGCCCACCTTGGCGACGATGACCGGTTTTGAGCGCTACACGAAGAAGACGCGGCGGGCTCAGTTCCTGGAAGAAATGGATCGGGTGGTGCCGTGGAGCAAGCTGTGCGCGTTGATCGAGCCGCACTATCCGAAGGCGGGCAACGGGCGGCCGCCGGTGGGAGTGGAGCGGATGCTGCGCATCTACTTTTTGCAGCAGTGGTTCAACCTGTCAGACCCGGCGGTGGAAGAGGCGCTGTACGATTCGGTGGTGATGCGCAGCTTTGCCGGGATCGATCTGGGCCGCGAGCCGGTGCCGACGAGACCACGGTGTGCAAGTTCCGTCATTTGCTGGAAGAGCACCACTTGGGCGGGGAGATGTTGGAGGCGGTGAACCTGCACTTGCAGAGCCAGGGAGTGCGGATCACGACCGGCACGATCGTGGACGCGACCATCATTCACGCGCCCAGCTCGACCAAGAACCGGGAGCAGAAGCGCGACCCGGAGATGCACCAGACGAAGAAGGGAAACCAGTGGTACTTCGGGATGAAAGCGCACGTGGGCGTGGATAGCAAGACAAAGATGATCCACACGGTGGTGGCGACGGCGGCCAACGTGGCGGACGCGACGGTGCTGCCGGAGTTGCTGCACGGGGAAGAGACGCGGGTATGGGGCGACCAGGCGTACCAAGGGCAGACCGAGGTCATTCGCCGCCAGGCGCCGCAGGCGCAGGACTGCACGCATCGGCGCTACCGGTACCAGGGCCACGTCGATGCAGAAGAGCGCGCCAAGAATCGGGCGAAGTCGACGGTGCGCTCCAAGGTCGAACACCTGTTTGGGGTGATGAAACTGAAGTTCGGGTTCGTGAAGGTACGCTACCGAGGACTGAAGAAGAACGCCAACCGGCTGTTTGCGACCTGTGCGCTGGTGAACCTGTTTATGGCGCGCAGGAAGCTGCTGTACTCAGCGGCGTAGTGTCGGTCGGAGTGGTTGTAACACGCGGCGTAGCGCAAATTCAGCGACCGCACCCATCGTGCGGCTAAGTCAAACCCGCTGAAATTCCGCATCGCGGCCATTCAGCGGCTCGATCGCTGTAGTTGTTCAGAGATTCCCAAGCTCTTCCCGCCGTACACAATGTTTGACAGAACTCTATCGGGGATATAAATTCCCATTCGAACGGCAGAGACCAAAGAGAGCCGTCCTCGCGCCATGCGCTGGGACGGCTTTTTCTCATCGGACCGAAACATGAGGTGGGTGTTGAAATTAATACGGAATCGAATCTCCTTCGTCGCTTTGTTGCTTCTGATCAGCTCTGCTTGTTGCGCATACGGCGCCTCGCCGGTACTGGTCATTTCCGTGGACGGGATGCGCCCGGAGTATGTCACGCAGGCTGATGCTCATAACCTGAAGATCCCCGTGCTGCGCAGCTTCTTACGAGAAGGCACTTATGCCGATGGCGTAATCGGTGTGGTCCCTACGGTCACGTTTCCTTCCCACACCACCCTGATGACGGGAGTGTGGCCGGCCGAACATGGGATTTATAACAATCTCACGTTTGACCCTCTCGGTAAGAATCTGAGCGGCTGGTATTGGTACGCGCCCGATATCAAGGTGCCCACCCTGTGGCAGGCAGCTTCCAAGGCAGGAATCGTTACGGCCAGCATGTACTGGCCGGTCACTGTGAACGCGCGCGGCATCGACTACGTGGTGCCGGAATACTACCGGGCTCGCACGAGCGATGACCGCAAGCTCATGGAGGCCCTGTCTCGTCCCGACGGCTACCTCAGTAAACTCGAAGAGCAGGTGGGTCCATTCAACATCGGCAACGCTGAGACATCTTTCGATGAGCTACTCACGAAGACTTCCATCGCCCTCATCAAAGACAAAAAACCGGGATTTATGACCATCCATCTGATTTCACTCGATCACACTGAGCACGCCACCGGCCCGTTCAGCGCGGAGAGCAATGCTGCTTTGGAGGCGATCGATGGAATGATTGGGAGACTGGTCGAAGTTGAGCGTGCCAGCCATCCCAACGCCACTATTTTCGTAGTGTCCGACCATGGTTTTGCTCGGACAGATTATCGCGTGAATCTGCTGATTCCCTTTGCGAAAGCAGGTTTAATCGAGCTCAAACAAGCCGGGACAAATGCGGAGCCGGAGGTGGCTTCCTGGAAGGCGACCGTATGGAATTCCTCCGGCACTGCGGCCATTGTCCTCCATGATCCGAACGACGCGAAAACTCTACATGAAGTGGAAGCACTGCTGACACGGTTGAAAGACGATCCGCAGTATGGGATTGCGCGCGTCCTTACTCACGATGAAGTAGTCGTGCGTGGCGGTTATCCGAATGCCTCGTTTCTGATTGAATGGAAGCTCGGATACTGCGGTGGGGACGCGCTGCGTGGCGAAGTGGTAGACTCGATTCCGGCCACCGGCACCCACGGCTATCTCCCAGACCAGCCCGAATTGCATGCGTCTTTTCTCGTGATTGGCCCTGAGGTCGCCCGTCATTGCGACGCCGGCATCATTGATATGCGGCAGGTCGCGCCGACGGTTGCCTCTTATCTTGGGGTAAGCCTGCCCACGGCCAAGCAACCACCGGTGGTTTGCAAGCCATGAAAATTTCCCTCTCGCAATTTCGCGAGGGGGGACATGCACAGCCCCACAGGCCTTGCTTGGCAACCAGGCTGAGGTGTTTTTGAGACCGGCCTTAGCTGTTTTACCGTCTTTTCCCCCAATGTTCTATACCCGACGATACTGCATGGCCGCGAGGCGGTTTGAATGGAGAGTTGGATGGACAGCCATATTAGAGGTTCTGCTTCTACGAGAAAGCCTAGTCCAGAAAGAGTTATGACCTCCAAGACGAATTTAGTCCCGGAACTGATCGCGGAGTTTATCGGGACTTTTGTCCTCATCTTGTTCGGCACGGGCGTTGTCGCCATGGTAGTCCTGTTTCCCTCGAGCAATCCGGGCGAGATCGTTCACGGCGGGTTTACCAACATCACGCTTGGCTGGGGTCTGGGTGTGACCATGGGCATCTACGCGGCTGGAAAAGTTTCCGGCGCTCACCTCAATCCTGCAGTGACGCTGACCCTGGCGGTGTTTCGAGGGTTTCCGTGGCGCAAAGTGCTTCCTTATTCGTTTGCCCAAACGGCAGGCGCTTTCTTGGCAGCGGCCTTGGTCTACTGGAATTACCATCCAGCTTTCCTCCAGGTTGATCCTCATCTGGAAAAGACCGCAGGAATCTTTACAACATTTCCTGCGTTTCCCGGAACGCCGCAGGCGGGCTTTCTCGACCAAGTCGTCGGAACGGCCTTGCTTCTCCTGCTCATTTTTGCCATTACCGATGAATTCAATGCACCACCGGGATCCAATCTGACCGCTCTGATGATCGGGCTGGTTGTGGTAGCTATCGGCATAAGCTTTGGCGGAATGCATGGATACGCCATTAATCCCGCCCGTGACTTCGGCCCGCGTCTGTTTACGGTGGTCGCAGGTTTTCGAAATAACGGCATCAGCAACGGAAGTCACGTCTGGTGGGTGCCGGTTGTGGCGCCGCTGATCGGCGGGCTAATAGGGGCGGCTATCTATGATTTCGGAATTCGCCGGTTTTTGCCTCGTCCGGTCCCCGTTAGCAGTGGGGAAACCGTCGGTAAACTCCAGGGGCCGCACGCGGACAGAGCATCCGTTCCGGCCACCGCAGGACAATAGAGCGGCAGCAGTCACCGGAACCCAGGAGAGCAGCGGAGTCTGGCCCAACTTTAGACTCGGCGAATTTCGATACCACGCTGCTTAAACGGGAGCAGTGCATCCTCGCTGCCGCCGGTATCCGTGATGATCATGTCCACCTCCTCCACTGGACAGATCCGCCAATTTGCGAAAACGCCAAACTTGCTGTGGTCGGTCACAACGATTTTTCGTTTGGCTTGCCGCACCATTGCCCGGTTGATCTCTGCCTCATCCGGGTTGTAGCAGGTGAGGCCATACTGCGCGTCAATGCCGTTCACACCGATGAACAGCGTATTCACAAAAACGCGCCGCATGCTCTCGATGGCGGCTGGTCCCACGAGGGAAAACCAGTCCCCCCTCAGATGGCCACCAGTCACGTACACCTCGATATCCTTGCGCTTGGAAAGCTCCATGGCCACATTAACCGTGTTGGTCACCACCGTAATGTGGCGATTGAGCGCCAAGTTGCGAACCGTTTCCGTGGTGGTCGTTCCCGCCGTTAGCGCGATCACTTCTCCATCCTGGACGAGATCAGCGGCTGCCCGGGCGATTCGTCGTTTTTCTTCGGCGAAGCTCCCCACCTGCTCCTGGAACGACCGGTCGAGCTTAAATGGTTCGTAGAAGAGGGGCTCGATGACGACGGCTCCGCCATGCTTCCGGCGCAGAAGACCACGATCCTCCAGATCCTTTAGGTCACGGCGGATCGTGGCTACTGAAACGTTCAGCTCCCGGCATAGCTCCTCCACGGACACTGAGCCCGTCTGGCGCAGAGCCTGCAGGATGATCATGCCGCGGATCTCTTGCTTGTCACTTTTTTCCGTTGTAGCTTCCATTGTTGCGGTCCTCAGCGCAAAGGCCACTATTGTGAAGGCTCGCTTTTCGTTACGGAGGTTTCTTTCTTCAGCGCGACCCAGCGACGGCTCAGCGTAGGATCAGTGGCCTTCTCAACCGCGGTGGCGGTGGCCGTAATCATATACTTACCGGGTTCGGCAGGCACAGGCAGGCTAACGTTGTAGCTTTGCGCCCCGAGACCGGCGAGTTGGAAGGGAATCTCCGCGCTGCTCGCATCTTTCCCGTCTCGTGCAAATGAAACCCTAAGCGTGCCGTGCCGCTCCTCCGGGCTGTCATTGACCATCAACACCGTGAAGTCGTGATCACCCTTGGCCGTCAGTTCCGGCTGCCAGAAATTGAGGTACACCCCCAGCGGCCTGAAGGCCTGGCTCATGTAATCCAGGAAGTGGGGTTCCAGCGTGAGTGTCTTTACGTCCTGGAAATTATCACAGGTGAACGCCTGGGGGCCGCAGGTCGTCAGGTAAACGAACTGCAGGACACCCGAGTATCTGCGATAGGCACGCCAGAATTCCGTTTCTCCCGCAAGCAGATACGCCTGCATCTCGAAACGCTGCTCCTTGGTGGCGTTGGGCCCGAGCAACATTGGATAGAGCTTGTCCGTGAGCAGGGTGGGGGAGCCATCCCGATTTAGCCACAGCCATCCATATTCGTTCAGGATCATGGGGTGCGCGGTCCTGCTGGTCGTTGTGGTTTTCGCCAGGCCGAGCATGGACTCCAATTCCGTCATATGGAAGTGCCATTCGCCGGTCAGCGCGGTTTCAAGAAAGAGGTACGGGTGATCTTCTACCGGATCATTCGCACCAACCGGAGGGTTGTAGCTGTTTTCCCAGGGCCGATTCGAAAGGTCGGCTTTTCGCACTGCCGGAATGATTCGGCTCCCAAATTCCGGTGCTACGGATTCGTTGTTAGCATCCCAGATCGCGACGCTTGGATGGTTCCAGTCATCTCGCATCCATTCTTGGAATTCCCCGATCATCTCTTCTGGGTCATAATGCTCTTTGTAAAGTCCGCGCCAATTCGGATGCCCCAGCCACACCATGTACTCGTTCTGGATCAGTAGTCCTGACTCATCCGCAATCTGCAGCCAGCGATCGGGAACCGGACCTATGCAGAATCGAAACGCATTCCAATGCATCTGTTTGGGAATTTGCACCAACAGCTTCTGAAGCCATGCTTCATTCCACGGAAGCGTGCCGGAATCCGGATCTTCAAAAAATCGGTGCAGGGTGATGTTGGACCCGCGCAGAAAATAAGGATGTCCATTCAGATAGGCGCGCTGGGTCGCAGTATCGAAACGGAACTCGCGCATTCCAAAACGTGTGCTAACCGAATCTCCTCCCGTCCGCGATTCCACCACGTACAAAAATGGATCCTCCGGCGACCACAGGTGCGCATTCGGGATGTGGATGACGTGTTGTATCTTCTTGGTTTCACCCCCAGCGAGCTCGAGCTCTTGCGGTGGAAGATTAGCAACCACGCCGCCGCCCTTCCATTCTCGGATCTGGTGGTCTAGGTTGAACACGGCTGATTGTCCGCTGTAGTTGCGCAGTTCAGTTTCAACCACGATCTCGGAAGAACCAATACGAGGCGCTACTTGCACGCCGCTAATGACGGGGTTGTCCGTCGCAAACAGCACAACATTGTCGTAGATACCCGGCGTCCAGAGATTCTTCTCGAAATCGGTGCCTTGGGAGACATTTGGCGGAAGCATTCCGGGATGGGCGCCCACGCGGATCACAATGGTGTTCTCCATGCCCCATCGAATAGCTTGGCTGGCGTCGAAAGTCGCTGCCGTGAAGCAAGGGTAATGCTCGCCCAGCTTTTGCCCATTCAGGTACACCGCGATGCCAAACTGGGCCTTACTGATCTTGAGCAGAGCAACATCGTGCCGGGCAGGCGCTTGAAACGTGCGGCGATACCAGAAATAGTTCCGTTGCTGCTGGGAAATGCCTCTGCTGTTTCCCAGCTTTTCGTACTCCGATGCGGAGTATCGGCCTTGCCGCACCAGGTTGGAGAGCAACTCGCGGCTTTCATAGCGATCCACATCGGGGAAAGCAGGCTCGGCCGCGTGCACCAGGGCGGGCACGGGTACCGTGTGTTGATAACTCTGGGGTTCGTCGCCAGAAATACTGTCCTGGATCTGCCACGTACCATTCAATGAGACCGTTTGGCGCTGCCCCAGGGCTGGGCTGGAAATAGCTGCGACTGCAATCACGATCAGCGCATAGCCGCGCCAGCCGTCCCTTGTTGTTGATCCTCGATTAATGAGTGATGATGACATGCTTTTTCTCCGAGGACATCGCCCGCTAGGGTTCGAATGTCCGCCATAAATTGACGTAATCCGCCGGCCGTGCAATCCACTCCACTGAGGTAGGGCCCTCGCGGTATTGGCGATAGATCGGGATTCCCGCGCGCAAGGATAGTTCCGGATACTGCCGGGCGCGCCGAATTGTAAGGGCGCTCTTGCTGTAGCGAGGATTCGCGCTCCAACTGATTTCGCCGTTATCGAGAAGCGGGAAATGCGCTAGACCCCCGTGGGCACGGATACCGTCATAAACGAATCCATATTGGCGATCACACCAGGCGCCGAATGCCAGCCGGCGTTGTGAATCGGCGTTGATCACAGCGTGTGCCCACCCTGGTGGAACCACTATTATCTCTCCCGTTTCCGCAGTTACGGCAATGCACCGACCGGGATCGTCGGCGGTGAACTCCTGGGCGTATACGATGGCCCGGCCCTCCCAGATTTCGAACAGTTCCGGGGGCGACCACCCGCTGTGCGGTGCACGTTTGTGCACGTGTCCCTGGCTACGAACCGGCTCCTTGCCCAGCTTCCCGGCGGCATACACCACCGCACCAAAAAGCAGCATGCGATTGACGATGTCGGCGCGATCTTCCGCTCGGCCGATATCCATGGCGATCCCATACACAGGATCCGGGCCTTCGCAATCCGGATCCAGGAGGCTTGCTCGAATCTCCTGCAGCCGGCGAAATTCAGGCGCTGGTCCAAACACACCGGGACCGTACTCGAACCCCAGCTCATGAACCGACAACCACACGCTGAATCCTGGATCAAAGGTCATGGCGAATAGCTCGCCCCAGCTCGGGAAGTAACGCGGTCATGGATCTCATTCCGCAGGCACCAATTCC
This sequence comes from Terriglobia bacterium, assembly GCA_963760265.1. Taxonomy (GTDB): domain Bacteria; phylum Acidobacteriota; class Terriglobia; order Terriglobales; family Acidobacteriaceae; genus JAIQGF01. The sequence goes on from CAVXCR010000004.1 coordinate 24,993, forward strand.
GGCTGTCCATCACGTGAGAGCAATCTGGCGCTGAAGCCATGCTCCTCGATGGTGCGGTAGTCATGTCCGGCATCACTGGGCCAGCAGGCGAGGAATACCAGGGGCGCGTTCCCGGTATTTGCGACTCTATGGGCGGTAAATCCGGGGATGTAGTGCACCGTTCCACTTCGCATTCGTTGCGCGGTTGTCCTTCGCTGCTCATCCATGAGGAGCAAGTAGCCCTCCCCCTGGACGGTAGCGTAGTATTCGGCCCGATTACGCCGCTTGTGGAAATGCCCCTTGGTCATAAAGTATTCATTGCCAACCCGCCCCGGTTGGACAACCGAGCTCCCCCAAAATAGTCCCCCCTCCGTGCCTTCCCCCACGGGTCGCCAGAACTGGACTTGATACACCAGCGTGTCGGGGTCCATGCTCTGCCACCGCTCAAAGTTCGCGAAAGCCGCTCGCAAATCGCGCAGATAGGTCGTGGAGGTTTTGATTTGCTCGCCAAGCAGCTTGCCATTGTGCAAATCCAGAACGATGGAACCGTTCACTGGCTCCTCCATGAGAAAACGGCATGCCAATCATACATAATGATTGATTGCATGACAAGAGATCATTATAATGATTTAATTGGCGATATATGATCGGTGATGTGGTTGATGGGTGCTGGCGCGGACAGCATATTCTTCGGTTGAGAATTGATCCTCACGGAACAAGCAGTGCAATCGTGCGATGTTGGGAGGTGAAATGAAGGCGCTAGCTGTCGATCTTGGGGGCGGTCACGCAACGTGTGCAGTGGTGCATGACCGCACAATCTTAATGGCTGAAGACTTCAAGGTCGAAGCTTCCGGAGGGATCCGTTCCGTCTTGCCGACTGTAGCCGACATGCTGCGAAAGCTAGCCGATCGCGCAGCGGTCCCCCTGTCCGACTGCGGCGGCGTGGCGTTCAGCTTTTGCGGAATGGTGAACAGCAGAGAGAGCCGCATTATTTCCACGAACCAGAAGTACGATGACGCGCCCGGTATTGATCTCTGTGCGTGGTCTCAGCGTGAACTCGGGCTGCCGCTCAGCATTGAGAATGACGCGCGCATGGCGCTGCTGGGCGAATGGTACGCAGGTGCCGCGGTCGGGATTAGTGACGTCGTGATGTTTACTTTGGGAACTGGTATCGGCGGTGCGGCAATGGTTCAGGGCAGCCTTTTGCGGGGCAAGCACCACCAGGCCGGGTGTTTGGGCGGACACTCTCCTGTCCTGTTCTCCGGGCGAAAATGCACGTGCGGCGCGGTCGGATGTGCCGAAGCAGAAGCCGCAGGTTGGTCTCTTCCTCTGGTATGCCGGGAGTGGCCGGGATTCCACCAAAGCGCTCTTGCGAAGGAAGACTGCATCGATTTTGAACTACTGTTCAAGTGGGCGAAGGCGGGGGATTCCGTTGCCCAGGCGGTGCGTGACCGCTGCCTACAAGTGTGGGCGGTTAACACGGTGGCTGCTATTCATGCGTTCGATCCGGAGGTCGTTGTCTACGGTGGGGGCGTAATGCGGAGCGCGGAAGCAATCCTCCCTTTCATTCAGTCTTATGTTGACCAGCATGCTTGGACCCCTTGGGGCAAAGTGCAAGTGCGACTGGCCCAGCTAGGTAACAATGCTGCCCTCCTGGCGGCCGTACCGCTCCTGCTTGAGTCCAGCAGCAGCCGGGGAGCGTGATGTACGAGAAACATCCATACGTAAAAGTCAGCTCCCGTAGCAAGGATTGCGCTGTGGGATGGCCGGCTATTGCAGAGGCTCTGCGTGCCTCGTTGCGCGCCAACCGTGTCGTGCTTTGCATCGAGTGTTACCCCGGCGTGTTCGTGGACGATATCCGGCGACGGCTTGTTCCTCTGTTGCGTCCTTCCCTGGTAGTCGAATCGGCACAGTGCTTTCAACAGCAGAGCACTATTGCTCCTCTGGTTGAACACTATCTCGGCGATGATCCGGTATTTGGGCGTATGAACGGACTGACATTGGAAGATTTCTTGGATTGCCACAGAGTGTCCGAGGCGCGCCGCTGTGTCGCCGGTCAGAAAGATGGCTTGATCATCGTCTTAGGAACGGCGGCAGCAGCAATTGCGGAATACGATCTCCTCGTCTACGCGGACATGGCGCGATGGAAAATCCAGCAACGGCAGCGACGCAATGAAATTGCCAACCTCGGCGCAGACAATCTACTGGATTCGCCGTCTCGCAAATACAAACGAGCTTACTTCGTGGATTGGCGCGCAGCCGATCGGCTTAAGAAAGAGCTATTGCCGAAACATGATTTCCTCCTGGACACCAACGATCGAGAACATCCTAAGCTCATCACCGGCGATGCTCATCGCCAAGGACTGCGCATCTGCGCTGGGCACCCCTTCCGCGTAGTTCCCTACTTTGACCCGGGCCCCTGGGGTGGTCATTGGATGGAAGAGGTGTGTGGCCTGCCCCAGGACAAGCCTAATCATGCGTGGTGCTTTGATTGCGTACCCGAGGAGAACAGTCTTCTGCTCGGCTTCGGAGATGTTCGAATCGAGGTCCCCAGCCTGAATCTAGTGCTGTCACATCCTCGCGAGTTGCTCGGCGACGCCGTCCACGCGCGGTTTGGGACAGAGTTTCCCATCCGCTTCGACTTCCTCGATACCATGGGTGGCGGGAATCTGTCTCTGCAGGTCCACCCCCTAACGGAGTACATTCAGGACAAGTTTGGGATGGCGTATACCCAGGATGAAAGTTATTACTTGCTGGACGCCAGCCCTGACGCATGCGTTTATCTCGGGCTGCGGCAAGGTATTGATCCGGAGCGGATGATTGCTGACTTAGAGCGTGCGCAGAATACTGGAGCCTCGTTCAACGCCGAAGCCTACGTAAATAAGTGGCCCGCCAAGAAACATGATCACTTCCTGATTCCTGCGGGCACGGTCCACTGTTCAGGCCGAAACAGCATGGTGCTCGAGATCAGCGCCACTCCTTATATCTTCACGTTCAAGCTGTGGGACTGGGGACGTCTGGGCTTGAACGGGCTTCCTCGACCGATCCATCTCGAACATGGCATCGCCAGCATTCAGTGGGATCGCACAACCAATTGGGTCCAATCGAACTTACTCAATCGTGTGTGCCCGGTTAAGAGTGGTGAGTACTGGCGCGAGGAAAGCACGGGTCTCCACGAGCGCGAATTCATCGAGACACGTCGGCACTGGTTCACGGGCCCCGTGCCGCACAATACCAACGGCGGCGTCAACGTGCTGAATCTGGTGGAAGGGGACGGCGTTATCGTAGAGAGTCCCACCGGCGCATTCGAACCTAACATCGTCCACTATGCCGAGACGTTCATAGTCCCCGCCAGTGTAGGAGCATACACAGTTCGACCATGTGAGCCGCCCGCGAACAAGCCGTTCGCAACCATCAAAGCCTTTGTGCGAACCCGCGCCTAGCGTGTTGGGATCCCCGGAGAGAAAAGGCGGCAAAGGAGCTGCCATTGGCGCTGGCGTTGGCGCAGGCGCCGGCACTACATCGTGTGGCCACGAACCTTGTGGGCCAAGGGTGTGCCTGTTGTGGCCGGGCTCATGCCGCCGGTTCGTGAATTCCGCAAGAAATGCTCTGCGCCGGAGTTGCGCGGATTGACCGCCAGTGAGCGGCGGTAGTTAGCGATCGCGAGATCTACCTGGCCGGCATTCGCATAGCGGACCCAAGTTGGCCGCCAGGGCCGGATGCCCCTCTAAGCCGGTTATAAAACCCCCCTCGAAAGGAACCAGTACACCATGTCGTTACCAGCAGTCGCTCAACTCCCTCCACCCGATAACATGCGCATCCGCGCCCTGATCAAGTCGCTGGCCAACGGCATGATCGTCCCCATAGAGTTCGCGGAACGCATCTATAAAATTGGGAACTTATGTTGAGGTTGCGCTTATGTTGTCTTCAGCCCTGAAACGGTCCACAGTCCTGGAGAAGGTCCGTTTTGTACACAACATAACTGCAGCCCCGATACTGGGCGGATCACTTTACTCAAGGAGATCCACCCATGTTCGAACAGTTTCTATCCCGCCGCTCAGACATCTCCCGACATCGAAGCGGTTCTTATTCAGCAGAGAGACAGCGGTATTTGTCTTTTCTGATCGAGGAAGGTCGATCACGAAAAACATTGCGAGACATCAGCGCCTTGCTGTACTCGATGGTGCATCTGCTCCCGTTCGATGGGCCAGTCACCATTCCCCAGATCGAAGCCGCCGCTGACGAGTATGGAAGGACGCGGCACTGCTCCAACAGGGGTCTGCATGTTGCAAAGCGGTGGTTCGTATATCACGCGACGAAGTGGCTGCGTCTTCACGGCCGGCTGCACGAGCCTGTTGCCGACCAACGCTTTGGAGCAGCGCTTGAGGCCTATCTCACATTCGAGTTGCGGGAGCGAGGTCTATCGCCAACAACGGTATCGAATCGACGGTGCTGTTTGCCAGCGTTTCTCGTCTGGTTGGCAACAGAGGTTGAGTCCCTGCCGGAGGTCACCCCAGATCATATCGCCCGTTATTTTGCGACTGTGGCAGTGCAGCGCCGGTGGAAGCGCACGACGATTTCTTTCGTTGTGAACGTGCTTCGCCAGTTCTTCCGATTTGCAGAGTCCAAGCGTTGGTGCCGGTCCGGGCTGGCCGCCACGATCGATGCACCTCGGATGTACAGTCTCGAACGTCTGCCACGGGGGCCAGCGTGGACGGATGTGCAGCGCCTCATCAAGGCGTCGCGAGGTGACACTCCGCCCGATATTCGTGATCACGCGATACTGCTGCTCCTCGCCGTCTATGGTTTTCGCAGCGGTGAGGTGCGTCTTCTTCGTTTGGAAGATCTCGACTGGGAACAAGAGACGATCCATATTCGACGGTCGAAGCAGCGGAAGACCCAGCAGTATCCCCTGGTTGGCGAGGCGGGTGATGCGATCCTGTGTTATCTCCGTAGAGTCCGCCCTCAGAGCCGTCATCGTGAGGTGTTTCTCTCTTTAAAGCAGCCGTACCGGCCGTTGTCAGTAGAAGGTTTTGGCTCGATTGTCGCCAAGCGGATGCGATGGCTTGGACTGGAGCTGCCCTTCTATGGCCCTCACATCCTGCGCCACGCGTGTGCTACTCATCTGCTGCGTCAGGGATTCTCACTCAAGGAGATCGGAGATCACTTGGGCCACGTCTCGCCAGCTTCGACTCAGATTTATGCCAAGGTCGATCTACTCGGTCTGCGCGAAGTGGGTGAGTTCGACCTCAGAGAGCTGGTGGCGTACGCCGAGGCTAGCGCGCGGAGAGCCACGCCGATCTACCCGCTCGGCGACATCGCCGCGCTGCATGCCGTTGCCGAGATCAGCCTGGGAGGTCTTCTATGAGATTGTCGCGCCTGGTTGAGTGCTACATTGCCCACAAGCGATCCCTCGGGATGCTGTTCCATAGTGACGCCGTCAAGCTACACGCTTATGTAAAGGCGATGGGAGATGCCGACATTCGCCGCATCCGACCTGGCAGAGTTCGGAAGTTCCTCGAGGGGCCAGGGCCTGTCACAACCTTTTGGTTTTCCAAGTACTACACACTCAGCGCGTTTTATCGCTATGCGATCGCGCACCACTACGTTTCGACGCACCCACTACCGTTGACGAAGCCGCAGGAGCCGGCCCGATTTGAGCCCTACATTTACACGAACGCGGACATGCGACGGTTGATCGATGCCGCGGATTCGCGCCACCGCTCCGTCTGGATTCTTGACCCGCATACGGTCCGGGCGCTGCTGCTGTTGCTCTATGGCACGGGGCTACGAATCAGCGAAGCCCTAAGACTGGACCTGGGCGACTTCGATTTCGAAAATAGGGTGCTCACCATCCACGAGACGAAGTTCTTCAAGAGCCGCCTCGTTCCCATCGGGGCGGATCTCGGTCGCGTGCTTCGAGAGTACGTCGACCAGCAATGGCCAGTGGAGCGGAGAACGCCTACAGCACCATTGCTGCGAACGCAGAAGTACGAACGGATCAGCCGACAGGCAGCGGAGTTGGTTTTCCAGCGCCTGCGGAAAGAGGCGGGCGTGTCACGTCCGGCCGCTGCGCGCTACCAGCCGCGGCTGCATGATTTCCGGCACACCTTCGCCGTGGTGCGCCTTGTGACTTGGTACCGAGAGGGCAAGAACGTGCAGCGGCTACTGCCCCACCTGACGACGTACCTCGGGCACTGGAAGATCACGCAAACGCAGCACTACCTGACCATGACCACCGAACTGCTGCAGCAGGCCAGTCTTTGCTTTGAGCGCTACGCCCGACCGGAGGTGAAGCGTGCTTAAGCCGCCATTGCTAGGGTCATGGGTGCGGAGATTCTTGCTGGAACACCTAATTGCAGAGCGCAACCTCGCGCGTAACACGCAGAAGAGCTACCGCGACACCCTCGCGCTGCTGCTCCCTTATACCCGTGCCAAGAGGAGGAAAGCGATCGAACTTCTGACTGTCGGCGATCTCTCCACGACCGTCATCAAGGACTTTCTCGATTACTTGGAGACCGAGCGCAGCTGTTCGGTACGCACTCGTAACCAGCGGCTCGCTGCGCTGCACGCGATGGCTCGGTTCATTGCTGAGCGCAGCCCGGAGCACATCGAGTGGTCGGGGGAGGTTCGAGCCGTTCCATTCAAGCGGTGCGATCGAGCCGAACTCCCATATCTGGACAAGCCTGAGATCGACGCCATCCTGGCCGCTCCAGACCGCAGCACCACCCAAGGATGCCGTGATCATGCATTGTTTCTGTTTATGTATAACTCAGGAGCTCGCGCCAGCGAAGCTGCCGCACTGCAGATCGCCGATGTGAACCTGCGGTCAGAAGCGATGAGCGATGTGCGATTGGCGGGCAAGGGCCGCAAGACCCGGCGCTGTCCGCTGTGGCCCAGCACAGCAGCCGAGCTACATCATCTAATTGGTCCGCGATCTCCTGATCAACCGGTGTTTGTGAATCGCCTTGGGCAGGCTCTCACTCGGCATGGCATTCACTGGCTGTTGCGCCGCTATACGAAGGAGGCCGGCGTCTCGTGTCCATCTCTGCTACGCAAGCGCGTCAGTCCGCACACCATCCGCCACACAACAGCGACGCATCTTCTCCGGTCTGGTGTTGACATCAACACGATCCGTGCGTGGCTGGGACATGTTTCCATCAACACCACCAACATCTATGCCGAGGTTGATCTGGAGCGAAAAGCACAGGCGCTGTCGCACTGTACGTTCCGCGTGAGCCGGTCGCATCGGAAACGGTGGAAGGACGATCCATCGTTGCTTACTTTCCTTCGTTCGCTCTAAAAGTTATGTTGAGTGGCAGGGCGCAATGTTCCGTTGTTCCATGGGCTGCGCCCAGCTACTCAACATAATTTCCGACACAACATAAGTTCCCTTATGTTCAGCACAACATAAGGGAACGAGTCATGCCACCGAGCAATGGAGGCTCTCGCAGATTCGCAACCAGAAGAGCCACTCGATCTCTCCGAGGTGGAGAAAATCACCATCAACAAGGCGCTGGCAAAGTGCAAGGGAGACAAGCTCCAAGCCGCCCGACTCCTCGGCATTGGCAAGACAACGCTCTATCGCAAGATCACAGCTTACGGCATCGAGCCGCTGCATACATTGATTTGTCCATCATGCGGGTTCGAGATCAAGTACCTCCGATCCCACTTCCGCACGCAGTGATCGGACGCCGATCGAATTCCTAGAAACTCACCGGCAGTCGGCAGTCACATCGGCCGGATCGCACAGCCAGCTCCACTTCGCGGGATCTTACGATGCGCAACTACAGCCTCGATGCGCGTGGGCCTGTCGCATAGGAGCGAATTGCAGCCCTGCCGATCCAGGCACGGACCTCAAGCCGGCCGAGAACTCCGCAACGAACCCTACCCAGCGTCACCCCGGAAAACGCCATGCAGCAGACACCCATACAGCAGATGTCCATCCACAGCTTGCGCACAGTCCACTTGAGCAATAAGAAGAGTTGCGATTCGTGCCGAACCACGGCGCAGGGTCGCCGAAAGTACAACTTCACGGATCAGATCGACCAGCGCATCCGGGAGATCTACCAGAACCATCCGGACGCGAAAACGCGTCCTGGCATCCGCCTGCTGGCCAAGAAAGTGGGCATGCCGCACTGGGCGCTCAAGAAGCGCGCCCGCGAGTTGGGCCTGGCCCGCACGAAAGAGCAGCCATGGAGCGACCCGGAGTTGGAGATCCTGGCACGTAATGCGTGGATGAGCGATGAACGCATCCGGCTCAAGCTGAAGGCGGCCGGCTACGCGCGTACCGTGACCGGGATTCACCTCAAGCTGAAACGCATGCGGTTCAAAGAGGACGTTAGTTTTTACTCAGCCAACGGCCTGGCCCGGGCCCTGGGCATAGACAACCACACCGTCGCACGCTGGATTCGGGCTGGCCATCTCAAAGCCAAACATCGCGGGACCGAACGAACCGAGCAACAAGGCGGAGATATTTATCTCATCCACGAGAAAGATGTCCGCCGCTTCATCCTCGAACACCCGACCGCCATTGACCTCCGCAAAGTAGATCAGTTGTGGTTTCTCGACGTGATCACCAACGGTCTGGTGTGCTCCGCATAAGACCGTCTGAGAGCGGCGCATCGAGAACGTTCGGTCCTCACAAACGCTAACAGTGATGATGGGGCCTCTCGAGTTAACGATTACCTTCTGCGACCTTGGCTAAGCGCGCAGGCTCGGGTACACTCGTCGACAGAGGACAGCGCGATGCAAACACTAGTCCAACAGCGCCAGGAGGAGCTGACGAGCTTATGCCGTCGGTTCCACGTGCGACGGCTTGAGGTGTTCGGCTCCGCCGCTGCGTCCCGCTTTGATCCTGCAACGAGCGACTTGGATTTCCTCATCACGTTTGAGATGAATACGACCGCCCGCCCAGGAGGTTGATCATGTTTGCCGCCAACCAACTCGTGCAACCCAAACCAAACCCCGACACGAAAGTCATCGAAACTGCTCAAATGAGAATTTTCAAGGCGAGTGCCATCGCATTTCTGAACATCTTGCTGGCTCTTGCCGTCTGTGTGGTGTCCGCCTTCGCTCAGGGTGCGGGTGTCGAGGTACCAGAACCTCCGATCCCTCCCGGCATTGACGTTTACAACTTAAATCTGGGACAAATTCGGGCGTTCTCCCGCAGTCGCCATTTCGAAATTGTTGGGCATAGCTATTTCAAGGGCCCTTGGCTGTCGCCCTTCGCTGTGGCCAACGGACTTGGTTCCGGGTTCAACACCCTTCGTATCAGCGACGGTATCGCCTACCTGGGCGGCTACCCCAATACGCTTTACGGCGACCTCATCGTCGATGTCTCCGATCCCGACGAGATGAAGGTACTGAGCTTCATCCCATGTAACCCGGGGACACGGTGCCCGTACATTCGCCTCAACGCAAATCGGCACATCCTGGTTGGCACGCAGGACACTTCCAACAACCCGATTCAACCTCCACCCGGTCAGGCCGCACAGGCGGGTGTCTCGTTCTACGACGTTTCCGATCCCAAGCACCCCAAGTTCCTCGGGTTCTACGAGACTCGGCCCAACGGAAAAAGCCATGGGCTTGAGATCGACGACCGTTTCGTTTACGCGTGCGCCAACACGCCCCAGAGTAAGCCGCCTACAATCGAGGAAAACCAGGAACTGGTAATCATCGATTACAGCAATCCCACCGCCCCACCCTGGCGAGCACGCTACACATCCAGGGTGAACACATAGGCGAGACGTTCGCGCCGCAGGACCAACTCAATCCGGACGGCACGCCTCAAAAGATTGCTTGTCACGAGATCACTAAGGACAGGCTGTATATCGCTTTCCGAGACGCGGGTATGGTGATTGTGGACGTTAGCGACCCGTATCATCCATCCATCATCTCCCGCTTGGACTATGTTCCGCCTTTCAACGGCGGAGGCCTGGGCGCGGCTCACACTTCAGCCCCGATAGTGGTTGATCCTGTCAAATACCCGACACTATTGGTGCAGACGGACGAGATCTTCAATTGCCCGCCAGGCTTCGGACGCATCATTGACATCTCCAATCTCGCCAACCCGACGATCCTATCCAATTACCGGCTTCCCTTCATCGACGACAATTTCGACTACGATACTGGCCAGTTCGTCTGTCCTCCGGGGCAGCAAACGAGCCACCTGCCGTGGTTCGATTACCGTTCGCCAGGCCTTCTGTATCAGGCATGGTACGACCAGGGCGTTCGAGTCTGGGACCTGTCTAACCCGTTCCTACCACGAGAGATCGGCTGCTACCTGTCTCCGCCTTATGGTGGCGGGGGAAGCGTGGGTCGTCACACGAGGGAGGTTTACCAGGACTCAGCGACTGGGCTTATTTACGTGACCGACGGGAACGGAGGCGGACTAACGGTCCTTCGCTGGAAAGGACCAATCCCCAAGCCGCCGATCCCGGTTTGATCCTCCTCCGACTTTGGCAATGTGATGATGCCAGTGCGTTCGCATATTCGCATACGAAAAAAGCCAGTCGCGGAGGACTGGTGGCGTCAGGAAAGGTGTGCTCTGGTATTATGCGCAAACCAAATGATCTCCGATGCGCCAGGAAGCTGGTCACGCCACCGTTGTGCGACCTTCATGGGCACGTTTTCTCCATCAGAGCTTCCGACTCGGAGCGGTGATTGCTAGCTAAAGGAGAGGTGGTTATGCCTTCCACAATGCTGCAGAGGTTCTTCGTGCGATTGCTTGTACCTTTGTTACTGCAGCCCGCCGGGTTGTTGCTTGCTCAGAACAAGCTCTATCACCACCGCGACATAGGCAACAAGCAAAATGCCTTCCCCAACCGCGAACCTCGTTTGTCTCGAACCACGCTGGCCCAGTTGCTTCGGAAGAAGGTGAAGTATGTTTTTGTCCTCTACCAGGAGAACCGCTCTTTCGACTCTTACTTCGGCACCTTCCCCGGCGCGGAAGGGCTCTTCAGTCACCCGGCAGCACAGACTCGGGGTTTCTCCCAGACGTTGATTGACACAGACGGCAAGCCCACCACCATTCATCCCTTCCGCATCGGTCCGTACGATGAGTGCCAGAAGCCCCTGGTCAATCGCTCGACCAGCAGCAAGTGTTATGCAGCCGATACGGACGACGTAGATCATACCCACGCCCGCATCGTTGCCAAAATGAACATCCAGAACAACGTCGCTCAGATGGACCGATTTGCCCTCACTGAGGAAATCAAGTACGGCTACAATCCGACAGACCCAACGAGCAAGCCTACCCTGAGGGCGAAGCAGTTCGGCGAACTGGCAATGGCTTATGAGGACTGCGACACAATTCCTCTGCTCTGGGGCTACGCCGACAAGTTCGTACTGTTTGACCACATCTTCCAGACGATGACTGGACCGTCGACGCCTGGGAATCTCGCCATTATCGGCGCCCAGAGCGGGCAGACACAGTGGGCATTGCACCCCGCACAGGGTTCCGCGGATAACGATCTATCCGCGCCGGGTGTCCCGGTGTTGATTGACAATGATCCCTTCTGGGGTTCGCCTGCCGACACAACACTGACGGCCGACAAGATGCCGGTGAATCCGAACGATTACAGCGGCCCGCATCCTTACGGTACGCAGATCAACCTGACGTTCGCAACCATTCCGCTGACGCTTGCTGGTGAAAATCTGAACAACATGGTGAAAGCCGATACGGACCCCAACAAAGATCTGGCTGACGTGGAGCGGGACGTGGCCTTTATCTCCGGGCTTAGGCGCGCGCAAGTGCCGTTCGGCTGGTATGAAGAAGGTTACGACAGGGAGCCAACCGATCCGAATGATCCCGTCGACGCCAATGGGACGCATGCGTCCTACATCACGCATCACAACGGTCCGCAGTATTTCGGTTATGTGGCCAAGAATGCAAACATGCGTCAGCAGCTTCATGGGCTCGGCGACTTCTTCACTGCGCTCCAGAACAAAACCCTTCCGAAGCAAGGAGGCGTGTTCTTCGTCAAGGGTGGCTATCAGAACATCTTCAATCTGCTACCGGTGAATCCGGATACGACAGTTCAGAAAAGCTTCAGAGGGGACGACGATCATCCAGCCTATGCGGATGCTCAAATCAGCGAGGCGTTGGTAGCTGAAGCCATCAATAAAATCGCGGCTAGCCCGTATTGGTCGCAAAGCGTGATCATCGTGACTTGGGACGACTCCGAAGGCGACTACGACCATGTTTCGCCTCCGCTTCGTGCCTACGGGGTGAGCCCGGATCACTTGCTGGTTGCCAACGGGCCTCGAGTCCCATTGATCGTGCTCTCACCCTACGCCCGCACCCACTATATTTCTCACGATCAGGGCAGTCATTCTTCGGTCGTTAAGTTCGTCGATGTGCTGTTCAACCTGCCCAGGTTGGCTCTCCTGCCCGATGAATTGCGTGGTCGCAAGCTCGGTGAACAAAACTTCGGACAAAAGGGTCTCGGGCCCGAGGATGCGCTTACGCCCGGTATCACCGATCTGCTCGACGCCTTTAGTCCATCCCGCTTGACCGGAAAGGCGGAACCACTGTCGCCGTACTACGCGATGGTTTCCGAAGCGCTTATCTGGACTCTGCCCGATAGCTGGGGTTTTGGCGGATGTCAGTACTTGGGAATCACCACCACCGACCGCCGGCAACAAATCAACAACGCGGTTCCCAGCGATTTTAACCCCCGGCCTTCCACTAATCCCAACCCATAGCTGCGATATCTCCGAGCTGGCATTCACATCGCCGGGCATGAGGCGGCACCGACGCAGCTATGAGCGCATGAACTAAAACCGTCGTAAACAATTGATAATTGCGACCTTGGCGCCTTACACCTTCGTGGTCGTTCAGCCGCTGCACGGAACAGGACGCTAGCGGAACGAGGCCGATACAAAACTGTTGGGAGGGCACTCTAGCGGCCTGCACGTACCGAGGGCGACCACCCCGGGTTCTGCTGGGGTTTTGTTCCACTTTCGTAACAAGACTTCGAAAGTTTCTCAACGTCCCGCGAACAAATGTAAGAGTATCGGCCTTCCTCGGCGGATTTGTACGGCAACAATAAGACGGAGCCCAACCTGAGGGCCTTCATGGCCACGATAAATCGACAATACGCGTTGAGGACTTGAGACCGGGCCAATATGTAGACAACTACTTCGGGCTTTTAGAAGCACTCGAAGAGCTGTTTCAACGGCCCGTAGACGTTGTCTCGTCGGCGATCACCAATCCCTATTTTCTACAGGGTATCGAGCCCACCCGCACACTGGTCTATGCGGCTTGAATCCAAGAAGTATCTGTTTGACATCATCCAGGCGGCCAAGCTGCTGAGCCAGTTCTCTTCCGGGAAGACCTTCGCCGATTACATCGCCGATCCTGGCTGCGATCCGCCGTTGAACGCCAGTTTGAGGTCATTGGTGAAGCTCTAGCACAGCTTGTCAAGATGGACCCTGCCACCGGCACTCGAATCACTGAATACAAGAGAGTTGTAGCCTTCCGCAATCTCCTGATTCACGGTTACGCCCAGTTGATCATCGGATCGTGTGGGACGTTCTGGAGGAAAAAGTGCCTGTAATCCTCCGCGAAGCCGAGAAACTTCTTGCTGAAGGTGAGGGCAAGCAACCTGACGCATGAATTGAGCGGTTTCTTTCAGGCACACTTGAGTTAGGCTTGGCCCGCTCCCGCTTCAGCGTCGAACAGCCCACCGACATTGACCTCCTCAAAGTCGACCAGTTGTGGTTTCTCGACGTGATCACCAAGGGGCTGGTGTGCTCCGCATAAGACCCGTCTGAGGTCGGCGCGACGGGAGTCTTCCGCTAGGCTGGATGTTGGCAGGAAGTTGTGATAGGTTACATGTAACCATTCGTGGAGGCGGAAATGGGAGCACGAAGTCAATCCAAGTCGTCCCGTGACAAGGTCAGAGCGCATCGCAAGCGGCTGCGCCAACAGGGCTTGCGCCCTATCCAGATTTGGGTACCCGACATGCGGTCACCTGCTTTTGTGACAGAGGCACACCGGCAGTCCCTCGCTGTCGCCAAGAGTCCTCACGCCAAGGAGGATCAGAACTTCATTAACGCAGTCTCTGATTGGGGCGCGATGTGAAGCGTGGCGAGATTTGGACTGTTGCGGGCGGTAAGGACTATGCTGGCAAGCCCCGTCCCATTGTGATTCTTCAAGACGACCGTTTCAACATGACGGATTCGGTCACGGTGTGCGCATTCACTACCGACCCAACTGCTGCTCCTCTGTTTCGGCTGCCTATCGAGCCAAGCGAGGGCAACGGCCTGCGCGCTGTCTGCCGATTGATGGCGGATAAGATCACGACTGTTCCGAAGGTAAAGATCGGTGCTCGTGTCGGCCGCCTTGCTGACGAGGATATGGTGCGGCTGAATCGTGCCGTTCTGGTCTTCTTGGGCATCGCCGCTCCGCCCAACAACGAGCAACTGGAATCGGCATAAGGTTTTCCCTCCGCGAGGCCGAAAGCTTCTCGCTGAAGGCGAGGGCAGGCGGCCTAATGAATGAACTGAACCGTTCCTTCTGTGCGTGCTTGAGTTAGGCGTGGCCCCGCTCCGAACACCCAACCAAGAGTCACCTCCGCAAAGTCGATCCGTTGTGGTTTCTGCTTACCAGAGGGTTCGTGTGCTCCGCATAACGGCCGCAGCCTACGCATAGCAACTCAAGTCTTTTCGACACCAGCTTCTGAGCCCACACGCTTCGCGCTCTCTTAAGCCTCCATACCCGGAACGTCGCCACAATAATCAGTCCGTCCTCCGGTCGCCGACGGCCAAGGGCCTGTCTATTTGAACTCTTGATTGTCTGGATACGCGCCGTAACGTCGCCTTCCAATCCCACATTCGAGGTTTTTTCCATGAAAGCGTCTGCGATCTTCGCCTCTCTCGGTGCACTTGTTTCCACCCGGCAGCCAGTCTTTATCTGGGGTGGCCCGGGCATCGGCAAATCTTCCATCGTCGCCCAGTTGGCCGGCTCCCTAAAGCTTTCTTTACGAGACATTCGCGCCCTGTTGCTCGATCCAGTCGATCTCCGAGGGCTGCCTTATCTCGAAGACGGACAGTCGAAATGGGCCGTTCCCGACTTCTTGCCAAGCGAGGGCGAAGGAATCCTGTTTCTCGACGAGTTGAACGCCGCTCCCGGCATGGTACAGGCAGCGTTCTACCAGCTCGTGCTGGATCGCAGGCTGGGCGAGTACACGCTTCCGGACGGCTGGGTCATCATTGCTGCAGGAAACCGGGAATCCGATCGTGCCCACACGTCACGCATGCCCACGCCCCTGCGGAATCGCTTCGTTCATCTCGATTTTGAAGTCGATCAGCAAGAGTGGTCGGAGTGGGCGATCAATAGCGGAATACGCCCGGAAGTGATTGCCTTCATCCGCTTCCGGCCACAACTCCTCAGCGTCTTTGACCGGGACGCCAACGCCTTCCCTTCCCCGCGTTCCTGGCAATTCGTCTCTCGCATCCTGAATTGCGGTCCAGACAGCGGTGTCGAGTTTGAGCTGGTCGCGGGCGCCGTGGGCAACGCAGCCGCCACGGAGTTTTGCGGATTCCTGAAGATGTTTCGCGAGCTTCCCAATATTGACGCCATTCTGCTCAATCCAACCAGCGAGCCTGTTCCCGAGTCGCCTGCGGCGCAATATGCAGTCGCATCGGCGCTGGCGCACCGGGCTTCCGATACCAATTTCGATCGCATCTGCCTGTATCTGGATCGGATGGCAACGGAGTTCCGGGTATTGTGCGTACGCGACGCCACCCTCCGCGACCAAAGCATCAAGCACACCTCGGGATACACCCGGTGGGCCATTCAAAATCACCACGTCCTGGCCTAGTAGGACGGCTTCTCATTCCACTCAAGGAGATCCACGTTTATGTCTTCCATTGCGATTCCTGAACCGACTTTGTCCTCACGCGCCATGTTGTGCACGCTCTCGATCGCCCAATGGTCGGCGTCGAAACACGACCGCGAGGCTTCCGCCGAGATTGCGGCAAACCACGGCGCACAGCCCGACGTCGGGCGCTACAACAAGATCCTGATTCCCAAGGAAACCCTGGCAGACCTTCGGCAGATCGCCGGCGAAGCGCGGCGGGAACACTATTTCATGACCCTACCCTGGGATGACAACGGCTACCGCGTCCTGCCCGCGGCGGTCTACATGGACCACACGGAAAGGCTACGGGAACATTCCCGCAAGTTCGCGCTGGCGGTGGATACCTTCGCCGCGCAATTCGACCAGCTCGTGGTCGAAGCCCGATCCCGTCTGGGCAGCCTGTTTCGCGCGGAGGATTTTCCGACGTCCAAAGAAATCCGCGAGAAGTTCGCGTTCGAGACCAAGGTCATGCCGCTGCCCGACGCGAACGATTTTCGCGTCAGCCTGGGCGACGAAGAGCGGGACCGCATCCGCCGGCAAATCACAGCATCGGTTGAAGCGTCCCTTACGCTTGCCAGCCGCGATTTGTGGCAGCGAATGTACAAGGCGGTATTGCACATGGCCGAACGGTTATCAGCCTACAAGGCGACGGGCAATGGGGTAGAACACCCGTTTCGCGACTCCATCGTGACCAACCTTATCGAGCTCGTCGACGTGATGCCGAAGCTGAACGTCACCGGCGACCCGGAGTTGGAACGACTGACCGCTGAGGTCCGGGCCTCCCTGCTGATTGATCCGGAAGAGCTGCGCCAATCGGAGAGTACTCGTACCGAGACCGCGAAAAAGGCGGCCCAGATTGCAGAGCGGATGGCGGGCTATATGGCGGGCTATCAACTGGCGGCGGCATCATGAACAAGCATGTCAATCCAGAAGAGAAGCTCTGCCGCGCCCGCACGCAACTCCTCCTGAATCAGCCCTTCTTCGGCACCCTCTGCCTGCGCTTGAAGTTGGTTGCCATGTCGGGCCTCCCGACGATGGCCACGGATGGACGCCACCTTGCTTACAATCCGGCGTTCGTGGCCCAGCTTACGCCGGCAGAACTGGAAGGCGTGATCGCGCATGAGGTCATGCATGTTGCCCTCGCCCATCACTGCCGGCGCGGCGACCGGGAGCTGCAACTGTGGAATGAAGCGGCCGATTACGCGGTTAACCCCATCCTGCTGGATAACGGAATCACGCTGCCAGCGGAGCTGCTGATTGATCCAGCGTTTCGGAATTTGAGCGCCGAAGAGATTTATGCGTGCCTGTTAAAACAGCGACCAGCAACCAGCCAGACGCAACCACCGCAGTCCAGCAGAGATCCAGCGACCGGCGGCACTGGAGCAGCCCAACCGAATCAGCCTCAGTCATCCGGCGACTCGATGCCTGGCATCGGAACCGGGCCGAGCCCGCAGACCGCCTCGGCGCCACAAAACGCACCGGAACCGACAACCCAACCGTCGCCCGGGCCGTCCCTGGTCGAACGAGAGCAACGGGAAACCGATCAACCGATTCCGGCCCGCCCAGGGGGATTCGGCGAGGTGATGGATGCCACCAACGAAGACGGTATGCCCGCATCGCCAGCAGAGATGAGCCGACAGAGGCAGGAGTGGGCCATCCACGCCGAGCAGGCCATGTGTTCCGCCAAAGCGTGTGGCCGACTGCCCGGCGGAATCGAACGGCAGCTAAAAGAAGCGCGCGAATCGCAGTGTGACTGGCGGGCCATCCTCCGCGACTTCATCGCAGCCATCGACCCTTCCGACTACCGCTGGACGCCGCCGAACCGCCGTTTTGTCTCCTCCGGCCTCTACTTGCCTTCGGTGATACGAAGCGGTGTGGGGGAAATCGTGATTGCCGTCGATACTTCGGGTTCCATCGGCCACCAGGAGCTGGAGCAGTTCGCCGGGGAGATCACAGCCATCAGCGAGGAAGCCCAGCCGGAGCGGATCCACGTGGTCTACTGCGATGCCGCCGTGCAATCAACCGAGGAGTTTGGCCCGTCGGAGCCGATCAAACTCTCGCCCAAGGGAGGCGGCGGAACCGATTTTCGGCCGCCATTCCAGTGGGTAGAAGAAGAAGGAATCCAACCCAAGTGTCTTATCTATCTCACTGACCTGTGCTGCAACTCTTTTCCTGAGCCTCCGGAATACCCGGTCTTGTGGGTAACCGACTCACGAACAACCGCACCGTTCGGAGAAACGCTTCGAATCTGTGCGGACTGAAGTTCGGCACAGCTGACCACTTCGGCGAAAACTGACACACCCGGTGTGATGATGCCATGCGACATCGCCAGCATCACCGGTTTCGAATGCCGAAACCGTACGATCGCGGTTTTCTCCCTCCTGGGTGCGGCTGGTCAAGATACGGCACGGACACCATTGTATTTGGTCGCTCGCCGCATGGGTGACGCACATCCCTAGGTCTTCGCTGAATCGTCTCCTACGGCCTTACCATCCTACTGCTGAATGAAAGCACGACAAGAGATGATGTCAACATGAGGCACACTCCATTTCATGCCACTGAGCAACTCTCGCTGGCGCACAAACATTCTGAGCACGCTCACCGGAATCTGCAATTCGTGCACGTCTGGGCTGCCAGAAACGGCCAGGAATACCTCGAACAAGGCGCACTGGATCTGGTGCATAGGACTGCGCAGTTGACTGCCGATCTTGCAAGTCTGATCAGAATCGTCCGTACTTATGCACAGGCTGAGCAGTAGATTCGGGGTTGACAGGCTGTCAACAACTGTATATACAGTTGCACACTATGAGGGGAACCACGTCAGTCCGGCCGAAGCGTCACAATTGTCCAATCAACGTTCTCGTGCGTCCAGATCAGAAACAGCGTCTTGAATCCGAGGTTAACCGCACGCACGTAAACCAGTCTGCCATGGTGCGCAAAGCGCTCGACATCTTGTTCGAGCAGATGGACAAAGGGCAACTGAAGCTAGGGTTCTCAGAGCTCGAGAGCGGAGTTCACCAATGAGTAAGCCTGTTTCCAAAACCGAGCGGTTGCGCGGCACTGCCTCGGGGCCAACTGTTCTTGAACGGGACGAAACACCAGACCAGCCATCAAGGGGAACCGGTATGGTCTCGTTTTCTGGGCACGAAACCTTCACGTTACGCCATGGTTGGCTAAAAAAGGCAGTGGATGCCGTCCAGACTGACCCGCAGGTTTTCATGAAGGACACTGCAATGGTCGAGCTTGGCGTGGGCAAGAATATGGTCCGCTCGATTCGGCACTGGGCGCTTGCCACTGATGTTGTGAATGAAGTTCCCCGGAGCCGGGGAACAGAGTTATCGCCAACAAGCTTTGGCACATTGGTTTTTGGACCGCACGGGTGCGACGCCTTTTTGGAGGATCTAAACACTCTCTGGCTGATTCACTGGAAGCTGGCCACAAACGAACGCCGTAGCACAGGTTGGTGCTGGATGTTCAACTTGCTTCGTTCGGACGAGTTCACTCGCGACTCGTTGTTTGAACTGTTTACATCGGAACTGAAGCGAAGAAATATTGCCGGCCCGAGCATTTCATCCCTGCGGCGAGACATCGACTGCGCGCTTCGGACTTACCTAGGTACACGAACAAGGGGGGAATTGTTCGAGGAGAGTCTCGAGTGCCCGCTGGTTGAACTCCAGCTGATATCGGCAGATCCGGACGGCATTCTCTTCCATTTTTCCCGCGGTCCCAAGCCTTCGCTCAGCGATCAGGTGTTTCTCCATTGCCTTTTGGAATTCTGGGACACGCACAGAGGCCAGGATTCGCTAGCCTTCTCTGAGATTGCATTTGCAAACACCAGTCCAGGCTCGGTGTTCAAGTTGGACGAAAACAGTATAGCTGCTCGGCTTGAACAGCTTGAGAGCGTGACGAGCGGGGCATTGATCTATGACGAAACCGCCGGCTTGAAGCAGGTTTACAGGCGAAGGAAAATCGACGGACGCGACTGTTTGAGTAAGCATTACCAAGAATCGCTAGCGCTTATCGGAGAATGACATGAAATTGAATCAACTGGTGACCATTGCTCCGCGGTATACGCGCTCCGTGAATTTGGAACGCGACTTTGAGGATGCGTCAGCGGTTACGGGATACGTCGTGACTCCGAGCGGTGCGGACTTTCTGAGGAGGGTCCAGAGGACGCTAGCGGGGGCTCCTGGTCCGCGTGCCTGGAGCATCACCGGACCGTATGGTTCAGGCAAGTCGGCATTCGCGCTCTTTCTGGTGAATTTACTTAGCGGTACACGAGCCCCTGGAGCCGCCGAATCTCAGAATATCCTGAAGGCCAGTACACCTGATCTCGCATCAGATTTGTTAGATAAAAGAAAATCGGACGCGATACGTTCCGCTGGATTTTGCCCAGTACTGGTTAGCGGTTCTGCCGGCCGCATCGCTCCGTGCCTCTTGGAATCAACGCTTCGTGACATTGCAAGATTTACCAAGAAGCTGCACCGTCTCCCCGCTTTGCATACGATTCAGCGGCTATTGAGGGAATCCCGGCGAGGAGTGGCGATAAGCCTGACAGCAGTTGTTGCCGCGCTAAGACAACTCACGTTGGAATTGCGTAGGGCTGAAAACTGCCAAGGGATAATCATTGTTGCCGACGAGTTGGGGAAATTCCTTGAATTTGCTGCACATCGTCCGGAGGAAAACGACATTTTCCTCTTGCAGTTATTGGCAGAGGCGACCGTTTGCAACGGCAAGCCTGATCTCATGTTCGTATCAGTTTTGCACCAGGCATTCGAACAGTACGCCTCCGGACTGCGGCCGGTCTTACGGAATGAGTGGGCCAAGGTGCAGGGCCGGTTTGAGGATGTTGCGTTTCAGGATCCTCCCGAAGAGACGCTGAGGGTAATATCTAATGCGATAGTCCAGGAGCCCTGCTCCCTTACACAGGCGTGTCGAAAGAAAGCAGCCGCACTGGCAAGTGCGATTTTTGATTTAGGCTGCGCACCTTCCTCCATCTCGAAACGTCAGTTCTGCGATTTGATGTCTGGATGCGCACCGTTGCATCCGGTGACTGCATTGGTCCTAACACGATTGTGTCGGAAGTTCGGGCAGAATCAACGTTCGCTCTTCTCATTTCTGACATCTCGGAACGTGAACGGCTTCGCGAGTTTCGGGGACCGCGAGGTCTCAATCGGGAAGCTCCCGTTCTTCAGCCTTCCCGAGCTGTACGACTATACAG
Organism: Terriglobia bacterium; assembly: GCA_963760265.1. Classification (GTDB taxonomy): domain Bacteria; phylum Acidobacteriota; class Terriglobia; order Terriglobales; family Acidobacteriaceae; genus JAIQGF01. The sequence goes on from CAVXCR010000004.1 coordinate 46,062, forward strand.
CTGACGCCCTAGGCAGCGGCTTAAACACCGGCGAGTCTGGAACAAGATGGGCTGAGACTACGACAGCTCTTGAAGCACACCGGGATCTGTCTCTGCAAGAGATCCAAGCGCTCAAGGCGATCGGATTGCTATCCGCCATCGGACCCTATGGTGAGTTAAAGCCTTCGCTCAAACTCCTGCAGATTGTCCTCGGGTCTGACGAAGCCCGAAAGCTGTGCGAATCACTCCAGAAGCGATCTGTACTGGTTTACCGAAAGCACAGCTCGTCATTTTCGCTATGGCAGGGTAGTGATGTTGATTTTAGTGAACGGCTGAATGATGCAGCCCGACGCGTTTCTCCGAATGCCAGTCTTGCGACTCGTATCACCTCCGCGTATGTTGCTAGGCCGCTAGTTGCCAAACGGCATTCGTTCTCGACTGGGACGCTTCGCTATTTCAAGATCCGCTTCGCGGACGTTTCGACATTCAGTCGCATGTTGGAGAGGGACACTGACGCGGACGGTAACGTTCTCTATGTGCTCCCCAACACTCCCGCCGAGTATCAAGAGCTCACTCGATTGGCAATGAATTCAGAGGCTCGCGACCGTGTCGATGTACTTGTTGCGGTTCCGAGAAATGTTGAACCCCTCGCCGCCAGCTTTCGAGAGCTTGAACTTCTGAAGTGGGTTGAGAGCAACACACCTGCATTACAGGGAGATGCGGTGGCGCGGAAGGAACTGCGTGCGAGGTTGCAAGCCGCCGAGAAAGCTCTAGAGCTCGAGCTCAACCAGCTTTTCTCGCCCGCAGCATCATCGGAAACGGCGTGGTACCATCGCGGGATCGAGCAACGAATACAGTCGTCGCGGGGGCTCTCTCAACTGATTTCAGATATCTGCGACGATGTCTATCGTGATACGCCAAGAATCAAGAATGAAATGCTCAACAGGCGGGTCCTCTCTTCTGCTGCCGCCAAGGCGCGGCGCAATCTGATTCAGGCGATGATCACTGATGCCGACAAACCGCATCTTGGAATTTCCGGCTATCCACCGGAATTGAGCATGTATCGCTCCTTACTGGAAACAAATGGCCTGCACCGTTCGGGTGAAGGCTGCTTCTTGTCTGCTCCATATTCAAATTCTTCCGTTCATCCCGTCTGGAACGCCATCGAGCGATTCTTCAACGAATCAGAGCTGCAAAAGAGGTCGATCATTGACTTGTTTACAAGTCTGCAGCTGCCTCCTTTCGGAATGAAAATGGGGGTCATACCAGTACTCTTCTGCGCGGCAGCTATCGTGCACGACACTGAGATTGCTCTTTATGAAGGCGGCGCGTTCGTTCCCGAGGTCACGGTTGATGTTTTCGAACGCTTGCTTAAATCTCCGGGCACATTTGAACTGCGCTCCTATCGCATTGAAGGGGTTCGCAAGACTGTGTTTAGCGAGTACGCAAGACTGCTCGGCGCCGCTCCAGCGCAGAGCGACAACCTTGTTGCGATCATCAAACCCTTGTACAGATTTTTCAATCGATTACAGGACTACACAAAACGAACAGCGAGCTTGTCTGTCAAAGCAATTGCCATCCGTGAGGCCCTTTTGGCAGCTCGCGATCCTGACCAGATACTCTTCCATGATTTGCCGATAGCTTGTGGTTTTGAGCCGTTTGAAACGGCAAGAGCCCGTCCAGGAAGCGTTCGGGAATTCTTTCATGGGCTGCAGTCCGGCTTTCTTGAACTCCAGAAGTGCTATGACGATCTTCTGTCACGCCTGCAGCAGCTTCTATTTCAGGCGTTCGATATTAAAGGAAACAACGGGCGAAAGGTTCTTGAGCAGCGGGCGGCGACGATTGCAGATTATGCTGTCGAACCTCGAATGAAGGCTTTTATCATGCACCTGTGTGCGGATGATCTGGAAGATGTGGCCTGGATCGAAGCTGTCGGATCACTCTTAGCCGGCAAGCCGCCAAAGCTTTGGAATGATGCTGATCGTGCTCGGTATGAGGTCGCTATCGCGGAGCTTTCGCGCAGCCTGAGACATATTGAGGCGTTGGTCTTCGAACTGGCTCGCCCTGAAGTGGCGAAGGATGCAGCTGCTGAAGTGTATAGAATTGGAGTTACCGACAGGCACTCAAAGGAAATGGAAGCCGTCGTAAGTGTTGCCTCGAAAGACATCGATGTCTTGGCTAAAGCGATAGGCGATTTAGAAGCCGTGCTCGAGCGTTGCGGAATGGCTGAGAGGCCGGCGCTCTCGCTTGCGGCACTGGCGGCTGTATCGAAGGGTTTTCTTTCGCGGCTCGGAGAGGTAACTGTGCCGAAGGGAGTTGGAGTATTAAATCGTTATGACAGCTGAACGACACATTCTGGGCCTTTCAGGTGGCAAGGACAGCACTGCCCTTGCCGTCTACATGCGGGATCGAATCCCTGAAATGGAGTACGTATTCTGTGACACCCAAAAGGAATTGCCAGAGACTTATGAATATCTCGATCGCTTGGAGGCGTATCTCGGAAAGCCCATCAAGCGGCTGAATGACAAACGGGGGTTCGACCACTGGCTCAAGGTGTACGGAAATTATCTACCCTCTTCGCGAATGCGATGGTGCACGAGGATGCTGAAGCTCAAGCCGCTTGAGGAATACATCGGTGAGGATTCGGTACTCAGCTACGTGGCCATCAGGGCTGACGAGGATCGCGACGGTTACATCTCGACGAAGCCAAATATCAAGCCGGTGTACCCGTTTAAAACAGCTGGCATTACCGAGCCCGACGTACGGCGGCTTCTTGAGGATGCAGGGCTAGGGCTGCCAAAATATTATGAGTGGCGCACCAGGTCAGGATGTTATTTCTGCTTCTTTCAGCGAAAGGCGGAGTGGATTGGGCTCAAGGAGCGGCATCCAGATTTGTTTGAAAAGGCAAAAACTTACGAGAAGATCGACCCGGAAACGGGCGAACGATACACGTGGAGCGAACGGGAAAGTTTGGAGGAGCTCTCTGACCCGCTGCGCGTCGCTGAAATCAAGGAAAAGCACGATAAGGCCATGAAATCTAACGCCGCGACGATGAAGGGACAACGGCTATACCAAATTCTCGGCGCGACGCTCGACGACGACGACGATACGGAGCCTTGCTTAATATGTCATTTGTGAATGGAACTAGTGTTGTTGAGTGCGTCTTTTGTGAGCTACGAAACCAGAATGACAGACCGATACGGGCTCGCACCAGGTCGTTCTTCGCGGTGGATGATAAGTACCCGGTCAATGTTGGTCACACATTGCTCATACCATTTCGACACGTGAGTCGACTGCGCGATTTGACAGTCGATGAATTTGCTGAGCTCAAGGAAATCCTGGAAATTGTCCAGGACCATCTGCTCGGGGGCCAGAGAGCTGAGGGATTCAATATCGGTGTAAATGAAGGAGAGGTAGCTGGTCAAACTGTATCGCATCTGCACATTCATGTGATACCGCGGTACGCCGGTGACGTTGAACATCCCCGTGGAGGGATCAGAAATCTTAAGAATGCGCTGGTTGAATACTGATGCTCGAATCCGTTAAGATTCGATTGCGCGCCGGCGGAAAATTGACGGCCGAAATCGACCGCCGGAGTTTAGAGTTCGAGCGGATCTGCCTTGCGGAGATTCGGTCGGAAGCTCTACGCTATGCAGTGTCGGACTACCTAGAGAATCAGTGCCCGCTAGAATTCTTCACGGCACCAGCCTCATCTTCGGGTCGGCGGCATCCTGAATGGCAGTCACTGCCAGGAGGGATCTTGCTGAACACCGTGGAGTGTTGTGTGGGTGCGGACAGAAAAATTCGGATGTATCCGAGTCTCACGACGGATGATGCGGAGCCTAAAGATGAAGCGCATGACATCGTCTATGTAGCCACGATTCTGAGCGACACTTTCAAAACTGCTGATTTCGGTAAGCCTTGGAAGGAATGGTCGCACCACATTACGGCTGCGGATGAATGGCAAAAAGTGGCCAAGAAACATGCGATCCCGGCGCCGACAGTCGACAGGATAGCTTCTGCCATCCGATGGCACCTCGGACGATTCACTCCTGATTGGCCAGATGGCAAGGACCCACGGGCAATGGACGCGCTCGATTTCATCGTTCATGAGCTCGACATGGATTTTGCGAACCGCAGGCTCTCTGAGGTGTTTCAGCGACGACTGGGCGAGGCTAGCGAGGCTACTTCAAGCGGGTTTGTAGAAAAAGAATTCGAAACCGCAGCTTCGTACTTTCAACACGTCGAAGGAAAGCTGAACAACCTCCTGGTCTTTTTTGCGACTCTCCTGGTCGCGGTCATTTCTGCTTCCTACTACATTGGTAGTGGCGAAATGTTCAAGAATCTGACCTTCTCCCATACCCCACGTGCCTTTTTGATCGGTTTTTTGTTGATCGCTTTCACCGTGATTAGTATGGTTTTTGTTGGCGTCTACAGTGAGCTGCGAGTTCGCAAAATTCGCATGCTGGAAGAGATGGCAGCGATACGGGGATACCAAATAGATGCAGCCGCCCGTACCGGCGCAGACATACGCCGGGCTGTGACGATGGTTTCAAGCGTTCCGGAATGCCCACCATACCTCCGTCGACCAAGCGAGGACTGGTACACGCTCTTGTTGATAACGATTTCGAGTGCGTCGGCTTTCGCTGTGGCTCTTCCGTTCTTGACGTTCGGAATTGTCAATACATTAGGGTTTCAGGCCGTACCGCGCCACTATCTAATCTGGACAGCGGAAGGGTTGATTGCTTTTCTCGTAGCGGCGTACTCGGAATTCGCTTGGTTTACGCGATTCTGTTACCAGCTGGATCTTGAGCGCAAAGCGAAATTCTCCCAAGCCCAATATGTATTCTTTTCAAAACATGGCCAGTCCTTCCCGTGGCCGCTAGGCTGGCTGGACTCACTTGCGAGCTGGATTGAGCGCCGACACGTTGCAGCAGATGCCAACTCTGACAATAGGGTAAAGGCGAGTTAGCTCCGCAAAACCTCCCAAGCACGAAACGATGAGTCCGCGTGGGGGGCGGCTCTAACCCGGTGACGGCGAGGATACGCTGGCTTGAGTACCGCCACATTTCTTGAGGAGCCTGTCAAGTTCATCGGAGACATTCCACACTGGCTCAGAGTCCCCATCGGTCAGCATTTCCAGTAGTCGATCCATCCCGGCGACAGCAAATCCAGAAGCGACCGCTAATACGTCCCGCGGTTGTCTGATCACATCGACCGATTTTGTGTGGCCAATCGCAAGAAGGACCAAGGCATCTATTCTCCAGGGATCGCTGCTTAGAATGCTGGCATCGATGATTTTGTAGGTGTCCTTCGACTCATAGTCAGCGGATTTCCCCGTCTGCGCCCCCAAACAAACAGCGAGAAACCACATATCAACCATTCGCGGGAAGGGACTATGGAGCGCGGAAGACTTCCCGCCATCTTCAGAATGCGTCTGACAATAGCGCCCGAACGCTTCGCGGAAATGATTGGGCACGCGGATGTCAAGCCCCTGAAAAGGATTGAAATATTTGCTAGACATAAGCAGCCTCTGAGATTTCATCAGCAGACATTGCATCTAGTCGGCGATCGCATACTTTACAGCGCTCACGATGGTTGCAGTCGCAGCGCAAAATTTGAGTGAGTGATGAAGTCGGACGATTGACCAACATACGAGGATAATGCGCCGGATTCGTCAGAGTAATGATTGAGCCTGCATATTCATCCAAGATATCCTCACAGTCTCTAATCTCAGAAGTTGTCAAGAACAGGATCAGCTGAGAGGATTCCTTGATTGCGGTTCGAAGCACTTCTCTCTTCACATAACCCGCCATCATTCCCAGGGGTGTATCGATGATGTTTGGGGCCTCCACTTCGCTAATCCTGGTGAGGGCCAAAATGAATGATAATGTCAAAGCCCTTCTTGATGCACCGTTCAGATCCTGATCAGGATTGAGTTGTCGGTTCTCAGTACCGTACACAAGAATGTCGTAGTCGCTACTGATCTCTGCTTTCCTAATGATCGCGTTTTGCTCCGGATCGGCTCCGATCATGCGAAGAAACATTGTGTTCATTGCGTCGCTGACTTTTTGCAACTCCTCGTTGGAAATACGCTCGTACGAGCGCTGCAGGACAAGCAGAAGATCTTGCACTGCGTTTAACTGTCCGGACACCAGCAGGCCTTTTGACTCCTCTTTTAATAGAGCCTCCCGTCTCTTCGTGAGGTCCTCTAAGCTGTAACGCCGATTTGTAAGTTGGTTCTGAAGAACGCCAAGCCTACGATTTGCATCATCCCTTTGTTGTTTATACAACTTTTGGGTCTGCCTGAGTTCAACGATGTCGGAGTTGCCAAGGGACTCGATTCGCGTTTCGATACCGCGCATTCGAGTGCCCTCCAGGTCTCGTTGCTTCTCCACAGCGGTCCGTTGGGCGAAATACTCGGAATACGTTTGAATCCAAGGCGTTCCCTCGCGCGATTGATCGTAGACAAAGCTCTTCGATCGGAAGTAGAACTCAGTGAGCAGCTTTTGAACTTCGTCTTCCTTCTCACTGTCTTCAATAAGCTTTGCTATGTGTGCCCTGCGAGCAGCCCCTTCTGGATCTTGTGAATCCAACGTCCCACCGCAGATGCATGTACCAAGATCCAGACGATCATGAAGCACCGGGATCGTAGTGTTCGGAATCTTGCCCTCCTGCCGCAGGCCATCCATGATGGCCATCGCTGACTCCAACGTGGGGCGCAGGAGATCGCGCGCGAGACTAGCGCTCTTAAACAGCCCGCTGTGAGTCTTATCTAGAACCTCAAGTTGCGTATCGAGGTCCTTGAGCCTACGCTTGCACGCATCTCGCTCTTTTGAAAGAGCCTCCTGATCACCTTTCTGTAGCGCAGCTGCAATCCTTTTATCAATGTCGTTGAGCTTCTCGTCGAGGTTCTCAAATTGTTCTTTGGCGTCCTTGATATCTTCATCCAAACCGGTAATTGCTTGCTGTGTCTCCTCCACCTCATCCGTCAGTTTCTGGAGGTCCGCACGCGCGGTCATTGTACGGGCTTTCCGGTTGATTTCTGAAGAAGCGTCCCTAACGTGTTTTTCCGCCGCCTCAATGACCGACAAACCTAGCAATGCACGAATTGCCCGTTGCACCCTGTCGCGCTTTGTCGTCGTCGACAGTCCGGCCTCGATAAAGCTAAGGGCGCGATCGCCGTCGGTGAAGAAAACTTCGCGCAATTCGGGTGGCAAGAGATCCGCGATGACCGCATCGGGTTCGGCGAGTGGGGTGTCTCCGTTATTCCCTAGAAGGAAAAGCTGAGCTGTTGAACGGCTGCGCCGCCAGCTCGTACCTGTGATCGTTTCCGTCGCTGAGCGGATGAGTCTGTACTGCTTGCACGATCGCCGATCACCCCCGCTAGGACTCGGTATATTGGATGTCACTTCGAATTCAATTTCGACACTTATCGGTATCTGTCCGGGGGATTTTGCGTCCCAGTCGATAGGGTGTATACGGTAACCGTCCCCTCTGTTCGGCAGAGCGTCGTCACCGTAGAGAGCCCATTGAAGGCCTGTGAGCACCGTAGTCTTGCCACTCTCATTTTCGGCTCGTATAACCGTTAGAGCCTTCTTGGGATCAGTGGAGAAGTCGATGCTCAAGTCTCGAAGTAAGCGAAAGTTTTGAAAGTGCGTGTTCAGTAGTTTCATAGCGCAGAGCCCTACGTGCTTTTCTTGTGCGATTCCGCGATCAGCCGGCCGAGCGCACCAATTTTGTCTGTAACGCGTTGTTTTATGTTTGTCCCTTGGACGCGGTGGGCGCGCTCAAGCTGCAGAATCTCGGCCAGCGTCTCCCTGAGTTCTTTGTGATAACCGCGAAAGCGTTCCTCTCGCTCCTTGCACTCTTCCATAATGATTGCCAATACACGTTGACTATTGAGCGGCATAAATCTCCTCAGAATCAGAGAAGAAACGTTTCACGATCGGATGAATAATCGACGCCGGGCCGTCAGGAGCACCGAAATTCAACGACAGTCTCGAAAACTCGCGAATCCGCGCCAGTTCGCCTTTGACGATCTTTCTCGTATCCTCATCGACCTGACCGTCCGGAGGTACCACAAAGAAATCGTAAATTACACTCGCCTTCTTACCAATCTCCTTACATTTACGCAACAATCGCCCGCGTCTCTGAATCCATTGCCTCTCGACTGTCGTGCTAGCCAGCACGTATGCCCTAGAGATCTCTGGGATATTTACACCCTCGTCAAGGACACGCTTAGCAGTCAACACTTGGAGATCTCCAGCCTGAAATGCAGCAACGATTCGAGCTGTCAGTTTTCGGTCGCATGTTTCTTCGGATGTAAGTTCGTGGAATCGGATGTGCTTCTCGTGAAGCAGTTCATTTACGCGCTGTAGTTGATTTGGATCCTTGTCAGTCGCGTAGACCAGAGTGAATTTCAGGTTGCTCGCTGCCCGATCGAGCAACCCGGATAAAATCCGAAGTTTCATTTCGGCGGACTCGAGAATGAGACGCCTCTTCTGAAGAAGAAGTTGGAGATAAGGGCTATCCTCGCCCCCCTCCGCTTTACTCTTCCACATCTCCTTCTTGATTCTTTCCGTGAGCTCCATCCAGTTGGCGAACTCCGTACCAGTCAATTCAAGAGGATAGAGGTAGTATTCGTAGGGGACTAGGCATACTCCTATTGCATCTTCCAAAGTGAACGAGAAAATAGTTTCACCAAAATACTCCAATAACATACCGGTCCCATCCGGATCATACTGGCGTTCAGGAGTGGCAGACAGTCCCAAGCGATAGGGAATGCTTTCGGGACGATGCTGTACGAATTCATCGCGGCCGAGATTGTGTACCTCGTCGGCAATGAACAGTACAGGAACATCTGTCCGTGCCAGTGCGTCCTGAAAGGAGCGGTCGCAGATCGTGTTGTGCGTGATAACTACTGCCTCCGCGATCGGTTCAGACGACATCCGTATGCGACGCGATAATGCCGTAAGCTCAGCATTGCGCTGCCTGCTGCCCGACAGCAGACTCAGGTTCTGCGGCGCTAGGCCGAATCGCTCAATTTCATCGCACCATTGCGCGATCAATGGTAGGTATGGCGCGGCAATGACAATCAGCAACTTTCCTTCTTTGCGGAAAAGTCGATGAGCCGCGACCATAGAGGTGATCGTTTTTCCAGAGCCTGTAGCCATCGCAAGAATCCCACGAAATCCGTTTTTCTCGAAGGCATCTACTGCACGGCCCTGATGTGTAAAATCACCAGTTGTATAGTTCAGGTGCGGCGGGATTCTGAATGTCAGCCGATCAGGCTCTCCGACTTCGACGCCTTCTTTCTTTAATATATCGAGAAGGTCCGCTTCCGAGGGCGCTCGTGAACCAGAGTACTCGCGCACCAAATCTCTCGCGACTGCGCTCGGAAAATCATAAACTTGGCACTCACTGGCTTTTCGCGACCAAAGGGCGTCAAATTCAGCCCTGAGTTTCTCAACGATGAAATGGCTGGTTTCATCAGTCCAGGATCTCGTGACCGAAACCTGCTCGAAATTTTTTGAAAGGCCACTGACCGTGAGATTGCTAGAACCGTGTATTGCGACAGTATCGGTTTGATCCGAAATCAACCACACCTTCGGATGGAAAATTGCATCCCGAAGTAGCGCAACTCGAATCTCCAATCGACCAACGCTTATCAAGTAGGACAAACAACGCAGGGTGTGACGGGCCAGCGCGTCTTCCACGGATAACCCAGTGGCAAGGAATTGCTGGATTACATCATCCGCAGAACTGTACCCGGCGTTAATAGCTTCGCGATCTTCCGGCCGTAGGACCGGGCAAATAATTAACCGCAGGGGATCAGTTGAAGCGGCAATGAAGGACGCCAGACCCGGAGACAGCATTGCGAAGGAATGCCCCGAGAAAAAGCCCACCATGCAATCAACCCTCAGCGCATTCGCGAGGCACGGGATCAGAACCTCGGTGGCCACATTTTCCCGGGGGACAAAATAAATCGGCCGGAGGCCTTGGATTGAGCGGAGTTCAGCCACAACGGTTCCTGAATGACCGGACTAGCATACGAAGTTCCAGCCGGAAATGAAACAAGAAAAGCGTTCCCCCCATACGACAGAACTCTAATGCGCCAAATGAGTTAAGCGCCCGTCCGGATCGGTCTTCCGCCTTGGTCTCAACGCGCCCATTCGCAGTACTTGTTGCACTGCCGGGATCGACCAAGCCCAAGCTCCCGAAAGTGGTTTACATAACATGATTTCGCACTTATAGTCCCGTTCGTATGCTCCTGGTTACCCAAGGCAGGTCAGCAGACGAGGATCTGCGCAGTGGACGAACTTCATTTGTCCGTGTTTCCGCAATGCCAGCGGGACGTTCGGGAAGGTCTAGGATGATGCCCTTTTCTGGGCGAGTGAATTCCCTCATTATCGCGGGCGACCTCTACGACACCAGTCTCAAGAGCTTTGAATCGGGCTGTTTTTCAACAAGCAGATGTATCCGCCTGAAGGACGCTGATCGATGTTTACCTGATCTACGGAAATCACAATGCCGCTACGCTAGTCAGCCGATGATGAGATCGGAAGAGGGTCGAAATTACAGCTCGGCCTGAGACACCGACCCACTTCAGGTTTTTGTTCATTTCCGCAGACCGCGGGTCCATAATTTAACTTCCTACCCATCGGCGAAGCACGACCTTTGACGGATCGCGGTTGAGAATGCCCGCCCATTCTTCGCGCACGGCGCCTGCAGACGTATTAATATCGCGGAGTTCCCCGCCAATCCCGTAGTACAGAATCTGAAGCGCAACTGCACGGTTTTCCGGGGCAGTAATCATGCGCTGTGCGGCTGGATTCCACAGTAACTCGATCCACGGCTTATCCGCGAGTTCCATGGGCACCTTAGCCAACGCCTGGACGGTGCGCGCCAATTTTCTGCCTTGCTCAAGGAATTTGTGAACAACATCGACTGCCAACAGCAGCCCGATCGGGCGGAATAGCAGATGGCCACCGTGCGCTCCACGGAATTGTGCCGCCACCCCTGCTCCCTCTTCGCTCTCAGCAAGGATCCTGACCGCTGGGAAATACTTCTGCACCATGTCCCAAAGATCCACGGCTCTGCCGTAATAATGTTTGATCTTCGAGTCCGAGGGACGAGTGCGTTTGAAATCAGTCCAAGACTCCTGATCCTGCAAGTACGTGTCGAGGGAGTCATACAGCGTTTCGATGGTGGTAAATGACTCGGTGTCGCTGGCCTGCAGCTGCTTGCCTTTCTTAATCTTGAGAAAGTGCTTGAAGAGCGGGTACTCTTCAACCAGCATGCGCGTGACGATCGCCACGATATCGTCTTCATCGAGCGCGATAATATCCATTTTGCTGACGGGCTTGGCATACCGGTTAAGCGTAGTGAACAGGCGCCTGCTGCGCTCCATGCCGTCGGTACTACGCGAGTGCGAGACGAAGAGTGCAATCACTTCTTCGTCGCCGAGCGTCTTCGATTCTGCAACCGCGCGTTTAATACCCACTACGCGATGTTGTCCGTCGATCGCAAACAGTTTCTCTGTGCCGCTGAATTGGAGAATGCCAAGGGCCCCCTTGAAATAGTCGGGCAAATCTTCTGGATTGAGTCGAGGGCCGCGGTGTAACTCAACCTCGAAGAAGTTTGGTTCTCCACCGTAAACGCCGATAACGAGGGCGTTGAAGAACCGCTGTGACTTGTAGAGTAAGTAATGCTTAATCGATTCCGCATGACCAGAAGAATCGATGCTTCGTTGAATCATGTCGCGCAAGCCTTCATGCTTATGGATCTCGTCGGCTAAGAACACTCGTTGTGCGATGTCACGAAGCTTCAAGAACGCGGCATAATAAATCCAGTCGCCCATATGTGCCCGCAACGCTGGCACCCGCAGAGGGTCAAACGTTGGCAGTAACGGTGTGTCCGCCATCAGAACGCCTTTCTTGGCCGCCGCACGGTGGCCGGGACCTGTTCGTTGCCAGGGGGGAGAAACGCTTCGATCAAGGAGGATTCCACGTTTTTCGGAACGACGCCAGTCGGCAGAGGCGCGCACACAAACAGTAGATGATCTGGGTATAAGGGAAGAACCCGCAATAATTTGGGGCGAATCCTGTCGCTACCCGCTTCCAGCAGATACTCCCCAAACCGCTGTCGTAACGTGCGGTCAGTCTCACCGATATACATCAAGTACGATACATTGAGGTTCCCGGCAATACTTGGAACGACCAAGAATGCATAGACTCCTTGCTCGTTTGGAATTAGTGAGCGCGAACTATCGTTGAACGGAAACACCGACCAGGACAGGGTCTGTCCTAACGATAAAGCTGACCACAGGCGCGGCACCATTATCATATGGTGCGAGTGCCGCATCATTTCATCGACGGCCAGTAGGTCGGTGTACTGCGACACGATAAGCCTCTAGTTCGCCCGCTACGAAGTATGGACTGCTGGAGGACGCTACTTGACGATTCTACGACTCTCATTGCCTCCGGGCAGACAGCCGGACGTAAAGCTGTTATGCCCTTTTGAGGTCAACAGAACCTTTCTCGTATTGCTCTTTCATTTACTACACCTGGCCGGTTTTATCCGGCGCACCGGAGGAAAACCATGTTCGCAGAACTGATGCCATTGCTGCGCAAACGCAGGTTGCTGCTCACCATCTCCCTTGTTGAGGGCGATACGATCAGGGCTACCGTCGTTCCGCAGAAGGCATCTGAGACCGAAGGCAACGGTGTTAGCGCCCCGCTGGCAATCACCGGCACCGCAGAGGAGCTCGATCGGGAGCTTCCTCGGGAACTGGTGGAGTTCACTGGGGCTCACCTACAACTGCAAAGCACCCTGGCTTCTGCCAAAGCCGAAATGGATGCGGCTGCCAAAGCTGCTCGCGACGAAGTGCGCAAGAAATCCTCGAAGCCACCCAGAGCGACGAGTGTGACAACTTCACCAAGTCCACTGGCACCACCGACTCCATCGGAGCCAGAGCCCCCGCCGCTGTTTGCGCTGCAAACGCAACCGAAACCGACCGCAACACAGGAGGAGGAATGTAGGATATCAGAATAAATGACATCGTTCGGTAACTGATTTCAAAAGGGGCAAATGCGTTTCGATGCCACAATTCGTGACAAATCTTGCCGCGATTGCTTGTCACTGCCTTACTGGGGTGAACCCTTGGTTGAGACAGACATTTTGTGTCACGTGATCTGACACGAATGTCATCAATTCTGAAATCCTACAAAAGGAGAGGGGAAACTGCAACATCATGAAAATCGACATTGTCGCCCGAGAATTCCTTTACCACGGGGCCACGTTCGGAGACCCTGACCCCAAGCTCTCGATCGAAGAGGTCCGTTCCTTCTACGCCACCCAGTATCCCGAGCTAACCACCGCGGCCATCACTGGACCGGAAACCGTTGGCGACCGGCTGCGCTACAGCTTCGAGCGCGCCATCGGATCAAAGGGCTGATGGGATGCAGGACGCCAGCAAACAGTCGCTGCTAAACGAAATCCGCGAAGCAGAGGGCCGGCACGTCAATGCCAACCCTCTGACCGCACTGATACAGAGGTGGCTCGAATGCCGAGACGCGCAGGCCGCGGGCAAAGCTCTCGCACGGGCTCTCTCGCTTCAAGGCAACGGAGATTCCGTCTTCCCTGGGCCGGGTATCTGGCCAATCCCTCCAGCCTGATCGGAATTCCGAGGCTCGAAAAAGCTCATCTCGGGAACAAGATTAGCTTCGGTTCGTCCGCCCTCACCGCGCTGGCCCAAACTCTGGTGGAAATCAACAAGGCCAATGAATCGGACTGGATCGCCGCAGAGAAACTTCCCTCCACCTTGGTCGATCATGTGCTCCGCCGGTATCTGGCCGATCGTGGCCAGGCCACTATTGCTGAACACTTCGAACTTTCTTTGACGCTCGGGGAAGCAATCATCGACAGTGTCTACGTCGAGCCGATTTCTGCTTGCCCCGGACAACTCTTCTTTGTTCTCAATACGGAGTCGTCCTTCACTTTAGGCGTGGGTGACGCTATTGCAGAACTCGAGGCCGCCCATCCCGGCATGGGCCAAGCGTTTTACGACGGGTTGCGTCAGGCTTTATACCGCTGGATCCGTGTCTATGACGACTGGGACGCTCGGGAGCGCATCGAGCAAATGATCGAGTGGGCCGAAGGTGAGGACGATCCGGAGTCGTACGAAATCCCGAAGCTCGAACAGGACCTGCCGGCGTGCTTGAAGGACAAGGAGCGTTCCGACACAGCTCGGCCTCTCGCCTTATTTCCTGTTCCCACTCTCCCATGGTTGAAGGAGTTGGTCGAAACGACAATCGAGCTGCACAGAGTATCCCACTCGATTGAGCGGCCTAAGGTCGACGAGGACTTGATCGAACGCGAGCGCAATCAGCACTCTTTGGATTCGCCGTTGCCAGCAGCTGTGCTGTACTTCCAAGCGGGCGACGCGGTCATGGCGTGTTTCGACAGCGAGTGCGAATTCTGGGGTCAAGAGACGCCGGAACCCAACCTGATAGTTCCGCTGCGGCCGGATGACCCCGCCAGCGTGCTTCGGGCGCTCGCCGCCATCGAAACGCTCATGCAGGTGCTTGTGCTCACGGTGCGGATCAAGAACCTCATCGAGGCACGGGAGAAATACACATGCGGTTCGGTATAGATGTCGGAAGCGAACTCAAGCTGAAGCTGTACCAGGCCGTGCTGCTGTACCGGAACGACCACTCAGACCGCTACATGGCGACCGTCCACAGCGTAATGCAGAAGGACGCTGCTGGAACGCCCGTTCTGGGGGCGGGCGAATTATTCAGCACCGCGTGCCTGCGCGAGTTGACCCAGCAGCTTGGAACCGGTTGCCCGGTGGAGTTCTTGCCGGACCAGGTCGTCGCGCGAACTCCGGACATGCTTGCGTGGTGGACACCGGCGGCAATGCGGCCGATGTTTTTCCGCGCGGGTTCGGAACTTGGCGACATTTCCGGCAAACCCTTTCCGCACCCGGCCTTGCTGTTCGCGGTGCAAAGTGGCGTTTTGTACGTGCGCGCGCTGTCCACCAGCCGCAGGCCGGGGCCAGACACGAAATTGGCAGCAGCGCCCTACTGGAATATCGATGGCCATGGTGCCGTCTGTGCCGGCACCATGCGCACACCGAAGGCACTAAGCGTGGCTTCCATGGCCGCCTGGCAACTAGCGTTCTTCCAGAGCGAATTCACGCATCCTGGAGGCGGAGGCCGCCTAACGAAGCGCCGCGGCGGAACGACGGCGCTTTGGAAGAGCCTCGCAGGCAAAAAGCGGTTCCCGCTGGGTACGCTCATCGAGCTAGAGCCACTGGACAGATACCTAAAGAGACTGGAGACTGCGCGACGATGACGCACACTCCCGATCCTCAACTGCTGGAACGGCCGATTCGAATCCTGGTGGTCGGCTGTGGCGGAAACGGCAGCGCGATCGTTTCCGGACTCCCCTACCTCCACCAGGCTCTCGTTGCGTTCGGTCATCCTGGCGGCCTGCAGGTGACATTGATCGATCCCGATACGGTGAGCGAAACCAACTGTGTGCGCCAACCTTTTTGCCGAACGGAAATTGGCTTTCCAAAAGCTATCGTGCTGGCACACCGGATAAACCTCTTTTGGGGGCTGAACTGGCATGGCATGCAGGCCCATATACAGCAGGTTGCCAAAAACGCAGAGGTCGATCTCCTGATTGGGTGTGTCGATACGCGCAAGGCGCGGCGCGCGATCGGCAAATGGGCACTGCATTCCCGGGTTCTGTACTGGCTTGATCTTGGCAACAATGCCGCGAGCGGGCAGTTCATCCTGGGCCAACCGAGGAACCGCGCCAACAAGAACCGGCAGAGCCGCCTTCCAACGGTCGTCGAGCTGTTCCCTGAGATCGCCTCGGATGGTAAGAAAGACGACGATCAGCCGTCTTGCAGCGCGGCCGAAGCGTTAACCCGGCAGGAACCCTTCATTAACCAGAATCTAGCCTATCAGGCTTTGGGAATGCTGACCCAACTGTTGCGCCACGGCTCTTTGTCGTACCAAGGCGGCTTCTGCAACCTGGCAACCGGGCAGCTCGTGCCAGTTGCCCTTCCGCGGCGTTGCGCCGACGATTCAATCGTGCGGACAACGGGGTAAAGCCGCCTAACGGCGGCCTACCCCGGCACAATACGCGGCGCCAAACAAGGCCAGGCACCAGTTAAGTACCTGAAAAAAAGTCACTTGACGATGTGGCTTCACGTGTCAGTCATGAAGTAGTAATGAGGGACGGCCGCACTGGATTCCCACCCCAAATGTGATCGGGTTGACCTCGACCCTAGATCTCAACGAGTATCGGGGCGTCTTAAGGTAACCCGATGCCCAAAGCCGCAAATCTGCCCACACCGATCGGACGTCAACGTGACGTTCTGTACCTCCCTGCAAAAGGGCATTTTGTGGTGCTCGGAACCGCTGGAAGTGGAAAAACCACGCTGGCAATCCTTAGAGCGGCATACTTGGGAAATTCGAACACCGAAAACAATGGGCGGACGCTCCTGGTAACATTCAATCGGGCCCTCGTTACCTACCTCAAACATTTTCACGATCCCAGTTTCAAGAACGTGACTGTTGAGAACTATCACCTGTTCGCTCGTGGGTACCTAAACAGTCGCGGACGAATGGGCTACAACACGATCTGCCAGCCGCCTCTGCGGGACAAATTGATTGGCGAGACCGTCTCTAATGCTGCAGGAGCAAACCCCCACCACGACATCTTTGGTCGAGGGGATGAGTTCTTTTCTGCGGAAATTAAGTGGATTGAACAACACGGCATCACTTCTCTGCAACAGTATCTGCAGGCTGAGCGTGTCGGTCGCGGCGGAGTTCCATTGGACAAGAAATCACGCCAAATCGTATTCGAAGTTCTCCAGGGCTATCTTGCGCGCCGCAAGGCGGCGCGCAAAGATTTCGACTGGGATGATATGGCGACAGCAGTTTGCGGGGAGATGGACGTCGATGGCTCGCCTCGGCTCTACAGACACGTTGTCATTGATGAAGGGCAGGACTTCTCGCCGCAGATGATTCGTTCCCTCTCCAAGGCAATACCTCAAGACGGATCGTTGACTTTCTTTGGTGACATGGCGCAGCAGATTTATGGTCGTCGCATGTCCTGGAAGTCAGCCGGCCTCAGCGTTTCAAAGGTTTGGGAATTCAAAGAAAATTATCGAAACACCAAGCAGATCGCCAGTTTGGGGCTAGCAATCAGTCGGATGCCATACTTCAGGGAAACGCCCGACCTCGTGGAACCGGTTGCGCCCAAAGCGGACGGCCCATTGCCAGCATTGGTGGAATGTACGTCTTTGCAAAAAGAAATTGCTCTGGTTCGCGACCAGGCAGGCGAGGCAGCCAAGACTCAGACTGTCGCGGTACTTGTCCGCAATTGGGAACTCGCGAGCAGGGTCGCTCCTCACCTCCCCAGGGCGTCAGTAAGGCTAGATCATGATTTGAGCACCTGGCAAGCGGGACCCAAGATTTACTATGGAACTTTCCACGGAGCCAAGGGCCTTGAATTTGATACCGTGATACTGCCGTTCTTTTCGAAGACCAACCTTCCAAATCCAGAGGAGGTGCAAGCGTTTGGAGATGACGAAGCGCGGATTCTGGACGGTAAACTCGTCTACGTGGGTGTAACGAGGGCCAAGACCCGTCTGATCATGACATTCACCGGTTCTGTTACCGAATTGCTTCCCACTGGCCCGGGCCTATATCAAACGAGTAAGGCATGAACGCGAGCATCAAAGCCGAGGCTCAGCGCAGAGGGATTTCCAGGCTGTGCCACTTCACGCCGTCTCGCAATCTAGGCCAAATCCTTATGGGCAATTTGGGGATCCTCGCCACCAAGAAGCTGCAGGCGGACGAGCGGAGCGTCTACGCACCAACGGATCTTCAGAGACTCGATGGGTTTGTAGACCACATCTCTTGCACGATTGAATACCCAAACGCTTGGTACTTTGATAAGGCTCGGGCAAAAGAGATCCTGTTTAGAGACTGGGTGATCCTGTTCATCGACCACAAATATCTGTGGCTCAAAGGAACTCGGTTTTGTCCGCGCAACGCGGCAGCGGCGTTTGGCCATGAGGTGGCGGCCGGCGAGGGAGCTTTCCGGAGCCTTTTCGCAGATAGCAGCGTTGGGGCATATCGCAAGTCCTACGTTCGGACCCCACAGAGGCCCGCCTGTTGCCCGACTGACGAGCAAGCAGAAGTGCTCGTGCCAGATACTATTTCGCTCACGGACATTCTCGCAATCGCTGTGCAAAGTGAAGCCCAAGCAAGAAACGAACTCGTGCGGATACAATTGCTGCAGGTTCCACTTCAGGCGGAAAAAGCTTTGCGGTTCGTTGTCGCTCCTGATCTGTTCGACAAGTACAGACTGAGCGCAGGCCTAAAAGTCGGCCGACGCCCAGAGGAAAAGCTGTTCGATCCAGCAGAAATCCATTGAAGGAAAATATGGCTAGGGACGTAGCGGAAGCAACGGTAACACTCAAGGAAAAGGCACGCGGTGCATTTTGGGGCGCCGCAATTGGGGACGCGCTTGGGTGGCCTCAGGAAATGCCGCGCCGGCGCGTTCGCCAACAGCGGAGCAATGATGTTGTGGCCACCGGCTCCTTCGAAACTTGGTATCGGAGATCTGGCGGCCGGTTCATGCCTCATGAAGAAACGATCCACGCTGGCGAGTACAGTGACGACACTCAACTTCTCTTGTGCAGTGCCAGGAGCATCCTCCACGGTCAAGATTGGCTCAAGCATCTAGCTTGTGCCGAGCTTCCCACGTGGACCCTCTACCAAAGGGGAGGTGGCGGTGCAACAAAACGTGCGGTGGAGATTTGGGTGAATGGGCGTTCTCCGTGGTCACCGGAGCTTGAAGGAGAAAAGAGGCGACAGTACTTCGATGCCGGTGGAAACGGTGTGGCGATGCGGATTCTTCCACATTCGTTATGGGGCGCGCATGATAAGGATTTTCGACTACCTGCGAGAGCTATATTCCTTAACGGCATCTGCACGCACGGGCACCCTCGCGCGTTGGTTGGTGCGCTGGCTTACGGATATGTCGCGTGGCAGGCGTTCCGCCAGTCTGGCACCCTCCCTTATGGCCATCTGTTGGAAGTGGCGCTTGCTGACAACGGGGCATGGACTTCGCTGCCCGACTTCACTCATTCCCTCGCTGGTTGGAGAGATGCTGTTGATGAATCCCATGAGGGCCGCTTTGAAGAATTGTGGCATAGGACCACGAATGAGATGCGAGAGCTGCTGCAGAAAGCGCTGTCTGGAATAAGAGCGGGCGCGCTCTCAATGGACACGCAGGTGCTCAGCGAACTGGGATGCTTCGAGTCAGCGAGAAGCGGTGCAGGGACTGTGTGCGCAGCGGCTTCACTCTACTTGGCATCCAAGTACGCGCCTGATCCGCAGCACGGAGTTCTTGAGGCAGCTGTCGCTGAGGGGGCCGACACTGACACGCTAGCCTCAATGGCTGGTGCTCTCTTGGGAATTGTTTCTGGCGCCGAATGGCTGCAGAGTTACAGGGATCGACTGCAAGACCAAGCGTATTTGGGGAAGTTGGCCGAACTGGTTTGCGATGCGAGTGATCACGCAACTTGGGGAGAGGAGTTGAGCAAACCTGAGTCTCGACCCAAGATTGCGATCGATCAATTCATGGACAAACTGTTGGTTTCTAAGAAGGCGGCTCAGCTGAGTTTGCCGGACGGCAGAGGCGCCGTACTAGAGAATGTCGAGCCGGTGTCAACAAAGTCGATAACGCTGAGCGGGCGCATATGGACTCTCAGGACCGCCGACGGCCAGACGCTGCACGTGAAGAAGTTCGAGCGGATTTCGACCGGTGGAGTTAAACAAGGCGACTTGGCGTTCGGGCAGAAACGGGCCTCCGCTAGATCCAGGGCACGCTTCAGTTCAAAGGTGCAGGCGGTTAAGCTAATTGTAGGGAGTCTGGAAAGCGCGCGGCGTTTTTACGGTGACGTACTCGGTCTAAAGGTGGCGCGGGAGTCGAAGAATCTGGTCAACTTTGGGGGGGTCATTTCTCTGGTACCGCTCGACTACGCGAGCGAACTCGGTCTTCCTGAAGGAGGCACTCGCTCAACCAAATCAATAATCTGCCTGGAGACCTCGAACATCGAAGTGTGCTATCAGCGGGTTGCTGATTGCCCTGGTGCCAATTCGACCGCCATCACTGAAAGAGCAGGTCGGCGTGTTTTCCGGTGCCTTGATCCCGATCAGAATGTACTGGAGATATTTGAGGCTGTTCGCGACAAACCTCTATCCAAATCGGGTCAGGATTAAGCCCCATCAGCGGTGGCAGAACTGCTCAGATTTCGTTGATAGCGGAGGCGTGAGTTTGGGGGAGCGCCAATCGCGAGCGACGAGAGGGCATTTGAGGATTGAAGAAGATAAGAGGGGTACCGAAGCGCAACTCGGCCGCCCAACTCCAGCGCCTCGCGCGTGAGCGCGCAGACGACCAAGCCCGCCGCATCCCCTGGCAGCGCCTGCTTGAGACACGCAATCAGTACATCGACTGGCAGGAGTTTTACCTGTGGGTGCGCTCAATCCTGGAAGTCGAAAAGCGCGTTCCGGGTTGGCTCACCGAGGTCCTCAACAAGCGCTGTCCCGGGTTTCTCGAAACTGATAAAGGACAGTCGCCAAAGGCGACGAAGGATAGACCCCTACCTCTGCGACTGGACGATTGGATCGACGACCGCATCTTCGGCTTTGCCAAACAAGAAGGCTGGTTCAACGCGATTACGTTTTACGCCATTCGGGAGCCCCGCTACCAAAGAGCTGAAGTCTGTTGGACGGAATCCGTTAAGCAGTGGGAAAAAACCAAACCGATTCGCTACCCAAGTTTTGAGGAATGGAAGCACGCCGCGGCGCAATGTGACGACACGGCCCATGTTCTGCCCGCGGTTCGTCGGGCAAGAGTGTCCTCGAAGCTGGTTGATCCCGACCGCCTTGCCGAGGCTGTTTCCTGGTACATAGATTGGGAGGCGTTTGCGTACTGGGTCCGGCCGGCGCTGGAGCTCGGATCCGAACTGCCCGCGGAGGTTGCCGACGAGCTAGAAGATCGCTGTCCCGGGTTCTTGGAACTTCACAATAAAGCGCGGAAACGTAATCCCGACGGTCGTTCGCAAGCATGGCAGCAACTGATGCTGTGGATCGGCGACCGTTTCTTCAGTGAGGCGAAGAACGAGGGCTGGTTCGATGCCATTCTCATCCAGGCGGGCAGCCACCCGCGGGCAATCCGCACCAGGGAATATGCCGATCATTGTGACGAGCTCTGGAGTGCATCGCTGCCGGTACCGTATCCCACCTTTGAGGACTGGCGGCGCGATGCGGATTCCTACGTTGAGCTCGATGACAACTGACCGCCACTAAGAAGCCAACAGCGGGCCACCCGGGTTCTGCACCGGGCCTCGACGCGGCGTCGGCGCCACTGCCTGGCAGGCTTTGACATGGCGGAAATACGCGTTGCCGGCTACTTTTCTCCCGCACTTGCACGCTCTCATTACCAGTGCGTGCTTCTTGGCCCGAGAAACTGACCCGCTGCTGCCCTCTGCAGGGCGCGGCACTCCGTAATCGTTTACCAACCAGCGCCGCATAGCCGGATCGATCAAGGCCATGTTGAATTCGTGTCCGTGTTGTTTGCAGAAGTCTTGAAAGGCCCTGTCAGTCACAAAGCTGTTGACGACTTTCAGTTGCCCGGTTGAGATCCACGTCTGTACCTGGGTAACGGTTATTCCCAACAGATCGGCAGCTCGTTCCCAGGAGTATCCGTCGTCTCCGTGGGCGAGAGCAGCAGTGATCTTTTCCACCGCAGATGGTTCCATTGATGCTCGGATTTTTCCGCAGTACGCTTCCACGGAGCGTGCGGACACGCGCGGGTCGCGCAATCTCAGAGCCCCACTTGCGATGAACCGTCTCAAGGTTGCGGGACTCACCCGCAGCATTTCTTGCAGCGCCCGCAACGACCAGCCGTCGGTCACCTTGGCACTCATGCCGAGCGCGCCAAGCCGGAAGCGAACGGCACGTTCAGAACGACCGAGTCTCTGGGCGATTTTGGCTACGGGTTCGTACCCCGCCCACGTCATCAATTTGTCATCATCCGCCGTCGTCCATGGCCGTGAGGCTGACTGTCGAACCGAGTCGACTCTTTTCGGCTTCTTTGATGCCTCTGATGGATGGCCCTCTCGAAGAGCCGGAAGCTCGGCACTTCTGCGCAGATGCCGCACCCGCCGCCAACAATCTCCTCGCGTCAATTCCGGGACGAGCTTGAGGACCTTGTTGATCGCGTCGTGCCTTGCGGCTGGACCGTGTTTGACACCAGTGGTCAGCAACCGATCAAGCTCGGGCAACCACCGGAACTTTCCCTTGGCTTTATTGCCCTTCCGATCGAGGGTGTTATGCATACCACGCATCTCACTGCGCGTGAAGAGATCGCCAGACTTCGCCGTTAAGGGGATTGGCGGAATAAGGGCTGAGTCCTCCCCCACAACATGAAGAGGTCGCAGGAGACGGGAACCTCAATACTGAATTGAATTGGCGGCAAGATCAGAAGGCGGCATTGCGTTAGAGCGAGATCCGCTTTGGTTAGACAAGTTCGACGGCCCGCTCGGAGTCGTGAAGCGCCTTCCTCGCCTCCTCAACGAATCGATGACCAGCTGCGGTAAGCCCGACCGAGCGTTTGGTGCGGATGAAGAGCTTGAACCCGAGATAATCCTCAAGCTGGAGAATCTGTTTGCTCAGCGAGGGCTGTGAGACGTGTAGGCGTTGGGCTGCTCGGCCGAAATGGAGTTCCTCTGTAGCAGCGACTACATACCGCAATAACCTGAGGTCGACACCGGGATACATATTCGGAGCTGGCCCATGCGCCTCTGGTAAGGCGATTTAGTTCCTTACAGGGAAGAGTGCTTTGGAGAGGGAAACCTCAAAATGAGGGGGTGATTAGCAATCGGGCTCGCATGCGGCGTTGTTTTATTTGTGCCGCGGTGACTGCCAGCGCGGCGCCCTCTCCGGTCTTTACCTGAATCATTGAATCCAAGCAGCGCGAACATTCTCATGCGGCAGCGCTGATGATGCTTACGACATAAGAATGCAAGTGAACACAATATATGGTAGGTAGCTCTTGACAGGTACAGCATATGGGCGTAGACTGCGCTCGATGGTAGTCTGGTGGTATTTGCTTCAAATGCAACAGGAACCGCTTCTGCAGTTTCCTGTTAACCCGTCCCGACTCGAAGACGAATCGATTCTGGAGTGAACAAAAGTCGGCTCGGTGTTGAGCGGGCCCGTGCTGAGTCGCATTGAACTCACAACAATAACGAACGACTAGGAGAGGCTCGAATGGCAGATAAGCATCAATTTACGATTTTTATCAACAACAAGGCCTATGACACCGACAAGAAGGAAATGGCAGGTTTGGAGTTGAAAGCTCTTGCCGGTGTTCCTTCTGATTACGAACTGTACGTTGAGCAGGGAGACCATACAGTTCCGGTTGCTAACAATCAAGCGGTCCATCTACACGAGAAAATGCGTTTTAGGGCGATACCCGCGGGTACCTTTGGTCGCCATGCCATTGCCGCCTAGACTTCAGACAGAACTCGACGATATTTCCGCGGAGTACCCCGTGCGCGTTGTCGAAGACGCCTCACACATTAACCTGATTCTCGCCAACTTTCGTGTCGGGGCAGGTTTCAACTCCGACACGACCGACGTGCTGTTGAAGATCCCTCGCGCTTATCCCGACGCCGGTCCTGACATGTTTTGGACTCGGCCTGGCCTGTTGCTGAAAGACGGTCATGCTCCACAAGCTGCAGACGTGATGGAAGTTCACGTCGGAGATCAGTGGAGGCGGTTCTCGTGGCACCCAAGCCGTTGGAATCCCGTCCACGATAATCTTCGCACCTACATCGAATTCGTAAGGGAGCGACTCGCAAAATCGTTATGAAGTCGCTCACGATAACTAAGGCAGACTGGGAGTACCTGAGTCGTGCTCTTTTCGACGGTTCTGGAAAGGAGAGTGCAGGCGTTCTCCTATGCGGATCTGCGGCAGAAGCGGACAACGAACGTCTTCTGGTGCGCCGCTGCGTAATCGCGAAATCAAGAGACTATCTTGAGCGACTTCCGATCCACCTCGAGGTTTCTCCTGATTTTTACAACCGCGTCATTGATGAGTGCATCAGCACCGGCCTAATCCCCGTAATCGTCCATTCACATCCGCATTCAGCCGCTGCACGATATTCCCCGTCAGACGATTACGGTGAACAACGGCTTCTACCAGTTCTGCAATCGCTCACCTCGCCAAGTGCGTCGAGCATGGTTATCTCTAGTGACGGAGCAAATGCTCGCTATCTGCACACTCATGAATTCCAGGTCTTCGAATCCATCACGATCCTAGGCAGCCGAGTCAGGCGTATCAACCCCATACGTTCGGCGGACACACCCGACACAAGCACTCAGCTCTTCAGTCGCCAAATCCAAATCTTTGGTGAAGCGGGCCAGAAAGCAATCGGGTCATTGAAAGCAGCCATCGTTGGCGTAGGTGGGACAGGATCGGTGGTGGCCGAGAGCCTCTCTCGAGCAGGAGTCAGGAATCTGCTGCTTGTCGACCACGATGTTATTGAAGAGTCAAATCTGACGCGCACTTTTGGAGCCTACTCCGAAGATGTCGGTCAGCCAAAGGTCGACACAATCGGTTCTCACGTAAGAAGATTGGGTGTGTCTTCCGCGCTCACTGTACGGGATAGCGCGTTAAAGCAAACTGTTCTGGAGCGGCTCAAATTCTGTGATGTAGTTTTCTGCTGTGTCGATAACGATTCTGCTAGGGCGATGCTTAACAGGTTTGCTCATCAGTATTTAATACCCGTAATAGACCTAGGCGTTCGCCTCGATGCACGCAACGGTCAGATGACCGCGGCGGCTGGCCGCGTAAGCGTAGTGATGCCAGGTGCAACCTGTCTGCGCTGTTCCGGCCATGTCAATCCAGAAAGAATTCGGGCAGAACAGACCCCGCCTGACCAAAGAGACCGCCTTGTTAGGGAAGGTTACATTTTGGGCCTTAACGAAACCGTGCCCTCCATCAACTCGCTAAACATTGTTATCGCAGGTTTGGCAGTCACCGCCGGCCTCAATATGTTCGTGCAACTTACTGGTGGTGAGCAGTCTTTCGATCAACTGTACGACGCCACTGTTGGCGAAGTTTTCAGAGTCAGTCCCATGCACGAACGCAACTGTGACATCTGCGATGAGGCAACAGGGCTGAAAGGCCTGGGCGATAGACAGCTTGTCTCTGCTTACTGAATGAAAAGCTCGATCCAGATCGTACTACCACCGAGCCCAGGCGAGCGGTCTGGAGACTATCTCAAGCCATTAGAGATACCAATTGGAATACGCAATTCCGAGCCGTCACCTATTATGGTGCGCGAGATTGAACTTCGGTTTGACCCAGATTCCCCCGAATGTTTTACCGAGAAGTTTGTCTTTGCCGATTTCCAAATTCCGAGCGGACAACTTGATTATCGCAAGCTACTGTTCGTCCCACGTCTCCTATGGCGGCCGTATACGCATGCATTCGAGACTGTCGTTACTTACAGCAGAATCGACGGCGATGGGGTCCCGTGTGCGGATACTCGTGCCGAGGGTCCGACATCCTATGTAGTCGTCAAATACCCACCGCTCATGTACGGAGAAATGTTCATCAGCTACAAGGATCCCGAGGATCGCGAACTGGCGGACGCGCTACAAGAGCATGCCAAACGTGCGGGTTTTTTCGGCTACATCGCCCCAGCAGACATCAGACCAGGGACTCGCATTTGGAAACAAAAAATCGTACCTCACATTATGAGCGCATTTTGTATGTGCGTCATATGGACCAATGAGACGCCAAAAGGCAGTGGCGTTCGCCGCGAAATCGCCATCGCTCGAAAGCGCAAAAGGAAAGTAGTTCTCATTCTCGACAAAGCTGCAGCTGTGCCACCCGGGTTTAAGAGAACGGATGTTGAGCACTGTCGGTTCCGCAAGAAAGCGGCCGACGCCGACTTCGGACTCATCATTGAAGCTTGCAGAGCATTTAGCGTGGATTCAACCTTGCGATCACTGCCCCCAAATTCCGTCTGCCGCCCGTGAAGGGACTGCCAAAGAAAGGGGAAGAGGTATGTCCAGGGGCAGGCACAGTGAAGCGGAGATGATCGCCGCATTGAAGCAGATGGAGGCGGGGCGGAAGGCGGAGGACGTGGCTCGTGAAGTTGGGGTGTCGAAGCACACGATCTACACCTGGAAGGCGCAGCAGTCTGAGACCGGCCCGGCCCCCGTCTCAATCACTCCCCCGTCAAAATCCAGTCAATAGTTCGTCCGGAGAACTGCTTCAACTTAAGCAGCAATTCGACTGTCGGCACGCTCTGCGCCTTCTCATACTTCGAGAGCTGCGCCTGGCTAATACCCAGGATCCTGGCAAACTCCCTCTGCGTAAGGTCAAATCCGCGGATCTCGCGGATTCGCCGTGCCATTGCCACGTTGTCTGGGGCTGAGCGGTGATTAGGAAATGCTCTCGAGCCCCTTCTGGAACCAGCCGGCATGCGATTTTTCTGCCTTAGCGAGCGTCTCAAACCATTCGGCGATCTCAGCGAACCCTTCTTCCCGAGCAGTCTTAGCCATGCTCGGATACATGTCGGCGTACGCGTGCGTCTCGCTCGCAATCGCCGCCTTCAAATTGTCAACCGTCTTACCGATCGGCAGGTCGGTACCCGGATCTCCTACGCTTTTCAGGTAGTCAAGATGTCCGCGTGCATGCCCGGTCTCGCCTTCGGCAGTATCTCGGAACAGACCCGCCACATCCGAGAAGCTCTCCAGATCCGCCTGTTCTGCGAAGTACAAGTATCGCCGATTCGCTTGCGACTCCCCGGCGAATGCATACTTCAGGTTCTCATGGGTTTTGGTTCCCTTAAGCATTGTTGCTTTCGAGCCTGCGATCGCCATGAATTTCCTCCTGTTCGGATTGCCAGATCCTATGCACAAAATGAACCAAGACCCGACCACACACAAACGCCGTGTCGTGCCCGGTGGTCAATTCGTCACGTCGAGTTAGGACGTAACTGCCGGCGGGGCCTTTCTTCATTACACAGTTTGACGTGATAAGCGGCGCGGTGCCGCCGTTGCTGCAGCAGAATGGCTGTCGTACGGTCGGAAGCAGATCAGCCGCCGGCGTGCTTGCCCTAGGAGCGTGCCACTAACTCGTACACATTCCAATGGCGAACCGCGGCTGAACACGACAGTGTGAGGCGGTTGACGTCAGCTCTCAGTCCACCGGGACTGACGACCAGCGCCGCCTCCGACACATCTTCACTGCTCAGAGAACATGAACACGCTGACTGGCGTGCCCGGCCTTTCCGAAGACTCTTCCACCCGGGCAATGAGGTTCATGCCAGTGGCCGGGTTCTCCGCTTCGAGCCGACCCGAAGCCCTTAGACCATTCGGAAATTCCACCATACCGAAAAGCAGGTACGGCCGGTCATAGCCTTCGGGCAAAGCCCAAACTCTCGTCCACGTCAGAAGCTTACAGGATCCTTCGAGCGGGAACTTATTCCAATCGTCGTACACGATTCCCGACGGGTCACGACGGTTGTTGCATTTCCCGCAGATCATCGGCGCCGGATAGTAAGCGGTGCCACAATTAGGACACTTGTACCCGTATATCTCGGGTACCTGTTTGTCATAAAGACTGAAGTTAATCATAGTGTTAGTCTTTTGCGCAGATGATAGTTACGACGTTGTTGCCGAAACCGCCGAAGTTCACCGCCATGCCGTAGCGGGGGTTTTTGACTTGCCTGCCTTGTTCCGCTTCGCATCGGAGCTGACGAACCAGTTCCACCACCTGCGAGACGCCGGTCGCACCGACAGGATGTCCCTTGGCCTTCAGTCCGCCTGAGGCATTGATGGGGAGGCGACCGTTAACCCTGGTTTCACCGCGGCGAATGGCGTCTACCGCCTTGCCCCGCGGAAACAAGCCGACCTCCTCGCTTATCGCGATCTCCAGCGTGACAAAGGCATCATGCAGTTCTGCGAATGATATGTCCTGCGCTGTTACTCCCGCCATGGCGTAGGCTCGTTCGGCCGAGATCCTGACGGCTTCCAGCTTCAGCGGGTCCTTCCGGTTGTGCACGCAGTGCGTATCACTTGCTGAACCGATACCGGCTATGCGAATGGGTTTCTTCTTCTTGAATTCTTCTGCCTTGGGCGAATCCATGTTGACCAGGATCAACGCCGCCGCTCCATCCGAGACCGGGCACACCGAGTACAACCGGAGCGGTTCGGCCACGTAGTTATTGACCACGTGCGCGTTGGGGCTGTCGTGGATGGCCTCTATGGTGCAGGTTTCCTCTATGTGTGCGTACTTGTTCTTGGCTCCGTTCTCGTGGTCTTTAACGGCTACAAGGGCGAGGTCGCGCTCGGTGAGACCGTAGCGCTCCATGTAGAGGCGGGTAAACATCCCCCCGAACGCCGGGAGCGTTAGCCCCATGTTGTATTCAGCCTCGTGGTGGAGCAGGGTGGCGACGAAATCGGTCGCTTCCCAGCCAGTCACCTTGCGCATGGTCTCGCCGCCCACCACCAGCACCACGTCGGCGAACCCCGAAGCGACGGCCATCCAACCGGCTTTGACCGCCGATGCGCCGGAAGCCGGGCCATTTTCCACCAATTCCGCCGAAGCCGGCTCGAGATCGAGCCGGCTTACGAGCGCACTGGCGATGCCGGTCTGGTGGTTGATTATTCCTCCGCCCATGTTGGCAACGAAGACTTGATCAATGATCCTGCGGTTTTCGACGATACCGGCATCCTTAAGCGCTTCGGTGGCCGTGTATGCCATTATGTCGACAAGATCGTAGTCGGAAAGATTGCCGAATTTTATTTGTCCGATAGCGGCTATGCCGACGCGTGCTGCCATTTTTCCCTCTTGAAGTCAGGTAGCTGGGGATACCGGCTGGGCATCTTCAGTTTGGCGGTAGTGGCAAGCAAGTCGGCCTGAGCCGGCCGCGTCCCTGTGCATTTATTGGCCCGGTGTTTCTCCCACAGCGCCCGCGTGAGGGCATGGGTGGGCACCCCGCCGAGTTCATGGCGAACATCGGGATACAGCGAG
Organism: Terriglobia bacterium; assembly: GCA_963760265.1. Classification (GTDB taxonomy): domain Bacteria; phylum Acidobacteriota; class Terriglobia; order Terriglobales; family Acidobacteriaceae; genus JAIQGF01. The sequence continues at coordinate 75,198 of CAVXCR010000004.1, forward strand.
GAGCGGTCCTCCAGCTCGTATTCGATCATCCAGCGCTTGTAGCCAATCGGGCTCTCAGCCACGATCCAGACCTCGTCCCCGCCCAGAACATCAATGTGGTGCTCCATCTTGGCGGCGAACAAGTGCGCTCCAACGCGCAGCCCGCGGTCAATGGCCACGGTATGCAGGCTCATGCCGAGCTTCTGGTGAACCTGCCGGCTGGTTACGATCCCGGCGATGACACCATCGATGACCCCGACGATCGCGAACATGTTGGCGATTCGATAGCGGTACCAAGCCAGAAGCTCCTCATACATGCGCGCAGCAACGATATCGTAAAAATCCTTGGGAGCGCCCAGGAGAGGATATACGCTACCCAAGAGCACCCCAATCTCTTCCCGCTTCGCCTCTCGGACGACCATCTCCTTGCCGTTGGCCAGCGTAATCACTTTCGCCGGATAAGGCTTAAGCTGCATCTGCGGAGGCCGCAATTTCTTTTCTAGTTCATCAATGGCCATAGATTGTTCTCCTTTGTATTACTGCTGGAGTGACACCCTGCCCGGAGTGCAGGCAAGGCTACGCCCACACCCGCACGCCGTGGCAACGCACTCGCATCGATGAATCGTGAACCAGAAACGCCGTCTGCTAGCGCTCCGCTAAACCGGCTCTGATTCTGAACTTCATCGACTCTGCAGCTTTTTCATCGTCAATCAGTTCTTCATAATCGCAGGGGGAAGGCACATAGTCTTCGAAAGTGCTCTCAGTGGTATACATGCGAATCGGCTTGATTCTGGTTCGATTGACCCGTAATTGGAACACGTCGAAGCGGTTGTACCGACCGAGAATGTCGTGTGCTTCCTTCAGGTTGATGCTGTCGCTGAGGTCGATCTCGGCAATAGCAAAACCTTCCCCGCCGACAACCGGCTCTCCGAGAACCTCTCCTGTCGGTCCCACGATCATCGAGGCCGATTTGGTAGCGTTCTCCAACAAGGTGCGGTTTTCCGGAACTCCACCAGAAATCTGCTCGATGGCGTCTTCATCCAGGGAGGCGGAGGAAGCAATAACAAACACCTTCCCTTCAAATGCGTGCGCTGCCGCGCGCAGACGAATGACCTCTTTGGTGTCGTAGGAGCCGCCTTTGCCGACCGTGCGCCGGAAGGGCCACACCGGAGGATAAGTCGCGATGTGGATTTGTTCTCCCTGAGCAAGTAGGGCGAAACGAGCCAACGTATTGGTGTTTTCACCACAGATCAGCGTACCGATGTTACCGATCTCCGTCTTTACCGGACGGAGGTCGGAGGCGTCGCCGGGCGTCCAGGCCAACAATTCTGCCCATGTCGGCACGAGCTTGCGATGGCGGTTGATAAGTTTGCCTTTTCTGTCGTACAGCAGTTGCGTGCACCACATCGCGCCCATGCTGTAATCGCTTTTCTCAGTGCAGCCGACCGATAGGAAGATTTCGTTGGCGCGGGCAATTTCGCCCAATTTCCTGCTTTGAGGACTGGGTACCAGCACGGAATTCTCGAACAGCCGCTTGTAATAGTCGTGCTGGTCTATGGGCGCGTGCAGGATCGTCCACACCGGGAACGTGGGAATGAAAGACTCCGGAAACACCACCAAGTCCGCCCCCATTTCCTTCACTTTAGGAACCATTTGGGCGATCTTGTCGATGGTGGCATCTCGGTCAAGGAACACAGGGGCAGCTTGTGCAGCGGCCACTTTTAGTCTGGGATACTTGTCACCTGGCATAACTAATCTCCTTCATTATTCTTTTCTCACGATTCTTTATCGCTGTTGGAATGTTCGCTGAATTTACTCAGCGACATCGCATCGCCGACCCTTCGTCTTCAGGACTCGGCCCCAAGTCCACTGCGTGATCTGACGGCAAGTTCTTTGAATGTAACTTCGGAGTGTCGGTCTTGTGTTAAGAGTGAACCAAAGTAAGTCAGCAAAAATCCGATCGGCACGCATACAATGCCGGGATTGTTCAGTGGGAAGAGCGCGTTCTTGCCCATCATCTGTGGCCCAGTGACGACGCAGATCACCGCTACGATCGCCCCGCCAAGCATGCCAATGAACGCTCCCTTCGTCGTGAGACCCTTCCAGTAAAGGGAAAAGATCAGAGTGGGCAAGTTCGCGGTGGCCGCGATTGCAAAGGCCAGACCCGCAAGGTAAGCCACATTAACCTGCCGCAGTGCGAGCCCACCCAAAATCGCTGCCACCCCGATGGCGAAAGCCGCGAGACGGGCAGTGATCATTTGTCCTTTACGCGACTGGTTCCCTCTCTTGACCACTCGGAACCAGAAGTCGTAGGAGAAAGCGCTCGACGCCGCGATGCACAGTCCAGATACGGCCGCGATGATCGTGATGAACGCAACTGCAACCAGGAAGGCCATGAATAGCTCGCCACCGAGTGTCCCGGGACCCCCTCCAACGTTGCGGGCCAACAAAGGCACGGCGATGTTCCCTCCCGCATCCAGACTTTTGATCAGCTTGTTGCCGACCAACACCGCGGCTCCAAGACCGAAGATGAAGGTCAGGATGTGGAAGATGAACATAAACGTCAGGGCCCAGAGCGCGCTGCCCTGGGCGTGCTGCTTGGTAGGAACGGTATAGAACCGCATCAGCACGTGGGGCAGAGCTGCCGTGCCGAACAAAAGCGTAAATCCGAGCGATAGCCTTTCTATCGGGGTTTTCACCATAGGCCAGCGGCCTGGCTCTAACCATGAGGGACCCAAGTCCTTCGAGTTAGCGACGGCAGCGAACAATTCATTGATGCTAAAGTGGAATTGGCGGAGCACCAGGAAAGCCAGAATATATGCGCCGCACAGCAATATCATCGCTTTCAGTACCTGGATCCAGGTTGCGGCCAACATTCCGCCGAAAGTGATGTAGACAATCATCAGCACGCCGACAATGATCAGGCCCGTAGAAGCAGGTATGCCAAACAGCAGCTTGGAAAGTGCGCCCGCCGCTACCATCTGCGGGATGAGGTACATCAGGCTGATGAGGAGTGCGTTGATTGCGGCCAACGGACGGATCACGCGCTCGTCAAGGCGGTAGGCGACGATGTCGGCAAATGTGTATTTGCCGGAATTGCGTATCGGCTCAGCCACGACCAGCAGCACTACCAGATACGACGCAAACCAGGTGATCGAATAGATCTGGCCGTCGACGCCCCAGAACGATATCAGCCCGCCTATTCCCAAGAACGCCGCGGCGGTCAGGAACTCGCCAACTATGGCTAATCCGTTCTGCCACCCCTTGATCCGACGGCCGGCGGCGTAGAAGTCAGTCTGCGTCTTCATCCGTTTGGCTGACCAATAGGTGATGTATAAGGTTATGGCAATCAGGACGAGAAAGACGCCGATCGGTAGTTTATTCATATTTTGACCCCTTTCCGAAGCGGCGGTGTAGCTCGTCCTCTAAGGGATAAACTTTAAGGCGGATATATCGAACGAATAGATAACCCATGATCCAGACAACGGGGAATATCGCCATGGTGTACACAAAGTTCACGTTTATAAATCCATAGACGCGATACCGGGCTATCTCCGGAAAGGAGCTTTGCATAACCCACAGCACGAAAAACACAAGGCTGAACACGAGCAGCGATGGAATGATAAAACCAAATCTCTTCTTGACAATCGATTTGAATGTGTCCGACTCAAACGCTTCCTCCCACTTCTCGGTGACCAAGCTTTTATCGAGATCTGGTTTCAGCTTCGGTTGAGCGCTAGGAGCAGTCATATTCTGTTCCCCAATCTTTTGGAATTCCGCTTACCCCACGGTGGGATCCCATTTGCGTGACTTACCGCATTGCTCACGCTGAAGACCGCTAAAAGGCCATACAATTTGTAGCGTATACAATATACTATCCATTATGTCAAGTGTATTGTAGGGCCTAAGTTTTTATGTTTGCAGCCCAGGTTGCACGTGCATACAATATTCATCGTGACAACTACATACAGGATCCAGAATCCACTACACGGTCGAGTTAGCACGCCGCAAGCGATTGCGGAGGCTCTGCGGTCGGCAATTATCGAGGGACGTCTGCCGGCGGGCGAATCGCTCCGCCAGGAAGAATTGGCGCGTCAATTCGAGGTAAGCCGAATCCCTGTACGCGAGGCTTTACGCCAGCTGGAAACCGAGGGCTGGGTGATCTTCTTGAATAACAAAGGAGCCTCGGTGGCGCCGCTCAGCATTGACGAGGCGCGCGAAATCTATGACATTCTGGCAGCACTGGAATGCACAGCATTGCGACTCGCCATTCCCCATCACAACCTCACTACCCTGGGGAGGGCCGAAGAAGCGCTGAACTCGGCACCGAGCGCCGGGGTTGAGGATGTGAACCGGAACAGCGACTTTCATCTGGCGCTGTATGCACCAGCACAGCGACCTCGACTGCTTAACCTCATTTCCATGCAACGCCAGCAAGGGCAGAGGTATCTGCGGCTGTACTTCGCACTGCCAAAGTACAAACAGCAAACGGAGCGGGAGCATGCGGAGATCTTGCAGGCATGTGTGGAACGAGACCCTACTCGGGCTGTCGATCTACTGGAGCGGCATCTGTTGCAGACTGGCGAAATGCTCGTCCGTTACCTCAAAGAGCAAATCCAAAAAGGGAGCGCTTCCCGGGAGGATGAGGCGCTCACGGAATTGCAGCAGAAAGTTGCGCTTAGCGAAGCAGCCTCCGTCTTGACCACGAATGAGTAGTGTTGGAGCGTGCAACGGAGGTGTCCGCTGATCTGCCCCCCGAAAACTAGTCCATTCGAAATGTGACTTCTCCATTTACTGAACTGAACCGCTCCCGATCTCTGTACCAATCGGAACTAAAGATTTTGGGCAGTGAAAGTCCTCGTAGCCTCGTTTGACGCGGGTTTCGCGCACTCCAGAGACTCAATCAAGAGGCTCTGGAGTGCGCGCCCCATCGATGTACTAGCTTTTTCCTTTCCCAGCTTGTGCAGCTCCGCGAACGCCGTCGGCGTCCGGTCCGCCAACGCGCTGTGCGGACGCTGGTGATTGTAATGCGCGCGGAACTTCGCCAGCTTCTGCCGCGCATCTTCCAGCCTTGCTGTTAACACGGCCACGGGCCTGAGCTGCTACTCCCCCGTGCTCGCAGCCAACTCCGCTCCAAACCGGGTGGGGGCCGCTCCAGTCCCCTCCCTCCATTCGCAGAGGAAGCATTCAGAGATGCTCAACTACTTCGCTGGCATTCTCTAACTGCACGTCCAATCCGGCCCGGAGCGCGTCACAGCTCAAGTCATTCTCGATGTCTGGTATAACCCCGGCCCCTTCGAGGAGTGCTCCCTTCCAGGTGAAATACGCGGCCACGGGAAGACCCAGCATGTAGCCCTCACCAACGTGGAACGCTCTGCCGCTCAGCAGTCGTCCCGCTGTCTTCGTACCGACAATTGTGGCAAGTCGATTCTCCTGTGCAAACGCAGCAAGCATCTCCGCTGCACTCGCACTGTGCTCGTTCACCAGGATGACGACTCGGCCTTGGAACTTCTGGGGCCCTAGCCCTTCGGTCACGAGGCAAATCGACTGGTCCACTATAACGGTGGCATAGCGAAGAATGAGCCAAGCGAGCGCGATTTTGTGCCGCGGAATCCTGCCGAACCGTGTCAACTCTTCTCTTTTGAATCCGTTTTGTGCACGACGGCGGGTCAAACTGTATCCGATGGGGATTTTGTCCGGGGTGAGATAGCTCATCATCCGCATGCCGCCGATCCCGCCTCCCGTATTGCCGCGGAGATCCACAATCAACCGGTCGCAGTCCGCAATCTCGGCCACAGCTTTGTCGATATCAGCGGCCAAATCGATTCCGACCGCGCCGGGGAAAATCCTGATTTTGATGTAGCCGATTCCGGGCTTGAGTTTCGACACCGATAAGGGCCGCGGCTCCGCAATTGGACGCTTGCCGGAGATCGGCTTGGGTGTTGTTGCCGGCGCAGACAGAACCTGGCCGTCGCGTTTTCGTATCGTGAATTCCGTCTGAGCGGCCATGCGGAATACAGGCTGCACTGGCGGCCTTATGGGCTCGCCATTGATCTTGAGCAGCACGTCGCCTGGCTCAATCCCCAAGAGGCTCGCCGTTCCTCCGTCATGCACGTCCTGAAAAACCCAGTGGTCGGCGCCATCGACCGGGCACGATTTAAACGTCGCATTGATCGCATGCCTCGCCGGCACGGTTCGGCCGCTCTTGTGGAAGAATCCGGTGTGGCTTGTGTGCAGTTCACCGACGAGAGACTGAATTTCTTTTTCGAATTGTTCAGGTCCGCTGGCGGTCAGAATGCGATCGAACCGTTCAGCGACGAGAGCCGACCAATTTGCACCCTTCAACGCAGGGTTGAAGTGTTTCGTCTCGACCAGGTGCGAGACTTTGCCGAGAATGCGTTTGCGCTGATTGAGATCCAAGTCCATCATTGTCGCGAAAAGAGCGGCGAGGCTGATTCTCCGTCCAGAACAAATCCGGCCCAGTAAAAAGGCATTGCCTGATCGCCGAATTTCTTCATGAGGTCCAACTTCGCTTTTCTGAGGGCCGATCCTTTGTCCATGCCGTCAGACAGATTTCTGTAAAACTGTTTCACGAGGGCTGCCGTAAACGTGTCATCGGCAGTCCACAGCGTCGAAAGCGTCGCTTTCGCGCCGGCAAGCAAGAACGCTCTTTGCAAACTCGCATTGCCTTCCTCCCCCTGCAATCTGCCGACTCCTGTGTCACAGGCAGAGAGCGTAACGAGTTCGGCATTCAAGGTCAGATTCGCAATTTCACGCGTTTGGAGGAGCCCGTCCTCTTCAGACTTCGAGTCCCGTCCGAGCACGAGAGCGGCTCTTTCAGGATACTTCGCGCTCGCAATCCCGTGAACAGCCAGATGCAGCACCCGGAATTTCGCAAGTGGGGCGCGCTTGAAAGCGGCCTCGGTTGCTTCGCGGCCAAGTAGCACGACACTGCCTGCACCGAAAATCTCACTGGCGCTGAGAACCTCGTCTCTGCTGCCGGGTAGCGGCTCGAAGTGCGCTCCTGCCAGATCATAAACGCCGCGAGTGCGGGATTCCTTGCCGGGCTCTGTTCCGGTACTGGCGATGGGCGAAGCAGGGTCGTACGCGACATCCCCAACTCCGAGGAACGGTAGGACTGCAGGAGTTCTCCTCTGCGACCGGAGCAGTCGCAGTACTGTCCCCGATGGGGCGTACGTCACGACTGAAGACTCGAGCACGTACTTCCCGTTCGAGCTCTGCAGCGCATCGAACGGCAGCAGGTGAAGAACCCCATCTGGTACCACGATGATCCGCGATTTAGTACGTATACCGGTGATCGGGGCTAGGAGAAGCGCGTAAAGCCGCCGTGCTGCATCGTCACCAGGCTGTCGGGACCTGACCTTCGCAAGATAATCCCGCACGAGAAGTTCAATTCGACCACGGCTCGCGCCCAGAGACACCAAGTGAGCCCCTGTGCGCGTGAGCACCAGACAATACGAGTCGGGGTCCGACAGAACAAATTCGAGCAGTAGTTCGTTTCTCAGGAGAGCGCGTTGAACGGTTGGCAGCGATGCGGGTCGTTGGACAGCGTAGGGTCTTGAGGCGTTTGTAACAGCAAGAGCCCGCTTCTGTTCCGCTTCGAATAATTCTGAGAGCAGCTCTTCTCGCTGTTTCCGGGAATCGGCGCGTATCAGCTGAACCTGGAGAGAGCTTATTTTCCGTTCCACCGAACTGTCGATTGGTCCAGTCGGCTTGTCGGAAGGACGATGCCACAGCAAATCGGCGATTGACCGGCCACGGGCACGCTCCACAATCTGGAACGCCTTCGGGACATTGTTTTCGCTTGCCGCCAGAGCGAAATGGCGTAGGTAGATGTCACTTGTCGCCGCTACCATCGTGCTTCTGGAATATGCACTCGGCGCATTGATGAGCATGCCTTCGAGGACATCGGTCGCTTGGTCCCAAAGCGCGTCGGCTTCTTTCGCATCGCCGGTGAGCGCCTTGATCTGTGCCAGGGCGGAGAGATCGCGGGGCAGGTAGTACTTTTCGCCAATCGCGCGACTCGCGTCGATTCCCCTGCGCAGGCAAGACTCGGTTTCCGCCAATTTCCCCTGCTCCCGGTAGATCGCAGCCAATTTGTACATCGCCTCCGATTCCATGTCGCGATACTGGCTTATTCGGCTCATTTCGCCAGCGTTCCGGAAATAGTTCTCCGCTTCCTGGACGTTGTTGCCTGCCAGCGACACCTCCCCAAGCAGGATCAATATTTGAGCTTGATGTCCGCCTCTCTTCTTCTTTTTTGCCTCTTCCAAGGCCGAAACGAGCAGCTTCTTTGCTTCTGCAGGCTTGTCGAGCGCTGTGAGGCAGCGTGCCTGGCCTTCATAAGCCATGAATGGGAATCCAATATCTTTCGTGTCGCCGGCCAGCTTCAGCGCCCGAGTGAAGAACTGCGAGGCATCGTCATACCGTTTCAGGTCAGCGAGTGCATTGCCGATCATGGAGAGAAATCTGACCTGAGTCGCGGCATCACCATTTGCGATCGCTGACAACAATGCGGCGCCGACGAGTTTTTCGGCCTTCGCGCTGTCGCCCTCCAGAAAAGCCACAATACCCAATTCACCGGACGCACGGGACTCCCATTGCCGATCGCGCAGCTCACGCGCGATCTGAAGAGCTTGCTCCCACGATGTCCGGCAGGACGCTAAATTGACGTTCAAATCCGTATATCCCTTCGCAGTGAGGCAGAACAGCCGCAGCTTCGGGTCATTCTGAACTATTGGGTGTTCCAGATCGGCTGCCAGCATCTCCGAGACTTGGGCAAACGGCATAGTCTCGGCCTGGCTGCGAATCCTGCCGACTCTGGCGTGGATCGTCGCTTTCTCATCACCGCTCTGGCTAGCCAAAAGTTCCGCTTTGGCGTAAAACGGCGCGGCTGCGGGCCAATTTCCAAGCCAAGCGAGGTGGTCAGCCTCAGCAATCAGCTGTCCGGTGTCTCCGCTTGTGATTGCGGAAGACGTGGAGGTGTCGCGCGATCTGGTTGGCAGGCGGATCGAGATCAAGCGGGAAGCGACAGAGGCAAGGATTCGGCCTCGCCACCCTGAGCGCGAGGCCGTCTGCTTTGGTCTGGTTATCTGGATCGGCTGAACAAATCGGAGCCCACTTGCTGACTCCACGGTGAGTTCATACTTGCCGGGAGAGAACGGTCGCAAATCGACTCGCGTTTTGAGCCGCACAATGTGCTCGATTAAACGTGCTTGTGCCACTTGTGACCAGAGAACGTTTGGCCCAGACCGCAGAGAGACTTCGTAAGCCCCCTCCTCAGTTCCGATCGGCAGTTGAATACTTAGCTCCAGCGTTTCCTGCGGAACTTGAATTTCGCGCTTGGCCGGTTCCCCGCCCGTACCCCGTATTGGTGACGCGCTGCTGAGATCAATAGCGAATGCAGAGTATGCAGTCGGCTTCGGTCCAGATCTCGTGATGATCAGAACAACAGCAGCACACAACAGTACAAGGGCAGCGGCACTCGACCAGATCAATCGCGCTCGTCTGATGTGCCAATGGCGACCTAGACGCCCGAAAAAACCGAGGCGCAGGCTCGCTCTTTGTTGTTCAAGCAGTTCCGCGTATCGTTCATAGCACGGCGAGCAGCAGGAGATGTGCTCGGTAACAGCTGCATTCGCTTGGGTCGGCCGCTCTGCAAGGTTTTGCAATTCCTGGTCCGCAGGGCAGCCCGTGCGCGCCGGATTCGGAAACGCGTCGCGCAGATACGAATCTGCGAACCGCAAAAGCTCGTCGTTGTTAGACCGCGGTTTCATTTATCGAGCCTGTGGTACCAGGTCTCCCTTCTTCGCTCAATCGCTCAGTCCGAGCCTTTTTCGGACACGCTGGAGGGCCTGACTAAAGCGCGCCTCGGCCGCGTGTGCTGAGATTCCATGAACCTTACCGATCTCCTTCCACGAAAACCCCTGGGTACGCCGGTAGAGCATGTCACGGGTAACCGGATCGCATCGCATGAGGAACTCGTCCAGCAGTATCTTGGATTCCAAATCAGTAGATACGGACGAACCGCTCAAATGCCTTGGGGGAGAATCCGCTAGGGGTAGGTCTCTTCGAGTTGCTTTGTTCACTCTTCGGATGAATGCCCGAAATAGATAGGCGTGCAAGTCGCGGATTGGAATCCCATTTCGCCGCTGTTTTGTTCGCAACGCCCGAGAGACGGCAGCCGCCGATTCTTCCAGAAGGTCCGTCGCCAACGCTGGGTCGACGAGTATCTTTTCTGCGTGTTCGATCGCTCTCTCGCCGATTTCTTCCGCGGCAGTGAGCACGGCAGGATCAATCGTTCTTCCGAGTCGATCTACCGGGCTAAGTCGAAATGCGCCCTTAGACCGGAATTGTCCCGCCATGGTGAGTGTCCGAGTCCCGCAATACACCAATCTCGTTCAGTTTTCGCAGCCTGCCACTCCGTTGCAAAGACAGCAATACCCTTGCACCCAGAAGAGGGTTCGTTTTCCAAAAACCTCAATATAGAAAAATCACTACCTCTTCCAGTAGTTTCTAGGTAGATGCTGCTTTGAGACAAACGGCTGCATTTTCCGCCGGTTGTGCTGTAACCGTCGATAAGCAAAACGTGTGCCAACAAATCAAGCCCTAACCGGCAACTTAGGCCGCCCACACTAGATTCCCGCTCAACCCACGGGGCCAGCCGGGCAAAGAGTTTCGCGGACCCCCAGGCCCGGCGACGGTGCTCGCTAAGTGTAGGGACCCGGCGTCCCTCCCCGGCGTTCCCTGGAGCCTCGTTTGGGACCCTCAGAGAGTCCCCCTATAATGCCCGCCGGATAATGCCCGCCGGCGGTATGGCTGTTACGACCTCTAATACATTGGTTCCCATCTGTCGCGAGCGCGTAGTCAGCATCAAGCGGCAGCAGGACCCCGCTACGTGTGTGTTGGCCAACCAAGGCAAGTTTGTCTTGTCGCGCTTTCTTGCGCCTTACGTCGCCATTGGCGATGAAATCACATTTCCCATCCCCACGGGAGAGGCGATTGGGGCAGAAATCTTCATCACGAGGGCGATTCCGTCCGGCACCATGCCTTTTCTGTACCAGGCGCAGATCGGCTACGTCACCCAGCCCAAACCGGATAAACGCAATCAGCTCTTCGTTTCCGCCGAGGTCCGCCAAGGAACGCTTGGCATCTCCTCGGTTTTTCTGCCCTGTGAGGTCTTGCGCGATTACTTCTACCGCCTGCCGCAGCGCGATGACCAAGCCGAACGCACGACGTTCTACGACCTGTTGCGCATCCCGATGAGTGCCTCGCCTGCTGAGCTTCGGGTGGCTTTCAAACTGCGCGATCTGGAACTTAAAGCCGCCGGCGCTCCGCGCAGCGAACAGATCGCCCTGGAGCGCGCTTTCAACATCGTTGGCCAGCCGGAATTGCGCGCCGTGTACGATGCACTCTTGGCCGATCCTGAGGCTCCAGCGGTGTTTCCTTACGGCGGCTTTGGCTCGCTTTTGGTCGCAGGCGAGCGCTCGCGCAATGGGCAGACGTTCTTCGCGCGTCGCATCCTGGCGTTCTCTCCGGAGCGCCGGCGCCGGCGTTTCCACACGACGCTACGCAAGTGTGAGTTTTACGACGGGTTGGCCCTCTGCCGCGACGTGCGCCGTAAGCTTGAGTTGTGGCTCGACCCTGCGCTCCTGCATACGGTTTGGGAGCCCGCCTGGAATCAGTGGAAACATTTGTTAGGGACCAGGATGGAGATCGACGGCACGTTCGTACCCAGCGGCAAGTACCGCAAACGCTGCGGCCAATGGGAACTCGTTACTTGGGAGACGGCCTTGCCGAGCCGCCTGGAGATCAAGCTGGCAGCGGATTTCGAGCAGCAGTTGGGCGCCGCGAAGGCGACATATCACCGGTTCGGGCAGTATGCCGACGCTCTTGAACAGATTCGCTTGCGCCTGGAATACCGCGCCATCGAGAAATCCGAACTGGAAAGGATGTGTTCTCCGCTGCGCTTGCCTGGGGATTTCGACCTCGCGCAGATCAACTGGCGGCCAGACTACGATCCCTTCTTCTATCACCAACTGGCGCGACGCGCGCGCCGCACGTATCTGTTTCGCGACGAATACATTTTCGATCTCGAAAAGGCGGTGGTGGTCGAGACACCCCAACTGGGGCACGCAACTTATGTCTTCGCAAAGCCCCGGAGCATGGAGACGTTCCTCGCTCTATACACAAGGACCTCGAAGGACAACATCCGGCACAATCGGGATACCATCTCCGAGCGGCTGAAATTCTTGGGGCGGGTGGTTCACGGCACGAATCCCAGAGCCTGGCTCAAAGAAATGCGGCAGAGCGTGGGGGAGATCGACTACGCCGCAGCCGAGTGAAGCGCGCAGCGAAAACGGGTACACGTTTGCAGCTGGGATGTACCGCTATCCAACTGCTGGCCCGGCTCTTCAGAGATCCCGAGGCATTTCGGACAGTCAATGTGCGATTGGTCAAAATAACGTCGGCGAAGCCCGTGCTGGGTGCGGTGCCGCTCGTTTCCCAGCCAGGGTACAGGAGCCTTGGCGGAGCAACACTTTGAGCAGGATCCCTCCTGCGACTTCTTCGGGCCTTACTGACGAAAATCAACCCAGAGTCTCATCACCGCAGCAATCCAGGGATAACGCACCGTGATTCTTCGCGTTCGCGGTCCGCGAGGTCCTGTCGAATCGCCCGACATCGTGCTCACCTCGTCTTCCGCTGCGCTGCCAGTGGCTGCCACAATCCGCATGCTGGTCTTGGCGGCAACCGGTCGGGCCCTCTCATGAACCAGCGATTGAGGTCGTTTGACCGAAATTTGCCTCTGGTCTAAATAGAACTCCCAAATCACGCGCTCGCAGCCAGCGACCGTTGTGACCGGCTTGCCACATCGCACCGGCACATCCGTCAGGGGCCCTAACGAGCGCCGCCGGCGCGGGCAACAGATTCCGCGAACAAATTGTGAGGACCCAATGTCAACCCAGCCTGGTCCAGTCTCTCTGCCCGAGTCGCTGCCTGCGTTAGAGCCCTTCGTGGATCCTGATACCGCCGCGAACTATATCCACACTACCCGTCGCCACTTGCTGGAAATGGTGCGCAAAGGACTCATCCTCGGGCATCCACTCGATCCCCACGCCAAGAAGAAGGACTGGAGGTTCTTGTTGTCCGAGCTGCACGCCTACATGGTAAGCTGCGAGCACGGCCACCTGGAGCACGCAAACCACCAAGGAGGGTTTGATGCCCAGGTATCAAGTAGGTAGTGTTCGCAAGGAGAAGCGCGCGGAGGGTTTGACGTGGGTGCTTCGCTATTACGCCACTCGCTCGGATGGGAAACGAGTCGAACGCACGACCGCCATCGGTCTTGTGAAAGACATCGGCCCAACCGCCGCCGATGCGTCCAGGGAAGTCGATCGTCAGAAGCTGCGCGAGACCATCAATCAACTACAGCCCTTCCAGGGAAAGCCGAGGACGTATGGTCAGCTCTGTCAGGACTACATCGAGAACGAGCTGAGGATCGACCAGTCGGAGTCTGCGCGCCCCAAAGCGTTTCCAACCATCGAGACCTACGAGCGACACCTGATCAAGCGCATCATTCCCCGCTGGGGAAGACTGGCGCCCTTGGCCGTCGAGTCGAGGGATGTCGAGGTTTGGTTCCGCGAACTGCGCAAGGGAAACGTGCAAAAGAAGGTGAAGCCGTTAGCCGATCCTACGATCGACAAGGTCCGCCGCATCATGAGCCTGGTCTACAAGCACGGCCAGCGCCACAACTTTGTGCCCCGGCAGCAAGAAGGCAATCCCATGAACTGGGTGAGCCAGCGAACGACCAGCGATTACAAGGCGCTCATCATGACGCCAAAGCAGGCGTTCGAGGTTCTCCTCAACATTCCGGAGCCGAGGCGGACGCTCACGCTGAGCGATGCTGCCACGGCGCTGCGAGTGTCGGAACTGCTGGGCTTGATGTGGATGGATCTGGACTTCGGGGGGTTGGTGATGTACGTAAGGCGGGCCTATGTGTGGGGAAGGTTCAAGCAGCCGAAATCGAAAGCCTCGAAGGCTCCGGTCCCCATGCATCCGTTGTTGGCCGGTTTCATGCTCGCATGGCGCGAGAGAACGCGATATCCCAAGGACAACGATTACGTGTTCCCGAGCGTGAAACTCGGCGGAAAGAAGCCACTATCAGCATCCATCATGGTGCAGAAATACCTGAGGCCGGCAGCCATCAAGGCCGGTGTGATTGCAGCAGACTGGAACGGCCGTTTCGGTTTTCACAACTTTCGGCACTCGCTGGCGACCGCGCTGGTGAAACTGAAGGTGGATCCGAAGACGGTGCAGGGGATGCTGCGTCACGAGGACTTCGGCACGACGATGGATCTCTATGCCCAGTCCGATATGGAATCGATGCGGGATGCGCAGGGCAGGTTCTTGGAACAGCTAATGGGCGACAAGATCCACCTGCTCACGGAGCGAGTTCAGTGAGAATCATGGGTGGGATCATGGGTGGAAAATTTCGGCACTGCGCCGCTAAGCTCTTTGGAATGATGGTGGCCAGGGACGGAATCGAACCGCCGACGCCAGCCTTTTCAGGGCTGCGCTCTACCATCTGAGCTACCTGGCCACGCTCGTATCCGGAGTTCACAGGAGAGGCGGCGCTCAGGCCGCGACAGGTTAGCGTCCGGAATTCTTATTGTAACAATCTGCGCCCGAATCCCTCAAATCCAACCCAACAACAACCGCAAACGGCGCCACGACCCTTCCGCGCGCCATCTGCGGTTCGCATACGAATCCAGATTTCTTATTGCGCCGCCGCGCCGGCGTGCTCCTTCAGCCACGATGCGAGGTTTGGACCCTGCGTGTTGCGGATGCGAACGCAGGTATCCAGCCGTTCCAGTCCCTGCCGCAGCGCCCGCGGCCCGCCAGGATCGGGATGTTGCGCGAACCATTGCTGCACGTCCTGCTTGGCTTGCTCGCTGCAGAACGCGCTCGCCAGGCCGCCGAATCCGAACCCCAGCGAGGCGCCAACCTTCTTCTGGATCTCCGCCCAATGCGATTTGAAGTAGGCCCAGGTCAGGTCGCGTGTCTCCGGATTTTCGAACAGTCCGCCAAATCCGCGGAACATGTCCTGCGTCTTGATCTCCGGCGACATCATCATGTCCAGCGTCCGTTGCGCCAGCTCCGGTTGCGGAAAACGCGTGAGCGCTTCCATATACGTGTACAACTCCTGCGGCGTCTTGACCTGCGACATGCGTTGCGCGTACTCGTCATAGAGCTTCGCGTCGCCGTTCAGTGCGGCCAATTCCACCGCAAGTCCCCCGAGGTTTGGATCCACCGAAGCCGGGTCCTTCCCGTACTGCTGCGCCAGCTCTGATACCTGGCGCAGGACTTCCGGGTCGCGGCCGTTGTCGCCGAGCGCGAGGATGATGGTGGCGCGCACGCTCTTGACGTCGTCGCTGTCGCCCGGCTTCGCCTTCCAGCCTATTTCATTGAGCATCGGCCGGAACTGATTCCGGACCCACGCGCGGAAAGCGTTTTGGTCGGCGGACTCCACCAGGTTGTCCGACATGAACGCCACGCGCTCCGCGATCTGCTGCACCACTTGTCGCGTAGGATCGCTGCGCATGCCCTGCGCGAGACTCAAGTATTGTGCAATCGGATGCTGCCCCGCGCGTGCCAGCGCCCACTCATCGTTCAGCAACGACACCCGCTCCTGCGGCGTCAATGCCTGCTCGGCAACCTCCGCCAGCTTGGACGTCAGTTCCGGGCTGTACGCCGACCAGTAATATCCGCGGCCGCCGGCATTCACGAATGTCCAAGGCGAGCACCCATTCACTTTGAACGCCTGCTGCTTCTGCGTCATCAGCTCGCAGTGCGGGTTTACACCGGCGGCGGTCTTGATGCATAACGGGATCTGCCATAACTCGGGACTCCCGGCTTTCAGCAGCTCCGGATCGTTGAAGAACCGCGTCTGCGAGAGTTCGACCGTAGTCTGGTTCCCCGTGCATTGCGCCTTCACGCTCAGCATGGGCGCGCCCGCCTGCTCCACCCACGTCGGCATCACCTTGTCCACCGGCTTGCCGGAAGCCTTCGCCATCGCGTTCCAGAAATCGGCGGCGCGAGTGTTGCCGTAGGTGTGCTGCTCCAGGTACAGGTTCACGCCTTTGCGGAACGGTTCCTCGCCCAGCCAGCTTTCCAGCATGCGCAGCACCGCCGCGGTTTTTCCATACGCGATGCCGTCGAACAGCGTCCCGATCTGCGCCGGCGTATTGGACTCGCTGCCGCTCACGTGAATCGGGCGCGTGGATTTCAGCGCGTCAACCGCCAGCGGACCCTGGTTCGGCCAGATGTTCCATTCCGGCTTCCACGCGGCCAGCGGCTTGGTGGTCATCCACGTCGCGAAGCCTTCGTTGAGCCAGATGTCGTCCCACCATTGCATGGTCACCAGGTCGCCGAACCACTGGTGCGCCATCTCGTGCGCGGTCACGGCCCCGATTCCCTTGAGCTGGCCGATGCTGGCGGTGCGGTCATCGGCCAGCAGCGCCTCCTCCCGATAGGTGATGTCGCCGGTGTTTTCCATCGCGCCCGCGCCGAAATCGGGCAGCGCCACCAGATCGAGCTTTTGGAACGGATACTTGATCCCGTAGTACTGGTTGTAGAACTTCAGGATGTGCTCCGCCGATTCGAGCGCGAACTTGCCCAGCTCCTTCTTGTCCGGCGTGGCGCAGACGCGAATCGGGACCCCGTCGGCGCCTCCTTCCAGGCACTGGAAATCGCCCACTTCGAGCGCCACCAGGTAGGTGGACATTTTCGGAGTGGTCGCGAATTTCAGCGTGTGCTTGCCCTCGCCCGGACCCGGCGTATCGGCAACGATTTTGCTGTTGGAAATCGCCGTATCGCCCTTGTCCACCACGACGCTGAGGTCGAAAGTCGCCTTCATCGCCGGCTCGTCGAAGCACGGAAACGCCCGCCGCGCATCCGTGGCTTCAAACTGCGTGACGGCGTAATTGCGCCGTTTGGTCTTGCTCAGGTAAAAGCCTCTGAGACCATCGTTCAGTTTGCCGGCGAACTTGATATGAATCGTCGCCGGACCGGCCGGCACGGCATTGCTCAGCGCCAACGTCGCCATCTCCGACTTTTCATCGGCGGTCACCTTCGCCGTCTGCGTCGCCGAGCCCGAAGTGACGGTCACGTCTCCGAATTTGATCTCGGCTGCGTTCAGCACGATGTTCGACGCCGGCTTCAGCACCCGGACCTCAATCGTCTCCTCGCCCTCGAACGTCGCGCTCTTCAGGTCCGGCGCCAGCGCGATCTGGTAATGGCTCGGAACCACGTCGCCGGGCAGCCTTTGCGCGTTTCCCGCGCACGCCATAAACAGCAACACTGCAACCACACTAAGCAACCGCTTCATTTCGCCTCCAGGGAAGATTCATCTCCAACGAGTGCTGTAAACAGGAATAGACGGCGCCGCTGCGCGGACGTTAGCTGCGCATGATTGTTGATACGATGTTCCCCGGTTAAAGTTCCCCAAGTCGCCCCTGCATCAGGGTCATCCCACACAAGTTCGACCCGAACCAGTACGCGATCTCGCGATAATCCCGGACTCCGAACACCGCCAGGTCCGCATCTTTACCGGCCTCCACGCTTCCCTTGCGGTCCGCCAGGCGGAGCGCGTGCGCGCCGTTGATGGTCGCCGCCGCGATCGCCTCTGCCGGTGTCATCTTCATCTGCGTGCACGCCAGCGAGAGCACGAATTGCATGTTGCTGGTCGGCGAACTGCCGGGATTGTAATCCGTCGCCACCGCCACCGGCACGCCCGCATCAATCAGCTTTCGCGCCGGCGGGTAGCCGTCCACGCCGAGGAAATAATTCGCGCCCGGCACCAGTGTCGCCACCGTATCGCGCTTTGCCAGTTCCTTGATGTCGCTGTCCGACACATGATCCATGTGGTCGAGCGATGCAGGTTCAACGGTATTCACCAGCGACGGCAGAAAACCGTCGGCGGGCGCCGACAACTGGCCGACGTGCGCGCGCGTGTCCAGCCCGTTTTCCAGCGCCGCTTTGAAAATCAGGGCGGCTTCCGTTTCCGTGAATGCGCCACGCTCGATAAACACATCCACGAAACGTGCCAGCTTGCGCCGCGCCGCCTGCGGGATCATCTCCTCGCAAACGGCGCGCACATATTCCTCGCGGCGGTCGAGATACTCACGCGGGACCACGTGCGCTCCCAGCAGCGTCGGCACCACCGTCCCCGGCCATTGCCGCGCCGCCTCGCGAATCGCTTCCAGCGACTTCATTTCCGCCTCGAAGCTCAGCCCGTACCCTGACTTCGCCTCCACCGTGGTGGTGCCCTGCGCCGCCATCTCCTTCAGCGCCGACAGAATCTTCTCCGCCAGCGCCGCCCGGCCCGATTTCCGCACGCCCTCCACGCTGGAGCGAATCCCGCCGCCAGCCTCGGCAATCTGCTCATAGGTCGCACCGCCGATGCGTTGTTCAAAATCCACCAGGCGCGGCGCCGCGAATGCCGGATGGGTGTGCGAATCCACGAATCCCGGCAGCACCACGCCCCCGCGGCAATCAATCTCTTCAACTTTTTTCTTGTGGGATTTCAGCCACGAATCGCGCTGCGCATCGCGCCGCTTGCCGACCGAAACAATTTTTCCGCCGTGGCAGAGCACCGCGGCGTCTTCCATCAACCCAACTTCAGCCAATTCGCGCCCGCGCCGCGGTCCCGGCGGCCCCTGCAATGTGAGGAGCTGGCCGATGTTGGTCAGCAGCAGCGCGGGCATCTATTCCATCGCCTTCGTGAACATGAAATCGTGATGCCACTCCGCCTTGGTGCCCTGCTGCCGTAGCGCCGTCGCCAGTTGCGCCCAGTGACGCATTCCGTGCAGCACCGCGTGCACAAAGCACTTGCGCTTGCTTGCCGAAAATTGCCCGATGGACAACGTCTTGAAGCTGATTACCTTGTTCCAATCCGCCTCAGTCGCCCGCGCCATGAAGTCGCGATACTTCTTCCGCGCCTCCGCCCCGATGCCGAAGAGTTCCTCCACCGATCCCCTAGGCAAGTCGTCGTAAGGAGTCTCCGCACCTTCTAGAAGCCGCTCCGCGTAGCGCAACTCGACCGCGAAGATGTGGAACAGCACGCCGCGAACGTCGTGCATCATCGCCAGCTCCATCTTCGCGTCCAGCGCCTCCGGATGCTTGCGAAACCACTCGTGCCACTGCTCGGATTCCTGCTCATCGTGGTTCAGAAGCTCGGCGTACGTGAGCGCCGCCGCTGCCGTTGCCGTACCCACCTGTGCCGTCATAAGCCCTACTTCCCTTCCTCGCGCATCGGAATCCTGACGTCGTTGCGCTTCGCGAAATCAATCGCCTCTTGATATCCGGCGTCCACGTGCCGTGCCACGCCGATGCCCGGATCGTTGGTCAGCACGCGCTCGATCCGCTTCGCCATCGCATCGGTTCCATCGGCGACTGTCACCTGGCCCGCGTGCTGCGAATACCCGATGCCCACGCCGCCGCCGTTGTGAATCGAAACCCAACTCGCGCCGCTCGCCGTGTTCAGCATCGCATTCAGCAGCGGCCAATCGGCGACCGCATCCGTGCCGTCCTTCATGCCCTCAGTCTCG
Organism: Terriglobia bacterium; assembly: GCA_963760265.1. GTDB lineage: Bacteria > Acidobacteriota > Terriglobia > Terriglobales > Acidobacteriaceae > JAIQGF01. The sequence goes on from CAVXCR010000004.1 coordinate 94,802, forward strand.
CGGAACGGCGAGGCCACCGAGCCGGTGTCCAGGTGATCGCGCCCGATCACGATCGGCGCCTTGAGCTTGCCTTTTTTAACCAGCTCGTTCATCGCCAGCCCGAACTGCGCGCGCTCGCCGTAGCCCAGCCAGCAGATCCGCGCCGGCAGCCCCTGGAACTTGATCCGCTTCCGCGCCAGGTTGATCCAGTGCGATAAAATCCGGTTGTCCGGAAAAAGTTCCAGCACCAGGTCGTCGGTCACGTGAATATCGCTGGCTTCTCCGCTCAGCGCCACCCAGCGGAACGGCCCTCGACCTTCGCAGAACAGCGGACGAATGTACGCCGGCACGAATCCCGGAAAGTCGTAGGCGTTCTTGACGCCGCGCTCAAAGGCGAACGTCCGGATGTTGTTTCCGTAGTCGAACGTCACCGCGCCCATCTTCTGCAGCGCCAGCATGCCTTCGACGTGCCGTGCGATCGAATCCAGCGACCGCTCCTGGTAGCCCTTCGGGTCGCGCGCGCGCAACTCCGCCGCCTGCGCCACCGTCAGCCCCTGCGGGATATATCCGTTCAGCGGATCGTGCGCGCTTGTCTGGTCGGTCAGAATGTCCGGCACCACGCCGCGCGCCGCCAGCTCGGGAATGATGTCGGCGCAATTTCCCACCAGGCCGACCGACACGTTCTCTTTTTTGCGCACCGCGTTTTTCAGGATTCTGAGCGCCTCGTCGAGCGAGGTGACCATGAAATCGCAGTACCCGGTCTTCAGCCGCTTCTTGATCCGCTCCGGGTCAACATCAATCCCCAGGAACGCCGCGCCGGTCATGGTGGCGGCCAGAGGCTGCGCACCGCCCATGCCGCCCATGCCGCCGGAAACGATCAGCTTCCCTTCCAATTCGCCGCCGAAACTCTTCTCGCCCGCCGCCGCAAACGTCTCGAAGGTGCCCTGGATAATGCCCTGCGATCCGATATAAATCCACGAACCCGCCGTCATCTGGCCGTACATCATCAGGCCGGCGCGCTCCAACTCGCGGAACTTCTCCCAGTTCGACCAGTGCCCCACCAGGTTGGAATTCGCGATCAGCACCCGCGGCGCGTACTCATGCGTTTTGAACACGCCCACCGGCTTGCCCGACTGCACCAGCAGCGTCTCGTCATTCTCCAGCGACTTCAGCGCGCGCACAATCGCGTGGAAGCATTCCCAGCTTCGCGCCGCCCGCCCCGTGCCGCCGTACACCACCAGGTCGCGCGGGCGTTCGCCGACCTCCTCGTCGAGGTTGTTCATCAGCATGCGCATCGCGGCTTCCTGCTGCCACCCCTTGCAGGAAATCCGCGTTCCGCGCGGCGCCTTCACCGGAACATACGTGTTCTGCGTGATTTCTGTCTCCACCGGCATCACCGGAGAATGTTAGTCCTGAGCGTTAGGAGGTTCAACTGGGACGGGTCGGAAGCACGTGTCATTTGGTGATTTAGTGATTTGTGATTTAGTGATTTGAAGAGTATTGCCGCTCGATGCGAAATCGCTAGACCAGTTCCACAGTTGACATACCTTACTGTCATCCCGAGCGAGGGAGGGTTCCCGCGCGCTTTTTCCAGCGCGGGAAACCCGAGCCGAGGGATCTCGGGTTTGTGTTGGCGGGCACGCCGACTCTGGAAGCGCTCTAAATCACAAATCACTAAATCACTAAATGGAACACTTGAACTCGAAAACCGGCAGCTCACCACGTGTTATACGCCGTCCCGTCCGTGCCCATCCGGTTCGATCCGCTGTGCACGTCGGTGATCCCGGGCTGGTTCTGGTCGATGCTGAGCAGCACATCTTCCTGCGCCACCTGCCAGGTGTCGCGCGAATCGGTGAACGGATCCTTCGGAATCTCGCGCAAATAGCCTTCCTGTATCAGGTCTTGCAGTGCCTGCGGCGCTTTCGACTTGTCCATCGTGTACTGGTCGATCGCCGAGCGCATGGCGAACAGGTCCTGCCGCAGCACCGCTTCCCTGGCGCGCAGGATGGACTGGTTATAGATCGGGACGGCAATCGAGATCAGGATCAGGATGATGCTGATCACGACCATCAATTCAATAATCGTGAACCCGCCCGACTTTTTGCGGCCAGTCAACATTCTGTGCTTGTTCCTCAGATCGCCGGATCACCCGATGACGGGACCACCGGATCGCCCGATTTACCAGTCGCTGTACTTGGTCCCATCCAGCGCCGTGCCGGTCGCCTGCGTAAACACGTCGAACACATTGTCGCCGCACCACGACGTCGAATCCGGATCGTCCTTCATGCAGCGCTTGCCCCATTCGTCCTTGCCGGTCATGGGATCGATCGGAATCTTCCGCAGGAACCGGACCTTTTTCCCGCCCACGTCCACGCCTTTCACCAGGGTATCCAAATCCGGCGGATAGCCTTCCGTTCCCAGCTTGATCTGAAACGCGCCCCGATCGGCCGCATCTTTGTAGCGGTCGATGGCGTCCCGCATCTCCCACAGCGCCCGGCGCAAATCCCGCTCCTTGTCGCGCCGGATTCGCACCCGCGCAATCGGGATTGCCGCACCCGTCAGGATCGCCAGGATGGTGATCGCGACAATCAGTTCCACCAGGGTCAGCCCGCGCTGGCCACACCACCGCCCGGCACGCGGCGTTACGTTCTGTTCGGGAATATGCAAAAGGTACAACTCTCGAGGAATGTGTTCTGGTCCGGATATTTTAAAGGAGAGCGGCGCGGCCCGCGACCTGCGCAGATCACCCGATCGCCGGATCACCCGATCTACTTCACCGTGACCATCGCCTGGCCTGGCGTCACCTGCACCGGCTGCATGGCAGGATCGCGCGCGCCGGCCTTGGTGATGCTCAGCGTGGATTGTCCCGGCGCCTTGGCCATGAAGGTCAAGGTGAACACCGCGCCCTGTCCCGACACCCCTCCCGATCCCGGCGGCCGGGTTGCCGAGACCTGCTCCAGGCCGGGTGCGTCCTCGCGGTGCACAATCACCACCGGCTGCCCGTCGCGCGACAGGAAATTCCCGTTCGACACATTAATCAATTGCAGCGACCGCGGATCGTAGCTGACCTGCACCGGGACCGAATAGAGGTTTTGCGCGCCGCTGACGGTCACATTCACCGCGAACGTGGATCCCACCGCCTGGTTCACCTGCGGCGGATCGAAGCTCATGATCGCCGCTCCGGTTGTGCCCTGGGACGGCTGCGCCCCTGCCGGGGCCGGCTGCGCCGGAGGACCTTGCGGAGCTTGCGATGGTGGCGGAGTCATGGCCGCGCCGGGTGCCGGAGGTGGCGCTTGCGCCGGCGCCGGGGCCGGCCGCGGTGCGGCCGCCGCGCCGCCATTTCCGTTCGCAGAAGGCGCGGGCGACTTGCGCCGCAGTTCGATTGCGTTCGCCGTGCCCACATCAATCGGCCTCAGGTTCACGTCGGTGACGTCCTGCGCGCGGATGATGTGCGGTATCAGCACGAACACGATCTCGTTCGTCCGGGTCTCCGAGTTCTGCGAGGAGAACAGGTATTTCAGCAGCGGCACCTGCGAAAGAAACGGGTAGCCATTGACGCTTTTCAGCACGTCTTCTTCCAGCATTCCGCCCATCAGGCTGGCCTCGCCATCTTTCAGCCGGATGGTGTGCTCCACCCTCCGTTGCCCGATCACCGGCTGGTCGATACCGCCGATGTTGACGTGGGAACTCACCGACGAAACTTCCATGGTGAGCTTCAGCGTGACCTCGCGCCCGGCGTGCACCGTCGGCTGCACGTCAATGTTCACGCCCACGTCAATGTACTGGAATTGGGTGTTGACCAGCGGGTTGATGCCCACGCCGCCGATGCCCGGCTGGAACGAACCGGTCGCCACCGGCACGCGGTCGCCGATCTTCAGGGAGGCCTTCTGCCCGTCGAGCGCGCGGATCTGCGGATTCTGGATGATCTTGGTATCGCTGTCGGTAAACAGAAAATTCGCCGTCGCGCCCGGGATCGTGACCAGGAAATCATTCGACGTCAAATTCGCCAGCTTGTTGAGCGTGAGCTGGCCCGTCGTGCCCGTGGTGGGCGTTGTCGTGCCGGTTGTGGTACCGGTGGTGGTCGTAGTTTGCGTTACGTTGCTCTGGAGCTGGATGCTGGCCGTCGTCGGCGGCGACAACCCCAGGTTTTTCAGCTTGTCGCGGCTCACCTGCATGACCGCGATGTCGATCAGCACCTCGGGCCGCGCCTTGTCCAGGTCGTTCACCAGCTTTTCCGCCAGCGCCACCTGGTCGGGCGTGCCGCGGATCACGATCGCGTTCTGCGACGCCAGCGAGATCACGCGCGTGATCTCCACCACCGTCCGCAGCGTATTCACGATGTCCTGCATTTCCGTGGTCTGTGCCAGGTTCGACAGGTAGAACGTCTTCACCACGTTTTGCTCGATCTCGGTCCGCTTCGCCTTGGTGTCGGCGGCCACGAAAACCGTGTTCGGCGTCACCGCCCGCCAAAATGTCTTGGACTCCAGAGCCACGATCTCCAGCGCCTGGTTCAGCGAAACGTTGTTCAGGTCGATGGTGATTCGCCGCGACACATAATCCGGATCGAACAGCACGTTGATCCCGGCCAGTTTTCCGATGGCTGTATATACGTTCTTGGTATCGTCGGTCATGCGCATGGTGATCGGGACGTTGGAAATCGTCTTCAGTTCCGCCGGTCCCTCCGCCTCCGCCGCCATGCGGCCCAGGTCCGTCACCCGCGACGACGGCCCCGGCGGCGGCGGCTGCGCATGTTCGATCATCTCGCGCGTGCGCCGGATCTCCTGCTGCGCGACGTCCAGCGAGGGATCGATCTGCGCCGCCCGCAGGAACTCGGCCAGCGCCTGCTGCAAATCCCCGCTGTCCCGGAGTTGCTGCCCGTGGTGCACGTGCGCCGCCGCTGCTTCGAACCGCGCGCGAGAGAACGCCGCCCGGTAGCGAAGCTCCTTGGGCTTCAGGTCGAAGGCCTGCTTGAAGAACTCGTAGGCCTGTTCCCAATTCTGGCGGGCCTCGGCATCGCGTCCTTTTTCGTAGAAACTCTTGGCTTTATCGGCAGCGGCGGGGAGCGCGAGGGTCAGCACCAGCAACACTGCGGTGGCGATGCGCCGGAATCGTGCGCCCGCCCTCCATGCCTGCCGGAGGCGTTGTGGCTGAAGCAGATGCATGAGAACGCAAATTATAGCATCCGCCGTGCGTCGCGACGCGATGGAATGGCGGGGCACCTCGGATGCTAACGCCGTGCTAGCATAAAAGTTTCGTTCTGGAGGGCGCGATTCCCATGGCGCGGCAGGCGGCACATCAGACCCGGCCCAGTCCGGAGAAAAATCCGCGCCGCGAGTCCGTTGCTGCCGGCCAGCGTGACGCCACCGTCAACCGCGCCGCCGCTCATAACTACTTCCTTTCCGATAAGTTCGAGGCTGGCATCGTCCTCACCGGGACCGAAGTCAAGTCCGTCCGCGCCGGGCGGGCCAATTTGAAGGATGCCTATGGCCTGGTGAAGGATGGCGAGCTTTGGTTATTGAATGCTCATATCGGCCACTACGAACACGGTAATATCTTTAATCACGAGCCCCTGCGCACCCGTAAATTGCTCGTCCATGCCTCGGAGTTGCGCAAGCTGATCGGGAAAACCCAGCAAAAGGGCATGACCCTGATTCCGACGCGCATGTACTTCAAGAGCGGCCGCATCAAGGTGGAGCTGGCGCTCGCCAAGGGCAAACAGCTCTGGGACAAGCGCGAAACCGAGCGCCGCCGCACGGCCGACCGCGAAGCCCGCGAGGCCATCGCCCGCTCGCGAAAAACGTAACCACGGATTTTCACGGATGAACACGGATTTCAACGCTTTGCTCAAATACTTGGCATTTGTCATCCTGAGCGAGGTCCAACGCGCCCCGGTTTTGGGCGCGTTGTGACCGAGTCGAAGGACCCCTAATTTTTCGAGGGCGTCCGAGTTATTCATCAATCTTCAATCGGCAAATCGGCAATCAAGAATGGTTTTGAACGTAAAGGATCGCTAGATGAATACCAACCTCTCTTTCTTCTCCCCCGCGCTGCTTGAAACCGAATGTCTTGTCCTGCCCGTCCTCGACCACGGCGACAAGGACAAGCCCGACGCCCGCGTCACCTCGGCTGACCGGGCGCTCCAGGATGCCGCTGCCGAGCTCATCTCCACCGGCGAGGCCACCGGCAAGATCTTCGAGACTGTGATGCTCCACCGTCCCAGCGGCCTGAAGGCCAAGCGCCTGCTTCTGGTCGGCGGCGGCAAAGCGAAAGATTTTTCCGCGTTCGAATTGCGCAAGCTCGCCGGCGCCGCAGCCCGCTTTCTCAAGCCGAAGTCCATCCGCAGCTTCGCCTTCGTCCTGCCGGAGCTTCGGGTGGCCCACCCTTCCGCCGAAGGCGGAGGGTGGGATCAGGCCGATGCCGTCAAGTCGGTGGTCGAAGGCGCCTTCGTCGGCAACTTTGATCCTGACAAATACCGCAGCGACCGCAAGGACCAGAGCATTGACGACCTCACCATAGCGGTTGCCCCACCCTTGTCGCTCCCGGGGGAGCCTGCCCCGAAGCGCAGCGAGGGGGAGCGACAGGGTGGGAATGCAGACGAAGCCGCCCTGCGCGCCGCCATGGAGCAAGGCCGGGTCATGGGCGAGTCCCAGAACTTCACCCGCGAACTGGTCAACGAGCCCGGCAATCGCATGACGCCCACCATGATGGCCGAGCATGCGCGCCGCATGGTCGAATCCCTCAACCTGCCCGAGCTCAAGATCGAAACCTACGGCGCCGACAAAATCAAAGAGCTGAAGATGGGCGCCTTCTGGAGCGTCGCGCAAGGCTCCGACGAACCGCCTGCGCTGATCGTGGCGCGCTATGAACCCACCGACGCGCCCGCCGCGCCCGTCATCGGGCTGGTCGGCAAGGGCATCACCTTCGACACCGGCGGCATCTCCATCAAGCCCGCCGATGGCATGGAAAAAATGAAGTACGACATGGCCGGCGGCGCCGCCATGCTGGGCGCGATTCGCGCCATCGCGTTGCTCAAGCCCAAGGTCCGCGTCATCGCCGTCGTCTGCGCCTCGGAAAACATGCCTTCCGGCAAAGCGCAGAAACCGGGCGACGTGCAGATCGCCATGTCCGGCAAGTCCATCGAGATCATCAACACCGATGCCGAAGGTCGCCTCGTGCTCGCCGACGGCCTCTACTACGCGCGCCAGCTCGGCGCCACCCACCTGGTGGACGCCGCCACGCTCACCGGCGCCTGCGTGGTCGCACTCGGATACATCAACGCCGGCGTCTTCACCAACGATGAAGGAATGTGGGAACGCTTTCGCGGCGCCCTGGAGCGCTCCGGCGAAAAAATGTGGCGGCTGCCGGTGGACGCCGAATACCAGGAACTCATCAAGTCGAGCATCGCCGACATCAAGAACACCGGCGGGCGCTGGGGAGGCGCGATTTTGGCAGCCATGTTCCTCAAGGAATTCGTGGACGACACGCCGTGGATGCACCTCGACATCGCCGGCACCGCCTGGGAAGAGGAGAACAAGGCTTGGATCGCCAAGGGCCCTTCCGGAATCGCGGTGCGCTCGCTGGTGGAATTCGTGCGCGACTTCGCCCAGGAAGCGCAAGTCAGCCACTGATCAACGCGGATCAAGACTGATCACGCAACAATAATCGGTGTCGTTCCGAGCGAGGATGCGCCGGCAGGCCCGCGCGCCCGGTGGAGCCTGTCCTGAGCGCAGCGAAGGAGCGACGCGGGGTGCCGCCGCGCATCCGAGTCGAGAGCCTGCCCTGAGCGAAGTCGAAGGGAACCTGCTTTTTCTCGCATCCCCCGTAACCGCTTCAGCGGGCGACAGAGTCGAACCACCGATCCGTGGATAACAACTCCTTGAAATACTCGTCCTTCCACTTGGGATTGATGCGATCCAGCAGCAGCCCTTCCGCGCCGCCGAATGAATACACCACCACGCGCTTATCCAGTGTCGCATGTCAGGTTAGACGAATTACCGCGCCACTTGTTACACTTCCGCGGACGTCCCGGGCAACTCTGGGAGCGCCGCGCCATTCTGAATACAACAGGTTTAAGGATCCCAGAAAGGAGTTCGCATGGATCACCGTCACTCGTCGGGACTCAATCGGCGGAGCTTGCTCAAGCTCGGCATCGCCTCCGCGGCAGCGGCGTCCGTATCCGGCGTCCTGCTGCAAGCACAGTCCACTCCTGAAAGTTGCGCGCCTCCAATCCCTCAGAACCATGGGGTGTCCAACGGCGGCTCGTGTCCCTACCCCATCCCGTGGCTCGACAAGAACGGCAATCACAACCAGATCCCGATGCCGAATGTCGAACTGTCGAACATCTTTCACTTCAGTGGCAAGCTGGCACGTTGCAACGGTTTTCACGGCATGGGCACCGACAATCAGGGCAACCGCTTCGCCTGGGGAAATCCCACCACCGACTACAGCTACATGGCCGGCGAGTACTGGGCGGCGCGCAAAGCCCAGCCGGGCATCTTCACCCACACCTGACTCACGGTCTTCAAGGGACCGGCGGTCCCTGCCAACCAGTTCCACGATTTTCATCCACCCATCTCCCCGGAAGGACTCTACTGGGTGACACCGGTTCCCGCCAGCGGGCTCGTTTTCAGCCCGGACGGCAAAATCGCTACCCTGCAGATGACCAACGTGCCCATCATCGACCAGCCACGCTGGCCGGCGATGGATGCCGAAACTACTCCTGCTTTCATGGATTTCAAGCTGGTGTTTAAAGCGACGGATGAATCGGTGACGTACGACGACCCGCTGCGCCAGTACCGCTTCGACGGACACAAGGCGAGCGCGCAGTTGGAAGCCACCTTGCGCGTGCCCTCGACCGGGTTCACGTTCAAAACCGATCCGCTGGAGACCTCGAAGTGCGACTTCGCGGTGATGGGCACCGAGGTCAACGGCAAGTACTACCAACCGAAGCCCTGATTGTCGGTTGGAGCGCGCTCGCCCTCGAGCGCGACATGAGAGTGACTGTGTGGCACACGCGCCCTCGCGTGTGCCGTCTCATTCCACCCGGTTTTGATTGGGCGACTGCTCGTTCGTCTCGCGCGACCAGTTCGAACACCGGGTACTCACACGCTACACCGGCGAACGCTTCCGCCGGCGACCCTGCTGCAACAGGGAAATAGCGCTGCACCGTTGTCTTAAAGGAATCCAGGTAGGCTTTCAGAATTTCCGGCTTCTCGGCGTCGGCCAGCGGACGAATTTGAAATGTCTGCCGGAAACTGCCTCTCTTCAGCGTGACCTCGCCCGCGGCTTCGGCGTTGCGTACCCACTGGGTCTGGCCGCGTGGCGCCACCAGGAATCGCTTTCCGCGCAGTTCGAGAAGATCAATCGGCGTGGAATAAACCTTCCCGCTCTTTCGCCCGCGCACCTGCACCAGATAGTTGTGCCGCATGCCCAAGCCAAGCCCGACCAGCACGCCGAACATGCGGTTGAAGAAGGCTTCGAAAGCGGTGGCTTTGCGATAAGCGGGATCTGGCGGCATCGGTCACCTCATAACTTTTTCTTTCGACTCTGCCAAGTCTCCAGAATTCACCGACCAGGCCGATGCCCGCGAACGCAGCCTGTGCTTCCGGCACGGTCTTCGGACGCCAGTCGGAGCTCAGCCGGTCGCGGTACCATTCCTGGGCGAGCCTCCATCCCTGAGCCAGCGTGAGCGTCCCGCCACGCGGCCGCTTCCACTGCGCGCACCAGCGGTCCACATGCTGTTCCGACCGGAACAGAAGCATGGTCTTTCAGGTGAAAACGATGTCGTCGTACCAGTGGCAGGCGGGTACGGCGATGTGGATCGTGCCCGCCGGCGCGCGCAGCTTCCCGTTGCTGATCTCCAGCAACATGCGCTGATTGCAACATCCGCAGGCGGCATCGATGCGGGCGTCGCGCCCTAGCATGGCAGGAATGCCGAGTGCGTCCCAGATGCAGTTGCCCCACCATCGGCGATTGCCGGCCTGCACCGGAAAAGCGGTGGGCACGGCGGAGAAGGGAGCAGCGCGCCAGAGTTCGCCATTGTCCTGGAGACAGAATGCATGGGTTTGGACGAGGCGTCGCAGTCCGGCGCGGATGGTGCGTATTGATGCACGCAGCGCGGCAGTCATTTCGGCGACCGTGGGCGCGCGTCCGCGCTCAATGAAGTGGCGAAGGATGTAGAGGCGCAGCGCAGTGTCGGAGACGGCGGAATGTTGAGTGCGAGGCAAGAGAATCTCTGCTGAAGAAGAATTCTAGTGCAAACTTCCTACCCTTCGCCAAATCCGGGCGAAAGGTTGGTCCACCCGCCAGTGCAGCCCAAAATGGCACGGCATCGCTCCGCTTTTCGTTCGCAGATGCAGCTCCGGCCTTGCGAAATCACTCACGAGCATTATGCTTCGGGGGATTCAGAGCGTCCAAATAAGAGAGGATAGACGATGCAATTCAAAATTGGAGCTATGCGCATGAGTGCCTGTTTGACGCTACTGCTGTTCCTGGCAGGCGTGGTTGGGCTGGCACAGGATGCTGAAAAGAAGGGTGAGAAGAAATCAGGCGAGCCGGCGCCGTTAGCCGGTTGCGAATCCAAGGAGGTTAAGTCCGGAAAAGAAAAGGGCACGCAGGAACGCTTCTTTGCCGCGCCTCTGCCGCAGGTGAAGAACGCGTTGACGGGCGCGCTGGCTGCGCTCGAGTTCGAAGTGAAGAAAGACTCAGGGAACCAGATCGAGGCTCAAAAGAAACGGCACGTCGGTGTGTTCGTCGGATCAGGCGGAGAGAAGGTGGTATTGCAGTTGGCCGAGGCCGAAGAGGAAGGAAAGAAAGGGACGCGCGTTACGGGCGAGACCAAGAAGGGTTTTGTCGGGCGCGCCGGCCAGAAATCCTGGACGAACGCAGTGCTGGACCAGACCTCTTGCATTCTGGAGAAGGGCGGGAAATGACCGCCGCACTCGTGCTGCTCCTCATGCTGCAATTGTTCTCTGGAGTGCGCAGCACCGTCCAGCGGACAGGCCCGTCGCTGCCTCAGCGCGAGAAGGACTGCCAGATCGAATTCCTCGATGCCAAGTTGGAACGGCCCCGTGAGGTGGTCGGCGTGATCCAAGTGTGGGTCCGGCGGAACAAGATCACCATGGGCCGCCAAGCAGTCTATGAGGAAGCTGTACCGGAAATGCGCAAGCAGGCTTGCAAGCTCGGGGCGGAGGGCGTGGTGCTTGTGCACCAAACCGTTTCCCACTCGGGAGAGTTCAAGCTGTTGTATGTGAAAGCCGAAGCTGTCCGGTTTCCCGCCAAGGAGCCTGCGCATTAGACAGCAAAGCCTATCGTTGCCTCGGTCAAGCACACGGCCCTATTTAGCGGCCTCGTACACCGTTTTCCCGCCGACCACGGTGCGCAATACCTTGGTCTGGAGAATCTGGGCGGCGGGGACCTTGGTGATGTCGCGGTCCAGCACGATGAAGTCGGCCAAGAAGCCCGGCGCGAGTCTTCCCTTCTTCGACTCGGCGAATTCGGCGTAGGCGGCGGCGGTGGTATAAGCGGCGATCGCCTGGTCGATCGAGATCTTCTGCTCCGGCACGTACTCTTTTGTTCCCGCCTCGTTTTTGCGCGTGACCGCCGCATAGAGGCCGCGAAACGGCGTGATCGGTTCCACCGGATAATCGGTGCCGAACGCCAGCACCACGCTGTTCTTCAAAAATTCATTCCAAGCGTAGGAATATTTCGCGCGCTCCCCTCCGATGCGCGTGATCGCCCAATTCATGTCGGTCAACAAATGGTTGGGCTGCATGGAGGCAATGACCTGCAACTGGCGGAAGCGCGCGAAGTCGGTGGGCGCGACCACCTGCGCGTGCTCGATGCGGAAGCGGAAGCCGCCCGGCTGGCGCAGTTGCGGCGCTTTGGGATTCTTTTCCTCGACGTAGCGTTCGGCCGTCGCGAATGCCTCCAGTGCCATGGCGACGCCGCGGTCGCCGATGGCGTGGAAGCCCATCTGGAAGCCGGCAGCGGCGCGCTCCGCGGCCAACTGGTCGAGCTTCGCCTGCTCGAACTGCGGCAGGCCGGAATTTTTCGGCTCGTCGGTGTAAGGAGCGAGCATCGCCGCCGTGTGCGAGCCGATCGAGCCGTCCATAAAGCCCTTGAGCATGCCGCTGTGCAGCATCGGGTCCTGTGGCGAATGGAACACGCGGCGCTGCTCCAGGACGTTCACCGGCTGCGCGAACGGCAGCCATTCGGTGATGCGCAGCGTCAGCTTGCCTTCTCTTTCCAGTTCGGCATAGGTCAGGAAGTCATCCCACTGCGAGTTATCCTGCGCCGAGGTGAGCCCGTAACGCGCCGCCTCCCGCAGCGCAAGTTCGGCGCCGCGCCGGCGTTGTGCCCGCGTGGGCGGCGGAACTTTCTTGCGTACCAGATCCTGTGCGGTCTCGCGCAGGCCGCCCGCCGGCTCGCCATCCGCTTCGCGATCAATGCGGCCGCCCGCTGGATCGGGCGTGTTTTTCGTGACACCGGCAACGCGCAGCGCCGCCGAGTTCGCCACCAGCATGTGTCCGTCGGTGCGGATGAAGAGCGCGGGATGATCGCCGGTGATCGCGTCCAGGTCCTGGCGCGTGGGAATTTTCTGCACCGGCCACTTGGTATCGTCCCAGCCGCGTCCCAGGATCCATTCGCCGGGCGCGGCAGTCCTCACGCGCTCGGCAATGCTCGCCTTCATCTCATCAAACGATTTCGTGTTCGACAGCTCGACATTCAGCATCTCGAAGCCGCCGCTGGCCAGGTGCAGGTGCGCGTCGTTGAAGCCGGGCATCGCGAAGCGCCCGCCCAGGTCCACTACCTGCGTGTGCGGGCCTTTGATATTGAGAATTTCATCGCTGCTGCCGACCGCCATGATGCGCCCGTTGCGCACCGCCATCGCCTGCGCGCGCGGGTAGACCTTGGCGGGTGCGCCGCCGAATCCTTCTGCCGCGCCGGCGTAAATATCGCCATTGACGAAAATCTGGTTGGGAGGTTCGAGCTTGGTGTTTTGTGCGTGCAGGTTCATGGCGGAAAAAAATAACAGTGCGGCGACGATTTTCATTCCTGGACTCCGGTCACGGCGAGCACGGTGAGCAGAATCCGCCGCAAGCCGAGGTCACGCCCGGTGGGGTCATACCACTCGTGCAGCGTGTGCGCGCCGCCGCCCGCGCCGCCGGCGCCGATAGCCAGAGCATCGCGTCCCTGCGAGAGCGGGATATTGGCGTCGGTGGAGGCGCGTTGCAGGCGGGCGTTGTTGTCCAGCAGCGTATCCACCGCCTGGATGATAGCGAGCATGCGGCTGTCGGCTCCGAGGCGCGCGGCTGGGCGGCTGCCGATCAACTTGATGTCGGCCGCCAGTCCGCTCAGCGCGCGCCCGCCGAACGAGGTGCGCCCATCCTGCGCCACCGCGCGCTCCACCGCATCGCGCAGCGCGCGCTCCATCCGCTCCACCTGCTCGCCCGCGGCGGAGCGGATGTCCACCTTGATGGCCGCCGACTCGGGAATCGAATTCACCGAAGTGCCGCCGGTGATCACGCCGACATTGAAGGTGGTCTTCGGGGAAGCGGGAACCGGCGTGCGCGCGAACAGGTCAATGGCGCGCGCCAGCACGACAATCGGATTGGCGGTGCCGAAATCGCTCCAGGAATGGCCGCCGGGGCCGAAGATCGTCACCAGGAAACGCTTGCTGCCCAGCGCTTCGGTGACAATGGTATCGGTGCCGGCGCCGTCGAGCACGATGGTGGCCTCGATGGCATCGCGCCAGCACGGCTCGGCGAAGATGTAGCGCATGCCGCGCACGTCGCCTTCGCCCTCTTCGCCGACATTGCCGACGAACACCAGCGACCGCTCCGTATGGATGTCGGCGTGGTCCATCGCCCCGGCCAGCGCCAGCAGCGCCGTAATGCCGGCGCCGTTGTCGGAAATCCCAGGTCCGTAGAGGCGATTGCCTTCGCGCCGGACGTCGACCCCGGTTCCGGCCGGAAACACGGTATCAATGTGCGCGGTGATCGCCAGGTATTTCGGCTCACGTTGCGCAGCCACGCCGGGGCGGATGCCGATGACGTTGCCAATGCCGTCAATGTTCACGTCGCTGAGGCCGAGCTCGCGGAAACGCGCTGCCAGCCACTCGGCGCGCGCCGTCTCGCCAAACGGCGGCGCGGCGATGCGCGTCACCTCCATCTGGCGCTCCAGCAGGTGCTCCTCGTGCGCCAGGAACCAGGCAGCGGCGGCTTCCACCGGAGCCAGCGCCGCGATGCGCGCGACTTGTTGCGCGGCGGCAGCTTGCGCCGGGGGCCGGGACTCCGCGGCTGAAGGGCTGTTGGGCATGGGCAAGAACTGGATATTACCTTAAACGCCCGGCTGGGATTTCAGATTTCAGATTGAAGAGTGCAGATTGAAGATTGGGCTCACACAGACGGCCGCCCTCCGGCAATCTTCATTCTGCAATCTGCAATCTGCAATTTTCAGGTGTCGATCAGCCCGTCGTTGGCGCCGACGATTGGCAGCATTCCAGGATTTCGTTCTCGGTCAGCATCCGCTCCGACGTCTTGGCGCGCTGGTAGATGCGGTCCACGACATCATGGGCCGGCTCCAGACCGTGGCGCTCCAGCCAGAAAACGACATTGGATTTGCCGCTCATGGGCCCGATCTCGATGATCTGCTCCAGCCCGAAGTAATGCGCGGGCACGCCGGAATAGACGTTGTTGGCCAGCTCAATGTCGTTTTTCTTGTACGCCTTGATCACCGCCGCGGCGTGCACGCCGGTGCCGGTGCGGTAGGCGTCGTCGCCCACCACCGGGTAGTTGCGCGGGATGGGCAATCCGGTGGCGCGCGCGATGGCGACGCAATAGTCTTTCAACTTCGAGAGGTCCTGGTCTTTCCACGGCGTGATGCCCATCAGCTTGAGGTTGACCAGCATCTGGTCCATCTGGGTATTGCCGACGCGCTCGCCGATGCCGAGCCCGCAGGCATGCACGCAGTGCACGCCGCCCATCAGCGCGGCCAGCGAATTGGCGAGCGCCATGCCGCGATCGCAGTGGCCGTGCCAATCCACCCGGATCATCATCCCCGACGGGACCACCACTTCCTTGATGATGTAGCGCACCAGGTGGAGCGCGCCCATGGGCGTGGCGTGGCCGCAGGTGTCGCAGATGACGATGGCGCGCGCCCCGCAGTTGATGGCCGCCGTGTACAGCTTCTTCACCGTTTCGGGATCACACCGGGTGGTGTCCTCGGTCACGTACATGACGGGCAAGCCGAGCGACACCGCGTATTTCACCGCTTTTTCCGTGGTCTTGAGCAGGAAGTCGTCCGTCCAGCCCTCGGTGTAGCGGCGGATGGGGCTGGAGCCGATAAAGGTGGCGGCCTCGATTTCCAGGCCGGTCTTCTGCGTAATCTCGGCGATGGGGCGGATGTCGTTCTCGTGCGTGCGCGCCGCGCAGTTCGCCTTGATCTTCATCTTGTGGTTGACGATCTCGCGCGCCAGCGCCGTGGCGTGCTCCACCGCGCGCGGTCCGGCGCCGGGCAGTCCGATGTCGAGCGAGTTGATGCCGAGCGCCTCCATCAGGTGGAGGATTTCGATTTTTTCCGGAACGGAGGGATCGCGCACCGAGGGCGACTGCAGGCCGTCGCGCAGCGACTCATCGTTGAGCAGCACCGGGCCGCCGGGCTTGGAGTCCGGCCCGGGCATGTTATTCCAGTCGTAAATCAGGTCAGAACAATTCACGCTCATGAGCTTGGATGCGCGGTGCTACCCCACAACACAGCAACGTGCCAAATCCCCACAGCTAATCGCTAATTGCAAACAGCTAATAGCTCTTCCTACTTCGTATCCTTCGGCGGTAGGGTCAACCCGAACGTCGAAATCTGGCCGCGGCCGGCGACATTGAGGCCGCTCGGATCCTGCGGATTGGGCAGGTAGAGCGTGCGGCAATGTTCGCACCGGTAAATCTCGGCATCGGGGCCCAGAGCCTGCTCCACATCGCCGCAGGCCTTTTCCAGCACGTCGCTGGCGTAGAACCAGCGCTTCAGGTGTCCGCCGCACAGCTTGTTCTTCTCGTCCTTCTGGTTGCAGGCACGCTGCCCGGGCTTCTTCACTTTGATTTTGTGTTTGGCAAGCTGGGGAAGGTTTCCCGCTTGCACCGGTTCTGGTTTCATACCCGTAGTCGCCAAGGACGATGACCTCGTGGCCTGCCGCAGATTATCGATGAAAACACGCTATTTTACTGGATAACTCAGCGGAGAAGGAAGATTGTTGTAGTTACTGCGGTCACACCAGCGGTTCATCGTAGTCGGTACCCGGTAGTCCGAAATCCGGTATTTCCGTCCGAACTGCCGATTACCGGACTACAGACTTACCTGAAAAAAGCATGCACGCGCCCTCGAGACATGACAAACGCCTGGTGCGCGCCATCGGGCGCTGGAGCCTGGCGGCGCTCATGTTCAACACCATCATCGGCGCCAGCGTATTTGGTGTGCCCTTCCCTGCTGGCGGCGCGCCTGGGAGCGCTGAGTGTGCCGGGCTACCTGATCGCCGCCGCGGGCGTGGCCGTCATCGCCGCGTGTCTGGCGGAGGTCGCTTCGCAATTCCGCGAGGCCGGCGGGCCTTATCTTTACGCCCGCACCGCCTTTGGGCCGTTCGTCGCCATCCAGATCGGCTGGATGATGTGGCTGTCGCGCATCACCGCGACCTCGGCCGTTGCCGACCTGTTCATCTCCTACGGCGCGCAGTTTTTCCCCCAGGTCGAGGCGCCGCTGGCGCGCGCGCTCGTACTGGCGGTGCTGATCTCATTGCTGGCCGCCGTGAACTACCGCGGGGTCAGCGGCGGCACGGCGGTGAGCAACGTATTCACCGTCGCGAAACTCGGCCTGCTGACGTTTCTGATTGCCGGCGGTCTGATGGCGCTCCTGCTGCATCCGCCGCTCCGCGTGACGCCGGCAAGAGTCATGCCCGGCGCCAGCGACTGGTTCGACAGCCTGACCCTGATGGTGTACGCCTACGCCGGATTCGAGGCGGCGTTCCTGGTTTCGGGAGAGACCCGCGATCCGCGCAAGGATGCGCCGTTCGCGCTGCTGGTTTCCATTGCGACTGCAACGCTGGTATTTGTCAGCCTGCAATACGTGGTGATCCACATTCTGCCGGACGCTGCCACCAGCGCCAAGCCTGCCGCCGATGCGGCGCGGCGCTTTCTCGGGCCGCTCGGTGCCGCGCTGGTGGCCGGCGGGGCGCTGGTCTCGATTTACGGATACCTCAGCGCCAATCTGCTGCACGCGCCGCGTCTCACCTTTGCCATGGGAGAACAAGGCGACTTCCCGGGATGGTTTGCCGCCGTTCACCCGCGCTTCCGCACCCCTTACATCTCCATCCTGCTCTTCGCGTTGCTGGTGATCGGTTTTTCGGTTGCCGGAAGCTTTCGCTGGAACGCGATCTTGTCGGTGCTGGCGCGGATTTTCGTTTACGGCGCTGTCGCTGCCGCCCTTCCGGCACTGCGCAGAAAACAGCCGCACGCCGACGCCTTTCGTCTGCCCGCGGGCAATGTCTTCGCGGCCCTGTCGTTGGTCTTCATGGTCGTGCTGGCGACGAGGATGCAGCGCAGCGCCGCCGTAGTGCTGGCAGTCACGTTATTGATTGGATGCCTGACTTGGCTGTGGGCGCGCAGGCGCGCTGTGAGTTCTTCTTGACGAGGAACTCCGTCCGGCAGCGCCGGAGGCGCGGTATTCGTTAGCCCACCGCGGCAGCGGTGGGTCGCGATGGCATACAAACGCGAGCGCCAGCGGCGCGGCACTCGCTCACACTCACGCAGCGACCGCTCGGGACTCGCGACTCGGGACTTCTTCACAACCGCCGTCGCCACAACGACGCGGAAGACCGCACGGCGCCACGCACCCGGGCGAACAGGCCCGGCGCGAACAGCCAGTCGGCAAAGCCTTCCATCTGGCGCGCGAAGTCGGGACCGTAGCCGTACCACCAGGTTTTCTTCAACCGTGGCAGGCGGTCGGAGTCGAGGTATTGCACCCAGGCCATCTCTTCCAGGCCCAGTTTCCCATGGGTGCGCCCGATGCCGCTGCACTTGACGCCGCCGTGCGGAGCCTCGCTGATGCCATAGCCGATCACCGCATCGTTCACCAGCACGGTTCCCGCCGAAATCAGCGTCGCCAGTTCCTCGCCGCGGTATCGATCGCGCGTCCACACGCTGGCCGCGAGCCCGAACTCGGAGTCGTTGGCCAGGCTGATGGCTTCATCGTCGGAATCGAACGGCATGATCGGCAGCACCGGCCCGAAAGTCTCCTCGCGCATGATGCGCATCGAGTGGTCCACGCCGGCGACGACCGTCGGCG
Organism: Terriglobia bacterium; assembly: GCA_963760265.1. Lineage (GTDB taxonomy): Bacteria > Acidobacteriota > Terriglobia > Terriglobales > Acidobacteriaceae > JAIQGF01. The sequence goes on from CAVXCR010000004.1 coordinate 113,111, forward strand.
CGTAGAAGTTCGGGCCGAGTTCCGGCATGCGCCGGCCGCCGGCCAGCACGCGTGCGCCGCTGCTGACGGCGTCATTCACCTGCTCTTCGACGATGCGCAACTGCCGCTCGTGGATCATGGGGCCGATGTCGGTTTCCGGATCGGCGCCGTCGCCCACCTTCAGCTTGCGCGTCTTCTCTGCACACAGCTCGACAAATCGGTCATGCAGGCTGCGATGCACGTAACAGCGCTCCACCGAGAGGCACGCCTGCCCGGCGTTGACAAACGCACCCCACACGGCGGCGCTGGAGGCGACGTCCACATCGGCGTCGTCGAGAACCAGCATCGGATCCTTGCCGCCCAGTTCCAGCACCTCCGGCAGCAATCGCGCGCCGCAGGCCTGCGCGACGCGGCGCCCGGTGGATACGCTTCCGGTGAAGACCAGCTTTTCTATGGGCGAAGCAATCAGCGCCGCGCCGGTCGCGCCGTCGCCGAGCACGACTTGGAAAACATCCTCCGGCAGGCCCGCCGAAGCGAACAGCGATTTCAGTTCCAGCGCGCTCAGCGGGGTGAATTCCGAGGGCTTGAGTACGACCGCGTTGCCCATCACCAACGCCGCCACTACCTCGCCCGCGGGCGTCGAAAAAGGAAAATTCCATGGCGAGATGATGCCGACCACGCCGTGCGCCCGGCGCAGCAGGCGTCCGACCTTGGCCTTCATGATCGGATTGCCGTGCGGCACCGGCTCGGGGAGCAGCAATCCGGGCGCCTGCTCCGCACAAAATCGCGTCGCGTCCAGCGCGACCACCACCTCATTCACCAACGCCTCGACGTAAGGCTTGCCGGCTTCGCGCGTGACCAAGCGCGCGACGTCCTCTTTCTTGGCGTGCAGGAGCCGCTGAAAGCGGCGCAGGACCTCGATCCGCTGGTGGACCCCCGCCGCCTCCCAAGCCGGCTGTGCGGCGCGGGCGTGCTCCACCGCCGCCGTGACCTCGGCATCGCCGGCGCATTCAAATTCGCCGAGCTTCTCCCCGGTCGCCGGATTCACGGCGATAATGTGGCGGGTAACGATTTGGGGCTCGGTAGCCACTGGCAAGTCAGAATGAAGAAGTCAGAATGAAGAAGTAAACCAGTGCACCTCGATTTTAGATTCTCCATTCTTAATTCTTCATTCTTAATAATTACAAATTGCAAATTACACCATTTCCGTGCCCCACAAATCATGTAGGTGAATGATGCCTTCCAGCCGGCCGCCGTCGCCCACCACCGCCAGCGACGTGATCTTTTTCTGTTCCATGACGTTCAGCGCGGCGGCGGCGAATTCGTCGGGGCGAATCGTCTTCGGGTCACGCGTCATGCATTCGCCGGCGGTGAGGTCGAGCACGTCCTTGCCGCGCCGCTCCAGCAGCCGCCGCAGGTCGCCGTCGCTGATGATTCCCAGCAGCTTGTCACCATCGGTGACGGTGGCCACGCCCAGCTTCTTGCGCGACATTTCATAGATCACCTCCGACATCGGCGTCTGCGGCGTCACCCGCGGGATGGCATCGCCGGTGTGCATCAGCCGCGAAACCCGTGCCAGCTTCTTGCCCAGCTTGCCGCCCGGATGCAGGTCGGCAAAATCTTCTTCCTTGAAGCCGCGTTTCTCCGCCAGCGCCACGGCCAGCGCGTCGCCGAGGGCGACCATGGTGGTGGTGGACGCGGTGGGCGCCAGCCCCAGCTTGCACGCCTCCTGCGCGACCGAACAATCGAGCGTGATATCGGCCGCCTGCGCCAGCGTGGAGCGCAGTGCGCCGGTCATCGCCACCAGCTTCACATCGAGCCGCTTGATATTGGGGACCAGATTCAGGATCTCTTCCGTGTCGCCGCTCTGCGAGAGCGCCAGCACGATGTCGCCGCGCACGATCATCCCCAGGTCTCCGTGCACGGCTTCCACCGGGTGCATGAACAGCGCCGGCGTGCCGGTGGACGACAGCGTCGCCGCGATCTTGCGCGCCACCAGGCCGCTCTTGCCCATGCCGGTGACCACCACGCGCCCGCCGCAGGAGTACAGGCACTCCACCGCGCTGGCAAACGCCTCCGCCATCGGCCCGGCGAGGCGGTCGGCAAGCGCGCGCAAGGCGTCAGCCTCGATGCGGACCACGTTTTCGCCGATCTTGTGCATGGAAAAGCGAGAAACGACAACCGACAATCGCCGAGATGTTAGCAGATCACCGCGCCCGTGCCGGTTTCCATTTCTTCAGGAACGCGATCAGGTCGTCGGGATCCATGTTGCGCGCCGACTCGAATTCTCCGTGCTGCTGGCTGTAGAGCAGGGTGCCGTCGGGCGCCAGCACCGCCAGCGCGGGCACACCTTTGTCGAGCGGGACTTTGTATTTCTGCGCCACATCCAGGTTCTTGTCCATCTGTCCGATGTCCACGTGCACCACGATGAAGCTGCCGCCCATCAGCGGCGAGACGTCGGCCTGGTGAAACGCCGCCTCCAGCACATGGCAGTCGTAACACCAGTTGCCGCCGAAGTCGAGAATCACGCGCTTGTGCGTGCGCGCAGCCTTCGCCAGGGCGCCGCGGATTTCCGCCTTGGCGTCGGCATCCTTCTCGTACAGGTGCGGATTCAGCTTGCCCACCGGCCGCATCTTCAGCACCGGAGTGTGACTGCTGGCGACCATGCGCCATCCCTGCGGCTGCTGCTGCCAGCCCTGCTGTTCGAGCACGTACCGCTGCCGTGTGCCCGCCGCCGTCATGGTGCGAAACGATACTTCTAGTTTGACCACAACCAGTCCCTGCTGGTCGTCGGTGCTCACCACCTTCGTCGCCGGCCCGATCATTCCAGCGGCCCTCGTCTGCCGCCAGAATTCGATTTCGGAGCTGATGGGCAGTTGTTGCTTGCCATCGGAGGACGCCACGTAAGCCGGCGGGTTGCTGGAATAGAGACTCTGAACCGCGGCGTCGTCACCCACGGTGAAACCCGTCTTCCAGCGCTCCAGCGCGGCCGCCAGTCCGGGCGGGACAGACTGCGCACTACAGGTTAGAGCAAGCCAACAACAACATGTGAGAACGAGAGCAAGCCCGCGATTCATTGGAATTCTCGTGTCCGCCAGTTGAGGGAATTTCGAGTTCAGCGCTCGGGACTCGCGACCCGGGACTCGCAACTCGAAGTTATATCGCACTGCTGCGGGCTGCGGTAACCGCCGTGTGTACGGCTTGCAGTTCGTGCAGCACTGGGCGCAGCCATTTCAGGTCGAGCGCGTTGGCGCCATCGGAGAGCGCGGCGGCGGGATTGTCGTGCACCTCGATGAACACTCCATCGACCCCCGCAGCCACCGCGGCGCGCGCCAGGATCGGAATGAATTCGGGCTGGCCGCCGGACTGGACAACAGCATCCCCACCCTGCGCTTCGCGCAAGGGTGGGCCACCCGCGGACGGCAGTTGCACGGAATGTGTCGCGTCGAACACCACCGGCGCGAACCGGCGCATGATGGGCAGCGAGCGCATGTCCACCACCAGGTTGTTGTAGCCGAACGATGACCCGCGCTCGGTGAGCAGCACGCGCTCGTTGCCCGACTCGCGCACCTTCTCCACCGCGTGCCGCATGTCCCACGGCGAAACGAACTGCCCCTTCTTGATGTTGACCGCGCGCCCGGATTTCGCCGCCGCGATCAACAGGTCGGTCTGGCGGCAGAGGAAGGCGGGAATCTGCACCACGTCCACATATTCCGCGACTTCGGCCACATCGTGCGCGTCGTGCACGTCGGTGAGCACCGGCACGTGCACCGTGTCGGCCACCTTGCGCAGGATTGCCAGCCCTTCCTTCATGCCCGGGCCGCGATAGCTTTTCACCGACGTGCGGTTTGCCTTGTCATAGCTGGCTTTGAAGATGTACGGCATCTTGAGCGCGCGCGCCACGCCGGCAACGCACTCCGCCATCTTGAGCGCGTGCTCTTCCGACTCAATGACGCACGGCCCGGCGATGAGGAACAGCCCGCCGTCGCCAATCGTCACATCGCCGACTTTGAAGGAAGAAGACATTAGCCGCAGATTAACGCAGATGAACGCGATTCTAAGGATAACCCCAGAGATTGGGCCACTACGAACGGCTGACCTTCTCCGGCCTCAAGAACATCTCCACTTCCGCCGCGCTCTTCTGCTCGCGCCGCCGCTGCCGGTTTTCGTACGACGCCTTGATGAACGCTACAAACAGCGGATGCGGCTCCAGCGGCTTCGACTTGAACTCAGGGTGGAACTGGCAGCCGAGGAAGTACGGGTGCTCCTCCTGCGCCAGCTCGACAATCTCAACGTAGGTACCATCCGGCGTGATGCCGGTCACGCGCAGGCCGGCCGAACACATCTGTTCGCGATATTCCTGGTTGAATTCGTAGCGATGCCGGTGGCGCTCGCTGATTTCCTCCGCGCCATATGCCTTCGCCGCCAGCGAGCCCGGCTCCAGTTTGCAGATCCACGCGCCCAGGCGCATGGTGCCGCCCAACTCTTCCACGCCGCGCAGTTCGCGCAGCTTGTAGATGATGCGGTGCGGCGTGGCGGGATCGAACTCGCTGGAGTTGGCGTTCTCCAGCCCGACCACGTTGCGCGCGAATTCAATGCACGCCGTCTGCATGCCCAGGCAGATGCCGAAGTACGGGACCTTGTGCTCGCGCGCGAAGCGGATGCCGTTCAGCATGCCGGCAATGCCGCGCTTGCCGAAGCCGCCGGGCACCAGGATGCCGTCGTAACTCTCGAGCTGCGATTCGTATTCGGGGCCCTTGGTCTCCAGCCCCTCGGCCTCGATCCAGGAGACGTTCAGCTTCAAATTTTGCGACAGCGCGCCGTGCACCAGCGCTTCCTTTAGCGACTTGTACGAGTCTTCGTATTCCACGTACTTGCCGACCAGGGCGATGGAAACCTCGTCCTTCGGGTTGTTGACCCGGCTCATCAGCTCTTCCCAGCGGCTGATGTCGCGCACCCCGCCGTCAATGTGCAGGTAGCGCAGCACCAGCTTGTCCACGCCCTCGCGCGCGAAGGTCAGCGGCACCTCGTAAATCGAATTGACGTCAATGGCGGTAATCACCGCTTCTTCTTCCACGTTGCAGAACAGCGCGATCTTCTGCTTGATGTCCTTCGACAGGAAGCGGTCGGTGCGGCACAGCAGGATGTCGGGCTGAATGCCGACGCTCAACAACTCCTTCACCGAGTGTTGCGTCGGCTTGGTCTTCAGTTCGCCGGCGGCGCCGATGAAGGGCACCAGCGTCACGTGCACGAACAGCGTCCTTTCGCGCCCCAGGTCCTGGCGCATCTGGCGGATGGCCTCGATGAACGGCAGCGATTCGATATCGCCCACCGTGCCGCCGATCTCGACGATGCACACGTCTACCTCGCGTCGAGACCTTTTTCATCGCCGCCTTAATTTCATTGGTGACGTGCGGGATCACCTGCACCGTCTTGCCCAGGTAATCGCCGCGCCGTTCCTTGGCGATGATCTGCTCGTAAATCTTTCCCGTGGTCCAATTGTTGTCGCGGGTCAGCTTGGCGTGGGTGAAGCGTTCGTAGTGGCCGAGATCGAGGTCGGTCTCCGCGCCGTCGTCGGTGACGAAGACTTCCCCGTGCTGGAACGGCGACATCGTCCCGGGATCCACGTTGAGATAGGGATCGAACTTCTGCAGGTTGACCTTGAGGCCCCGGCTCTCCAGGAGGCATCCGATGGACGCCGCCGCCAGGCCCTTGCCCAGCGACGACACCACACCACCGGTCACGAAGATGTACTTAGCCGACATCCGCTTCGACCTCGCGAGCTGGATTTTTGAAGGATACTTCGCCCAGGCCGTGGCGGGGGTTTGCCTGGGAACCGCTTGTGGGGTGCACGACCAATTATGCCAGAAAAAGGTGCGAAAAGGAACGCTTCACAATGCACCAATATAGGTGCAAGCGCGACGCGACTTTCGCGCCGTTCCGTGGTCTAACCATGCAGAGCTTTCGCAGAAAGCGGATAATTTGATCATGCGGTCGCCGGTTTTGTCTCGGGGTCTGGTCGTCGCTTTTGCCCTGGTGGTTTCCCTTTCTTCGTTGGCCCAACGCACCGGCTCGCCAAAATCCAAGCCGCCGGCCAAGCCCGCTGCGGCGGAGCCTGCCGCCAAGCCTTGCCCCTTCGCCCTGCCTGACAATCCCTCACACCGCATCGTGCTCAAGGACGGCGACTACCAGGCGGCGAGCAAGTGCGAGGTGATCGGCGATCGCGTGCACTACATGAGCGCTGAGCGATACGCCTGGGAAGATCTTCCGATGTCGCTAGTGGATTGGGATGCCACGAACAGGTACGAACTGGGCCAGGTGGAAGCACCAAAGAAGAGCGCCGAGATCGCCGCCGTGGACGCCGAGGAAGAGGCCGAGCGCCGGCAGGAAGAGGAGAAGTCTCCGGAGATCAAGCCCGGCCTGCATCTGCCCTCGCAAGGAGGCATCTTCCTGCTCGACGTTTATCGTGACAACCCCGAACTGATCGAACTGGTGCAAAACGGCGGCCAACTCAACCAGAACCGCAAGAGCAACATCCTGCGCGCCGCCATCAACCCGCTGTCGAAGGCCAAACAGACGATTGAAATCAAGGGTCCCCGCGCGGCGGTGCAGGCGCACGTCCCGCAACCGGCGATTTATGTCAACATTGACACGGACCAGGACGCCCGCAGCGGCCCGGGCGCTCGTGATGTCTCCGACCGCTTCCGCATCGTGCGCGCCACCTCCAAGAAGGATGCGCGCGTCGTCGGCGCCATTGAAGTCGCCGTGTATGGGAAAGTGAGCCAGAAGCAAAATTATGTCCAGACCCGCTCCGAGCCGCTGAACAGCCAGTGGATCAAGGTGGTCCCGGCACAACCACTCGACCCCGGCGAGTACGCACTGGTGGAGATGCTGGGCAAGGACGTCAATATGTATGTCTGGGATTTCGGCGTCAGCCCCACAGCACCCGAGAACGCCAGCGCCTGGAAGCCTGCGCCGGTCTCTAACACCGGAACTGGCACGCGCGAGAGCCCGGTGCTGAATAAGCGACCGCCGAATGAGTAAGTGGCTGGTGGGCAGTAGTCGACAAGGCATGGAAGCAGTTGTTCAGTATCTCAGTGCGTCAGTTCGTCAGGAACTGAAATACTGACCTACTGAACAACTGACATACTCGGTTACGACAATGTTGCGCTGCGACGCGCTCATTTCAGCATCTCCTGCATGCTATAATCCACCAACTATCTGCGCCTCAGGAGGCACGCATCGATAAGAAGTACATTCGCACCAACGACCGCATCCGGGCACGCGAAGTGCGCGTGATTGACGACGAAGGCAAGCAGGTCGGCATCATGCCCCCGTATGAAGCACTCAAAATGGCACGGGAAAGAAGCCTCGACCTGGTGGAAATTTCCCCTACTGCCCAGCCGCCCGTTGTCCGCATCATGGATTTCGGCAAGTTCCTCTACCAGAAAGAAAAACAGGAACGCGAAGCCAAGAAGCACCAGAAGGTCATCACCGTCAAAGAGGTCAAGTTCCGCATCAACGTGGACGAGCACGATTACCAGACCAAGAAAAACCACGCGCTGCGCTTCCTCGATGACGGTGACAAGGTGAAGGCGACCATCTTTTTCCGCGGACGCGAAATGACGCGCCAGAGCCTGGGCCGCCAGATTTTGGAGCGGCTGATCACGGATCTGGGCGACAAGGCGATCGTGGAGTTCCGTCCGCGGCAGGAAGGCAACACGCTGCACGCCATCTTGGCGCCGAGCAAGAAAGCCCCGGAACACAAGCCCGCGCCGCCCAAGGCTCAGCAACCGCCGCCGCCGCAGGCGCCCAGCGCGTAGAATTTGGTAATTGTGTAATCTGGTAATTGGGTAATTGAGTATGCGTGAAGGCCCTCGAATACGACTCCTGAGCATGGTGGGTAGCACCAGCCGTGCAGCGGGGTCTTATAAACCTTGGAAAACGCCAGATTAGCGTGCCGGGAGGGGGCAGCACCCTCACCCACCACCAACCCGATTCGTCGCAAAAGCAGCTTTGATACAATAATAGATTCGCGTAAAGATCGCGAAGGGTAGTGTTTGCACGCCGCCTGATAGGCCGAGCTAGATTCACTTTACCCAATTACCAAATTACGCAATTACCAAATTTGGCAAGGGGAGTTATGCCGAAACTGAAGACCCACAGCGGCGCCGCCAAGCGCTTCAAGAAGACCGCCACCGGCAAGATCAAGCGCGGTCATGCCAAGGCGCGCCACATTCTGACCACCAAGACCACGAAGAAGAAGCGGCACCTCGACCGCGACGTCATCATGGACAAGGCGGACGAGAAAAAAGTAAAGCGGATGATTCCGTACTAAGCCCCGCAGGGGCGGCAGTACATAGCCCGGCACGTAAGTGCCGGGAAACGGATCGAAGTTTGGTCCGAGTCCCGTAGGGACGACACAGGCGCGTGAAGAGGCCCGGATTTACTCCTTGCCTCCAGCCGCCAAGCGAGATTCAGGTTCGAATTCTCGAAACTGAAACTCGAAACAGAAACTCAAAAAGGAGCCACCCATGCCTCGCGTAAAACGCGGCACCAAACGTCGTGCCAAGCGCAAGAAGATTCTTGAACGCGCCAGCGGTTATTACCTCACAAAATCCAAGCTCTACCGCTCGGCGAAAGAGTCGGTGGAGCGCGCCCTCAAGTTCGCCTACGCCGGACGCCGCCAGAAGAAGCGCCAGTACCGCTCGCTGTGGATCGTGCGCATCGGCGCCGCCGCCAAGCTCAACGGCCTCAGCTACAGCCGCTTCGTCAACGGGCTGAAGAAGGCGGGCGTGGAACTGGACCGCAAGATCCTGGCCGACCTCGCGGTCAACGACCCCGCGGGATTTGCCAAGCTGGCGGACCAGGCCAAAAGCGCGCACGCGGCGTAAGCTTGCAGCCGTCAGCGATCAGCTTTCAGCAAAACCGGGCCACGGATTGACACGGATTCTCACGGATTCACCTGAATAGCCTTATCCGTGTTCATCTGTGTAAATCCGTGGCCAAGCTTTTCACATGTACACCGTTCCAAAACTCGACGACTACTCGCCCGACGCACTCGATAAGGCCGTTGCGGAGTTGTCCGCCGCGCTCTACCAGGAAGCCCGCGCCGTCTCCGACGAGGCCTCGTGGAAAGACTTCCGCGATCGCTGGATGGCGCGCAAGAACGGTGTCCTGACCCAGATCAACGATCTCTGGCTGAAAGCCGCGCCCGGCCCGCAGAAGCGCGAAGTCGGCCGCTGCGTCAATGAGCTGAAGGCCAAAGTTGAAGCAGTAGTTGAAGAAACCCACGAGCGCATTTCTGGCGTCGCGTCGCAAGCCAAGCTCAAGTCCGACGTGGTTGACGTCACCCTCCCCGGCATTCGCCATCCCCTTGGCGCTGAGCATCCCATCGTCCGCACCATGAACGACATAGTCGGCGTATTTAAAGCGATGGGTTACTCGGTTGCCGAAGGCCCGGAGATTGAGACCGACTACTACAATTTCGAGTCGCTGAATTTCCCGCTCGACCACCCGGCGCGCGACATGCAGGACACCATCTTCCTCGCCGGGCAGGAGCAGAAACAGGCGCGCGATCGTCTCCTGCTGCGCACGCACACTTCTCCGGTGCAGATTCGCACCATGGAGAAGCAGAAGCCGCCGGTGCGCGTCGTGATTCCCGGCCGCGTCTATCGCAACGACGCCCCCGACGCCACCCACTCGCCCATGTTCCACCAGGTCGAGGGCCTCGCCGTGGACACCAACATCACGTTCTGCGATCTCAAGGGCTCGCTCGACCACGCCATGAAGTCGCTGTTCGGCTCCTCGGTGAAGACGCGCTTCCGCCCGTCGTTCTTCCCCTTCACCGAACCCAGCGCGGAAGTGCTGATCTCCTGCATTTTCTGCGGTGGCGGCGGATACCAGGGCTCGGCGCGTTGCCCCAACTGCAAGGCCAGCGGCTGGATCGAGTTGCAAGGCCAGCGGCTGGATTGAACTGCTGGGCGCGGGCATGGTGGACCCGGCGCTCTATGGCTTCGTCGGTTACGACCCGGAGAAGTACAGCGGCTTCGCCTTCGGCATGGGCGTGGACCGCATCGCCGCCATGCTGTACGGCGTCACCGACCTGCAATTGTTCTTCAACGGCGATGTGAGATTTTTGGAGCAGTTTGCATAGGCGTTATCGGTTATCGGTTCTCGGTTATCGGTTTCAAACCGACCGACAACCGCAAACCGAAAACCGATAACCGAAAACCAACATGAAGATCCTTCCCGCATGGCTGCGCGAATTCGTTGATATCTCGGCGGACGACCGGAAGCTCGCCGACGATCTCACCCTCGCCGGCATCTCCGTCGAGTCCATCGACGGCGAAGGCGCCTGCACCGTCTATGACGTGGACTTCACGCCCAACCGCGTGGACGCCATGAACCACTACGGCGTCGCGCGCGACTGCGCCGCCATCTATGACAAGAACCTGAAACCCCTCAAGCAACTTCTGAAGAGTGTCATCCTGAGCGAGGACGCGCCAAGAAACCAGAGCGCGCCGCCGGAGCCTGTCCCGAGCGAAGCCGAGGGACGCGCTCGGGCTGGCGCGTCCGAGTCGAGGGACCTGCATTTCCCCATCGAAATCCAGGATCCCCAGGGCTGCGCCCGCTACACCGCGCGTGTCATCCGCAACGTGAAGATCGCGCCCTCGCCGGAAAAAATCGCGCAGCGCCTGGAGTTGGTCGGCTCGCGCGCCATCAACAACGTCGCCGATGCCAGCAACTACGCGCTCCAGGAAATCGGCCACCCCACGCACTGCTTCGATCTCGATCTGCTGGAAGGCGGCAAGATCATCGTTCGCCGCGCCCGTCCCGGCGAGAAGCTCAAGACCCTCGACGGCGCGGATCACATCCTTCATCCCGATGATCTCGTCATCGCCGACGCGGTCAAGCCGGTCGCGCTCGCCGGCGTCATGGGCGGCTTCGATTCGATGATCACGGAAAAAACCCGCAACGTGCTCATCGAGTCCGCGTGGTTCGATCCGGCGTCCGTCCGCCGCACCGCGCGCCGCCACGCGATGCACACCGACGCCTCGCATCGTTTCGAACGCGGCGCCGATATCGGCATCACGCCCACCGCGTGCGCTCGCGTCGCCGAACTCATTCTGCAAAGCGCCGGCGGCCATCTCGCAGGCGAGGAAACTGACCCTCACCCGCGCAAGCTCGACCGCCCCACTCTCACTCTGCGCCGCAGCGAAGTCCGCCGCCACCTCGGCCAGGACATTCCTGATACCGAGATCGCCCGCATTCTTCGCCGTCTCGGATTCGGTGTCACGCCCGGCCGGGCTGCCGCTGCACCGGTTCACGCTCCCGCGGGCGCAAGCGGCGCGCACGCCGCGGTCGCCGAGTTCACCGTGCAGGTGCCGACCTGGCGCCTCGACGTCGAGCGCGAGATCGATCTCATTGAAGAAATCGCGCGCATCTACGGCTACGACCGATTCCCCAACACCCTGCCCGGCTTCGTCGGCGGCGTCGTCGAATTGCCGGACGCAAAGAAGGAAGAAATAATCCGCGCCTCGCTTCTCGGACTCGGCTACAACGAAGCCGTCTCGCTGACCTTCATCTCGCACGCCGACGCGCAGCGCTTCTCCGCCGCCACGCCGGTCGAAATCGCCAACCCGATCAGCGAGGAAGCGTCCGTGATGCGCACCTCCATGGTTCCCAGCATGCTCAACATGCTGGCGTACAACCTGAACCGCGGCAACGCCGGCGTGCGCCTGTTCGAGTCCGGCAAAATTTACGAGAGCATGGGAGCGCGCACCGAGGAGCGGCGCCGCCTCTCGATCGGCGTCACCGGCGCGGCCATTCCTGCAAGCGTGCATGCGCCCGGCCGCCGTTATTCATTTTTCGATCTCAAGGGCGACATCGAAACCCTGCTCGGCGCATTCCAGTTCAACTCGGTCTACTTCGACGCCAGCACGCCCGACTATTACCATCCCGGCCGCTCCGCCCGCGCGGTCATGGACGGCGCCACCGTGGCGCGCTTCGGCCAGCTTCATCCCGAGCTCGCCGCCGAGCGCAAGCTGCGCCTGAGCGCGCAGGAAACTCCCGAGATCTTCATCGCCGATATTGACCTCGAGCGCCTCTACCGCCACGATCTGCGCAAAATCCGTTATCAAGCGATCCCGCGCTTCCCCGGCGTGGACCGCGATTTCTCCTTCACCTTCGCCGACAGTGTCACCTTCGAGCGCATCCGGAACGTCATCTCCGCGCTCGGCATGGCCGAGTTGCGAGCCCTGGCGCCGGTCGAAATCTTCCGCGGCGGCTCGATTCCCTCGGGCAAGTATTCCATGCTTCTCCGCGCCACCTTCCAATCCGCCGAGCGCACCCTGCGCGATGACGAGGTCGCCCTCTGGTCGCAGCAGATCATCAAGGCGCTGGAATCTCTCGGCGGAACCCTGCGCTCCATCTGAACATCAATCGCATATCTGACGGATGTCATCCTGAGCGAGGATGCGCCGGCAGACCCACGCGCCGCGGTTTTCGGCGACGTGGGCTGCCGTTGCGCATCCGAGTCGAAGGACCCCTACTCAGTTGACGTACTGCGACCAGCACGCAGGCACTTCATCCAGTTTTCTCTCAATCCCAAACCTGCTACAGTTCCCCTCCACAATGGGGTGCGCCGGCGTCTGCTGTCGCTAATTGCTGCTCAGGGGTGAGTCATGGCTGTCTCGCGCAGAAATTTTCTCGGCACACTTGGCCTCGGCGCCACCGCTGCTGCCGTCGGTTTCAGCGGTCTCGAACCCATCGCCTTCGGCGAACCGCCGCGTGCCTCCACCCCCGGCGGTCCCATTCTGCTTAACGCCAACGAAAACGCCTACGGCATGTTCCCCAGCGTTGAGCAGGCCGCCCTCGAGGGCCTGCGCCTCGCCAATCGGTATCCGTTCAAGATCTATAACGACGTGGTCGAGCGCATCGCCGCTTACAACAAGGTTTCCTCCAGGCAGGTGCTGCTCGGCAATGGATCCACCGAAGTGCTGGCCATGGCATCGCGGGCCTTCACCGGCCCCGGTCGAAAGCTCATCGCCGCCGTCCCGACCTTCGAATCTCCTCTCGCCTACTCGCGCGATCGCGGCGCGCAAGTCGTCGAAATTCCGCTGACCGCCGGCTATGCCCACGATCTCGACGCCATGCTCGCCCGCGCCGGCAGCGACACCGGCCTGGTGTACATCTGCAATCCCAATAATCCCACCGCCTCGCTCACGCCCCGGCGCGACCTTGAAGCCTTTCTCCGCCGGCTCCCCGCCGACACCTACGTACTGATTGACGAGGCCTACCACCACTTCGCCACCGACTCGCCCGATTACGTTTCGTTCATCGAAAAGCCGGTGGACGATCCCCGCGTCATCGTCGCGCGCACGTTCTCCAAGATTTACGGCATGGCCGGACTGCGGCTGGGTTATTCCGTCGCCACCGAAAAAACCACCAAGCTGCTGCAGGCATGGCAGCTCGAAGACAACGGCAACATGATCGCCCTGCACGTCGGCCTGGCCGCGCTCGACGACGACATCGCCATGCGCGCCGCCGTCGCCCGCAATGCCGCCGATCGCAAGGAATTCATGCGCCAAGCCGCGTTGCGCAAGCTGCCCACCATTCCTTCGTACGCCAATTTCGCCATGGTCGAGACCGGCCGCCCCGTTCGCCAGGTCATCCAGCATTTCCACAACGACAACATCGCTGTCGGCCGTCCCTTCCCCCGCATGGAAACCTTTCTCCGCGTCTCCTTCAGCCGGCCGGACGATATGGCCGCCTTCTGGCAGACCTGGGACAAGCTGCCGGCAATGGCAAAGCAGTAGTCGGTTTTCGGTTATCGGTTTTCGGTATTCAGCAGCTGGCCATTGGTTGTTGGTACCTGGTTAGGCCTGCCATACTGACTCAGGACTACCGACTACCGATCACCGACAACCGATAACCCGCCGGAAAAAATTCACAGCCCCAAACTTCCGCCCTTCGCTATATACTGCCCCGCGTCAGCCCAAAATTTACCCCCAAGGCGAGCAGACGAATGTCAGTAAAAGCTGTACGCGAGTTCTCCCCTGAAGTTTCTTCCGACGATTTCCATTCGCTGGAAGAGAAGGTTTACCGCACCATCGAGCTGCTGAAGGCGGCGCGCGATGCCAAGGCGGCGGCGGAGCGCGACGCCTCGCGCCTGCGCGAGCAACTGGAGTTGCGCGAGGAAGAAATCGAGTCGCTCCGCGGCGAAATGATCGGCCTGCGTAAGGAGCGCGAGGACATCCGCGGCCGAGTCGAGAAGATGCTGCGCCAAATTGATGAATTGACGGCCGAAGAATCCGGGGCATAATGGGGCCGAGTACCAACTTAGGTTCCGAATTGTGAGTTCGCTTGCGGACTCCTCGTTGGCCCGCATCTCACAACTCGCTACTCGTAACTTTTTGGAGGAAAAGGTTGAATCCCCCCAACGGAAACGTAAACAGCGTCCGCGTGGAAATCTTCGACCAGCCGTACAACCTGCGCGGCACCGATCCCGACTATATTTTCAAGCTCGCCGAATTCGTCGACACCAAGATGCGCGCCGTCGCTGAGCAGACCTCCACTGTCGACTCCCTCCGCCTTGCCGTCCTCGCCGCGCTCAATATTGCCGACGAGTACCACATCCTCAAGCGCAAGTACGACGGCATCGCCAAGGACATGAACCAGCGTACCAGTTCCCTGGAAAGCGCCCTCGACGAGGTTCTGCAGGACTCGGGCCGCGCCGGGTAACCTTAGCCACAGAGGACACAGAGGGAGAGCCGTTTCCGATCTTCGATTGTCCGTTGGCGATTTTCAGAGCCATTGGCCTTTAGCCGATCCAAATTGGTGTCTCCAACGGCCAAAGGCCAACGGCTAACGGTCGAAATCGGCAATCGGCAATGCTTCTGTCTTTGTTTCCTCGGTGCCCTCTGTGGCTAATCTAGTGCAAGCCGCATGCCAACTATTTGCGTCCAGCCACTTGCCATTTCTCCGCCCTTTCCCCTAGCATCACCCCTGTAAGCCGGCCTGCAAAGCAGGTGCTGGTGGTAACCGGAATTTGAACCAACACCTCAATGAACGGGAGCTCGACTCGACTTCTGATCCGGTGTGCAATGTTCCGCCATGCGGAAATGCCTAAAGGATTGCGGCGGGTTTCCACCTTGCTGAGCAAGGTTCATTGACGGCCCACCACACGGCCCCGCGGGTCGGCTTTTTTCTTTACTGCTTCTGACCAATCGAAATTTGAGTTTTTGGCGCCGCCCGCGGTGGAAGGGCACGGCGGAACTTGTCCCGACCCTGGGCGAAGTCGAAGGGGGGAGCCGTACCGAACATCCCGTTCAAAATTGTCATTCCGAGGGGCTCTAGCCCGAGGAATCTGCTTTTCGCTCGTCCCCTGATAAACTGATTCTTGATTCCGGCACACCGCCCGGAACATCCAATCACCAGTGTTTCCCCGACTGTTCCATCTCGGCAGTTTCAGCCTTCCCACCTACGGCCTCCTCGTCGCCACCGGCGTGATCGTCGGCCTCGCCATCGCCGCGCGCCTCTCCGAGCGCCAGGGTATTGACCCGGAGAAGGCCTGGAACCTCGGCATCCTGGTCGTTCTCGGCGCTATCGCGGGCGCCAAGCTGCTGCTGATCATCAACGACTTCGGGTACTACTCCCAGCATCCCCGCGAAATCTTCAGTCTCAGCGTGCTCCAGGCCGGCGGAGTCTTCTATGGCGGTGTGATCACCGGCCTCGCCTTGTCCGTCTGGTACATGCGCAAGAACCACATGCCCTGGCTGCGCACCGCCGACGCCTTCGCGCCTGGCTTGGCGCTCGGCCACGCCATCGGTCGCCTTGGCTGCTTCGCCGCCGGATGCTGCTACGGCAAGCCCACCGACCATTGGTGGGGAGTGACTTTCAAGAGCCCGCTGGCGCGCGCCTGGGTCGGCACGCCGCTCAACGTGCCGCTGGAGCCGACGCAGCTTTTCGAGTCCGCCGTCGAGTTGGTGAACTTCTTCATCCTGTATTGGCTGATCAAGCACAAGAAATTCGAAGGCCAGGTGATCGGAACGTACTTGTTTCTCTACGGTGTGGCACGCTACTTCCTGGAGTTCATCCGCGACGATCCCGATCGCGGCTCCGTCTTCGGCGGCGCCATGAGCGGCACGCAGCTCATCTCAATTTTCCTGGTTATCATCGGCGGCATTCTCTGGCTGCGCCGCGTTCGCCTGCAGCAACCCGCCACCGTCGCCCGCGCCGCGCGGTAATTGCTCGCGAATTGGGCACAACACGACAGCCTTGCAAACCAGCCCGCGAAGCGGGCGGAATTCGTTAGCCCACCGCGGAAGCGGTGGGCAAGCTGGATCAAAATCAGCGAGCGCCAGCGGCGCGGCACAGCTACGTCACGGATTTCGTGATTCTTTGGTAGCGTATTCAGACATGAGGAAAAGCAAACGGGCTTCGCGCACCGATTGGGACCGCATCGATCGTATGCGCGACGCGGACATCGATCTGTCCGAAATTCCGGCGCTGGATCAGGAATTCTTCCAAGGGGCGGTTTTGCACCAGCCAGGCGAGCCGTTCAACTTCCAGCGCGCAAAATCATTCCACGTCGCCCCCGAGCACGCTGGCAAGCGCCTGGACCATTTCCTTGTCGCCCACCTTGCCGACATCAGCCGCGCCCGCGTTCAGGACCTGATCACGCAGGAGAAGGTTCTGGTGGACGGCAAGCCCGCCAAAGCTTCGATGCGCCTGCGTGGCGGTGAAACCATTGCAGTCCTGGCGCCCGCCGCGCGTCCGCCGCTGCGCGCCACCGCGGAAGAGATTCCCCTCGACATCGCTTACGAAGACGATGACCTCGCGGTGGTCAACAAGCCCGCGGGCATGATGGTCCACGCCGGGGCGGGCGCCACCGAAGACGCGCGCAATCGCGGCACGCTGGTCAACGCGCTGCTGCACCGCTTTGGCGCCCTGTCGGCGGTCGGCGGCGAATTGCGCCCTGGAATCGTGCATCGCCTCGACCGCAACACCAGCGGGTTGATCGTGGTCGCCAAGAACGACCGCGCCCACCGCAAGCTCGCCGAGCAGTTTGCCCGCCGGCAGGTGCGCAAGACCTACATCGCGCTCGTGCACGGCTCGGTGAAGCAGGACAAAGGCACGATTCAGTCCGCCATCAGCCGCGATCGCCTGCGCCGCACCCGCATGACCACGCGCCGCGCCGGCGGCCGCGAGGCCGTGTCGCACTACCGGGTTCTGCAGCGCATCGACTCGCCTCGTGGCAAATTCACCCTGCTGGAGGTAAGGATCGAAACCGGGCGCACTCACCAGATCCGCGTGCACCTGTCCTCGCTCGGACATCCGGTGGTCGGCGACACGCTCTACGGCGCGCCGCGCGAGATCCTGCCGCGGGAGAAAACCAAACAGGCGCTGCCCGCGTTATCTCTTCCGAGAAACTTTTTGCATGCTGCTGCCATCGAACTTAAGCAGCCTCTCACCGGTGAGCCACTCGTCCTGGAGCGGCCGTTGCCGCCCGAATTAGAGGACTTTCTGCGCCTCCTAAAGCACTAGCACTAGCGGTGTGCGCAGCCGGCGCGAGTTGCAGCTATAATGAAATTTCCCATGAAATACGCATTTCTCAGCGGCGCGCTCGCCCTCTTCATGGCCGCTGGCGCCTCAGCCCAGCAGCAGAATCCGCCCGAGCAGGACCTGCCGTCGGCGCCGTCGGCCAGCATCGCGCCCGCGCAGCCTGTTCCGCAACCCAAGGCGGAAGCGCCAAAACCCGCCGCAGCGCCCGCCAAAAGCGCGCCTGCGCTGGAGGACCTGCCCGGCAGCAAGAAGCCTTCGCCGCCGCCGGCCGCCGCCGCTCCGCAACCGGAGGCCGATTCCGCCGACCCGGAGTCATCATCGCCTGCGGCAAGGCAGCAGGCGAAGGGTAGCAATGCGGCGGACAAGGACCTCACCTCCGACGATCGCGGCATTCCGCTGGAGACGATCAGAAAGCGCGTCGACGAAGTCAATGTCGTGTTCACCGTGACCGACAGGCACGGCCACTTCGTCAAGAATCTCACCAAGAGCGACTTCCGTGTAGTGGACGACAACAAGCCGGCAGTCTCGATTGTGAGCTTCAGCAGCGAGACCAACCTGCCGCTGCGCGTCGGCCTGCTGATTGACTCCAGCAACTCCGTGCGCGACCGATTCCGCTTCGAGCAGGAGTCGGCGATCGAGTTCCTCAACCAGATTGTCCGGCCGAAATCGGACCGCGCCTTCGTCATCGGCTTCGACACGACCGCCGAGGTCACGCAGGACTTCACCGACAGCGCCGAACAGCTTTCGCGCGGCGTGCGTATGCTGCGTCCCGGCGGCGGCACGGCGCTCTTTGACGCGATTTTCTACGCCTGCCGCGACAAGCTGATGAAGGCGCGGACAACCGGCCCGGCGCGCCGGGCAATCATCCTGCTGAGCGACGGCGAAGACAATCAGAGCCGCGTGACCCGCGAGGAAGCCATCGAGATGGCGCAGCGCGCGGAAGTGATCATCTACACCATCAGCACCAATATCAGCGGCATGAAACTGCGCGGCGACAAGGTGCTGGAGCGTCTGGCCGATGCCACCGGCGGAAGAGCTTTCTTTCCCTTCAAAATCCAGGACGTGGCCAACGCCTTCTCCGAGATCCAGGACGAGTTGCGTAGCCAGTATCTTCTGGCATACAAGCCCGCGGACTTGAAGCCGGATGGCCGATATCGCTCCATTGACATCATGGCGGAGAACCACAAGAACCTGCGCGTCCGCGCTCGCAAAGGCTACTTCGCGCCGACGAACTAACCGTTTTGTTGATCGGATACCACCTTCCTCCCTAGCTCCGGGATTCAGCGACTTACCAATTGCCGCACTTACGCGGTTGGGGACGAGCTGCCGGTGGCGGGCTACGGTGTTGAATTCTGAGTCTCACTTTGGCGTAACGAGCCTCTCCGTCTCAAAATGATCTCCTGCCTTTTGGACAACTCTCGCCGGCTCAATAACTTGCAATCTTGAACCTATGGCATCTGCGGTGCACTCCTGTGGTTAGGCCTTTTGTGTAGCGGAGGGAGCTACACCCATGAATGAGATGTTGCAAGTCGATTCCGCACGGGCCTTCGCGCGCAGTCTGAACATCCTACTGAAGTATGTCCGCATGTACGGGCTCGCTCACCAGCGCACGCGGGCACAGGTAGACGTCGCGTGGAGCGAACTGGCGAAGGCGGCGGCGCCCGAAACCGGCCTGCTGATGGGCACGGCCGATGGCAAGCTGCTGATCGACGGCATACCCCTGGAAGGGTACTTGGAAAACAGCTTTGCCAACCTGTTGACCACGGCGAACATCGGCAGCCTGCACTTCACCTACGGCATCCAACGCCGCGACCTGGAACAACTGCTGGGCGCATTCCATAGCTGCAAGCCGGCGGAAGTGGCGCAGCAACTGAAGGCCACGCTCGGGGATAACGGCAACATCAAGGTGAATGAAATCCGGTTTGTGCCCGACACGGAGGTGGGCCTGGCGGAGCAACTAGCGGCCCGGACCCTGGCCGACCGAGCTGACAACATTGCGCCTTGGCTGAGCGACCCGGAAAAGCTTCTGCAATTGATTACGGCCGCGGAGGGTTCGGACAGCAGGGGCGGCGGCGAAGGATCCGGCAGCGGCGGCGGCAACGGCGGAGGCGAAGGATCCGGCAGCGGCGAAGGATCCGGCGGAGGCGGCGGCAACGGCGGAGGCGGCGGATTCGGCCCCGGCTCAGGGGGAGCGGGCGGCGAATTGTTCGAGGAGGAATCGGTCACCAAGACTCTGCGCCTGCTGGCCAGCGTGGCCAAGCTCAGGGGCAAGACCGACGCGGAATCGTCGGTGATGCGCGAACTGGCGCAGGAGAAGGATGCTTGCAAAGTCCTGCGCAAAGCCATGTTGTCGCTTCCCATCGAGGGCGAGGATGAAGGTCTTGGCACGAACACGCTGAAGCGGCTGGCAGAACGGCTGGCGATCCGTTTCGCGATGCAACAATTCGCGCGCGGCAACGTGAAAGTGAACGCCGTGCACGAGATGATGGAGCGCATGGGCCGCGAGATCGACTCGCTGCGCTCGGTGCTCGATTCGCGCGAAGCCAAAATGACGAAGGCGGGCATGGCGGTGGAGTCCTATGCCGACGTGCTCGACCGCAAGTTCTGGGCTTCCATTCCCGAGCAGGGTAAGAAAAGTGTCCTGCTGTCGGCGGACATGTGGTGCATCCCGGCGCGCAATGTTCGAGCTTACCTCGAGGAACTGATCGCGCGTGGCGATCTAAGCCTGGCCGACCAAATCCTGAGAAACTGCCTGCGGCAACTGGGGAATGAGGAATTGGACGCGCGCCGCAAGGCCACCGCCATGGTCAGCGAACTGGCCGACCTTTTTGGCAAGGTTGACTCCGACCTGCAGTCGGACGCGCTGCGCCAGGTGGGAATGGGGATCTGTAGTGAAGACTCGCTGGAGATGCAGGCCCAGTTGGGCGCGGCGTACGTGCGCCTGACGCAGGAAGCGGCGCAACAGCGAAACTATCCGGCGGTCATGCAGTCGCAGCTCACGCTGGAGCGGCTGCTGGAATACCGGCCGCGTACGGCGCAGGAGGTACGCCCGCGGGTGACCATGGACAACCGCCTGCGCGGGTTCATCAGCGACGCGGTGCACCAGCCCATCGTGCCCGACGGCCTGGCGCCGCTGCTGGCGCGGGTGCCCCAGGCAGCGGCGCACGAGCTTGCCGTCCAGTTCGCCCAGTGCACGCTGCGCAGCGAGGCCAACCGCTTCGTCGAACTGGCCCAGGGCGTGGGCAAGAATGTCATCGAATGCCTGATTGGCACAATGCGCGCCGGCGTGGCCGGCGAAGTGGTCGGCACGGCCGCGCTGCTGAGCCGGCTGAGACCGGAGACTGTCGAGCAGGAACTGCCGGGTCGGATCAAGGTTTTCGGGCGCCCGCAGCAGGACGCGATTGTGCGCGCGCTGGCGGCCGCTGGCGCAACCCAGCGCGGCCGGCTGCTGCTGGAAATCCTGCCCCAGATTGACCCGCTGTTGCTGCCGGTAACGTTGGACGAGATCGGATTTGCCGGGGATGCGTCCGCGTCGGGCAAGCTGATGGAGTTGGCCGCGGGCGAAGGTCTGGCCAAGGAACGCCCCTTGGTGCGATTGAAAGCGATCGAGGCGCTGGGCCGGGTGGGCACGCCGGACGCAACCTCGATGCTGGCGGAAATGCTGGCGCCGCGCGGACTGTTTAAGTCGCGACGCTCCCGCGAATTGCAGCTTACCGTGGCCCGCGCCCTGGTGAGCCTGGATCCGGAGCGCACGGCTGCGGTGTACGCCCAGGGCGGCATTGGTCCGCAGGAACTGGCGGTGGGCGCGCTGGGAGCAACGGAATCGGATTGGGTGCGTCAGCGGCGCTACCCGCGCGTACAGCCGGCGCGTGCGATCAGCGCGCTGGCCATCACCCCGAAGGGAAAGTGCGCCGTGGACGTGCAGCGCTTGAGCCTGGGCGGAGGCCTGATCGCTTCCGATGCGCGTCTGCCGCGCGGCGGCGAAGTGGTGCTGGAATGGCAGACCGGCTTACACCGGCTGCGAGGTCATGTGGTGCTGCGGCACCTGGCCACCCGCGAATTGGCCTTCGAAGTCCTGGACATCGACATGGACGGGCGAGGGCGCCTGCGGCGCATGGTCATGGATCACACGCCGGCCGAGATGAGCGCGGTTGCCCCGGGCTGACCTTTCGAAAATCACACATCAGTTGTTTGGCCGGCCGGTGTAGTGCTCGTCGCGATGCACCACGTGGTGGTCCTCCGCCGCTTCCAGGTGAGTGATCACCTGCGCCCGCACGCCCAGCGCCTTCGGCAGGCTTTCTTCCACCTGGGTGGCGATGGTATGCGCCTCGCCGACCGAAACTTCGTAGGGGAACAACAGGTGGACCTCGATCATCAGGGTGTAGCCGGTGGTGCGGAAGCGCACGCCGTGGTACTCGACGCCGAGTCGCGCGCACACCTGGTCCAGTTTCTCGCGCAGCTGGCGGCCGGTGTCGGGATCGGAATAGTCCATCAGCCCCTGGGCGGAGCGCCAGACAAGATGTCCGCCGGACCAGACGATGTTGATGGCCACCGCGATGGCGCACAGCGGGTCAAACGGCTTCCATCCCGTGAGCAGGACCAGCGCGAGACCCCCGACAACACCGAAGCTGGTCCAACTGTCGGTCAGCACGTGCTTCCCGTTGGCTTCCAGGATGAGCGAGTGGTTGCGGCGTCCGGTGCGCACCAGGTACCAGCCCAGAAAGGCGTTGATCACCGACGCGGCGAGCACGAACAGCGCGCCGGCGCCCAGATTCTGGAGCCGCAGGCCGTGGAGCCACTTGTCAACCGCCGCCCAGATGATGGCAATGGCGGCGACGATGATCATGGCGCCCTCGAACCCGGCGGAGAAAAACGTGATGCGCTCGTAGCCGTAGAGAAAACGATCGTCGGCAGGCTTCGTGCTCAGGTTCAGACTGAAGGCCGCGAAGCCGACGGCAACCACGTGAATGACGGATTCCGCCGCATCGGAGAGAATCGCGGCCGAGCCGGTGAGCAGGTACGCACCGACCTTCCCGGCCAGCATGACGACCCCAAAAATCAGCGACAGGCGCATGGCGTAGCGCGTGTCGCGCAGGGCTTGTCCGTCAAGGGGCGAGGTCGGCACGGGGCGATTGTAGGTTAGGCACGAGCGCGGCGCACCAAAACGAACATGGAAATCAGTTTCAGTTTCGAGTTTCCGGGTTCGCCGGCAGCGCCGCGGCGCAGATTGGCGCCTACGATTGGGGCGCGGCGGGGCAGCCTTCCAATCCCAACTCCTTGGCAATCTCCTTCATGGCATCAATGCAGAAGGCAATGTGCTGGTCCAGGTCCACGCCGAGGGCAGCGGCGCCGTTGACGATGTCTTCGCGGCTGACGCTGCGGGCAAACGCTTTGTCCTTCATCCGCTTCTTCACCGATTTGGCTTCCAGCGAGCGGATGGATTTGTCCGGCCGGACCAGGGCGGCGGCGGTGATGAATCCGGCAAGCTCGTCGCAGGCGAAGAGCGTCTTTTCCATGCTGGTTTCGCGCGGGACGCCGGTGTAGTCGGCGTGCGACATCATCGCATTCTTGACCTCGTCAGGCCATCCCCGCTGGGTGAGGATCTCGTGGCCGCGGTAGGGATGGTCTTCCTGGCTGGGCCAGCGGTCGTAATCGAAGTCATGGATGAGGCCGACGACGCCCCATTTGTCCTCGTCGTCGCCGAACTTGCGAGCGTAGGCGCGCATGCAGGCCTCGACCGCGAGGGCGTGCTTGCGCAAATTTTCCGACTGGGTGAACTCAGTTAGTAAACACCACGCGGACTGACGGTCATACATGGCTTTCTCCCCCGATTCGCCAATTTTGTTCCCCTGTTTTTATCCCTAATCTTGGGATTTGCACAGGATATCTTGCGGAATCACCCCAAATAGGTCTTGACACACCTTAACATTTGCCCCAAATTGTGAACCAAGCTTAGAGCTTGACAAAAGCCCTAAGCCGGTAAGGTGCCCGCTCTGGCATCTCCCACAAGCCTGATGGCCACGACTTTAGCTCCTGTAGATTCCCGGGAAGTGGTGAGATGCGACCGTTGTCAGCTTGTCCAGTTTAGAACCAACAACAACAATTGCCGGCGTTGCAAGACATCGCTCGACCAGGAAGAGCCCCAGCCTATCCTGGTGCAGCCGGAACCGCAACCGCAGCCGCTGGCGATGCACCGCCATGGCATCCAGGTGGCGCTCGCCATCCGCACCCTGCGGCAGCGCAGCGGGCTGAGTCAGCGGCAGCTCGCCATGCGCATGAGCGTGCCGCGCACCTACGTGTCCAAGATCGAAAACGAGAAGGCGACGCCGACCTTGTCGTCGCTGGAGCGGCTGGCGCGGGCGCTGGAAGTGACCGTGCCCGACCTGATCATGGGCTGCAGCCACGACGAGGAGACCCGCGACCTGATGAAAGACGAGTTCATCTCCGAGTTGGTGCCGTTCCTGTCGAAGCTCAACGGCATGCAGTGGCAGAGCGTGCTCTCGCAGATGCGGGAAATGACCACGCGCCCGCGGCGCACCGCATAACCGATTTCTCCCCCATTTGTTCCGCCGGAGCGTCCTGCTCCGGCGTTTTTATTGACGCCTGCATTGCGGGTTACGCCTTACAAGGGATGTCGGCAGGCGGTACAATTACGATGTTTGGTTTCCCAGCTCCCTTCCGCAGAGGTAACCCTTGGAAGTTAGTGCGCCTTCCGGACTCGACCGGAAGGAAACCGAGATCTACCGGCAATTGGATCCGCGGCGGCTGCCCCAGCATATCGCCATCATCATGGACGGCAACGGGCGCTGGGCGCGCCAGCGTCATCTGCCGCGGATTGCGGGACATCGCGCCGGCGTGGATGCGGTGCGTTCGACGGTAGAAACCGCCGCCCGCGTCGGCATTCAGTCGCTGACCCTGTACGCCTTCTCCACCGAAAACTGGCAGCGGCGGCCGCGCACCGAGGTCGGCTTCCTGATGCGGCTGCTGCGGCAGTATCTCAAGCGGGAACTCCCCACACTGCAGAAGAACAACATTCGCCTGGACTACATTGGGCGGCAGCATGAGCTTCCGCCGGAGGTCCAGGAGCGGATGAACTGGGCGCGCGAGCAGACCTCGCGCAATACCGGGCTGCGGCTCACCCTGGCCCTGAATTACAGCGCGCGGCTGGAGTTGGTGGACGCCTTCCAGGCGATCGCGCACGCGGCCGCCCAGAACGGCGGACTGGCGCACCTCCAGTTCAGCGAAGAGCTCATCGCGCAGCACCTCTATACCCGAAATCTGCCGGAACTTGATTTTGTGATCCGCACCAGCGGCGAAATGCGCCTGAGCAATTTCCTCCTGTGGCAGGTGGCGTATGCGGAAATTTACGTGACCAACACGCTGTGGCCAGAGTTCCGCGGCGTGCACCTGCTGGAGGCAATCGCCGAATACCAAAAACGCGAGCGCCGTTACGGCGGGCTGGGCAACGGCGGTGAGCACCCCTCCTCAGCCGCGGGCAACGGGAGCCAGCGCGCTCGATGAAGCGTGTCGCCACCGCGGCCGTCCTGATTCCCATCGTTCTCGTCCTCGTGCTGCGCGCGCCGGTGCCACTGCTGGCGGCGGTGGTGGCCGCGGTCGCCGTCCTTACGCTGCGCGAGTATGTGGACCTGGTGCGCCACTACAACGTCGAGCCATTTCGCAGTCCTCTGTACCTCCTGACAGTGCTGGGATTTGCGGCGCTGGCGGCGCAGACCGGCAGCGACTACCTGATCGCGACGTCGCAAATGCTGTTTGGCATCGCGGTTACCGTGGTGGGAGTTGCATTCTTGTTTCTCGCGCTGGCGATGCGCCGCGAGCCGCTGTCCACCGGATTCCCCGCCGCAGCGGCGGCGACGTTCGGCTTCGTTTACGTCGCGGTTCCGCTGGCCATGCTGGTGCAATTGCGCCAGCAAGGCTCGGGAGCGTTCCTGATTCTCTACATCCTGATTGTGGTGTGGATGGGCGACACGGTGGCGTACTACACCGGGCGTGTGCTGGGGCGGCACAAGCTCGCGCCACGCGTCAGCCCGGGCAAGACGTGGGAGGGAACTGCGGGATCGTTTGTCGGCGCGATCGTCTGCGGAACGCTGGTGTTCGCCTACTCGCGGCCGATCAGTAGCGGATTGATTTCCGCCGGGCTGCTGACGCCGGCTCAGGCGTACTTGCCGCCACAGATGCCGCCACTGTGGCATTTCGCCGCGCTTTCGGCGGCGATCAACATGGCGGCGCAGATTGGGGACTTGGCGGAATCGTTGCTCAAGCGCGGGGCCGGGGTGAAGGATTCGGGCACGATTCTTCCCGGGCACGGAGGCATGCTCGACCGCATTGACGCGCTGCTCTTTGCCGCTCCGGTGCTCTGGTATTATGCGGCGTGGCGCGTGCTGGGCTGAGTCGATGGTCGTTGGTCGATGGCCGATGGCCTAAGCGCCGATTCCAGAATGCCGACGGCCGAGAACCGACTGCCGACAACCGTTCATGAAAAAAATCGCCATTCTCGGGTCTACAGGTTCGATTGGACGCAGCACGCTGAGCATCATCAGCGCGTATCCCGAGCGCTTTTCCGTGGTTTCGCTCGCCGCCGGCAACGATGCCGACGCGCTGTTTCGCCAGGCGTTGCGCTACAAACCGCGCCTGATTTCCATCGCCAACGAAGAGGATGCGCGCACCATCCGCGAAGGACTCGAGATGGCCGGGCTCAACGATATCCAGGTGGTGCACGGGCCCGCGGGAAACGTTGCTGTCTCGACGCATGCGGAAGCGGAGTTCGTGGTCAGCGCCATCGTGGGCGTCGCCGGATTGGAAGCGACCTACGAGGCGGTGCGAGCCGGAAAGACCGTGGGACTCGCCAACAAGGAAGCCCTGGTGGTCGCCGGCGAATTGATCACCGCGGAAGCCAGGCGCCAGGGCAAGCCGCTGCTACCGATCGATAGCGAGCACAACGCGGTGCACCAATGCATGCGCGGCGGACGCGCCCAGGAGGTGGAGCGCATCTGGCTGACGGCCTCCGGCGGCCCGTTCCTCAACCTGCCGGCATCGGAGTTCGACGGCATCACGCCGGAGCAGGCGCTGAATCACCCGACGTGGAAAATGGGGCCGCGGATCACGATTGATTCGGCCACGCTGATGAACAAGGGATTCGAGGTGATCGAGGCCTGCCGGCTGTTTGGCATGCCGGCGAGCCGCATCGGCGTGATCGTGCATCCGCAGTCCACGATTCATTCCCTGGTGGAATTCGTGGACGGCAGCTTGCTCGCGCAGCTTTCGGTCACCGACATGCGCCTGCCGATCCTGTACGCGCTCACGTATCCGGATCGCATCGGATCGGATTTGCGCTTCCCCGTCCAGGAGCTCCGGACGCTGGATTTCAGCCCGCCCGACCTGGAGCGCTTCCCCTGCCTGCGGCTGGCGTATGAAGCGGCCGAGGCCGGCGGGGCGAAGACGATTGCCCTGAATGCCGCCGATGAGGTCGCCGTGGCCGCCTTCCTGGACCGCAAAATCAGCTTTCCCGATATCCCCCGCATCATTCAGAGCACAGTTCGTGAAACTGCGGACGTTCATCCCGAATCTATTACTCAGGTGCTGGCGGCCGATGCTGAGGCGCGCCGGTCGGCTTGGGATAAAATTGAGTCACGGAGCGGCAACCGATCGCCGCATTCCGCCCAAGTAAGCTCGTAAAGGACTCTTTAACCCCTTGATGGAAAATTTCTTTGTCGACCTGGCGGCGGTTGCCGTCGTGCTCGGGATCATGATCGTGGTCCACGAGTTCGGGCATTTTGCCGCGGCCAAACTGTTCGACGTGCGGGTGGAGCAGTTCGCCATCGGCTTTGGCAAACGGCTGTTTGGAATCAAGCACGGCGAGACCGATTACCGTTTGAACGCCCTGCCCTTCGGCGGCTACGTCAAGATGGCGGGCGAAAACCCGCTCGAGGCCCATACCGGCGACCCGCGGGAGTTTCCTTCCAAGCCGCGCTGGCAGAGGTTCATCATCGCCTTCGCCGGGCCATTCGCCAACATCGTGCTCGCCGTCGGGTTGCTGACCGGCGTGTTCATGGTCCGCTACGAGCGCCCGGTTTATCTCGAGCAGCCGGCGGTGGTGGGCTTTGTCGCACCGGGTTCACCGGCGGAGAAGGCAGGCATCGAGCAGGGCGACCTGATTGTGCGGGTGGATGGAGAACAGAATCCCACCTGGGAAGATGTGCTGCTGAAGGCGATGCTGAGTCCCGGCCACCCGCTCGACATCTCGGTGCGGCACGGCAGCGTCGTCACCGAAAAACAAATCGTTCCCAAGGCGGTGGGGCCGAGCGAAATCGGGGAGATGGGCCTGATCCCCAACCGCCAGATCCAGGTCGGCAAGGTGGATGAATCCATGCCGGCCGCCAAGGCGGGCATGCAGCCGGGCGACATCGTCGCCAGCATCGACGGCAAGCCGGTGCGCTCCATCGAGGCATTACTGGCAATGCTGGAGGCCAACAAGGAAAACCCGGTGACCGTGGGCGTGCTGCGCAACGGGTCGGAGCTGAATTTGAATATCACGCCGGTGCTGGCCGACGTGCAGGGGACGAAGCGTTACCGGCTGGGCTTCCAGGCGGCCGAGCCGATGCGCAGCGACAAGCTCCCGTTCGGCAAGGCT
Source organism: Terriglobia bacterium (assembly GCA_963760265.1). Classification (GTDB taxonomy): domain Bacteria; phylum Acidobacteriota; class Terriglobia; order Terriglobales; family Acidobacteriaceae; genus JAIQGF01. The sequence goes on from CAVXCR010000004.1 coordinate 141,306, forward strand.
TTTGCCAAGTCGCTGGAACAGAACAAGAAGAACTCCTTCCTGATCATCGAACTGGTCGAGAAGATGGTGCAGCGCAAGGTCTCGGTGAAACAGTTCTCCAGCCCCATCGGAATTGCGCAGGCCTCCGGCGAGGCGGCCCGGCAACAGGGCTGGACGCCGCTGCTGCAATTGATGTCGGCGATCAGCTTGAACCTGGCGATCTTCAATCTGTTCCCCTTCCCCATCCTGGACGGTGGGATGATTTTGTTCCTGGCGATCGAGGGAATTCGGCGGCGCGACATCAGCCTGCGTTTGAAGGAGCGCATCTATCAGCTCGCCTTCGTGCTGCTGATCCTGTTCGCCGTGATCGTCATCTACAACGATCTGGCGAAGACCATACCGAGCCTGCAGAGATTGCCGTAAGCTACAACGGGTAGTTGGTAGCTGGTGGTTGGTGATCTCAGTTGCTTACGCTGCCGCCGCGCATAGTTTCCAGGTCTGTAGGCCCCGGCGCCCTCGCCGGGGTCGGCCTTTCTTTGCCCGAAAACGCTGTTGCTGCGAGCGCCCTCGCTCGCGGCTGACAACCGACAACCGACAACTGTAAACTGAAAACGCAATGGCAGAAATTCATCGCCGTAAATCCGTGACCGCCGATGTGGGCGGGGTGCGCGTCGGGTCGGACGCGCCGGTGGTGGTGCAATCCATGACCAACACCGATACCGCGGATGCCCTTGCGACCGCGCAGCAGGTGGAGTCGCTGGCGCGCGCCGGATCGGAACTGGTGCGGGTCACGGTCAACAACGATGCGGCCGCCGAAGCGGTGCCCCGCATACTGGATCTGCTGGACCGCCGCGGCGTCAACGTCCCCATCGTCGGTGATTTCCACTACAACGGCCATCTGTTGCTTAAGAAGTATCCCGCGTGCGCGCGCGCTCTGGCGAAGTACCGCATTAATCCCGGCAACGTCAGCGTCGGGCGCAAGGACGACGACAATTTCCGCACCATGATCGAGGTCGCGGTCCAGAACCAGAAGCCGGTGCGCATCGGCGTGAACTGGGGATCGCTCGACCAGGCGCTGCTGACGCGCATGATGGACGAGAATTCGCGGCTGCCGGAACCCCGGGGAGCGCGCGACGTCACCATGGAAGCGATGATCGTGAGCGCGCTCAATTCGGCGGGACTGGCGGAAAAATACGGCTTGCGGCGCGACCAGATTATTCTCAGCGCCAAGGTCAGCGGCGTGCAGGACCTGATTGACGTTTATCGCGCGCTCGCCGCTCGCTGCGACTACCCGCTGCATCTGGGTCTGACCGAAGCCGGCATGGGAACCAAAGGCGTGGTGGCTTCGACCGCCGGAATTGGCGTGCTGCTGCAGGAAGGGATCGGCGACACGATTCGCGTTTCGCTCACCCCCGCGCCCAACGGAGACCGCACCGAGGAGGTGGTGGTCGCGCAGCAGATTCTGCAATCGCTGGGCATCCGCAGTTTCCTGCCGCAGGTAACGGCGTGTCCGGGATGCGGCCGCACCACGAGCACGTTTTTCCAGGAGTTGGCGGACGACATCCAGTCCTACGTCCGGCGGCAGATGCCGGAGTGGAAGCAGCGCTACGAAGGCGTCGAGGAATTGACGCTGGCGGTCATGGGATGCGTGGTCAATGGGCCAGGCGAATCCAAGCACGCCAACATCGGAATTTCGCTCCCGGGAACGTTTGAGGAACCGGTCGCGCCCGTGTTTGTTGACGGCAAGCTCGCCACCACCCTGCGCGGCGATCACATCGTCGAGGAGTTCGTCCGCATTCTCGACGACTACGTTGCGTCCCACTACGCGCGTAAGGCGGAAGTCACGGCTCCAGGAAAATAGAATCCTTTATCTACGCGGATGTCATCCCGAGCGAGGGAGGGGTCCCGCGCGTTTTCTTCAGCGCGGGAAACCCGAGTCGAGGGATCTCGGTGTTTCTGCTTTATTGTTCGCGACTCGGGACTCGCCACTTCTTTCCCAACCACAGAGACCACGAAGCCCGAGGGAAAACACCAAGGGCATTGGAGGGTTCATGCCCTCCCTCAAATCTCCGGGTCCCCTGTGGTTAAGAATTTGCGGTCGCCGGATCTACTGACGATGCCGCCGCCGCGGTGGACGATCAACCCTGCTATTGGCCCCTTGGGCCCGGCACGCGCGTTGGAAGGTCTCCCCAGACTCGCGGCGCGTGAGCGATCGGCTAGAAGCTCAGCAGGGCCGCGCACGCCAGCAGCCAAATGACAAACCCCACAATGTTCAAGGTCAGTCGGATGCCGGTGTTGTCGATGATCCAGTTGTACTTCGCGTCCATAACTTCCTCCGATCCTGTTTCCTTGGACGGTGGATACTGCTTTTGGTTAGCAGGCCATCCGTCCCATCTGTCTGTTAGTACGGAAGACGAGGGAGGAAGGTTCCATTCAATTGAAGATTGAAGAATGGTTCAGAGTTGGGTCATCGCCTGGGACGTGTTGCCAATCTGCAATCTGCAATCGTCAATCTGCAATTTTCCTACAGGAACACCATGGCCACCCACCACGTTCCCGCGGGGTACTGCTCGCTGTCGGCGAAACACGCGCCGACGGCAACCCGCGTGATGTTGGTATCGTGGGCCATCTTCACGGCATTGGGCGCCAGCTTCGCCGGGTCCGATTCGTTGTAAACCACCGCCGCTTGGACGTCCGGCAAATTCAGCGGCGCGCGCGTGTCCAGGCGTCCCTGCTGCGCCATGGCGCACGCCATGCGGCGCAATTGCGGTATGCGTACCACCTGCGCCGCCGGACTGTTCGCCCTCTGTCGCTCGCGCTGCCAGCCGGCGAGGATCGCGTCTTCGGCTTCGTCCACCGAATATTCCCGGAGGCGATGCGCGAAGTCCTGCGTCACCCACAACACATCGCCGCTGCGGAACACGCCGATGCCGACGGTGTTGTAATTCGGGCTGAGGATGTTGGCGCGATGCGGCGGCGACTGCATCAGGCCCTCATGCGCCTGTTGCACGGAATAGTCGTAGGCAACGTTCTCGGCGTCCCGGTTGAAGCGGAGATTGGTCGAGGCCAGGCGCTTGGGCAGCGGCGGCTCGTCAGGAAACTGGTGCGATAGCTGCTTCGCCTTGGCCATCAGCACCGAATGCGCGCGCGCCGCTTGCGTCAGGTGGTCGTCCACTTTCAAGCTGGGCAGCCCGGCACGAGCCCGTTCCAGGTTCAGCATCTGCACCAGTTGTTGCTCCGCCTGGTCGTCAAACTGCTGCGCGACGGCGACCGAAAGGGTTGTCGACACGGCGAAGATTAAAACCGAAAGGAATCGTCTTTTCATCGCTCGATTGGATGCGCGAACTCGGTGGAAATCTCCTGTGATAGCATGCGATCTTCCCCTGAAGGAGTACATCATGGACCAATGGGCAGTCGCAATGGTGTCGCTGCTGATCGGCGTGGCCATTGGGTCCGCGATCGCGTATTTTGCCGGACGCGAAAAGTCACAAGGAATGGAAATTCGGGCGGTCGGAGCCGAATCCGTCCTCAAAGCGGTGCGAGCGCAGGCCGAGATAACGCGCTCGGAATTGGCCATGGTCCGCTCGAATCTCGCAGTCGAACAACAGGCGCGGGCCACCGCCCAGGCGGAATTGAAATCGGAACGCGAGCGGCTGGTCGCGGAACGTGAACTACTCAACCAGGCAAGCCTAAAACTCAAGGATGCCTTCGACGCACTCGCTTCCGCAGCTCTGCGCAACAACAATGAGGCGTTCCTTGCGCTGGCCAATCAGAACTTAGGAGCCATCAAAGCGGAGACAACCGCGGAAAAAGATGCGGTAGCGCAGCTGGTTCAACCCATCCAGGACAAGCTTGGGCAATTTGACCTGGAAATTCGTAAGCTGGAAAACGCGCGTATCGACGCGTACAGCACGCTCACCGAGCAAGTGAACTCTCTGAAGCAGACGCAGGAGAAGCTTCAGGCCGAAACCGGCAACCTGGTGAAAGCGCTGCGCTCACCTACGGTCCGCGGCCGCTGGGGCGAAATCCAATTGCGACGGGTGGTGGAGATCGCGGGCATGCTGCCCTACTGCGACTTTGTGGAGCAGAAAACCGTAACCACTTCGGACGGCCGCCTGCGCCCCGACATGATTGTGCGTTTGCCCGGCGGCAAGAACATCGTCGTGGACTCAAAGGCCCCGCTCTCCGCTTACCTGGAAGCGATCGAGGCCCAGGACGAAGATGTGCGTCGCGCGAAACTGGACGCGCATGCAGCGCAGATTCGTACGCATCTTGCGCAGCTCAGCGCGAAGTCCTATTGGGAACATCTGCAGCCGACGCCCGAATTTGTCGTTATGTTCCTGCCGGGCGAAACATTTTTCAGCGCCGCCCTCGCACAGGATCCCACGTTAATCGAGGAAGGTGTGAACCAGCGCGTGATCCCCGCCTCGCCGACTACCCTGATCGCGCTGCTCCGCGCCGTAGCCTATGGCTGGCGGCAGGAAACGATCGCGGAAAGCGCGCAGGCGATCAGCGACCTCGGCAAGGAACTCTATGACCGCCTGCACACAATGACAGGCTATTTCGAAGGCGTTGGAAAAGGTCTCGACAGCGCAGTCAAGTCCTATAACAAGGCGATTGGCTCATTGGAGACTCGGGTCCTGGTTTCGGCGCGCAAGTTCGCCGAACTGGGGACAAGCGTGAAAGAGGAGATTCCCGCCATCGAGCCGATCGAAAACACAACCCGGACACTACAGTCCGCTGATTGGAGTGCGCGGCTGGACCTCGCGGCTTCGGAAGAATCGCCCCTGACCAAGGAAACAAGCGGACAGTAACAACGGCACCTGAGACGCAGGCCCCGGCGCCGGAACCGGGGTCCCCAGCACGCGCCGCGCGTGATGGGGTGGTAATCGCCGGGGCCACCATCCACGGACACGCAAATCTGTGCTGCCGCGAGCGCCTCGCCTGCGGCGCGCCGTCTCCTATCCCGCCGCCTGGTTTGTCCCCGCGCTACGCCGGCTCTTGATCTCCGCCAGCAGCTTTTCGATGGCGTCTTCTTTCTCCAGGGCGGCGAACTTGTCGTCCACGGTATCGCCAGCCAACTCTGCCTTGGCCTGGCTGACGGCTTCGTCGTGGGCGACGCGCCGCTTCATGCGGTCGAAGCCGGCGGCTTTGGAAGTGTCCACCATGTTCGCCCGCGCGTCGCTCGCCTTGCCCAGCGCGCGCGCCCGGCGATGCTGCGCGATCAGCATGTCGCACTTGTTTTGCGCCTCCGCCAGCTTTTGATCCAGCTTGCTGAGCGCCGTCTTCAGGTTTTCGACCTGCACCTTCTGGTCGGACACCTGCTGCGCGAAGCTCTCCGCCAGCTCCTTGTAGCTGATGGAGCGCTCCAGCGCGACGCGCGCCAGGTCGTCCTGCTTCTTGTCCACGGCCAGCTCCGCTTTCCGCACCCACTCGGACGCGGCGTCGTTGTTCTCTTTTTGTTTTTTCTCCAGCAGATGCTGGTCGGCGATGGCGATGGCCACCTGCGTCTTCACCTGCAGGAGCTGGTTCTGCATGTCGAGGATGATCTGCTTGATCATCTTCTCGGGGTCTTCCGCCTTATCAATCATGTCATTGAGATTGGCGCGGACCAGGGTTGCAACTCGTTCCAGTAATGCCATGACAAACTCCTTTGAGCTATCCGCTCACAGCGATCAGCTTTCAGCTACTGCGGTTCGACTGGACGTTTGGGGCGGCGCCGCGCGCTCACCGACAGCACGATGCCCATGACGATGCCGAGCGGAATCCACACTGCAATCTGGCCGCTCAGCATTCCCACCGCCGCCCCCGTCAGAATTCCAGCGATCAGCAAATAAGCTCTCTCCATTTCGAACTCCTTTCATCGCGCTTGGTGCCCCACATCTGCCCGCTTTTGGCAGATGTGGGTCGAGTCACACTCGGAACCGGCGACTATTTCCCCACCCCGCCGCCTTTGCTCTCGCTCGATGCATCCGGCTTGGCGCCCTTGTCGCCGATCAGCCGCACCTTGCCGAGCAGTTCCGACATCTTCATCCCGCTCAGGGTCTCGAACAGCGCCGGCACCTGCGCCGCCATCTGCGCGATGTCGCCGGTGATCTTGTTCATGCCGGCGCTATCGCCATTTCCCGTGCTGACGATGGTGATCTTGTCCACATTCGCCAGCGGCGCCGACAACGCCCTTACGATCTCCGGCAAACCGGTGAGCAGCTTGTCAATGACCGCCGCCTGGTTGTACTCCTGGAAGGCCGCGGCCTTGACGTTCATCGCCCGCGCCTCGGCGTCGCCCTTCTTGAAGATGATGTCGGCCTCGGCTTCGCCTTGTGCGCGGATGCTCGACGCCTTGCCTTCCGCCTCCACCACCAGCCGCTGCTTTTCGGCGGCGGCGAGCGTCTCGATCCGCTGGCGCTCGATCTCCGCCGGCTTGAGCACGGTGGCAATCAGTTCCCTCTCGCGGCGCATGATCTCGGCTTCCTGCACCTTGACCTGCTGCTCCTTCTCCACCTGTTGAATTTTCACCGACTCGGCCACCACCTGTTGCTGCATCACCTGGGTCTGGATCTCGTAGGCCTTGTCGGCCTGCGCCTGCTGCTTCTTGCTGACTTCCTGGTATTGCGCCTGCTTGATGTTAAGGTCGCGTGTGGCCTCGGCTTGCTTGGCTTGCGACAGAGTCTGCGCCAGCACGCGCTCCTGGTCCGCCTGCGCTTCGGCGACGGAGGCTTCGCGCTTCGCGACGGCGCGCTTGATGGCCGTGTCGCGCTCGGCTTCGGCGGCGGCAATGTCGGCGTCGCGCTTGATTCTCGCGATGTCGGGCCGGCCCATGTTGGAGATGTAGTCGTTCTTGTCCTTCACTTCCTTGATAGTGAAGGAAATCACTTCCAGGCCCATCTTGTTCATGTCGTCGGCGCAGGTGGAACGCATGCGCTCCGCCACCATCTCCGGCTGCTTCACGATCTCCTCCACCGTGAGCTGGCCGATGATGCCGCGCAGGTGGCCTTCCATCACCAGCCGGATCAGGCCCTCGCGGATCTGCGGCGTCTTGTTGAGGAACTGCTCCGCCGCGGTGCGAATGGACTCGGGATCCGACCTCACCTTGATCTGCGCCACCGCCTCCACCGTGACCGCGACGCCTTGCTTGGTGTACAGGTCCTGCTGCGGCGCCACGTCGAACGACATCAGCTCCAGCGACAGCACCCGGCATTGCTCGATCAGCGGAAAGACGATCGAGCCGCCGGCTTTGATGATCCTGCCCTGCTGGCCACGAAAACCGGTGATGACCAGCGCCTCGTTGGGCCCGGCGATGCGGTACAGCCGCGTCAGCACTCCAATGATGAAGAGCACGGCCATGATCGCCAGTCCCACCATCACCCATACCCCCGCTGCGATTTGCATATACGCTCCTAAGCAGTGGCTAGCGGCCAGTGGCCAGTGGCTAGCCAAAACTATTCAAGTTTCAAACCTGCTGTGGGCCCCGGCGCCTCGCCGGGGCTGCCTCTGAATTCGCCCGTACTCTCTCCCGCCGTGGGCGCCTACGCCCGCGGCTAACGACTCCCAACCCAATCGAAAATCGAAAATCGGCAATGGTCTTGCCGTTACTTGCCGCCGTCCGACATCGCCCCGCTCACCCCCTCTTCTTTCGCCATCTCCTCCCACGTCCGCACGTAAGCAATTCCCTTTTCATAACGCGTGATCACCACCTCGGTGCCGCGCGCGATTGCCTTCCCGTTCTCGCTGCGTGCGCCGCAGGTGCGACGTACTCCCTCCTGCGAAAAAATGATTTCCCCGGTGCCGCCCTCGCGAATGCCGCTGCTAACGCGCCCCAGCACGCCGTCCATGCGGTAGTCGCTCTCGTAGAGCGTGCTGTCGGTGCGCATCAGTACCTTGGCCAGGAACGCAAAGACGATGGCCGCGCCAGTGAGACCCGCCATGGCAGCAAAACCCAGCACCGCCAGCGTGCCAACCTTTCCCCAGGCGGTCAGCAGATAACCCGCGCCGCCGAACCAAGCCAGAAACGCCATCGCGTTGGAAAAACTGATGCCGCCGGGCGCGTGCCCGAAATGCGTGTCCAGGTGCAAGTGATGGAATACGGGAATGTGAATGTTCCATACGCCGGCCACCAAGGACAGCAGGCTGAGAATGAATCCCACCAGGAAACAGAACATGTACACGTCTGCCCAGTTCATAACTCTTGCCTCCCGGCTTGCGTAGTGCGCCTCTCGGATCCCGGTTCCCCCTTTTCCGGCCGCAAGACCTGCAACAACCGCTCTGCCAGATTCGGCGTATCCAAAATCGCTCCCAGCAACAGCAGGCACTTGCGCGAGTCTTCGTGCCGCGCCATCGCCAGCAGCGCCTCGCACACTTCGGGATCGCGGCGAAACTGCTCGGCGCTGTTGATCAGCCACAAGTCCAGCTTGTCCTCCGACGCGCGCAGCTCCGACTGCAGCTCCGTGTGGTAGCCCTCCGGGTCGTCGACCAGGTAGCCGGGGTGCACGTTGAAGAACTTGGCCAGCAACATGCGGCTGGAGTTCGTCAGGTGCGGGCGCGCGCCGCTCTCGATTTGCGAGAGGTACGACTGGCTGATGGGCTTGCCCAGCCGCTCGCGGATGGCGTCCACGACCTCCTGCTGGGTCATGGCGCGGCCCAATCCGCGCAGCGTGCCCTCGACTTCCCGCAGGTACCGGATTTTCTCGCCCAGTTTCATATTACTAATTGCAATATTTATATTGCAATATGTAATATTAGTCAAGAACTTTATTGGCCCTGTTCTCAACGCATTGGCCACTTCTCTGGAAGCTTGTCATTCCGAGCACACTCATATGCTTGTCATTCCGAGCGCAGCGAGGAATCTAGGTTTTCGCTCGCGCCGAAGAAAAACCTGGATTCCTCGCTGCGCTCGGAATGACAACTCCTTATGAACGTGCAAGCGCGCAAGTACCGCACAGAGCCTTTACCATTCTTTACGGAACTTACCTGGAATGAGCGTGTTCAACTCATTGGGGCGTGCGACACACGGAGTCGCCGGTGCGCAGCCTTTGGGAAAAAACGAATCTGAACTGGGTGTGGACGTGGATGGCTTATTACGGCGGCTCGCTCAGCGTCCTGGCTGCTTATCTCGCCTCGACCTTCGCCGCGGCGGCCGCAGAAGCGGCAAAAGAACCAAAATGACAGTTAATAGAATAAGAAGTTGGAATGCAGCCCGTGCAGTCTCATTCTGCATTCTGACTTCTTAATTCTTCATTCCTCCGCGTCTCCGTGCCTCCGTGGTGATCAGCGTGTCTAGACTTCGATCAGCACGTCTTCGCCTTCCAACTTGATCGCATACACCGTCACGCGCGCATTGGGATTGACGTCGGCGGCGCCCGTCTTGGGGTCGTACATCCAGCCGTGCCACGGGCAGACCACTTTGCCGTCCAGGATCACGCCCTGCCCCAGCGGCCCGCCGCGATGCGCGCAGACGTTGTCCATCGCCGCGTACGTGCCGTCAACGTTGGCGATGCAGACAACCTTCTCCCCGAGGGTAAACTCCCGGGCTTCGCCGTCGCCCGGCAGGTCGGATTTGCTTGCGATCTTTGTCCACATAGCTATCAGCTCTCAGCTATCAGCTTTCAGCTTACACGAACTAGCCTTCGGCACTTCGCGGCGTCAACCGTGACGCAATACCGGCACAAAAAAGCAAAAGCCCGACGCCAAGGTCGGGCTGGTTCAGCTGAAAGCTGAGAGCTGATAGCTGACAGCTACTTCGGCTGCAGCGTCTGCGCGATCATCACCTGGCGCTTGAACTTCTCCACCATGTTTTCGTCGAGGCGGACCTCGGTGGGCTTCTTGGCCAGCGACATCTGGTCAATTTTGTCCTGCAGCTTGAGCAGCGCGTAGAACAGGTTCTCCGGCCGCGGCGGGCAGCCAATCACGTACACGTCCACCGGCACGATCTTGTCCACGCCCTGCAGCACCGCGTAGGTATTGAACGGCCCGCCAACCGAGGAGCACGCGCCCATGGAGATCACCCACTTCGGGTCGGGCATCTGGTCGTAAATGCGCTTGACCACCGGCGCCATCTTCAGCGTCACCGTGCCGGCGACGATCATCAGATCGCTCTGCCGCGGGCTGGGACGGAACACCTCGCTGCCGAAGCGCGCGATGTCGAAGCGCGAGGTGGAGGAGGCGATCATCTCGATGGCGCAGCACGCCAGGCCGAAGGTCATCGGCCAGATGGCCGACTTCCGCGCCCAGTTGAAGACGTAATCCACCGTGCTGATGAGGAAGTTCTTTTCGAATTTGTTTTGCAACCAGGAGGACATGGTCCCTCGATGCTGTTCTTAGCCTTGAGCCTAAAGCCTTGCGCCTTGAGCCGGTTTTATTCTCGCCGCCCGTCGAACATCGGGTATGTGACCCCAGTCACAGGCTACAGGCTCGAGGCTGCAGGCGCAAGATATGAGGCGGGAGCAGATCGGATGTTAAGGCTTGGCCTTGAGCCTTGAGCCTTGTGCCTCTAAAGCTTCTCGTAAAAATCGCACGCCGAGCATGAAATGTAGATCCCGCCGGGCACGTTGTGGTCGCGGTCCTTCACCCGCTTCACGATGCGGGTCGGCTTGCCGCACTTGGGGCAATCCGTGCTCTTGGTGGTGTCCATGACCTTCTTGCGGTCGGCCGTCTTTGCGACTTTTGCCATTTACCGTCTCCGAATGCGCCTTAATACTGGATAATTGCGCTCTGTGGGTCGAGATTGATTTTACACTACGAAACAGGTCTCTCGGTCTTTCGGTCGATCGGTCGCCTGTAATCCGGAGGACCGATAGACCGATAGACCGATTGACCTTGCGAGAGACTTCCCATGCCTCTGAAATACACCCGCTGGTCCGACGTCGAACTCGAGCACCTCAACCCGCAACTGGACCGGCAGATGATCACCGGCGAGAAGCTGATGATCGCCCGCGTGCTGCTGAAAAAAGGGGTGATCGTGCCCGAGCACAGCCACGAGAACGAGCAGCTCACCTACATACTGGAGGGCGCGCTCAAATTCTGGATTGACGGCCGTGAGATCGTCGTCCACGCCGGCGAGGTGCTGTGCATCCCGCCCCACATGCCGCACAAGGCGCAGGCCATGGAGGACACCGTGGACCTCGACGTCTTCTACCCGCCGCGCCAGGACTGGCTGTCGAAAAATGACGCTTACTTGCGCGAAACGCGGCAGCCGGCATGATGCGGCGCGTTGCGCCGTAAGCTCGTAGCTGTTAGCTTTTACGGTCCATCGGTCTGTCGGTCGGGCCACAATGTCGACAAGCCGATTGACCGAGAGACCGATAGACCGACAGACGAGCTAACCGCCATGTCCCTCAAATTCCGCGGCGTTGACTTCCTGGAATTCGACACCCTGCTTTCCCCTGACGAACTCCTCGTCCGCGACAACACCCGCAAATTCATCGAAGAGAACCTGATCCCCATCATCGAGCAGTGCAACCGCGAAGGCCGGTTCCCGCGCGAACTGGTGAAGCCGATGGCCGATCTCGGGTTCTTCGGCGCCAACCTGAAGGGCTATGGCTGCGCCGAGATGTCGAACGTTGAATACGGCCTGGTCATGCAGGAGATGGAACGCGGTGACAGCGGCGTCCGCTCCTTCGCCAGCGTGCAGTCGGCGCTGGTCATGTACCCGATCTACACCTTCGGGTCCGACGAGCAGAAAAATCAGTGGTTGCCCGCGCTGCAGAAGGGCGAGGCCATCGGCTGCTTCGGGCTGACTGAGCCCGATGCCGGGTCCAATCCCGCCGCCATGCGCACCCGCGCCCGCAGGGATAAAGAAGGCGACGGCTATGTCCTGAATGGCGAGAAGATGTGGATTACCTCCGGCTCGATCGCGCAGGTGGCGGTGATCTGGGCGAAGAATGAGGAGGAGAACGGAAAGGTCCGCGGCTTCCTGGTCGAAACCGATCGCCCCGGTTTTCGCGCCGCCGACGTGCACGGCAAGTGGTCGCTGCGCGCCAGCGTGACCTCCAGCCTGTCACTGCAAGACGTGCGCATCCCCGCCGGCAACCTGCTGCCCACGAGCGACGGCCTGAAATCGCCGCTGATGTGCCTGAACCAGGCGCGCTACGGCATCGCGTGGGGCGCGGTCGGCGCGGCCATGGCGTGCTACGACACCGCTCTGCAGTACGCCGGCTTCCGCAAGCAGTTCCGCGACCAGCCCATCGCCTCGCACCAGCTCGTCCAGGAAAAGCTGGTATGGATGATCAACGAGATCACCAAGGCGCAGTTGCTGGCGCTGCAGGTCGGGCGCTTGAAGGACCAGGGCAAAGCACGCCCGCAACACATCTCGATGGCGAAGCGGAACAACGTGTGGATGGCGCTGGAATCCGCCCGCATGGCCCGCGACATCCTGGGAGCCAATGGCATCGCCGACGAGTACCCGGTCTTCCGCCACATGGCCAACCTCGAGTCGGTTAAGACCTACGAAGGCACGCACGACGTGCACACCCTGATCATCGGGAACAGCATCACTGGAATCGATGCTTTCTAGGCACGGGTGAGCGACCGGCGAGCGCCGGGGGGGTGGCGTAGGAGTAATCCTTTGGTTACTTGCGCCAACTTGCGCCTCGAAATATTTTGGCATCATAGATGTGGGCCCGCGCCGAGGCCCCGAGGTGCAGTATGACCGGTCCGCACGTCCTCTCTGTCGGTATTGACCGCCGCCTGCTGCTGGCGCGCCACACGCTGCTCGAAGAGGCTGGATTCGCTGTGACCTCCGTCTCCACAACGTATGAAGGCCTGAAAACGCTTGCAACAGGCCGTTTCTCTGCGGTGGTGGTCGGCCAATGTTTTCCTTTTACTGAGAAGCAGCTCTTTGCCGCCGAAGTGGGCGAGCGCTGGCGCATTCCGGTCATTGTCCTGTACGACGGCAATGCCGACCACCAACTCACCGCCGACGCCCACGTCGAAATCACGAAAGGTGCCGCCGAGTTGATCGCAGCCCTCAATAGCGTGATTTTCCGTCAGCAAAAGCGATCGGCCTAATCTCCGTCATTCAAGAAGCACACTCCGGCGGAGGTGTGTCACAGCGGTGAGAGTCCAGGCGAAATAGGGGCAAAACGGGCGGAAATGCCGCCTATTGCGAGGCCCGCAATGCCTTTGGTAACTTGTGCCACCGCGACCCTGCCCGTAACGTGGTGTTGATATATGTGGGCCGATCCGCGGCTCATGGGTGAGGTGCCATTTTGATTCGGCCTCGTGTCCTGTCCGTCAGTTGCGATCTTCGACTGTTGGCCGCACGCCACAGCCTGCTGGAGCGGGCCGGTTTCGATGTGACCTCGGTCGGCACCACGTTTGGCGCCCTCGATTTGCTGGAAAACCACGAATTCTCCGCCGTCGTGGTCGGCCATTCGTTTTCCTTCACCGAGAAGCAGCTCTTTGCCGCCGATGTGAGCGATCGCTGGCGCATTCCCGTGCTCGTGCTTCGTTCCGGGGATGAGGACTTCGAATGGACTGGCGACGCTAATTTGGAAGTCACGCAAGGAGCTGCGGCGCTGGTTGCGAGCTTGAAGTCGCTGATTGCCGCACGCACCAAGCGCTCTGCCTGAGATAGAACAGCCCCAAGCCACGGCTTCCCTGCAGGAAAACCGCGGCTTGGGAGCTGGGTCAGAACAGGTAGTCCACGTTCTGGCCGCGGATTTGCAGCCCGACTGCTTTGCCGCTGTCTCCGTAAGCCAGCAACAGCCCGGTGCGCGCCGAGGCCGACGTCCCCGCCTGCGGCAACGCCTGGACACTGGCGACCACCTCGCGCGTGTACACCGGCAGCCCTTCGGCGGCGTAGGGATCATAGGTCCAGCCAGCAAATTCGACCGCCGCTCCCGTTGCTGAGTTCTTCACCTTCACTTCGTACGCTCCGGGTGGCAGCAGGACGCCGCCGACCTGGGTGGAAGCGGCAAGCTTCAGAGTTCCCCGGTTGCCGTTGTGCCAGCTTGCCGGGATGACATCGGCGTGGGCCAAGCCGGTCATGGCGAACATGACGGCGGCCATGGTGGCCACGATCGCGGCGCGCGTGGCAACGGACTTCAGCGTTAAGTTCCCTTTCATTTCCAACCTCCTGGAATCCGAAATTTGGATCGCGACCGGCGGCGCCACCGTGTTCGCTTTGCATGGTAGAGAACCCGCCATGGCCGAATTTATTCCCGCACGGCGCTATTGACGCGGGTTTAGCGGAGGCGCATCATTCCCCTTCTTCGCCGCCTCGCAGGAGAACTTGCGGCCGGAGAACGGAACTCATCGTCGCGTGAGGAGGCTTTCATGGCTACTTCCCAGGTACCTGCCAAGTCGGCCAAACAATTCGGTGTCAACCTCGAGAGCGACCTCGCGCTGGAATTTCTGCGCGTTGTCGAGAACGCCGCCATCGCCTCGGCCCGCAGCATGGGCCAGGGGGAACGCAAGTATTCCGACCATGTCGCCACCGAGGCGATGCGCCGGACCATGGATACCGTGCCGATGAAGGGCACCATCGTCATCGGCGAGGGCGAGCGCGACGAGGCGCCCATGCTCTATATCGGCGAGAAAGTCGGCGCCGAGTTCCGCGACGGCCAGCCCGTGCCCGAGGTTGACATCGCCGTCGATCCCCTGGAAGGCACCAACCTGTGCGCCACCGGATCGCCGGGCGCTATCACCGTGCTGGCGGCGTCGGAGCGCGGCGGACTGCTCAATGCTCCCGATTGCTACATGGACAAGATCGTGGTCGGCCCGTCGTGCCACGGCGCGGTGGATATGGACGCGCCCGTGGCCGACAACCTGAACAGCATTGCCAAGCGCCTGGAGCGCGACGTCGACGACCTGGTGGTGATCGTGCTCGACCGGCCTCGCCACGAAAAGCTGATCAACGACATTCGCAGGGCGGGCGCGCGCATCAAGCTGATTGGCGATGGCGACCTGTCCGCGGGAATCTCGGCCGCCGTCATTGGCACTGGCGTGCACGCCGTGATGGGTTCGGGTGGCGCGCCCGAGGGCGTCATCACCGCTGCGGCCCTCCGCTGCCTCAACGGCTACATGCTGGGGCGGTTGGTCGTCGACAAGCCGGCGCTGGAAGAGCGCATCGCGAAAATGGGGATCAAGGACAAGAACAAGATCTATACCGCCGAGGAACTGGCGCCCGGCAAGCAGCTCATCTTTGCCGCCACCGGCGTCACCGACGGCGCCCTCATGCGCGGCGTGCGCTTCTTCGGCGAAGGCGTGCGCACCTCGTCGCTGATCATGACCAAGTCCACCGGCAAGGTCCGCTTCATTGACAGCATCCACCTGGAGAAGCACAAGGACGTGAAGATTCGCTTCTCGTAAAACAGTCGATGGTCGATGGTCGTCAGTCGATGGCCAAGAAAAAGACGGCGCCGCAAATGCGGCGCCGTTATTTTTGTTCAGTTTGTGCTTGTGCCTTGCGCCTTGCGCCTTGTGCCTTGCGCCTTGTGCCTTGCGCCTTGTGCCTTGCGCCTTGTGCCTTGCGCCTTGCGCCTTGAGCCTTGCGCTTGGCCCTTGTGCCTTGAGCCTTGCGCCTTGCGCCTTGTGCCTTGCGCCTTGTGCCTTGCGCCTACTGCCTTGAGCCTTCGCTCGCGAGCAACTGTTCCTTGCGCTTCAAGCCCCAGCGATACCCGCCCAGCGAGCCGTCGCTGCGCACCACGCGGTGGCACGGGACAATCACCGCCACCGGGTTCGCCGCGATCGCCCGCGCGACGGCCCGCACCGCCTTGGGCTGCTTCATCGCCCGCGCGATCTGCGCGTAGCTGCGGGTTTCGCCGCGTGGGATGCGCCGCAGCGTCTCCCAGACCTTCGCCTGGAACGCGCTGCCCCGGATGTCGAGCGGGATGTCGGGGTGCGCGTCACTGCCATTGACGCAATCCACCACCCGGCTTGCCACGTCTTGCAGCGACAACGCATCCTGGCGCGCGTCCGCGATGGGAAACTCGCGGTGCAGTTCTGCGACCAACTCGGAATCGGAGTCGCCCAAGCGCACCGCGCAGACGCCGCGCTCCGTCGCCGCCACCAGCATCCGCCCGAGGTTGCAGCCGGCCAGCGCGTAGCGGATCTCGGTTCCCGCGCCGCCGCTGCGGTAGGCGCCCGGTGTCATGCCAAGCTGTCCCGCGGCATGCTCGTACAAGCGGCTGCTGGAGCCGTATCCCGCGGCGTACATCGCCGAGGTCACGTCGTCGCCGCTCTTGAGGCGCGACTTCAAATTGAGCAACCGCCGCACCCGCGCATACTGCAGCGGCGATACGCCGAGCACCCTTTTAAACGTCCGTTGCAGGTGGAAGGCGCTCAACCCGGCTTCGCGGCTCAGCACCGCCAGGCTCACCGGCTCTTCCATGTGCGCGTCAATGTAGCGGCACAGGCGCTGCACCACTTCGGCATGCGGATCGCGGAAGGCATTCTCGCGCGGCCGGCAACGGCGGCAGGCGCGGAACCCGGCGCGCTCGGCCGCTTCCGGCCCGGCGAAAAAGCTGACCTGCTCGCGCCGCGGCCGGCGGGAGGCGCAGGTCGGGCGGCAGTACACGCCGGTGGAGCGCACTGCGTACACGAACAAATACTGGAAGCGGCGGTCGCGGTGCAGGACCGCCTCCCAGAATTCTCCCGGACCCATGTGGCTAGGCATCTTCTCCATGACGTTCCCCATGGAAAGAGATTACGCGGGCATGAAAAACGTCGCTATCCGTTTCTTGTGCTCAAAGTCCCGAGTTGCGAGTCCCGAGCCATGCACCCGCAGCTCCCGACTCGCGTCTCGGGACTCGCTACTTTTTTCCCGGCCCGTAGTTCGGCCGCTGGAAGGGTTCGCGCGCCTGCGGCGGAAACGGCAGCGGCGTTCCCTGGAACAGAAACGCCATCTCTTCCAGCCGCCGGGCTCCGTCATGGACGGTGAATTGCCGCCGTAGATTGGATGCGCTATGGCTCCACAGGCTGACCCCGGCGTAGGCACCATCCTTGCGAACGATGTAGTACTGCATGTCCACGTAGCGCAGCTTGGCGGGATTGTGCTGGTAGTTCCGGGCGATCCGCCGCAGCGCGTCCAGTCCGGCCTCGCGCGGCGACATCCCGTGCCGCATGTTCTCGATCACCGTGTGCGCGCCGGCCACGCGGATATTCTCTTCCCCGCTGCCGGTCGCCCCGGCCGAGCCCACATCCTGGTCGGTGTAGGATCCGGCGCCAATGATGGGCGAGTCCCCGCAGCGGCCGGGAATTTTCCATGACAGGCCGCACGTCGTGGTCATGCCCGACATCTCCCCCTTGGGCGTGACTGCCGAACAATGAATCGTCCCGTGTGCCGGAAACAGCACGCGATCAATACAGTGCGCCCGCCACGCCGGCGGGATTGCCAGGTCCGCGGCAAGCTCCTCCAGTTCTTTTTTTTGCTTTTCCCACCCCGCGGCGCTTGGCGCTTGCACGTCGGGCGGGACTTTGTAATTCGGATCGGACAGGCCCGGCCCCCACCAACTGTCGCGATGACTCTCCTTCCACAGCAGCCAGGCTTTCCGCGAGCGCTCGGTGAGCAGCTCGTCTTTCGGAAAACCCATTGCCTTGGCGAACCGGTCGGCGCCTTCCCCGACCAGCATGACATGTCCGGTGTGCTGCATCACCGCCTGCGCCAGCAGCGAAGCATTCTTGGTCCATCGAACGCCGCCCACCGCGCCCGCCCGTCGCGTCGGCCCGTGCATGCAGCAGGAATCGAGTTCGACCACGCCTTCCTCGTTGGGCAGCCCGCCCAGCCCGACCGAGTCGTCGTTGGGGTCGTCTTCCTGCGTCTTGCCGACCGCAATCACCGCGTCCAGCGTGTCGCCGCCGTCGAGCAGCATCTGGTATCCCTTGTCGATGCCGTTCCAGCCGTTGCGGCTGGAGATCATCACCGGCTTGCTGGGCGGGCCTCCGACGACGGACGCCTCGTGCTTCACGGCGGCGTGGCCCTGCTTTTTGACTTCTTGCGCTTCCAGTGTCAGGCCGAGCGAGGCGAGGGTTGCGGTCGCAAGAAAATTCCGGCGGTCCATGGTGGGCTCCAGTGCATTTAATGAAAACCCGAAAGGATATTCCGAGCGATTAGCGATTAGCAATTAGCAATTGGCGATTAGCCACTCCGCACTCCGATACCCAACGATGCCTATCAACCGCGCGGGTGCCCCACATCTGCCCGGTGTTGGCAGATGTGGGTCCTTTCTTCTCAGTTCCAGGCGCACTACAAAGCCCTCGGACGGCAAGCCTGTCCGAGGGCTAATTGCTAACCGCTAATTGCTAATTGCTATCCCACCTTCTTCTCTCCCGTCTTCTGATCCGCTCGGAAGCGCAGCACGGCGGCAACCCCGCCCACCGCGGCGAGCTCGGGATTATCCGGAATGTGGATGATTTCGATCCCTTTCCGTACCGCCACGCGCAGCACCGCGTCGGCAACATCGTCCAGGTGCTCCGTCTTCTGCCCGCAAACCGCGCAGGTTTCCGGGATGTGGCAGTCGAGATGTCCGCAGTTGTGGCACTGGGCGGCGGGGGCAGCAAAATTCCGCGCCAGCAGCAGGGTCTGGATCTCGCCCTTCTCCAGCGACCCCAGCACGCGCCGCAGGCCGGTGGCGCCGCGTCCGTTGCTTTGTGCTCCCCCGATCGCTTCGCGCACCAGGCCGGCGCGGCGTTGGGAGCGGAACTCGTTGTACAAGGCCTCGGCGCTTTCCCGCACCTGGGCGATGGTTGCCGTCGCCGGGTCAATCGCGAAATGCCCCACGAACCGCTGCCGGACATACGGGTGCAAACAGGGCTCGATTTCCGGCCAGTTCTCGTCACGGCATCCGACCAGGAACCGCTCGTAGCCGCAATCCTGCAATTCGCGCATGCGTTCCGCCAGGCGCTTGTACCAGTGCAGCGCCTCGTTTTCCACGTGACGCTCGGCGTGCCCGGCATCGTAGCCCGCGAATCCGTCGCTGCGGCCGTGGCGCGGCAACTCGTTGGCGAATTTTTCCCGCTCGGTGATTTCGTCCATCCACAACTCGAAGAAGCGCGCCTTGGTTTTATCGGCCGCCACGATCAGCAGACGCGGCAGCACGTCGGCGATGGCGGTCAGCGGCCGCAGGTGGAAACGCCGGTTGACGAACAGGCGCGAACCCGCCAGCCGGGCCGGCAAATCGTATTCGCGCCAGAAATGTTCTTTGCTGGAGGCGAAGACCGCCTTCGCCCGCCCGCTGTTGCCGTGCAGGCGCTCCGCCATGTCGAGGATCTTTTGCAGGTCCTCGCGCGTGCTGCCGTTCTTGCCGTTTTTTTCCGATTCGCGGAGAGCGTTGCGCACCAGGTCCTTCACCAGGATCAGCTCTTCCCGGTGCGATTTGTCTTTGGGAGTGGACGGTTGATAGTAAAAACTCAGGGCGCCACCTTCCGGGGACTCAAATCCGGCTAGTTCACGAATGTTTTCACGCGTGATCATGCACTACTCCTGAGCGCCAAGGTCTGGCGAATTTAAGCGATTTTGGAATGCTGCAGAAGCTTGTCCTTGAATTTGGCCGGGTCGACCAGGCTCTTGCGCAGGTGCTCGCGCGCGCCCGCAATCGAGGTGCGCACCTCGTCCACCGGCCTGCTGGTAATCACGGCAATTTCATCGGGAGTAAATCCCTCGACCGCATAGAGGAGGAAGGCTTCGCGGCCCTCGGGTTTGGCGCCGAGCAGGGCGTACTCCACCAGGGTGATCATTTCGTCGCTGGCGGCCGAAGCCTCCGGCGTGCTGACTCGGACATCGGCAATAACATCTTCATTGTTGACCGCTTCGTCCGGCTGATGGAACTGCATCTGGAGTTCGTCCGCGTCGTGCACGTCGGTCTGGCGATACGCGTGATCGAGCGGCACCTGCGGCACCTGCTCGCCGTTGCGGCTGGCGAGCTGGTCGATGGCGCGCCGGGCCAGACGGTACAGCCACGGTTCCAGGCTGACCAGTTCGGGTTTGTCCTCTCCATTGTCGAGCGCGTTGGCGACGGCTTCGTCCACCACCTCTTCCGGCGAGACCTGGTCGCGGCGGATCAGCCCCAGGTTCTCGCGATACCGCAGCTCGCGTTCCACGAAGCGGAACAGCAGCGTGAAATTCGCATTGATGAACGAGCGCACGTCCTCGGCCGAAATGGTGGGCGGCTGCACCGCCGCCAGCGTCTCCTCGAACGGCACTTGCTGCGGGCGCGTGCTCCCCACCCGCCTGCGGCGCGGCCACTGGTGCGCGTTCCGCAGCATGTCCTTGTGTTTGGTGAGCTGCTCGACCAGTTGCTCGAACGCTGCCTTGATGGCCGCGGTCGGCGTGGGCCCGTTTACTTTCGCCGCCATCTGGCCCGACGGCAGCCGCAGGTTCAGCGCCACCGAGGGCCCCTCGCGCGCGCTTTTTTCCTCAATGATGGCATGCAGATGCACCAGCTCCGGGCGGAAGAACTGGAGCCGCTTCCCCATTTTTTCGATGTGCTGGTTGAATTCTTTATCGAGGTCGGGAGTTTTGGAAACCTTGTAGCTGATGTGGACATTCATGCGGAGCCTCGTACACAGGCGTGAACCCCTGTGACCCACCGCTCTTACGAATAGAATTTTACACCTGACATACAAGAGGCTAGCAGAGAGTCAAGGGTTGTACGGTCGAAATGCGGCATAAAACGTGCTAGACCGGGAATCCAAGAATCCCGGAATGGGTTGCGAGTAGGAAGATTTTTCGGTAGTCACGAGATTTTTTGCTTGACGACGCTCGTCCAAAGTCAAGATTGCCTACACCGCAACCGTGACCGATGTCTCCGTCCGCGTCACCGCCCGGTACAGGGTGTCCCGCTCCACCGGCTCGCGGCCCGCTTCCTTGATCAGCCGGATCAACTCCTGCCGGCGGAGGCCCTGCGGAGTGGTGGCGCCGGCATCGTGGTAGATCTTTTCTTCAATCACCGTCCCGTCCAGGTCGTCGGCCCCGAAGCGCTGCGCGATCTGCGCGATCTTCGGCGTCATCATCTGCCAGTACGCCTTGATGTGCGGGAAATTGTCCAGCACCAGCCGCGACACCGCGATGCTCTTGATGTCGGCAAAGCCGGTCGTGGTCATCAGGTGCTGCAGCGGCGTGTTGGCCGGGTGGAACGCCAGCGGGATGAAGGTCTGGAATCCGCCGGTCTCCTGCTGCAGCGCGCGCAACCTCAGCAGGTGATCGACCCGGTCTTCATCGTTTTCGATATGCCCGTAGAGCATGGTGGCATTCGATTTCAGGCCGATCTGGTGCGCCAGCCTCGCCGTGTCGATCCACTGCTGGCCGTCGATCTTGTGGTCGCAGATGATGTGCCGCACCCGGTCGGTGAAAATTTCCGCCCCTCCCCCGGGCAGCGAATCCACCCCCGCTTCCTTCAACCTCAGCAGCGTATCCCGGATGCTCAGCTTGGCGATTTTCGCCAGGAACGCGACCTCCACCATGGTAAACGCCTTCAAGTGCACCGCCGGGAAGCGCTGCTTGAGGCCGGAGATCAGGTCGAGAAAGTACTGGAACGGCAAGTCGGGATGCAGCCCGCCAACAATGTGAAACTCGGTGACGGCATCGCTGTAGCCGGAGGCGGCGGTCTGAAACGCCTCTTCCAGTGCCATGGTGTACGCGCCGGGCGCGTCTTTCTTCCGCCCGAAAGCGCACAGCCGGCACGCCGCCACGCACACGTTGGTGGGATTGATGTGCCGGTTGACGTTGAAAAAGGTCTTGTCGCCGTGTATCCGCTCGCGGACGTGATTGGCCAGCCAGCCGACGGCAAGAATGTCGCTGGAGGCGTACAGCGCGAGCGCATCGGCGGCCTCCAGCCGCTGCTGGGCGAGCACTTTTTCGGCGACCGGCCCCAGCCGCGGGTCGTCGGTGGTGAAGGCGTGCGTCACGGACATAGAAGGCTTGATGATACCCCAGGCTGCCGCCATTGCCGAGGGGCCAGTCACTTGCGTTTCTTCTTCGCGAACATCGCCCTCCCGGCCGCAAGCACCTCTTTGCTGGCGGAAATTGTGGCCTCGCTTTGCTTGATCCGGTCCTGCGATGTGAGGTTGCTGTCGGTTCTGCCCGGCGGGCGAACCAGGGCCCCGGCGCTGATCGAGAACCGCACCCTCGCCCCGCATGAGACACAAATTTCGTGCCGGGGCGTGTCCATGTCAGCTTTGGGCTGCACGACGGAAAACGAGCGCAGGCATTCCGGACAGGTCAGGATGATGTATCCGGTCGAAGAGCGCGGAATCCATACCGCCGCGGTGTGCGACTTCGGCTTCGACCCGCGGACCGGAGAATCACTGATCGCGGTATTGACCGCTTCCACCAGCTCGAAGATCATGTTCGGTCCCTCTGCCACGAATGCGTCGGCCGTGGTCTCGATGGGCAGGCTATGGGCGGTGTAGGCGCCGCTGGTGGCGATCACCGCAATCTGCGGAAAGCGCGTACGGACCACCGATAGCAGCTCGAATCCTGACATCCGCGGCAGGTCCAGTTCCGAAATCAGCACCTCCGGCACGGCGCCCCGGAGCACACACAATGCCTCAAACCCCTCCCGCGCCATCAGCACTTCATAGCCCCGCTGGCGCAACTCGGCCGAGCACGCGTCCAGAAACTTCTGGTCGCCATGAACCAGCAGGACCCGCCGCCGGAATTCCGCTGCCGGTGCTTGCGCCATGGCAAGATCATACCCCCTTCCCGAAATGGGCGCCTGCGGCAACTCGGCGCTTTTTGGCATACCCCGCACCGCGGTGGTCATCCGTAAAATCTGGATGTCGGGGCAGTTTTGTGGCAGTACACCAGCGAGCCAAAACGTGTGTCACGATCGACGAAGCCAGGCGGCTGGTCGAGAGGAGCCGTATTCTCTGCGCCACGGCTGCTGACTTGACCCGGGAATCGATGGCAATCAGGATCTCCATTCGGAAAGCGCTGGCACGGAAGCGCAAAGTCTTACGACCGCGCTGATTCCGTTGGCTAACGTCCTGGACTCACCGCGTCCGCAGCAGAAAATTCGCGGTTACGAACAGCAGGAACACCATCGAGATCACGCCGTTCATGGTGAAGAAGGCGGCGTTCAGGCGGGAAAGGTCGTTGGCCGACACCAGCGAATGCTCATACAGCAGCAGTAGCCCGACCACGACCACGCCGGCAATCGCGATCGCCCCCAGGCCGAAGACATACACCAGCACCCCAAGCAGCGTCAGGGTCAAGACGTGGAACACGCGCGCAATCCACAGCGAGCGCGCAATGCCGCAGAACCGTGGCACGGAGTGCAGGCCGGACTGGCAGTCGAAGTCATAATCCTGGCAGGCATAGAGCACGTCGAAGCCTCCGCCCCAGAATGTCACCGCCGCGGTCAGGATCAGGATTCGCGGGTCCAGTGTTCCGCGCACCGCCACCCAACCTGCCGCCGGCGCCAGTCCCATGGCAAATCCCAGCACCACGTGCGACCAGCGCGTGAAGCGCTTGGTGTACGAGTACAGCAGGATCACTCCCAGCGCGACCGGCGACAGAACCAGCGCCATCCGGTTCAATTCCGCCGCCGCCAGCACCAGCAGCAAACTTGACAGCACGACGAACGCGGCCACAAATTGCCGCGATAGCGCGCCCACGGGCAGCGCGCGCGTGCGGGTACGCGGGTTGGCGGCATCGATGGAATGGTCCGCCAGGCGGTTAAAGCTCATCGCAGCGGCGCGCGCGGAAACCAGCCCGACGGCGATCCACAATAACTGCCGCCCGCTGGGAATGCCGCGCGCCGCCAGCACCGCGCCGGTCAAGCCGAAGGGGAGGGTGAGGATGGAGTGCTCCCACTTGATCATCTCCAGCGTCGTTCCCAGGCTGCGCAGTATGGCCACGGAGAAATTCTAAAGGTCGGTTGGTCTCTCGGTCTATCAGTCTGTCGGTCTTCGGTCGATCGGTCTATCAGTCGGTCGGTCGGTTCGATTTCCGCAGCACCGCACTCATGAAATCTTACCGAGCACTGATTGGTGGAGTACCGGCCTGGCCGCTTTACCGATCGACCGAGAGACTGATAGACCGACTGACTGATCGACCGACAGACCCACTACTATCGTCTCCGCCGTTTGATCCTTACATCGAACGACACCACCCCGTACTGGTCGCGCGTGCCCAGGATTGAGATGTGCCGGCTGTAGTTGTATTCCACCTGGATGATCTGCTGTCCCGAGTGCGTCAGGTCGGTAACGTAGGTCACGGTGAATTCCTTCGAAACCTGCTGCTCGATGGTGACGCGCGCATTGGGATCCAGTGCCTGGCTGGCAGCCACTTCCGGCGAAATCTTAATGCGGCTTACCCCGAACAGCCGCTGCATCCTCGAGCTCGATGCCGAATTCAGCGCCTGCCCCAGGATCGCCTGCGACGCCGACTCGGTAAAACTCGGGTTTGCCTCCGTCGCCATCACCGCCTCCTCGCGCGCGCGCCCGAAGGCAAGCAGCGCGATGATGTCGGAGGTCGGCAGCGGCGGGTCGGAGCGGAAGGTCGTGCTCAGCCTCTCCAGCGGCCCGTGGAAGCCGAGCGTAATGTCGTAATCGCGCACCCGCGTCGTGGCCTCCACGTCCAGCACGGGCTCGATCCGCACCGGGTTGCGGAAGGTCACGTCACCGCGCTCCAGTTGATAATTCGTGCCGTTGAGCGTCACCTGGCCCTCGGTGACGTTCACCTTGCCCAGCAGAACGGGCCGCGTCGCCGTGCCGCGGATGTTGAGGTCCACATCGCCGGTCAGGCGCGCCAGCGACGACTGCACCTGCAACTCCGCCGTGGACACCACGTGGACCGCCAGCCGCATGTTGTTGAATGGCGATTTCGGGTTCGGCGCCTCGGGCGCCTGCCGCGCGCGCGCGATGGCCAGCCCCAGGTCGAATTGCGGCGTCATGCCGAACTTGGTGACCGTCGCCGTGCCCGACAGCGTCGAATTGCTGGTTGTCCCGCTCAGCCGCAGATCGGCATCCAGCACCGTGCTCAATCCCTGCGGATAGCGCAGACGGATTCCCTTGCCCTGCATCGTCAGGTTGAACGCCGGCACACCCGAGTAGGTCACAAACCCGCCCAAGGTCAGCGTTCCTCCTCCGCTGCTCGCCGTCAGCGACTGGATCTGCATACGGTCCTGGTTGAAAACGATGACGCCGTTGATATCGCTGAGCCCGTTCGGAAAATTGACGTTCGCCACCGCGCCGTGGTCGATCTTGGCGCGGCCGAACAGCACCGGCCGGCTCATGTTTCCACGGGCGTTGAGGTTGAACTCCACCTTGCCGCCGCTTAGCAGGTCCGGGTTCCAGACCTGCAGCAGTTTCATGTGGACGTTGCCCTCGGCGCGCAGCTCCAGCGCCTTGGCGCCCGCCAGTGACACCGTGCCGGTCGCCGACAGCTGCGTGTTTTCCTCCCCGGCGAGATGGAACTGCTCCAGCGTCAGCACCTGGTCGGCCACCTTGAAGCGCAGCGGGCCGTCGTTGTGCACTTTGACGTTCTCCATGTCGGCGGAAAACTGGCTGATGTCGCCGTTCACCGTGAGCAACCGCGGCCGCCGCAGCGGTCCGGCCAGTGTGACCGCTCCGCTGATCGAGGAATGTCCCGTGATGCGTCCTTGCAGGAACTCGTGCAGCAGCGCGTCCACATCCAGACGGGTGAATTTCAGCGCCAGCTCCGCGGGGAAATCGCCGTGCATGCCGACCGTGCCGTCCAATCCAAACTCGGCCGCGGGAAAGTCGCTCCGCGCGGTGATTCGCATCACCCCGTCGCTGGTCGCCGCCTTCGCGTCCAGGTTCCCCAGCCGCTCGCGGTTCAGCATCACGTCGCGCACGTGGAGGTCGGCGTCCACCACCGGCGCCGACGTCGTGCCCGACCCCCGCGCGTCGAAGTTCAGCGTGCCGCCGATGGAAATGCGCGGCAACTGCAGTTGCGCGAACTGCGCCAGGCTGAAATTGCTGCCCTTCAGGTTGCAGCGGAACGCCGTCGTCTTCAGGTTGTAGGCGGCGGTCCCGGTCACGCGCGCGCCGTCGTGCGCGATCAGCACGTTGGCAAGTTGCGCTTCCTGGTTGGCAAATACCACGTCGGCTCTGATGTCCTGGTACGGTTCGCCATCCACCATCGCCTTGGCAATGCGCAGGCGCCCCGAACCGACCGGATCGTCGGCCGTGCCGCTCACCGCCAGCGTTGCCGTGGTCTGCCCGGTGATCGGGTAATCGAACCCGAGGATCGCCTGCAGATCGTGAATCTCGAAATTGTGAATGTCCGCCCGCAACGTGAGCGGCAGCGTGCCGCGGGCCTCGCCTTGATCGAGCCCCAGATTCAGCGTGAAGGAAGCATCCTCGGGGCCGCGGCGCAGACGGGCGTTGATGAGCGCGAGTTGGCTTGGCGAATACTGCACCTGGGCGGTGAAGGAATCGAACCGCGCCAGCCGCGCCGGCGTGGACGCCCGCTGGCGCGCCGCAGCCGTCAGCGGGATCGGCAAGGTGAAATCCCCGAGCGCCACTTGTCCCGCCAGTTGCGGTGCGGCCAGCGTGCCGGTCAGGTTTCCGGTGAACGTCGCGCGGCCCGTGACGCCGTCGGGCAGCCGGAGGGAGGGGCTCAGCGCAGCCAGCAGCGCAGCCAGGTCGCGCAGGTCGCCGACCGTCAGCGCCACACGCAGGCTGTTGTTGCGCGCCATGGTGCCGGACGTTTCCAGCTTCAGCGACCGCGCCGTCGCGCTCAACTGCGTCAGTTCCAGCGCCAGCGTGTCAATCGCGTACGTGCCGCGGATGGTGGCGCTCACGGGAAGCTGCTGCGGGGTCGCCTCCACCGGCGTGACATTCACGTCGAAGCGCGCGTGCGCGTGCGCCGGCGAGCCGCGGAAGGTCACCTCCATGGTGCCGCTCGCCGAGCCCACCGGGTTCAGTTTGTCCGCCGGCAGCGCGCGGGTCGAAATGGCGGCGGCAATGCGGCCCACCGAAAGCTGCTGCAGCCGCAAGTGCGCCACCGCATCCGCCGCCGGCGACACCAGGCCCGCGCGCGCTCCCGGCTTCAGCGCCGACGTCCAGTTTCGAATCTCTGCGCCCCCGGTGACCGTCCCTCCCAGCGCGTGCGCGAACAGGTGCGGAATGGTCAGCGTGTTGTGTTCCGACTTGAATTCCGCGCCGCCGTCGAGGTCGGGAATGCGGATGGCCGGATCGCGGTATTCCAGGTTTTGCACTCGCACCGAGCCCGACGTGGCGAAGTCCTCAGCGGTAAAGTTGCCGCTGCCGTTCACTTCCAGCACGCCGCCGCGCACCTGCGCCAGCCGCGTGACGTCGGCGATCTGCGCCAGGTCGAACCGCGATCGGTAATTCAACGTTAACCGCGGGTGGCTGAAGTCCACCAACTGCCCCGCAACTTCTACCCATGACTTGCCCGTGGTCAGCTTCGCCGATTTCATGACCACTTGGTTTTGCGCCACGCTGAAGCTGGCGGCGACTGCCGAATCAAACGGCTTGTAATCACCATACGCAAGGTGAATCCCACCCGCGCTGAACGTGCCGTCATAGCTCTGCGCGTTGGCCGCGTACGCCAACTCCGCCTGCACGTTGTTGGCGGCCAGATCGAGCGGCACGCGCCGGTCGTTCACCATCAGCACGCCATCGCGCACCTCGACGTGGTCCGCCTGCAGCTCGAAGATCGACTGCACTCCGGTGCCCCCGCTGGTGCCCCACATCTGCCCGCCCTTGGCAGATGTGGGTCGCGCGGTTTTCGGCCTCGGCTGGTTGGTGCTGCCGTCGGCTTCGACCATCAGGTGAATCACCGGCCGATCGACTTCGAAACTCCGCAGACCGATTTTCCGCCCGGCGAGTGACAAAATCTTCAACCGGATCGCGATGCGATCGGCATGCACGTAGGGCGCCTCATTCGGCCCTTCCAGCCCGTGAATCGTGACATTGTGAGCGACCAGCGAGAGCTTGCCGAGATTCCAATCAACCTTGCCCATCTCGACGCGTCCGCCGGTCACGCTTTCCAGCCGTTCCACCAGCCGCGCGCGCACGTAGTCATGGAAACGCGGGCTGGTGAGATACCACCCCATCCCGATGACGATCGCCACCACTACAATCCCGGCAATCGCCAGAACGACTCTGCGGCGCGGCTGGACTTGGTCGCTCATCGCGCCTCCACCGGGGTCCCCGGCAAGCGCTGCTGTTGTCCTTGCTGGGGTGGTTGCGTGGTCGCGTTGGCGGCCGGCGGCGGCAGCGCCGAACCATCAATGTGGATCTCGCCCTGCTGCCGCAAATCGCGCAGCAAGTCCGCCAGCAGCGAATCCAGGATCTGTTGCGAAAGGATTTCCTCGATCTTTGCCGAGACCTCCGCCAGCGGCGCCTGCTTGGCGCCTTTTTCTTTCAACTGCGGCAGCAGCGTGTCGTGGTAGTAGGCCTCGATGCTCCGCCGGTCCACGTGCACCGTGGGACGCAGGCGGATTTCAATGAAGCGCAAGATCTCCATCTGGTCGGCAATGCGCTCCTCGATTTCGCTCTGCGTCAGTCCGTAGCGGTTCAGCGCCGCCTGCCAGCCCGCATCGCTCGCCGCGCCGGGAATCTGATGGCGAATTTCCTCCAACCGGCTGCGCAGCCTGTCTTCCCCGACCGGCGGCAACTGGAAGCTGCGGATCTGCTGCCGCAGCAACTCCTGGTCCACCAGCCGGTCCAGCGACGCGCGCGCCGCCTCCGGCGTGAACTGCAGCGGACGCTGGTCGAGAAACGCCTCGCAACGCATCGCGATGTCCCAATCGCTCTGCAAAATCGGCTGCCCGTTCACGGTGGCGACGATGCGGTCGACAATCTCGCCCCGCAGCAGCCCGGCACAGGCCATGCACACCACCGCGATTTGCAGGGCGCGCCGCATCAGAACGTCTGCCCCACGCTGAAGATGAAATTAAAGTGCCGCAGCTGCTGCCAGTGGAACGGCGCAAAGTTGTTCGACGAGTCGGGATACACCGGGAAGGTCGGCGGGTTGAAGTTGTAGCCAAAATCCAGCCGCACCGGCCCGATCGGCGTGCGATAGCGAATTCCCCCGCCGACCGCGTGCGAAATGTAGCTGAAGTCGCACTGCTTGCCCGTGCTCGCCTGCTGGCACAGGTCGGGGTGGGGCTGCGACCAGCGCAGCAGGCTGTGCGCCATGTCGTTCGTCGTGGCGAAGACATTGCCCGCGTCGTGAAAAATGACGAACCCCATGTTATTCCCGATCCAGGGCAGCGCCACCGTCGGCGTGCGCAGCTCGAAGCTGTTCACTACCATCGCGTTTCCGCCCAGCGGCTCGCCCGTCGTCAGGTCGCGCGGCCCCGCCTGGTTGATGGCAAACCCGCGCAGCGAGTTTCCCCCGCCGGCGAAAAACCGCTCCGGCAGCGGCAAGGCCGTGGTATTCCCGAACGGTTCCGCCACTCCCACCCGCAGATTGCGGGCGAACACCCACCGCCGCGCATGAAAAGGATGATACGTCGTGTTCTGCCCCAGGAACCGCCCGAATGCAGCTTCCGAGCCGAAGATGCCCGACGCCACCCCGGTGTCGAACGTATTGTAGTTCCCGTTGTGCGTGTCGATGGGATCGTCCCGGCGGTCGCGGATATAGGTCAGGCTCGGCATGCCCACCCGCACCGGCTGCGAAAACAGCGGTATCAGGCTCGGCGAGATCACCAGGTCGCTCGCGCGCACCCGGCGGTAGGTGAAGCGGTACAGCAGGCTCGTCGCCTTGCTGACGATCTGCTCCAGTTGGGTTGAGCCTTCCATGCGCTGCGAGGTGAACGTCCGCACGTCCAGCGAGTTGTCGTAAAACGCGCTCACCGTCAGCCGCAGGTTGTCCGTCGCCATGAACCCGGGCGCGTCGTAGCTCAGCAGCCCGCGCTGTTCCAGGCGTCCGACGTGCGAACTGAAGCTCACCGTGTGCGCCCGTCCCCCGAAGTTGTTGCGCGTCACGTCGAAGCTCACGCGCGGGCTCACCCCGGTGGTCCCTTGCGGAAGCTCCCGGGTGCCGAACGCCCCGCTCTGCACCTCGATGCCGAAGCCGTAGGTGAAATTCCACCGCCGGGCTTCTTCGAATTGCAGAAAAATGTCCTTGTACCGCGACTGCCCATCCGGGTTCTGCACCGCCACGTTGACCGAGTTGAACACGCCGAGGTCGTAGAGCCGCCGCTGCGTGTCCAGCATCTGCAACTGGCTCAGCGGCTGCAGCGGCGCAAGCTGGTATTGCCGCTTCACAATCCCCGGCCTGGTGTAGCGCAGGCCCGAGGCCAGAATGCGGTCCACGAAAACCTGCGACCCTTCCTGGATGGTGTATTCCACCACCTCGCGCGTCGGATCGCCCGGCGCCGGTTTTGCCGACGAGGTAAACACCGCGTCCAGAAAGCCGTGATTGAAGTAATGATTCAACACACTGTCCCGGTCCTGCGCCACGTTGGCTTCAGAATAGGGCTGGCCCTCCACCGTGGTCAGTAACGGACGCAGTTGGTCTTCCGTAATCACGCTGTTGCCGGTGATGGTCAGCGACGACACCAGCGTTTGCGGCCCCTCCTCGATCTTGATAAACACCACCATGCGTCCGATGTGTCCCTCGTAGTCGTCCCGGAAACCTCCCGTGACTTTGACCGACTCGAATCCGTTGGTCAGGTACAGATCGCGAAGGTTGTCCAGGTCGCGGTTCAGCAACTCCTGGCTGAAGCGCCCGTGGCGCATCAGCACACTGGCAGGCTGGATCGCCATGCGTTCGCGGATCAGGCCGTACGAGAAGTATTTATTGCCCTCGATGAAGATGTTCGTCAGTTCGTGCTTCGAGCCCTTTTCGACGGTATAGGCGATGTTGACTTCCTGCGGCGGCTGCGCTTCGCGGCGCTGGCTCACATTCACCTCGGCGTCGAAGTAGCCCTGGGTTTGAAGATAATCGCGCAGATTGCGGCGGCCCTCGTTCAGCAGGTCGTCGTCCACGGCGTGTTCCTCGTAAACCGGAACGTACCGCCGCAGCTTGCGCTTGCTAATCTCGCCGCCGGAAACGCTGATATTGACCACCGGGCCGCGCACGATGCGGAACACGTAATCCAGCGTGTTGTTCTCCTCGTGATAGCGGCGCTCCACCACCGCGATCTGGGCTTCCAGGCGCTCGTTCTTGGAATACTGTTTGCGCAGCCGGGTGAGCGCGCGCGTAACATGCTCCGCGCTCACCGTTGCCCCGGGTTGCAGTTTGGAGATCCGCAGGATCTCGGCATCGCTCAGGCCCGGGCTCCCGGTTACGATCACCTGCCCGATTTTCGCCGCCCGTCCCGGCGTCACGCTGAAATGCAAGTTGATTTGCTGCGACTCCGGGTGGCGCTCCTCGTCCACGGTAATCGCCGACTGGTAATAGCCGTTGTCGGCCAACAGGCTTTTCATGCGCTGCATTCCCTGTTCCACCGCGGCCGGCGAGTACAGTTTGCCAAGTTCGAGCTTGGTGACGTCGCGCAGTTGCGCCGCGCTCGGCCGGCGCGGCGCGCCGACAACCGTGATCGAGCCGATGAACAGGTTTTCCGTCGCGATGAAGACCAGCGAAAGTTCGTTGCGTTGGTTGCGTTGCGCATCCACCTGCACGTCGGCGAAACGCCCGGTGGCATACAGGGCGCGCAGGGTGCGGCCCAGTTTTTGCCGGTCCAGCGGCTGGTCCAGGTTCGGCGCCACCAGTCGCCGCAGGTTGTTCATCACCGGCGGATCGGCCTCGATGCCGCGGAATTCCACCTGCGCCACGCGCAATCCCTGCAAGTCGTTCGCCCGGCTCAGCGCCGCCACCGCCGAGGGCGCCGGCGCTTGCGGCGCGGAAGGATTGGCGACCGCCGGCGCGCGCTCCTGCGCCGCCGCGGGGGCCACGGCCAGAGCCCAGGCCAATACGGCAACGGCCCCGCGCACACGGGGTCCCCAGAACGCGCCGATTTTGCGCGTTCTGGGGTGCAGGCGCAGCACGAGTTCTCGCGCTTCTCGGATGAATGCCATGCTTGTCGGCAAGCGGCGCCAGCCTGCGCCGCACCTGTCCGGATGCCTTCTTCGATGAGCTTCGGCAACAGCCCCGTTGCACTGCTTTGGCCGGGAGCTCAGCAGTATCGCCACTTATAATACTTTGTGAACCCTTCAGGACTGCGCAATGCCGTTGACTTCCGAGGAACGCTACTCGCGCCAGGTGCTCTTCCACGGCATCGGCGCCGAAGGACAGCAGCGCCTGCGCGCCGCGCGCATCGCCATGGTCGGCTGCGGCGCCACCGGATCGGCCGCCGCCGGATTGCTGGCGCGCGCCGGCGTCGGCGCCATCCGCATCATCGACCGCGATTACGTCGAGCCCAGCAATCTCCAGCGGCAGTCGCTGTTCGATGAATCCGACGCCGCCGAATCCTTGCCCAA
The DNA here is from genome assembly GCA_963760265.1 of Terriglobia bacterium. Taxonomy (GTDB): domain Bacteria; phylum Acidobacteriota; class Terriglobia; order Terriglobales; family Acidobacteriaceae; genus JAIQGF01. Next base: position 173,586 of record CAVXCR010000004.1, read on the forward strand.
GGCCATTGCCGCCGCCCGCAAGATTGCCGCTTTCAATACCGAAGTCACGGTCGAGCCGCACGTCGCCGACCTTACGCCCGGCAATATCGAGGAGCTTCTCGCCGGCGCGCAACTCATCCTCGACGGCACCGATAATTTCGAGACCCGTTATCTCATCAACGACTACGCCGTGCGCGAGCGCGTGCCCTGGATTTATTCCGCCGCCGTCGGCAGCTATGGCGTCTCCATGAACGTGCTGCCGGGCGAGACCGCCTGCCTGGCGTGCGTTTTTCCCGAAGCGCCGCGCGGCAGCTTCGAGACCTGCGACACCGCGGGAATCCTGAATTCGGCAGCGGCCGCCGTCGCCGCCATCGCCGCCACCGAAGCGCTGAAGTTCCTGGTCGGCGCGCGCCCGGCCATGCGCCCCACGCTGCTGTCGTTCGATTTGTGGCGCAACGACCGCTCGGAAATCTCCGTCCAGCGAGCGCGTGAAGATTGCCGTGCCTGCGCCGAGCGCGATTTCGTCCACCTCGCCGGCAAGGGACGGCCGCACATCACCCTCTGCGGCCGCAATTCCGTGCAGATCCACGAGCGCCAGCGCCCCATTGATTTCGCCGAAATCACCCAGCGCCTGCAAGCGCACGGCACCGTGCGCCACAACGAGTTCGTGCTCAAGTTCTGGCACGAGCCCTACGAATTGACCCTCTTCCCCGACGGCCGCGCCATCATCAAGGGCACCACCGACACCGCCATCGCCCGCAGCTTGTACGCGCGTTTCATCGGCTCCTGATCACCCGATTGCCCAATGTACTGGCCTTGTGCCTTGCGCCTTGTGCCTTGTGCCTTGCGCCTTGCGCCTGACGACTGGCGACTGAAGACTGAAGACTCTCTTCTGTTATCCTCACGTTTTCCGCGCGTACTGCGGAATTACGCATGAGCGATTCCACCACCAATCCTGCCCTCGGTGCTGCGGCGGCGAAACCGGAGCCTTCGCGCTTCTACCGCTGGGCGGTGCTGGCCATCATCAGCCTGGCGATGTTCGGCAACTACTACGTTTACGACTGCATCGCTCCCATCGCCGATCTGCTGGCCAAACAACTGCACTTCTCCGATTCCAACATCGGCCTGCTGCAGGCCATCTACAGCATTCCCAACGTGTTCATGGTGTTGGTCGGCGGAATCCTGGTCGACCGCCTCGGCCTGCGCAAGTCCACGCTCATCTTCGGCGCGTTGTGCACGCTGGGCGCGGCGGTGACGGTCATGTCGCCGCAATTGCAGGTCATGGCCGCAGGCCGGCTGATTTTTGGGCTGGGCGCGGAATCGCTGATCGTGGCGGTGACCACCGCGGTCGCCAAGTGGTTTCGCGGCAAAGAGCTGAGCTTCGCCTTCGGCATCAACCTGATGATCGCGCGCTTCGGCTCGTGGCTGGCGCAGAATTCGCCCACCTGGGCCAAGGGCGCGTACGAGAGCTGGCGCTCGCCGCTGCTGATCGCGGTCGGCTTCGGAGCGCTGTGCTCATCGCGCCCATCGTTTACTGGGTGATGGAAGTTTATGCCGAGAAGCACTTTTCGCTCGGACAGGCAGGCGAGCCCGACAAGGTTGACCTGAAAGAATTTTCCAGAGACTGGAAGCTGCGCGATCCGGTGTGGATCGTGCTCGCCATCGCACTGATCGCCGTCGCGCTCTATCCCGGGCACGACTGGACTTACTTTTTCTGGGCGGTGGTGAGCGTGGTCGGAGTCCGGCTCTTGATCACCAGCCGCCGCATGTTCGGCATTTCCTATCTGTATATCGTGCTTCTCTGCATCACTTTCTATTCCGCGATTTTTCCCTTCGAGACCTTCGCCATCAAGTTCTTCATTGAAGCGCACGGCACCTCGCGTGAACTCGGCGGATTCCTGGTCAGCATCCTGACGCTGTTCACCATGTTCGGCACCCCGGCCTTCGGGCTGGTGGCCGACAAGATCGGGCGGCGCACGCTGCTGATGATGGCGGGCTCGTTCCTGCTGATTCCCGTGTACCTGATCATGGCCTACACCCACGTCTCGCTCTACGTGCCCATGGCGATGATGGGCGTGGCGTTCTCGCTGGTTCCGGCGATCCTGTGGCCGTCGGTGGCCTACATCGTGCCGCAGGCGAAACTCGGAACTGCGTACGGCCTGATGACCATGATCCAGAACATCGGGCTGGCCGGCTTCAATCTTCTAATCGGCTGGGCCAACGACCACGCGGGTGCGAGCGCCCAGCATCCTCATGGCTACGCACTCGGCATGTGGATCTTCTCCGCCTTGGGCTTCTTCGCCGTGTTCTTCTCCTGGCTGCTGCGGCGCAACGAGATGGGCCCGAACTCGCACGGGCTGGAGACGATTACGGCGAAAAGCTCTTAGCTCTTAGCCATTGGCTCTTAGCTGGTTCGGCATCCGTTCAAGACATCGCGTGTTAACCGATGCGGTATTAACTTTCAGCGACGAATGTTTACCAACCCCCTCCCCCCTCCTCCAACGCAACATCAACGACTTACGCTTCGGATACTGGCCAGTAACCCTAGGTTACCTGGAGGTTGGGGCATTAACGGCAAAGGCAACTCTGGCAGCCGTTGCCGTTGGGCGTTGTTGTCAAAGAACTAAACGACGTTGCATTCAACATCTGGATCGCCACCGAAAGCTGCTTCCCCGGGTCGGAGAACTGAGATTCAATCTTCGTCAAAGTGCCATTTCTCCAAGGCTAGAAGATCTCCGCCCATGGTTGGGCGCCGTGGTAGAGGGCGAGGATCACGATGCGGGCCTTCTCGATGGCATACGCGGCAATAAAGGGCGTATTCGAAATGACCAGTCCACGGGTGCCCCGAACCCGGCCCGGTCTGCCCGACATGGGAAAGGCGGCGAGTCGCTGAACGCTGGTGACGATCTGCATGGTGATCCGGGCGGCAACCTCCTCGCTGTTGGAGAGAGCGATGTAATCGTGAGCCTGATCCAGTTGCCGGGCCGCCTGCTCGGTCCATTCGATCATGGACGAGCGCGCCCGCTTCTCTTGAGCCGCTTTACGACCTCCTCATGGCGCACGACGCGGCCTTGCCGCATGTCGTCAAGCCCCTTGCGAACCAACGCGTCCTGGTAGGCGTGCAACTCGATGTAGTTGGTGATCGCCTGGTTGATGAGATAGCTGCGCGAACGGTCTTGCGCGGCGGCGAGCGAGTCCAGCGCGTCGATCTTTTCCGCGACGGCACGGAAGCTGATGGTTTTCTCGGTGCCGCTCATAATGCCATAACAATATCATGTATTATTTTGTATTACAAGACGTTTATTCGAACCAGCATTCCCTCTTCGCAGGATTCTTCCTCCAGGGAAGCCCACACTTGGAAAACCGCCCTTCGGCTTCGCTCAGGACAGGCTCCGGGTGGGGTACCCGGTGTTGTCGATTGTCGACGAAAGAAACCCCACCCCAGTAAACCTTCAGGCGCTAACCCTCTAACACTTCCTATTCCCACGCTTCGAAAAGCGCGAAGGGCGGGCACCCGGCACCAGCAGATTTCCTCTAGCAGGTCAGCTTTGTCCCGGCGATCACCGGTCTGGAAGCGACTCGGTAGCGATCCGGTATATGTGAGCAACGCCGCTGCCCTTACAATTGGGAGTGTCTAGGGGGGATCTTTGGATGACCGATAAATTAGAGACCAAAGTCGTGCTCAAGCAGACGGTCTTGCATGGATCGAATCAGCCGGAGGTTCTGCAAAGAGTCGCCACCGTTTACATTGATGGTAGAGAGTATCGCGTTTCGGCTCCGCCAGAAGCAAAGGGAGAGGCTCTTGATTGGGTGCCACATTTTAGTGTTAGACAACTGGTGGACATCAATTCGGAAGTAGAGATTCGCGATGCCTTTGGGGTTCTTGCTCAAAAGGTCGTCAAAGAGGAACTCGAAAAACAGAAGCGACATGCCATTAGAGCGGAAGGCATGCACCCGGACGGACTCCATTGCAATGCTCAAATATGCGTGACGGGACACGTTCACCACTGCGATGGTATGCCGTTCGATTCAAGAGTCCATTGCACCCAATGTGGTGCGCCCTGTATTGACGAGTGCCCTCGCTGTGGAGAACCGATTCGCGGAGTTCTGATGTACAGACCAGCCACGGACTATTCTCGCCCTCAGTTTTGTCATGGCTGCGGACGTCCGTATCCGTGGATGGAGGACCGCTTAAAGACTGCTCGCGAGTTGCTTGACCATGATGACAAGCTTTCACTGGACGACCGCAAGGCGCTTTGGGACTTGCTGCAATATGTGATGTCGGACCCGAAAGCGGACCTCGTCCCGGCGAAAAAGAAGCTCATTGACATCAGGCTTGGAAAGGCGACAGCGTACGTGCGAGAAGCCATATTGGACTTAATTGCAAAAACCACAGCGGAAGTGTTGAAGGGCTAGATTGCTGTACTCGTCGTTAAGGGGGACCTCGCTCGATTCAGAGCAGTCCGCGAGACTGCACCACTGCCAGTGCAAATTTGAAACAAAAGTCTATGGGGCCGTTATCAACCATCGTCGGCATCCTTAGCTTGCACGTCTTCAATCACGCCATACCTTGAGAATCGCTGAGGATGCATGGAAGGCATGGACTTCGGCTCCTTCCTGCGTTCCCATGTCGCCTCGATCTCACATAGCGCGTCCGCGAGAGTAGACTTGCCACTCAACGCACGTATGCAGTGACCATCCGGCGCTCTCGCGTCAGCCCACCACTTTCCGTCCTCTGACGACTTGCCGCATTGAAGCGCAACCTCAGGGTGTCTGCGCCGAAACTCCTCTTCAGTCATGCCGCAGATTCTAGTGCCGGCTCAGTCCGCTGTGCAACGTGCCATGTCATCGATGTCCCTGCGCGATGTGATCGGCGTGGGAGGTCCCCCGCCTGTCTGAACCGCGCCGCGGCGGGTGGCACACCCTTTCAGCTCCGCATCCTACTCAAATGTGGGTGCCGCATCCTTGCGTCTCCCGGTTTTGGAGACACAAGGGTGGGAACACCGCCATGCCGATGACGACCCTGCTAGCGCTGTAGCCCTTCGCGCTGAACACCTACTCGGGCTGGAGACGATTACGGCGAAGCGCTTGTAATCATATCGCTGTACGACTCGGCAACCAGGTCATTCTCCCGGATGGCGAACTGTTCGACGTAGTCCCTGCATTGTCCGAGTAGCACTCCGTGATCGGAGTGCTCATCGCCCGCCGCTTCGATCTCGACAAAGCTTCCCAATCCCTGCACGGTGTCGATATGAAATTTGACATTCGCGACGTAGTAGATCTCGCGCTGCTTGTCGACCACCGCCATCACGCCTAAAGCTTTTGTCAAAATTTCCTTCAGCCCCGAAGTCGGCGAAACAACGTGCAGCAGCACGTCACTCTTCTTGGGTCCGCTCTCATTCTGCCGGTCATAGTAGATGAGCGCGTTTTCAATGTTGCCTTCGCGGAGCTTAAGCCGGCCTGCCGGCACGCGAAAATACGTGTCCACCTGGTGATCGGTACCGGCAAACCGCGCCTGCTGTGACCGCAATACGCTCCGCACCCGTTCCGGATCGCCACAGCGAGCCTTGATTTCGACGTTGATGATATGCATGAAATTCGTTTCGACGTTTCGATGGCGGCCGGGTCACCGGAACTGGTTTCAAAAATACATTTTCGCCTCAGGAAAAATGTCCCTCAGGGGCTAAAGCCCACCACTCTTGCCGCCTCGAGCGGCACGGCTGAAGCCGTGCCCTACCCAAAAACCGATTTTTGAAACCAGTTCTAGCACGACAGTGCCTCCAGCATGGCGCGTGCCACCTGGTGATTAATTTCCATGGGCACGGGTTGCGGTCCACGGGGCAGCTCGGCCGCGCGCTGTGCGATCAAGCGCAGCGAAAGCACTTGTAATGCGAGTCCCAGGTCCATGGTCTCAACCGGATTTCCGCCTCCGGCAGCCAGGTTCAACATCTCGCCACCCGCCAGCAACGTAATGCGCCTCCCATCCCGCATCGTGAATTCCTCCGCCGAGGCATTGACTCGGTGTGTCGCGACAGCCGAGTCGCGTAAACCGGCCAGATCGATTTCCCACGAGTAGTGTCCCGCATTGGCCAGGATGGTTCCGTCGGCCATCAACCCGATGCGGTCCGCCGTAATCGCATTGGGCCGGCCGGTCGCGGTGATGAGCACCTGATTAGCCGCGAGCGCCTCGTCCGCCGCAGCCACCCGAAGCCCATCCAACGCCGCCTCCAGCGCCCGGATCGGGTCTGGTTCCACCACCGTCACTCGGCCGTGCAGCGCGTGCAGGGAGCGCGCGATGCCCCGCCCGACCGACCCATACCCGAAAACCGCGAACCGCTTGCCGGGAATCATCAGGTTCGTCGTGCTGAGAAACGCCGCAACTACCGTGGGCCCGACACCGTGTTCGTTCTCCATGATCAGTTTCAGCGGACTATCGTTGATGACAATGACGGGAAAGCCGACTTTGCCGCTCATCGCTTCGCGGAGAAGATTCGCCCCCGTGGTAGTTTCCTCGGTCCCGCCGATCACGTTGTGCGCCTCGGGCCCCTCCAACAGCATCTGCACCAGGCTCGCGCCGTTGTCCAACAGCAGATGCGGACGGTGAGACAGCACCGAGCGGATGTTGCCGGCATGGTCCCCGACGCGATCGGCACGACATCCGTAAACCACGACCCCCGATTCACGGAGCGCGGCGACGACATCGTCTTGCGTGGTTCCCGGGCTTCCGGTCAGAACCAGCGCTGCGCCGCCGGCGCGCAAGACTCCGCACATGACCGCGGTCTTCGGTTCGATATGCAAGCAGATGCCGATCGTTTTCCCGGCCCATGGTTGTTCCGCCGCCAACTGGGTGCTCAGCCCCCTGAGCACTGGCATGTAGCTCTCCGCCCAACGAATTCTGCTTGCACCCTGTTCGGCATCGAGTGTCGGCATCCCGCGCCTCCGTTTCCGGCTCAGTCGCTACACCGGATCCGCGACGAATCCATAGGTCTCATACCGCCAGTGAATTTCGCCGCCCTGAACTGTCAACACTCCAAAACCTTCGGGATGGCCCTCGCGAGGACCCTTCCACCAGTTTCCGCAGACCGCGCCCGAGGTAATGAACTGGCATCCGTCATAAAGAATCGTCTCGCGGATGTGGGTGTGTCCTTGCAACACCGCCTTGGGCCGGTACGGCCAGAGCACTTCCAGTACCTCACGTGAATTCGTCACCAGGTAGGTTTCCGCGGTTTTCCACGGGTCGGCCACGATCTGCAACACGCCGCTGACCAGCGGCACATGCGTCGCGACCACCAGCGGCGTGCCCGGCCGCATTCCCGCCAGGTCCGCTTTCAGCCAATCGAGCTGGGCTGCATCCACATAGCCGATGAAATCCCGTCCTGACCTGGTTCCGATTGAGTCCAGCAGCACAAAGTGCCAGCCTTTGTAGTCAAACGAGGAATACCGCGGGCCAACCCGCTCTTCGAAGATTTTCTTGCCGAAATGAGGGTCGTCGGGAACGGCTCCACTCTTCGGAAACACGCCAAAAAGGTCATGATTTCCGATCACCGTGTGCACCCGCGCTTTCAGCGGCTTCAGGGTTTCTTGATAGAGATCGTATAACTGCTTGGCGCGCGGATATCCCACCTCGCCGGCGTCAAAAACCAGATCGCCGCCGCAGAGCACAAATTCGGGCGCCAGAGCGTTGATCCTGGCTACGCATTTTGCGCACCCCGTCGCGGCATGGCGTTCCGGCTCGATGTGCAGGTCGGTCATGTGGACGAAAGAGAACTTGTCTTTCGCCCGGGCATTGTCTTCGGGCGAGAAATAGGTTGCAGGCGAGACTCCCGTAACCGCGTGGGCGGCAAGCGCAGCCGCTCCCAATGCCGCACCGCTGAGAAACTTCCGTCGGTTCATGGTCGGTCAGCATACCAACATTTTTCAGGCAACCAAAGTCGCCGTCCTGCTCTCTCTACTTCAGCCGTTTCGCGGCGGCCGCTGATCGAACCACACAAAGGGCCGCAAACCTTCACCAACCGGCAGCCGGGTGCACTTTTAATCTGGAAGTGATACAACGAACAGCTACTTAGCCGCATCACAAATACGCGGCCTGACAAAGGCATTGATAGAGAAAAAGAAAACCATTGCGTCCGGGCTCTCCGAGGCAGAGGCGATCGACAGAGCCAAGCAAGGCGACGCGGAATCGTTTGAAGGGCTGTACGGCCTGCACAAGCGGCGTGTCTATTCGCTGTGCTTGCGCATGACCGGGAATACGGCCGAGGCCGAGGACTTGACCCAGGAGGCGTTCCTGCAGCTTTACCGCAAGATCGCCACCTTCCGCGGCGAGAGCGCCTTTTCCACCTGGCTGCACCGGCTGGCGGTCAACGTGGTGCTGATGCGCCTGCGGAAGAAGGGCCTGCCGGAAGTCTCGCTCGAGGAGACCTTGGAGCCGCAGCAGGAGGACGGGCCGAGGAGGGACATCGGGACACGGGACAACCTGCTGACGGGATCGATTGACCGTATCAACCTGGAACGGGCGATTGAACGTTTGCCGCCGGGCTATCGCATTATTTTCGTGCTCCATGATATTGAAGGTTACGAACACAATGAAATTGCCGAGATGTTGGGATGTTCGATCGGCAACAGCAAGTCACAGCTCCACAAGGCGCGCATGAAATTGCGCGACCTCCTCAAGACCAGCAGAGCCGAAAAGGCCGTCCCGCGATGAGGAGGATCAATGGCAACAGGGGCAGGCGTACGGGGAGGGGATCAACATGACGTGCGCAGAATTTCAAAAGGTTCTGCCTTACACCATCGAAACCGGGGGCAAGGCGGAGGAGGAGCGGCACCTGCGCGAATGCCCGATTTGTTCCGACCTGGTGCAGGACCTGAGGTACATTGTCGAGCAAGCCAAGCTGCTGGTGCCGATGGAAGATCCATCGCCCCGGGTGTGGAACGGGATCAAGCAATCGCTGGAGCGCGAGGGAATGATCAAACCGGCCCGCGCGAGGGGGCGCCTTCTAGGACCCATCCCGTGGATGGCCGCAGTAGGGGCGATGATTCTGGTTTCATTCGGAGCATTCCTGGTGGAGCGCGGACGCCAGCAGCAACCCGGGGCGCAGTTGGATGAGCCGCCGCCGGCGGTGGGCATGCAGAGCGTTTCCCTGAACACGATCGCGACCGAGCAGGACGATGAACAGTTGCTGCAGCATGTGGCGGCAGCGCGTCCGGCGAGCAGCCGGGCGTACGAAAGTAATCTCAAGCAAGTGAACGCGTCCATTGCCGAGGCGAAGAAGACGCTGCAGCAGGACCCGGACGATGGCGACGCGCGACAGTCGCTGAACCGGGCCTACGGGCAGAAGGCGATGATGTACGAGATGGCGACGCGTTCGCTGCAGTGATCGGAATGGATCGCCCGCGTTGGCTTGCGGGCGCAATGAAGATGCAGAACACCATACGCACGGCGCTGGGCCTGGCAGCGGTGGTTGCGCTCGCCATCCCCGCGGCTGCCGCCGAGAAAAAAGAATTCCGCTACAACGTGACGCCCGGCGCGAGCGTCACCGTGGTCAACAACTACGGGCCGGTGCGCATACGCGCCTCCCGGGCTCGACAGGTGGTGGTGACCGCTACTCCAAGTTCCTCCAAGGTCGAGGTGGACAGCGCGCAAAACGCCAACCGGGTGGAAGTGCGCACTCATTTTCTGCAGAAGGCCGGCGAAAGCGATGGCCGGGTGGAGTACGAGATCCAGGTCCCCGCCGATACCAACGTGATGGTCCGCACCGCGACCGGCCCGGTGCAGGTCCAGGGCGTCTATGGCGATGTCTCGGTGGACGCCGACACCGGGAAGGTGGAGGTCCGCGACAGCAACGGGCACGTGCACGCGCGCACCGTCAGCGGGCCGATCACGCTCGCCAACCTGAAAGACAGTTTCGTGGAGGCGACTTCGGTGGGCGGGCAGGTGATGTTGAATAATGTTGCGGGCAAGAACGTCTCGGTGAACACGACGGGCGGTTCCATCGCCTTTGCGGGCGATTTTGCCGGCGGCGGGCAGTATTCCCTCAGCAGTCATTCCGGAACCATTGACGTCGCGTTGCCGGCGAGCGCCTCGGTGGACGTGACCGCGCGCTCGGTGACGGGCAGCGTGGAAAACGATTTTCCGCTCAATCCGCCGGCGCATCCCACCATGGCGCTGGCGCAGGGAAAATCGCTGGCCGGCACGTCGAACTCAGGCGCGTCCGCGGTCCACCTGCGAACTTTCAGTGGTAGAATCCGGGTCAAAAAGCAGTAGTTAGCTATTAGCAATTAGCTGTTAGCCATGTGCTGCGTGAGGCAGGGATATCGTATCGCTATTCAGGCACGTGACGCCGTCGGCACGGTTCTAGCTTGCCGCCGAACTCTGGCGTTTTACGGCCATCGACCATCGACCATCGACCATCGACCGGATTTGTTTCGTCGGATTCATGGGCGCCGGGAAAACGACTGTCGGGAAGCTGCTCGCGAAAAAACTGCACTGCATCTTTATCGATTTGGACAATGAAATTGTCGATGCCGACGGGCGGACCATTGCCCAAATCTTCCGGGAATCCGGCGAACTTGGCTTCCGCGAGCTCGAACGTTCGACCTTGCATTCCTTGATCACGTCGCTCGATGGTCCTGAACATGAGCGTGTGCTGTCCTGGCGCGGAACGGCCGGAATCATCCTTGCCATCGGCGGAGGCGCATTCGTTCAACCTGACAACGCCGCGATATTGCGCCAATATGGCTGGACCTCCGTCTTTCTCGACGCGCCCGTGGAAGAACTTTATCGGCGTTGCAGCCCAACGGACGAGCGCCCTCTGGCCCACGACGAGAACCTATTTCGCCAATTGTACGAAGCGCGGCGCAGCGCTTACATGGCAGCAGAGATGCGTGTCGATACCGGCGGAAAAACCCCGGAGCAGGTTGTGGAAGAGGTTCTAGGTTTTAGGCGCTAGGCATTGGGTTTGGGGCATTGGGCGGGGGAACGGATGAGGTTGGCACGAAGGTTCGCGCTGCTGTTCATCATGGCGATCGCGGTGGCTGGTTTTGCGGCGGACAAGAAGACAGCCGCGCCGGCGGGAAAAATGGTGGACTCGGGTTCGTTCGGCGTGTTTGTCAACGGAAAGCGCGTCGCCACCGAAACTTTCCAGATTGAGCAGATGCCGGACTCGAGCGTCGTCAAGTCGGAGTTCAAGACCGAAGACGGCAGCAAGGCGGTACAGACCGCGGAGCTGGTGATCGCCGCCAATGGCGACCTGCGGCGCTACACCTGGAACGAGTCGAGCCCGGGGAAGGCGTCGTCGGTGATCGAGCCGCGGGACCAGTTCCTGATTCAGCACATCAGCACCGGACCGGCGGACAAGCCGATCGACCAGCCCTACATCCTGCCGCCCTCCACCGTGATCCTGGACGATTACTTCTTCTCCCATCGCGAAGTGCTGGTGTGGCGTTACCTGGCGGGAAACTGCCGGCCCGATCCGGGCGCCAGCGGCTGCAAGCTGGCGCGGGCACAGTTCGGCGCGCTGATCCCGCGGCAGCGCACCTCCATGCTGGTGAACATGGAATACGTCGGTCGCGAGACGGTCAACGTCCATGGGCAGAAGCGCGAACTCAGCCGCTTCAACCTGCAGAGCGACGGCATGGATTGGGGCCTGTGGATGGACGAGGAGTACAAGCTGGTCCGGGTCTACATCGCAGCGGATGCGATTGAAGTCGTCAGGGACTAAGCTGCAGGCTCCGGGCTTCCGCTCAAGTCTTGCGTGTTGCGTAGTCGGTTGTCGGTAACGGAGCGACGCAGTAATCGTCCAACTCACCCAACCGTTCCACCATCCGGAGGGCTGACATTGCGCAGGAACTCGGCCGCGGCCTCCGGCAGGACGGTGTTGATGAACATGCCGGAGCCGAGCTCGAATCCGGCAACCCGCGTCAGGCGGGGAATCACGCTGATGTACCAGTGGTAGTAGAGGACGCCGGCGTTCTCGTGGGGCGCGGTGCGGATGGCGTAATTGAAATCGGGGTTCTGCAATCCCACGTACAATTTCGCGAGCACGGACTTCAGCACGGCTGCCAGATCGATGATCTCGGCGGGATTGATGTCGCCGAAGCTGGCCATGTGACGCCGCGGGTAAATGTAGGTGGCGAACGGCGTGCCCGAGGCGAATGGCTCGACCGCGACAAACAATTCGCTGGCCAGAACGACGCGCGCCGGCTCTTCCAGATCCTCCTTCAGACCTTCACAGAAAATACATTCGCCGAACTCGTCGTAGTGGCGCAGCGCTTCATAGACACGGCTGCGCACCTGCGAGGAGATGACCGGAGTGCCGATGAGTTGCGCGTGCGGATGCTCCAGGCTGGTGCCGGCGGCGACGCCGTGGTTCTTGAAAATGGTGACATGGGCGATGCGCGGGTCGGCGCTGACCTCGGTGAAGCGCCGCCGGTAGCAGCGCAGGACTTCCGCCACCTGCTCCACCGGCAGGAACGCGGTGGTGAGAGCGTGGTCGGGGGTTTCGACGATCACTTCATGAATGCCGATGCCGTTGAGGCTGCGGCGGGAGCGCTCGATTTTGCGCGTCAATTGGCCTTCGCGGGAGAGGGCGGGGAACTTGTTGGGGACGACGCGCACTTGCCAGTTTTCATTCGACGGAATCGCCATGACCGCGGGCGGCGCCAGGCGCTCGTTGCCGGGACAGAACGGACACGTTTCCGAGTAGTGGGGCAGCGGCGGCCGGGGTTCGCGCTGAACACGGAGTTCCTCCGGACGCTTGGCGCGCTCGGTCGCCATGATGACCCACTCCTTGGTGAAGCGGTTCTGGCGTAGCTCGGGCATGTCGTCCTCCTGCCGCGGAACAGCGGAGCATACCACCGCGCGGCGGGAAACGAGGCGCAAGTACAATTCGTGTAAAATCCGGACTATCCGTTCCGGAACTTGAGCGCTGGTGCGGGCCGCCTGGGTCCCCAGCACGTGCCGGCGTTGCGCGTCCCCGGCCCGAGATGAACGGAAGAGGGCTGCGAACCATGCCATCGAAAATCCCGGTTGGAATTCTGGGCGCGACGGGAGTGGTCGGACAGCGGTTCCTGCAACTGCTGGAGCACCACCCCTGGTTCGAGCCCGCGTGGCTGGCGGCGTCGGACCGGTCCTCGGGCCTGCCCTACGAAGAAGCCGTGCGCTGGCGGCTGCGCACACCGATTCCGGCGCGTGTGGCGAAGATGATGGTCTCGCCGGCGGTGCCCGAGGGAGCGCCGCGCGTGATTTTTGCCGCGCTGGACGCCGACATCGCGCGCGACCTGGAGCCGCGCTTCGCCGCCAACGGCTGCGCGGTGATTACCAATTCCAGCGCGTTGCGCATGCAGGAAGACGTCCCGCTGGTGGTGCCGGAAGTCAACGCCGAGCACGTCAAGCTGGTGCACGCGCAGCGCTGGCGGCAGGACAGCGGCGGCTTTGTCGTGACCAATCCGAATTGCTCCGCCATCGGCCTGGTGATGGCGCTGGCGCCGCTGGAACAGCGCTTTGGCCTGGAGAAGGTGATGGTCGTCACCATGCAGGCGGTCAGCGGCGCGGGCTATCCCGGCGTGGCCTCGCTCGACATTCTCGGCAACGTCATCCCCTACATCGCCAAGGAAGAAGAAAAGATGGAGGAGGAGACGCGCAAACTGCTGGGACGCGCCCAAGCGACGCGCGTCCTTCCCGCCGAGTTCGCCATGAGCGCGCAGTGCAACCGGGTGGCGGTAGAGGACGGGCATACGGAATCGGTGTCGGTGAAATTGAAAAAGGCGGCGCGGGCGGAACAGATGATCGAAGCGTGGCGCAGTTTCCGCGCCGTCCCGCAGGAATTGCGGCTGCCGAACGCGCCCGAGCAGCCGGTGATTTACGACAGCGCGCCCGACCATCCCCAGCCCCGCTTCGACCTGGACCGCGGCGCGGGCATGTCGGTGAGCGTCGGACGCTTGCGCCCCTGCGGCGTGCTCGACTGGAAGTTCACCGTGCTCTCGCACAATACCATCCGCGGCGCGGCCGGCGCGGCCCTGCTCAATGCCGAACTGCTGAAGGCGCAGGGATACTTGGGAGATTAGGACCGTGAGAATATGTCGCAGAGGACGCAGAGGACTCAGAGGATTTTTTTCTCTGCGGCTTTCGGTTGAAGTTTCCTCCGTGATTCCTCTGCGTCCTCCGTGTCCTCTGCGTCCAGTTCCCGGGAGCCGCCGATGATCGTAATGAAATTCGGCGGCACGTCGGTGGAAGACGCGGCGGCGATCGATCGCGCGGCGCAGATCGTGTGCCACCGCCTGGCCCGGGACCCGGTGGTGGTGGTCAGCGCCATGGCGAAGGTCACCGACCAGTTGGTGGCCATGGGGCGGGCGGCGGGATCGGGCGACCGCGAGAGCGCCTTGCAGCTTTCGCGCGCGGTGCGCGAGCGGCACTACAACGCGGCCTCGGAGTTGCTGGGAACCGCGGTGTTCGGAGAACTCCACGGCGAACTCGAGGGCGACTTCGATTCCCTCGACGAGCTGCTGCGCGGCATCGCTGCCGTCGGCGAACTCACGCCGCGCACCATGGACAACGTTCTCTCCTTCGGCGAGCAGCTCTCCAGCAAGCTGGTGACGGCGGCGTTTCGCTCGCGCGGGCTCAGCGCGGTGCTGGTGGACTCGCGCGAGTGCATCGTCACCGACGCCAACCACACCCGGGCCGCTCCCTACATGGACGACACGCATGACAACCTGCGCGCCCGGCTGCGTCCGCTGCTGGAGAAGAAACGCGTGCCCGTGATGGGCGGGTTCATCGCCGCCACGCGCGAGGGAGTGACGACGACGATCGGCCGCGGCGGGTCGGATTTTTCCGCGGCCATCGTGGGCGCGGCGCTGGACGCCGAGCGCATCGAAATCTGGACCGATGTGGACGGCATGATGACCACCGACCCCAACCTCTGCCCGGAGGCGCTGCGCATCAAGTCCATCGGCTTTGAAGAGGCGGCGGAGCTGGCCTACTTCGGCGCCAAAGTGCTGCATCCGGCCACGCTGCTGCCGGCCATCCAGAAGAACATCGGCGTGCACGTGCTGAATTCGCGCAACCCGCAGAATGAAGGCACCACCATCACGGCGCGCGCGCCGCATTGCCGCAACGCGTTCAAGGCGATCGCCGCCAAGAAACGGATCACCATCGTGGACGTGGTGGCCGCGCGCATGCTGGGCGCTCATGGATTTCTGAAATCCATCTTCGACGTCTTTGACCGTCACCGCTGCGCCGTGGACGTGGTGGCGACCTCGGAAGTCAGCGTCTCCCTGACGGTGGATTCCAACGAGGCGATTCCGGCGATTGCGGCGGACCTGGAAACCCTGGCGGACGTGAAATATTCCGGGCGCAACGCCATTGTCTGCCTGGTGGGCGAGGCCATTCGCGAGACCGCGGGAGTGGCGGCCAAGGTTTTCAGCGCGCTGGGCGACATCAACGTGCGCATGATTTCGCAGGGTGCGTCGGAGATCAACATCACCTTCGTGATCGACGAAAGCGACGTGCCCGAGGCGGTGCGGCGCCTGCACGGCGTCTTCTTCGCCGACCCGGACCCGGAGGTTTTCGCGCGCGATTAAGAACACCGTGGCACACGCGCCCTCGCGTGTGCAAACCGCAACGCGATAGTCGCACAGGACGCACACATGAACTTGCTCATTCTCGGCCGCGGCAAAACCGGGTCGCTGGTAGCGGAAGTGGCGCGGGAGCGCAAGCACACCGTGCTGGCCTTCGGCAGCATGGAGAATTCCAACGCGCGCCGGCTGACCCCGGCGAACCTAACCGACATTGATGTCGTGGTGGACTTCACCACCCCGCAAGCCGTGGTGCAGAACATCGCCGCCTGCATTGAGGCGCGCGCTAACCTGGTCGTCGGCACGACCGGATGGTACGGCGAAATTCCCCGCATCAAGCCCCTGGTGGAGTACAGCAACATCGGATTCGTGTATGCCGCGAATTTCTCCATCGGCGTGAACCTGTTTTTCGACATTGCGCGCGCGGCCGCGCCCGCCTTGCACTACGGGTACGAGGGCCGCATTCTCGAGAAGCATCACGTGCACAAGAAGGACGCGCCCTCGGGAACCGCGGTGGCCATCCGCAACGTCATTCGTGACGCCTCACGCGCGGAGCTGCCCATCGAATCGGTACGCGAGGGCGAGGTGGTCGGCATGCACCAGGTTACCTTCGAATCGGCGGGCGACACCATCACCCTGGTGCACGATGCCAAGTCGCGCCGTGGGTTTGCCGAGGGCGCGGTGCGCGCCGCCGAGTGGCTGCCGGGCAAACGCGGCTTCTACGATTTCAAGGACATTTTCCGGGAACTAGGCTGAGGAAGCTAGGCACGTCCGAGCCTAACCGACGGCAGCGCTACTGTACCCTGATGATTTTGGGATGGATCACGGTGAGACCCGAGATTTGTTTGAAGTCATCTTTCTCATCGAACGTCAAAATCTGGGTAATGCCGTTGTTTTTCATGATGACGCTGTGAATTATGTCCCCGACTCCAGAGTGATACATGAGAATGCCTTGTTTCATGTGATAAAAAAATTCCGCAAAATCATAGTCCTTTTGTGGACTCACCTCGAGCAATTGTATCTTGATGTTCTGCAATCGCTTCTCGCCAACCAGTTGACTCTCGATTTCCGCGACCTTGCCGCGATCAATTTTCTTGCTTGAGACCAAAATGTTTACCATCTCGGTTACCGCCCACATGGACGTACAAAGCTGAACATCCTTGACCTCGGCGAAGACAGCGAGGGCGCTCTCGACCATCTTCGTTCTTGTTTTCTTCCGCCTTATCCAGCGCGTAGTAAGCTATTAAAATATTGCTGTCCAGGTAGATGCGCTTCATTTCTTCTTGGCGCGGAAGCGAACAACCTGCTTTTTGGGGAAGGTCTTGATCGCCTTGAAAGAGACTATCTCACCTGACTTGGTCTTGAACTTGACAGTCGCGGGCTTCTTCACGGTCTGCACAGCAACAAATCTGACGTTCCCCTTTGCCATATTTTCTATCGTAGCACTGTTGCGTTGCCGGTTTTCAAAGACATCTTCCACGAATTGCGCTAAAGTTCTCCGTTCTCCGGGCCGAGAATTTAGACTGTAGCCGAGGGCCGCGAACGGGCGACCTCTATCACAGGTGATTTATGAAGCAGATTTTTGGTTGCGGCACAGCCCTTGTCACCCCCTTCCAATCCGATGGTTCCATTGACGAGCCCGCCCTGCGCGGCCTGGTCGAGTGGCAGGTCGAAAATGGGATCGACTTCCTTGTCCCTTGCGGCACCACCGGCGAAACGCCCACGCTCTCGCGCGAGGAGTGGCTGCGCGTGATTGAGGTGACCATCGCGGTGGCGCACGGGCGCGTGCCGATCGTCGCCGGCGCGACCTCGAACTGCACCAGCGACGCGGTGGAGAAAGCGAAAACCGTCGCCGCCATGCAGGGCGTGGACGCGATCCTGACGGCGTCGCCCTATTACAACAAGCCGACGCAGGAGGGCCAGTACCAGCATTTTCGCGCCATCGCCGAAGCGGTGGACAAGCCGCTGATCCTGTACAACGTGCCCGGGCGAACCGGCGCGAACCTCGAGACCGCCACGCTGGCGCGCTTGGCGCAGATCCCGAACATCATCGGCGTGAAGGAAGCCAGCGGAAATATTTCGCAGATTGCCGACGTGTTCAACGCCGTGCCGGAAGACTTCCTGGTCTTCTCCGGCGACGACGCGGTCACGCTGCCGGTGATTTCACTCGGTGGCGTGGGCATTATTTCGGTGGCATCGAATGAGATCCCCCGGAAGATGTCGGAGATGACGCGCGCCGCGCTGGGCAATGACTGGAAGAAGGCGCGCGCGATTCATCGCCGCTACCTGCCGCTGATGCAGGCGAACTTTATCGAGTCGAATCCCATCCCGGTGAAGGCGGTGCTGGCGATGATGGGCAAGATCGAGGAGAACTACCGACTGCCGCTGACGCGCATGAAGCCGGAGAACCGCGCCAGGCTGGAGAAAATCGTGCAGCATCTCGAACTGCAAAGGATGGCCAGCGTGGCTTCGTAGGAGTCAGCGGTAGAGTTGGAGCGCGCTCGCTCGAGCGCGAAGATCGCAGGACCCGGTGAATCCCTCTACACCTCCTTGTGGGCCTGGAGGTAAACCTCGGATCCGAGCGAAGGAAACAAGCCGCCCCAAAAAAGGTTAAGTTTTGCCCAGGTTTGCGAATTCTCAATGGCGGATCCCGACAGTCTCATGAAGTGAGATCCACTCAGAAAATCGAGTTTCAGACCGGCCTTCGAGACCAGGTTCTTCCAGTCACCGGGGCAGAAGGAATTGATGTGTCCGTTGGGCCCCGTAGTCCCGTTCCGCATCTTGTTGCGAAGCCAACGATGAAGAAAAAACGATACCGGCGCCGGCGCCGCCGGGGAACCTCCCAAAAAGATGCCGCCTGGAGCCAGAACCCTTGCAATTTCCGACACCGCAAACTCCGGACGGAGAAGATGCTCCATCACGTGAATGCAGATCAACGCATCCACCGAGTTGGCTTCCAATGGCAGGGGATTGTCGAAGTCACATTCCACAATCCGGCTGTAATTTGCCAGCGAAGATCGTGATTCACAAACCTTGTCCAGCGCAATCCACCGCTGAGAATCAAAAGGATACTCCGGAGATATGCAAGACATGGAACCAGCGCAGTAGCCGCGCATTTGACCGTGGCCTGCCCCCATATCAACAATCGTGGCATTCGGTTTGTTGATCAGCTCCCGCGATAGAGCCTGCGCAACCCACCAGTATCGTATTGCCCTGATCGGATACGATGTCGCCTTAGCCGACGATGACATCTGAAAGTCTGGCTTCCTGATCTGAACGTTCTGGGCCAGATCGTCCAGCCGGTAACTCAGAAATCTGAAGTTCATTGTCAGAATTTCTCCGTTTGGAGACATCAATTCTAAGCCAGAAGGTACACGCTTCAATACAAAGCTTGGAGTGACGGTGCCGGGCGCCTTCACCTCTAACTTCTGACTTCTTACTTCTGACTTGGTTATACTGCCTCGCCATGGATTCCCTGCAATCCTCGATCGAGCGGCTGTTTTCCCTCGGCGCCGCCGTGGACAAGCACGACGCCCGCCGCGTCTTTGGCGAGTTTCTGGCGGAGCTGAGCGCCGGACGAATCCGCGCGGCCGAGAAGCGCGACGGCGAGTGGCAGGTCAACGTCTGGGTGAAACAGGGCATCCTGCTGGGGTTCCGGCTGGGCGAGATCGTGGACATGAGCGCCGGCGGCGCCCTGTCGTTCGTGGACAAGGACACCTTTCCGGTGCGGCGGTTCACGCCTGCCGATCGGGTTCGCGTGGTGCCCGGCGGATCGTCGGTGCGCAGCGGAGCCTATCTCGCGCCGGGCGTGATCTGCATGCCGCCGATGTACATCAACGCCGGCGCCTACGTGGACGAAGGTTCGCTGGTGGACTCGCACGCGCTGGTGGGATCGTGCGCGCAGGTCGGCAAGCGCGTCCACCTGAGCGCGGCGGCGCAGGTCGGCGGCGTGCTCGAACCGGTGAATGCCGCGCCCGTGATCATCGAGGACGACGTGCTCGTGGGCGGCAATTGCGGCGTCTACGAAGGCACGCAGGTGCGGCGGCGCGCGGTGCTGGGCGCGGGCACCATCCTGACCCGCTCGACGCCGCTCTACGACGTGGTGCGCGGCGAGGTCTATCGCGCCTCCGGCGATCAGCCCCTGGTGGTGCCGGAAAATGCCGTCGTCGTTCCGGGCTCGCGCTCGTTGAACCGCGGCAAGGCGATCGAGTGGGGCTTATCGGTATACGCGCCGGTGATCATCAAGTACCGCGACGAGAAGACGGACGCCAGCGCGGCCCTGGAAGACGCGTTGCGATGAATCCTCCCTTTCAACACGGAGGCACGGAGGCACAGAGGGGATACTTGTATGAGGATTTGACCAGAGGATCATCGCAGCCGCCATCGGGGTGCACCGCGCGCTCGGGCCGGGACTTCTCGAGAGCGCATACGAAGAGTGCCTCTGTCACGAGCTTCACCTGCGCAACATTGCCTTCCGCAGGCAGGTAGATCTTCCAGTCGAATACAAGAACGTGCATCTCGACTGTGGGTATCGACTCGACTTGGTAGTGGACGAGAAGGTTGTCGTCGAACTCAAAGCAATGGAGGGCATCCAGCCCGTTCATGAAGCCCAGCTACTTACATACCTGCGACTCTCCGGTTTTCGAGTCGGACTGCTGATAAATTTTGGGGCACCGGCACTACGCCGAGGAGGCATTATTCGCAGGATCGTTTAGTCTCTGTGCCTCTGTGCCTCTGTGGTGAATTCAGGTTCATGAAGCAAAAAGCACTCGTAACCGCGCTCGCGCTGTTCTTCCTCGCCGCCCTGCTCTTGGTCGGCGAGCGCTATGGCATCTTCCACGCGCCTGCCAACGCCGCCGCCGCCGTGCGCTGGGCCGCCATTCTCGCGCTGATCGTCTATGCCATCGCCAAGCGCTCCCTCACCACGTGGATCCTGGTCAGCATGGTGGTGGGCGCCGAAATTGGGCACGACTTCCCTAACATCGCCGTCAACCTGCGCATCCTCAGCCTGATTTTCCTGCGCATGATCAAGACCATCATTGCGCCCCTGCTGTTCGCCACGCTGGTGGTGGGCATTGCCGGACATCACGACCTCAAGCAGGTGGGGCGCATGGGAATCAAGGCGCTCATCTATTTCGAAGTCGTGACTACGATTGCGCTCTTCATTGGACTGGGCGCCATCAACCTGAGCAAGGCCGGTGTGGGCGTGAACGCGCCGCCGGCGCTGCATGCCGAGATGCCGCCGGGACAGAAGCAGACCGCCACCGAAATCATCCTGCACGCCTTTCCGGAGAACATCGCGAAATCCATCGCCGAAGGCCAGGTCCTGCAGGTCGTGGTGTTCAGCATCATCTTCGGCATCGCACTGGCGCTGCTCAACGAGCAGAAGCGGCGCCCGATGCTGACCTTCTGCGAGAGCCTGTCGGAGACGATGTTCAAGTTCACCAACATCGTCATGCTGTTTGCGCCCATCGGCGTGGGGGCGGCGATCGCCAACACCGTCGGCCACATGGGGCTGGGCATCCTGGTGAACCTGTTCAAGCTGCTGGCGACGCTGTATGTCGCGCTGACCGTTTTTATCCTCGGCGTGCTCTTGCCGGTAGCGCTGCTGGCGCGCGTTCCGCTGCGGCGGTTTATCAAGGCGATTGCCGAGCCGGCGTCCATTGCCTTCGCCACGACTTCGTCGGAGGCGGCGCTGCCCCGCGCCATGGAAGCCATGGAGGCCATCGGGGTGCCGCGCCAGATCGTCGCCTTCGTCATCCCCACCGGCTACAGCTTCAACCTCGACGGCAGCACGCTTTATCTTTCGCTCGCTTCGGTGTTCGTGGCGCAGGCGGCGGGAATCCACCTCACCTTCGTGCAGCAACTGGTGATGGTGTTTACTTTGATGCTGACCAGCAAAGGAGTCGCCGGAGTGCCGCGGGCGTCGCTGGTCATCCTGCTGGGCACGGCGGCGTCGTTCCACCTGCCGGAATGGCCTATTTTCGTGATCCTCGGCATTGACGAGCTGATGGACATGGCGCGCACTTCGGTGAACGTGATCGGCAACTGCCTGGCGACGGTGGTCATCGCCCGCTGGGAGGGCGAATTCGGCAAAGAGCAGCCGTCGGAAACCGTGCAGGCGGCGCTGGCGCAATAGAGCAGGCTTCAGGCTTCAGGTTATTTCGGCTCAGGCTTGGCGAGTTCGATGGAGTGCACGTGCGAGATCCACCCGGTTTCCGGATTCATCTCGGCGGCGATGCGGTAGCTTTCGCGGCGCGCGACGTAGCCCTGCTTCTCCAGTTCCATGACGCGGGCATGAAACTGGTCGGCATCCCATTCGCGCACGAGGATGAGATTGTCCACACGCCGATTATAGAACGCGGGGCCGCCATCCGCGCCCGTCATGCTCAAGGGGCGTAGCAGAAGTCTCCATAACCGGCGCAGCCGATATCGTCGCCGAAGCGCGCCGCCACCGTGCCGGCCAGCGCCTTGAGCTCCTTGCGGTAGCGGCGCTGGTAGCAGCGATGGCAGTCGTAGACGTGGGGCGAACCGCAGTCCGCCTCGCCGCGCGGGCAGCCGTAGGATTGGCCACAAGTCGGGCAAGAATGCTCTTTCACGCGAATTACTCCTTGCGATCGCGTTGGCCACACCCACATCTGCCAATCACGGGCAGATGTGGGGCGCCAAAATTTCAGTTTGCGCCGGCCTCCGTGGCAATCGCCCGCGGGAACAGGATGTTGTTCTCCAGGTGGATGTGCTGGTGCAGGTCGGCTTCGAATTCCTGCAACGCGCTGTACAGCGTGCGATAGCTGATGCACGCATCCTCCGGCGCGGTGAAACCGTTGCTGGCTTCGCCAATCGAGCGCAACGCGCTGCCGGCCGAGTCGTGTTCCATCATCATCATCTGCACCGGGTTTTTCACCGTGCCGAATGCCGGCCGCCGCGCCGGTTGGAGCGAGGCCGCCGATTTCTCCATCTCGATGATGTACGGGAACAGGATGTTCTCCTCCTTCATCAGGTGCATCGAGAGTTCCTGTCCCAGGCCGGCGAAGGTCTCGCGGATGACGTTCAGCTCAGGATGATTCTGCCCGTGCACCGAGCAGACCTTGGCCAGGAGCTGCTCCAGGCGCGGCGTCTCCGACTTTACGTAGGCATGATGCTTGGTGACGATGTGCCCGATCATCTCCGCCATCGAACCCTTCTGCCAGGCGGCCGAAAGCGCCGTGTTCTCCGCTGGCGATGCCAGCGCGGCCAGCACATCGCCGACACCCAGGTTGCGCGCGGCGCAGGCCTCTTCCAGCGACTTGCCGCCGCCGCAGCAGTAATCAATCCCGAGTTTCTCGAAAACGCGCGTGGCCTGCGGAAATTCAATGGCCAGTTCGCGCACCGTCTTTGCCGTTTCAACGCTCATGCTGTTCTCCAATCCCTTGTGACTTCGATCCTGAGAATAGCCAGCGACGGCGCCGAGGCCGATGACTTATGTCACAGGCAAGAAAAGTAAGAAGTCAGAAGTCAGAAGAACTGGTTTCAAAAATCGGTTTTTGGGGCAGGGCACGGCGGAACCTGTCCCGAGCCTGCCGAGGGAGCCGTGCCGCTCGAGGCCGCAAAAATGGTGGGCTTTAGCCCCTGAGGGACATTTTGCTGAGGCGAAAACGTATTTTCGAAACCAGTTCAAGCAAGAACGGGAGCGAGTGACTTTTCGACTCGCCGCTGTTAGTTCTGACTTCTTACTTCTTAATTCTTACTTTGGTGGAGTCTGGCCGCTACTCGCTGCTTGCGAGCTGCTCCTGCAGGGCAGCGATGCTGGGGATGGTCACGGTGCGGCCGTCCACCTTGATGAGCCCCTCCGCCTGCAGGCGGCTGATATTGCGCGACACCAGTTCGCGCACCGTGCCGATGTGCGCTGCCAGTTCCTGGTTGGTGGCCGGCAACGTGATCTGCACTCCGGTGGTCGCGCCCCGGGCCTGCTCGCCCGCCAGGCGCACCAGCAGCGAGATCAGGCGCGAACGGACGGTGGTAAATGACAGCTCTTCAATGATGCCGACCAGCCGGCGCAGGCGGTTGCCGACCACGCGCAACACCTTCAGCGCGACCTTGGGATGGACCAGGCAGAGGGAATGGAAATCCTGCTTGCTGACGAACAGCAACTGCGCGTCCTCGACGGCCGCGGCGCTGGCAGGATATTTGCCGCCGTCGAATACCGGCAGTTCGGCGATGGAGTTTCCCGCCTTCTCGATGGTGAGCACCTGTTCCCGGCCGCCGGTGGAGGTCTTGAACAAGCGGACGTTGCCGCTCTCGATCACAAACAGCCCTGGGCAGGCGTCGCCCTCGGCGAAAACCAGCTCACCGGGGGCGTAGCGGCGCGGGACGGCGCGCTCGGCCAGGAACTTGAGCTCGGTTTCGGAAAGGTCGGCAAACAGCGGCACGCGCCGCAGGACTTCGGCTGCACTCGGATGCGTGGTGGGCATTGCCGGATATTCTACTCGCGCCTG
This sequence comes from Terriglobia bacterium, assembly GCA_963760265.1. Taxonomy (GTDB): domain Bacteria; phylum Acidobacteriota; class Terriglobia; order Terriglobales; family Acidobacteriaceae; genus JAIQGF01. The sequence continues at coordinate 197,609 of CAVXCR010000004.1, forward strand.
CCCGGACTATCTGGCCGCCGATCGCGCTCCGGCAAACCCAACCCCCGGACCGCGGTCGCGCGATTATTGACCTGCCAATTCGTCCAGTTCGTCCGGCGCCCCGTGGCGGCGCAGCAGCGACGGCAGGTTCTGCGAAAACGCGGAGCGCGGGATCACCATGTCGCAACCGGCTTCCATCGCCTTCACCTTCAGGTCGCCCTGCACGTGCGAAAGGAACCCGATAATGGTGGTTCCCTTCTTCAATTCCTTCTTGAGCCGCGGAATGGTGGCCAGCGGCTTGGCGCCCAGGTTGTTGAGGTCGAAGATGATCAGCGACGGCTTGCCGTTCCCGTTCTGCGCAATCCGCTCCAGGATATCCTTGTCCGTCTTGACGAACTCCACCTTGACGTTGAGTTTGCGCGAGGTCTCCTGGATCTTCGCCAGGAAGAACAGGTCGTCAATGAAGGCAAAGATGCGCGGTGCGGCGTTCTCGTGCTGCTGCGGCAGCGGTTCCGGATCCGGTTGCAGGTACTGGGTGCCGGTACCGCGCTGCGCATTGTTGCCTTGCAGCGCCGCGCGGTAGCTGTGGTCCATGGGATGGGTGAAAACCCCGCCCGGATTGTTGTGCTGCTTTAGTTGGCCTTTGCCGCCCTGGTGTCCACCAGGACGTCCTCCGCCAGGCCCGCGACGGCCGCGACGGCGCCTTCCCTTCCCTCCGTGGCCGGAGGGATGCTTCGGTCCAAAAGTCATGACGCTCTCTTCAGTCCCGCAGGGGAGCGGGATCGTTATTTACGCTGAGTTGAATCACTCCGTCGGAGACGCCCACTCGGTCACGCATTACCCCGGATCTCGTATCCCGGATGCGAAGGGAATTCGTAAACCATTCTCGTCCGCCTGGCGCTGGCACTTCGTTGCGCGCGGACTTCGGTACGGGAGGTACCGTTCGGAGGCCGATCTTGATACTACCTGCCTACGCTGTGGAAAGGCAAGGCCCGTGCGGGAGGAAGTGCGTACTTCGGTAACTGGTCCCACCCGCACGTGAGTAGATGCCCGCCTCCGACTAAAGGCTTCACCGTTGTGTAATGAATTTCAACGCTGCACTAATCCCATGCCCGGCGACGACATCCTCTCCGCCCCGCCCGCTGCCGCCGATCAGCGCAGCAAGGCGTTTGCCGTTGTCGCCGATGCCGTGCTGCGGCTGGTGCGGAGTTGACTAACAACGGTCGATGGTCGATGGTCGATGGCCGTCAGCGCGAACGACGAACGACCAACGACTCCCGCACCAACCCAAGGCCACAACTGGTCAAGACTGGCTGAGATTTGGTACGCTTTGGTACGGTCATCTGATACCGCAGACCGCAAACCGTGACAAAATTCAGGGTTGGGCGCTTAACTCAGCGGTAGAGTGCCATCTTCACACGGCGACACCAGACCTGGCGATTGATTCTAAACGGGTTAGATCGCGTCAATTGCCGGTATGAGCGGTGAGGCTTCGGCAGTGTCTGGCGCCTCCGGTTGGCAAGAGCGAGGACGATCCCCGGCGTTTCGCAAGAAGCGCGTACTACTACAACTCCTTCGAATGGACTTGGTTGAGGGCCATTACCTGCTCCGGGCGGATCCGCCAGACCAACGATACGTAAGGATCAGTATCGCTGCGTGGGTCGGAGGTGTCGAGGGCGGGAGGTCCCTGAACGATCACGAATTTGTTTTCTTGCATGATAGGAATTCCGAACCCGCGCACCAGACCAAAGAATTTGCGCAGCTCCCATTCTTCACAATTGGCGAGGTAAATCGGCAGCAGGCGCGGGTCGTAGTAGCGGAAGTACCACTGCTCACCGCCAGGCACCTCCACCACGAGAAAACGGCGGAAGTGAATTCGCAGCGTTTCCAGCCCCGCTTTCGACATGGCAAACACGCCCCACGGCCCAGGCCCCACCGCGCTCACCATGAAGTCGAGAATGGGTGGATTCACTTCGATCAGATGCGGCGCCATTCCGGCATCAGCATCGCGATTCTTGAGCAAAGGAATAATATGCTCGGGCGCCACAGCTTGGATCCGGGCGATGACTTCCGGTGAGTAACAGCCGTCCATGACGGCAAATAGAAAGCCGCCGGATGCAAATCCCCGGAGCTGTTCGACGGAACCAGGCAGCGCCTGGAGCCTGCCGGTTTGAGGCAAAGCCGAAGACATATATCCACCAATATAGATGCACAAAACGACGGTGGAAAACAATTGACCAAAAAAATACTCCCAGGGCGTCCTGTGGCTTTGTCGGCAGCGGCAGAGTATTTGTTCGAGACATAACATTGATGGAATTGCCGAACCGCTGTCGTGGCCGAGGAGGTGGCGCAGCTGGCCCCGCAGCTAGTCACGGCGTTGACGAAGTGGTAACAAATCTTCCGCGCTCAATCCGATGGCGCTGTCGGCGTGCTCGCGACGCCGACTCATCTAGAACCGGTACGCCACTCCGAACAGGGGCACGACCTTGCCGCGCAGGCCGGCGTCGTCCAGCTTGAACATCGCGCTGGCGCTGATGAACAGGCCTCCGAACGGATTTGTCTTGAAGCCCACGGAGACGTTGTCCATGGCATAAGAACCTATGAACTGGCTAGCGGTAGGAAGGGTGGAGCCGGGAATTGTTACCGTTGACGAAGCCAATCTGGGACCATTGATGACGTACTGCCCCAAGAACTCACCCGACAAACTGAGACGTTTCACGACACGAACATCCACCCCGCCCGAATATGACAAGCTGGACGGCAGGTTATCATTGTTGATCAAAGAAGAACTGCCATTCCATTGATACGCCAGACTGGCGTTGGGAGTAATTCTACCCCGGTGTGAGATCACGATATATGGCCTGAAGCCATATGCACCGGTACCCAGGTAGTTAGACTCATCGCCTGTCGGAAAACGAACTTGGCCACCCACCGCTATGCTTGTCTTTTCCGAGGCAGATCTGAAGACGTTCGCTTTCACGTTTGCGGTCACGTCCCCCAGTCCGCTCGCAGAACCTGGAAAATACAGCGGGCTGAGAGAAGTGGTGGAGGTCGTACCGGCGCCGGAGACGGTATACAGGGTTCCAGACTTCCTCTGGCTTTTGAGAGTCACAATCGAAAACGGCATGATTAGCGTGACATCAATTCTGTCCGTCAAACCGAAGGTTCCCAGAGCGACAAACTGATCAACCCTGAAATCTACCCTCATGTCATTCTGCGAATAGTAGGTGTTTGTGCCGGAGGATAATTGGTTAACGATTTGCAGTTGCTTCAGGTCGATTCCATCGATGCTGCCGAACCCAAACCGCTGGTAGGTAAACGACAGGAACTTCTTGTGCCGTCCGATGGTGTCGCCACGCTGGGTCAGGACTGGTCCCAAATCCTCCGAAACCCGCCAGCCTCCGATCGATGGATCGAAAACGAGCCCGGCACCGGAAACGGCCGTCGCGATGGGCAATTGGCTGAGTTGAGTAGCCATCGTGGAACCCACAGTAGTACTAAGCGCCGGAGCATTTGACTGCGATGGAGCCGTCGTAGCGATTGCGCAGGCCAGATTGACGTTGTTGGCTGGATTGTATCCAGGACACTGAGCTTGTGAAATCGTCGCGACGCCGCAAATACCTATCATCGCCAGCAGTATCGATCCCCTCGTGAGCATCTGAGCCTCCTTCGATGACCAGCAATCAAATAGCCTTAGCGGTGCCGGTTTTCGGTGCACCCGGCGAGAAACCAACATCCACAATCACTGTCCAACGGAGAAATCAACGGTGGCCAGAGCTTGTGTTTTGTTTTGCGAATCCGTGTACGAGACAACCGCGGTATAGTTCCCCGGGGTTGACGCATTTGCCACAGCAATTGGCTTGTTATTACCAGGATTGGTGAAATTACCACCACCGCATGCCACACCCGCCAGCAGAATTGAAAGCACGAGCATAAGCCCCAGCCAACCCAGGGCTTTGCGGCGCAACGATTTCCTTCGGATGGTCCCCACAGGCAGACCGAGCCCCAGGAACACGAAAGCCGGTACTCCCACCCAAGCCACACAAAGGGAGGCGAACCGCGCTCCCGCAGGATCTCCAGACGGCCTAATTGATGCGGAGACGGTAGTGGTGACGATGTTAATGGTCAGGTTAGCCGTGTCGCCTGGTTTCGACAGCGTAGCGGGCAGCGCCGCAACCTCGCAACTAGGCATAGAGGCTGGGGGGAGCGTGACAGCCGACCTTACTTCACATTTTGCAGACGCCAGCGACAAAGTTCCACTGCCGGGATAGCTTACGCTGGCTGTTGTGCTCGTCGGTGTTCCAGGAATGATGGCAGTCGTAATCGACGCCGCCGTCGTCGCGGCAACACTCCAGTTGTTGCTGACAAAATTCGGGATTACGCCGCCAGGACTGTAGACAGCCTTGATGGAATGCGCCCCGACCGTCAGCTTAATGGGCGAAGTGGTCGCAACGCCGCTCGCATTAACCGCCACGGTTGCCAGCGTGTTCTGCGGATTGGCCGCAGTATCAATGAAGCTAACTGTGCCAACAGGCACGCAAGCCGTGCCCAATACACAGATACCCGCTGCGTAGTTCACGGTGGCCGTAAGGGTGTACGCCCCGCCGGAGTTCGTGACCACAACCTGCGTGTCCACCGCCACCGCCGTGGCGGCCGGGTTGATCGTGAAGGTCGCGGGGTTGTACGCGGAAATCGTATAGTTCCCGTTCGGCGCCGCAGTGTTCTGCAGGATGGAATAGCTCCCTGCGTTCTCGCCGGCTGCACGCATCACGTTTCCCGTGAACACCATCGCCTGCGTTTCACCAGTGGCGAGGCCGCTGACCGGAATCAGCGCATCCGGACCGACCACAAAGCTTAGAGTCGGATCAGCGTTGCCGTAAATTTTGCTGTTGGCGACCGCCGACACGACGATCGGCCGCTTGGTGATATTAGCCCCTAATCCAGCCGGCTGCGAAAGCGTGTAATTTGGTGCGTCGGTCCCGGAAATCGCATTTCCGAGCACCGTCACGGCGATTCCGCTGGCGACGTTCGGATCCGCAAAGGTTGCGGAGTAGCCGGACGAAACGAGGGTCACCGCGTCTCCCGTAAAGCTGTTGACGGACGCGGAAGTGTAATCAACTGTCGCTGTGGTGTTCGCGTCGTAAGTCTTGTTCTGCGCCACCACCCCGGTTATGGTCAGGTTGAACGGCGTGATGTCCGCGGTCGCGCCGCTGGCGTCGGTAATTGTGTAATTGGGTGCGTCGGTTCCCGAGGGCGTTAAGCCGCTCACGGCGACCGGCTTTCCGGTACCCACTCTCTTATTCGCGAAAGCGCCAGTCGCCGCGGTAGCAACCACGTTGACGATATCGCCGCTGTAGAACTTGTTGTCGGTATCAGAGACCGCCCCACTGGTTAGCACCGCTGCCCCAGTACTGAGGGTAACAACCGTCGAAGCGTTATACACCCTGCTGTTTGCCGTAATCCCGGACGCAGTGATTGCCTTCGGAGTAATGTTGGCGGTTGCGCCGCTGGCATCGGAGACGGAGTAGTCGCCGGCATCCGTGCCCGTCAACGCGAGGCTGGTGATCATAACCGGCTTGCCGTTGCCCACGTTCTTATCGGCAAACGCGCCTGCCGCGCCGGACGAATTGAGCACGACAGAATCGCTGGTAAAAAACCTGTTATCAGTATCGGACGCGGCACCGCCGGTCAGCGTGCCCGTGCCCGTGTTCAGGCTAGCTACGGTGTTGGCGCTGTACACCTTATTGTTGGCGGTGATGCCCGAGGCGGTGATCGCTTTGCGGGTGATGGTCAGCGTTGCGCTGCTGGCATCCGTAACGGTGTAGTTGCCGGAATCGACTCCCGTCAGCGTCAGGCCGCTTACGGCCACCGCCTTGTTTGTGCCGACATCCTTGGTGGCAGCCGCACCCGTGACGCCCGTGGTCACTACCGAAACGGTATCGCCGGTGTAGAACTTGTTATCGGTATCGTTCGCCGCACCGCCGGTCAGCGTGGCAGCCGTTTTGTCCAGCGTTACCACCGTGCTCTGGTTGTAAATGCGCGTGGCTGGACTCGCGACGATGCCGGAGGCTGTGATCGGTTTCGCAGTGATGTTTGCCGTCGCGCTGCTCGCATCGCTCACCGAGTAGTTAGGCGCGTCGGTTCCCGTCAGAGCCAAGCCGGTAATTGTTACCGCCTTTCCGGTGCCGACATTCTTGTTGGCAAAGTTACCCGCCGCCGACGTGGTATTCAGGTTCACAGTGTCGCCGTTGTAGAATTTGTTGTCGGTGTCGGTCGCAGCTCCGCCGGTGATCGCCGCCGAGCCCAGGGCCAGGGTGGCCACGGTGTTGGCGTTGTACACCTTATTGCTTGCCGTAATGGCCGTCGCCGTGATCGGCTTTTGCGTGATGTTCGCGGTCGCGCCGCTCGCGTCGCTGACCGAGTAGTTACCGGCGTCGGTTCCCGTCAGGGCCAATCCGGTGACCGTTACCGCTTTGGCCGTCCCGGCATTCTTGTTGGCGAAGTTGCCCGCCGCCGACGTGGTGTTCAGGTTCACGGTGTCGCCGGTGTAGAACTTGTTGTCGGTATCGGTTGAAGCGCCGCCGATGATCGCCGCCGAGCCCAGATTCAGGGCGGCCACGTTGGTAGTGTTGTAAACCTTGTTGTTCGCCGTAATGCCCGTCGCCGTGATCGGCTTCTGAGTGATCGTCAGCGTGGCGCCGCTGGCGTCCGAGAGGGTGTAATTGCCGGAATCTGTGCCGGTCAGCGCCAAGCCGCTCACCGTTACCGCTTTGTTAGTGCCTACGTTCTTATTCGCTACCGATCCGGTGGCGGAGGTGGTATCCAAATTCACCGTGTCGCCGCTGTAGTACTTGTTATCGGTATCGTTCGTCGCACCGCCGGTTAGCGCCGCACCAGTCTTGTCCAGTGTTGCGACGGTGCTCTGGTTGTAAACGCGGGTCGTGGGGTTCGCCAGAATGCCGGACGCAGTGATTGGCTTCTGGCTGATTGTTCCCCCAATTGTCAACGGCGTAATCGTGTAGTCGGCGGTTACGTCGGTGGCGCCATTGAAAATTTTGTCCGGCGTGAGAGTGCGCGCTCCGGCGTCCTTCAGATCGAATACCTGAGTTGTCGTGTCCCCAGTGAACTTAGGTCCGCCCGCGGCCACGGTTGGCGCGCCAGAAGACATGACGGTCTGGTTATAGACTCGCGTCTCTGTCACCGCCTGCAGAGTAATCGCAACCTTGTTGATCGTCAGCATCCTGGGCGTGCCACTGCTGTTGCTCGTTGAGTGGTTCGTGGATGCCGCGTAAGTAGCGGTGATGTTGTAGGGCGCGCTGCCGTAGTGAACCGGCTTGATGCTGGGCGAGCAGGTGGCCTTACCAGTGCCGCTGATCGTAAGACTCGTGCAGGTTCCGAGGGTCAGGTTAGTCGCGTCAACGGGCAATGAAGTCAGGCTGACGGTGCCCTGCGGGTCGTAGCCGGGTGTGTAGATTTCAGCACCCGACAGCTCAGTAGGCGTGGCATCGAGACCGCCGATGAGGACCACGGTGCTATCGTTCAGCAGAGTGGCCGTGTGGTCGGTACGCGCGGTTCCCAGAGGATGCGCCGAGGTCGTTACGTCAACAATGGTGTTGCTGGACGCGTCGTAAATATAGTCGGAACTGGACGCGGTTGCACCGCCGCCGGTGAGGAGGACATTACCGTCGGCGAGCAGGGTTGCGGTATGGTCCGTCGGTGCAGCAGCCCAAGCGAGCGAGCCACCCGAACTGCCGGTAGTCCCCGTGACGGTGTAAAGTTCGTAAGAAGCGTTGCCGCCGCCGGTCAGCAGGATCTTGCCAGCATTAGGACCGGAGGTAAGTAAAGTGGCGGTGTGACCGGCGCGCGCGACCGCAAGGTCTCCGGCGACTTTTGCGAAGGTTCCCAGCGAGGGATCGTAGATTTCAATTTGATTAGGGGACACGAGAGCCGTGCCAGCAGTGTCGGCACCGCCGGTGATCAACACCTTGCCATCGGGTAGTAGCGTGGCCGCATGATTTTGCCGGGCTGTCATAACCGAACCGGTTGCCGTGACAGTTCCGTTGGCTCCGTTCGCTGGATCAAAGATCTCCGCCGAAGCCAGGGCGTTGGTGCCGTCGAAACCGCCGACAATCAGCACCCTGCCATCCTGCAGCAAGGTCGCAGTGGCACCTGTACGTGCCGCGAAAGTACCAGTAGTCGGAGTAAAGGTCGCAAACGCGCTGGGGGACCACATCTCCGGGCTGCCACTTGCTAGCACCGCTCCACCCGCCTGGCCGCCGACGACCAATATCCTTCCATCTGGCAGCAGGGTGGCCGTGTGGCCCGAACGCGCTGTTAGCAGAGCATAAGTTGCGTTGTTAGCAAATGTGCCTGCCGTCCCGCCATTCTCGTCCGTTACCGTGACCGCGCCCGAACCCGTGCTGCGCACCGTGATCGCCGACAGCGCCGCTAACCCTGCGGTCGTGCCGCGCGGATTGACCGTGTAGGGCTTACCCACGGCGTCCGTGCTGCCGGTAAACTGACCTGTGTTATCAGCAAAGAACTGCGCCGTGACGGTATGCGTAGCTACTGAAAGTAGCGGTGTATGCAACGTTGCCGTCGTCGCTGTTGTACCGCCAAGCGTGCGCGCGCTTCCCAACACCAAGGTGCTGTCGGCGGTGAACAACACGCGGCCCGCCAACGCATTGGTTCCGAGCGGGAACGAGCCGGGGCCCAAATCGGTGACCGTCGCGGTGATGGTGGCTTGCTCGCCGAGCTTGGTCGCTCCACCCGAGGCGCCTACGGTGGTCATGGTGGCGTTCTGGCCAAACGCCGACGCACCAATGGTCAAAGCAAACACAACAAGAAGTACTGATAAGAGGCGCACGGAAGCGAGCCGTGGCGAGATGCTCATCACCATGGACGGGACGGCAGAATACTGACGAATAGTGCGCGCAACACGGCGGACCATAGGGTCACCTCTTGGCAGAAGCAATGCAGCGTGTTCCGGGGCCGAGACTATTTGCCGGTGGGTGTGGGAGTTCTGGCTCTCCAGGCGGGAGTTCTGGCTCTCTTGGGGGAAAGGGGCCTTCTTGCTAGGGAGAATAAGAACTTCCCATCACCACTCAGAGGCGCCGAGAAATGTCTTCCATCATTTTAAAATTGGAACGCGGGCGCGACTTTAGTAGAAAGCAACTAACCTGTCAAGATCAAAAAGTATGCCGTGGAAAAGTCCCGACCCAGGCCTTTCTCCTCCGCTCTCGCGGATGGGCTCAACCTAGCGAGCATGGATCGCATCCACGTACCAGACGCCATCCTTTTTCTTCAGCACGTACACCAATGGGGCTGTTTTAGGAGCTTGGACCTTATTTGAGGTGTCGGTATACCTGATCGTCTCGGAGCAAGGATACTGCGCTGTGTCTCCGGAAATAGATGGCTCGCTGCAACGGTGTTGTACTCTGACCGCTTTGTATTTATTGAAGATTCCTCGGTCGGCATCAATTCTGGCCTTGGGAATCGTCGGCCAGACCTTTTTCTCTTCATCGGTGCTCATCGACTCGTAAGCGTCCTTCCAGCGCACCTCGACAGTGTCCTTGACCGCCCTGATGTCTGGGTTTTCGCGCGCCACCGACGGCGTAGGTTGTGCTGGCTGGGGCGGCGGTGCGGGCGCTTCCACTACAGTGACCTGAACTGATTGGGTTTGACTTCCACCATCTCCTTTGGCGGTTAGTACGTATGTCGTATTCTTAGTCGGAGTGACCTCGACCGAATCGGTTGGCTTGAACGAGCCTGGCAAGGGATCGATCGTCACCTCTTTCGCATCTTGCGTTGCCCATAACAAGGTAGCAGTCTGACCCGATTGGATTTTCTTTGGACCTGCCAAGAACTGCAAGATTGTCGGCTTCAGGAGTGCCGCAACATTGATCGTGACGCTCCTCTGCGCCGGTTGTCCTTCACCCTTCGCCGTGATCGTGTACGTGGTAGAAGCGGTCGGACTGACCGGCTGCCGTCCGCTCGGATTCGCTACAACCCCGATTCCGTGGTCGATGGAAACTTCTGAGGCATCCCTGGTCTGCCAGCGCAGTTCGGTCGGCTGTCCGGACTTGATGCTGGTCGCTGTGGCACTGAATTCAACCTCCGGAGGCGGGATTGCCGACAAAACAGCATTGACCAGAACGCGCTTCTCTCCGGCTCTCGCCGTGACCGTCGTTGAGAACGGTTTGTATCCGCGCAGACTCAGTTCCACGCGATGCTCGCCCGGTTCCACTTGGAACGAATATTTTCTGTCCGGCCCAATATTCTCGACCGTCTTTCCGTCAACCTTGATCGATGCTCCCGGCGTGGAAGCGATCATCAGGTACGGATTCGGCAACGGCGCGGCGGCGGATTCGGCAGCCTTCTTGAGCGCAAACTGGACTCGAGCTTCGCCGTCCTTGGCGATTTCGACCGACTGGACAGGCGCCGCCTCGTATCCCGTCTTCTCAACCCGAACCTGGTGTTCTCCCGCTGGCAGGCTGAGAGTCGCCTTCCCACCCTTGACTGGCGTGTCCTTGAGCTGGTTGTCCACGAACACGTCGGCGCCATCAATGCGGGCGCCTTTGTCATCTTTCGCTGCGATCGACAACGTTCCCATCGCAGGAGCGGGCGCAACCGGGACAGGAGCTACCGGCGCCGGGGTGGTAACTGTCTCTGTTTTGATAGCGGGTTCCGTGCTCGGGATCGGCGCAGGCTTGTGCAATGCAAAATACACCCCCCCAACGACAACGACCAAGGCTGCTGCCGCTCCGAGTCCAATCCACTTCTTCGACGATGTTGCGGGAGCAGGCACAGGCGGGCGAACCGTTGAAACCGCAGCGGGGGCAACGACCGGAGCTTCTCGTTCTGCTTCCTTCGGCTCGCGCTTGAGCGCCGGCTCAGGTTTCCGAGCGGGGGCAGGTTCAGCTTGCGAAACAGGCGGAGGCACTCGTTTAACCTGCGGGATCGCCGGTTTCGGAGCCGGTGGTGCGTCCTGGGCGGCTGGCATCTTTGCGGCTGCATCGAGAACGTCCTTATACGAGCCCATGATCACGGTCGCCGATGCCCAATCAGTCGGAGCAACTTTAGCCGATTGCTCTTGAGCCAGCGGTTTTGCCGCCAAGTGGTCCAGCCGTGCGATTTGCCGCTCAAGTTCAGGACACTCGGGGTAGATTTCGCGTACGCGCTCCCACTCCTGCCTTGCTTCTGCGTACGATTGGGCGGCTTCGAAGGCTCGCGCTCTTTGCATGAGAGACGAGATTCGCTGATGACGTTCGCGAATGCCCGTCAAAATGCGTTGGATATGCTCATTACCGGGATTGGCACGGAATGCTTCCTCCGCCAACCGAACCTGCTCCTCCGGATGCGGTTGGCTGGCCAGGAGCGACTGTAATCTCTCGGCAACCACCCTGTTTCGTGCTTTGTCGGCTTTCGCGGCGTTCCGCGCCGCCTCTTCCCTTGCTTCCCGGAGTGCCTCGGCAATTTGCACGGAGTCTGGGAAATCAACTCGCGCAGCACTGAGTATGCGGACGGCGGAGTCATAGCGAGATGCGCGCCTGGCCTCACGCGCCTTGGCAAGGACCGCCTCATGCGCCCGTGTGCGGCGTTCACGCTCGGCGCCATCACGCAGTTGTTGCAAGAGTTCGAGCAGCCGGGAGTCCGCAGCCCCATATTGGCTCAGAGCAGCTTCGGCAACGCGTACGGCTTTCTCGAACTCATCACCTTCCCCGAGTTTCTTCGCGAGAGAAATCTGCTTCTGAATCGCTGCCTCGCGTGCTGCTGCATCGCGTTGGGATTCCGCATGTACGCGCAATTTTATGAGCGCTGGGTCGTCGGGAAATTTGGCGAGCGCCGCCTGGAGGAGAGATAGAGCTTCCTGCACAGCGCCCGCGTTGATCACCTGCTGAATTTCGCGAACACTGCTCTCCAACTCGCGGCGGCGTCTTTCCTGCGCCTGTCCGTCGGACGCAGATTTCTTCAGGGAAGGCAACGGCGAGTAGTTGGGGTCGAGAGATTCAATCTTGGCGATCACTGCGTTGGCCGATGTAAAGCGGCGGGCGTCCAATTCCCGGTGCGCCTCTTCGGAAAGCTCCTGCAGTTGCCTTTGCTTTTGCTCCTCCTCAGCGCGGTGCGCCAGCACCGACTTCATCATCCGGGCTTGAGTGTCGGTTGGATCCAGTTCCAGCGCCTTCTCAACCAACTCTTGCGCGAACTCCAAATCGTTGATTTCCTCGGCATGTTTGGCGAGTTCAAGCTTTTTATGAACGTCTTCCCTGCGCTTAAGTTCGTTCCGGATCAGGTCGCGATACTGCCGCAACTCGGTGTTCGTCGAGTGCATTGAAATTGCCTGCTCCAGCGCGTCCAATGCGTCCTGGTAGCGTTTCTGACCGACCGCGCGCTCCGCAGCAGTTCGCAATTGGCGGACCTGCTCGATCCTTTGTTCAAGTTCGGCAGTCTGGAGTTTAGTATGCAGTTCGAGCGCTTTGACGTTGCGGGTATCAATGAGGAGAATTTGCGTGACCAGTTCGTGAGCGCGTAGCACATCCCCCTGATCGAATGCGGACTGCGCATCCTGGAAGACCTGGTCTTTCAGCGGCGCCTGCAGCTCTGCCAGTTCTGCCGCCATCTGCTCGGCCCTGGGGTAACGAGCAGTAACCTCCTTTGCAAGAGCACGCGCGAGGATGTGATCCAGTGCTGCGGGATATTCCCTGAGATAGTTGGAAAGCGGAGGCACCGGATCGTCGTCAATTTTCCTCATTATCTCGTATTCGCTGTCGCCGGACCATGGCACAGTACCCGTCAGGAATTCGAACAGCACGACACCAATCGAGAAAATGTCAGCACGCCCATCGAGATCCTTGTAGCCCTTTATCTGCTGCGGGGACATGTAGTAAAGGGTTCCCATTCCGACCCCGCTCTTTGACAGCGAACTAGCGGCTCCAACGCGAGCGATGCCGAAATCGAGCAGCTTTGCGCAATGCCCGCCTTCCAGAACCATGATGTTGCCCGGCTTCACGTCGCGGTGAATCAAACCAATATCATGCGCATACTGAAGCGCTTGGCAGATCTGGATGATGTAATCGAGTTTGACGACTAGGCTGAGATTTACTCCTGCGGCGATCATCTTGTCGAGCGGTGTGCCCACAAGATATTCCATCGCCAGGTACGGCCTGCCGTCGTATTCGCCGTAGTCATGGACAACGACGATATTGGGGTGCGACAGCTTGGCGACGGCTCTTGCTTCGCGAAGGAATCGCTCGGTGTATTCGTCCTTGCTGACCTTGATGGCGACAGTGCGCTCCATCTTGAGGTCAGTGGCCTTGTAGACGACTCCCATGCCACCGCGCCCGAGTTCGCCTATGACCTCGTAGCGATTGTCGATTTTTAGGCCAATGTCGGATGCCATATCTTCGGCCTAAGCTCACATCCCTTTCACATACCGGCAACGGGCTGCCAGAAACAAACCACACGTATGGCTACATTCGAATCTAAGAGCAACTTTCGGCCCAATCGGCGAGCGATTTAAGCCATTGGTTCTTCGGTGGTTATGACCGCTGTGAACGACTTTTGCAGGTAGAGCTGCAAAGTGTTGCACAATGTGCGGGCGCATTTAACCGCAAAATTGTCCGCGACACAAGCCTGTTACTGCTTGTTGCAAAAAACGCCCGCTCGCCAGCAGTGGATTCATGCCACTGACCGCGGCCGCGGTACGCGAGCCACGAGCGCTGGCGCTCTCCGCCGGATTACTGTTCGGACTGTTTTCCTCCCCGCACTCCCCTGCATCACGTGCGGTCAAAGTGAGACGCCACTATTTTCAACTTCCTGGATGCGTCGTAATCCCACGCGGGAAGTCCACCCTTATCGCGCCGCGGTACGTACGCACCGAACGTGGGCAAGGTCCCCCTTTAAGATCGCTGCATTCGCAGTTTCCAGGTCGAACCACACTGGCGTCTGCTGGCCCGCAAATTTCACGGGATACTCCAATTCATAATTGCTGCCTGAACCCTTCCAGTTGGCCAGGGAGAGAAACCGGAATATTCCCCAGACTCCATCAAACGACGCAAGCTGCAACCCGCTGACGGACAATTTCACTCCTTGCGCGCTGCCCGGCCACGTAAACGGCTTTCGAGGCCCACTACCACTCAGCGTCTCGCCATCAATCGTGATGGTCAACCCCTGAACGGTATTGCGCGGGGACTCTCGTAACGTGTACGTCACCCGCGGTTGTGGCGACCCGCCCGGATACATGGATTGGCTGAACGTCGCTACCGAGCTAAAGAACCGCTGAAACTCCGGGGTGATACGGAGGCTCCCGGTGCTCGAAGCTACGTATTGGCTACCTTGCTGGACCAAGACCTTTTGTAGCTTCGTCTCGTACAGTTGCCAGAATTTCTTTCCCGGAGCAAACAACCCATTGAACTCCTCTAATGTCGCTTCCTCGCGAGCAGCAGAGTTCATCGGGAACTTGTGCATGAGCTGGTCATAAGCTTGGCAGAACTGCGCGGCGGCGCCATTCAAGTCGGCCGCTGACGCCCCCCGCAGCAAGGTGATAGCCGCGTCAAAGGGCTGTTCCAGCAAGTGTTGCGTCACCGCTTCCACGTGGGCCGCGGGATCAACGCGGAAATTCTGCGCGACTTGCCGCACGGCGCTGATGCCCGATGTAGCCGCCGCCAGTGCCTGCCCGACCGCGTTGGCATCGTTCAATCCTGAGGGACTTGCTTGGACAAGCGCGATGGCCGCTTGCAGGTTGCTGATCGCGGTCACATAAGCCTGGTTACCGGGCTGTATGTACTGCTCGGCCGCCTCGGGGCGAACCACGGTTTGAACTGGCTGAAATGCCGCCGACAAAACGGCATCGTCGATCGCGGTGTTGCGCGACGCGGTCGAGAACAGTTCCAGCATGGGCGAAGTGGGTCCAGCTAATTTCGCGAGCTTCGCCGACGCGTCCCCCAGTCCGTGATACTGCAGGAACGTGCTCACTTTCAAAAATCCACGCCAGTTGGCCAGGAAATCTGCCTTGTACCGCGCCGTCAAGTCCGCCTGCAGCTTCGGCAAATCCGATGCGGCGGTCACGTCCGGCCCCAGTACCCATTCCTCTCCCTTCATGTAGCGCTCGAGATTGCGAATCGCGTCCTGTACGTAGGCGTACCCGGACTTCGTAAGCGCGCCGGGAGTGTCGCGGTTATTGATCAACACTTCGGCAGAACCGGGGAACTGTCGGTTGAAGTTGACTGAAGGAACCTTCGCGGACGCCGCGGCGAGGATGTTGCGATACACCCTGTCGGAATCGGCGAAGTTCCTTAAATACTTGCGGCCATGCCCGACGGCCGCGGCATCGGCGGCATCGGCATATGGATTCTCTCTTTGTAATTCGGAGCTGTAGTACTCGAATTGCGCCCGGAGCAGCCGCTCCCTCTCCGAATCGATCTCCCGCCCGGCAGCGTAGCGCTCGTACAGCACCGGAGCAAGATATTCCTTCGTGCTCTTCTCATGATTGGAGGTAGTAATCAAGTATGCCTTCAGTGTGTCGTACACCGTTGCGTAGTCATGCGCGGCGTCGGGCGTGGACGGCAGTGACTGCAGGCTGCTTAGCAATCGTGCCTGGGTGGAGCTAAAAAGGAGCCCCCGGAACCGTGAAAAGTAGATGCGCCGCGCTTCCGGATACAAATTATTGCCGGAATACAGCCCCCAACGCATGTACCAGGGGGCGCCTTCAAGGCGGTACCGATCGATGGTTTCCAGACTAGTGCGAATCGTGTTCAACCTCTGCAGGTCGGAAACGGACGGGACTTCGGAAGAGGAGGTCAATGTTATTGCCCGTCCCGCATCGGCAACCGTTTGCTGTATCGAGCGGTTCACAAAGAACGACAGGGTGAACGCTGCCATCAACACGCACCCGAGCACTGCGGCCATTCCCACCAGGATGCGCCGAATGAAGCTCACCTTTGCGCTGACGCCGGTTGCGGCCGTCGCCGTTCGGTCCCGAAGGATGACGTCGGTGAACAGATGGGTTACGAACGCCCAATGCGGTATCTTGCGGGCGCTCGCGACCGGCGGCGAAGCCGGCTTCGCCGCTGCGGCCGCCATGTCGCCATAACGGAACATGGTTGTCGCTCCGCGCTGACCCGCGTCAGCAGACGTGGGATGCTCGACTGGCGCTGACCTCACTTCTTCCACCACTAACGGGCGAACACCACAAAAATAAAAGCCGCGCAGTAAGGGGTTATTCGGCATCTGCGACGGCCGGCAAGTGTCTACCAGAATCTGCACCAGCGGCGCCCGCAATTTGCGGAGTTCGCGCGGAAACTCGTACGCGGCGCCGAACTTGGTCGCGTCTGCCTCGCGGGCCAAAACCTCGGGCCGCTTCTCGGCCAGCGCGCAGAAGAGTTCATCGAAGTACTTGGTCAGCCGTTTGGTTTCTTCTTCGGCGTAAACGCCCGCGCGGCTGCGGCGCAGCGGGAGCGTCGCCCCGAGCACCTGGCCGGCCTCATCCTTCGAGAGATTCCGCACGTATTCGGTAAATCCTCGAATCTGATCTAACTTCGTAAACAACATATAAACGGCGAAGTCGGTACCGAGTACCTGCGCGATTTCCTGCAGCACACGATTCAGCTTATGGGCGACAGAAGCGATGGCTTGTGTCCCTTGCTGCACGGTTCTGCAATCAACGCAAACGATCACTGAACGTGGCGCCGGCTGTCCGGAACGCACGGCGCGCGACAGGTTGTTCGGCTCCAGTCGCGCCAGCACCCTTCGCACTGCTCCGTCAATCGCGAGCAGCGAGCCGCCGATGTCCGCGAACACCGCTTGGCGCGTATAAAACAGGTTCACCGACGTGGTCGGCACAACGTCGCCGTCCCGTTCCACATGCCCGCTGAGCAAATCGGGGTCGAGTCCGGAGTTGCGGATGAGGCTCGTTTTCGTGGTCCCCGCCGGGCCGAGCAACAACACCAGTGCGTGATCGCCGAAGTTCCTATGGCGATCGCGCGTCATCGGCCGCAGGCACGCCAGCGCCTCCCGAGTTCGTTGATCGATTTCATCGCCGACCGCTCCGCCCGCATCGGCGGGGAAGGTTGATCGATTGCTGCGGTAGAACCACAAAAACGTCCCGGCGCCGACCAATCCAAACAGCGTCAGGAACCCGCGCAGCAGCCATAGGCTCACGCCGTGCAAGCGAAGCCATGTACCGATGAACCACACCAGCACCAGGTACAGCAACAGAACTATGGCGGTGATCACGTACGCGGCCATACTCGCCCATCCTATGATCGGGTCTGCGTCGAAATAGCGTGCAACTCAGATACGCCGGACATGAGAGCCAACTTCATGCCGCCGAACAGCAGGGCGGCAACAACCGATGCTGCGATGGCGGCGATGACAAGCCGCCGTAGCCACGGATCCTGCCGCGGCGCTGGCGCAGCCTCGACGGGGACCTCGCAACGCGGCGAAAATACCATCGCGTCGCCACGCATGCGGTGAAGTTTGTCGCGAACTGCGGCCGTGATCCCGGGTAGTTCGCCTGAATTACCAGCCCCATACCGGCCCGTATACCCCAGCAGGAGGCACAGGTAATACACCTCCAGCAAGTCCGCGGTAGAGCGGGAATCCATGCGCTCGAGAACAATTTGCAGATTCCGGAAGAACAGCTCCCCAGCAACATGTCCGCCATAAAGCTCTTCCTGCAGCGGCATGCGCGGCCAATCCGCAAACACCGGGTTTCGGCTGTTCAGGATGGATTCGTCCACAAAGGCGACCACCGCGAACGTCGCCATATTGAGGTCCTCGGCGCCGTAACCGTTCGCCCGGGCATCGCCCTGTGCAAGCTGCAAAGCTTGCTTGAGGTGAAGGCGAAACTGATCGGCGTTCGTAACCGCCTGTTGGCCAAAACGCAGGCGAACTACTGCCGTGAACACCTCCTGGAAGGCAAGTGCCAGGTTCCAGGTACGTCGCTGCCCGGCCTCGGCAGCACGCAATGGGACGCTCGAAAGAGACATAGCCGATCCTCAGATTTCGGGAATCACGAACAATTCGACTTCGGGTGACGGCAAGTCACCTGGCACATAAACACCAACCCGCCGGGTGGTCACGATATGCTCCCAGCAAGGCCCGGTGCGGCTCACGCCAAAGTACTGCATTTCCACGCGCGCGGAAATCGCGGAAGGCGGGACCGGCAAGTGAGTGAGTTGCAGGCCGGGCAATGCCCGCTTCATCAGTTCTGGAGCGAATTTGGCCGAGCACAGCTTCACCACCTTGGGAGTGCGTAGGATGATCTCACTTTCGGGCGCGGCCGCCCGCATGGCGAGAACCCATCGCGAACGCCCGATACAGCGCTGGTCTTCGACGTTTCCTTCCCAGAAATAGGGTGCGCCCTGGACCAATGGAATTTCTATTGCCGAAGCCGGAACAATGATCTCCAGGTGGCGTCGGATGTGTTCGTCCAACTGATCGAAGCAGCGGTCCAGATTTAAGTGGTCGTAAGCCGGCAGCGACCGTGGGAGCACATCCAACCCAAACGTGCACAGCGCGCCGGCAAGACGCGACATCTCGCGGAACAATTCTTCGGGATGGCCGCGCTTCGCCGTATACAAATGCCGCAACACCGTCAAGCTCGAGTTCACGCCATGCAAGAACCAGAAGTTAGCTACGTCGGCCGCGGACGAGCCGGCGAGGAATTGCCGGCTGCGGTTCTTGCCATAACTCAGTACCGAACTCTTTTCTTCGAGAACCTCGATGAGCCGACCCAGCATCGACATGATCCGCTCGCTTGCGGTCAGCCGCATGCACGGCGCAATGAACGTGGAATCGTACACGAGCCGCCCGGCGCTGCCGCGCATTACTCGCGCGATCGGGAGAGTCACGAGCCCATCACTTGGCTCTGAATCGAACAACAGGCGGATATTCTTACGTCCAAACTCAAGCGTAGTCTCGTCCCTGCCGGTATTCTCGTCGCACACCTTGTTGGCGACCGCAACGTAGCGAGTGGCCGGCTCCAAATCTTGCGCATCCAGCGTGCAATTCGCGCCCCCAAGGCGGCGACCGGGAACCGCGAGGTGGACAGTCAGGGTATTCCGTGTCGGCTGTAACACCGCCTCGCGCGGCGGCGGGCCGAGATCACAGTCGGGAATATCGAATACCAGCCCGTCCGGCAGTATGCCCCGCGCCCCCAACACAGACACAGTGCCGTTGCGAAGCGCTTCATCGTCCAACTCGCCGCCCACGAGGCCCCATCCTTCATACCATAGCGCTTCGGTCGCGAATTGGATTGACTCCTCGAAGAATTGGGCTTGAGCCTGAAAGTGATGCGGCCCAAGATACATCCCTTCCGACCACACAACTTTCGACATCAGTTTCATGCGGGAGCTCTGCACATAACCTGTATGATGGCTGTAAGTGGTGCGCCGAAAATATCACATTTGGGCGGTCCGGAGTAGCTCAATTGGAGGACGCGACTCGCCGCCCATCGACTGTTAGCGACGAGAAGCGGTCCCACGGCCCTTTACTGGCGTGCCGCACCGGTGTAAGCTCGGCTCGACAGAGTACCCGTCGCGGCCCTCGTCATTTATTGATAATTCAGATGCGCACCGGCTTATCTCTTAAACGATGTACCAGGAAGAAGCACCATGAGCTTCCGCGTTGGCAAGTGCCACGTCCGCAGGTGCAAAGGTTTGCACATGCGGCGGAAACGATTCCAGAAATTCCATTGCAAGTAGTTGATTCTACATACTATTAGCCGGACCGCTTTGGGAATGTAAATTGCTGCGCAATGTTGCGCGTCGGCCGGTGCTCACGCTCACGAACCCTCATGACTTTTGCCGGACGATACAAACTCGGAGATTTGCTGCTCACCACGACCGTGGAAACGTTTCCGGCGGTGAATCTCAGCAATCAAGCTCGAGTCCTGGTGCATGTGTTCCCTGCCGCCGAGCACAGGCTCAGCGCTGCCGATCCACCGCAGGCCGTCAGGGACCGGTTTATTGAACTAACCGGTGCCTCCCCGGCCCTCATCCGCAGTGCTGGGGTTGACCCGGATACGGCCTATGCGTACGTTGTGACGGACGAATTACCGAAAGAGACCATTTCCGGCTGGGCGCGGTCCTCGGCCAGAAGCGCTTCCCAAAGTGCGGCTCCATTGGGGCTGTCCGGCCTTTTTACCGCCATGCCGGAGGCCGGTCCGGCATCGCAGGCGCAGACCAGTGGTCCGGCCTCGCAGGCGGCACCTGCTGCGTCTGGGCGCCCTGCTGCTACACCTTTTTACGTGCCCGCTGAGGATGCACCGGGGCCATTCACGAAGGAATTCTCGTCCTTATTCGGCGCGGGTAAACCGCAAAAACCCGCTCAACCGGAGGGAACACCGCCAGAACGCGACATTGCGGCGGCAACCTCCATCGGCGGTCCTGGTATTTTCGCCAACACGTCCGGAATTCCTGCCGTATCTGTGTCTCACGAATCGCAGAAACCTTCCTCCGCACCCGCAACCTCCAGCGGTGGTCCTGGTGCGTTTACCAAAATCTTCAGAGTTTCGCCCGAGTCGGCGTCTCCCGATGCACGCCGGACAACCGACGCGGCTCCGCCAGCACGCATGTCCTCCGGCCATGAGGCTGCGTTTACCGGGATGTTTGGGTCGGAGCTATCGGCCGAACCTGCCCGACCTGCAGACGATGAGGGGGCGTTCACGAAGATATTCGGCAAAGGAGTACCGGCCAGTAACCCGCCGGTCAGCAGTTCAGAGCCGAGTGCTCGCCCGTTCGAACCGCTCCCATCTTCGGCACAAAACTCGCGGGAATCCGGGATGGCGCCGCCGCTGTCATCTTCAGGCGAACCGCTGAGACGCACGACACCCGGAAGCTCGACAAATTTCTTCGGCCGAAGCGCCTTCCCGTCGCCGCCCGCGGGACCTGCCCTGGGGCCCAGCGAGTACACGAAAGTCATTTCGTTTCGAGCCATCCCGCAGCCACCTCCGGAGCCGACGCCCGGCCCGACAGCAACGCCGTCTTTCCCGGCGCCACCTGTGATGCCCAGCGCCGCCCCGCCGTATCCAGTCGCACCGATGGGAGGGCAGGCACCACCCGCCTCGTATCCCAATGTCCCGCTACCGTCGGTTCCTCCCGGCCCGCTCGCAAACCCGGCGTCGATGCCACAACCGGTCTTCCCCGGAACACCTGGAATGCCGGCGCCCCAATTTCCGCCCGTGCTTACGCCGCCTGTGCCTTGGCCACCGAGTGGCGGCGGCGCGCACGTGCCGGCTGTTCCTGCGCCGCAAGTAACCTCCCGCCGTCCGTGGCTTCTGCTCATCCTGATTCTCAATGGACTTTTTGTGCTGGCAGTGCTCGTGATTCTGCTGTTTGCGCTCAAAGGACATTGACCGCGCCGATGCTCGTCAGTTACTGGCCGGCAGAAGAATGATCAGTTCCAGCACAGGGTTACGAATGTCGTTCGGCACATAAGCGGCAAGATTGCGCGCACGGCATACTGCTTCCCAGGCAGCACCAGATGTTTCCAAGCCGAAGTATTCGTAATTCAATTTGACGGGAATCGCGCTGGGTGGCGACGGCATATGCATCAATCGCATGCCAGGTAGCGCCTGCTTGACCAGTCGGTCGATATGATCGGCGGAGCAGACCTTCACTAACTGCGGCACGCGCCGTATCAGTTCGCCCTTGTTGATGTCGGAAGAAACCGCCAAATAGAGTCGCGTACTTGCGAAGTACTTATCGTCATCGATTGCCGTCGCGTACAACGAGGGCTGCACAAGCCGCAGCGGTAAGGAAACAAAATTACTGGGCACAACCGCTGCGAGCAACTCGAGGATGGTCGCGTTCAGTTTGCCAAAACAGGCGCCGAGATCGTCGTGGTCGTACTCGGGAAAGTCCCCCGGGCGCACGGTTGTGGAAAAAGTCGTGAGCGTTCCGGCCAGTGCCACCATTTCAGCGTATAACGCCTGCGGATGCACCTTTTGCATGTTGAAGAAGTGGTGCAACACCGGTAAGTGAGAGTTCACCGTGTACAACAGCCAAAAATTTGCAATGTCTGACGCCGTGAAATCGGCCAAAGTCTGATTCTTTTGGCGCCGCAAGCTCGAAAGTGCCGTGCTCCTTCCTGCGAGTTGCTCGACTAGACTACGCAGCACGCTGATGAGGCACTCGTTCGCCCCGATACTCAAAACCGGAGGAACAAGAGAAGGGTCTAAGCGGAAAGTACCTGCTCCCGTTCGTTGCACTCGCGCGATACGCAGCGCCGATGTTCCTTCCCGGGGTTCCCCTTCCACCAGCAAGCGAAAATTCTTGCCTGCCAACTGCACGGGCTTTTCGTTGGTTCCGGTATTTTCGTCTCGGAATAGTGCCGTCCGAGCCACGTAACGGGTGGCCGCACTGGCGTCCAAGGAAACGTTGAGACCATACTGCCGCTGGTCGGGAACAGCCAGGAAAATGTCGATCGAATTCTGTTCGGCATCCAGGTGATCGGCAAACTGCTTGGACTCTGGGCCACGGTCGGACCGGGGAATATCAAAGAGCAGACCATCGGGCATGATCCCGGACGCGGCCGCCAGCGTGAATCGCCCCTCCGACAGCTTTTCGTGGTCGATGCTGAGGCTTTGAAAACCGTAAGCGTGGTAGCTCAGCGCCCGAATGCGGAAGTTGAGGCTATCTTCGGAGAAGCGGTCTTGCGCTTGCAGATGCTGCGGCGTAAGAAAAGTACCTTTGGACCAAATCACGGGTTGTAGCTGCTTCATGGTTGCCTACGCTATCGCCCTTCGACGCACACAATATCAATTCGGCATGAAGTCGAAAAGCAAAAATGACGCTTGACTCAGCCGCCTGTCAGGACCATAATCCGCCCGTTTCCGGCCCACTGGGATTTACCGCCTGGAACTCAAGGCTAGACATCAGATGGCGGGCGGTATCTGGCAAAGGGCGCTGGCTCAGTCTTTTCCTCCCCCGAAGGCGTCTGGATGGCCAGCCGTCAAGGTTCCGTCCCGCAGCGCGATTAAACCAACAGATGAGGGTCTACTATGGCCAAAGAGAGTACACAGCAAAAACTAAGCCGCGTGCGGCCGCCGCGCGTGCATATCACCTACGACGTAGAAGTTGGTGACGCAATTGAGAACAAGGAGCTCCCGTTCGTTATGGGTGTGCTCGGCGACTTCACCGGCCAACCCGAACAGCCGTTGGCCCGGCTCAAGGACCGAAAGTTCGTCGAGATCACGCCAGACAACTTCGACACTGTGCTGCAGGGGATGGCGCCGCACCTGTCATATTCCGTAGAAAACAAGCTCAGCGATGACGCTGCTGCCGGCCAGCTCAAAGTCGACCTGCGGTTCAAGAGTCTGGAGGATTTCGAACCCGAACAGGTGGCCAGACAAGTTAAGCCGCTGAAGGAACTGCTGGACCTTCGCACCAAGTTGGCCGACTTGCGAGGCAGCTTGCAGGGCAACGACAAGCTTGACGAGATGCTGATGGAGGCAGTCACCGATACCGAGAAGGCCGCCAAGTTGCGCGCCGAGTTGGGCCTGACCAGCAAACCCGAGGGGGGTGAATAATGCCTGGCGAAATGAAACAGCCTGCCGCTGCCCCGGCGAGCGCCGAAGCCGCGGAACAGTCTCTTCTTAATCAGATTGTGGAAGAAGGGCGCTTTGCCCGTGATGCCGCTGCAGCCGAACGTGGCAGAGATCTCGTCAAGCAATTTGTGGCTCAGGTGCTCGAAGGCGAGATGACGGTTTCCCGTGACGCGGAAGCCACCATCAACTCTCGCATCGCTCAGATTGACCACCTGATCTCGCTGCAACTGAACGAGATCATGCATCACGGGGCGCTTCAGAAGCTGGAAGCCTCTTGGCGCGGCTTGAAGTTCGTGCTCGACCACTCTGAAACGAGTGATCAGCTGAAAATCAAGGTTCTCAACGTCAGCAAGAAGGATTTGCTCCGCGATCTGCAACGTGCCCCGGAGTTCGATCAGAGCGCGATGTTCAAGAAAGTCTACGAAGAAGAGTTCGGTATCTTCGGCGGCGCCCCGTTCAGCGCCCTGATCGGCGACTACGAATTCGGCAAGCATCCCGAAGACATGGAGTTACTGGAGAAAATCTCCAACGTGGCAGCTTCCGCACATGCTCCGTTCCTGTCGGCCGCAGCACCGGATTTGCTGAACCTTCCTGGCTTCACCGAACTTGGAGCGCCACGCGACCTGTCAAAGATCTTTGACACCACGGAGTACGCGAAGTGGAAATCGTTCCGCGCATCTGAGGACTCGCGCTATGTCGGCCTGTGCGTACCTCATGTACTCATGCGCCTGCCGTACGGCCGTGACACAAAGCCTGTCGACGCCTTCAACTACGAAGAAGGTGTGGACGGCAGCGATCACAGCAAGTACCTGTGGGGCAACGCTGCCTACGCACTCGGGGCACGGCTCACCGACGCCTTTGCCAAATTTGGCTGGTGCGCTGCCATTCGCGGCGTCGAAGGCGGCGGTCTGGTCGAGGGATTGCCGGCCCATACCTTCCGTACGGACGAGGGTGACATCGCCTTGAAGTGCCCGACGGAAATCGCCATTACCGACCGACGTGACAAAGAGCTGTCCGACCAGGGCTTGATCCCGCTCGTGCACTGCAAAGGTACCGACTATGCGGCGTTCTTCGGTGTGCAGTCCTGCCAGAAGCCGAAGGTGTTTGACAAGGAAGCGGCCAATGCCAATGCCAGGTTATCCGCTCAATTGCCCTATATCTTGGCGATGTCGCGTTTTGCACATTATTTGAAGGCGATGATGCGCGACAAGATCGGCAGTTTCATGTCCCGCGCCGACTGTCAACGTTTCCTCAACACATGGATCTCGCAATACGTGTCTGCCGATGACAAAGCAACGCAGGCGGTTAAGGCGCAGTTGCCATTGCGCGAAGCCAATATCGAGGTATCAGAGGTGGCGGGCAAGCCGGGTGTTTATCGGGCTGTCGCCTTCCTGAAACCTCATTTCCAGTTGGATGAGCTCAGCGTTTCCTTGCGCCTGGTTGCCGAACTGCCGGTGTCTGCGCGCAAGTGACTTCGGGCTCATGCTGTAGGGGTGGGCCGGATCGCAGCCCACATTGACCGGGAACGGAACTACCGCACATATCGTTAGACGAAGGAGCGTTACATGGCCGCTGTTGATTATTTCCTCAAAATCGATGGCATCCAGGGCGAGAGCCAGGATGACAAACACAGGAACGAGATTAGCCTTGACTCGTGGTCTTTCGGCGAGAGCAACGCGGGAACTTTTTCCGTAGGCGGAGGTGGCGGCGCCGGAAAGGTGCAGATGCAGGACTTTCACTTCGTGAAGAGGGTTGATAAGGCCGGCCCTAAGCTCTTTCTGGCCTGCGCCAACGGCGAGCACATTAGCAATGCCTTGCTGACCTGCCGCAAGGCCGGTAAGGACCAGCAGGAATACCTGAAGGTCACTTTCAAGGACGTACTGGTTTCGTCGTACCGCACATCCGGGTCGGGTGGATCGGACCTCGTTCCGATGGAAGAGATTTCCCTGAATTTCGCCGCGATCAAGTTCGAATACAAGGAACAGAAACCCGACGGCTCGTTGGGTGGCAGCACCGTGGCCGAATTCAACCTGAAGACCATGAAGGCGGCCATGTAATCAACGCCGTCTTGGGGCCTTGCATGAATCCAACTGAACTGTTTCGCGCCGGCAAGCTGATCGAGGCCATCCAGGCACTGACGGAGGAGGTGCGACAAGATCCGTTGGATGCCCGCAAGCGTACCTTTTTGTTTGAACTCCTCTGTTTCGCCGGCGATTTCGACCGGGGCGAGAAACAACTTGATGTTCTGGCGCAGGGCGGCAAGAACTCCGAACTTGGCGCGCTCCTGTATCACGCCGCCCTGCACGCGGAACGAGAGCGCAGACAGTTTTTCGCGAGTAAAGCTTATCTCGAAACACCTGACAGTGCGTCCAGCAAGTCTACGGTGGGAACCCTCAACGGTCGGCCGTTCCACGACATATGGGATGCCGACCCGCGAATCGGCGCGCGATTGGAGATCTTCCTCGCGGGCCGCTATATGTGGATCCCCTTCGAGCATATCGCCGGCGTTCGCATGAAGCCTCCTAAGCGCCTGCGCGACCTGCTTTGGGCCCCGGCGCTGGTGACCAACGGTCCCGAGTTTAAGGGCCGCGACTTGGGGGAAGTCTTAGTGCCCGTGCTGTCGCCTTTCACCGGCAACTGCGAGGACGATTCAGTCCGTCTGGGACGCACCACTGTCTGGCAAGACGCCGATGGTATCGATGTCCCTTTTGGCCAGAAAATGCTGATTATCGACAGCGAAGAAGTTCCCTTGCTGGAAGTACGGGAGCTTGACTTCGTTACTGCTGAACAGCCAGCAGCCGCAGGATAGCGCATGCCTATTGGTCCTGAACTGCTGAGTCCGATTCCCGGCCCGAATCCAGGCGGCGTGAATCTTAGGCATGATCCGATCTACGACAAGATCAAGGAAGCCCGCCGCGAGGACGACGAGGTTCCGCAGGGGGAGTGGGCCCGTGAACTGAAAAAGGCAGACTGGCCGCTCGTCATCAAACTGTGCAGCGATGCCGTTGCCAATCGGAGCAAGGACCTGCAGTTGGTCGGCTGGCTAACGGAGGCTCTCATCCGACGCGAGGGCTTCGCGGGTTTGCGCCAGGGCATTGAGCTTTGCCGAGGCATGCTGGAACAGTTCTGGGAAAACCTGTTTCCAGAAATCGAAGATGGTGACTTGGAATTACGCGCCGCGCCGCTGGACTGGATCGGCGGGCGTCTTGATCCGGCACTGAAGAAGGTTCCCCTAGCCAAAAGCGGCTTCGACTGGTTCAAGTACAAGGAGTCCCGTTCGGTCGGTTACGAAAGCGACGCTGGCGACTCAGATCAGAAGCGGGAAGCGCGCGAGCGGGCCATCGCCGACGGCAAACTCACGGCCGAGGAGTTTGATAACGCTTTTGATGGCACACCAAGAGAGTTTTACGTGCAAGCGGTAGCCGATCTCGACGCCTGCGGGGAAGCGGTCGACGCACTGGCCCAAGTCTGTGAAGCGCGTTTCGCCAGCTCTGCGCCCAGCTTCTCGGGCCTGCGCCAGACGCTCGAGGATATCCGCGCCGCTGCAAACGTCCTGTTGACCAAGAAGCGGGAAGCCGAGCCGGATCACGCCGCGATTGCTGATAGTCAGCGGGCAGAGGTTGGTCAAGCCCCAGCGGGACAGCCGACATCCGCCAGCGGAGCCGCAGCAGTCCCCACCCCTGTCCCGAGGAAGGCCATTACCGCCGAACCTGCTGACCGCCAGGACGCATATGCACGGATAGCGGCCGTGGCCGCCTGGCTGCGTAAGCAAGACACTTACAGCCCCGTTCCCTACCTGATGCTGCGTGCGCTGCGCTGGGGGGAGTTGCGGGCGGCGGGCGGCGACGTCGATCTCAACCTGCTCGAGGCCCCATCGACGGTACTGCGCACCCAAATCAAACGCCTTTTAAATGATGGCAAAAACGATGAACTGATCGGAGTCCTCGAAGACGCAATGGCGCAGCCCTGCGGTCGCGCTTGGCTGGATCTGCAGCGCTATTTTTGCACAGCTTGCGACAATGCCGGCGGCTACGATGTGGTCAAATCGGCCGTGATTGCGGAGGTGAAGGCGCTGCTCGCAGATTACCCCGGCCTACCGCAGATGACTCTGCTCGACGATACTCCAACGGCAAACACGGAGACGCAAAAGTGGCTCGACAGTATCTTGCCTTCGGCGGCGCCCAAGCTAGACTCGACGTACTCGTCCCCCATTGGCGATAACGGATCACAGGCAACAACAGCGACGCCAGAGCAGGCTCCGCCGGATGCATTTGAAATGGCCGAGCAGGCCATACGCTCTGGGCGGGCGGAGCAGGCCATCGAACTCCTTGCCCGCGAAGGGGCCTGTGAGCGCAGCGGCCGGGCCCGCTTTCAACGGAGGGTTCAGTTGGCGCAGATCTGCATGGCGGCGAACCGTGAGGCCATGGCTCGTCCGATACTGGAAGGCCTTGCTGAGGAGATCGACACCCGCCACTTGGACGATTGGGAATCTCCAGAGATGCTGGCCCACGCGCTCGGCCTGCTGTTCCGATGCGTGACCAAGCTCAAAGAAAGCCCGGAGTTGAAACACAAATTGTACGCTCGCATCTGCCGTTTAGATCCCGTCGAGGCACTGCAGCTGACACGCTAGATCGGGTCGGTGTTGCTGCTTGCCTGGGTGTGGCGCGCAAGGTTTCTTATGGCTCGTTTCGAACCAGAAATGATCATTACGCAGTCGCTGCTGGACCGCCTTAGCGATGAGGAACCCGGCGCTCCTGTCGATCCCCCGCTCACGCGGGCCCAGTCTTTTCGCGCGTTCAAGGCAAGTTTGCGCCGCGATTTGGAATGGCTGCTGAACACACGGCAAATCCCCACACCTGCCCCGGATGCTCTACGCGAGCTCTCCCGTTCGCTGTACAACTACGGGTTGCCGGACATGATGTCGTTGTCGGCCCAGAATGTGCAGGATCGAAACCTGCTGCAGGAATACCTTCGCATAGCTGTGGAGCAGTTCGAGCCACGACTGGCGGACGTGCGGGTAGTTGCGGAACCGGCCGCGCCCAACAGCCGGATGCTTCGCTTCCGCATCGAAGGTCTGGCCCGCATCGATCCCGCACCCGAACATGTCACGTTTGATACCGTGCTGGAACTTACCAGCGGGCAGTACGAGGTGAGGTAGCGCACAATGCGGGGAGATCTTTTGGCATATTATGAACGCGAACTTAGCTGCCTGCGGCAGATGGGGGCTGAGTTTGCGCAGAAGTATCCCAAAATTGCTTCGCGGCTAATGCTTGAGCCCGATCGCTGCGAGGACCCCCACGTCGAACGATTGCTGGAAGCCTTCGCCTTCTTGGCTGCTCGCGTCCATGTGCGGGTCGATGATGATTTCCCGGAAATTACCAGCGCGTTGTTCGGTATCCTGTACCCCCACTACATCCGTCCTTTGCCGTCGATGTCGGTGGTGCAATTTCACGCCGACCCCGAGCAGGGCAAGCTGTCCACCGGCCTCAACGTCCCGCGCGGATCTATGCTGTATTCGCGCGAGGTGGAGGGTGTTCCCTGCAGATTCCGCACCTGCTTCGACACCACCCTGTGGCCGGTCACAATTGCGGAGGCGAACTGGCTTACGCCTGACCGCCTCACGCCCGCCGTCAAAGCATCCGACGCGGTCGCCGCCATCCGACTGGTGCTCCGTTGCGAACCTGACGTGAGCTTCGGAAAGCTTAATATGCGTTCGCTGCGGTTCTACCTTAATGGAGAACCCAATGTCGTGCACGCGCTGCATGAGCTGCTGTGCAATAACTGCAAGCAAATATTGCTCCGCGACCCAGCACAGCGCGTTCGCAGGGAGGCGATTGCGGTTTCTCCCGCCATGCTACGACCCGGCGGCTTCAAAGAAAACGAGGCATTGATCCCGTATCCGCGGCGTTCGTTCGCCGGATATCGCCTGCTGCAAGAATATTTCACGTTCCCGGAGAAGTTCTTCTTCTTTGACCTGAACGGACTGGAGGCGCTGCCGGCGGCGGGCTTCGGCGACACCGCCGAAATTGTATTCCTGCTGTCCCGCTTCGAACGCGGCGAGCGGGCGCAAATGCTCGAACTCGGCGTGACCAACCAGACGTTTCGGCTCGGCTGTACTCCAATCGTGAACCTGTTTGCGCAGACTGCCGAACCCATCCTGCTCGACCAAACGAAGTACGAATATCCGATTGTGCCCGACGTACGCCGGCAGTACGCCATGGAGATATTTTCCGTCGATGACGTGGAGGGCACGAACCCGCGCACCCGCGAGGTTCTGAAGTACCAGCCTTTCTACACTTTCCATCACACCCACGGCGCCGACAAGGATCACCCGCAGGCCTTCTGGCAGTCTACTCGGCGTGGCGCCGGCATCCGGGAGGACGAGCGTACCGATGTTTATTTGACTCTTGTGGACAGAACGGGTCGGTCCATTCACCCGGAAGCTGACACGGTGACCGTCCACTGCACGTGCACGAACTATACGCTTCCTTCAAGGTTGCCCTTTGGCAGCGAGGAAGGCGATTTCGAACTGGAAGGCGTGTCGGCGATTCGGCGCATCGTCGTCCTGCGGAAACCTACGCCCACTTTGCGTCCGCCATCGGGCAAAGATGCATTCTGGCGACTGATTTCCCACCTCTCTCTCAACTATCTCTCTTTGGTGGATGAAGGCAAAGAAGCCCTGCAGCAGATTCTCAACCTTTATAACTTCTCCGATTCTGTCCACCTGCAGAACCAGATTACGGGGATTCGCGACCTCAAGAGCTCCCGGCATTTCGCCCCGATTGTCACGGAAAATGGCGTGACCTCGGCGCGTGGCACCCGGGTGGAGATGCAGTTGGACGAGGAGCAGTTTGTGGGCGGCGGCGTGTACCTGTTCGCCAGCGTCATCGAACAATTCCTCGGCAGCTATGTGTCCATGAACAGCTTCAGTCAATTGGCGGTCAGCACCTTGCAACGAAGGGAGGTACTGCGCGAATGGCAACCCCGGGCCGGACAAGCCATCCTGATGTAGAGAGTGCCGTGCTACGGCAGTTGCTGGAACAGGAGCCGTTTCGGTTTCAGTTCTTCCAGGCCGTGCGCTTGTTGGAGCGCGTGACTCCCCGGAGGGAGAGTGTCGGCAAGTTCGTCGCTCCCAACCGGGAGGTGGTCCGATTCTCGGCTCACCAGAGCACTGCGTTTCCCGCCAGCGAAATCCAGGCGCTGACATTTATTGAGGGACAACCCGCGCACATGACGGTCAATTTTATGGGCCTGACCGGGCCGCTGGGCCTGCTGCCGCTCTATTACACCGAGTACATTATGCAGTGCATGCGCAGCAAGGATTACACGCTGCGTGATTTCCTCGATATCTTTAATCATCGCGCCATTTCCCTGTTCTATCAGGCCTGGGGCAAGTACCGCTTCAGCGGCGGCTACGAACGCGGCGAACAAGACCCATTGTCGCCTCGGCTGCTTGCATTGGTCGGCTTGGGGACACCCGGTTTGCAACGACGGCAGGACGTGGAAGACGAGGCCCTTCTGTATTATGCGGGCCTCTTTGCGCAGCAGCCGCGCGCTGCGGCCACCCTCGGGCAGATCATCGGCGATTACTTCGACGTGCCGGTTGCGGTGGAGCAGTTCGCGGGCGCGTGGTACAAGCTGGAACGTTCCAGCCAGACCCAACTGAACGAAACCGGCAGCTATACCGATGTTCTCGGGATGGGCGCCATCCTTGGCGATGAGGTCTGGGATCAGCAGTCGGTGGTGCGCATCAAACTCGGCCCGCTTACGCTGGAGCAGTATCTCGATTTCTTGCCCACCGGCACCGCCTGGAACCCGCTACGTGCGCTGGTTAGGTTTTACTTCAACGATCAACTCGACTTTGAAGTCCAGTTGATTTTGAAACGGGACGAAACGCCGCGTTGCCAATTGGGGGATACCGGGCAGACGGCGCCGCGCCTGGGTTGGGTCTCTTGGGCCAAGAAAGTGCCCCTGACCCGCGATCCCGCCGATACCGTTCTCAAGCTGCAAACGCTGCCAACCGCCACACCGCGCAGCGCTGGGCTCGAATAAGTTCTGGAGGGGGCATGGCATCCGATTGGAAGTCGCTGATTCAGAAGCTCAATGGATCAAGCCGTGAAGTACTCGAGGCCGCGCTGCAGCTGTGCAGGGCTCGCACCCATTATGATGCCGACCTGCCGCATTTCCTGGTCAAGGCGCTCGAGCGTGAGGAACTTGATTTCCCGCGGATCGCCAAGGCTTTTGGTCTGAACAAGTCCGTACTCATGCTCGACCTGAACCACGCCCTCGACCTAATGAAGCGCGGCAGCGGCAGCAACCCGCTGCTGAGTCCGGCTTTGCTGAGGTTATTCCGCGAAGCGTGGCTGGTCGGAACCCTCACTTTCGGCGCAGCTGAAATCCGTACCGGGTTCGCTGTCCTGGCTCTCGTTTCTGATGACGAACTGCTGCGCTATGCGCGGGAGATCAGCCGTGAGTTCCAGAAGATCAATGCGGAACAACTGAAAAAGGATTTCTACTCCATTGTGGCCGGCTCCACCGAAGACCGCACGACCAAGCCGATGATGGCCGGCGCGGCCGCCGGCGGTGACCTGCAGCCAGGTGTTCTCCCCGGAAGCAAGACGCCGAACCTTGACCAGTTCACACTCAACCTCAATGAGAAAGTCAAAGCCGGCAAGATCGACCCGGTATTGAGCCGCGACCACGAGATCCGTCAGGTCATCGATATTCTCATGCGCCGGCGCCAGAACAACCCCATCCTTACCGGCGAGGCGGGGGTCGGTAAGACTGCGGTAGTCGAAGGATTCGCACAACGAGTCGTGGCTGGCGACGTGCCCGAACCGCTGAAGAAGGTCGTCGTCCGCACCCTCGATCTGGCGTTGCTGCAGGCCGGAGCCAGCGTAAAAGGCGAATTCGAGAACCGCTTGAAGGGCATTATTGAGGAATGTAAGGCTTCCCCGGTGCCGATTATCTTGTTCATCGACGAAGCCCATACGATGATCGGCGCCGGGGGCTCCGCCGGACAGGGCGACGCTGCCCAGTTGCTCAAGCCCGCACTTGCCCGGGGAGAACTGCGTACCATCGCCGCGACTACGTGGAGCGAATACAAGAAGTACTTTGAAAAGGATGCAGCCCTGGCACGCCGCTTCCAGGTGGTCAAGGTGGACGAGCCCAGTCTGGAACAGTGCGAGACCATGCTTCGTGGCATTGTGGCCAACCTCGAGAAGCACCATGGCCTGCGCATTCTCGACGAAGCAATAAGCGCAGCAGCGAAGCTCTCCGCGCGTTATCTTGCCGGCCGGCAACTACCGGACAAGGCGGTGAGCGTGCTTGACACTGCCTGTGCCCGCCTTGCCCTCGGCCAGGCCGCCAAGCCTGCCGCGATCGAGGACTTGGAGCGCCAGATTGATGATTTCGCTACGCAACAGCGGATCCTAGGGCGCGAGGTCTCGCTCGGCGCCGATCACACGGAACGCCTGCAGAAAATCGCCGAGAACAAAGCCGAGTTCGAGGCCAATCTTGCGGTCATCATGGAGCGTTGGGACAAGGAAAGGGAGTTGGTGGCGAAAATACGCGAACTGCAAGCCAAAATAGAGCAGGCCGGGATACAACCCGCGACCGCTGCCGCAACTGCCGCCACGGCGCCTGTTTCACCGCAAGGCAGCGTCACTGCTCCGGCCGAGGAACCCGTGACTCCTGCGGTTGACGTCGCTACAGTTAGGGCCGAACTGACACAACTCGAAGAACAACTGAAGAAGCTGCAACGCAATCAGCCGCTGATGGGCATTTCCGTCGATGCCAACATCGTCGGAGAAGTGATTTCCGGTTGGACCGGCATTCCCACCGGCAAGATGGTTAAGGACGAAATCGCCGCCGTGCTCAAGCTCGACGATTATCTCGGCAACCGCATCATCGGCCAGGACCACGCGCTGCAAGTCATCGCCCAGCGCATGGTGACCTCCCGTGCGAGCCTGGATGACCCCGGCAAGCCGATTGGTGTTTTTATGCTGGTGGGCCCCAGCGGCGTCGGCAAAACCGAGACCGCTCTCGCATTAAGCGACCTTTTCTACGGCGGCGAGCGGAATTTGATCACCATCAACATGTCGGAGTTCCAGGAAGCGCATACCGTCAGCACGCTGAAGGGCTCACCTCCGGGATACGTGGGCTACGGCGAGGGCGGCGTGCTCACCGAAGCCGTACGGCGCCGCCCCTATTCCGTGGTACTGCTGGACGAAGTCGAAAAGGCGCACCCCGACGTGCTCGAACTCTTTTACCAGGTCTTTGACAAAGGCCAGATGGAGGATGGTGAAGGGCGAGAGATCGACTTCAAGAACACCATCATGATCCTTACCACTAACGCCTGCACTGATACTCTGATGAAGCTGTGTGCGGACCCGGAAACCACGCCGGCACCGGCTGCGCTGGTCAAAGCCATCAAGCCGGAGTTGAACAAGTTATTCAAGCCCGCACTCCTTGGCCGCATGATGGTGGTGCCGTACTACCCGATCCGCGACGAGGCCATGAAGAAAATCATTATGCTCAAGTTGTCAAAGATCCGGAAACGGTTGATGGAGAACCATCGCATCGCCCTGAACTTCGACGATGCGCTCATCGGCGAGATCGCGAAGCGCTGCACCGAAGTGGAAAGTGGTGCGCGCAACGTGGACAACATCTTGACAAATACCTTGCTGCCGGAAGTCTCGCGCCAATTGCTGACGCAGATGGCTGAGGGTGTTAAGGTCACGGGCATCCAGGTCGGCCTTGGCGCCGACGGCGCATTTTTGTATCAGTTCAACAGCGTGGCGCCCGAAGTCGCGGCAGCCGTGGCGTAACGCTGGGTGACCCACAACTTTGAAAAACAGGTAAGCCATGTCAGCCGGAGAACAGATTACACAAGCACAACGCTTCCTCTCGCTGGAGTCGCCCCTCGGCAAGGACGTTCTCCTCATCGAGGGATGCTCGGGGACTGAAACCGTTTCGGGGCTGTTCTCCTACGAACTCGACCTGCTGCTCGACCGGTTGCAGACGCGAGCGCAGTCTTTGACCGCCGACAGCCTGATCGCGAAGAAAGTGACTGTCGGAATGGAACTCCAGAAGGGCCAGCGCTACCTCAACGGCGTCGTCAAGCGGCTTACCCAGGGCCACCGCGACGACCGTTTCATCCACTATCGCGTCGAGATCATCCCCTGGCTCTGGCTGCTGACACAAAGGTCGAACTGTCGTATCTTCCAGAACCTCAGCATTCCGGAGATCGTCAAGAAGGTCTTCGATGATTTGAAGAAAGACTATTCCGATTTGGTGGCTTATCGCGATGCGACCAGCGGCACGTACGTCAAGTGGGACTACTGCGTGCAGTATCGCGAAACCGATTTCAACTTCATCTCGCGGCTGCTGGAGCAGGACGGAATCTTCTATTACTTTGAGCACTCCAAAGACAAACACACGCTGGTCCTTGCCGATGCGCCGACGGCGTTTCAAACCTGTGCTGCCCAACCGAAGGCGCGGTTCGAACCTGAGGGAGGCTATAGTGAGCGCGAAGACACGATCACTAGTCTCAGCAAACAGCAGGAGCTGCACCCGGGCAAGTTCAAGGTCCGAGACCACCACTTCGAGATGCCCAGTAAGTCCCTGGAGAAGGCCGAACTCACTTCCATCAAGGTTGGCGGTAACGACAAGCTGGAAATCTACGATTACCCTGGCGAATACGCGCAACGGTTCAATAAACCCGAACAGCGGCTCGGAGACGTGGAGCCGGCCGGGGAGCACGCCGTCCGCCTCCGCATGGAGGAAGAGGAAGTCGGCTACGAGACTTATAGTGGCACATCTAACTGCCGCGGCTTCACGGCTGGCTCCAATTTCGAGTTGACCAACCACTACGACATGAACGGCAAATTCGTGCTCGTTTCAGTCCAGCACACGATGGTGCAAAACCCGCACTATGTAAGCGATGCCGTTTCGGCGGCACCCTATCGCAACAGTTTTGTCTGCATTCCTTACGGTGTTCCGTTCCGCCCGCGCCGCCTGACGCCCAAGCCCGTTGTGCAAGGCCCCCAGACGGCCGTGGTGACCGTGAAAAAAGGCGAGGAGAGCTGGCTCGACAAGTACGGCCGCGTCCGGGTGCAGTTTCACTGGGATCGCGAAGGCAAGAAGGACGAGAACTGCACCTGCTGGTTACGCGTGACACAGCCTTGGGCCGGGAAGACGTGGGGCGCGCACTTCTGGCCGCGCGTCGGCCAGGAAGTCATCGTGGACTTCCTGGAAGGCGACCCTGACCAGCCGATTATTACCGGGTGCGTTTACAACTCCGACGAGATGCCCCCCTATCCCCTGCCGGATAACTACACCCGCAGCGGCATCAAGACTCGCAGCTCGAAAAACGGTGGCACCTCCAACTACAACGAGATTCGCCTCGAAGACAAGAAGGATAACGAGCAGATCTTCATCAACGCCGAAAAAGATATGGATCTGCGCGTCGAGCACGACTCGCGCGAGTACGTCATGAACGACCGTCACCTCCTGGTGGACGGGAACCAGCTCGAGAAGGTGAAAGGCAACAAGGACGCCCAGGTTACCGGCGATCACAAGGAGAAGATTGGCGGCGACATGTCACTGCAGGTCGGCGGATCACGGGATGAGAAAGTCGGCATGAAGCACGCCTTGGACTCCGGACAGGAGATCCATCTCAAGGCCGGCATGAAGGTGATCATCGAGGCCGGTTGCAACTCACGATCAAAGGCAGCAGGCGGATTCGTGGACATTGGCTCCTGCTGGAGTGACCATCCAGGGGACGATGGTGTTGATCAACAGCGGCGGCGCCGCCGGCAGCGGCAGCGGCTCCAGTCCGAAGGATCCCAAAGACCCGGACACCGCCGACGACGGCAGCAAGGGCGGAAAGATGTAGCCGGACCAGGGTATATGCCTCCAGCAGCACGAATCACCGATCCGACGACGCACGGCGCACCGTTGTCCCCCGGTCCCGGCAGCCCCAACGTGTTAATCGGGAACCTTCCGGCTTGGCGCGCCATCATCGATCAGCATGCCTGCCCGGCAGCCAGCGTCAGCGGCGCCGACGGCATCGGCTGCGTCGTGATGGGCAGCCCCACGGTGTTCATTAACAACCAGATGGCCTGCCGCCAACTCGACATCGTGGTCGAGAAGCCCGGCCTGGCCATGGGTCCGGTGAACCCAATCATCATGGGACTCCCCACCGTCATTATCGGCGAGGTTGGCATGGGCGGGGCAGGAAGCGCATTCGGAGCGACCCTCAGCGCTGCCAAGAAGTCCGGCTGTGCCTTTGGTTGAGTGGGCAAATAGCGGCGCCGTGTGCGCCATCGAGTTGGAAAGTTAAGCGGCCACGAATTCACCTTCCGGAGCGTGACACTATGGCTACTGCGACTTCACCGTACCTACAGCATTTCGCTCCAGGCGAAATCGTCATCAGCAACGATCAGGCACAAACGGTTCTGAACTTCTTCTGGCCACAGAAAGCGGATACCGTTTCCCTCACTGACGCGGACGTCGGCTTTGCGCAAGCGCTGCTGCTGGAAGCTATAGACGACAGCTACTCCATGGGATACGTGCAAATTCTGTACGACCAATTCTTCATGCGTCCTCTGCCATCTATGGAGAAGGTGAGGGAGGCGGCTAAGGAGTTCGCAAAAAAGGCGATTAAGCACTGGTTTAAGCACGCGACCCAGAAAGACCTGGAAAACCCAAAGATATATGAATCCGTTCGCGCGCGAATGGCGGCGCAATATCGGAGCATGTGGGAAATACGCCTGCAAACCGGAGAACTAACCTACTAGCGCCGTTGCGCACCGCTCGTGCTGAGCTGAGTCAGCGATGAACGAAGAATCAGGGGCGTCGAAGGGTCCGCTTACACGTATGCTTGATCCTGCGTCGGACACTGCGGCTGGGACCGGTTCGCTCCCGGTGCAGCAAACGTCGCTGGAACAACTCCGCCGCTTTGCCGAGGGCGGCTATCTCTACGCCATTCTCGATGCCTGCGATGCGCCCGCCGTCCCAGAGAAGGCGCGCGAACTGGGCGAAAGCGCCGCCGTGTCGCTGTTCAAGGGCAGCGCGCAGGAGGACTACTCCGCCGTCGCCCCGAATCTGTTCAAGGTGTCTCCCGAGACGCTGGACTGGATCGTGGCAACACTTTGGAACCAACCATGGGGCGTTTTCGTCGTGAGCAAGGCCGATTTGGAATCGCTGCGCGTTCATTTCCGCCGCTTCCTGCTGGTCCAGTTGCCCGACGGCGAACGCTGGTTCTTCCGCTATTATGACCCGCGAATTTTGAAAGTCTACCTTTCGAAGTGTAACGAAAGGGAGTTGCACATTTTTTTTGGCCCAGTGCGCGCCTATGCGCTCGGGGGTGCTCAAGTTAAAAACGCCTGGATCTTCCACGCACCCCCAGTTGCCGTCAGCGACTCTGCCACAAACGCAAGTATTCCTCTCCCGTGGGAGATCCGTCCCGAACAGTACGCCGCGTTCGAGGCTGATGCGCAGGCCGAGTGGCGTCGCGAACTGCTCGAGCACATCAAGCAGTTTGCCCCGCGTCATTGCCAAGTCATGGGGGGTACAAGCATCGCGAACATCGTAGAGCTTGGCATCGCTCGGGCCCAGCGTTGCGGGTTCACGAAGCCCGGCCCTGTGCGGCTGTTTGTGGAAATGATGTTCATGCTCGGCAGCGACTTTGATTCCGATCCGCAGTATAGCTTTGCCGCCGAGGCTTTACGTGGTTCCCAAGCAAGCGAAGACGAGCGCGCAAGTCGCCTTTACCAATCGCTGCTCGTCTATTTGGATAAGGTGGCTGGTCCGGAGCACCAATACGCCATCGACGGGCTGCGCCGCGCCGCGGCGGTTAAGCTCTCAGATGTGGTCCGCGGAACTGGAATGCTCGAAGACGCAGTTGCTAGAGAACTGATCCGCATTTACCCCCAGAAATGCGAATTTTTGGGGGGCCCAACGCTCCGCCAGATTATTCAGGAAGGATTTGCCAGCGCAGGGCGGTGGGGTATCAACACACCTGAGGGGCTGGCCCTCTTCGCAGGTCTGTCGTTCGCGCTCGGGCATCGGTTCGATGCTGACCCCCTGCTCCCCTGGATCGGCTCGATTTTGTCGAACGCGAGGTTCCGCGACCCACAGCAGCGCGTTGAGCGCCTGTACTCGAAGACAATGGTGTACCTTAACGAAGCCTTCCAACACCTAGGTGCATGATGTGCATCGCGGGTTGCAGCACGCCCAGTTGTCCGTCCGGCGAAGCCGGCGGCGCATCTGCATGTGCGAAGCCGGCCCGCGACAAAATGGCGGACGCGATCAAGAAAATCGAAAACAGCAAGTTCGCGAAAACCGCCGAAGGGAAGAAAGTCGTAGCCAAGATCCAGAGCCTGCAGAAGGACGGCAAGATCAAGTTCAAGAGCTTGGGCGCAACCACCAGGGGTCAGTGGGGTGGGGGGGAGATCACGGTAAACGAAACGTACAAAGACGATACCGACGCGATCGCGTCCGAACTCGTGCACGAAGCTACGCATGCCCTCAACGAAGATGAGTTCCCTGCCTCGAAGACGAAGGCGACGATCGATGAAGAAATGCGCACCAATAAGAACCAATTGGATCTTTATGAAGAGCAGCGCGACGACGGCTTCCGCGATTCAGAATTGGAGCGTAGACGGAAGGCGAATCAAGACGGAAAACTGCGAGATGACGTGAAATCCCGTTATCCTACGCTCCCGGGTAGCTTGTAAGGACGCACGGCATATGAAAACCACGGTCTTCTCCATCCACGCAGTCCCGCTAGCAGTGCTGCTGATCGCTTGCGCACCAGGAGGCACCCGAATGCAACACGTCGATGTTCAACGCCCCGAACCCGTTTTGTTCCTATTGGAAGCTGCTGACGCGATGAAGGACTATCACGCCAAGCATGGCTCTTATGCTAGCGAGTGGTACCAACTCGACATCTCCTTTGCTAACGGTCCGTATCGCGTCAACGATTCCGGAACGCGGCCCAAGCGAGCGGACAAAGCCGGCTGGAGACCGAAAAACTGCGACTATACGTACTGGATTGTCTCCTCCGATGCGAATAGCTACCTTCTCGAGGCACGGAATAAGGATAAGATTGCCGAATATCAGATGAGGCCTGACATGGAGAAGCCAGGGTGGATTGGTGCCTCACCCGAACCAGTGCCGCATCCTCCCACTTCGGGAAAAGAGTAGCGCAGCTGTAAAGCTGCCGCCGCCCATCCATGCGGTGTTTAAGCTTGTCACCGACACGAATAAGCAGGCCGAAGCCATTTACTGGATGACCACGCAAGTGACATCTCTGTAAGTCCACTGTCGATCCCGCAGCAGAGCGGCGCCGGGTTCGGAAACTCCTCCATCTCCTCTCCAGAACCTTGAGCCCGGCCTCAGCACCGTGCACTGTTGGTTCTTCGGATGTGGGCTTTCCACATCTGCAGTCAATGGATTTTTACCCCACCGTATCACGCTGCTCTTAGACACCGAAGTAACGTTACTCACGGTCATGTCGAATCTGGCCCGCGAGTTGCATTTGGCGTGGACGGTCGTAATTAGCTGTGCGAACCATAAGCGGATAGCCTTTGAGAGAGGTTTTCTCTCAATGGCTACCAGAACTCTTAAGCGCCTGACTCTGTTATTGATGAGCAGCCTGATGCTGGCGGGCGTGTCCTCCTCCGAAACGCCCGAAGCGGGCGCAAATGTCCGTCGTAGCCCTGCTCCTGGCTCGCACCGCGTTATCAAGCCTGCATTCGATGCGGAGCGGCAGAATGTCAGCTCCGGTACCAGCACCACCTCGATGCGTCCTGCGGACCTGCGCATTCCGGTCGAGGCGATCAATGCCGTGGAGGAAACGCTGGAGAGATACGAGGCTGCCTTCAATAGTATGAGCCTTGGTTCGGTACATCAGATATGGCCGTCTCTGGACCGTCAGCACGACGCTGCATTGAATCAGGTGTTTTCCTTTTTCAAGGAGCGCTCATTGAAACCTGCCTTGGAATTGAGCTGTCAACTTCCGACTGTGGACGGAAAGAGCGCACGACTGCTGTGTCAGGAAAGCCTCGCCTACACCGATCCGAAGGGCAAGCGGACAGAAGTGAAACCCGCGAAAATCTCCATTTCCCTGGTCGAGGTGTCCGGGAACTGGGTGGTTGAGAGTATGCGAGGATTGTAGTTAGCCTAAACCGTCACAATCGGCATAGCATCTTTTTTCCCCTAGCAGTTCCTTCCTCGGGATGTCGCGTAACGCAAGACACACATCGGGGTGCGCCGCGACGATGTCATTCCACTCGAGATATTCATTGAGAATCGCCGTATGTAATTCCCCGTGTGTACCAAGCGGAGCGCAGATTGCGAAAGAGCGGTTACAGGGGAGCCCTTTGACTTGCCGCGGGCGCGGCTCAACGTGCCCGGGAACCACCTGACAAAGTTCTATGTCAATACGTACAGAGTCCGCCCTAATTTGAGCTGAGATTGTGGTACCGTATGTCGCCCACTGCCGTTAGACGAAGGCTGGTGGCTCATGTCCTCGTCCCTCCAACTCGGCTCCGACCTGCAATTCGCGGCCATCCGCGACTACCTTAAGACGTCCGGATTCACGCTCGAAGCTGTGATCGCGCGCTTGCACCAAACCCTGCCCTACGACTTCACCAAGCTGCGCCCTGGTCCGGGCGACACCGACCCGCAAGACGCCTTGGAATTGCTGATCCGCATCTTCGTGCTCGGCGAAACCATGGCTTCGGACCAGTTGCCAGCCCTGATGCCCGAGACGGTATCGGAAGCAATGCGCGTGCTGGGCCTGCTCGCTCCCTGGCCGCTTTCGCCCGAAAAGCTTTATTCTCCGGTCGCTCTGTGTCCCGTCGAAGATATTTTCATCGTGTCTGACCGCTGGTCCACCCCCGACAACCAGCCTTTCAAACTCGCCGCCGACGCCGTCTATCCGGCGTTCACCCTTAACGCCCAAATTTTCCTTTCGGGCATCTTCCGCAACCCTTGTAACGATCTGCTGGACGTTTGCACAGGAACCGGTGTGGCCGCATTGTTGGCGTCCGCCCATTTTGCCAGGCATGCCGTCGCCGCCGATATCGCCGAGCGGTGTGTCGCCTTCGCCGAGTTCAATCGCCGCCTTAATGCACTCGATAGCACAACCATCGTGCAAAGCGATGTGTACAGCGGCGTTGAGGGCCAAACCTTCGACCGCATCCTCGCCCATCCTCCTTATGTCCCCGTATTGCGGCCTAGGTGGGTGTATCACGATGGCGGCGCCGATGGAGAAGAGGTCACCCGCCGTATTGTCGAAGGTTTGCCGCGCTTCCTCCGGCCTGGCGGCACCTTTCAGTGCCACACCATGGCCAGCGATCGCGATCTCCCCCTAGAGCAACGCATACGTGGGTGGCTGGCTGACGCGCAAGCGGAATTCGACATCGTGCTGGTCATCTGGAACCGCCTTGATCCCGTGCTATTCGCGACCGCCACCGCCGTCAAGGACGGTAGCCTGGAAGATCTGGAGACCTGGAAGCAGCTCTTCGAGGAGTGGCACGTGGCAAAGCTGCTCGACGTGTCGGTGACCCTCGTTCGGCATGACCGACGCGTGTGCGCCCCTCGACATACGGCGACTCGGGAGCGAGCAGTCGAGACCTGCGGAAATCGACTGGCTATTGCGCTGGCAACGCATCGCGCATTCGTCAGAAGTCCATCAAGCATTGCTGCGTACACGTCCGCGTGCCGCTGAGGGGTTGAAATTCGTCGTCTCGCATTTGATCCAGGAAGGAGAGCTGCGTGCCGCTGACTGCCGGGCCAGTGTGCAGTACCCGTTTCATGTTGACGTGGAAATCGATCGTTGGATGCCGCTGCTGCTGGCCGCCTGCAACGGACGTCGGACCGGAATGGAGTTGTACGAAAGCATGCGACAGCAGGGGCATATCCCGGCCGACACGCCCCCGGAGAAATTCGCGGCACTACTTGCCGCCATGGTTTCACACGGATTCGTCGTGGTCGAGGAGTTCGCACCACCGGCGCTTTCACAAGCAGCCGCCAGCAAGAAGTAGTGCCGCGCAAGCAGATGCGGATCGCCTCCGGTGTGTGTCTATACACCCCGTTATTGTTTCTGGGGCCTCTTCAGCGAGCACGCAAAGCAGGATTCCTCGATGACCTGAAGAGCCAG
Source organism: Terriglobia bacterium (assembly GCA_963760265.1). GTDB lineage: Bacteria > Acidobacteriota > Terriglobia > Terriglobales > Acidobacteriaceae > JAIQGF01. The sequence goes on from CAVXCR010000004.1 coordinate 240,310, forward strand.
TCCCACCTGTTGCGGGCGCGCGAGCAGAACCTTGGGAACATTCCGCGCGAGCGTCGCTGGGTGCCTAGGTCCCGGATCCGCCAGCAGGACACGGACCTGGCGCGGGTCCTGGAAGCCGCCGCCGAAATCCAGCAACTGCTCGAAGACCTAATCCGCAGGAGCGGTTTAGTCAGCCAGGGTGACGCCGCCGCTGACATCGGCGACCTCATCAACAAGCTGTATCAGCAGTCGCACAGCGGCCACCTGATCGGCGACCCCAGCGGTGGTCCGGCTTACCACCCATACCAGCCCGGGCAGTTCGAGGCCAGCCCGGAAGCCGCAGCCATCGTGGTGTTCATCGCACTGCGCGCGCTGGGTCAGTTGTTTAAGCGCGCCAGGGAAGGCACCGCCAGTGTCGGGCGCGGTTAGAACCGGCGCAAACGAAACCTCTCCGACACCATGTACCTCGGCCCAGACTAGCTTCCGGGAAGTCGCCCACGGTGGCATGCGGTCGGTAAACGGCGTTCATGGCGGACCCACGTGCACCTAGATGCAGCCTATCGTTTCGTGTCACGACTCATGCGGGTGGTCCTCACATCCAGCCGCATCGGTGCTAGAATGTGCGCTCCAGAGTCAAGTTGCTGGGTGGCCGATGGACTCGCCGGGCTGTGAGAATCCGAGCTACAACAGAGGCGAAACATCGGGCGGAGGGCGCTTATGGCTGGTACTGGGCTGCGAAGATCGATGGGGCGAAACCCCTTTTCGCCCGCGCCCTATACGCCCGGTCCTCTAGGAAAGAACGACTGTGCTGACCCGTTCTCTTCGGTGATTGGCGACAGTCCCGGCTCCGTGGGATGGAATGATGCGGCCAGCATGTGCATCCCCGCCTGTTTCCCGGTCAAGCCCGCGCAGCAGACCTGCAATGTCTTGCTATTTGATTCTTGCCAATTGTCCCGTTTCTTCCGCGCATCGGCCTACATGCGCTTCATGCAGAATTCGCTGAAGTACGAGTACAAG
>CAVXCR010000005.1:0-10542 GCA_963760265.1 Terriglobia bacterium
ACGAGCCTACCGGCGATCTCGATCGCAAGAGCGCCGACGAGATCATGGACCTGCTGTCGCGCCTGGTCAGCGAGCACAAGAAAACCGTGCTGCTGGTCACGCACGACCCCGTCGCCGCCGAGCGGGCTCAGGTCGTCCTGCACCTCAACAAGGGCGTGCTGGAGGAGGGCAGGAAGGCCGAGGCGGGCAAATGAAGTATCTCCACCTGCTGACGTCGAACCTGTTTCGCAAGAAGATCCGCACCACGCTGACCATAGGCTCTTTCGCGGTGGCGTTGTTCCTCTTCGGCCTGCTGGCGGTGGTGCGCGGCGCTTTCAATCAGGGGTTGGACGTGGCAGGCGCCGACCGGCTGGTCATCGTCAACAAAGTTTCGATCATCCAGCCGCTGCCCATCTCCTACAAGGAGCGACTGCTGCAGATCACGGGCGTGAAAGCAGGTGACGCACGCCAACTGGTTCGGCGGCGTCTACCAGGATGAGCGCAACTTCTTCCCGCAGTTTGCCATTGACACCGAAACCTATCGCGCCATGTTCCCCGAGTTCGTGATGCCCGAGGAGCAATGGAAAGCCTTCGTTGACGACCGCGAAGGCGTCATCGTGGGCGAGGACCTGGTGAAACGATTTCACTGGAAGATTGGCGACCGCGTACCCATCAAGGGCACCATCTTCCCCGGGACATGGGAATTCAACATTCGCGGCATTTATCACGGCAGCCGCCAGGCCGATGACACCACCCAATTCTGGTTTCACTACAAGCTGCTGGAGGAGCGCCAGAACCAGTACTGGAAGGGGCTGGTCGGCTGGTACACAGTGCGCATTGACAATCCTGACCACGCAGTGGGGATCGCCAAGGCGATTGACGAAAGCTTTGCCAACTCGCCCTGGGAGACGAAGACGGATACCGAGAAGGCCTTTGCCGCATCGTTCGTCAAGCAGGCCGGCAACATCCAGTTCCTGATGCTCAGCATCGGAGGCGTAGTTTTCTTCACCCTCCTGCTGGTCACCGGAAACACCATGGCCATCGCCGTGCGCGACCGCGTCCGCGAACTGGCGGTGCTCAAGGCGGTGGGATACTCCGACAATTTCGTGCTCGGCCTGGTATTGGGCGAATCGTTGCTCTTGGCGTTGGTGGGCGGCGGCCTGGGAATTGGGCTGGCGAAACTTCTTACCCTGAACGGCGATCCTACCCGCGGCCTGCTGCCGTTCTTCTATCTTCCTCTGAGCGCCGCGGCAGCGGGCATCGTGCTGGCACTGCTGGTCGGCATCCTCGGTGGAATTCTGCCCGCGCTCTCGGCCATGCGGCTCAGAGTCGTGGACGCGTTGAGGAGGGTGTGAGCGATGGCGATCCCACTGACCTATAACCTCCGCAGCTTGCGCGTGCGCTGGGCGTCCACCGTAGTCGCCGTGCTCGGCATCGCGGGCACGGTTGGCGTGTTCGTCGCCATGCTGTCTTTGGCCAAGGGATTTAAAGCAACGCTGGTCTCCTCCGGCTCACCGCGCAATGCCATCGTGCGCCGGGCGGGCTCAACTTCGGAAATGGATGGCGCGGTCAATGTCGATCACGTCAAGATCATCGAAGACGCGCCCGGAGTGGAGCGCGGAGCTTCGGGGCCGCTGGCCAGCCCGGAAACCGTCGTGATCGCGGCGTTTCCTTTGAAAGCGACCGGCACCGACGCCAATGTTCAGGTGCGCGGCGTCTCTACCAAGGCATTGGAAGTCCGCGACAACGTCAAGATCGTTTCCGGGCGCATGTTTCATCCCGGCCTCAACGAACTGGTCGTGGGGCGCTATGTCGCCGGTACGTACTCCGGGCTTGAACTCGGCAACACGGTCAAGTTCGGTGGCGGCACGTGGACGGTGGTGGGCGTCTTTGACGCCGGCGGCAGCGCCTTTGACTCCGAGGTCTGGTGCGACGCCAATGTGGTCAAAGACGTGTACAAGCGTCCACCGAACGTCTTCTCATCGGTGACCGTGCGGCTTACCTCGGCCGACGCTCTTCGCGCATTTTAAGGACGCGCTCACTTCCGACCCTCGCCTCACTGTCCAGGTGGACCGCGAGATCGAGTACTACGACAAGCAATCGCGTTCGATCACGAATCTCATCCTCGTGCTCGGAACCATGGTGGGCATTGTCATGGGGATCGGCGCGGTGTTTGGCGCGCTCAATACCATGTACTCGGCGGTCGCGGAGCGCACCCGGGAAATCGCCACCATGCGCGCCCTGGGTTTCGGTGCGGGCAGCGTGGTCTCATCCTTTGTTTTCGAAGCCCTATGCATCGCGTTCATTGGCGGCGTGCTCGGCTGCCTTGCGATCCTGCCGCTCAACGGGCTCACCACCGGCACCATGAACTGGCAGACCTTCTCGCACCTGGCGTTTGCGTTTCGGGTCACGCCCGCGCTGCTCGCCGGAGGCGTGGTGTTTGCGCTGCTGATGGGCATCATCGGCGGTGTGCCGCCGGCCGTCCGCGCCGCCCGCGCCCGCGTCGCCGTCGCCCTGCGGGAACTCTGAAAAACTGGTCCCTGACGAATCTCCGAGGTTTGTAGCACGGTTGCGCAGGCATCCGCTGGCGTCACGCGGCGTCCGGAAGTTGGCGGGAAGACGTCGACCAGGAACGGATGGGCAAGGCGGCAGTGAGGAACCGGGGCTAAAAACAACAAGTGCCGGAGGGCGGGGATGATCGGCCTATGAAAGGGAACGCTATGAAAACCCCACCCGGTCCGGCAAACCTGGCCACAGTGTGAGGCCATGGGAGCCAATCACCGTGTGATGTGGGTCACAATCAAGCGTGATGAGTATTCAAGTTGGGAAATCGGCCGGAACACGGTAGGAGCCGGGGTAATCCCCGGAACGGAAAAAAGCTCCGTCCCGGCCCGAGTAGTGCAGTCGCGGGCGCTGGTCGCGCATCTTATACAGAGGGACTGTGTTCTTACGCGCAGGCGAACCCACATCTATGCCAAAGTCAAACCGATCCTCAGTGGCCCTCGTCGTAATTCTCATTGCGTCCGGATTGCTGGGCGTGGTTTTCGGGCAGCGTGTACAAACGGCGCAGAACGAGGACGCCGACATGCAGCAAAACCTGCGCCAGTTCACGCAGGTATACGACGTCGTGGAACAGAATTACGCCGAGCCGGTCAAGCCCGACAAGGCAATCTATGACGGGGCGATCCCGGGCATGCTGCGCTCGCTGGACCCGCATTCGACGTTCTTCGACCCGAAGGCGTTCGCGCAGCTCAATGAAGAGCAACGGGGCAACTACTTCGGCGTTGGCATGGAGATCGGGCCGCGCGGCAACAGGATCGTGGTGATCTCACCGTTCGTTGGCGCACCGGCGTACAAAGCAGGAATTCGCGCCGGTGACGTCATCATGTCGGTGGACGGGAAGTCCACCGACAACATGACCACGGGCGAAGTCGCCGACCTGGTGAAGGGCCCGCGGGGATCGCAGGTGCACATCAGCATCCTGCGCGAAGGCGCGCAGAAGCCGCTGGAGTTCACGGTGACGCGCGACGAAATTCCACGGCACAGCGTGGACGTGCATTTCCTCGTCCGGCCGGGGATCGGTTATCTGCACATCAGTTCCTTCATCGAAACCACCGATCACGAACTCGACATGGCGCTGGCGGAGTTCGGGAACCTGAATGGGTTGATTCTCGACCTGCGACAGGACCCGGGCGGGTTGCTGAAGGAAGCGGTAGCGGTGGCGGACAAGTTTCTGCCCAAGGGCGCAGTCGTCGTGTCGCAGCGCGGGCGGTCGTCGCCGGAAATCGTGTATCGCGCCAAGACCGGCAACGGCGGCAAGGACTACCCAATTATCGTACTGGTCGACCGCGGCACGGCCTCGGCGGCGGAAATCGTGTCGGGTGCGATCCAGGACCACGACCGCGGGCTGGTGCTGGGTGAAAACACATTCGGCAAGGGACTGGTGCAAACGGTGTACCCGCTGTCCGACCACACCGGTCTGGCGCTGACCACGGCGAGGTACTACACACCGAGCGGCCGGCTGATCCAACGGAAATACACCGGCATGTCGCTCTACGACTACTACTACGGCGCGGGCAGCCAGGACAGCACCGCCGGGCGCGAGGCCAAGTCCACCGATAGCGGGCGCACCGTGTACGGGGGCGATGGCATCACGCCGGACGTGAAGTTCGCCACGCCGAAGCCGAACCGCTTCCAGGCTGAGATGCAGATCCACTATGTGTTCTTCGATTTCGCCAAGCGGTACCTGAGCAGCCATCCGATCTCGCGCAGCTTCACCGTCGATGATCAGGTGCTGCAGCAGTTCCGGGAATTCCTCAACGCCAATAAAGTGCCGTGGACCGAGGCCGACCTGCAGCCGAACCTGGATTGGGTGAAGTCGAACATCAAGGGCGAGTTGTTTACCGAGGCATTTGGCGTCGACGCCGGCCTGCAAGCCAGGGCGGAGGCGGACCCCGAAGTGGCCAAGGCACTCGAGCTTTTACCGCAGGCAAAACAACTGACCGAGAACGCGCGGCGGGTCATCGCCGCCCGATCAACCGGCGGCCCCGCAGGCAAACAATAACTTCCGGAAAACAACCTATGCCGGGCTGTTCCGCGCAGATGCAGCAACGTGCGCGATGTTCGCATTGCCATGCGCAAAAATACAGGCGGCCACGAAGGCCGCCTGTTTCGGGGAGTGCCGGGCTTGACCGGCAGAGTTAGCTCGAGGATTTCTCCGCCGGATGCAGCACGCGGAAGCTGTTGCCGCCGTTGGAGTGGACCAGCAACATGACGTCCTGGCCATCGGGAATTTTGGACAGGGCGTCCTTTACATCCGCGGCAGTCGCCGTGTCCTTGCGGTCCACCTGCATGATCACGTCGCCCCGTGTCAAGCCGGCGTTGTCGGCCGGACTGCCCGGTTCGACACGCCCCACCAGGGCACCGCGCACGTCGCGAGGGAGATCAAGCTGTTGGCGCGTGTCGGCGTTGAGATCGGTGAGACCCAGCCCCCAGCGTGCCTTGCCGTGCTCCTTGCCCGATGCGGTGAGTTCGCCGTTGCGGCTGTTCATGGCCTCGAGCGTGACCGGCATGGTCATCGTCTTGCCGTCGCGGTCAACCTGCAAATTGACCTTCGTGCCGGGCCGCTTCTCACCGATCATGACCTGCAACTGGCCGGCGTCGTCCACTTTCTGGCCGTCCACCTCGGTGATGACGTCTCCGATCTTGAGGCCGGCCTTGGCGCCGGGCGTATCGGGCTCGACCTGCGTTATCACGGCGCCGGTGGCTTTTTCGCGGTGGAAGAACTTCGCGTTCGCCGGGGTGACGTCGCTGATGCCGATGCCCATGTACGCGTGTTCGACCTTGCCGTACTTGATCAGCGTGTCCACCGTCGGACGCGCGATCTGCGTCGGGATGGCAAAGCCCATGCCCGCAAATGCTCCCGAGGGCGAGACCAGGAAGGTGTTGATGCCGATCACCTGTCCGCGCGCGTCCACCAACGGTCCGCCGGAATTGCCCTGGTTGATGGCAGCGTCGGTCTGGATGAATTCGCCCGGCTTACGCGCGTTGTCGGAAAACGGATTCGGCCGGTTCACCGCGCTTACGATGCCACGCGTGACCGAGAACCGGAAGCCGAGCGGGTTACCGAATGCCAGCACCGTCTGGCCGGGACGCAGTTGCGTGGAGTCGCCCCACGGCACGCTCGCCAGGTTGGCGCCGTTGATCTTGATCACCGCGATGTCGGTGAGCGGATCGGCGCCGACCAGCTTGGCGGGCAGCACGCGGCGGTCGCTCATGGTGACGTGAATGTCCACCGCGCCGTCCACCACGTGGTTGTTGGTAACGATGTAGCCATCCGGAGAAATGATGACGCCGCTGCCAATGCCGTGCTCGATCTGCGGCCGCTGCCGGAACTGGCGGAACTGCGGACCGAAGAATTGCCCGAAGCCCGGCGGCAGGTTGGGCATCTGCGGCATCTGCTCGTCCTCATCTGCGCTGGCGAGTTGCGCAGTCGAGCGCGATGTGACCGAGACATTTACGACCGCCGGCGTGACGTGAGCGGCCAGCGTTTCCATTGCCTTGTCCAGGTTCAGAATGGGGTCAACGCTCGCCTGGTCCAAAGGCGCCGCGGCCGGGGCGGCGGCGGCGGCGTGCACGTCGGCGGGCTTGACGAATTCGTACGCGCCCACGGACGCGATTATCGCCAGCGCGAGCGCCGATGTGATCCACGGCCGCGCCGCGGTTGCTTTCCATTTACTTGCGATCCAGCTTTTCATTGATTCACCTCTTCTTTGATTTCTACAACTAATTGTTTAGTTTCTCTTGCTACAAGAAAATCCCGGGTTGTACTGCCTTGGTTAAGTTGATTTCTGGTGGGCTCCCGGCACCGTCTGCGAGGGCACGATGTGCCACACGGCGAAATGCCAGACAATCGGCATAGGTCCGAAAACCGGATCGTCCACAATGATGATCAGCACGCCGGTCGCGAGCACAGGCTGGGGCGCGACCACAGCCTTGGCGCGGATCACGCGCGCAGGACGAGCCTGCCGTTCGGCTGCATCCGCGATCGCGGGCTGCTGTTGGCGAGCTGCCACGTTGGTGAACTTCGCCTCAATCACTGCGGGCCGCGCATTCCGCCGCTCAGCGATCCTGGCGGCCGGCGGCGGTGAATGATCGGGCGAGGGCAAGTGCGCTTGCATCGGCGCCGCACTGGCGAGTGTCGGCGTTCCATCCTGGAAGCTCACCAGCCGCGGCATCTGCGAGGCGATGCCGAGGCAAGCGCACGCGAACAGTCCTACCAGCGCGACGGCGGACTTGCGCACCGGAGCAGCTCGCGGCCGGTTGACATCCAGAATTTGCGCGACCCGAAGCGTGGTCTGACGGATGCGGTTCACCGCCGCCTGGGCGAGCGCGGCACTGCGCCGCAATAAACTTTTCTCGGCCAGCGAGGCCAGGCACTCGGCGTAGGCGCGCGGGCTGCTGGTTTCCGCCAGCACGGCATCGTCGCACGCCATCTCGCGCTCCAGCGAAATCCGCGTCTCCATCCACCACACGGCCGGGTGGAAGAACAGCAGTGCCTTCACGAACTTCTGGACCACGTTGGTCCAATCGTCCCAGCGTCGCAGATGGGCAAGTTCATGCAGCAATACCTGGTTCAGTTCTGCCGCTGAAAGCTGCGCCAGCAGGCCGGCGGGAATGACGATAGCGGGCCGGATGAACCCAATCGCGGTCGGCACGTGAATGGCGTCGGACGTCAGGATCTCCACTCGCCGCGTCGGACAAAGCCGCGCGACCGTCGCTTGCCAGCCGGGATCGGCCTTGTCGATGGTGCGGCAGCCCCGGCGAAGGCGCCGCAATTCAAGAAAACCTATGCCGACCCACAACAGCGCTATCGCCGTGATGACCACCCACGCAACGAACAGGTACAGCGCCCAGACCCCTGGAACGGAGATCCAAGGTTGCACTGCCGGCGTGACATTCCCGAAAAATTCTTGTGGACTGTGAAGGAGGGGCAGAATTGCAGTTGCGAGCAGCGCCGTGAACCACACCGCAAACCGCGTCGACGAATTCGGCCGCGGCAGAGCGCGCAGCAACACCCCGGCAAACACCGCCAGCGCGGCGCCGACCAACAGCGAATCCAGCATCCGCTGCGCCGTGAGCTGTGCCGCCGCGTTCAACAGTTTGTCGGAAGCCATCATCGTTCCGGCGTCCCGCCTTCCAGCAGGTGACGCAGCTTTTTCAATTCCGATTCGTCAATGCCGTCGTCCTGCAAGATGTTCAACACCAGTTGTTCGTGCGAGTTCTTGAAGAACCGGTTCACCAGGTGGCGAATCTCGAAGCGCGTGGCTTCCCTTCTTCCCACCAGCGGCATGTACACGTGAGCACGCCCGTCCTTGACGTGCTTCACGTAGCCCTTGTTTTCCAGGATGCGGATGGTGGTCAGGACGGAGTTATACGCCAGCGCCGGCTTGGCCGACAATGCGTCGAGCACCTGCTGCACCGTGGCCGAGCCCTTCTGCCACAGCACATTCATCAGTCGAAGCTCGGCCTCGGTCAGGGTTTGAGATTTCCTCGGGGGCAAAGGCCCGTCCTCCAGTGAATCGGGTTCTATTTCATTAGACGTACGGTAGCGCAATTTGTCTACTAATCCATTAGTTGCAGGAATGACCTCCCGCGTTGCACGATTTTTTGCAGAGGAGAGTAGTTACAGTCCCAAGTAGGCGGCGCGGACCTGCGCGTTGTTCAACAAATCGTCCGACGGCCCTTGAAGAATGACCGCGCCATTTTCGACTACGTAGCCGCGTTGAGAAACGCTGAGGCCGTCGACGACGTTCTGTTCCACGACCATGACGGTGACGCCCTTCTCCCCGATTTGCCGGATTTTCTGGAAAACTTCCTCCACCAGCTTGGGGGCGAGGCCGAGCGAGGGTTCGTCGAGCAGCAGCAGCTTCGGCTCCGACATCAGCCCGCGCGCGATGGCCAGCATCTGCTGCTCGCCGCCCGACAGAGTTCCCGCCATTTGCTTACGGCGCTCCTTCAGGATCGGAAACATCGCGTACTGCTCTTCCATCAACAGCGGGATTCTAGGCCGCGTGCGCTGGATGTATGCGCCGAGCGCGAGGTGCTCTTCCACCGTCATGTAGGGAAACAGTTGCCGGCCCTCGGGCACGTGGCTGATGCCGCGCGCCACGATTTCGTGCGCCGGCGTTTTGACGATATCCTGCCCGTCGAAGCTGACGGCGCCCTTCTTCGCGCGCAGCAGGCCGCTGATGACGCGCAGGGTCGTGGTCTTTCCCGCGCCATTGGCGCCAATCAGGGTCACGATCTCGCCGCGGTTCACGGTCAAGGTGATATTGAACAGCGCCTGGAAATCACCATACGCGGCCTCGACCTCCGTCAACTCCAGCAGCGGAGTATGTCCGTTGGCGCTCATTTCAGCAGTTCCTTGTACTTCGGTCCCAGGTAGGCCTCGATCACCTCCGGCCGGTGCACCACGTCCTGCGGCTTGCCTTCCGCGATCTTGACCCCGTGGTCGAGCACTACGACGCGATCGGCAATTTTCATGACGACTTGCATCACGTGCTCGACGCCTCCAATGGCCGCGACGCCCCACTCCGGCAGGCGTTTCAGGACGTCGGCGAGCTTGAGCGCCTCCACCGTCGGCAGGCCGGCCACCACTTCGTCCAGCAGGATCAGCTTCGGTTTGGTGGCCAGCGCGCGCGCAATTTCCAGCCGCTTCATCATCGCCACTCCCATGCCGCGCGCCGGCAGGTGCATGACCTTCCCCATGCCGAGAAATTGCAGCACCTTGGCCGCCTCCTGCGCGGCCACATGCGGCGACGGCGTACGCAGGAACGCTCCCAACATCGCGTTCTCCAGCACCGTCAGGTTGCGCAACGGCTTGACGATCTGGAAGGTGCGGCCGAGACCCAGCTTCGCCGCCTTGTCGGGCGAGGAATGCGTGATGTCGCGCCCGTCAAAGATGATCTGCCCCGCATCGGCCTGGTGCACGCTGGTGATCAGGTTAAAGAGCGTCGTCTTCCCGGCGCCGTTCGGCCCGACAATGAACGCGATTTCGCCGGCCTCGACCGCCATCGAGACCTCGGAGACGGCCTTCAGTCCGCCAAACCGCTTGCTCACGTTTTTGATTTCCAGCAACGCCATAGGCAAGAATCTCTGAACTTCCAACTCACTCCGACTGCGGTTGCGGCAGTGGCACGCGCTTGCTCTCCTCCGCCGGTCCGGGCGGCGGCGTGCTCGAAAACGGGGTCACGGGCCCAGGTCTGAACCAGCGCAGCTTCCGGTTCAACGTCCCCACGATGCCTTCCGGCAGAAACAGCACCACCAGCACCACCAGGATGCCGTAGATCAGCAGGTGCGCTTCCTTGAAGATGTTCTTGAACACTTCCGACGCCGTCTCCAGCACCAGCGATCCCACCACCGGACCCAGCAGCGTGCCGGCGCCGCCCAGCATCGGCAAAATCGCGATTTCGACCGACACTTCAATTCCCAGCATCTGGTCGGGCACGATGAACAGGAAGAGGCTGGCGTAGAGCGCACCGGCCAGTGCCGACACGGCGGCGCTGAGCAGCAGTGCCCACAGTTTCACCCTCGCGGTATTCACGCCTACGGACAGCGCCGTGTCCTCATCTTCGCGGATGGCCATCAGGTAATAGCCGAATCGCGACCGCTCCACCCAGTAGCTGAGCGCGAACGCGGCGATGGTCAGCACCACGCAGGCGTAATAAAACCACACCATCGTGTTGCGCGGAAACAGCGACGGCACCGCCGCGCCGACGTCACCACCGGTAACATCGGGCAGGTTCTTGGCGATCAGCCGCAGCACCTCGGCGAACGCGATGGTAGCCAGGCAGAAGTAGGGTCCCCGAAGCCGGAACGAAACGCTGCCGATGATCAGGGCGGAGAACATCGCCAGCACCACGCCACCCACGATCGCCAGCCACGGCGACATTCCCTTGCTCAGCAGCGCCAGCCCGTAGGCGCCCACGCCGAAGTAGGCGGCGTGTCCCAGCGACAACTGTCCCGCGTAGCCGCCCACCAGGTTCCACGCCAACCCGAGCG
>CAVXCR010000006.1:0-30133 GCA_963760265.1 Terriglobia bacterium
GCAGGCTCTGGCCGTTACGCCCGACGGCCGCTACGTCTACTCCGTTGACTTCTACTCTGGCCTGAACAACACCACTCCCTCGCGCCTCGTGGTCTTCGATGTGCTGAACAGCACCTCGACCATCATTGCCGACATCACCACCCTCGGCGCCGATCCCACGCAGCCACACATCCACGTGACCCCCGATGGCCACTCGCTGCTGCTGAGCGGCACCGGAGGCGCCAGCATCAAGGTGTACGACATTCAGGGAACCAACGCGACCGCGCCCGTGCTGGTCACCACCATCACCGGCTCCGGCGCTCCCACCACCAATCCGCCGCTGCTGTACTGGTTCCAGGTTGCGGGCACGCGGCTGTTTGCCTATGCCAGCGACCAGCGTTACGTCCAGGTTTTCAATTTTGACCGCGCCACGCCCAATTTCGCGGCCCTCGGTTCCTACACCATTCCCAGCGTACCGGGTGCGTTGGCTGGCGCAGCCATGGCCGTGTCTCCCGAAGGCACGCTCATCTATGCCGTGCTGGAGAACGAAGACGCTGTCGCCGTGCTGGACGCCAATCTGGTCGCCGCCGGCAGCCCGAACTCACTCATCACCAAGATGAGGACGATGATCAACCCGGCCAACCTGGCCTTCAGCCCGCGCGGCAACGCCAGTGCCGACCTCCAAGCCAGCATTGTTAGTGCGCTGCCGTTGCAGCTCGACAGCACCACCGCCCTCGCCGCGCTGAACACGCCTTTCGATGTCTTCATCACTGTCTTTAACAACGGCCCCTCGGCCGCCACCGGCGTCAACATGACGCTGGCCATTCCTGAGGGCGTGGGCGTGAACGTGAACTCGGCGTCCGTCACCCTCGGGCCGATTAGCATTGCGTGCACCTTCTCCACCACGCAGGTCGCCTGCCCGATCGGCATGTTGGGCACTTCCGATTCCATCACCGTCGACGTCAACGTGACGGCTACTTCCCTGGGCTCGTTTGCATTGACCAACACCGTCTCCGGCAACGAGACTGACCCCAACCCGGCCAACAACACCTTCCCGCTCAACGTTACGGTGCAGAACGGCGCCGACCTGGCCATCACTGGCAGCGTGTCGGCCAACCCCGCTGTAGCCGGCAGCCCGGAGACGGGGACGATCGTGGTCACCAACATCGGGCCGGACGTGGCTTCTTCCGCCACCTTAAGTTTGACCTCCACCGCCCAATCGCCGTCGACCTTCGCCACGACTCAGGGCACGTGCACGCCGGCGCCCACCGCTGAGTTTTGCTCGCTAGGCGACATTCTTCCGGGCGGGCAAGTCACCATCACCGCTACCACGACGTATGTCGCCAGCGATGCGTCCGCGAACGGTACGGTCACCCTCAGCGGCACTGTCTTTGCCAGCACAGCCGACCCGAATTTCGGCAACAACTTGTTCAAGTTCCACCTGCCGCTCACCAACTCACCCAGCGGTATCACCCGCTTCCTGGTGACCGAGCGCGGCCTCGGACAGGTTCGGATATACAATCCGTCCGGCAACACTCCCGTCGGCCAGCCCACCGCAGTTATCGCCACACCCATCGCAACCGCGCTCTCACCGAACCGCCGCCTGGCTTTTGTCGCCAGCCTCAACGCCAACGCCATCTCGGTGGCGGACCTCTCCATCCAGAAGGAGATTTATCGCATTCGCGGCGTGCGCGCGGCCAACATCGGGATCACCGCCGACGGCACTCGCCTGGTGGCGCCGCTTTACGCTAACGATGCCGTCGCCATCATTGATGCAGCCACCTTCCAGGTGCTGCAGACAGTCAGCCTGAATGGCCTGGTGGGCGACAGTACGACGGTGGGCGACATTTCGTTTGGCGGCATGGTGATGGTGGGCAGCAAGGCCTATATCGATCTCTTTGCCGGCGCCGCGCCCGCGGTGAATCCGGTGGCAGTGATTGATGCCGCCGCCGCGCCCAGTGCCACGCCCGTGTTCGTCACCGGCGTGCTCGGACAGGGAGCGGGTGGTGCTGGGGGTAGTCCTGGGTACTCCACCATCGCCGCTACTCCGGATGGCCAGTACGTTCTCGCCGTCCGCAATGTCTCCGCTTGCGGCAATGCCTGCCCGCTGGAGATGATCAGCACCAGCAGCAACAGCGTCGTCGGCCAGGTGCTCACCTCGACCGGCACTGCGGCGATTGTCAACACCGGCAGCAAGATTGCCATTGCGCCCAGCAATCCGAATGGCGTGTTTGGCTACTACTCGCAGGGCGCCAGGCTCAGGGTGATTGACCTGCAACCTACCGTGGCTGGAGCGCCGAATCCCAACTTCGGCAAGGTCCTGGCCAGCGCTCCTGTCAGCTTGCCGCTCAGTCCGACGTACTTAAGTGTCTCGAGCGACGCGAATACCGTCTATGCCACCACCAACAACGGACTGATCCCGTACGATTTTGTTACCCTTAGTGCCTCTCTGCTGCAGGCAGGGTCTCCCAGTTCGATCACGGCGCAATTGAAACTTGGCGCCGCCGGCATCCGCCCCATCATCTCCGCCAACATTGACGCTCTGCCCGAAACCGGCACACCGCAAATCAGCAGCGTCCAGCCGGTGTTCGCCTTCAATGACACGCCCACCACTCTCACCATCTCCGGTTCGGGCTTCGCCAGCGACACACGGGTCAAAGTCGGCACCCTCGACTCGATGCCGGTCACCTTCATTTCCAGTTCGCAGGTGCAGGTGACGATCCCGGCGGGCGCGCCGGCCCAGAGCGCAGTCGTGATTGTGACCAATCCGAATAGCGCCGGTCCGATCACCGCGCAGTGGCTCAGCGGCGTTGCCCCGGCCAGCGGAATCGGCAACGGCAATTCGGCGGTCGAAATCTCCGAGCCACTCACCTATCAGCCGAAATTTGAGGTCGTGGCCAGCAATTTCGGCGACGGCACGGTCAGCGACATGTTGCGCAACAACGCGTACTTCGTCGGGCCGACGCCCATGGGCATCGCCTTTGCGCCGGACGGCTCCGAGTTCTTCGTTGAGTCTAACTTCCTTGCGCAGATAGTCGCCGGCTCGTTCAACTCGTCGCCGACTATCATCAACTTCGGTCCGAACGCCGGCGCCCTCCAGGCTGGCCAGCAGGAAGGGATAGCCGTAGCGCTCAATCCGGCTACCGGCCAGCCCGTCGCTTACGCCGCCTCAGCGACCATCGACCCCGATACCGGAACTATCGGCGAACAGCTCAACCTGATTGACGCCAACCCGTTTTCACCTTCGTACAACACCATCATTGACAGTATCTCCGCGCCCGCGCTGAATACTTCCTCGACCCGCGGCGCGCTGGCGGCAACGCCCAACGGGCTCTACGTGTATGAAAAGGCTTACCCCGTCGCCACCGTAACCAATTCCATCGTTGTCTTCGACGTCGCCGGCCGCAGTGTGACGTCGCTGGACACCGGCGCGCTGCAAGTTGCGCCCACCCAGTCGAAGATGGTCGTCACTGCCGACAATCACTGGCTGCTGATGCAGGATGTCGGCGGCAGCGTCAAGGTCTTCGATATTTCCACTACCCCGACCGCTCCGGCGCCGGTCATGGTGGCGCCCGCATTCACGCCCACCGGCAAAACCGCGCCCCAATTCAGCTCCTTCGCCGTGGCCGGCAGTCACTTGTACGCCTACGACGGCAACCAGAACCTGCTCGAGGTTTTCAACTTCAATCCCGGGGCCGCCAATCTCTCGTTCCTGAACTACTTTGTGGTTCCGGGACCGAGCACCCTGTTCTACGCCGGACTGGCGGTCGCGCCGGACGAGTCTTTCATCTACGTCACGGTTCCCGACAGCGATTCGGTTGTCGTGCTGGATGCCGCCAAGGTCATCGCCGGCGACTCCACCGCACTGGTGACCAGCTTCGCCACCGGTCTCTCACCCGAGGTGGTCGCACTCAGCCCCAAGCGCCGCGATACCGCGCCCGAGGACGTCGCCATTGCCATTTCCCACACGCCCGAACCGGTGCCGTTGGGCAGCAACATCACCTATAACGTCACCGTCTCCGACTTCGGTCCATTCCCGGGCGGCGGGAATGGCTCCGGCAACGGTTCCGGGAACGGTTCCAACGGCGGCTTCCTCATCAATTTCGACAAAACCCTAATCCCGATCTCCACCACCTTCTCCAATTCGCTGTTCGTAAGCTGCGGCCTCAGCGGCAACCAGTTGCTCTGCGGGTTCAACAAGACGGCGGCCCCGACCTCGGCCCGCCGCCCGTTTCCATCAGCGGTACCCTGGTCCTGCAGACGACCGCCCCCGGCGCCGTCACGGTGCAGGGCTACATTAAAGCTGACAACAGCAGCTACGACCCGAACCCCGCCAACAACACCGCTACCGATACCGCCAATGTGGTAGCTCCTCAGTTCGCGCTGACGGTGAGCACGGCGGGCGCGGGTTCGGGTACGGTGACCAGCAACCCGGCGGGAATCAACTGCCCCGGCACCTGCACGTTCTCCTTCACGCAAGGAACATCGGTTACGTTGACGCCGGCTGCGCCAGCCGGGTCGGCTTTTGCCGGCTGGAGCAGGGCCTGCACCGGCACAGGCGCCTGCTCGGTAACGATGAACGCGGCGCAGTCGGTAAGCGCGACCTTCAATCTGACCACGGTGACGGTAACCGGAGCGGGCACGGGCAACGGAACTGTGACCGGCACGGGCGGCATCAGCTGCACCTCCACCGCCGGGGTCACCTCCGGCACCTGCACCAATACCAGTCCGATCAGCGCCGGCGATACGGTCACGCTGACGGCCACTCCGGCTTCCTCGCTGTACGTATTCGCCGGTTGGAGCGGCCCCTGCTCCGGCAGCGGCGCCTGCACGTTCACGATGGGCGCCAGTGCTGTGACGGCCACAGCGACGTTCTCCCCTGCTCCTCCTCAGTTTGCGCTGACGGTGAGCACGGCGGGCGCGGGTTCGGGTACGGTGACCAGCAACCCGGCGGGCATCAGCTGCCCCGGCACCTGCACGTTCTCCTTCACGCAAGGGACAGTAGTGACGCTGACGCCGGCTGCGCCAACCGGATCGGCTTTTGCCGGGTGGGGCGGTGCTTGCACTGGCACCGGCGCCTGCTCGGTAACCATGAACTCGGCGCAGTCGGTGACCGCGACCTTCAATCTGACCACGGTAACGGTAACCGGAGCGGGCGTTACAGATTTCCCCCCCAGCGACAACTTTCAGTGGGTGGCGGCCAACTTTCCAGCGAGTGGAAATGTATGGACCGGGCTAGCGCAATCCTTCACGGCCCAGGATCCACATACCTTGTTTGGCTTTTATGTGGGCAACTTCACGGGCGCATCGGTAAGCGACACCCTTCTTTTCAGCTTGTACTCAGGCGATGGCCAGTTCTCAAATCTCCTGGGGCAAGCCTCCGCGACGGTTACCTTAGCTAATTCTGTTACCAAACTTGTCCAGGTTGATTTTTCTTCGATGTCGCTAACGCCCGGCAATCAGTACACAGTAGTTGCGTCGCTACCCTCCCAGCAGTTGCCGCCGTTGGGCACGTATAGCGACCTCAGCGTGTTGTTCAACAGCCTTAACAATTCGTACCCTGGAGGGCGGTTCTATTATGCGGGTGCCTCTTATGACGAATCACAATTTGCGCTCTGGGATATGGCGTTCAACGTAACGCCATCGTTCGCAGCCGGCAATGGAACCGTGACCGGCACCGGCGGCATTAGTTGCACTGTGACGGCCGGCGTCACCTCCGGCACCTGCACCAACACCACGGCGATCACCACCGGCGATGCGGTCACGCTGACGGCCACTCCGCAGGCCGCATCGGTATTTGGCGGTTGGGGTGGCGCGTGTTCCGGCGCGGGATCCTGCACGTTTACCATGGGGACCAGTGCGGCGACGGCGACGGTGACGTTCTCTCCTGCGCCTCAGTTCGCGCTGACGGTGAGCACGGCGGGAGCGGGTTCGGGTACGGTGACCAGCAACCCGGCGGGCATCAGTTGCCCCGGCACCTGCACGTTCTCCTTCACACAAGGAACAGTAGTGACGATGACGCCAGCTGCGCCAGCCGGGTCGGCTTTTGCCGGCTGGAGCGGTGCCTGCACTGGCGCCGGCGCCTGCTCGGTAACCATGAACGCGGCGCAGTCGGTAAGCGCGACCTTCAATCTGACCACGGTGACGGTAACCGGAGCGGGCACGGGCAACGGAACTGTGACCGGCACGGGCGGCATCAGTTGCACTTCCACCTTCGGCGCCACCTCCGGCACCTGCACCAATACGAGTCCGATCAGCGCCGGCGATACGGTCACGCTGACGGCCACTCCGGCTTCCTTGCTGTACGTATTCGCCGGTTGGAGCGGCGCCTGCTCCGGCAGCGGCGCCTGCACGTTCACCATGGGCACCAGTGCCGTGACGGCTACGGCGACGTTCTCTCCTGCGCCTCAGTTCGCGCTGACGGTGAGCACGGCGGGCGCCGGTTCGGGTACGGTGACCAGCAACCCGGCGGGAATCAGCTGCCCCGGCACCTGCACGTTCTCCTTCACGCAAGGAACACTGGTTACGCTGACGCCGGCTGCGCCAGCCGGGTCGGCTTTTGCCGGCTGGGGCGGCGCCTGCACCGGCACCAGCGCCTGTTCGGTGACGATGAACGCGGCGCAGTCGGTAAGCGCGACCTTCAATCTGACCACGGTGACGGTAACCGGAGCGGGCACGGGCAACGGAACTGTGACCGGCACGGGCGGCATCAGTTGCACTTCCACCTTCGGCGCCACCTCCGGCACCTGCACCAATACGAGTCCGATCAGCGCCGGCGATACGGTCACGCTGACGGCCACTCCGGCTTCCTTGCTGTACGTATTCGCCGGTTGGAGCGGCCCCTGCTCCGGCAGCGGCGCATGCACGTTCACGATGGGCGCCAGTGCCGTGACGGCCACGGCGACGTTCTCGTTCAATTCCGGCGCCACGCCCACGTTGGTCGCCGACTATCAGTTCGCCAACGTGTATACCAGTTCGGTCGGCGAGGATCCGGCCCTGGTGGATATCGGCTCGGGCACGAACGCTTTTGCCACCGACACCGTGCGCGGCGCCTCGCAAACCGTGCTCGTCTTCCCCACCGGCAACGGCCTGCAATTGAGTCCGACCAGCGGCCTGTTCGCCAATGCGGTGTACACCGTAGCGGTGCTGGTCCGTCTCGACACCGTCTCCGACGGCTACGGCCGCATCCTCGATTTCAAGAATGCCACCAGCGACGACGGTCTCTACAACCTGAACGGCAACTTGGTTTTTTATCCCGAGGTGGGCGGTTCTGCGGCGCCGATTGCCGCCGGCGCCTACGTGCAGGTGGTGCTGACGCGCGCCGCCGATGGGACGGTAACCGGCTACGTCAACGGCGTCCAACAATTCTCCTTTGTCGATTCCTCGAATCTGGCTGTGATCGACAGCTCAAACGTGCTCCGTTTCTTCAAGGACGACAACGTGGTTCCTAACGAGAACTCCAGCGGAGCAGTCGCCCGCATTCGAATCTGGGACGGGGTGCTCACCGCCGCGCAGGTCGCGGCCCTGGAACCCCCTCCTCAGCTGACGGTGAGCACGGCGGGGGCGGGTTCGGGTACAGTGACCAGCAACCCGGCGGGCATCAGTTGCCCCGGCACCTGCACATTCTCCTTCACGCTAGGGACATCGGTTTCGCTGACGCCGGCTGCGCCGGCCGGTTCGGCGTTTGCCGGCTGGGGCGGCGCCTGCACCGGCACCGGCGCCTGTTCGGTGACGATGAACGCGGCGCAGTCGGTCAGCGCCACCTTCAATCTGACGACCGTCACCGTGACCGGCGCGGGTAGCGGCACGGGAACGGTGACCGGCACGGGCGGCATCAGTTGCACCTCCACCGCCGGCGTCACCTCCGGCACCTGCACCAACACGAGTCCGATCAGCGCCGGCGATACGGTCACGCTGACGGCCGCGCCGGCATCCTCGCAGTACGTATTCGCGGGTTGGAGCGGCGCCTGCTCCGGCACCAGCGCCTGCACGTTCACTATGGGCACCAGTGCGGTGACAGCCACGGCGACGTTCTCTCCGGCTCCTGCCGCCGACCTCTCCGTTTCCGTTGTGCCGGCCGGCGGCTCGGCCGCTACCGCCACCGTCACCAACCTCGGGCCCGCCAATGCAACCAACGTCGTCCTTACCGACACGCTTGACCGCTTCGGATTTGTCAGCGCAACGCCGAGCCAGGGCGGTCCCTGCACCTTCGCTGCTTCGGTTGTCACTTGCCCGCTCGGCTTAATTGCCGCCGGCGCCAGCGCTACGGTCACCATGGTTGTGACCGCGCCCAGCCAGGGCTGGGCGGCGCAAACCCTCAAAGCAGTTTCCGACGCGCTCGATCCGAATCCGGCCAACAACGCCGCGCGCATCGGCCCTTCCCTCTCCAGCTTCAACACCCCTGCCGGCGCCAACGTCGTGGTCTCGACCACCGACTCTTCCGGGGACACCGCCACCGTCACCTTCGCGACCGTCACCCGCGTCGGCGCCACCACCATTTCGGCGTCGGCCGCGACCTCGGCTGCGCCCGCCGGGTTCCGCTTCGGCACCCCGGCCGTCATCTACGACATCAGCAGCAACGCCGATTTCACCGGCCCCATCACGGTTGCGCTGCGCTTCAATCCCGCTTCGTTCCACCATCCGGCGAAGATCCACATCTTCCACCTCGAAAACGGTCTCTGGGTGGACCGCACCACGGGCGTCAATCTCGCTACCGCCATGGTTTCGGCGGTCACAAGTACGCTCTCGCCGTTCATCGTGGTTGAGCTGCTGAACAACCCGCCGGTGGCCAATGCCGGCGCCGACCGCTCCGTGCCCGGCGCCATGGCCGCCGGCGCCCGCGTCACCCTTGACGGCTCGGCTTCCGTGGATGCTGACGGCGACCCGCTGACCTATCGCTGGTCAGGTCCGTTCCCCGAAGGCGGCGGCACGGTCACGGGAATCAGCCCCACGGTCACGCTGCCGCTCGGCGTGTCGAAGGTCTCGCTCGTGGTCAACGACGGCGAGGCCGACTCGCCCGCAGTTGCGGTGAATGTCGCCGTCGCCGATTTCCAGGTGAGCGCACCGGCAGGTTCGGTGGCCCTCAACCGCGGCCAGTCCACTACCTTCACCATCACCATGACGCCGCAGTACGGCGCCTTCGGCGCGGCTATCAACCTGTCGTGCGCGCCGGGCGCCGCCGACGTGACCTGCTCGTTCTCTTCGGCGAGCGTCACGCCGGGAGCAACCGCGACCACCGCCACCCTGACCGTTACCGCGGCTTCGACGGTGGCGCGTGCGCCGGGCCGGTCCATGCCCGCTTACATCGCTCTGTGGTTTGGAACCTTGCCGGTCTTCGGCGTGGTGTTCCTCGCCGCCGGCCGCCGCAAGAAGTGGCAGATGGCGGTGCTGCTCATGCTGTTGCTGGTCCTGGTGGCGTCGCACGTCGGCTGCGGCGGCGGGGGCACAACCCAGACGCAATCCTCGTCCTCGTCCCCGTCAACGCCGGGTGCAAAGGCAATCACCATTACGGTGACCGGTACCTCGGGGACGTTGCAGCACTCGTCCTCGGTGACGGTCACGATTCCGCAGTAGCGCGAACGCGTCGGGTTGCGCGGGGCAGAACTTTGCCAGTTTGTAGGGGGGAGTTAATAGGGAGCATGACCGCCGGCCTGCTCCCTTTTGTCCATCAACAACCGAAAAGCGAAAGCTCTAATTACCAGCCTGGAAAATGTGTTCCGCGCGGTCGCCCTTGAACACCATGCGCGCAATCACATGTTCCTTGGCCGCATTCAGCCTGTACTCGATCTGGGACTGCGCTGCCGGCGCGCTCAGCGGCCTCAGCGTGCATTTCAAGCGGGCTTCAACCGGTTTGCGGCCCTGTTTCGTGAACACCATGATGTGTTCGTCACCCCGCATCTGGTGGGTGACCACGTAGTCGCCCGCGGGCAGCAAGGTATCGCCCACGCGGACTGTGTCATAGAACGTGACGGGCCGCGTGTCCGCGATTCCAAACTGATTCGCCGCCATTGCGGCTGTGCCGAGGATAAGAACTGCGATCGCTGTCAAGAATGCCGTCTTGCGCATGAAATCGTGCCTGCCTTCTGGTCCCGTTGAGAGCCTCATCCGACGGACCACTCATAGCCTAGTGCTGCGCTGCGGCGCTGGCTGTGACCTGGGTCAACTGCGGTTGTGAGCAACCAGCAACTTGGGTTCCGCCGCGCCCGCGTCTGATAACCCCGACCTATGGCCCTGCTAGAATGGCGGCAGATTCAGGCCCTCTCAGTCACCCCACCCTTGGATGTAACCATGACTGTCCGACGCAGTCCCGATACGACCGCGCCATCCGCCGCCGAGGGCGTGCCCGGCAAATACGATGTCGTCGCGGTTGGCGTCTCCGCCGGCGGATTGAAATCGCTTTTCAAGCTGCTGGGACCGCTGCCCGCGGCGTTTCCCGTCAGCATCCTCGTGGTTTTGCACCTCAGCCCGGAGCATCCCAGCCACTTGGCGGAAGTCCTGGAGCGCAAAGTGGCGCTGAAGGTCCGCCAGGCGAGCGACGGCGAGCTGATATCGCCGGGAACGGTTTACGTGGCAGCGCCCAACCGGCACCTGGTGGCGGAGCCGTCGCGCGTGCGGCTCCTGGAAACCCCGACGGTGCATTATTCCCGGCCATCCATCGATCTGCTGTTCTCATCGGTAGCGGTCAGTTTCGGGGCCCGCTCGGTGGGAATCATCCTGAGTGGCAGCGGGCGCGACGGCACCTCCGGCGTGCGCGCCATCAAGACGGCCGGCGGCGTGACCATGGCGGAAGACCCGAGCAAAGCGGAGTTCAGCGCCATGCCGTATGCGGCGGTGGCCACGGGCTGCGTTGACGTTGTCCTTCCGCTCTCCAAGCTCGCCGCCAGCTTGGTCGATTTGTGTAACGTCAGCCATGTCTGATTCGCAAGCACCGAAGCAAGACCTGTCTTTGACGGAAATCGTCCAGGAGCTGGCCAACCGCTGCGCCCTCGACCTGCGCGGCTACAAGCATGGCACCCTGCAACGGCGCCTGCGCAAACGCATGCAGCGGCTTTCCGTGTCGAGCTACTCCGATTATCTGGAGGTCATCCGCAGGACACCCGGCGAAGCCGGCGAATTGCTCAACACGGTGCTGATTAATGTCGCCGAATTCTTTCGCGACGCGCCGGCATGGGAGGCGCTGCGCACCAGCGTCTTGCCCGCGTTGCTGGCAAGGCTGCAACCCGGCGACCCGTTCCGGGCCTGGTGCCCCGCCTGTGCCTCCGGCGAAGAACCCTATTCGGTCGCCATTCTGCTGGCGGAGCACTTCGGCAAGCGCTTGCCCGAGCAGGAGATCAAGATCTACGCCACCGACATTGATGAAGAAGCTCTGAACAGCGCACGCCGCGGCGAGTATCCGTGGGAGCGCCTCCTGCGTGTCCGGCCGGAATGGCGGGAGAAGTATTTCACCGGATCCGGCGCCACCGCCCGCATGGTTCGCGAGGTCCGCAGAATGGTGATCTTCGGGCGCAGCAACGTGCTGAGCGACGCGCCCATTTCCCACTGTTCCTTGGTTGTGTGCCGTAATCTCCTGATATATTTTGATACCGCGTCGCAGCGCGAGATCATGAAGCGCTTGCACTACGCTCTTGATCCCGACGGTGTGTTGTTCCTGGGAAAGGCGGAATCCAAGCTCGGCGATTCGCGGGAATTTCAATCGATCCATGCCCGCTGGCGGATTTTCCGCAAGCTCGCGCCGGGCCGGAACGGAGAGACGCGCGCGGGCGCCGGCCGGGAGGTGAGAAGTATGGTCGCCCGCAAGAGTCACGAGATCGAACGCGAATTGCGCAACCGCCGTCTCCAGGAACGCTACATCCTGGAATCCGTGCAATCGGCGCTCATCCTGCTGGACGCTTCCGATGTCATCCTGACGCACAATGACGGAGCCGCCCGTATCTGGAGCCTGGGCGGGGATTCCCTTGACGGCCAGCCCATCCACAGCACCCCCATCGCGGCGAAATGTCCGGAGTTGCGTTCGCGCCTGGAAGAGGCGCGCCGCAACCCCAAAGAGACAGTCGTGTTCCGGACCAAGCTGAGGAACCAAGCCGACGGCCAGGACCATGTCATCGTCATCCACCTGCGCGCCATGCTGGACGATTCCCGCCAGCGCACCGGGACGGTGATGCACTGCGACGACGTTACCCATCGAGACGCATTGCGCGACACATCACAACAGCTCGAGTCCACCGGCGAGCAACTGAAATCCACCAATGAAGAACTGGAGACCTCGAACGAGGAGCTCCACTCCACCAATGAGGAACTGGAAACCACTAACGAGGAGCTCCAGTCCACCAACGAAGAGCTGGAAACCACGAATGAGGAACTGCAGTCCACGAACGAGGAGCTGGAGACGGCCAACGAGGAGCTGCAGTCGCTGAACGAAGAGCTCGAAAACATGAACGAGGAGCTCGAGCAACGCACCAAGGAAATGCACCAGCACACCGAGCGTTATGCCGAAAGCCTCCGCCGCCTGCCGTTTCCGGTCATGCTGCTGGACAGGAAAGAAAAGGTCCAACTGTGGAATGCAGCGGCGCAAAAGCTGCTCGGCATCGGCAGCAGCCCGGTGGTCGGCGTCGATTTCCGGCAAATGCCCTTGCCGGAAAGCTTGCGGAAGATATTTCTGCGCCGTTGCCAGGCAGTCCTGCTGCGGCAGGAGGCGTCGGTGCTGCGCAACCAGCGGGTGAAGGAAAACGGCCGCGACAGCTACGATGTGCACTTCGCGCCTGTGTCCCACGGGGAAGCGGGCATGGACGGGGTGCTGGTCATCTTCGGGCCGTGCCGCGACGACCGTCCGGCGCCGACATCCAGGGCGAAAGCGCGCGGCGGCGGCGGCGGGCGCGCCCGGCGCACCACCGCCAGGAAGAAAACTTCTACTCGCTCGGGACACAGCAAGAAACGCCGCTGAGGCGCCTGGCTCCAGCGCAACCGCCGCGACAACCCCACGATTCACCTTGCAAGTTGAAAGTTGAAACTCGAAACTGTAACGCATGCGAGTGCTGGCGGTGATTCCGGCGAGGCTGGCGTCCACGCGGTTGCCGCGCAAACCCCTGCGCGAGATCGCGGGACGGCCCATGCTGGCGCACGTCTATGAAGCGGTGCGATCCTCGCCGCTGCTGCGCGCCGAAGATGTGGTGGTTGCCACCGACGCGGAGGAGATCGCGCAACTGTGCCGCACCAGCGGATGGGAATTCATGCTGACCTCGGCCGGGCACCGCAGCGGCACCGAGCGGGTGAATGAGGTCGCGGGCAGGATGGCGGCGGACGTGTACCTGAACATCCAGGGTGACGAGCCGATGACGCGCCCGGAGCACATCGCCGCGCTGCTGGCGCTGATGCGCGACGCGGCCGTGCAGGTGGGCACGCTGAAGACTCCCGCCAGCGCCGCCGACGTAAATAACCCGAACGCGGTCAAAGTGGTGACCGATGCGGCGGGGCGGGCGCTGTATTTCTCGCGCGCCACCATCCCCTTCGACCGCGACGCCACCGGTGAAACGCGCTACTTCAAGCACCTGGGCTTCTATGCCTACCGGCCGGAGGCACTGGCGCGCTTCTGCCGCTTGCCGGAATCGCCGCTGGAGCGGAGCGAGCGCCTGGAACAACTCCGGTTCCTGGAAAACGGCATCGCCATCCACGTCGCCGAAACGCCGCACGACACCATCGGCGTGGACACCGAGGAAGACCTGCGCCGCGTGGAAAAGCCGCTGCGGGAGCGGTAGGTCTCGCGGCCGGTTCCAGCCATTCCCCAGGGCCACGACAAATGGCCGCCGGAAACCCGGGCCAAGCGCGGCTTTCGCACGACCCAATGGTCACCAGGATGGTTACCCCGGTCATTCGCGCTTCCGCCATCCCGACGGTACGATGCGGAGGCTACCGGGAGCATCAACATGTTTCGCCGCCTGTGTCCACGATGCCTGTCGTGGTACGTTTACAAATCGAGTTTCTCGCACCTGGAGTACCTGTTGCTGCTGCTGCTGTTGCGGCCGGTGCGGTGCCGCGACTGCGAACGGCGCTATTACCGGCTGATTTTCCTGGAAGCGCTCCACCACCACGACCCGGAATAGCGCGTTCCCACCGACTTCTCGGATTAATTATCTTGCGGGTGTGGCGCGGCGCTGGCGGCGAAACATCTCGGCGGCAAGAATGCTCCGCCAGATCGCAGGATGCGAATGGAACAGCCACTCCACCGCCGGCGACGGCCGGCGCTCCGCCAGGTTCTGCTGCGCCAGCTTTTCCATGGATGAAATGAACGGGGCGACGTCGGGGACCGACTGAAAGCAATAGCGGTCGGCCTGGCGCTCGTTGTAACGCGAATAGGCGTTGAGCGCCGGCATCAGCAGCAGCGACATGACGGTGGAAACCAGCGCCAGCAGCGGAAGATTGGCGAAGTCGGTGAGGGTTTCGAACATGTGCCGCTGCTCGACGGCGTAGCGCAGGATGGCGGCCGTCGCCCAGAAGCCGAAAAACGTGATCACCACCTGCACCAGGATGCCTTTCGCGATGTGGCGGTGCACGTGGTGGCCGAGTTCGTGGGCCAGGATGGATTCAATTTCCTCGGGCGAATAGTTCTCCAGCAGCGTGTCGGCGAGAATGATGCGGCGGGTGCGTCCCAGGCCGGTGAGCGCGGCGTTGGCCTTTTTGCTCTTCTCGGAAAGCTTCCACTCGTAGACGCCGCGGACGCGCGTGCCGGCGCGCTCGCTGAGCCGGACCAGGCGCTCGCGCAAGTCCTCGTTCTCCAGCGGCTGAAATTTGTAGAACAGCGGGAAGAGCACGACGGGGGCGATCTGCGCGAAGAAGATGGCCAGCGCCGTGAACGCCGCCCACGCGATCAGCCACCAGCGCTGCGGCGCCTGGCGGATGGTCCAGTAAATCAGCTCGGCCACCGTGCCGCCCAGCACCAGGCCAACCAGCCAGCCCTTGACCTCGTCCCACGCCCACGAGCGCAGCTTCTGGTTGGAGAGGTTGTAGCGGTGCTCGAGGCGGAAACTATAGAAGTCGAGCGGGAGGCCAAGCAGCTTGCCGATCAGCAACAGCATGGCGACGTACAGGAACACGGCGAGCGCGTAATGCTGCCGCGCGGCGAGCCACGCCCAGTCGCGCAGCACTTCGCTCCAGCGCGTGCCGCGTGAGGTGGTGACGAACAGCAAGACCAGCAGGAAGGCCAGTCCGAGCAGGAAATCGAGGATAGTGAGCCGGCGGCGAAGGCGGTTGTAGGCGCGCGCCTCGGGCGTGTCAGGATGCTGGCCGGAAGTAGTGGCAAAAGTCATAGTCGATCACGATGCATCGAAATCAACGCCCGAGGTGTTCGTCGCGCCCTGCTGCGTCTTCCGTGTGTGTCATCCCGCTGCCCCCCGAGCTGTGCTCGCGCGGGGTCAGCCCCACGTAGCTGGCCACCTGGCGTGCGTTGGCAAAGCGCTCCACCGGACCCAGCGTCAGCACCACCGCCAGCCCCGTCACCGGACCGACGCCCTTCTGCGTGCGCAGTCGCATCACCTCCGGACGCCGCGACGCTTCCTGCTCCACCGCCTCGTCCAGCGCCGCGATCTGCCGCTGCAACTGGTCCAGGCTCCCCAGCAGTTCGTCGCGCCGCCGCGCTGCCCACGGCGCCAGCACCAGTTGCTGCAGCTGCTGCCGCCCGGCCGCCGTCCACAGCTTGTGCCGCCGCTGCAACCCCTGGTTCAGCGCCAAAGCCTGCAACTGGTTCTTGATCTGCGTCTGCATCCGCACCCGCTTGTGCCGGTGCACCAGCAGCTGCCGCACATCGCGCTCCTCCGGCGACGGCACCCAGATCCGCGGAAACCGTCCCTCGCGCAGCAGCCGCAGCAGGTGCCCCGCGTCGCGAGCGAGCGTGACCGAGCGGATGCGGGGGAGCGCGAGCCGAGGGACCTTGTGTTTACCTGAAAAAGCGCAAGGTCCCTCGACTCCGCTCGGCTTCGCCTCGTTTCGCTCGGGATGACACCCCTAACAACTGCGCGCGCAATCCTACCGTGTAGAGCCCGCAGTGGCCTTTTCCTCGACGAAGCCGACGGCCGCATCCAGAATTTCGGTGACCAGCTCGGGCGAAGCCGCCTCGCAGTAGATGCGCATCAGCGGCTCGGTGCCGGAAGCACGCATCAGCACCCAGGCCTCGGCGCCCTTGCCGTTGGTCGGCGCATCGAGAAAAAACTTCACGCCGTCCAGATTTTCTTTGCGCAAGACTTTGTACTGCCCGAGCTGGCGCACTTTGCCGGAATCGGCGCGGCGGATGGCCGCCTGCTTGATCTCCTCGTCAATGTACAGGTCGCGACGCCCGTAGTAATGCGCCCCGAATTCCTTTTGCAGGTGGGCGACGATTTCGCCCAGCGTCATGTGCGATTCCGCCATGGCGTTGGCCAGCAGCAGCGCGTTGAGCACGCCGTCGCGCTCCGGCAGGTGGCGCGGAATGCCGATGCCGCCCGATTCCTCGCCGCCGATCAGCACTTCCTTGCCGCTCAGCACGACGTCGCACACATACTTGAAGCCGATGCCGTGCTCGATGAGCTCGCGCCCGTATTTTTTCGCGATGCGGTCGAGCATGCGCGTGGTGTTGAAGGCGCGCGTCACCGCGCCCGGCCAATTCTTGTATTCCAAGAGCCACCACAGCAGGATGGCGTAACACTTGTGCGCGTCCACGAAGCTGCCGTCCTCGGCAACGGCGCCGATGCGGTCGGCGTCGCCGTCGTTGGCGAATCCGGCGTGGCAGCGCTCCTTCACCACCGTGTCCTGCAGCATGCGCACGTGCGGCTCGATCGGCTCCGGATTAATGCCCGGGAACAGCGGGTTGACGTCGCCGCGGATCTCCACCACGTCCACGCCGCGCTGCCGCAGAATGTTGCCGAGCACGAATCGTCCCGCGCCGTACATGTAGTCAATCGCCACCTTGAAGCCGGCGCTGCCGATCAGTTCCAGGTCGGCAAATTTAGTAATCGCCGCGACGTAGGGCGTCTTGAAATCCGCTTCTTCGATACCGGCGGGAGTCCCGTGCGGCATGGCGCCGGCCGCCAGTTCGGCTTCGATCTGCCGGATGATCGCCGGGCGGGCCGACCCGCCGAATTTCTCCTTGAACTTCATTCCGTTCCAGCTCCAGGGATTGTGGCTGGAGGTGATCATGACGCCGCCGGCGGTGTCGAGGTGCTTGGCCATGTAGGAAATCGCCGGAGTCGGAATGTAGTCGTTGGAGAAGCGCACGGGTATGCCCGCGCCCGCCAGCACCTCCGCGGCAGCGCGGGCGAAGCTGCGCGATCCGAAACGCGTGTCGTAGCCGACGACCACGCCCTTGCGCGGGTCTTCGTGCTTCAGGATGTAGGAAGCGATCGCGCCCGCCGCCCGGCGCACGTTTTCGAAGGTGTAGTCATCAGCGATAACGCCGCGCCAGCCATCGGTGCCGAACTTGATTTCTGACATAGGAGAGTTTCAGTTTCAGTTTCAGTTTCGGTTTCGAGTCGTCCGCTCCCAGCAGCTCTGCCCTGCTGGGAAGAGGAAATGCTGCTGCGGGTGGTCAATCTCCGGCAACTGAAACTGAAACTCGAAACTGAAACTTTATCAGACCAGCTTGGACAGCTTCTTCTCGTCGAGGTACTGCACCACCTTGCCGACGTCCTGGGCATGCTCGCGCGTGGTCACCAGCAGCGCGTCGTCGGTCTCGACGATCACCAGGTTCTTGACGCCCACGGCGGCGACGAATTTGCCGGGCGCATGGATGTAGTTGCCCTCAGCGTTGAGGGCGAAGCTCTTCTCCGCCTGAATGACGTTGACGTTCTCGCCGGCAGGGCCGCTGCGCGCCTGGTGCTCATAGAGCGCCGCCCACGAACCCAGGTCGTTCCAGGCGAAGTCGGCCGGAATGCAGTACAGGTTGGATGCGTGCTCGCCCTTGGCGGAGCGCGGCTCCAGCACCGCGTAATCCACGCTGATGTTCTCGCAACGGGGATAGAGCTGGCGGAAGGTACTCTCGAATTTCTTCGTGCCGTACGCGGCGGCAATTCTCTCCAGGTAGGGTGCGGTCTCCGACAAGTGCTCGCGCAGCGCGTTGGCCAGGGTTTGCGCGCTCCACACGAACATGCCGCTGTTCCAGAAATAATTTTCCGCGGCCACAAACTCCTCGGCGCGGACCAGGTTCGGTTTCTCGGTGAAGCGCCGCACGCGCCGGATGCCGCCGGACAATTTCTCGCCAACTTCGATGTAGCCGTAGCCGGTTTCCGGACGCGTCGGACGCATGCCCAGCACGACGATGCAGCCGTCTTCGACCGCCAGGCGAATCGCCGCTTTGATGTTCTTGCGGAATTTTGCCGGGTTGGCGATGACGTGGTCGGAAGGGAACATGCCGATCACGGCGTCCGGGTCGCGCCGCAGCAGGATGAACGCCGCCAGGCCGATCGCGGGAGCGGTGTTGCGTGCCGCGGGCTCGGCGATGATCTGCCGCCGGTCCAGTTTCGCCACCTGCTTGGCGATCCCGTCACGCAGGTCCCGGTTGCTGATGACCCAGAAACATCGTTCCGGCGCGAGCGGGCGCAAACGCTCGACGGTTTGCTGGATCATGGTGCGGTCGCCGTCCAGCGCCAGCATTTGCTTGGCGCGGCGCTTGCGGCTCAGCGGCCAGAACCTTGTGCCGCGTCCGCCGGCGAGAATCACGGGATAGAAATTCGGTTTACTCACAAGCTATCTTCAGTACAACGCAAACCTAAATGGTTGTCATCCTGAGCGAAGGACGCGCGACACAACCAGCACGCCCATGGAGCCTGCCCTGAGCGCAGTCGAAGGGGCGTGCGGGTTGGCGCGTCCGGAGTCGAAGGACCCCTGCGTTGCTCGATATCACAATCTCGTCTGCGGCTCCTCAACCGGTACTGGCGGGGGAAGTGTAATCGTCAGGTATTCAATGGTCCATTGGCTGTGCACGGTGTAGTCGTTAACTGCTGCCGGTATGACGATCACATCCCCACGTCCCAATGTCACAGCTTCAGGTCCGTGACGAACCACGCCGCACCCCTCTAAGCCGACTAGTACCGTCGCTTTACGGAATCCTCGATTCGTTCCGCCGGCAAACAGCGTCGGCTTATCCAAACGAGACTTGGTCACCATGAAACAGGGGGAGACAATAAGAGGAAAGATGTTTTCATCAGCGACGTTCAGTTCCACCTTGCCGGCCCTCGTCTTTTCCTTCAGCGCCGCCAGTCCCTGTTTCACGTGCAACTCGCGCGGCCGCCCGTAATCATACAGGCGGTACGTTGTGTCCGAGTTTTGCTGTGTCTCCAGCAAGATCACACCCGGCCCGATGGCATGGACCGTGCCTGCATCCACGTAAATCAATTCGCCGGCGCGGACATCGATCCAGTTCAGCAACTGCTCGGCGCGGACTTCCTGGATGGCGCGCGCGAACTCCTCGCGCCTGGTGCCCGGCTTCAGGCCCAATCCGATCTTCGCGCCCGGCTCGGCCTGCAACACGTACCAGCATTCGGTCTTGCCGCAGGGCAGCCCGGCGCGGTGTGCGGTCTCGTCGTCGGGATGAACCTGCACCGACAGCTTGTCGTGAGGAAAAAGAAACTTCACCAGCAAGGGAAAGCGTTCCGCCTCGGGCGCGGTTTCGCCCACCAGGTCGCGGCCATAGCGGCGGCACAGTTCCCCGAGCGACATGCCCGCCAGCGCGCCGTTTGCTACCTGGCACTGGTCGCCGGTGAGCCAGACTTCTCCGATGGGCGCCTCGCCCGGCGCCGGGCCGTACAGCGGCGACAAATCGCGCGTCCCCCAGATGCGCTCGACGAATTCCGGCTTCAACAACAGTGGATAGAGTTCGGACATGCGTGACACGGCGCCGCCAGTTTCAGCGCAAGCAGCTACTATAACGAATCGCGTCGCGAAAGGGCCCGGAAAGGCCAAGTCGGGCGGCGGTTCTGGTTAGAGCAAGCGGTCAAAGTTGCCGATTTGGGACGATCACCGCATCCACAGGATAGGTATCTGCTTGCCGAGCCTCTCGAAATCCGGATCCGAAGTAACCAGGGTCGCGTGCTCCCGCACCGCGAGTGCAGCGGCGAAGCTGTCGGCGTAAGGCAGTTTCTGAACGGCTTTGAATCGGGCGGCAAGGAGCGCATCCTCCTCTGTTGCCGGCATGATGCGCAGCGGGAGTTGCTTCGCCCCCGCCAGTATTCGCTGGACGCGCTCCTCGCCGTGGCTTCTCCAGAGCAGGTAAAGTACCTCACCCCAATTGACAGCCGAGATGAGCAGCGGCTGGTCCGCACGCGCGGCCTCTTTCAACATTGCTGCCACGCGCGCCCCATGCGGACGCTCGTCGATGTAGTTCAGGAGAGCGTTGGCATCAACTACGTTACGCCTCATCACTTGTCCTCAAGGTGATCGCGTTGACGTTGTTGAATCAGACGGTCCGCATCTTTGATCATGCCGCGCAGGCTGTCAATGTACTCGTCCGTGATCGGCTGAAGAATGAGCTGCCCGCCGCTTTCATGGACGGCCACTCGGGTGCCTTGCTTCATCCCGAGCTTTCGGCGTAGCCCGGCAGGGATGACGAGCTGCCCCTTGGAAGTGATGGTAGTAAACTCGACATTCATGTCTACATTATAGCAGATGTAAGATATGGCGAGAAATGTATTACATCGCGGACGAAACTACACTTCCGCAAAAAACTTCCTCATCCGCTCCAGCCCGCGGTCAATCTGGCGCGGCGAGGTGGGATACGAAATGCGGATGTGCTGCGTGGTGCCGAACGCCTCGCCCGGCACGGTGACCACCTCCGCCTCGCGCAGCAGCCGGCTGGCGATATCGCTGGCGGAATTGATCCCCTTGCGTCCGAAAAACGCCGAGACGTTGGGGTAGGCATAGAACGCGCCGTTGGGCATGTTGCACTGAATGCCGGGAATGGCGCGCAGCCCGCCCACCATGCGGTCGCGCAGCCGGATGTACTCCTCCACCATTTCCTCGATGCAATCCTGCGGGCCATTCAGCGCCGCCACCGCCGCCTTCTGCACGATCGAGGTCGCATTCGAGGTGGACTGGCTCTGCAGCTTTTGCATCGCCGACACCACCTCCTTCGGCGCCAGCGCGTATCCCAGCCGCCAGCCGGTCATGGCGTAGGTCTTGGAGAGCGAACCGATCACCACCATCCGCTCCTTCGCCTCGGTCACCGAACCGGCGGAGAAGCGCCGCCCGCTGTAATCGAGGTAGACGTAACACTCGTCGGCGATCACCCAGATGCCGCGGTCGGCGGCCATGCGCACGATCGCGGTGAAGTCCTCCTGCGCCAGCACCGCGCCGGTCGGGTTCGACGGCGAATTGAGGATGATGGCCTTCGTTTTCGGGGTGATGGCGCTTTCGATCATCGCCGGCGAGACGGCAAATCCCTTGCTCTCGTCGGTTTCGACGAAGACCGGCTCGCCGCCGGCGTAGCGGATGATGTCCTTGAACGACACCCACGCCGGCACCGGCAGGATGACTTCATCGCCATGGTCCACCAGCACCTGGATGGCATTGAACAGCGCGTGCTTGCCGCCGGTGGAGGCGATGCACTCCTCGCGCTTGTAGGCGGAGCCGAAGTCCTGCGCGTGGCGCTGGATGATGGCGTCGCGCAGTTCCGCCGTGCCGCCCACCGGCGTGTACCGGGTGAAATTCGCCTGGATCGCCGCGATGGCCGCGTCCTTCACGTGCTGCGGCGTATTGAAATGGGGCTCGCCCGCGCCGAAGTCCACCAGGTCGGCGCCCGCCAGGCGCATGCGGTCGGCTTCGTTGACCACCGCCAGCGTGGCGGAAATCTCGATGCGGTTGATGCGCTCGGTCAGCGGCGTTTTCACCTGCGTTCCCACCGTCATTACTTCCTTCTTCCTCGCCGTTGGCGTTGCCGGTCTCCCGTCGGGGTTTCCTGGGGAACGGCGACTGAAGACTGAAGACTGTGTTTTCGGCCATTCACTTTTTCCGTCAGCTTCTTTTCCACCAGGTCGGGGATCAGCCCGTGCACCGAGCCTCCGAGTTGCACGATCTCCTTCACCAGCCGCGAGCTGACGTAGGAATAAGTATCGGCCGGCATCATGAACACCGTCTCCAGTTTCGGATCGAGCTTGCGGTTCATCAGCGCCATCTGCAGCTCGTACTCGTAATCGCTGATGGCGCGGATGCCGCGCAGCAGCGCCCGCGCGCCGACGCGCATGGCGTAGTCCACCAGCAGCCCGCCGAAAGTGTCCACGCGCACGTTTTCGAAGGGCTTGGTGAGCGCCTCGAGCATGACGCGCCGCTCCGCCAGCGAAAACAGCGCCGGCTCTTTTTCCGGATTGCACAGAATGGCGACGATCAACTCCTCGAAAATGTGGCTGCCGCGCTGGATCAAGTCGAGATGGCCGTTGGTCGGAGGATCAAACGTGCCCGGGTAGATGGCAATGACGTGCTTCAATTGGCCTCGGTGTGGATCGGTAACCCACGCTCCCCCAGCCTAGCTGACTCCGGGCTAGCATGGGGCGCCGGGCGGGCTTGCTGTTGACCGCAAATTCTAAGCCTGCGCACCGGCCGGGAGCAATGAAAAGCTCCTCAAGAGGTGATGTTCCGCGTCCGAAACCGGAATCAATTCACAGTCTAAACGGACTTGATTACCATGGTGGGCGCTGCACCTGGGGAGTCGCCGAACTTCCACCGCGGCAGGCGCCCTCGCCTGCCGCTCCGTGCAACGAACGGAGAGCTATGCCGAATCCGGATCGCGCTGCCGCCAAACTCTCGGCCACCGCTGACCTCCACTTCGCCTCCGCCACCGACGCCGCGCATGCCATCCGTACCCGCCGCATTTCTTCGGTCGAGCTGACCGGACACATGCTGGAGCGCATCCGGTCGTTCAACCCCAAGCTCAATGCGCTGGTGACCCAGACGGCCGAGTCGGCCATGGAACGCGCCCGCCACGCCGATGAAGCGCTGGCGCGCGGCGCATGGTGGGGGCCGCTCCATGGCGTGCCCTGCACGGTGAAGGATGTCTTCGAGACCGCCGGCGTGCGCACCACCGCCGGCGCGCCATTCCTGGCTGACTACGTGCCGCAGCAGGACGCGCCGGTGGTCGCGCGCCTCAAGGCCGCCGGTGCGGTCATCGTCGGCAAGACGAATGTTCCGCTGATGGCCGCGGACTGGCAAAGCTACAACCCCGTTTTCGGCACGACCAATAATCCCTGGGACATCGCTCGCACGCCGGGCGGCTCCAGCGGAGGTGAAGCTGCCGCCATCGCCGCCGGCCTGAGCTTTCTCGGGATCGGCAGCGACATCGGCGGGTCCATCCGGATTCCGGCGCACTTCTGCGGCATCTACGGGCACAAGCCCACACTGGACGTGATTGCGCAGGGCGGACACATCCCGCCGCCGCCCGGACTGCCGCAGCGCCCGCTCGCCATGGGAGTCGGCAATCTGCCTGTCAATGGCCCGCTCGCCCGCAGCGCCTCCGATTTAAAGATCGCCATGGAGGTGCTCGGCGGCCCCGACTCGTGCGACGCCGTCGCCTATCGCTGGACCATGCCGCAGCCGCGCCACTCGCGGGTGGCCGACTATCGCATCGGATATGTGCTCGACGATCCGCTCTGCCCGGTGTCGGCGCCGGTGAAAAAAGCGTTGACTGACGCCGCCGAGGCCTTGCGCAAGGCGGGCGCGAAGCTGGAACAGGGCTGGCCCGCCGGCCTTGACCCCGCGGTGCAGGTCGAGACCTATCGCTACATGGTGTTCACGGTGATGGCGAGCTTCATGCGGCCGGAGGATGTCGCGCACATGCGCGCCGCCGCCGCCGCCGGAGATCCCGGGTCCCAGGCGATGGAGATGGCCATCACCGCGCCCCATTCCGTCTTCTTTGAGGCCAACACGCGCCGGTGCGCCTCGCTGGCGCTGTGGCAGGGCTACTTCCGCACCCACGACGCCTTCCTGTTGCCTACCGCTTTCACAACGGCCATCGCGCACGACCACAGCGAGCCCATGGACGCGCGCCGGATCGCCACCCCCGAAGGCGCGCGCAACTACATGGACCTGCTGTTCTGGATGACTCCGGCGACGTTGAACGGATTGCCGGCCACGGTGGCGCCGGTGGGCCTCACGCCGGACGGATTGCCGGTTGGACTGCAGATTCTCGGGCCTTACCTGGAAGACGCCACGCCCATTGACCTGGCCGGCCGCCTGGCGGACCTGATCGGCGGGTTCCGTGCGCCGCAGGGATACTAAGAGAGTGTGGCACACGCGCCCTCGCGTGTGCAGTGTGGCAGCTAGGCAGCCGTTCGCAGCGCCGTGGAAGGGCACGGCTTCAGCGGTGCCGATAGACTACGCGAAGGATGTGCGCTTCAGCCCCTGAGGGCTAGCGCGGCGCGAGCCTGCCTTCGCCTACGCTGCGGAGGAGCGAGCAGGTTCTCGATGGAGATATCTTCATCGATTAATGGCCAGCTCGCCCGCGCCCCAGCCGCATCCACGATTACCGGCGGGCTTCGTACACGCGGTTGAACGGCGTTTCCGCGGCGCGCCGGAAGCGCTTGAAACCGCCGGCGCTCACCACTTCGCGCAGCTTGCTTTCCGGCGCTTGCGCTCCCAGCGCCGCGCCCACTTCCTGGGCTCGCGACGCCGGCGTGCAGATCATGGTGGAAGCCGCATAGAAAACCCGCCCGATAGGATTCAGGTTTTCCTTCAGGGAGTCGTTCGCGTACGGCTCGACGATCATCACCGTACCATCGTCGTCGAGTGCCTCGTGCACGTGCTGCAGTGCTCCTACGGGATCGCCCATATCGTGCAGGCAGTCGAAGAAGCAGACCAGATCGTACTGGCGCTCGTCGAAATCCTTTGCCGTCGCGACTTCAAATTTTACGCGATTCTGCACGCCGGCTTTTTCGGCCCGCTGCCGCGCCTTCTCAATCGAGGCCTGGTGGTAGTCGAAACCGTAAAACGACGATTCCGGAAACGCCTGCGCCATCAGGATGGTGGAGGCGCCGTGTCCGCAGCCGATGTCGGCCACGCCGGCGCCCTGCTTGAGTTTTTGCTCCACCCCGTCGAGCGTCGGAATCCAGGAACCGATCAGGTTGTGCAGGTAGGTTGGGCGGAAGAACTTTTCCGTCCCCTCGAACAACGATGGATGGTGTTCGTGCCAGCCCACTCCCTCGCCGGAGCGAAAAGCTTCGCTGATCTTGGGCTCGTCGCGAAACACCGATGCGATCACATGGAACGCACCGGGTATGTACACCGGGCCATCTTCGTTGGCGAGCAACAGGGCGTGCTCGGCGGGTAGAAAGAAGCGGTCGGTCTTGGCATCGTATTCCACGTATCCGTTGGCGGCCTGCGCGGAAAGCCATTCCCGGACGTAGCGCTGGTTGGTGCTGGTGCGCGCCGCCAGCTCGGACGCCGTGAGCGGGCCTGCCCCCGCCATCGCGGTGTAAAGGCCGAGCTTCTCGCCAACCAGCGCGAGCGCGCCACACATGCCCGCGCCGAGGTCGTTCACGAATCTGTGCAGGAACTGATCGAGCTTTTGCTGGTCAAGCGCAGGGGTAACAGGTTGCCGTTGGGTTGCCATCGGATCCTCCTTGGAATTTTCGCAACAGTTTTAGGACGAAAAGAATACGCATGGCCCGGATGGGCCCACCCCACGTGTGCACAACATTGTACGCCTCTCAGAACGGGTGGAAAACAGGCGCGAAGCTGGGCGGCGGGCAAAATCGTTGGAGACAACCGGCGGACCTGATCGGCGGGTTCCGCGCGCCAAAGGGATACTGAGCGCGTGTGGTACACGGCCTGCCCTCGCGTGTGCAGCGCTTACTTTCGCCCACGGCGAGGCGGAGCGAGCAGGTTCTCTACCGAAATATCTTCATCAATAAGGGGCCAGTGGATCCCGATGCCGCCGCCAATCAATTCCCATTGTCTTCGTTGCGACGGTGATGCGTTTTTCAAGCGAGGGAACCAGCTCAGCGGCACGGACAATTCGCGGCCGTCCACAAAGGACACGCACAGTTTGCCGGCGGCGAATGCGACTTTCCGTACGACTGTTTCGTTTGGGGACGTACAAAAACTATAACGATGTCATCCCGAGCGCAGCGAGGGATCTAGGTTTTGATTGGCGGCACGACGGGTGTTAGCAGCGGAATCGGTTTTCCCCAATCGCGCGCCAGATCATCCCACTTCGGATTCTTCGTGTTCACCAGCGCGATCTTTTTCACCCGGCTCCAGGTCTTAATTTCCTTCTCGCGGCGAATCGCCTCACGCACATTTCCAAACTCTTCGTAATAAACCAGCCGCGTCAAGTGATATCGCGCGGTGTAACTGTCGTTGAGAAAATCCAGGTGCTCCGACATGCGGCGATCCATGTTGTCGGTCACGCCCGTGTAGAACGGGTGCTGTGAGGGATTGGTGAGGATGTAAACGTAATAGGTCTTCGGGTCGCGCATGCGAAAACCTGGATCCCTCGTCCCACCTCGCCTTGCGGTCGCGAAAAGCACGCGACCGCTTTACGGCTCGGTCGGACTCGGGATGACAAGCGCCAAAACCTATGGCTTTGCGGAGAAAGACCTCCTAGCCCCTATTTCTTCATCGTGCTCATCGCCCTTGCCGCGATCACCGGAGGCACCGGCGCGGCGCGGCCGTCGGTCGGAACCGGGACGGGCTGCGGCTTTTCCCCGGCGCCGCCGATGTTGAGCGCCTTGCGCACCTCGGCCTCGATCTTGGCGGTGATGTCTTTGTTCTCTTTCAAGAACTGTTTGGCGTTCTCGCGTCCCTGACCGATGCGTTCGCCCTTGTAGCTGAACCACGCGCCCGATTTCTCCACGATATTGTGATTGGCCGCCAGGTCGAGCACGTCGCCTTCCTGGGAAATGCCCTCGCCGTACATGATGTCGAATTCGGCCTCGCGGAACGGCGCCGCCACCTTGTTCTTCACCACTCTTCACCTTGGTGCGCGAGCCCACCACCACGTCGCCTTCCTTGATGGCCGCAATGCGGCGGATGTCAATGCGCATGGAGGAATAGAACTTCAGCGCGCGGCCGCCGGTGGTGGTTTCGGGATTGCCGAACATGACGCCAATTTTTTCGCGGATCTGGTTGATGAAGATCAAGCAGGTGCGCGACTTGGAAACCGTGCCCGTCAGCTTGCGCAGCGCCTGCGACATCAGCCGCGCCTGCAGTCCCATGTGGCTGTCGCCCATCTCGCCGTCCAGTTCCGCCTTGGGGACCAGCGCCGCCACCGAGTCCACCACCAGCACGTCAATGGCGTTGGAGCGCACCAGCGCCTCGGTGATCTCCAGCGCCTGCTCGCCGTAGTCCGGCTGCGAGACCAGCAGGTTGTCCACATCCACGCCGAGCTTCTTGGCGTACTTCGGATCGAGCGCGTGCTCGGCGTCCACGAACGCCGCCATGCCTCCGGTCTTCTGCGCTTCGGCCACCACCTGCAGCGCGATGGTGGTTTTGCCCGATGACTCCGGCCCGAAAACCTCCACCACGCGCCCGCGCGGGAAGCCGCCCACGCCCAGGGCCGCGTCGAAGGCAAGCGAGCCCGTGGGAATCACCGCGATGGGAACGATCGCCTCCTTGCTTCCCAATCGCATGATCGAGCCCTTGCCGAACTGCTTTTCAATTTGCGACAGCGCCAATTCGATTGCCCGTGCCTTCTCGTCCGCCATAAGTCCGCTCCCCTACCGCCAATCTTTTATGCGGGTTGATACGAACCTCGCAGGTTAACGCAGAACCGCCTTCATCGTCCCAAAATCTCGGCTTGCTGGCTCGCCGGATTCCCATTCTAAACTTTGCGGAGTATACAAGCGTATTGCGCTAAAGGCGAATAAAAAGCGAATATCAACAGTATGCACGTTATCCACAATTGTTCTACGTAGAACATTGGCCGCCACTGTCGGTCCCGGCAATCCGTGTATATTGTTGATTCCGCTGCAAGATGCGATTCCTTATCAAAGCCGGGCTGGCGTTCATCGTCATCGTGCTGATTGTGCTCGGGTTACGTCATGCTGGCCCGGCGCTGGTGGTGAACCAGCCGCAGCGCTCCGATGTCATCCTGCTGCTGGCGGGCGATGCTGACGATACCCGCTACTGGAAGGGAATCGAGCTGCTGCGCACCGGCTACGCGCCCCGGATGCTGGTGGACGCCCGCGTGGACGCCGTCAGCTACGGGCGCACGCCGGCCGAGTTGACGGAAGATTTCATCCGGCGCTCGGCGGGTGGCCTCGCCGTCCATGTCTGCCCGACCAGGGGCGCATCCACGCTGCAGGAATTGCAGTCGGCGGCGGCGTGCCTGCAGCCGGCCGCGCCGCACAGCATCCTGCTGGTCACCTCCGATTACCACACCCGGCGCGCGCTCTCGATTGCGCGCAAGGCGTACCCGGGCTACTCCTGGTCGGTGGCGGCGGCGAACAACGGATTGCTGTCGGCGCCGCGCTGGTGGACGGACCGCGAGATCGTGAAAAACGTTTTTCTGGAATGGCAGAAGGTGGTGTGGTGGGAGCTGGTGGAACGCCATGAGTGATGCGCGCTTCCTTGCTCATGATGTGACGATCTCCCCAAACGAGCAGCAGTGCAACTGGATCGCTTACCGTTGCAGCAAATCCACAGGCTGGTTGAGGTCGTGGACGCGGAACAGGGCGCCCAGCGCGGGGTGGCGGCGCGCGACCGCCTGGTACATCTGGTAGGCGATACGCCGGTAGGAGATGTGACCGCCCGGAGCGGTGCGCAACTCCGCGATATAGACCGCCTCGGCGAAATCCATCTTGAACAGCGTGCGCTTGCGAAAGCCAAGCGGGACCAGGTACTGGGCGCTGGCCTCGGCGTCGTCGCGGCGGGCGCGGTGCAACGCTTCGCGCACGTGCTGCGCCGCGGTGGCGGCGCGCTTCATCGCTTCCGTGTAGCGCTCCTCGGCGCCTGCCGCCCGTACCTCGTCCGGCGTATCGAAGCCGTGCGCGGTGGTGATCCCCTGCCCGATTTGGGTGCAGCGCCGGTGACGGTGCATGTCGCGGAAGCCGCCGATGTCCATGAGGATGTCAAAGCGGAAACTCTGCCCGGCATGGAAGGCGCGCAGCAGCTCG
Organism: Terriglobia bacterium; assembly: GCA_963760265.1. GTDB lineage: Bacteria > Acidobacteriota > Terriglobia > Terriglobales > Acidobacteriaceae > JAIQGF01. The sequence continues at coordinate 29,037 of CAVXCR010000006.1, forward strand.
TCGTGGCGACCGCGATGCTTCACGCCAAGGTCAACGATCTCCCGGCGGCGTTGCTCTCCCAGCGCCTCGACGTGTTCTTGACTTGCCGGTAGGGATGGTGACAGTGCTCATACAGCAGCGTGGCGGCCACTTCGATTTCCAGGGGATCGTCGTCCAGCAGATGCACCGCGGGCGCGTCCTCGATGGCGGCATCGCCCATGATTTCCGCAGCCGCCTGCTGGAGTTCACGCCGGGTTTCGATTTCGTAGGGATTCGCTTCCGCGTACTTCACCAGCGTGGGCGCGACGCGCACCGGCTTGAGGATTTGTGCTTCCAACTCCCGCCCCACGCCTTCATCCATCCCCTTGATCTCTTCCAAAATCTTGGCCCACGCGAGCGCGTTGACGTTGTACGCGGGCTCCCTCGCGGCCTGCTTGAGCAACTCGCCGAGGTGGCGGACCTCGGGATGGGTGTGCGACAGCAGGCGCGCGATCTGCGTCTCCAGGGTGCGCGCGTTGACGATCTGCCCCACGGACGTGTTGGCCGCCAGCGGCAGCAGGTAGCGCGAGATGTCAAAGGCGCGCGCGCGCAGCGTGCGCTCGTACGCCTCCTGCTTCATGCCGGCGGGTTTGGGAGTGCGACCGGCGAGATACCGCCACGTGGTCTCCGACAGCGCCTCGTATTCGGCGAAAAGCGCGGCGATGGTGTCGCGATAGCGCAGCTCGCACATCTCCAGGCCGGTGAAATCGGGGACAAAGTATCCGGCGCGCTTGAAATCCTGGTAGCGCGTGGAGCGCTCCTGGCCGTCCCAGCGCTGCTCGTCCACCAGCGCGATGGCCGCCAGGATGGAGAGCTTTTCGACCGCGATGGCAAGATGCGCCAAATCGGCGATGGAGCGATGGCCGTACTGAAAATAAAAGGTGTTGAGAAATTTTTCGGCGCGTTGTTCGTTGATCTCCCGCAGCGACTCCTTCATGGAGAGCGAGGAGCGGGAATACTTGGCCATGGCATAAGCCTGGACCTCGGGTTCGGCGCCGTAAACGGCGTACACCTCGATGGCCGGGGCCGCGGGGGTCGGCGGCGGATGAGAGCGGTTCGCGTCGGACATGGCGGCGGCA
>CAVXCR010000007.1:0-48497 GCA_963760265.1 Terriglobia bacterium
TCAGCTATGGAACTCCTCTAAACGTCAGCGGTGAAGACCCACAACTGCCAAACGCGGGCAGATGTGGGCACCAGCAGATGTGGGGCACCAGCGTTCCAACCTCATCGCGAAAAGAAAAGCCCGACCGACGGCGGCCGGGCTGCTGGTTTTTCGGCGGAAAGTCTCAATTGACAATCACTGAAACTGAAACTCGAAACCGCAACTACGTTCCCTCGCTCCAGCTCGCCAGGTACTCTTCCTGCTCGGGCGTGAGGCGATCGATCTTGATGCCCATGGACTCCAGCTTCAGCTTGGCCACCCGCTTGTCGAGCTCGGCCGGAACCACGTAGACCTTCTTCTCCAGCGACTTGTGGTTCTTCACCAGGTATTCGACGGAGAGCGCCTGGTCGGCGAAGCTCATGTCCATCACCGACGCGGGATGTCCTTCGGCGGCGGCCAGGTTGATCAGCCGGCCTTCGCCCAGCAGGTTGATCTTGCGGCCGTCCTTCAGCGAGTACTCCTCGACGAAGTTGCGCGTGGTGCGCTTGGACGACGACATCTTCTCCAGCGCCGGGATATCGATCTCGACGTTGAAGTGGCCGGAGTTGCTGACGATGGCGCCGTCCTTCATGACTTCAAAGTGCTCGCCGCGGATCACGTTCTTGTTGCCGGTGACGGTGCAGAAGACGTCGCCGATCTTGGCCGCTTCCGCCATCGACATGACGCGGAAGCCGTCCATCACCGCTTCCAGCGCGCGGGTGGGATCGACTTCGGTGACGATGACCTCGGCGCCCAGGCCGCGCGCGCGGCATGGCCAGGCCGCGTCCGCACCAGCCGTAGCCGGCGACGACGAACTTGGAGCCCGCCAGCAGGAAGTTGGTGGCGCGGATGATGCCGTCGATGGTGGACTGCCCGGTGCCGTAGCGGTTGTCGAACAGGTGCTTGGTGTCGGCGTCGTTGACGGCGATGATGGGATACGCGAGCACGCCTTCCTTGGCCATGGCGCGCAGCCGGATGACGCCGGTGGTGGTCTCCTCGGTGCCGCCGATGATGCCTTCGAGGCACGTCCTTGCGCTTGGTGAGCGCGGTGGTCACCAGGTCGGCGCCGTCGTCCATGGTGAGGTGCGGCTTGTGGTCGAGCGCCGCCATGATGTGCTGGTAATAGGTCTCGTTGTCCTCGCCCTTGATGGCGAAGACGGGGATGCCGTAGTCGCGCACCAGGCAGGCGGCCACGTCGTCCTGGGTGGAGAGCGGGTTGGAGGCGCACAGCACCACGTCGGCGCCGCCGTCGCGCAGCGTGATCGCCAGGTTCGCCGTTTCCGTGGTCACGTGCAGGCAGGCGGAGATGCGCACGCCCTTCAGCGGCTGCTTCTTGATGAAATCCTTGCGGATGATTTGCAGGACCTTCATCGACTGGTTGGCCCAGTCGATGCGCTTCTTGCCGAGATCGGCCAGTTCCATGTTCTTGACGTCGCAGGCGGCGTGAGCAGGTGTTGTCGACATAGTCTCCTGAAGAGTTTTGAGTTTCAGTTTCCGTTTCAGTTTCAGAGCACGGGCGCATGCCCCGAAACTCGAAACTGAAACTTGTTTTTATTTCTTTACGGCGTGGATCGCCGCGTGGGACGCGCCGGCGGCCTGCTCGCGCAGCGCCTTGGCCTTGTCCGTCGCTTCCCAGGTAAAGTCCTTGTCGTCGCGCCCGAAGTGCCCGTAGGCGGCCGTCTTGCGGTAGATGGGACGGCGCAGCTTCAGCGAATCGATGATTCCGCGCGGCGTCAACTGGAAGTTGGCGCGCACCAGTTCCTGGAGCTTCTCCGGCGCAACCTTGCCGGTGCCGAAGGTATCCACCAACACGCTGACCGGATCGGCGACGCCGATGGCGTACGCGAGCTGGACTTCGCAACGGTCGGCCAGCCCGGCGGCCACGATGTTCTTGGCGATGTAGCGCGCCATGTAGGCGGCGGAGCGGTCCACCTTGGTCGGGTCCTTGCCGCTGAAGGCGCCGCCGCCGTGACGTCCCATGCCGCCGTAGGTGTCCACGATGATCTTGCGCCCGGTGAGTCCGGTGTCGCCCATGGGGCCGCCGATCACGAAGCGCCCGGTGGGATTGATGTGGTACTTGGTGTCGGCATCGAGCAGTTCGGCGGGAATCGTGGCCTGGATCACGTGCTTCAGAATGTCGGCGCGCAGTTCATCATTGGTCACGTTCTCCGCATGCTGCGTGGAGATGACGACCGCGTCCACCCGCACCGGCTTGTGGTGATCGTCATACTCGACCGTGACCTGCGATTTGCCGTCGGGACGCAGATAATTCAGCGTGCCCTTCTTGCGTACTTCGGCAAGTTTGCGGCAGAGCTTGTGGGCGAGAGAGATGGCGAGGGGCATCAATTCGGGGGTTTCGTTGGTGGCGTAGCCGAACATCATGCCCTGGTCGCCGGCGCCGCCGGTGTCCACGCCCATGGCGATATCGCCCGACTGCTTGTTGATGCTGGAGATCACCGCGCAGGTGTTGGAGTCGAAGCCGTACAGGGCGTTGTCGTAGCCGATGGAGGCCACCACGCCGCGCACCAGCGACTGGAAATCGACGTACGCCTTGGTCGTAATCTCGCCGGCAATGACCACCAGGCCGGTGGCGGTGAGGGTCTCGCAGGCCACGCGGCTGTAGGGGTCCTGTTCAAAACAGGCGTCGAGGATGGCGTCGGAAATCTGGTCGGCGATCTTATCCGGATGGCCTTCGGTGACCGATTCCGAGGTGAACAAAAAACGATTCTTGGTCGACAAACGAACCTCCTGCTGGTGTTAGGCGCTACGGGCGGGGACGGACCGCAGGAACTGAATTTTAGTCTTATCCAAAGTAGCAGAGCGCTCCTGTGGCCGCAACGCTTTTTGCGCTCGGGGAACGCATCCATTAACGCACCCGGTGACGGAGTTGCGCACGATTTCCACAGTAAATGGTGTGTTTTGAGCGGCGAAAGGCAAGCCAGGAGCCGGATGATTACTGTCGTAACCCGGCGGGGGTGAATTCCAATGTCTTGACCTTGCCGTCCGGGCTCAGGGGTGGCACGAGTTTGCCGTTGTAGAACAAATCGATGCCGGTGGCGTTGCCGGTCTTGAGCACGACACTTTGCTGCGCGCGGACGGACTTTTCGGAGTCCTTGGGCATCACGGCCGACATCACCGGCTTGCCATCAGCCACGATGGAAATCCAGGAATCTTCCTTGGCCTTCACCCGCACCACAAAACCATCTTTCGCTGGCACCGCGTTCGCCCCCGAACGCAACGCATCCGGCGCAGGCTGGGCCGTGTTCGTCCCCGAGCGTGACGCATCGGCAGGCGCTGGCGTCTTGGCTGCCGGCGGCGACGGTTGCTGCGCTGCCGCGCGCACATGCCGCAACTTCGGCAGGCCGTTCCTGGTGTAATAACGCCAGCCGCTGAACAGCAAGACCGCGACCACCACGACCACCGCAATCGGGCCGAGCGGCAGGCGCATGGGCCCGCTGTCCTCGACTTCGGGGAGGAAGATGTCGCGTTCCGGGGAGACATCATTGGCGCCGGGTTCCTGGCGGGTGGTCTTGCCGGCGGCCTGGGCTTCGCTGAGCGCCGCCAGGTAATCGGCGACCGCCTGTTCTTCGTCGAGGCCGAGATAGCGCGCGTAGGCGCGCACGAATCCCTTGTTGAAGATTCCGCCGGGTAGCTTGTCGAAATCCTGCTCCTCGAGGGCCCGCAGCGACCGGGTCCCGATCTTGGTCGCCTCGGCTATTTCTTCCAGCGTGATGCCGCGCATCTCGCGCTCGCGCTGCAGTCGATCACCAAACGATCCCACGAATACATCCTCGAGTCAGTAAACGGCCGCCCAAAATGGGTGGAGGAGAGCGCCGCCATCATAGGTTTGGCGCTTGGCAGTGTCAAAGAAAAAACCGTAAACTCGCGCCTGGAAACGGCTTGCCTGCCTCCGGCCCGAGCAGAGGCGTTACCGGGGTAACCTGTTCTGGCGATTGAATGGCGACCAATAAACCTTATAATGCGCCCAGCGAACTAACCGAAGCTGGAACTCCCCCTATGAGCGAGGCCGCTGCCACCGACCGTAGACGGCATGTGCAGGAGCTCTCCATCTTCCATGAAGTCGCCAAGGCCCTGACCTCCTCGCTCAATCTGGATTCCATCCTGCAGACCATCATGGAGAAAGTGGCGGAGTACTTCCGCCCCGACACCTGGTCGCTGCTCATGGTGGACGAGTCGGCCGACGAGCTCTACTTCGCCATCGCCGTGGGCGACGCCGCCGACGCGCTGCGCACCGTGCGCCTGAAGATGGGCGAGGGCATCGCCGGATGGGTGGCCAAGCACGGTGAACCGCTCATCGTGCCCGACGTTTATACCGACCCGCGTTTCGCCAAGCGCATCGACGAAATGACCAAGTGGCAGACGCGCTCCATCATCTGCATCCCGCTGAAGGCCAAACACCGCGTGCTGGCGGTGATCCAGCTCATCAATGTGCCCATGTCGAGCTTCAGCGACAGCGAGATGTTCTTCCTGCGCGCCATCTGCGACTACGCCGCCATCGCCATCGATAACGCGCGCGCCGTGGAGCGCATCCAGGAACTCACCATTACCGACGACTGCACCGGCCTGTACAACGCGCGCCATCTCTACAAAACGCTGGAATCCGAGGTGTATCGCTCGGCGCGCTTCGGCTACGAGTTCACCGTGCTGTTTATTGACCTGGACCATTTCAAGCAGGTGAACGACACGCACGGACACCTGGTGGGAAGCAAGCTGCTGGCGGAAATCGGCTACACCATCAAGAGCCACCTGCGCCTGATTGACTACGCGTTCCGCTACGGCGGCGACGAGTTCGTCGTCCTGCTGCCGCAGACCGGGAAGGACTCCGGGCTGATCGTCGCCCGCCGCCTGCTCGATTCATTCCGCAAGAGCAAGTTGCTCAAAGACGAAAACCTGAACCTCAACATCCGCGCCTCGATCGGCGTCGCCTCCTATCCGGAAGACGCCAAGAGCGCGCACGAAATCATCCGCCAGGCCGACGAGATGATGTACGAGGTCAAGAACACCAGCCGCGACAACATCGCCGTGGCGCAGCACGGCATGATGAAGTAATTAGCCGCTGATTCACGCGGATCAACACAGATAAAGACGAATTCAACTGCAGAGTGCAATTCTCTGAGTAGGGGTCCTTCGACTCGGATGCGCAACCGCAGCCCGCGTCGCCAAACCCGCGTGCGCCGGCCTGCGGTTGCGCATCCTCGCTCAGGATGACATTCGCCTTAGCTCTGGCACACGCCGCCTGGCACACAGGCCCGCGCGTGTGCGGCTGAATTATCCCGGCTTCTTGCGAGCCGCGGGTTTCTTCGCTGGTGTCTTCCTGGACGGTTTGGCGGGCTCGCGGTCCTTCTTCACTTGCTCGGCGACTTTGTCCGCTTCCTTCTCGAAGGCAGCCATGACGGCATTGACGCCCATCTGGTCGCCATCGGCCGCCAGCGGCGCCTGTTTCAGCTCCGGCTGTGGCTTGCCGGTGCGATAGAGGGTCACCGCGAGCAGCGCCTGGTACTTGCTCTTGTCCAGCGAGACGCCCTTTAGCGCAGCCGGCAGCACAACGCCGCCTGAGTCCGGAGCCTTCACCTGGCTGGCATCGGTGTAGAGGATGTAGTCGCAGTTTTTCGACGCAGCTTCGGCGGCGATGGAGGGATCGCTGTCGGCATCGAGCGGAACCGCCTCCATTTGCCGCAGGGCGATCTCGCTCATCAGGTTGATGCGGAGATTTTCAATGGGCAGGTACTGCTCGCTCGCGTCCTTGATCTTCACCACGCCGACGCGCACCACGCCGCTGGATTTCGGCGCTGCGGCGGGAGCAGGTGCAGATGGCGCAGGAGCCGCCGGCGAAGGCTCGGGCTTGGAAGCGTGCGGCGGAGGAGCCGTTGCCGCAGGCGGCATCGGACGTCCGCCCATCATGCCCGCGGCCATGCCGCCCATGTTCAGCAACTCCTGGTAGCTGCTGACGACCTTGCACCCTGCCGGCATTTCGAACAGCGAGGCATCGAGCGGAGCGTTGGTCAGTTCGACCACTTCCGAGACGGTGGTAAAGCTGTGTCCCTCGGCTTGCATGGTGGTCGACTGCTTCAGCGGGTAACCCGGGAAGCCGCCGCCTGTGCGCTTGAAGCGCACCGTGTCCTGGCAGGCGGAACGGCCGCCCGCGCCGGAAGGCGGAGGTGTCATACCCATCGAGCAGTGGAAGGCCGGTGCGATGTCGGCATACCAGCCGTCGGACTCGGTATGCAGGCTGGTCTTGGAACAGGCGTCGGCGCTGGATTCGGCGTTCATCGTCATCTTGATATGCCGCGCGTTGAGCCCCAGCATTTTCTGTCGCTCGCCGGTGTCGACCGTATTGACGTTGAACGTGATGGTGCCACCTTTTCGGCTACTCCCGGCCGCGGCCGGAGCGGCAGTCGCTGCGGCCCCCGATTCATCGCCCAGCGGCATCACCATGCAGGTGTTCGCCTGCGGGTTGATGGTGATGATGCGCTTCTGGTCACACTGGGTCAGGGTCACCAGACCGGGGCCCATGCCCATGCTCGCCGCCTCGGTGCGCTCGCGGGCGCCCTTGATGTACACCGTGCTTTCCGTGCTGTGGCCCATCATGCTGCTGCGAGTTTTGATCTTGGTATCGGCCGAAGCAGAAAGCGAGAACAGGATCAGGACGGCGAAAGATAGGAACTGCAGATTGCGCATTGGGATCTCCGCGGTGCTAGAACTGGTTTCAAATATACATTTTCGCTTCAGGAAAAATGTCCCTCAGGGGCTAAAGCCCACTATTCTCGCGGCCTCGAGCGGCACGGCTGAAGCCGTGCCCTTCCCGCCGTGCCCTTCCCGAAGACCGATTGCTTAGAACCAACTCTAGACACGCCTGCAGGATTCAGACCGTTGAAGCGGAGGAGATTCTAACCAAGAATCGCCGATTTGATCAGTGATTCATCTGGGCATTCGGCTTTCGGCTGTCGGCTTTCGGGCCTAAGAACCCGATAGCCGAGCGCCGATGGCCGACAGCCTCGTCTCTTGATTGCTGGATTAAACCGCGGTCGCGCTGAGCTCTTCCCCGCTGACGCCCTGCACCTGCGCCCCCACCCACTGGTTCGCCGCGTGCCGTCCCGCCAAGCGCATCTTCAGATGATTGTCGGTCAGCGCTTCGGTGGAATGATCGTCGCCAACGCTGAGCGTGATGGCCGGCAGTTCGCGCCCGACAAACGAATTCATGAACGCGCGCTTCTTTTCCGCCGCGAGTGCGCGCAGGATGCGGTTGCGCTCGCGCGCCACCTGCACCGGCACCGGGTTGGGCATCGCCGCCGAGCGCGTCCCCGGCCTCGACGAATACGTGAACACGTGCAGGTAGGTAAGCGGCAGCTCTTCGATCATGCGCCGCGTTTCCGCAAAATCCGCCTCGGTCTCGCCGGGGAAGCCGACCATCACGTCCGCCCCGATGGCCGCCGCCGGCATGGCCTGGCGAATGCGGCGGATCTTCTCCGCGTAATGCCACGGCCGGTACTTGCGGTGCATGGCGCGCAGCACGCGGTCGCTGCCCGACTGCATGGGCACGTGCGCGTGCTTGGCGATGCGCTCGCACCCGGCGGCCAGTTCGATGAGCTCCGGCGTCCAGTCCATCGGCTCCACCGAGCTGATGCGCAGCTTTTCCAGCTCGGTGCGCTCCATGATGGCGTGCACCAGGCTGACGAAGCGGTCAGGCTTGGCGAAATCCCGGCCCCAGCGCCCCAGATTAATCCCCGAGATCACCACCTCGCGAAAACCGCCGTCCACCAAAGCGCCAACTTGCGCCAAAACTTCGGCCATGGGCAGCGACCGGCTGGCGCCGCGCACCGACGGAATAATGCAGAACGAGCAGCGGTTGTCACACCCGTCTTGCACCTTCAAATTCGGACGCGTCTTGTCCGCGCCGCCATCGAACACCGGCGCCGCCAGCAATTCGGTGTGCGCGAAGATGTCACCAACGATGACTTGCGCCGGAGGTGCAGCGCGGCCGAGGCGGGCCGGGGAAATCATCCCTAACGGAACGAATCCGTCCCCTCCGCACACCACGTCTCCCACCCGCTGTTTGTGGGAGTTACCGATCACCCACTGCACGCCGGGCAGCGCCGCCAACTCCTGAGGGGCGCGCTGCGCGTAGCAGCCGGTCACAAGAATTTTGCATTGCGGATTGCCGCGATAAATCCTGCGGATGGCGGCGCGCACGTCCTGGTCCGCCGACGCGGTTACGGTGCAGGTGTTAAGGACAACCACCTGCGCTTCCTCGGGCTGCGGGGCGCGCTCCAATCCGCGCTCCCGAAGCTGGCGTTCGATGGCCGCCCCGTCGGCTTGTGTCGCGCGACAGCCGAAGTTCTCCACATAAAAGCTCGACACGAGTGGTATTATACGCGCAAGTTTTCGCGCCAAATTTTGCGGGCATCGGCTTGCAACCAGCGCTGGCGCCTGGCGCATCGCAACGCTCTGCAAGCCGGGCCGTGGGGGTCAATTACATGAAGCGCCGCATCCTTCTGGTGGATGACGAACTCGCCATTCTGCTCACCCTCAAAGCCGTTCTGGAGATGAACGGCTTCGAAGTCGAAACCGCCTCGTCCGGACGCGAAGCGCTGCAGAAGCTGGACGCCGGCGTCTTCCAGATGGTCATCACCGACATGCGCCTGGAGACCGAAACCACCGGCTACGACGTTATCCGCGCGGCCAAACAGAAAGCCTACAATCCCGCCACTTCCATCCTGACCGCGTACCCGTCGCTGGGCAGCGACTGGAAGAGCAAGGGCGCGCAATCTCTGCTAGTCAAGCCGGTGAATACCCAGGACCTGTTGCGGCAGATCGAGGCGCTGCTGATCGCGCACGAGGACCAGAAACGCACCGCCGCCGCCGCCGCCAACAAGGCCGTTTCCGCCTCGCGGCCCACGCGCCACGAGGCCAAGAAGGCCGGATAAGCCGGCGTAAATTTTTCCGGGAAAATTGGCTGGGGAGGGAAAGACTGGGCGCGCCACCACGCGCGGGCACACCTCTTCACTTTCGGACACACAGGCCTGGTGTCCTACTTAAGTGGCCCGGTCAGAGACTGGTCAGAAAGTCAGGCGCTTGCGGCCGAACTTCGTTTCGACGACTGAAAACACTCCCGGCAAAATACCGGGCGTCCCTGCGTCGGCTTAAAAGGCACCGTGGTTTCTTTCCCGCATTGCGAACAGACGGTCCGGGTCTCCACCTTGGGATAACTGCCGGGGGTGGCGGTCCCCAGCATACTGGCGCGCTTTGCTTTGCACGGCTTGCAACGCTTGGGCTCGTTCTTGAACTGCTTGTCGTGGAAGAATAACTGCTCCCCCGCGGTAAACACGAACTCGGCGCCGCAGTCGATGCATTTCAAGACCTTGTCCTGGAATTCCATCGAACCTTGCTCCCTTCAGGGTCCCCATCCCGCGCCCCTGCTTGCGCGAAACAGGATCAGCCTTTGGTCCCACCCACGAGCTTGCGAACTTCCACGTGGGTCCTTGCCGGAGCCGCCGGGTACAGCGGCCCTTACTGCACGACGAATGATGCCAGTGCTGAAAATGAATGCGACGGAACGCCTCCCGCGATGACACCGCGGGTTATAAATAGAACGGGCCGCGAGGGGGGACACTGCGGCCCGCGTTACTCGATTAGTCTTGCTCCTTGCGCGCTTTTTTCCGGCTGCGTTTGCGTGCCAACGCTTCCTTCGCGCGTTTTTTCTCGCCCGGCTTGAGGTAAAAGGAGTGCCGCTTGACCTCCTTGATGATGTCCTCTTGCTGGACCTTGCGCTTGAATCTCCGAAGGGCGTTTTCTAAGGATTCGCCTTCCTGTAAGCGTACTTCTGCCAAAAACGAAACACCCCCAAACCAGCCCAGTTGGACCTAAGGTAGTTATCCCAAGCTTTCACGGTCAAAGTCAAGCTCCATTTGAAGTTAGCGGCTCAAAATGAAACAAAAGCAAGCGATTAGCGATTAGCCATGAGCAATTAGCGATTAGCAATTAGCGATTAGCAACTACCGGTTCCGACCGGCGCTTTCCTCCCGGTTGAACCCCTGAGATGACGCGCGAGGACCAATCGCTAAAAGCTGATCCTCACCCCAAACTGCACCTGCCGCGGAGCATAGGCACTGGTAGGCGACAAAAATCCCTGCGACGCCCGGAACGACGCTGGATACTGCTTCCCTCCCGCGGTGACGTCGCCCAGCACAAAACTGGCCGCCGTATTCAAAAACCCATCATCGGAAATCTCCACCCGCCGGTTCGCCCGGTTCAACAGATTGAAGCTCTCCGCCAGGAACTGCAGCTTCCAGCGATCGCGCACCAGAAACACGCGCGCCACCCGCAAATCCGTGGTGGCGTAATCCGGCCCGGTAAACGCGTTGCGGCTATACCCCGGCAGGCGATCGTTGTAGGTGTTGCCGTCGGCATTGGCGTCGCCCACGATGCGGGCGCTCAACGGCCTGCCGCTGCCGATGGTGACTACGCCCGCGAAGCGCCAGTCGTTCAACAACCAGCGCAGCGCCGGGCGGTCGCGATGAAACGGTTTCGGCTCCGCCGTCCACGCCGCGATGAACCGGTGCCGCTGGTCGGTGGTGCTCGGGCCCCATTCCAGGTTCGGCAAGTAGGAGTTCTGAACCGTCACCGGCCTGCCCACTACCAGGGCGTCCTGGCCATCATCCATGGCGTGGGCCCAGGTGTACGCCAGCCGTATTCCGAAGCCGTGGTGCATGCGCCGCCGCAGCGAGACCGTCAGCCCGTGATAGACGCTGGTCGCGCTGCTCTCGAAGACATTCACCGAACCCAACTGCGGCGTCGGGCGCTGCACATCGCCCATACACGGCGGGAACGGGCAGCTCAGAGAGCGCGTCGTGTCCCAGGTGGCGAAGGAATCCACGGTGTAGTAGCCGAGCAGGTTCGCGCCCGACTGGTCATACAGCGGATAGGTCACCGGCGTGGGCGGCGGCAGGTTGACGTCGCGCGCGCGGATCAGGTGCATGCCGTGCACGTACAGGTAATTCACGCCGACGGCGGTACGCGTCCCGATCTCCTTCTCCACGCTGAGGCTGGTCTGCTGCACCACCGGGATCTGGAAATTGTGCGCGAAGGCCGACACCTCCGTCGTCATGTGGCTGAGCAGTTCCGGTGGCGGCGCGCAAACCGTGGCCGAGGTCGCGCACGGAACCAGCGCGTCCGGATACGTCGGGAACAGCGCCCGGTCCTCCTGGCGCGCGCTGCTCAGCATCAGGTGCATCTGCCGGTCGCCGTTCTCCGTCTCCACCGCCGAGGAGTACATCGAGGGAATGCGGGTGTAGAACAGCCCGTACCCGCCGCGAATTACCAGCGGACGCCGCTCGCCGATGGAGTACGCGAACCCCACCCGCGGCGCCACGTTGTTGCGGTCCACCGGGACGCGGCCGGAATCCCGAAAGTAGTAATTCGAGACCAGATTGTCGGTGCGGAACGCCTGGAAGTCGTAGCGCACGCCCAGCGTCAGCCCAAAGTGGCCGGTGACCCGGATCGTGTCCTGCACGAAGGCGGCGTACTCGGTGGTATCGGGATGCGATACCGCGGTGCCGAAATTCTGAATGTAGTAATGCGGCACCATGTGCGCGTACGCGCGCAGCGGCGTGATCTTCATCCCGTAGGTCTGCGGCGCGAACGTCCACGGGTCCACGGTCACGTCGTCGAAGATGTACTCTCCGCCGAACAGCGACGGGAAATAGTTGTAAATCCAGGTGCCGATGATATCGCCGCCAAATTTGAACGAGTGCCGCCGCCCGGATAACGCCAGCGTCTCGGCGGCATGCAGGCGGTGCTCGCGGGTGGAGCGCGGCAGGATGGAGGAGCGCTCGAAGCCATCGATGGCGTCGTAAATGCGGGTCAGCGGAAAAGCCGAATTGGGGTACGACTGCTGCAGGTCGCGCGAGAACTGTATGCGAAAGTTGCTGGTCAGGGTGTTCGTCAGCGCGCTGGCCAGCGTCGCCGAAGCGGTCTCGGTTGCCACGTCCTCTTCGCCGTTTTCGCTGAGCGCATAGGTGGTGATCGGGCTAGCCGGATCGAAGAAGACGTTGTTCGCGCCGTAATAGCGCGAGGTGTTCACGCGCGCGCTCAGGTGATGCCGCGGCGTGATCGCCACGTCCACCTTGGCGAAGACGGCGTTGCCCAGCAGCCGCGAACGGAACTCGCCGCCCATTTTCGACAGCGCCTCGGCGGTCGCCATCACCAGCGAGTAGTCGCTGTACTCGAAGTCGTTCACCGTCGGCATCAGCACCGGGTAGCCGTTCAGGAAGTGCACCACCGTCGGCACCTGGAAGACGTGCTGGTCGAAGCCGACAAAGAAAAACGCGCGGTTCTTCTTGATCGGGCCGCTCAGCGTTCCGCCGAACTGGTGCTGCCGGTCCTGCGGCTTGAACCCGACGTAGTCTGGCGTCGCGTTGAATCCGCTGTCGCGCAGGTAATAGAACCCGGTACCGTGAAAATAATTGGAACCGCTGCGCGTAACCACGTTGATCACCGCCCCGCCGGCCCGTCCCAGCTCGGCGCCGTAGGTGTTCGAGGAAACCCGGAATTCCTGCACCACCTCGTTGCTGAACTGGTAGGGCGCGCGATAGCGGCCTCGCGCCTGCGCGAAGAAGGCGTTGTTGTTGTCGGCGCCGTCCACCAGGTAGCTGGAGTACACGCCGCGAATGCCGCCATACGCCAGATCACCATTGGTGGCCGAGGTGAGCGAGCGCGGGTCGGTCGTCAGGTTCGGCGTCAGCAGCGCCAGGTCGGCAAAACGCCGCCCATTCAGCGGCAGGTCGGAAATTTCTTCTTGATTAATGACGGTGGAGATGGCGCTGGTCTCGACCGCGACCATGCCCGCCTCGCCCGCCACTTCCACGGTCTGTTGCGCGGTGGGCAATCGCAGCCGCAGCGTGAGTTCGACCGTGTCCCCGACCTCCACCTGCGCGCCCTGCTCCAGCGGCGCCATCCCCGGGGCTACCACCCGTACGGTGTAACCCCCGGGCGTAAGCAAGGGCACACTGAAGCCGCCTTCGTCGTTGGTGACGGTGGCGCGCGTCAGCCCCTTTGCCGTTTCGGTTACCAGCACCTTGGCGCCCGCTACCCGCGCTCCGGCGGCGTCTTCCACCATGCCGCGAATCGCCCCGGTGGCCGAGTCCTGCGCCGCGGTGGTAGGGGTCAATTGAAGGGAGATGGCGATGCAGGCAAAAAGAATGCAGGCAAAAAGAATGATGGAGCGTGCTCGCCTTCGAGCGGGCACAATCGGCAATGCCGATGATCGAGCGCAAGCTTGCGCCGGGTGCACGCTGGCATCCGCCTCTGCCAACCTGTTCTCCTTGGGGGATACAGGTTTCTATAGCACGCGCGGCACGGCCGCAAGCCGAAATCGTCGTTCCAATTTGGACCTATTCCCGAACTGGAACCAAGAGGATCTTGAAGCGGGTTCCCCAGGTTCAACCCGGTCCGGCCATTGGCCGACTACGAAGGGCAGATTGCAAATGGTTACGACGCGCTCGTCTCCCGGACGGTTTCCGGCTGCTGGCGCAACCAGCGCGCCTGCGCCTCGGCTTCGCTGGGCATATGCTCCACCTGCTCCTGCAACGCGCCCGACAACTGCCGCACCAGGTCGCCATACAAGTGCAGCAACCGCCGGTCCTTCAAGTAGCTCAGCGCAGCGCCGCTGGCGGCGCCCACCAGGAATACTCCGAGATCGATTAGCGTCTGGTCCATGGCTATCGTTGTACTGCGCCCTCCTCTCCGGCCCAAGCATTTCGCAGCATTTTTGCCAGTGCCTTAGCCCGTTTTGGTCCCCTTCCCAATCTGGAGAAAGAGAGAGCTAGCCACAGAGGACACGGAGGAAGAGAAAGCGGAAGAACGGAATTAGCCACAGAGGTCACAAAGGAAGACAAAACCAGGACAAGAAGAAAAAAGGAAAGCCTCTGCCTTCCTCCGTCCTCTGTGTCCTCTGTGGTTAATCCCCCGGCTTGTGCTATGTTCATTTCTTTCGCGCCATGATCCGAAGCTATAAAGGCATCACTCCGCGCGTCCCCGCCACCGCCTTCGTGGACGACTCCGCCCAGCTGATCGGCGACGTCACCCTGGGCGAGCACGCCAGCATCTGGATGAACACGGTGCTGCGCGGCGACGTGCACTACATCAAGGTCGGCGCCCACTCCAACGTCCAGGACAACAGCGTGCTGCACGGCATGAAGGAGGAGTGGCCGGTCGAACTCGGCGAGTGGGTCACGGTCGGCCACTCGGTCACCCTGCACGGCTGCGTGATTGAAGACCGCTGCCTGATCGGAATGGGATCGATCATTCTCAACGGCGCCCGCATCGGTAAGGGCTCGATCATCGCTGCCGGCACGGTCATCCCCGAGGGCACGCACGTCGAACCCGGCTCGTTGTGGATGGGCGTCCCCGGCCGCTTCCGCAAGAAGCTCGGCCCCGACGACGAGCAGACCATCATGGCGTACGCGAAGCGATACCTGGAATACAAGGAAAGCTATCTGCGGGAGAGGAAGAGCTGAAGCAGTTTCTAGTTTCTAGTTTCTGGTTTCGCGTGCGGCGCGCTTGCCTCGAGGAAACCGGGCCACTAGAAACTAGAAACCAGAAACTGGAAACTGAATGATCAAGTCCGTCCGTGGAACCCGCGACCTGCTTCCGCCGGAAACGGCGCTGTGGAATTTTGTCGAGGCCGCCGCACGCGACGTCTTCCGCGCCTACAACTTCCAGGAAATCCGCACCCCCATCCTCGAGGACCTCTCGCTGTTCCAGCGCTCCGTCGGCGAGGAAACCGACATCGTCAGCAAGGAAATGTTCGCCTGGCAGGACCGCGGCCGCGCTGAGAGCGATAAGGGCCATTGGCTGGCGCTGCGCCCTGAAAACACCGCCGGCGTCGTCCGCGCCTACATCGAGCACAAGCTGTGGGAGCGCCCCGGGGTGCAGAAGCTGTTCTACATCGGACCGCAGTTCCGCCGCGAGCGCCCGCAGAAGGGCCGCTATCGCCAGTTCTACCAGATCGGGGCCGAGGCCATCGGGCCGCCGGCCGCCGGCAGCGAATCGCCCGCGCGCGACGCCGAAATTTTGGAAATGCTCGCCACGTTCCTTGACCGCCTCGGCATCCAGGATTGGACGCTGCAGTTGAATACCGTGGGCTGCGCCAACGACCGCCCACGCTACCACGAAGCCCTGCGCGCCGCGCTTTCGCCCGTGGTCGCGAAAATGTGCGCCGACTGCCAGCGCCGCGAAGTCACCAACCCGCTGCGCGTCTTCGACTGCAAAGTCCCCGAAGACCAGCCCATCATCGCCAAGCTCCCCACCATCGGCAAATTTCTCGACGAGCCCTGCCGCGCCCATTTCGCCGAAGTCCAGCGCATCCTTTCCGGGCTCAACATCCCATTCGTGCTGAACGATCGGCTAGTCCGAGGCCTTGATTATTACGAAAAAACCGCTTTCGAGTTCACGCATGGCGCGCTGGGAGCGCAGAACGCGATCCTGGGCGGAGGAAGGTACGACGGATTATCGGAGACGCTGGGGGGGCCGCGGGCGCCGGGGATTGGGTTCGCGATTGGCGAGGACCGGCTGATCCTGTCGCTGCGAGAGACCGCGGAAGCGCTGGCGAAGAAACCGGACGCTTACATCGCGCCGCTCGGTGCCAGCATGAATGCCGAGGCGGCGAAGCTGGCGCGCGAGTTGCGTCGTCACGATCTGATCATCGAGCTCGGCGATGAGAGCTTCCGCTTGAAGAAGTCGCTGGAGACGGCGAGCAAGGTCGGGGCGCGCTACGTGGTGATCGTCGGAGAAAACGAGGTCAAAGCCGGCGCCTTCGCGCTGAAAAACCTTGCCACCGGCGAGCAGGTGACGGTGCCGCGGGGGGAACTGGCAGACCGAATCCAAAGTTAGGCCGCACGCGTCACGACACACCCACATCTGCCAAACCCCGGCAGATGTGGGCCGCACCAGCAGTAGCCACTGACCACTACAACTTCGCGCGTGTAGAATTGTTGATTCGCGAGAGCGTGGCGAACACGCCTGCCGCTCGCCGAAAAACGCAATCATGCTCGACTTCCTCGGAGATCTTCGACGAACTCACACCTGCGGCGCGCTGCGCGCCGGCGATGCCGGATCGCGCGCCGTGCTCATGGGATGGGTGAACCGCCGGCGCGACCTCGGCAACCTGATTTTCATTGACGTCCGCGACCGCACCGGGATGACGCAGGTAGTTTTCGACCGGGAGCGCAGCCCGCGCCTGCATGACAAGGCGGCCTCGCTGCGTTCCGAGTTCGTGATCGCGGTGATCGGGAAAGTCGAGCAGCGCGACCCCGCAACGGTGAACCGCAACATCCCGACCGGGGAGATCGAGGTGGTGGCGGAAGACCTGCTGCTGCTGAACGAGTCGAAGAACCCGCCGTTTCTGCCCTCGGAGCCGACGCTGCCCAACGAAGAAGTGCGGCTCAAGTACCGCTACATTGACCTGCGTCGCGCGGCGATGCAGGCCAACATCGAGCTGCGGCACAACATCGCGCTCGCCATCCGGGAATATCTCGCCTCACGAGGTTTCCTGGAGATCGAGACGCCGTTCCTGACGCGCTCCACCCCCGAGGGCGCGCGCGATTTCCTGGTGCCCAGCCGCGTGCAACCCGGCAGCTTCTACGCCCTGCCGCAGTCGCCGCAGTTGTTCAAGCAGATCCTGATGATCTCCGGGCTTCGACCAGTATTTCCAGATCGTGCGCTGCTTCCGCGACGAGGATTTGCGCGCCGACCGCCAACTGGAGTTCACGCAGGTGGACCTGGAGATGAGCTTCCCGCAGCAGGAGCGGGTGTTCGAGGTCACCGAAGGGTTTCTGAAGGCGGCGTTCGCGGCGGCGGGCGTCACCATCCCGACGCCGTTCCCGCAGATGACCTACGACCAGGCGATCCGCTTCTATGGCAGCGACAAGCCCGACCTGCGCCTGCCGCCGATGTACGAGGTGAGCCGCGCGCTGCCGGCGGAGATGATCGCGCAATTGAAGATCGCAGCCGACGCGCCGGTGATGGCAATCCGCATTCCCAGAGTCGGCGAGCTTTCCCGCAAAGAGCGCGACGAAATCAAGCCGCTGTTCGGCCAGCGCTCCGAGGCCAAGGTATTCGAAGACTTCAAGCGCCTGGAAAAATCGTGGCCGGAGGCAATGGAGAAAGTGCGGCACAGCGCCGAGGCCGCGGCGGATGACCTGCTCGTGCTGGTCGCGGGCCCGGAGCGCCCGGCGGACCACAAGTCGGAAGGCGGAGTGAAACCGGAGGTCAAGCAGCACGATCGTCCGGTGTACACGGCGGCAGGCGGGCTGCGCCTGGCGCTCGGTCAGAAATATGCCGAGCGTCACAAGGCGTACGCCGGCGCACGCAACGATGCCGCGTCGTACCAGTTCCTGTGGGTGACCGATTTTCCCATGTTCGAGTGGGACGAGGATGGCCAGCGATGGGCAGCGGCGCATCATCCCTTCACCTCGCCGCACGAGCAGGACATGGACAAGCTGGAGAGCGATCCGGCGTCGGTGCGCGCGCTGGCGTACGACGTGGTGCTCAACGGCACCGAGTTGGGCAGCGGGTCGATCCGTATTCACCGGCAGGACATCCAGCAGAAAATTTTCAAGGCGCTGGGCATGACGCCGGAAGAGGCGCAGGCACGCTTCGGATTCTTTCTTGAGGCGCTGACCTACGGCACGCCGCCGCACGGCGGGATCGCACTGGGTCTGGACCGGATCGTGATGATCCTGGCGGGCGCGGATTCCCTGCGCGAAGTGATTCCCTTCCCTAAGACCGCCAGGGCGGTGGACCTGATGGTGGACGCGCCCACTCCGGTGAGCAGTCGAGCAGTTGCGCGAGCTGAGCATCGAGGTGAAAGGCGAAGAACCCAATCACCCGTCCCGCTGAGGTGCGGGAAGTCACAAGTGGACGGGATGACTGGCAGAGGGTGATGTAGCGCTCAAACCTTGTCTACATGCAGTACAGCTATTGGATTGACCGAGCGCCGACAGTCCCGACAGAACCCAGCCCGGCACGTGAGTGCCGGGACAACCAAACCACAATTCATTAGAGTCCCGCCAGGGACGGCAGAATTCACGACATTCCGTGCCGCGCCAGGATTTTCGCCAATTCCTCGCCAAATCCATGGCGCTGATGATGTTCCTTCTGGTGCAGAATGTAATCCACCGTGGCATCGGTCTGAGAAATGCTCACGCTGAAGGCGGCGTAGCCCTCTTGCCAAATGAATGGTTTGCCGGTCTGTTCGTGAATCCACCGCGATGAATTCGCCTTGATCTTTTGCATGGCTTCCGCGAGGGTGATGGTCGGCGGAAGCAGCAGAAGAATATGCACATGGTCGGCGATGCCGCCGACGGCAATGGCGGTCATCCCGCAACGGCGTGCGATGCCCCCGATAAACGCCCAAGCGCGGTCCTGAAGATCGTTGGGAATCGTCGGAGTGCGATCTTTCGTGGAGAAAATACAATGCACGCGGAGCGAAACGCGGGTGTGGTTCACGTCCGCGAAATGTAGCACGACGGAAGCCGGGTTCTGTCGTCCCTGCGGGACTCGTCGTCAAATTCCATTCCCAACCCGGCACTCACGTACCGGGCTGGATTCTACCGCGCCTACGGCACTCCGAGTATAACTACTACAGTAGTAATAAAGGCGATTTAATACTACTTACGTAGTATATGGTGGCGCAAGAACCGTGTAAGCAGTTGCTTAATCCCAAAGTAAGTAAATCAGGCACACGGCAGCCGGGCGTGGCATCCTAGCAACAATGAGGGGTGGGGTTTCATTGGCGGACCGGATCCTGGTGCGCTACCAGAGTGCCCAGGCGATCGCGCGTCACGCCGAAATCGCGGAACGTTCCAACCGCATCCGGCAACACAGCGACCAGCTCCTGACCCGCTCGCGCGCCACGCGCACCATCAGCGATGGCATCCACGAGAAGATCCGCAAGTTCTCCATCAAACTCCCTGTCGTCCACTGAAACACAGACGCTGAAACTGATACTGTTTTCAGATAACCTGCGAACAGACCCACATCTGCCAAAACCGGGCAGATGTGGGGCACCCTCTTGCCATGGGCCGCATGGCATCTGAGCGCGCGGCGTGCCTGATTCTGGTTCCGACCGATCTGCTCAATCATCGCCCGCCTGCTTGGCTCCGGCAGACGCCGGCGACCTGGTCGGACTTGAGTGGTTCCAAGCGATCAATTTGTTGTCGTGCCTGCACCGGATCGACCAGCTCGAACGTTCCATTCTCGCTGAACGGACCTGTCGTGCCGACGACCCGAAGGAAGTAGTCGCCGCCTGGCTTTACTTCGAGATCAATGCCGGTCTTGGCGTTATTCGAGGTAAACGTGTGTTTGCCGGCGGCGACATTCATCTTTACGTACTTCCCGCCCTGCACCGCAGCGATTCGTTGCCCATCGCAGAACGCGACCGGCTTCCAGCCCCGGTGATGATCCACCGTTCGGAAGATCGTGACGGTGCCGACATCCCCCGCCGCGGCAGAACACACCAGAAAAAACACGAGAAGAAAAGCCCGTTTTCTCAAAAGCCACCTCCCCCATTCCGTGGAATGCTGGATCGTAACACTGGCAATAGCCGTGTCAAGGTAAGCCGCTGCGTTTTCGATTGTCGATTACCGATTGCCGATTGGGAAAACCTGGATCGGTTCTCGGTTCTCGGTTCTCGGTTGGCGGTTAGCGGTTGGCGGTTAGCGGATCAAACCCATTGCCGATTGTCGATTGCCGATTTGGAAAGCAGATCCCTCGCTCCGCTCGGGATGACACTCCTTAGGGAGGCGGCGAGCTTCCGGGAGGCGGTGAACTTCTGCTCATGCTTTTGCGACGGAAGCGAGAACTGACGACCGAGAACCGAAAACCGATAACCGACAACCTGTTTTACGTATACTGCGATTGACCGCACCCTCTCGCCATGGGCCGCATTCACATTCTCCCGGAACACGTCGCCAACAAGATCGCCGCCGGCGAGGTGGTGGAGCGCCCGGCTTCGGTGGTGAAGGAACTGCTGGAAAACGCACTGGACGCGGGGGCGCGGCGCATTCGGGTGCAGGTGGAAGGCGGCGGCAAGAAGCTGATCCAGATCACCGACGACGGCTGCGGCATGGTGCGCGACGATGCCCTGCTGGCGTTCGAGCGCCACGCGACGTCGAAGATCCGCAGTGCCGACGATTTACTGACGGTCGCAACTCTGGGGTTCCGCGGCGAGGCGCTGCCGTCGATTGCGTCGGTGTCGAGGCTGAGGCTGGAGACGTGTGCGGCGGAGGATGCTGAGGGTAAAGACCCACATCTGCCAAAACCGGGCAGATGTGGGGCACCATCGGCGCCAACGGGGACGGTGATTGAGATTGCGGGCGGAAAAATCCTGCGGGTGGAGGAAGCGGGGCTGCCGGCGGGGACCTCGATCACGGTGCGCGACCTGTTCTTCAATGTGCCGGCGCGGCGTAAATTTCTGCGCTCCGAATCGACCGAGCTGGCGCAGATCGCTTCCCTGGTGACGCACTACGCGCTGGCGCATCCGGACAAGCATTTCGAACTGCACTCGTCGGCGAACGCGATGCTGATCGCGGCGCCCGTGGGGTCGCACCAGGAGCGCATTTACCAGGTGTTCGGGCGGGAGACGCTCGATCAGTTGCTGCCTTTGGCGGCGGTGCTGCCGCTGGCGCGAGTGGGGCTGCCGCAGCCACCGCCGTGGGCGAAGCGCGATGAAGACGAACCGCAGGAAAAGTTCGTGCCGGGCGAGCTGCGGCTGCACGGGTTCGTATCCAAGCCGGAAATTCAGAAGCTGAACCGGAATTCGATGTTTGTGTTCGTCAACGGGCGGCTGATCCGCGACAAGGTGGTGCAGCACGCGCTGACCGAGTCCTACCGCAATATCCTGCCGCCGACGGTGTACCCGGTCGTCCTGCTGTTCCTGGAGTTGCCGAGCACCGAGGTGGACGTGAACGTGCACCCATCCAAAGTGGAAGTGCGGTTCCGGCAGGGGTCGGTGGTGCACGACTTTGTGCGCGACTCGGTGCGAGCGGCGCTGATGAAGGCGCGCCCGGTGCCGCAGTTCACCCGAGAGATCACGGCGCAGCCGACGGCGTCGCCGGCACTCACGCCCGGTGCGAGATTTCCCGGACCGGAGAGCGTGGTCATAGATCCTGAAAACCCCCACCCAGCGGATTTTGCACTGCGCGCGCCGACGCTGCCGCCGGTTTCGCAGCGGCTGGAATTTCAGGGCTCGATTGAGGTGGAGGGCAATGCGGCGGTCCCGGTGGCGAAGACCCACATCTGCCAAATGCAGGCAGATGTGGGGCACCCGCTGGCGTCCCAGGCGGTGGCGCCCGACGGCGGATGCGGGCGCGAGCTTGCCGACCTGCCGCCCAGCGATGCGCCGCCGTTCGAAACGCTCAGACCGCTGGGCCAGGTGCGCGAGTCGTTCATCCTGGCGGTGAATGAAGAAGGGCTGTGGATCATCGACCAGCACGTGGCGCACGAGCGCGTGCTGTTTGAGAAAATACTGCGGCAGCGCGCGGCCGAGCGGGTGGAGTCGCAGCGGCTGCTGATGCCGCTGATCGTGGAGCTGTCGCCGCAGCAGCAGGCGATCTTCGCCGAAATCTGCGACGAGTTGCGGCACAACGGCTTCGACGCGGAGCCGTTCGGGTCGCGTACGGTGGCGGTGAAGACCGCGCCCGCCGGCGTGGACGCCAGCGACGTGGAGCGCATGCTGCACGAGTTGTTGACGCAGTTCGAGCGCGAAGAGCAGGCGCTCAACCTGGAGATCGCGCGGGCGCGAATCGCCGCTTCCATCGCTTGTCACGCGGCCATCAAGATCAACACGCCGCTGACGGCGGACAAGATGGAATGGCTGCTGCGCGAACTGGCCAAGACCGAGTGCCCTTTTTCATGTCCCCACGGGCGGCCGGTGGTGTTGCGGTATTCTGTTCGCGACATCCAGAAAGCGTTTAAGAGGATCTGACGATCGGGTGATCTGATGATCGGGCGATCGGGCGGTCTTGAACCCGCACCGATAGTTGTCGCAGATCGCCCGATCACGCATGCACCACATTGGCCATGACTGAACAGGAATTACAGCAAGCTCGACGTCAAAAGTGGCGCCTGGACGGGCGCGGCATGCGCACGGTGGAGGAGGCGCGCGAGTTCATGGAAAGCGTCGGCATGTGCCTGCTGTATCCCACCAAGCCGCCGGTGCTGGCGCCGACCTTCCTGGGAGCGTTGGTGGGGACGGACGAAGGGCTGCCGGTGGCGAAGCAGGCGTTTGCCGATCCGCGGGCGCGCGAGGCGATCGAGTTGATGGTGCGGCTGCTGCGCGAGAAAGCGGCGTTCGAAGGCAGTGTGTTCGGCGAAGCCGGGTTCCTGGTGTCGGAAGCGGTGTTCCCGTACCTGTACGGCGCCGTCGGCGACAAGAATCCCCGGCAGACGCCGAAGCCGGGAGCGCACTCGGAGTACTCCCCGCTGGCGCGCGACGCGTTTGAGGCGATCCGAACGCATGGCGCGATGTCCAAGCCGCGATTGCGCGAACTGCTCGGCGGCGAACCGTCGGCGCCGGCGCTGGACCGTGCGCTGAACGAGTTGTGGTCGCGGCTGCGGATCACGCGCGTGGATTACACTCCGGAAGAGGGCGCGAAGTGGGACGCGCTGTATCGCTGGGCGCCGGACCGGGTGCGGGCGGGAATGCACATCTCGCTGCCGGAAGCGCTGTCGGCGCTGGTGTCCAAATATCTGGAAGCGGTGGTGGCGGCGGAGCAGCTGGAGGTGGAGGAATTTTTCGGGCACATGGTGCCGAAATCGCGGGTGAAGGAAGCGATCAACGCGCTGCTGGCGGCGCGCGAGTTGAGTTTCGTCAATGTCGGGAAGAAGTCGATGGTGCAGGTGGCGCAGAAAAGAGAGGCGTTCGTGCCGAAACCACGGAGGAGATCGATCGGATAGCGGAGTACAGTTTTCGGGCCGGGGAGCCAGACGTACATGGAAGCCCTGGCGTGCGTAGGGGTCCTTCGACTCGGCCGCGCCAACCCCCGCGCAAAACCGGCGCGGCTGGTTGTATGGCGCGTCCTCGCTCAGGATGACAACGGGGAAGGTTTTGCGGCTGCGATAGGAATGGCGGAAGACAGCAAGAACCTGGTGATCGCGATTGATGGGCCGGCGGGAGCGGGCAAGAGCACGATTGCGTCGCGGCTGGCGCGCAAACTCGGCTACGTGAACCTGGAAAGCGGAGCGATGTACCGCGCGCTGGGCCTGAAAGCGATCGAGAACGATGTCGGGTTCGACGAGGAAGGCGCGCTGCTGGAGCTGGCGCGCAGTTCGCGCATCGAACTGCAGCCGCGGGTGGACGGCAACCGCGTGCTGCTGGATGGACGCGATGTCAGCGAACGCATTCGCGAGACGGATGTGACCGCAGCAGCGTCGCGCGTGTCGGTACACCCGACGGTGCGCGCCTACATGGTGGCGCGGCAGCAGGAGATGGGCGCGCGCGGCGGGGTGGTGATGGAAGGGCGCGATATCGGGACGGTGGTGTTTCCCAACGCCGACGTAAAGATATTCCTGGAAGCGGCGCCCGAGGTGCGAGTGGAGCGGCGGTTGAAGCAGGGCAGCGGCGAGGCGAGGAAGATCGCTGCGGAGTTGCAGCAGCGCGACCAGCGGGACCGCACGCGGGCGGCATCGCCGCTGGTGGCGGCGCAGGACGCGGTGATTTTGGATTCGACGCATCTCACGATCGATCAGGTGGTGGAGAGGGCGGAAGAGTTGGTGAGGGAAAAAATCAGGCGTTAGGCGTTAGGCTTTAGGTCTTAGGTTTTGGGTTCTAGGTCAGCCGACGTCATGGCAGCGGCGTGACGCCCAGGGCGCGGTCGAGTTCGGCAGCGTTGTAGATCACTCCGTCTTTGATCACCGTGCTCACGCGGCGAATGTCGCTGATGCTGGCGGCGGGATCGCCATCCACAAGAATGACGTCGGCGAGTTTGCCGGGCGCAATGGAGCCGAGGTCGCGATCGCGCTTCATGATCCGGGCCGCGCCCAGGGTTGCGAGCTGAAGCACGGCTGGCGCGGGAATTCCGGCTTCAACATACAGTTCAAGTTCGCGGTGCAGGGAAAAACCGGCGAGCGAGTCGGTGCCTGCCTCAATGGGAATGCCGGCGCGATAGAGCTCCGCGACCAGGTTGAGCATGGCGCGGAAGGCATCGCGGTAGCGGACGTCCATCCCCTCGGGCACGGGCAAGCCTCCGGCCAGGAACTGGCGCCGCACCTGCACCGGCAGGCGATCGGCAACTTCGGCGTAGGTGGGAGAGACGTGTCCGGGCCGGGCGGTAAACATGTCCTCGAAAACGTCGAGAGTCGGATCCACGTCAGTGTGGTGGTCCTTGAGCAGGCGGATGAACTGCTGCACGCGCTCCGAATGCAAGTCAAGATCAGGCGCGTTCTGCGCCACGGCGGTGAAGCGCGCGGGCGTGCGCGTGTCCTGTACCTTGTCGAAGAGGAAATTCAGGAACAGGAAATTGGCGTGTTGCAACTCGTCGAAGCCGTCGCGGACGGCCTGCTCGGCGGTCATGAAGGCGGGCACGTGGCCGCTGACGCGCAGTCCCAGCTTGTGCGCCTCCGCGACGATGACCGGCACTAATTCCGGTTTGACCGAACTGTAGATCTTGATTTGCACGTAGCCGAGCCTGGCGTAGTTATCCACCGCGGCGCGGGCCTGCTCGGGAGTGGCAACGAGCACTTTCGTCGGGCCGGCGTACGGTCCGGGTCCATCAATAATTCCGGCCATCACGACGCGCGGGCCGATGGCAGTGCCCTGGTCGAAGCTCTTGCGCATGGCGAGCAGCTTGTCGGTGTCGTTGGCGAGATCGCGCACGCTGGTGATGCCGTTGGCGATGTTGAGCAGGCCGTCGTCTTCGGAGAGATGGACGTGCATGTCCCACAGGCCGGGCAGGAGGGTTTTGCCGCGCGCGTCAGTGATCCGCGCGTGGGCGGGAATTTTCGCGGCGGCGTCGGGCACGACCCGCTCGATCCGGTTGCCCGCGATGACGACAGTCATGTCCGGGCGGACGGTGGCCGATGCGGCGTCAAAAAGACGGGCGTGCCGGATCACCAGCGGGCCGGATGGTTTGTGACCCAGCTTGCGCGCGAGTTCCAGGTTGCGCGCGGCGAGTGCGGTGTCCTGTGCGTGGTCAAGCGTGGCGGCAGCCTCTTCCCAGCCGGCGCGGATCACTGACATCCACCCCGAGATTTGGGCGAAGAAATTATTGGCATCGTCCAGCCAGACAAGGGTCGGGCTAAATCCCAGCCCTGAGATCGCGTACCGGGTCAGACGTTTTTTCTGGCCGCCGGCGCTGACCTCCAATTCGCCGACGCGTTCGGCAGCCGCTTGTCCAGCGGGCAGGAGGGCGAGCGTGCGGTTGGGCGCGGCCAGCAGGGCTCGCAGCAGCATGGCGATCTCTTCCGGCGGGCCGTTCATGCTGACGTAGAAGGCGGGCGCGGAGACCGGTTTGCGATCGTGTTCCGCCTGATTAGACCAGTTCGCCTGGCCGTTCTCGAGCGCGAACTGCTCGTCCACGGCGCCTTTCAGGTAGTCATTGCCGCGGGTGCGCTCGACTACGGGCGCGGCATTGGAACTGAGGCGGATTTCGGTGCGCAGGCGAGGTCCGCGGCCGCGGTCGTTGAACTCGAAGCAGGTCTGGATGGATTTGCCGCCGGCGGCCGTCCACGATGTCTGCACACCCGCGCGGTTGCCGGCGAGCAGGACGGTGTAGCGCACGGCGTCGTCCGGCGATTGATCGCAGGGCGCGACGGTGGCGGCCGGATTCTGGGAGGACTGGGCAAATGCCGTAGCGATGAAGAGCGAGCAAACCAAGAGGAGTTGGCGCACAGAACCTCCGAGAGTAGACCTGCTTTATTTTCAGGCGGTGCCCCAGATTTCGCCGAGCACGCGATGGAAATTTCCGCCCAGCACCTTGGTGATGGCCGATGAACCGTAGCCGCGCTGGGCAAGACCGGCGGCAAGGGTCTCCAGCTTGCGCGGGCCGTTGAGATCGGGCACGTACGGCAGGCGGTCTTCTTCCGGCGCAGCGATGCCCACGCGCTTGCGGTTTGCCATGTCGTCGAGGAAGCGTTTGCGCTGGTCCTCGGTGAGTTCCACGGCCTGGACGCTATTGTCGCTGCCGATGCCGACATGATCTTCGCCGCAGACTTGGAGCGCGTGAGCGAGGTGCTGGAGCACGATCTCGCGGCTCGGAACCTGGGGTGATGCGCACAGGTACGGCATGAAGTAGACGCCGATGACGCCGCCGCGATCGGCCAGGGCGCGCAGTTCGCGATCATCCTTGTTGCGCGGGTGGCGATGCACGGCGTTGCACCCGGAATGGGTGATGAGGACAGGCTGGTTGGAAGAGGCGATGCCGTCGGCCGTGGTCTGCTGGCCACAATGGCTGAGGTCCACGGCGATGCCAAGCTGGTTCATTCTTGCGACCGCGTCCTTGCCGCGCTTGCTCAGGCCGGCATTGCCCGGTTCCAGGCAGCCGTCGCCCAGAAGGCCGCGATTGTTGTACGACATCTGGATAATGCGCACGCCGAGACCGCGAAACGTCTCGAGCAGCGACAGATCGTTTTCAAACGGCTCGGTGAACTGGAAGCCGAGAATGATGCCCGTCTTGCGTTCGCGCTTAGCGCGCGCAATGTCGGAATGGCGGCGAACCAGCAGCCAGATGTCGGGATGCTGTTCGGCAAGCCATTGCGCGAAGGCGATGTTCTTCACCGTGTCGTTGAAATTGCGCCCTGAAACCGTGCAGTTGACGGCGGTAATCCCGGATTGTCTTGCCTGCTGGAGGTCGGAAGAGGCAGGGGGCACATCGTCGCGCGAGACCGGCGAGCAGAGGGCGTCGATGACGATGCTGTCGCGGTACGTGCTCGCGATATCGGGGGCAGATTGCCCGAGCAGCGACGCGGGCGAGAAACCGAGCAGCAACGCAGCCTGGCCGGTGCGAACCAGAAATTTGCGGCGATCCATGGGGAGGTCATTATACGGGCAGGCTTTGGGCTTTGGGCTTTGGGCTTTGGGCTTTGGGTTTTGGGTTTAGGCTTCACGCCGCGAAATCTTCGCTCACTTCCCCGTCCTGATCGGCGGATGGAGGGGCGGAGTTGCGGTCGCTGACCGCGGAAAGCCGCGCCAGACGTTCGGCGTGTTCCGCCTGCAGATCCCCCGGACGATAACGCCAGGTCCAGTTGCCGTCGCGGCGGCTGGGTACGTTCATCCTCGCCTCGCTGCCCAGCCCGAGAACATCCTGCAAAGGAACGACGGCGAGCCGCGCGGGCGAGGTGATGGCAGCGCGGATGAAAGCCCAGTGCATGCCCGCCGGATCGCTGCCGACGTAGTCTTCGGCCGCGCGGCGCTCCTCGCCCCAGGTGGAGTTGAACCAGCCGAGGGTGGTGTCGTTATCGTGCGTGCCGGTGTAGACGACGCTGTTGGGCTGGTAGCGGTGGGGCAGGTAGATGTGCGCGCCGGGGTTGCTGAAGCCGAATTGCAGCACCTTCATGCCGGGGACGCCGAGCCGCTCGCGGAGGGCGTGGACCTCGGGCGTAATCATGCCGAGGTCTTCGGCGATGAACTGGAAGCCGCCGAGGGCCTGGCGCAAGACCTGGAAGAGGTCGTCGTTGGGGCCGCGCACCCACCGGCCATGCGCCGCGGAGGGCTCATGCGCCGGAATTTCCCAATAGGACTCGAAGCCGCGGAAGTGGTCGAGACGCAGGATGTCGCACAGCTCGAGCGCCCACTTCATGCGTTGCACCCACCAGTCGTAGCCGCGCGATTGCAGCACGTCCCAGCGATAAATGGGGTTGCCCCAGCGCTGGCCGGTGGAGCTGAACGCATCGGGCGGCACGCCGGAAACGACGGTGGGATTCAGATCGTCGTCGAGCTGGAAGAGATCGGGATGCGTCCACACGTCGGCGCTGTCGTAATCCACGAAGATGGCGACATCGCCGATGACGCGAATGCCGCGCCGGCGCGCGGCCTGATGGAGGGCGCGCCACTGCTCGAAAAATGCGAACTGGGTAACGCGGGAAACATCGAGGGCGGCGCCGAGTTCCCGGCGCACGCGGGCCAGCGCCTGCGGCTGGCGGCGAGCGAGGTCGCGCGGCCACTGGTTCCAGGAACCGCGCGGGTAACGGTCGCGGAGACGAACGAAGAGGACGTAGTCGTCGAGCCAGAAGGCGTTGTCGGAACAGAATTTTTCATACCGGCTGCGCGCGGCAGCGCCGGCGTTGGCCAGGAAGTTGCCGGCCGCTTCACGCAACAGCGGCAACTTGGTGGCGCGCACGTGGTCGTAGTCAATCGCCCCTTGGTGTTCCGACAAAACCGCGAGGCGGCCGCGGTCAATCCAGCCGGCATCGGCGAGGCGTTCCAGGCTGACGAGCAGCGGATTTCCGGCAAAGGCGGAGATGGAAGAATACGGAGAGTTGCCGATCGCCACGGGACCCAAAGGAAGGATCTGCCACAGCGTCTGCCGGGCCGCGGAGAGGAAGTCAAGAAATTCATAGGCGGCAGGGCCGAGGTCGCCGATGCCGCCGCGCGAGGGCAGCGACGAGGGATGCAACAGGATTCCGGAGGCGCGTTCGTTCAAGAGAAGCTCTCAGCTCTCAGCTGTCAGCTATCCGCCGTCAGCGTCAGTTTAACGATTGAGTCGAGATGGCCTGTTAAGGATTGATGGACACGAACATCACGATTTTATCTTCGTGACCTCCGTGCGCTCTGTGGTTAACTTTCGCGTTAGTAGCCGGTTTCGGAGCCCTGGGTCGGCGTCGTAATACGTTTGAGCTCCTGCTGGTTGATCTTGATCTTGCCGCTTTTCTCCATCTGCTTCTGGAGGTTGGTGGCAAAGACCTCGAGGAACTCGTTGCGCTTTTTCTGCAGAAGCTGGTCGCGCAGCCGCTCCTTGGAGGCGGCGAACTGCGCCGGCGGCGGTTCCTGTTTTTCCAGCAGGGCGACGACGACGCCGTTGCGTCCGGCGTTGATGGGCGCGCTGATCTCGCCCGGCTTCATCTCAAAGACGACCTGCGCCGGACCGGAAAGCGAACCGAGGTCGGGCACCTGGCCGGACGGTCCGACCAGATCGCTGGTCTTCACCGTGGCGCCGACTTCCTTGGCGGCCTTCTTGAGGTCGTGCAGCGAGCGCGCTTTCTCCGATAGCTCAGCGGTTTTCTGCTGCAGCATCTGGGCAGCCTTGTCGCCCTTGAACTCCTGCTCGACGCGGGCGCGGATTTCCTCGAAGCTGGGGCTGCGCGCCGGCTCGACCTTGGTGACCTGGTAGATGACGTATCCCTGCGGGATGTGGACACTGTCGGGCGCGCTCTTGTCGCGCGCCCCGAAGATGGCCGACATCAACTCCGGCGCATTGCCGATGCCGGGCAGCGAATCGGTGCGGGTGAAAAGGCCGGTGTCCACGACCTCGAAGCCGTTGTCCTTGGCCGCCTTGTCGAGGCCGGCGGTGCGGGCTTCGTTCTGCACCTTGCTGGCGAGCGCGTCGGCACGGCTGGCCGCCTTGTCGGAGGCGATTTGCGGCTCGATCTGCGGCTTGACCTCGTCGAGCGACTTGACGTGCGCTTCCTGCTTGTCGTCCACGTGGATGATGTGGAAGCCGAAGGTGGAGCGCACGAGGCCGCTGGTCTGGCCCTTCTGCATGGAGAACGCCGACTGCTCGAATTCGGGGACGGTCTGGCCGCGCTGGATCCATCCGATGGAACCGCCGTTGTCCTTGCTGCCGGGATCTTCGGAAAATTTCTTGGCCAGCTCGGCGAAATTGCCGCCGGCCTGGACCTGCTTGAGGACGGATTCAGCCTTCTCGCGCGCCGCCTTCACCGCCGCCTCGTCCACCTTGCCGTCTGGGCCGGGCGCGGGCGTCTTGATCAGGATGTGGCGGACGTTCACCTGCTCGGGCACGCGGTATTGGTCGCGATGCGAGTTGTAGTACTGCTGGAGCTCCTGGGGCGTGACCTGCACCTGCTGCCGCACCTTGTCGGTGTCAATCACGATGTAGCGCGCCTGGCGCTTCTCGGGAATGGCGTTGGCGTACTGCTGCTTGTGCTGGTCGTAGTAAGTCTTCAGCTCGGCGTCGGTGGGATGGACCTGCTTCATCAGGTCTTCGAGCGTGACGACGGCGTAGTCGAATTTGACCTTGGTGTTCTCGGCCTGGTACTGCCGCGCCAGTTCCTGGTCAGACACGGTGACGCCGCCCTGGACCGCGGCGGTAAGCTTGCGGATCAGCAGGTCGGTCTTGAGCAGTTGCTCGAACTGCTGCACGCCCATGTTGAAGTTCTGCTGGATGAAGTTCTCGTAATTCTCCTGGCCGACGAAGTTGCCGCCGGGAAACAGCGCCGAGGCGAAGCTTCCGTGCTGCAATTCGCTCCGGAGCTCGGCGTCGGTGACTTTGAAGCCCATGCGATGGGCCTCGGCGACCATCGCCTTCTGGACGATGAGCTGCTGCGCCGCGCGCTGCATCAGGAACGGCATGAACTGCTGCGGGAAGCCGCGCGGGAACTGCTGCTTTCCCATCTGACGGGCGGTTTCCTGCACTTCGTTGACGGTGACTTCCTGGTCGCCGACCTTGGCGATGATGTTGCCCTGCGGGTTGCCGAAACCGAAGGCATCGCCGAGGATGCCGCCCGGGATGAGGGTGATGGCCATGGCGCCGCAGATGACTACCAGCAGCCCGCCAAGGACAATCTTCTTCACCTTGCCGGGAGTTTGCAGAAATCGAATCATGGGTCTGGTTGCTCCAGAAATGAGTGCGCAATCATTTCATTATAAACGAGAGAGGGGAGCGGGGTTGGGGCGACGGCAACTGTGATTTAGCGATTTGTGATTCAGAGCCTGTAACAATACCCTGTAGGACTCGCAACCGACCCAGTGTCCCACAAGCCCGTTTTGTGAACCCGCGTCACAGCGTTAAGACTGTTTGCGCATGCGCCAGGCGATTAGATAGCCAAAAGCGTAGGCGAAAACCACCCACATCGCGCCGTAGAACAGCAGGAAGGGCACCGCAATCGCCGCGGTGGCATACGGCGTGATGAGAACTCCGATATGCGGCAGCGCCGGGGCGGGACGCTCTCCGAAGTTGACCGGGACCTGGAAGGTGGCGGCGGCGAATTCGTCGTCACCTTTGAACGTAACTGTTACCGGGTACGAACCGAAGCGGCGATCGCGCAGCGTCAGTTGAGCCCGCCCGTCGCCCATCGTAGGACGTGTCCCGAACGACAGCGGCCCGAAGCCGGTCTGGACCGCGAATTCGACCGGCTTGAACCCGAGCGGCGCGCCACTGGCGTCATGCAGCGTGGCAACGATCGACAGCGGCCGCACCGTGTTCTCTTCTGCCGGTCGGCTCGCGCCCTGCAGGAAACTGAACGGATTAAAGACCCTTCCCGCATACCAGTACACGCGCTGCGGTTCGGAGCCCGCACTCTTCTGTTCTTCTTCTCCGGTCGCAGGGACCGTGGTTGCGGGCAGCGCTTTCCATTCAACCGAGATGGCGGTCGGCTTCGGGGTTTTCGCCGGCGGCGAGCCTGCGGCTCGCGCGCTCACCGAAGTGCCGATCAGCAACGCGACCAGCAGGCCGGTAGTGGCGGCCCCGGCTTTCCACCAGCGCGACCCGTCCGGTACGGCGACAGCTTCGGTTTCCACCGCCGGTTGTTCGCGCGTCTCCCAAATGGAAACCACCGGGAACAGTTTCGAAAGCAGGGTGTAGATCATCAGGAAACCGGCCACGGCGGCGGCAGTGATGGACCACTCGACCCAAGTGGGGTTGTAGTGCGTCCACTCCCACGGCAGGCGCTGGCCGGAAGGCAGGAACGGGCTGCGCAGAGTGGGCACGATGATGATGTAGCGCTTCGCCCAGGCGCCCACGACCACCAATCCGGAGGCAAAGACAATCCCGGGAATGGTGAAGTGTTCGTAACGCTTCAGCCCCAGCACCGCGATCATGATCAGCAGCGGGATGAAGACGCAGATGCTCTGCGCCGTCCAGAAGGTGAACGCGTAATCGCCGACGAAGAGGCGGTCAAGCAGGGTGCGTTCCATCCCCTGCAACTTGTACCCGGCGGTGAGGTACTCATTGATGTTGAAGTACAGGTAGAGCAGCGAGAAGGCGAGCAGCATCAGGCCGAGCTTGCGGAAGTGCATCGGCTGAATGTAGTCCTGCAAGCGATAAACCCGCCGCAGCACGTACATGGAAAAGATCACCGCCGCCGCTCCCGAATAGATGGCGCCCACGACGAAGTACGGCCCGAAGATGCTGCTGTCCCAGCCCGGGCGCAGCGTCATGGCGAAGATCCATGAAACCACGGTGTGCACCGAGACGGCCAGCGGAATGATGAACACGGCCATGGCGGAGATGGCGCGCTCCAATAGGCGTTTCTGCGCTTCCGTGCCGCTCCAGCCGAGCGCGAGACGCCGGTACAGGCGGCGCCGCCACGGCTTGAATTCCGTTCGTTCGGCCAGCAGCGCCAGGTCGGGAATCATCGGAATGTAGAAATACAGGATACAGCCCGTCAGGTAGGTTGAAACGCCGAGCACGTCCCAGACAATCGGCGATTGTATCCGGCCATAGCGGAAGAGGTTGAGCATGCGATCCGGCCGTCCCATGTCCACGATGACCATGGGCGCTCCGATGCAGAGCGCAAACACCGTCACCGCTTCGGCCATGCGCGTGATCGGCGTGCGCCACTCGGTGTTGGTGACGCGCAGGATGGCGGAGATCAGAGTGCCGGCGTGGCTGATGCCGATGAAGAAGACGAAATCGGTAATGTAGAGGCCCCAGGAAATCTGGTCGCGCATGCCGGTCACGATCAGGCCGTGCCGGCACTGCTGGATGTACGCGATCAACCCCCACAGGAGGATCATCGCCAGGAACCCCACCCAGGCATAGAACCGCCACGTGGTCTCGGTGACCGAGCGCAACAGGTTCTCTTCTCTGCGTTCCATTACGAGTGCTCCATTCCGGTCATGGATTGCGTCCGCTTGAGTTCGTCAGGCGCCGGATATTTCCTCGCCGCCGGCGGCAGGTAGTAGACGCGGGGCTCGGTGCCGAGTTCTTCCAGCAGGCGGAAGCCGGCGCCGCGCTTGGCGATCTTGGTGAACTGGACGGTCTCGCCTTTGCCGTTGGTGACCGCGTCTTCCAGTTCGTCGCCGAAGTAGATGGCGCCCATCTTGCAGGTGGCGGCGCAGGCGGGAAGCTTGCCGGCGCGCAGGTGCTCGGGGCAGAAGATGCACTTCTCGATCGTGCCCTTGCGGTGCGGGTAGTTGTATTCCACCGAGTACGGCCGCGCCATCTCGCCGGGCGTGTGCGGCGGTTCGCCCCAATTGAAGGAGCGCGCCGAGTAGGGGCATTGCGCGATACAGTTGCGGCAGCCGATGCAGCGCTCGTCATCCTGCATGACGATGCCATCGCTGCGCTTGTAGGTGGCGCCCACCGGGCAGCCGCGCACGCAGGGCGGGTTGTCGCACTGCATGCACGGGCGCGGCAGAAAATAAGGTCCGGCGGCAGGATTGTCGGCCACCTCGAAGACCTTGATCCACTCCTGCATCGGTGGGACGTAGTGCATGGCATTGCAGGCGCGGGTGCACTCCCGGCAACCATCGCACTTGGCCAGGTCAATCACCATGACCCACTTCTGGTTTCCCGGCGCGATCGACCGGCCGGGCAGCACTTCGTGGAACAGCTTCGAGGCGCTGGCCTTCCACGCGATCCCCACCGCCGTCACCGCGGCGGCGCCTTGCACCAGGAAGCGCACGAATCCGCGACGCGATACCTGCACCTGCATCTGTATTCCCCTTACGAACTGACGACACACCTCACATCAGTCCCGATGGTTGTTGCGTCCGTTTGGCTGTGCGCCCGCTCTACCAGCCAAGCCAGCGCAGCCAATGCGATCATGATCAGAACCAGTTTCCTCATCACGGCAAACCTCCAGTAAATCATTGATGGTCGAGGCCGAAACCTGCCCAAGCTCGCTCTGCCGGTCGAACACTCCGCGATCGCGATGGCCCTCGGCTCGGTGCGCGCGATGAGGCCCTGCTCTACGGAGTGACGACCAATTTCATCTTCATGTCGTCGTGGCCGCGGCCGCAGCGCACCGTGCACTCCACGACGTACTCGCCCGGTTCGGCCGGTGCGGCCACGGTGAAGTCCTGCGTCCCTTCTTTCAGCCGCAGGTCCCAGCCCTGGTCTTTCAGCGCGTTGACCGTGAAGCTGTGCACCGCGCCGTCTTTCTCCCAATCCGTTCCTTTGCGCGAGGTGATGCGCAGCACCACGACTTCCTGCGCCTTCAAGGTGATCATCGGCTTCTTCTCGCCGGGAACCTTGAACTTGCCGTCGTCGTCGGCAACGATCTTGATGATCCGCGGGGCTGCCAGCGCGCTAACGCTGGCGAATACCAGCAGCAGTACCGCCGCTGCTCCGAACCACTTTGCATGATTGCGTCTCATAACTTTCTTCTCTCCCGTGTTCTTTCGTATTGGTTTCACTACCTTCAAGTTTCGAAATCGGCCTTAAAAACGCCACTCCACCGAACCGGCGAGGACGTGAGATTTGTAGGAAGGAGCGTCCGCTCCCAGGTACAGCCATTTTTGCGTTCCGCCGCCCAGCCGGGCCGCGCTGGTGCCGTACGAGGCCCCGGGATCGTAGGCGGACATGTAGGGCAGCATGATGTCGCTCTGCCAGTCGTGCTGGTCATAGCGCTCGAAGCGGTATTCGATGCGAGGCGAAATGTTCTTGGTCAAGGTGAACTTCACCGAGGTGACCACCTGGTGCAGGCGATTCGTAGTGTTGGGATAGTTGTAATAACCGGGTCCGCCCGCCAACGCCGGCGTGACCAGTGCCCCGGTGGTGACGTTGGTTACGTTCATGGTCGGATTGTCGCTGAGCAGCGTGGTGAGGATGTCGCCGGTCGCGGCGGACAGGCTGTAAAAGCTGGTCAGCGCCACCTTCTTTCTCTTCATGTACAGGTCCACGCCGGCGGAGTAGGTGCCGATGCGCGTGTTGCTCCAGCTATACCAGTCGTTGGAGGGATCGTCGTAACCGCCAATCACGCCGCGAATCACCGCGGGCGCCGCCTGCAGGCTGGTGACATAGGTGCGGTCACGCGAGCGCTGCTGGTAATTGAACTTCTCGTGCGTGTACTCGCCGAAGATCACCAGTTGCGGCAGCGGGCTGTAGCTGGCATCGAAGCTGTAGCTGGAGCTGATGTCCTTCAGCAGGCCGTAGCTGAGGCAACCTGGGTTGAACGGAGCGACCAGGGTCACACCCGACAATCCCGCCTGCGCCACCGCTTCGGCATTCGCTGCGGCACATTCGGTGGCGTTGAGGTGGCTTGCGTAGGCATTCTGGTCGGTGCTGTAAACCGCCGAGAAGGTGAGAGACTGCGTGGGCGCGACTTGGAGCAGGGCCTCGCCGCGGTCCCGGGTCCGCTGCGCCTCGTCGAAGCGCCGGAACGCAAACATCTGGGCAGTTCCGGCCTCGCCATTCAGATAACTCTCGTCGTTGTTCTGATACAGGCTCGGCGTGCGGTCCGCGTGCTTGTAGGACAGGCGGAACAGCGTCTTTTTGTTGGGGTTCAGGTCCAACGAAGTAGAAAAGATACCTTCCTGCGTGCGGCTGACATCACGCTGCTGGCGATCCATTCTCTCCAGCGCGTAGCCGACCTTGAACACGTCGTTCTTCTTGAATTGCCACGCGCCTTCAAATTCCACGTTCTTGCGGTAGAAGCTGCGGGGCACGGAGATACGGGCATTTTCGCCGCCGGCGCTAAAGGTGGCGCCATCGGTGACCACCTGCCCCGGGAAGGTGATGGTGGGACTGTCGTCGTTGTAGTCGTACGAGCGGTAGCGAGCGGTGAAGCCCACGTGGTGGATGGGCCGGGTCGCCACCGTGTAGTTCATCGCCAGCGTGGTCTTGCTGCCGTTGTAGCTCTGGGCCGGCAACACCGCGACCGAGTTGCAGGGGCCGCCCGGGCATCCCGTGGTTCCGGAATTGACGGTGTAGGGCAGAAAGCCGTCGTTCTGTTTCATCCATCCGGGCACGATGCTGGCCATCACCCGCACATACTTCGTCAGGTCGAAAGCCGCGGCGATCGGCACTCGGTTCGCGGTGTTGGAGGGATAGAGATCCATGCGCCCCTGGTTCGTCGCAGCATTCGTGCTGAACGGACTCACCCAGGTCAAGCTGCTGATGTGGTTATCGAAAATCGAGCTGGC
Organism: Terriglobia bacterium; assembly: GCA_963760265.1. Classification (GTDB taxonomy): domain Bacteria; phylum Acidobacteriota; class Terriglobia; order Terriglobales; family Acidobacteriaceae; genus JAIQGF01. The sequence goes on from CAVXCR010000007.1 coordinate 36,296, forward strand.
GACCCCGACCTGCACTCCCCAGTGCCGTTGCCCGTATTCCACGCCCGCCTTGACCTGCTGCGTGAGGTAGTCGATGGGTTCGGGAAACTCGAACCCGGAAGCGTTGCTGAAGGGGCGCGATCCGCTTTCATCCTCATGGGAGTACGAGGTGCTCACTTCCCAGTTGGCGGTGGGCGTCCAGGTGAACCCGGCCGTGGCCGCCCGCCGGCGCAGGTCGAGAGAAAACGGCGTGGCGGTGGAGAACAACCCGTTGACCGTGTTCGTCAGCGCACAAGTGCCGCCTGTAATTTGTTGGAACGTGCAGGTGGCCGCTCCGGCCGCCAGCGTGGACTGGATCGGCGCCGAGACGGTGAAGAAACCCGGCGTCACTTGCGTGAACAGGCTCTGCGCCGTGTTGGTGAAGACGTGCGGCGTGTCATCCCAGCGGAACTGGAATTTGGCTTTGCCGTACTGTCCCACGGTCAGCAGGTACGTCTGGTCTTTTTCAATGCCATCGCGGCCCTGCAGTTTGACGTACAAGTTTTTCCCAAGCACATTGTCCAGGTTCGCCTGGAAGCTCTTGATGTACAAACCATTCGGCATATCGCGATATTCGAAAAAGCGCGAAGTGCCGAATCGGGGTTCGTAGCCGAGGGCTTGCGAAGTTATCGGGCCGCCGGAGAATTGTGGAAACGCTCCGCCGGTGGTGACGGGAAATGATGGAAACAATGAGTACGCGCTCGCGCGTCCATATTCGGTACCCCAGTTTTGCCGGACCCCGACTTCGACCGAGCCGTGATCCTCGCCCGACGGTTCCTGGCCGAATGCCACCACGGCAAACCACAGCACTCCCGCCACGGCTGCGCTTAGGGCAAAAGACCGAGATCGTCCGAGCTTCGTCATTGCAGCTTCCTCCTCCTCTAGCGCAGGTACCGCGACCCAGACGGGTGGTTCGACCCGTGGATCTGGGAATGGCAGTTGGTGCAGGAGCGGTTGATCACTCGAATCGCGCGGGTGCTGATCTGCTGGTTGGCGCTGATCCGCGGCGGATTGGGGCTGAGCGCCAGCGGATCGGAATTGTGCCCGCTGACGTCGTGGCACTGCATGCAGAGGCGAGGGGCGCGCGCTTTCAACAAAGTGGGATTGGTGGAGCCGTGCGCATCGTGGCAGTTGAGGCAGTTTTCCCTCACCGGTGGGTGCTCCCACAGGAACGGCCCGCGGCGCTCGGCGTGGCACTTGTAGCAGGTCTCGTTGACGGTGGCCTCGATCAGCAGCTTGGGATTGGGCGTGCCGTGCGGGTTGTGGCAGCTGGTGCAGGTCACCTTGCCTTCGCGGAACGGCATGTGCGACGAGCGCTGCAACTGTGCTCGCCGCATCTGGTGACACTGGAAACAGACTTCCATCTGTGTCGCTTTCACGAATTGCCGGTTCTCCGAAAGCGGCTCCTGGAACCGGTCCGCTGCCACCGACGACGGCTCGCTATGAACCTGGTGACAGTCGGTGCAAGCCACACCGCGGCTTTCGTGGGTGCTGCCTCTCCAGAACATCCGGTTGCCCTTTTCGTGGCACTGCAGGCACTGGTCGTTGCGCAGTTCGATCGGTTGTAGCGAATTCTTGGTGAAGCGAATCAGGCCGATCTTGCCCCTGCTGTCGGCGTGCGCAGCTCCCGGCCCGTGACATGCCTCACACCCTTGCTTCTCCAGCGATGTGCGCGGATTGCGGAGGAAGATCTTGCCCATCGTGGTCCGCTTGAAGTGTTCAAATTGCGCCGCGTGACAATCGCCGCAGCGCTCGCTACCAATGAAGTCCCCGTGCTTTTCAGGCGGGCCTGCCGATGCTTGCCCGTTCTCGGCAGCGTGCATCGTCGCCGGAAGCGCGGCCAGTATCACCGCCATGGCGGCCCAGCGGATCGCTCCGGTGATTTTTCCTGCCCTGTGCATGAGGTTGTGTCTCCTTCCGCGCTCCGCCGCCGACACACCCCCGGCGTCTTAGCACCCCAAAGTGCATTTGCCCGGCCAACCGGCTCGACACCGGCGCGGAACATCCGACAATCCGCGGTGGCGAGCTAACACACTCGCATTGCGACTCTTACGCGCATGGCGATCGCGTCCTCCGGGCGATTAACCAGTGGGTTCGGCTGAGTGAAGAGGGATGACTGTCAGAAAATCAGACGAAAAAGGGCCGCGCCATCGGACACCACGACCATCGCAATATTCGCGGCGCGACGTTTGTCCGTGGCCGTAGCGGAATACAGCTGTCTTTGCGAACAGCGGCGATCCTGGCAGAAGCGACCGCGCCCCTGAGTGACACACCCAGAGGCGCGAAGCGCTGCGGATCGCCCCCATAGGAGCTTTGATCAGTCATCTTGCACTTTGGTGACCAGAGGCGTGCAGCGCCGCCGCGGGCGCGACAGGTGCGTCAAGCCCGCGCTTTCGCTGATGTTCCGTGTGGTACGAAAAGCGGGTGAGCGCGAACCCAGGTGAGCTGTCCGACGATTTGTGTCAGGAAACCGTACACATGATCTTCCCTATTTGTGCGCGGACTGCTGCACGGGCGCGTTGAGGAAGGCGAGGAGATCGCCGACATCGCTCTCCGACAGCGTGGGCCAGCCGATGCCGATCTGCTGGCTCTCGCGGTACATGCGGCCGCCATGCGCCCACAATTCAGTGGCGAGGGCAACCGAGGTATAGCTCCTTCCGCGGCCGCGCAACGCCGGCGCGCGGCCGGTCCCCTGCGCCTCTGCGCCATGACACCGGCTGCAACCGCGCCAGGAGAAGACGCTCTCACCCACGTGCGGCGATCCAGTCGGTTCCACGTATCGCAGGCTGTAGAGGAAGGCGAACAGATCGGCCATTTCCTCTCCGCCAAACTGCGGACGCTCGATGCCGCGCTCCTTCATGGCGCGTTCCATCTGCGGAGCGTGGTTCCACATCAGGCTGCCGAACTGCGTGAAGGTGGGCGGCAGGTTGCGCGAGGGGCCCAGGTTCGGACCGACTCGCTCCCCTTCTTCATCTTTAATCGCGTGGCAGCTAGTGCAGGATTTGCCCTGGAATACTTTCCAGCCGTGCTCGGGATCGCCGGCCAGCGGTTGTGGCTTCGAGACTTGACGCGCGTACGCGAACAGGTCGCGCAATTCGTGTCCCTCGAAGCGCGGCCATTCCACGCCGGCGTCATGCATATGCGCCTGCATGACCGACCCGTGATTCCACATCGCTTGCGTCCAGGCCATCGGGGTATTCACGCCGGTCACCTCGGCTAAATCCGGCCCGACTGTCCCGCCTTGTCCGTGCACGGCATGACAACGCACGCAGCCTTTGGCGGCGAACAACTGCTTGCCGTGCGCCGCGTCGCCGGCTTCATCGGCCCGCCGCGAGATATACAAGTACGCCAGAAGCTGCGCGACTTCCTCGTAGGTCAGCGATGGATAGGAGACCTTCTCGACGCGCATGCGGTCCCACATTTGCGGTGCGTGGTTCCACATGGCGGTGACCAACTGCGCGACGCTGGATTGCGCCGGTTGGCTGCGCCCGAGGTCCGGCGCGAGTGTCCCGCCGACGCCATTCACGGCGTGACAGCGCACGCAGCCTTTACTCTTGAAAATCGCGCGTCCCTGCACCGGGCTGGCAGCCAGGAAGGTGGACCATCTCTCTTGTGCGCGCCGGCTCTGTGTCGCCAAGATGCCGCCGAAGCCCAGCACCGCGGCGATCGCGATCACCCCCCAGACCAGCAGTCGACGTGGAATTTCAATACGCACGGCCGTCCTTGTAATTCACGCAGGCACGCCAGCGGCCATATGGCTTCCCGCTCGGCATGCATCACTCGCGCCCAACTTCGCGCGGCGCGGCAGCTTGCCGGACTCGGCGCCGCTTCTTGCCATGTCAGGCGCGGCACGCTGTCCGAAATCCGTACACGCGCCTCAATTCGCGGTTTCCTCCCGAAACTCGCGCAATTTGCGGTAGAGCGTGTCGCGCGAAATTCCCAGGAGCAACGCCGCCTTGCTGCGATTGCCTTCCGTCAGCCGGAGCGCGCGTTCGATCGCCAGCTTCTCCAGCGGCTCGATCGCCAGCGTCTGCTCCGTGCCCCTGGCCAGCACCTCGCGAAAGCCCGCCGGGTCCAGCAGGGGCTTGATTTCCCTGTCGGTAATGACCTGCGGGTCGTCGCGCGAGAGCGCCGACACGTTTTCCAGCACGTTCTCCAGTTCGCGCACGTTGCCCGGGAACGCGTACTTCAGCAACAACTCCATCGCGGCGCGGCCGAGGGTGATCTGGCGGTCGTAGCGCTGGCTGAGCCGCTGCCCGTAATGTTGGCAGAGCACCAGGATGTCCTCCGGCCGGGCGCGCAGGGGAGGAATTTCCACGACGACGGTCGCGATGCGGAAATAGAAATCCTGGCGCAGGCATTCGGCGCGCAGCTCCGCGTTCGGCCGGTTGGTGGCGGCGATGATCCGCACGTCCGTCGGGACCGCCTTGGCGCTGCCCACCGGACGCACTTCTTTTTCCTGCAAGGCGCGCAGCAGTTTCACCTGGATGTCCTTGGGCATCTCGCCGATTTCATCCAGGAATACGGTGCCGCGATTGGCGGACAGAAAAATACCTGGCCGGTCGCTGAACGCACCGGTAAACGATCCACGGCGGACGCCGAAGAGTTCGCTTTCCACCAGTTCGCGCGGAAAGGCCGCGCAATTCACCGGCACGAACGGCGCCGAGGCTCGCGGGCTGGCGCCATGGATGGCGCGCGCCAGCATTTCCTTGCCGGTGCCGGTCTCGCCAAGGATCAACACCGGCGTTTCGGTTTCCGCCGCGGTGCGCGCCCGTTCCATCACGCGCTGCATCAGGGGCGACACGTACACCAGCGACTCGAACGACGGGCAGTACTTCTGAACGTTGGCTTCCAGTTGCGCCACCCGAGAGCGCAGCGCAAACACTTCCATCACGCGGCCCACTTTGCGTTGTACGGCATCGGGCTCGAACGGCTTGGTCAGGTAGTCTTCGGCGCCGCGCTTAATGGACTCCACCGCGGTTTCGATGGTAGCGAACCCGGTCATGATGATGATCGCCAGGTCGGGATCGCGCTGGTGCAGCTTGTCCATGAGCGTCAGGCCATCGGTCAGCGGCATGATCAGGTCCAGCAGCGCGAGGCAGATGCGCGGGTTGCGCTCGTGCGCCGCCAGCGCCTCTTCGGCGGAGTGCGCCACCTCGACGCTATACCCCTGCTGCGACAAGAATTCCTTCAGCGTCCCGGTCAGGCTCGCGTCGTCATCCACGACCAGGATGGTGCAGTCTTGCGCGGTGACCGATGCTGTCATGCATGCGCTCCTTGGGGAACGCCGGCCTCATGCCAGAGCGGCAGTTCCACGATGGCGGTCGTCCCCTTGCCGGGTTTGCTGTCCAGACGCACCGAGCCGCCGTGCTCGCTCAGGATGTTGGCGGCAATCGCCAGCCCCAGGCCCGTTCCCTTGCCGGCAGGCTTGGTGGTGAAGAAGGGCTCGAAGATACGCGGCAGGTTCGCCGGATCAATGCCACAGCCGTCGTCGCTGACCTCAACGCGCACGCGCTCCTGATCCAGGCGGCGGGCGCGAATGCGGATCGTTCCCTGCTCCGGTACGGCGTCCAGCGAGTTGCTGACCAGGATCAGGAACAGCGCTTCCAGTTGATTGCGGTCCGCCAGTACTTTCGCGCCGTTCAGCGTGCCGACGTCAAGCTGCAGGCGGGCGCGTTTGGCCAGCACCTGCGGCGAGAGGAAACTCACGACCGACTCGACCGTCCCGGCGATCGACTCGGGCTGCTTGTGCGTCTGCGGCCGGCGGCTGAAGTCCAGCAAGCGCCGGACGAATTGCTGGCAGAAGCGGATGTTGCCTTCGAGTTGCTCCAGATCGGGCGCAATCTCGCGCGAGGCCCGGCTGCGGATCATGCTCATGCGCAGCAGCATCGCCGCCAGCGGCGTATTCAGGTGGTGCGCCGTCCCCGCCGCCATCTTGCCCATGGTGGTCAGCTTCTCGATTTGAAGAAGGGTTTCGCGCAGGCGCACGCGCTCCCGAATGTCGTTGGTGACTTCCAGAAAATAGGTTTCTCCGGAATCCTCCTGGAACGGAAGCAGGCTGAGCAGCACTTCGATCTCGGTACCCTCTCGGTTTCTCCGCACGGTCTCGAAGTCGAACACCGCGTCGCCTCGCCGGACGCGGCGGAGAAACTCTTCCAACTCGCTCTGTTTCGCCGGCGGCACGGTCGGCAGCCCGACTCCCATGACCTCGCCGCGCGAAAACCCGTACAGGCGCTCGGCCGCCGCGTTCCACTCCAGCACCTTCAGCGACCCGTCGCACAGCGCCATGGCGCTCGGGTCCACCTGCAGCAGCTTGCGGTAGCGTTCATGCGACCGGCGCAACTGCTTTTCCGCCGCCTGCCGTTCGCGCAGCACGAACCACGCCGCCCAGAACGCCAGCAGCAGCGACGAACACACGCCGCGGGTCACGTACAGGTAATGAAGGGTGAGGTAATCAGCGTCGCGGAAGAAGTGCGACTCGATCAGTTCCCAGAGCGCGAACACGGCCGCCACCACGCTGATGCTCGACAGCGCCAGGGTGGCCCAAAACCATCCTCGTTGCCGGCCGTCGTCACTCATGCAGCCGCCTCGCCCCGGCCGCGGGTGGGCGCGGCGCCTCACCCGCGATCTCACAGCGGAGCATAGGGCGGTTGGGACACATGCGGCTGTGACCGAGGTCACGACCTGACGTGATGGGGGCCCGCGCCGGGCCGACGCCGGCGGCCGGCAGTTCCGGAGAAGCTGTGGGAACGCGTTGCTACTCGTTGTCGTTGTCGAAGCTGGAATAACGATTGGCGCCTTGGCCCCGATTGAGAGTGGATGACGGGCAACTCGGAAGCAACAGAAATCACCAAATTAAAAATCACGAAATCACAAATCTTCGTCAATTCCCGTGATCCTCAACCCGGCCGAGTGGACTTTGTGGCGGATGTTGAGGGTGATGAGCAGGGCCGTGATCTGCTCCACGATACGGGAGTTCTCCAGCTTGCCGCCGTCGAGCGGGCGCGCGCCGGGGATTTTACGGGCAAGTTCGTAGGCGACTTCTTTCGCCTTCTCGTGGTCGGTGCAGACGATGACATCGCACTCGACGGGCAAGGCGGTTTCCAGCAGCGAGGCCGAGATGTTCTGAAACGCGCCCACGACCGCGACGCCCTGCGGCGCCATTTCCGCCGCTTGCTGCGCCGCCGAACCCTGCCACACGCCGAGCACGCGCGAGCCACGGTCGCCGACGCCGCTGGCCAGCGGTACGGTGGCGCAGACCAGCACCGTGCCGGGGCGGAAGTGATTGCGCAACTGCTTCAGGATTGCTGCCTGACCTTCGAAGGGAACCGCCAGCACCACGACATCGGTGGCACGAACGGCGGCGGAATTTTCCATGCCTTCGACGACGGCGTCCGATCCGAGGCGGCCGCAGAGGTCCTGGGCAGTCATGCGAGCGCGGTTCTCGTCGCGCGAACCGATGATGACGCGCAGCCCGGCGCGCGCCCAGCGCGAAGCCAGGCCGCGTCCTTCGGGGCCGGTACCGCCGACGATGGCAACGGTGGTGATCATGATCAAAACAGTTTCAGTTTCAGTTTCGGTTTCAGTGTCGGTTTCAGTCCGCGATCAGTTCACACCTAACGCCGCACCCGTCTCCACAGCCTTGCCGCAATATTTCAATTTCGTGTAAGTGGTATTGCGCTCGGCGGGGGTGCGGCCGAGTTCGCGAATACGCTCGTGGAACTGCTCCGGGCTGAGGTACTCGCCGGAGGTGGCGCCCGCCAGCCGCGAAATGTTTTCGTCCATCAGCGTGCCGCCGTAATCGTTGGCGCCGGCGCGGAGGCAGAGTTGCGCCGTCTCGCGGCTGAGCTTCACCCACGACACCTGCACGTTGCGGATGGCGCCGGCAAGCATCACCCGGGCCAGGGCGTGGATCTTCAAATGCTCGCCGAGCGTGGGGCCGGGACGCGCCATGCCCTCCTGGAACAAAACCGTGTTCTGGTGGACGAAGCCGAGCGGCACGAACTCGGTGAAGCCGCCGGTCTGAGCTTGAATGTCGCGCAGCAGGAGCAACTGGTTGACCCAGTGTTCGGTGGTCTCGATGTGACCGTACATCAAAGTTGAGGTGGAGCGGATGCCGCACTGGTGCGCGGTGGTGATGATCTCGCGCCAGCGCGCGGTGGAAAGCTTGTTGCGGGAAATGAGCGTGCGGACGTCGTCGTCGAGAATTTCGGCGGCGGTGCCGGGCAGGGTGTCGAGGCCGTTGTCGCGCAGCATGGTGAGGTAATCGCGCGTGCTCATGCCGGTAAGCTCAATCCCGTAGGAAACCTCCATGGGCGAGAAGGCGTGGGTATGCATGTCGGGCACGGCGCTTTTGACGGCGCGGAGAATGTCGCGATAGTAGAAGGGCGATAAACCACGCGGCAGCCCGCCCTGGATGCAGACCTCGGTGGCGCCGCGCTGGCGCGCTTCGCGGGTGCGGCGGGCAACGTCTTCGAGAGTCAGAAAATAGGAATCTTCTTCGCGCGGGCCGCGGCTGAAGGCGCAGAACTTGCAGCCGACGAAGCAGACGTTGGTGAAATTAATATTGCGATTGACGACATAGGCGACGACGTCGCCGACGATCGAGCGGCGCAGTTCATCGGCGGCGACGGCCAGGGCAAGCAGGTCATGATTTTCGGCGGCGGCGAGGCGGAGACATTGTTCGCGCGTGAGGCAGGCGCCGTCGTGGGTTTCGAGGACCGATTCGAGGGTGGAGCGAATGTCGGGTGCAGCCTGGCGGGCGATGTCGGTCCAGCCAATGGTTCCGAGTGCATCGAAATTCTGCGCTGTCATGGTTCCTCGCGCGAGGTAGGTTTCTGTCGCCCGCTGAAGCGGGCTCTCGCTCTTTTTCAACCGTTACCCACGGCTTACGCCCCTTCGACTTCGCTCAGGGCAGGCTGTGGGCTGGGTTCTGTCGCCTTGCGCGCTCGCAAGACCCACATCTGCCAAAAGCAGGCAGATGTGGGGCACCCTCACCCGCAACTGAACCATTGGCCATCGACCGTTGGCCATCGACCGTCGACGCCTTTCAGCGAAACAAATCGCGCTTCGCGGGGCGGATCAGGTCGCGACCGCGGCCGCGTCCCGGCTCATAGTCGAACCCGCGAATGATACACGCCGGCAGGCGCGACAGCTTGCCACAGGCCAGCCCCGCCATCCCGGCCAACTCGTCGGCGGCGGCTTCCAGGCTAACCCGCAGCGGGTAACCGTAGGGATCGCGCTGCGCGCGGTAATCGCGAAATGCCTTCATGCCGGCCACGCCGATCGCCGCCTCCGCCAATCCTTCGCGCCACGGGCGCCCGAAGGTGTCGGTAATAATAACCGGAACGGCGAAGCCCAGGCGGCGCCGCAATGCGCCATAGATCCGCTGGGCCGACTTGTCCGGGTCATGGGGCAGCAGCACCGCGCTGTGTCCCCCGTCCACATTGGACACGTCCACGCCGCTGTTGGCGCAGACGAAGCCGTGCGGCGTCTCGGTGATGAGCACGTTGCGGCGGTTGCGGACCACGCGCGCCGCCTGCGCCAGCCCCAGCTCGACGACGCGGGCATCGAGGTGGTGGAGCCGCGCCCGTCGCCGCGCCGTCGCCCGCGGGCGCACTTGGTCGAGGGCGATGATCTGCCCTTCGGCCTTGGAAACAATCTTGTGGGTGACCACCAGGATGTCGCCGCGCCGGAACGGTATGCGCGCGCGCGTCATCGCCGCGTGGATGATGTCCGGAATCGAGTCTCCCGGCCGGACTTCTCCGATGCCGGGAACCGGTATGGCGCTGAGGGGAGACATGAGGCGGGAATAAATGTATCAGGGAGTACCGAGTACCGGGACGTGAGGGGCTTTAAAGATCGAGTGGTGAGGAGGAATTATTTCCTGTCTACTGTTCGGACCGGCAGCCCCCAGGCTGGTCGAGAGTTTGGCTGCAAGCGGAGCAGCGGCGGTTCTCAACCCGGTCAGCCACATACGTGCCGAGATACAGCGTACCGCAGGACAGCACCATCACCGCCAGAAACGAAATCATCATGCGCCTCCGGGAAAGCACCACATCCGGGGGAGACAATATCGCGGCGCGCAAGGCGGGAAAACGTCACGCGGGTAATCTCGCCCGTAACGGAGGTAACCTGGCGGTCAGCGCCGATCCGGGCTCACGGCCCGGGAATTCTCTTTTCAAGCGCCGGCCTTGCCGCGCCAGCGCTCCGGAAGCTTCCAATCACAGAGCAGCTTCTGGGTGCGGGTGCGCATGGGAAAGCCGAGCAGTTGGGCGAGGTCGGCGGGGCGGTCAATGTCGAGAGCGATCCCGGGAAGATCGGCGTTGTCGAGCACGACTGACGTCTTGCCGGTAGCGCGCGCGGCGGCGTGATGGGGCAGGAAGCTGTCGTTACCGAAACGCAGCGGGAACAACGCGCACGGCCGGCGCAACACCGCGTTGGTGCCGCGGGCGTCGGCGGCGGGCACCAGCACCGAACCTTCCACGGGCATGGCCGCGAGCACCGCCTCGACCTCGGAGGCGCGCAGCAGCGGAATGTCGCCCGGCAGCACCATGGTGAACTGGGCGCCGCGCTTTTCCGCTTCGGCGGTGGCCATGGCAATGGCCTCGCTCTCGCCGAGATTGTCGTTGTCCACGATGATCTGGAAACCGAAATGGCGCGCCAGACCGGTGGCGAAGGCATCGTTGGTGACAAAAGCAATGGCGGGCGGCGGCTTGACCTCCGCCAAGGCAGCGCAGATGTCCTTCAGCATGGTGCGCGCCAGCGTGGTGCGCTGCTCCTGGGTCAGCACCGGCGCCAGCCGCTGCTTGGCGGTGGACATGTCCTTCACCGGAACCAGGATCATCGCGGCCTGCCTGCTACCACCCCATCGCGCGCGGCGCGCGCCGGGATGATGGCCGAAACCGCCGCGCGCGCGAGTTCGGCTTTGGCGTTGTCGGAATCCATGATCGTGTTGGTGAAGGTGACGCGAATGCCGAGCTTTTCGACCTCGGCGGCGTGCGGACGGTCGCGCTCGTCGGCGATCAGCGCATCGAGAAAGTCTTCATAAGCTTGTGCGACGCCGGCGATCGAGACCGGCAACTGCTGCGTCTTCATCAGTTCGCCGGCGGGGCCGGACACGGCAGCGCCTCCGACGATCGGGCTCACCGCGATCACGGCGGTCTGGCGGAGCGCGGCGCGAATCCCCGGCACGCTGAGGATGGGGCCGATGCTGGTGATGGGATTGCTGGGCGCGACCAGCACCGCCGCGGCGTCACGGATCGCTTCGACGACACCGGGCGCGGCCTGCGCTTGTTCCGCGCCCACGAAACGCACGCCCTTGGCCGGCACGCGGTAGCGCTCGCGCACGAAGTATTCCTGGAAGCTCAATTCGCCGGCGTCGGTGAGGACGCGCGTCTCCACGCGGTCGTCGGACATCGGCAGGATGCGCGCGCGTACGCCCATTTCCGATGCGATCTCCGAGGTGGCCTCGGTGAGCGTGTGCACGGTGAGCAGTTGGGTGCGGCGGAGATGGGTGGCCAGGTCGCGGTCGCCGAGTTGGAACCAGGCCGGCGCGCCGAGCTGCCGCATGCGCTCCAGGCAAGTGAAGGTGTCGCCCTCGACGCCCCAGCCGCGCTCGCGACTCAGGATGCCGGCCAGCGCATAGGTGATGGAATCGAGATCGGGGGAAACGTGCAGTCCCCACCACATGAGGTCGTCGCCGGTGTTCACGACGGCCGTGACTTCGTCGGGCGGCACAACGCGCACCAATCCCTGGACGAATTTTGCGCCGCCGGTTCCGCCGGTAAGTACGGTGATCATGGTTTTCGGTTATCGGTTCACGGTTGTCGGTTTACGGTTATCGGTTGAATTGCCGAACTGCCGGATTGAGAAACTGCAGACGGCACGGTGGCGTTCGGCGACGTAGGGGTCCCCCGACTCGGGCGTGCGCCCTCGCTCGGGATGACACCTCTAAAAGGAGGCACTTGATTCGCAGGGAGACCCTGGGCTGAACTCGTGTCCCTGGCGTATCCCTCGGCATCCGCGGCGGCGCGCGTTTTCTGCGCGGCCAGACCTCCGGCCTGTGCGACGTTCTCCAGAAACTCCGGATAGACCGGCAGGCGCTGGCGCAGGGCAAACCCGGCAGCGTGGGTGCGCTCTTCCAGTTCGCGCAGATGAGGCCACGGGCGCTCGGGATTGATGT
>CAVXCR010000008.1:0-24915 GCA_963760265.1 Terriglobia bacterium
ATAAGCATCCCACCCCGGCCCCTTTACTATCCAAGACGACGCGCGTTCCTTGCCGGGAATGTACGGCGGGGTTGGCGCAAGTCGGCGCTGCCGGCGCAGTAAGATTTCCAACATAATCGGGCGGTTCGCCATGGGTCTACGTGTCATGCCTCCGCAACACATCGAGAATCGCGGCACCATCCTCCTGATTGACGACAGCCCGCGAACCCTGGTAGCCCGCGCCTACAATCTCATCCGGCGCGGCTTCGAAGTCGAACTCGCGTCCACCATCGAGCAGGCCGAATCCCGCTGGCAGCCGGGCCGCTATATCCTTGTGCTCTTCGCGGTTCGAAAAGGCTTGCGCCGCGCCGCCGAATGTTGCGAGCGCATCAAGCACCAACGCCCGCGGCAGATGGTCGGGATGCTCGTCGCGCCGGAGGCCGAACTGCCGCCGATGCACTGCCCCGACCTGCTCTGGCCGGAAGATGAGCTCGACTACTTTCTCGCTCGCGTTGACACCCTTGCTGACTTCGCCCGCGCCGCCTGACTAGCCCGCGAACATGCGCACCAGCAAGGCCGGTTCAGTGAGAAATTCGAACTGGTTGATGCGCTCAATCGCCATCCTGATCGTGCGCTCCGACACGGTTTCCACGGTGATCACAAACGACAGCCGCTCCTTCGGCAAGTGCGGCTCCTGCAGCACCGAATCGATATTGATCTCCAACTCCGCAAGTACGGAGGCCACCTGCGCCAAAATGCCGGGATGGTCGCGCACGCTCAGCCGGAGATACCACTCGCACGAGGTTCCGCACGTCGTCAGGGGAAGCGCCGAGATCGGCCCGAAGCCGGGCATCGGGTTCCGTCCCGGCGTTTTCGACGCCAGTCCCTGCGCAATCCCGATCAGGTCCGCCACCACAGCGGTGCTGGTCGCCGGCCCGCCTGCGCCGCGGCCATAGAACATCTGTGTGCCGCTGCGCTCGCCTTCCACGAAGATGGCGTTGAACACGCCTTCCACTTTGCCCAGCATGGAATTTTGTGGCACCAGCCACGGCCGTACCGTGACGGCAATTCCATCGTCCTGGCGTTCGGCTGCTCCGACCAGCCGAATGCGCCCGCCCAGGCGCCGTGCATATTGCAGGTCCACCTGCGAAACTTGCCGCACGCCGGTGACCGGGATGTCCTCCGGATGCAGCCGTAGATTGAACGCCATCCTCGCCAGGATGCACAGCTTGTCGCGCGCATCAATGCCATCAATGTCCAGCCGCGGGTCCGCTTCGGCGTAGCCGGCCTGCTGCGCCGCTTCCAGCGCTGCCTGGAACTCCAGGCCTTCCGTTTCCATGCGGCTCAGGATGTAGTTCACCGTTCCGTTCAGCACCCCGTACAGCTTGATCACTTGATCGCTGGTGGCGGAGCGGCGCAGCGCGCGGACAATCGGGATTCCTCCCGCCGTCGTCGCCTCAATCCCAACCGGCAGGCGGCGCTCGGAAGCCAGTGCCAGGATCTCGTCGCCGTCTTTGGCGATCAGGGCTTTATTGGCCGTCACCACCGGCTTTCCTGACATCAAGGCCCGGTTGACTACCTCGCGGGCGGTGCCGTTGCCGCCGATGGTTTCCACCACGATATCGACATCCGGCGCGGACACCACTTCGGTCCACGACGCGCAGGCGCGCGCCCCCGCCGGAATTGCTTCGGCAGGGATTGCGGTGCGGCGGCACACCGCCGAAACCACCAGCCGCACGCCACTGCGCTCCTCGATTAGATCGGCGTTGGCCGCGAGTAATTGCGCCGTCGCCTGCCCGACCGTGCCAAACCCGACGATTCCTACCCTGACTTCCTTCACACACCCTCCCTGGCCATGGCCCGTGCCGGCAGTTGGGTCCGGCAAGTACCCTGCTTCGCCATCTTCGTGAAAACCAGTTCGCCGGCAAGGCCCGCGGCGCGCAGCCGCTCCGAGACCGCGTCGCGTACCTCGTGCTGCGACGCGTCATGCCGCAACGTGAGCAGTACCGAACTGCCCGCGCCACTCAGCGTCACCGCCAGGATTCTGGCCTGCCCCGCCAGCGGTTGCAAGCACGGCAGCAGCGGGCACACTTTCGCGCGATACGGCTGATGGAGCGCGTCGTGCTGCGCCGTGCTGAACAGTTCGTCGCGCCCGAGCGCATACGCCGCCACCAGTGCCATGGCGCTTTGCAGATTGGCAACCACCACTTCCCGGCCGTACAGCGTCGGCACCAGCGCGCGCGACTGTCCCGTGGCCAGGTCGCCGCCGGAAATAACCAACAGCATCGGCCGCTCGCGTGCAACCTCAATCCGGCTCGCCTGCGTGCGCTTTCCGTGTTCGTTCCGGTTCGCCTGCACGATCACGAACCCGCCCAGCCAGCATGCAGCCACATTGTCGGCGTGGCCCTCGAGGCGGACCGCTTCGTCGAGGATCTGCTCGTCCGTCCACGCCAGTCCGCCGAAGTGGACCGCGAGCGCCACTCCCGCCAACCGCGCCGCGGCGGATGACCCGCAGCCCTTCCCCACCGGAATCTCGTTGTCGATCCTCAGCGCCAGCGGCACACACCGCGCCTTCGCGTTTTTCAGCACCTCGCGATAGGAGTCCAGGATCAAGTTGCGCTCGACCTTGCCGCACACTTCCGCATCACGTCCGCTCGCGGTCACCGAAAATGAGGTCGCCGCCTCGGCCCGCACGTGCAGGTAGAGATCCAGGGCCATCGCCGCCGAATCGAAAGCCGGGCCAAGGTTCGCCGAACTCGCCGGCAGCTTCAGCTCGATCCCGCGCATCCCGCGATCATGGTTGCTTCCAGCCGCACTCATGCTTCCCCCTGCAACTTCTCCAGCACCGCCATGACCTTCTCCAATTCCGCCTCGACCTGGATTGGAGGACGGCGCCGGCGATCCAGTTCACTCCCAAGTTCGGTCGCGCGCTCGAACAACTGGCCCGCGTGGAATTTCATGATGTAGTCGGGATCTTTGAGGACATGGCCGGTGAGCACCAGCACCACTTTTTCCTCGGCAGCAACGAACCCGCTGCGCAGCAGTTTCTTCAGTCCCGCCAGCGTGACCGCCGATGCCGGTTCGCAACCTAGCCCTTCGGCGCCGATCTCCGCCTTGGCCAGCGCAATTTCTTCTTCGCTCACCTGCTCGCAGGTTCCGCCGGTTGCCTCCAGCACCCGTATCGCTTTTCGCCACGATATGGGGTTCCCAATGCGGATCGCGGTTGCCATCGTCTCCGCCTTCACCGGCACAAGACTTCGGCCGCCGCGCTCGTGGACCGCCGTGTACAGCGGATTGGCGCCCTTGGCCTGCACCACCGAAAGCTTCGGCAGCCGCGCGATCAGCCCCAGCCGGTGCATCTCCAGCAGTCCTTTGCCCAGTGCGGAAGAATTCCCCAAATTGCCGCCGGGCACGATGATGTGCTCCGGCGGGTTCCAATCCAGCTGCTCCATGAGTTCGATCGCCGCGGTTTTCTGCCCTTCAATGCGGTACGGATTGATCGAGTTCAGCATGTACATCGGCATCCTGCGCACCAGCTCCATCGCCACCCGCAAGCAACCGTCGAAGTCCGTCCGGAGTTGCAGCGTGACCGCACCGTATTCCACCGCCTGCGATAACTTCCCCCACGCAATCTGTCCTTCCGGGAGCAGCACCAGAGCCTTCAGCCCGGCGCGCGCAGCATACGCCGCCATCGATGCCGATGTGTTCCCCGTCGACGCGCACACCACCCACTGGTACCTCCGCGCGTGCGCCACCGACACCGCCGCCGTCATCCCTGTGTCCTTGAAAGAGCCCGTCGGATTCATGCCCTGGTGCTTCGCCAGCAGCGCCCGCATTCTCAGCCGACGCGCGGTTTGCGGCATCGCATACAGCGGCGTATTGCCCTCCGCCAGCGTGACGACCTTCTCCATGTCCGGAACAATCGGCAGCAACTCCCGGTAGCGCCACACACCGCTTCTATCCAGCAGCGCAAACGAGCTTCGGCGCTCACTCCACACGCGCTTCAAGTCCGCTGCCCAGGCGTCGCGCCCACTCGGCTCCCACGCCGGGTACGTTACTTCCAGCAGCTCGCCGCATTCGGCGCATCGGAAATCCGGCTGCGGGTCATTCTGAATCGCTTGGCAGCCGCAACACTGCAGTTGCGCTTCGGCGCTCCCCTTAACAGCAGCGGCTGGCATGGGTCTGTTCATCGTCATCTCCGGATTCGTAGGCGTGAAATGGCTGCCCTGCTGCGCCCAGGAATTCATCGTGCACGGCGCGGATCACCACCGGCGCGGAAACCGCCGGCACTGCGAAGCATACGTTGATTTCGCTGGCGCCCTGCGCCACCGCAATCACGCTCACCTGGCAGCGCGCCACCGCAGTGAACAGGCGCGCCAGCACGCCGCACTTGCCCTTCATCGTCTCTCCCAACACCGCGATCACCGCCACGTCGCGCTGTACCGCGATCGGCGCCATCATGCTGTGCTTGATCTCGGTGCGGAACACCCGCTCGGTCACGGTCAACGCGCGTTCCAGATCGTGCTCGCGAAACACCAGGCCGATGGCGTTTTCCGACGACGATTGCGTCGAGAACAGCACGTCGATGCGCTCGTGTCCCAGCCCCAGGAACAGCCGCCCGAACAGGTCCCCGAAGTGGGCCCCGTTGGGCATATTCAGCGTGATCAATGCCGCCGGACTGACCGCCGTGATCGCCTTCACCACGTGCCCGTTCCGGTGCGTCTTGGCGGCGATCCGCGTTCCTTGGACCTCGCGGCAAAACGAGTTCTTGATCAGTACGGGGATCCCATGCTCCAACGCCGGGCGAACCGCTTTGCGGTGGATCACCTTCGCGCCGTAGTACGACATCTCGATCGCTTCGGCGAAGGTGATCTCCGGCAGAATGCTGGCGCCGGGGCAGATGCGCGGGTCGGCGCTCATGACGCCGTCCACGTCGGTCCAGATCCAAATCTCGTCGCAGCTCAGCGCCGCGCCCAGGATCGTGGCCGAGTAATCCGACCCTCCACGGCCCAGCGTCGTCGGCTGCCCGGCGGCCGTCCCACCGCGGTAGCCCGTGACGACCGGAACGGCGCCTTCGCGCAAGACGGGCAACAGGCATTCGCGGCTGAGGTGAGTCGTCGCCTCCATGTCGGGACTGGCTTCTCCGAAATTGTCATTGGTGATGAGGAGACGGATCGAGTCGAACGCTCGCCCATCCATTCCGAGTTGGCAGAGTTGCCCGGCGAAGATCGGCGCAGACATCCGCTCTCCCATCGCCAGCGCAACATCGAGAACCTGCGGCGTGGCCGCCCGCAGCATGAGGAGCGCGCCGCACACTTCCCGCAGTTCCCGCAGCACTTCCCCAATCGCGGCCATGACCATTTCGCGCCTGTCGCCGCCAAATAGTTCCTCGACCACCTCGCGGTGGCGCCGCTCAATTCGCTCGAGTTTTGCCTCCGAGCCGTCGTGATCCCCGGCGCAAGCCGCGTTTACAGTCTCAATGATCAAGTCGGTGATCCCGCCCAGCGCCGAAACCACGACCACCACGGAATGCTTGCGGCGCTCGTCACGAACGATTTGCGCCGACTGCCGAATGCGTTCCGCCGACCCGACCGACGTCCCTCCGAATTTCATCATTAACGAACTCATCGCCTTCCCCGTTTCTCAAAAGTGTGCAAGAACAGAAAAGCCACCTTCGCCGGCGGCTGAGGTGGCTTTCAAATCCTGATTCTGGCTGAACTACCTCATCCGCCGTGCGCTCCTGTGATTGTTGTTGTTGTTGTTGCTGTGCAGACGACGACACTGGCCGGCGTTGGTGCCGAAGACGCGGTGCGGATTGGCCTGTCGTCCTTCAACTTAGTCATCCAATGATGCCGTACAGTAACCTGTATCGGAATCGCGTGTCAATAACTCTGGGGCCGCGGATATGCCTAAAGTAACCGCCTTTTCATCACCCCCGGAAGACCGCCTCAAATCTCCAGGATGACCGGCATGATCAGCGGCCGGCGCGACGTGCTCTTCACGATGAAGCGCTTCAGGTCCTGCCGGATCTTTTCCTTGATCACGCCCCAGTCGCGCTTCTCTTCTTCGGTGGAGTGCTCCAGCGTGTCCATGATGATCTGGCGTGCCTCGGTCATCAGGCCGTTGTCGGCGCCCGCCGCCGCGAACCCGCGCATCACGATCTCCGGCGCCGACTCGATCTGCCCCGTCAGCTTGTTGATGGCGATGATCGGCAGCACGATCCCGTCCTCGCTGAGATGCCGCCGGTCTTTGATGATGAGGTCTTCCACCACGTCCCCGCGCGATCCCGAATCAATGCACACGCGCCCCACCGCGACGCGCCCGGCCTTGCGCGCGCCCAGTTCGTCGAATTCCAGCACGTCGCCGCTCTCGATCATCATCACCGATCCGACCGCGCCCAGCATGCTGCCCGCCAGATCCGCGTGCCGCTTCAGTTGCCGGTACTCTCCGTGGATGGGAATGAAATACCGCGGCTTCACCAGGTTGATCAGCAGCTTCAATTCCTCCTGGCTGGCGTGCCCGCTGACGTGCACCGGCGGATGCGATCCGTCCTCGTAAATCACGTTGGCGCCGCGCCGGTACAGGTGATCGATCATCCGGTAGATGGACTTTTCGTTTCCCGGAATGATGCGCGACGACATCACCACCGTGTCGCCCGGCTCGATTTTCGCGTGCTTGTGATTGTCCACCGCCGCGCGCGACAGTCCCGACATCGGCTCGCCCTGCGTTCCGCTGATCAGCACCATCACCCGCTCCGGCGGGAAATTCTTGATCTCCCCCGGATGAATCAGCAGCCCGTCCGGCACTTCGATGTATCCCAGATCCTGCGCGATCTCGGTGGAGTCGTTCATGCTGCGCCCGACCAGCGCCACCTTGCGCCGGTGCTGGTACGCCATGTCAATCGCCAGCTTGATGCGGTGGATGGACGAGGAAAAACAAGAGATGAACAGCCGCCGCGGCGCGCGCGCGAACACCTCGTCGAACTTGCGCCCCACCGCCCGCTCGCTCGGCGTGTACCCGGTGCGCTCCACGTTGGTCGAATCCTGGAACAGCGCCAGCACGCCTTCCTTGCCGTACTCCGCGAAGGTATGCAGGTCAAACAGCTTGTTGTCGGTGGGCGTGGGATCAACTTTGAAGTCGCCGGTGTGGATGATCACGCCCAGCGGCGTGTGGATGGCCAGCGCAACGCAGTCCACCAGCGAGTGCGTCACGTGGATCGGCTTGATCTTGAACGGCCCGATGGTGACCATCTCGCCGGGACGCATCTCGACCAGGGTGGCGTTGTCCAGCAACTCGTGCTCGTCGAGCTTGTCCTCCACGTACGCCAGCGTGAACTCGGTGCCGTACACCGGCACGTTCAGCTCCGCCAGGATCCACGGCAACGCGCCGATGTGGTCCTCGTGACCGTGCGTCAGCACGATCGCGCGCACGTGCTTGCGGTTCTCAACCAGGTAAGCAATGTCGGGAACAACGATGTCCACCCCGAGCAATTCCGTCTCGGGGAACATCAGGCCGGCGTCGATCACGATGATGTCGTCGCCCCAGCGCACGGCCATGCAGTTCATTCCGAACTCGCCGAGTCCGCCCAGCGGCACGATATGGAGCTTTCCAGTAGGCATGGGTAAACATCTGATGCTAGCACAGCAGGTCACGCAGGAGTCCGTGGGGTGGAGCGCGTTCGCCCTCGAACGCGGCAGGACGACCGGTGTATGCTGACAATTGATGCCGGAAGCGAAACCATCCTGGCTCCGCCTGCGCGTCGAAGATGGCCTGCGCCGCGGCCTCACCCAGGCCTACGAAACCGTCAAGGTGGACCCGCGGAATTTCCTTCTCCAGCTCCGCACCGGCTACGGCCTGCCCATCAGCACCTATGACGGCGTGTTCTCCGTCTCCGAGGAGCAACTCGACCTGGTTGCGGTTGACGTGATCCGCTCCGGCATGAAAGTGGCCGCCGTCGAAGGCGCCGGGTTCGGCCTGGGCGGAGTGCTCACCATCGTGCCTGACCTCAGCATCCTGGCCGGCATCACGATTCGCACTATCCAGAAGCTCAGCCTGGTTTACGGATTCCAGTACGCCACCGACGCCGAACTCGCCGACCTCTGGGTCGCCGCCGCCAGTGCCGCCGGCGTGGACATCAGCCGCGAATTAATGGAAAAGGAAGTAGTGAACCGCTTCGTTCCGCGCGTCATCCAGCGCATCGCGGTGCAGGCCAGCGGCGACGTCGTCGAGCGTTGGGCCGGACGCCTCGTTCCCGTCCTCAGCTCCGCCATCGGCGCCACCCTCAACTATTACTTCGTGCGCACTTGGGGACGCCGCGCCATGACCCACTTCCGCCAGAAACACGACGCTCGCCGCGCCCGCCTGACGCTTACACAGCCGATCACGCTGGGCGCCCTTCCGCCCGGACCATAATGCACGCGACTTCCACCCCCTATCAAACGGGTACTCGGTCGAGTGGCACAATGAAATGGATTCCTGTCACCTGTTTTCCTTGCAGACGCGCGTCATTGGTGATGAACAGGTCTACGCCGGTCGCGGCGGCGCATGCAAGTTGGATCGCGTCCGGCGCGCGAAGCGAACGGTCACACCGCAACCGTGCATAGATTTTCGCGGCGTTTGTATCAAAGGTAAGCAGAACAGAGGTCGCGGACACCGTCGCCTCGTATTTCTTGCAGAGCTCTGTGTCCCCTTGCTCGATCGGCTTCACTAGAAGCTCACCGAGGGTTAGCGTCGAAGTCAGCAATTGGTCGCCGCGCGCTAACATTCTGGCGCGAAGCTCGGCCGTCCTATTTGAAAGCTCGCCATACCCTTCAAACAGGTAGATGAACAAATTGGTGTCCCAGAAGATCCGGCTCATTGCCAGCCTTCCCGGAGCCGGCGCACGTAATCGTCGGCGGACTCGCTGGCCCAGAGTTTCTTGCCCGATCCGGCCAAAGACAGTAGTGGGTCGGAATGCAGAGCACTGCTCGATGCCGCTGCGCACCAGTCGCGGTACCACGTAAGCAATCCACTGTAGCCATAAGGAAGATCTTCCCGGTCAGGTACGGTCTTGGATCCTTCACGATCTGGATGGTATGCGTCGCCCGGGCGATACAGACGACGGCGTCCAGGCGCCGTTTCGAACAGCATACGGTAACGACCCGGGTTAGGTGCACGGTTGGCCACGCAATGTTGGACTACATGCACATACACACCCGGCCGAAGCGGAGCACAGAGCTTCTCCCGTTGCGCTCGCTCGACAATTTCCTCGATCGAAAAATCGCTCCGGTCAGGATGCTCGCGATGCAATAGTGCGGTCGCAATCCACACCTCGTCGGCAACTTTCACCTTTGCCGCGTTCGAAACTGAAACGGAACTCTGCATACTCTTGCTCCGTAAACATAAGGTTATAACATTATTACTTGGTATTTTTGAAATGTCAATCAAATAATACTGCAAGAAGCGCCGAGGATGCTTGGTTTCATCGATTGGCTCAAAATAGGCAGATCGCGCCGAATTCGTGATCCCCGGAATCACCGGCGCTCAGATCACGCCTGCCGGCGCCCGTGCCCTTTAACGCGCTTCCTCCAGGACCGTGAACCTGGGCAACGTGTCACTTCAGGGAGTCGGAATCACCGCCACAGCTTCCGCCGAGCGGTCGCTTTCCATCACCGCACTGACGGCTGTGACGGCGTAGTAATACGTCTGTCCTGCGAGCACGGCGGTGTCCAGGTAGTCGGGATTCGCGAGCAGCGCGGGGTTGAGCCTCACATAAGGCCCGCCCGATTGGGTTCCGCGATACACGTTGTAGCCAAGGACGTCAGTCGAGCTGCTGCGCGCCCAGGTCAAATGAACGGAATGGGTGACGGGGGCAGGAGGAGGAGCCGGGGGAGGAGGAGCCGGGGGAGGAGGAGCCGGGGGAGGAGGAGCCACCGGGGGAGGAGGAGCCACCGGGGGAGGAGAACTCGCTGGGTTCGCCTGCTGGCCGCCACCGCAGCCCAACAGCAAGAAAAACACCAGGATAGAAAAAATTGTGAGGATGCGTGCGGTCTTCCTGCCAGGCGGTCTGCGGGACTCCATGCCATACCTTTGCGGCGCCGCAAAATGTCCCCACAACCGTGCGCGATCAAGTGGCAGGGCTCGATTCGCAGCCATCATTTGCGTGCGGTGCCGCTCGCATTTCTGCTGTTGCGCATGCTCGGCTGACGTCAGCGCGACGGCAGAATTCAGACTGAACACTTGGATCTTGATTGTAAAGCGAATGCAGGTTACGTTCCATTCCCACAATCCGAAATAAACGGCTCGGGACACGTTTTCGCTCGCCAAATGAGAGTAAAAGATGCAGAGTTGAAGAACTTTTTGCTTGCTTGACTGGAGACTCAGAACAGCCGGAGTTGATCCTCAAGCAGCGGCATCTCGACCGCGGGCTCTTGGTGTTTTGCTGTCTTCGCCCTCGGTGCCGCGCACTGCTCGCCCGCCGACGCCTGCCTCTCCAACCGTTCCCGGTCAGACCGCGTCCCGATGCCATGCTTCTGCCGCAAGCGTGCCATCAGTTGCGAAATCCGCTTGCGATAATGCCGGACCCAGGTGCACGCGCGCTCCATAACGCTCGCGATAGGTCTGCGCCAGGTGCGGAAATTCCTTCTCCAGCCACGGCAGAAAAATCGCCGCCGAGCACGGCTTCAGGAAAAGCGCATTGGCGAAGATGTACCGCCCGCCCGCTTCTTTTGTCGTCCTTCACCAGCGCATCCAGATCGCGTGCCGAATCCGTGATTCCCGGAATCACCGGCGCGCAGATCACGCCCGCCGGCACCCCCGCCTGATTGAGCTTTTGCACTGCCTTCATCCGCAGGTCGGGACGCGGCGCCCTCGGCTCGAGAATTCGCGCCAGGTCTGTATGCAGTGTCGTGATCGTCAGATTGACAAACAGTTTGTTCCGCCGCGCCACCTCGCCCAGCAATTCCGAATCGCGAAGCACCAAGTCCGACTTGGTAACGATCCCAATGTCCAATCCACGCTGCTCGGCAAACACTTCGAGGACGGTTCGCGTCACCTCGAACCGCCGCTCCGCCGGTTGATACGGATCGGTCGCCGTGCCGATCGCAATCTGCTCACCCGGCATCACCTTCCGCAGATCGCGCCGCAACAACTCCGCCGCCCGCTGCTTCACGTAAATCTTGCGTTCGAAATCCATGCCGTCGCGCATCTCCATGAACTCATGCGTGTAGCGCGCGTAACAGTACTTGCAGGCAAACTCGCACCCGCGATACGGGTTGATCGTCCATGTGAACGGCATCCGTGTGCAGCGGTTCAGCAGCGAGCGCGACGCCAGCGTGAAAAACTCGACGTCGTGGCCCTCCGAAATGGACTCGCCCTCCGCCGCGAGCCGGGCGATTCCTACTAAAGACGATGAGGGCTCGCACTGTTCGAGCAGCAGAAGTGAACTCATGTTGAAATCCGTAGCGGGAGATATTCGCCTTTTCTTCGCTACAGTGAGATTAACTTCGGTTCGCCCAGGTTGTCAAATGTCACGGTGCCCCACATCTGCCCGCGTTTGGCAGATGTGGGTGTCTGCTGCGCGCCGAATATAATGACCGTTCTCACCATGGTGGCCATCGACGACATCACTCTCGCCGCCTCGCGCCTGTGCGGAATTGCCATCTGCACGCCGCTCATCCCCTACCCGCACCAGCAGCCCGGCCGCGAACTCTACCTGAAGCCCGAGAGCCTGCAGCCCATCGGCTCCTTCAAGCTGCGCGGCGCCTACAACAAAATCGCCTCGCTCGCCGACGCCGAACGCCGCAACGGCGTCATCAGTTACTCCAGCGGCAACCACGCTCAAGGCGTCGCCTACGCTGCCTGCGCTCTTGGCGTGAAAGCCGTCATCGTCATGCCCGACAATGCGCCGCAGATCAAGATTGACAGCACGCGCGCGCTCGGCGCCGAAGTCGTCTTCGTCGGTCCTGCCAGCTCCGAACGCAAAGCCAGAGCCGAGGATCTCGCCCGCGAGCACGGCTACGCCATCATCCCGCCTTACAACGACGAAAAAATCATCGCCGGCGCCGGCACCGCCGGTCTGGAAATCCTCGCCGACCTGCCCGATGCCGACCTCGTCCTGGTCCCGGTCGGCGGCGGCGGCCTCATCAGCGGCATCGCCTCCGCCTTCAAGCTCAGCGGCTCGCACGCGAAAGTCATCGGAGTTGAACCCGAACTCGCCTCCGACGCGCAGGCCAGTTTCCGCTCCGGCCGCATCGTCGAGTTTTCCGCCGACCAGACTTCGCGCACTCTCGCCGACGGCCTCCGCACCCAGTCCGTCGGCGAAATCAATTTCGATCACATCCGCCGCTTCGTGGACGACATTGTCACCGTCTCCGAATCGGAAATCCTTGCGGCCATCCGCACCCTCGCGCTCGATGCCAAGCTGGTCGCCGAACCCAGCGGCGCCGTCACCTTTGCCGCTTTCCGCTTTCGCGCCGGCAAACTCCCCCCGGCGCGCAAGACCGTCGCCGTCATCAGCGGCGGCAACATCGACCCCGCCCTGCTCGCGGGCGTTTTGTCCCAAACCGCCTCGGCGCTGGAGTGATTCTTCTCTGCTGCTAGAATCACATCACCGCAGGAGTTCACTGATCATGCGATTCCGGCATCATCTCCTGATCGCAACGCTGCTGCTCGCCGCGCCTCTCGCGTTCGCCGCCACCGAGCGCGGCGTCATGGTGCGCGTCGCGCAAATCTACCTTTCGCCCGACACCAGCTCCCCCAAGATCGCCACCATCGATCGCGGCCGTGAGGTCGCCGTCATCGAAAAATCCCGCGACTGGCTCCATGTGCTCGCCACTCTCTCCGAGCCCACCGAACTCAGCGAAGGCCGCGACGTCAGCGGCTGGATCATCGACAAAGGTGTCGTGCGCGCCGCCACGCCCAACGGCGACAAGGTCCTGTTCGGGGAAGCCGTCGCCAGCGAGCAGGAAGCCAGCCGCCGCGGCGGGCGCAAAGGCGCCGATAAGGACGCGCTCCGCCTCTACTACCGCGCCGCCGAATACTTCCCGCAGTCGCCGGTCGCGGGCGAAGCACTGTACCGCGCCGCCGACATTCGCTGGCAAATCGATCGCGCCGACATTTTCGGACGCCCTTCCGGCCGCGGAGCTCCCAGCAGCCGTCTTTACGGTATCAACGAAGACCTGATGAAACAGGTGATCAAGAAATTTCCCCACACCAAGTGGGCCGACCTCGCCGCCTTCGACCTGCTCGACAACAAACTTTGCGGTGACTGGCAGGGCGAATCCAAGTGCCCCGAAAAGGAAGCCGAAGTTTACGAGAAATACGCCGACGA
Source organism: Terriglobia bacterium (assembly GCA_963760265.1). Taxonomy (GTDB): domain Bacteria; phylum Acidobacteriota; class Terriglobia; order Terriglobales; family Acidobacteriaceae; genus JAIQGF01. The sequence continues at coordinate 13,289 of CAVXCR010000008.1, forward strand.
GCATCCCCAGTCGCCGGTCGCCGCCGAGGCCCTGTACAACGCCGCCTACCGCCGCTCTGCCCTCATCGAGCTCTACAAGAACGACGGCAAGTCGAACCACATCGGCGACGCCAAAGCCAAGGCCGTTGCCCTGGCCCAGCGCGTCATCGCCAATTTTCCACAAAGCGACTGGGCCGACCGCGCCCAAACTCTGTTGTATAAATTGGACCAGGGAATCCCCACCTACGGGACTGACGTCGAGTGAATGGCTACCGCTTGGGAAGGGCACGGCGGAACTTGTCCTGAGGCCGAGCGTAGCGAGGCGGAAGGAGCCGTGCCGCTCAATGCCGCAAGAACACTGGGGCTTTTTGGCCCCTGAGGGAAACTTTCGGGTTGCAAACATATTTGGAACCAGCCGCTCAGTACTCGGTACTTGGTACTCTCAGGTGATCCTTTGAACCCCTACTTACTGTCCATCCTCCTCGGCATCGTCGAAGGCCTCACCGAATTTCTTCCTGTCAGCTCCACCGCGCACCTGCGCATCGTCGAAAAAGCGATGGGGCTCGACCTCGCCAGCGGCTACTGGAAGATGTACTCCATCGTCATCCAGCTCGGCGCCATTCTGTGCCTGCCTATCTATTTCCGCGCCCGCCTCAAGGAATTCATCAAGACTTTTCCCCAAGGTCCGGACGGCCGCCACGACCTGTGGAACCATCCTCTTACTCTGACTGGCGTCGCCTTTGTCGTGACCGCCGGTCCGGCTTACCTGCTGACTCATGTCATCGGCAAAAATCTCGAGAGCCTCTACGTCATGGCCACTTCCCTGATCGTCGGCGGCATCGTCATGTGGATCGTGGATGCCGTGTACGGCGCGCCTCGCATCGTTCCCGCCAACTCGGGCAGCGCGCGCTCCCTCGGCGCCGCCACCGCGGGCTACCGGACGGAGAGCATTTATCAGATGACCCTGCCGCAATCCATCTGGATCGGCGCCTGCCAGATCCTCTCCGCGGTTTTCCCAGGCACCTCGCGTTCCATGTCCACCATCGCCGCCGGACAAACCGCCGGCATGTCGCGGCCCGCCGCGCTCGAATTCTCCTTCCTGGTCTCGATTCCCACCATGATCGCCGCCACCGGTTACGACCTACTGAAATCCCTGCGCCAAAAGGCGGGCGCGGGCGGCGAAATCGGCATCGCCCCACGCGACCTGCACGAATGGATCGTGCTCATCATCGGCTTCGTCGTCTCCTTCATCGTGGCCTATGTCGTCGTCGCCTGGTTCATGCGATGGGTCCGCCAGCGCGGCTTTGCCCCCTTCGCCATCTATCGCATCCTCCTCGGCCTCGCCGTCTTCGCCTGGATCCTAAAATCAGGCGCCTAATAGAAAGGGCACCGCCTCTCGGGAAGGGGCACGGCACTTCGGGAAGGGCACGGCGGAACTTGTCCCGAGCGAAGCCGAGGGAGCCGCGCCGAAACGCGCAATTTATGGTGTTGTCATTCCGAGGGGCTTTAGCCCCGAGGAATCTAGGGTTTGATTCCGCCTTGTGCCGTGCGCCTTGCGCCTTGTGCCTCCCCAGTTACCTCCACGTAAAATTCACCCCTGAAGGTTTGATTTTCTGCCATAATTGCGCTGCTCTGGCTGTCGCACCTCGCGATACGCCACATGAAGGTTTTCTCTCAGGTCTTCACCCCGACGAACAATCGCCGGCTGAACGAGCTTGTCGGCTTCCTTCTGCTCGTCTCCGCGCTCCTCCTTTTCCTCGCCATCGCGTCCTATTCTCCGCTCGACCCGTCGTTCAACACCGCCTCCGCGCCGCTGCCTTCGCGTCCGTCGCGCAATTGGATCGGCATCGTCGGCGCCTACGGCAGCGACCTGTCACTGCAATTCGCCGGGATCGCTGCTTTCCTGATGCCGGTGTTTTTCGGCCTGCTCGGCGGGCGCTGGTTTCGCTCGCGCAAGGTCGAATCGCCGGCAGCGCGCGTCCTCGGCGCCGGCTCGCTGCTCGTCTTTACCGCCGCCTTCCTGGGACTGCTCCCCTGGCACTGGCGCTGGTTGCACGCCATCCCCATCGAGGGCCTGCTCGGACGCGTCGCCGCCGATGTCCTCATTCACTTCTTCAACCTGATTGGCGCCTATCTGGTTTGTGCCAGCGCCATCGCTGTCGCCCTCTATCTGTCGACCGCTTTTTCCTTCGGGGCGCTCCGCCTGTGGCTGGAGACGCGCTTCGCTTTCGCCTTCGCCCTGCGTGATCGCTTCCAGGATTGGCGGGCGGCGCGCGCCAAAGCCCAAGCTCAAAAGCAACTGGAGAAGCGCCGCGCCCAGCAGAGGACGGTGGCCAGCACGCAGCTGGTGCAGGCCCGGCGCACGCCGGCAGAGCCGGTTCAGACCGGCATCGAGAAAGAACTCGCAGCCTCCGAGCCGTTTCCGCGGCCGGCTGCCGAGCCGCCCGCGACCTTGATCCCCGACGACCTCGCCCTCGTCCCCGAAGTCACCTCGCGCGCCGACAGCAATCAGAAGGCAAAGACCACCCTGCCGCGCATCGCCGGCGGCTTCAAGCTCCCCTCCAGCGCCTTGCTGCATCGTCCCGACGAGCGGGGGACGATCAACGAAGATGAGCTCAAGACCCTGGCCACCGTGCTCACCGCCAAGTGTTCCGAGTTCGAAGTGCACGGCTCGGTGACCCAGATCAACCCCGGCCCCGTGGTCACCACCTTCGAGCTCAAGCCCGAGGCCGGCATCAAGTACAGCCGCATCACCAGCCTTTGTGACGACCTCTGTCTCGCCCTGCGCGCCGAAAGCATCCTCATCGAGCGCATGGCCGGCAAGTCCACCGTCGGCATTCAAGTCCCCAACCGCGAGCGCGAGACCATCTGGCTGCGCGAGTGTGTCGAATCGCAGGAGTTTCTTGGCAACAAATCCAAGCTGACGATTTCCCTCGGCAAGGACATCAACGGCCGCATCGTGGTCGCCGACCTCGCCTCCATGCCGCACCTGCTCATCGCCGGCTCCACTGGCTCCGGCAAGAGCGTGGCCATCAACGCCATGATCATGTCCATGCTGTACAAAGCCACGCCCGAGCAGGTTCGCCTCATTCTGGTGGACCCCAAGCGCCTCGAACTCGGCGTCTACGAAGGCGTGCCGCACCTCTACACCCCGATCATCACCGAGCCCAAACTCGCCGCCAACGCCCTGCGCAATGCCGTGCGCGAGATGGAGCGCCGCCTCAAGCTGCTGGCCGAAAAAGGCGTGCGCAACATTGACCAGTTCAACAAACTGTACGAAGGCGACAACACGCTCAGCCTGTTCGGCGACGAAGAACGCGAAGGCCCCCTGCCCTACATCATCATCATCATCGACGAACTCGCCGACCTGATGATGCTCGACGGCAACAACGTCGAGGAATCCGTCACCCGCCTCGCCCAGATGGCGCGCGCCGTCGGCATTCACCTGGTGTTGGCGACGCAGCGGCCGTCGGTGGACGTGATCACCGGCTTGATCAAGGCGAACTTCCCGGCCCGCATTTCATTCCGCGTCGCCACCAAAGTGGATTCGCGCACCATCCTCGACGCCAACGGCGCCGAAGCCCTGCTCGGACGCGGCGACATGCTCTATCTCCCCTCCGGTTCGGCGCGCGTTCATCGCCTGCACGCCCCATTGGTCACGGAAAAGGAAATCGCCGCCGTCGTCGAGTTCTGGAAGGCGCAAGCCCTGGCCCAGTATCAGGAAAAATTCCTCGAGGCGCCCAAGGACGAAAACGGCAGGGCGGAAGCCGGCAGCGCAGGTAGTTCAGAAAATGGCGAGGAGGAAAACGATGAGCTCTTCGAAGATGCCGTGCGACTTGTCCTGGAGTTCGGGAAGGCGTCCACTTCCCTACTGCAGCGCCGTCTGCGTGTCGGTTACGGCCGCGCCGCTCACCTCATTGATCTCATGGAGCGCGACGGCATCGTCGGCGCCGCCGACGGACCCAAGCCCCGCGAAGTCCTCAAGCGTCCCGACTGGATCGACGAAATCGAGCAGTCCCTCCGATAATTCTTAACGCCTGTCATCCTGAGCGAGGCATCGCCCGGTTTTGGCGATGCCGAGTCGAAGAACCCCTACTCGACCGAACTCGCTTAACCTGCCTATACGCGCCTCAACTCTGCTCCCTATCATCAATCGACAATCATCAATGCCTTGGGAATCCCACTCCAACGCCCGACTTCATCTAGAATTGCCGCCATGAAATCCCACACCGAGTACCTCACCTTCAACACCAGGAAGCACCGCGAGTACGTCCACATCACGCCGCAGGTCGAAGCGGCCGTCAACAAAAGCGGCGTGCGGGAAGGCCTGGCGCTCGTCTCCGCCATGCACATCACCGCCGGCGTCTACGTCAACGACAACGAGCCCGGCCTCCTCCACGACATTGACCAGTGGCTGGAAACGCTCGCCCCCTTCCGCCCCGACTATCGCCATCACGAAACCGGTGAGGACAATGGTGACTCCCACCTCAAGGCAATTCTCGTCCACCACCAGGTGATTCTGCCGATCACCGCCGGACGCCTCGACCTCGGCACCTGGCAGCGGGTCTTTTACGCCGAATTCGACGGCCGGCGCTCCAAGCGCGTCATCGTCAAGATCTTGGGTGATTAACGCCAACCACGTGTCCCGGGGATTGCCAAAGACATTTTGCGCTGTAACAATTACTTAATAATCTATTGCTACGGTGTTGTGGTAAGACCATGCCGCGAGGCAAACAACCCGGCAAACCGCGAGTCTCTTCCGCGAAGCCTGCACCTTCCAACCAAGCTGCCGGCGCCTGCCGTAAAGTGTTGGCGCCCTTGTCCGGATACATTGACCTCAGCCTCCAGAAGCAGATTTGCACCGATCTCGGCCGCCACCTCGATCAAACCGCGGCCTGCGATGAATTCCTCCAGACTCTCCGCGACACCGTCGTCCGCCTCCAGAAGCGGTCCCGCGGCAAACCCGACCCCACTGTCCTCGTAGAAATCCAAGACACCATCATGGAGCTGTACCGCTCCATGATGCAAAACTTCCCCTCGCGCTGAACCACACGCCGGTCCTGAAAATCAATGAAGGGTCTGCCGTTCCAGCCGCTCCGCAGCGCCTGCCTTGAGCCCATTCGATCGGCCGCTTGCCTTACCGCCCCTCCTCCGTGTATAGAGAACTCCGGCACGTAATCTCAACTCCCGCGAGGTTTCCATGTCCGCTCCCAGCCGCCGCCCCGAAATCCGCCGCCGTCGTACCCGCAAGGAAAGAATTACCGTCCTGCGCCGGCGCTATGCCACCGCCAAGTCCGATGCCGACCGCGACCATGTTTTCGCCCGCGTCAAGCAACTTTCGCCCTCCATCACGCTCGAACAGTTCACCGCTCCCTTACAGTCGCCCCCTGTATAGACAGTCTTCCATGGAGATAATTCCTCGCTTGGGTTGTCCTTACATAGTCTGCAGCCTTGGCGTGTCCAAAATGATCCGCACTATTGGCCCACAACTCCGGTTTCGTAGTGCCTCCCTCCCGCCTTTCATACCCCTGCTCGCCCCCTTCTGTCTGTTTAGTAAGTAGTTAATCTAGAAACTCGCTTTCCGGCGATATTCAAGGAATTTACCTTTTCCTCCCGGTACAGGAGAGACGAAACACCTGTAACTTAGTAATGAACAACCTTAACCAACCCCTAGCCTGCAGCTACCTGGTACAAGCACTTTCGTTACGGCTGTGGCCATTGTCGTGCCGCAGCGCAGTTGGTAATGTGCGGCTTGCACAGAGGTGGCAGCTACTCTCCCTCAATACGAAAAGCCGCCACGCCCAGCAACCATGAGCAGCCTGAAACCGAACATCGTTCCCATGTTCGCCGGTATTCCGTCGGCGCCGAAGCGGCGGAGGGCCTTCACCGCTGGTTTTTTGGTCCAGGCGGCCGGCCTGGCTGGACTGATCAGCCTTAGCCTGATACGCCCTGCCGCCATCGGTCCCCAGCATCAGTACGTTTGGGTTTCGCTTGCGCCGCCGCCGCCGGTGAACCACGCGCCGCAGCGCATTCCGCCGAAACTGCTCGCGGCGGCCCGGCCGAAACCGGTCGAAAGACCTGAAGTCGCGAAGCTGGAACCGCCGAAAATCGAAGCGCCGGCCCGCAAGCCTGATCTCCTGGAAGTGAAGCCGCAGGTTGCGAAGCCCGCGCCCACTTTCCCGACGGTCGCCGCCGAGCGTCCTTCGCCCAAACCTTCGCCGCAGGTAAAGACGGGTGCGTTCTCCACGGGAAGCTCCGCCACTCCCACCGCCGTTCTCGACGCGCGCAAGGTCCAGACCGGCGGCTTCGGCGATCCCAACGGCGTTCCCGCCGGCAATAACACCAGCGGGCGAGTGAATATCGCCGCTCTCGGTTCCTTTGATCTGCCGCAGGGATCCGGCTATGGCAACGGCACGGGCGGCAGCCGTGGCATTCGCGCCGTGGTGACCAGCGCCGGCTTTGGCAATGGCGTCGCCACCGGCACCGGCGGCGGAAGGCGCGGCGGCGCCATCAAGCCGGCTGGCTTCACCAACAGCGAACCGGTCAAGCAGGTCGCGCGTCGCGACGAAGCGCCCAAGGCCGACGCGCTCCCGGTAAAGATTCTCTCCAAACCCACGCCCAGCTATACGGCCGATGCTCGCGCCGCCCGCGTGGAAGGAGAAGTTTTGCTCGAGGTGGAGTTCAGCGCCTCCGGCAAGTTGCACGTGCTGCGCATTGTGCGCGGACTAGGTCATGGTCTTGACGAGTCCGCCATCCGCGCCGCCGAACAGATTCGCTTTAAACCTGCAACCCGCAGCGGAGCGCCCATTGACTCCACCGCAACGTTGCACATTATTTTTCAGATGGCTTGAACATTTTGAACCCGTCTGCTTCCGCGCCATCCCCACGCGACGGAAGCCGGGGAGGAGCACCATGCGGATTGCCAAGTTACTGTTCCCAGCTTTGGTCCTGTGCCTCAGCCTGCCGCTGATGGCCGGCAACGACGAACCCAAGGCCGCCCTGGCCCAGGCGCCCGACAGCGTGGCGCAGAATTCCTTCGACCAGGTCGTGGACCGCGCCACCGAGCGCGAGAAGGCGACCTTGCAGGAATTGCGCAAGTACTCGCCCGTGGTCGAAACCTACATCCAGAACATGCGGCGCGATAACGACCTCGGCTTCGTTCCCGACAAGGACACTTATTTCCTCGGCCGCATGGATATGAGCAACGGCGCCCGCCGCAGCCGCTCCTTTATGAAGCAGCCGGGGTTCATGCGCGCTTTCGCGGACAAGCTGACGGCCTTCTATTCGATGAAGTACCTGCCGCTCGGCTTCATGCAGATGATCGTGATGGACGACAGCAGCTTCGACCGCGCCCACTATAACTTCAAGTTCGTCCGCCGCGAGTTCCTCGGCAACGTGCGCTGCATCGTGGTTGACGTCTCGCCCAAGAAGAACACCGGCAACGGGCGCTTCCTCGGCCGTATCTGGGTGGAAGACCAGGATTTCAACATCATCCGCTTCAACGGCACTTACGCGCCCGCGCCGCGCTTCGCCAGCTATCTGCACTTCGATAGCTGGCGCCTGAACATGCGTCCGGGCCTGTGGCTCCCCGCCTACGTTTACAGCGAGGAATCCGCCGTGCCCAACCACCTGTTCAGCAGCGTGCGCTTCAAGTCGCAGACGCGTCTCTGGGGCTATGACCAGGCGCACATTGGCCACCACGACGAGTACTCCGCCATCACGGTGGACTCGCCTAAGGTGCAGGACCAGAGCGAGTCCGCGCAGGATGCCTCGCCCGTACAGGCGCAGCGCGCCTGGGAACGCCTGGCCGAAAGCAACGTTGTCGAGCGCCTCGAAGTTGCTGGACTGCTCGCGCCCGCCGGCGACGTGGACAAGGTCCTGGAGACCGTCATCAACAACCTGGAAGTCACCAACAACCTCAGCCTTCAGCCTGAAGTGCACGCCCGCGTGCTTCTCACCGCCCCGCTGGAGTCCTTCACCGTCGGCCACACCATTGTGCTCAGCCGCGGCCTGCTGGACGTCCTGCCCGACGAAGCCACGCTGGCCGCCGTCATCGCCCACGAACTGGCGCACATTACCCTCGGCCAGGATCTCGACAGCCAGTACGCATTCAACGACCGCATGATCTTCCCCGACGAGCAGGCGTTCCGCCGCCTCCACATGGCCCGCAGCGAGCAGGCCGAAGCCGAGGCCGATCAGAAAGCGATCGCCTTGCTGCAGAACTCTCCTTACAAGGACAAACTCGGCAATGCCGGCCTTTTCCTGGAAGCCCTCAAGGCCCATGAGAAAGAGCTGCCCAACCTGCTGCGCGCCCATCTCGGCAACAGCTTGGCTGAGAAGGGCGGCGTGCGCATGCAGGCGCTGATGAACGGTGCGCCGCAATTGCAGCAGCGCAACGTGGACCAGATCGCCGCCCTGCCGCTGGGCGGGCGCATCCACATGGACCCCTGGTCGGACAAGATCGAAATGACCAAGACCAGCCGCGTACCGCTGATCTCGCCCCGCGAGAAGATGTCCTTTGAAGTCACGCCCGTGTTTCCATACGTAACGCGCCTGGGCGCGGACGACAAAACCAAGGTCGCAGCCGCCAATGCGCCGCAGCAATAGGTCCTGAACGTGGCGTCATCCTGCGTGGGCGCGGTTTTCGCCCACGCAGGATCTTTGCTTTTCCACCCATGAGCGCTGACGGCAGCCGGCCCGGGGAGTCTTCTGGGCGGTGCAATCCGCTCTCGGTACGTCCCTTTCCCTTGTCATTCCCCACGCCCGGCACCTACAATGGCTCGCGCTCACTACGGGGACCAACGACACAAGGAGGATGGCAATGAAGAAACTATCGGCGGCTCTGCTCGCGCTTGTGGTCCTGATTTCCCTGTCTGCCCTCGCCCAGTACGGTTCGGACAAGCAGGAAAAAAAGGACAGCTCGGCCAAGACCAGCGCGGGTCCGGCGGCCAAGGACGTCGTAGGCACCATCGGCAAGGATGGCAAGACCTTCACCAGCGACAAGGACAAGAAGAGCTGGAAACTCGTGAACCCCGAAGCCGTGAAGGGACACGAGGGACACCATGTCAAGCTGAACGCCCACTTCTATCCCGACAAGGGCGAAGCGCACGTCATGTCCCTGTCCATGAACACCGGCGACGGCATGAAGAAGGACGACATGAAAAAGGACGAGATGAAACACTGAGCTGAGCTCAGGAATCTCCTTGTCCCTTTCCTCTCCAGCCGGCAGCCACTTCCTGCCGGCCTTTTTCTGCCGCGGAGCTACCATGATGATCGCAAGAATCTGGCACGGTTACACCAGGCCTGAGCACGCCGAGGCCTATGAGTCCATGTTGAAACCGGAACTTCTGCCGGGAATCAGCCAAGTGAAAGGGTATCGGGGCAGCTACTTGCTGCGCAGAAACGCCGGCGCCGAAATCGAGTTCGTCACCATCATGCTCTGGGACTCCATCGATGCCATCCGCGCCGTGACCGGGCCCGACTACGAGACTGCTGTCATCCCCGAGGAGCGGCGCAAGTACCTCTCCCGCTACGACCCCAAGTCGCTGCACTACGAAATCGCCGCCACCCATGCGCCCGGAGATGGAAGCGCCGGGCATTAGCCGCGATTCAAGTTCGGCTCCGGCCAGCGAACCGCCTACGCCACCGGGCGGCATTTCCGCGCTCGGGGTGACAGGGAGAGGAAGGTGGACAACCACCAAGATGCGAGGTTCAGAATGGATGGGTAAGTTTCTACCGTGCCCTACTTCGTTGCCTTGCACACCGGGCAGCGTGGCTCGGTGGCGGCGGAATACGAGCCGCAAGTCGAGCAAGGCAGGCCGCACAGCACTTTGCTGGAGCTCGGCCGGCCGTGCCACTCGGGCGCAAGCGGCGAATCCGTTTCGGCTGCGACCGCGGGCGCAGCAATCTTGGCCGGCGCAGCAGCCTGCGCAGGCACCGGCGGTGCGGGCTCAACGAGATCCGCTTCCAGCACCTGGCCGTCGATGGGGCAGTCAAGCTGGGGCGACCAGGCATTGAGTGCGATCGCCACCATCGCCGCGGCCGAGCGCGCAATCGCGGCGCTGGCCTGCCCGAACGCCTGCGGCTGGCGCGAGAACAGCGCCACCAGCCCGCGCGGGTTGCGTCCCCATACGATCGGTAAAAGCAGGATGGACCTGGCCGGCAGCGCGTTGGGGCACTTGGTCAGCGTGTCCTCGCAGTGGAAAGAAGCTCCGCTGCGGATGCATTCCCCGGAAATGGTGTTCTCCAGGCGGATCGCGGTGCCGGGCTGCGGCGCTTCCCCGGCGCTGGCCCGGCAGTGAAGCCCGGTTTCATCGAGGATGGCGATGGCCACGCCGCTGGCGTGCGTTGTCGCCAACAAGAATTTCGCTGCCAGGTTGAAGCCCTCCGCGACCTCAATAGCGGCCGCCGGAACCTGCTTCGCGCGCGTCTCGGCGACGCTTTCAGCCTGGTGTTCGGGCCTGCGATGCGCCAGCGATCGGGTCAGAACGGTTAACCTCGTATTGGGTTCGGTGGGGAATGTAACCTGCTGCATGCAGACCTCTTGGATCTTGAATGCTCCTAGTGTGAGCGTGCCTAACCGGATGCACAAATTACCAACGACTATGACCTGGCGTGCTAACTGTCCACGAACGAAATGCGGTCGATGCGGACGGCGATGCCGCGCGCGTTCTCGGGTCCTTCGGCGCGCACCACGGTGCCGCGGCACCGCGTGGCCGCGGCGTGACCGCTAACTTGCGTCGGAAACTGGAAGACGAAGTCGATGCGGCTGCCCGCTTGCCAGTCCTCTAATTCGGTGTAGAAGTACAAGCCGCCGGAACTGACGTCCCGGGTGACACCCAACATTTCTCCCGTTCCGGTAGTTGGCGCGCGTACAGGCAGGAAGACGGAATACCGCGGGGCCCTGCGGCGTTCAACGCCCGTGGTCATGATGCTGCCTTCATGATCTGAAAATAGCTGTCGCTAAAAATTAGCTTGGCAGACTGCGCGATGTCCATCGGCGGAACCTGGTGCGTTACTGCTTAACCGGTGTCGCCGTTGCAGCTGGGATGAAGAGGCTTTTGGCGCTCGGGCCGGCACCTTCTCTTCGTGGCCGCGAAACATTCCGGGCGCGGCGCAGTTGAAGCGCAACAGGAAAGCCCGGTCGAGGTCGACCGGGCTACATCTGTTGCTGAAGCTGAAAGCTAACCGCTGAGAGCCGGTTTACAGCGAGCTCATGTTCGAGAGGAAGATGCCGTTGTTCTGGGTCTTGCTCAGCTTGTCGATCAAGAGCTCCATGGCTTCCACCGGCGACAACGGGTTGAGCACCTTGCGCAGCACCCAGATGCGCGCCAGGTCTTCCTTCGGAATGAGCAACTCTTCCTTGCGCGTGCCGGAGCGCTGGATATCGATGGCGGGGAAGACGCGTTTGTCCACCAGCTTGCGGTCGAGAATGATTTCGCAGTTGCCGGTGCCTTTGAACTCTTCAAAGATCACGTCGTCCATGCGCGAGCCGGTGTCCACCAGTGCGGTGGCGATGATGGTCAGCGAGCCGCCTTCCTCGATGTTGCGGGCGGCGCCGAAGAAGCGCTTCGGGCGCTGCAGGGCGTTGGAGTCCACGCCGCCGGAGAGCACCTTGCCGGAGGGCGGAACGATGGTGTTGTAAGCGC
>CAVXCR010000009.1:0-10423 GCA_963760265.1 Terriglobia bacterium
GGTGTAATTTGATGCTTTGCGCTGTCACTTGCTCTTAGGCTTCCGCCCCGCCGCCGTGTGCGGCCGTGTTTGCTTATCAGCTTCGATCCGCGCCTTCATCTCCGAGTGCGATACGGTGAGCACCTTGCGGAGCGCGTTCTCAAACGTGGCGTATTCAGACGTTCGCGGCTTTGATTTCATGCGCGTATCATACTCCGGTTCTCAAATCGTGATTCGCAATTTGATGCCGCCACGCTCCACCATCCATTTCTGAATTCCATAAAGCGCGTTGACCATTTGGGAAGGCGACACTTCTGCTGTTCCATCCTGACATTTAAATCTGCTTTCCTGGACGATTCTCAGCAATTCGGCGCGATCAAGCAATCGAAGCATTGGATAAGGAAATCCGGCCAGTGGGAGTATCCGTTTCAATCCCCACCGCATCGAGTCCTTTGGTCGTTTGATTTGATTCTCGAATTCCTTGGCGAGTTCATATGCAAGCAAATCGGCGGCTTGTAATTGCACGATCTCTGTAGGAGTGCTGGATGAATACGCTCCCATCCATTTCCCGAAATTTGTGCTTCTCCTCATCACATGCCATAGTTGCTCTGCGCTCCCAGACTGATCCACGCTGTATTTCCCCCGTGGCTTAACGACTCCAAACTCTTTATTGAAGCTGTAAACCATTACGACCTTTTCCGGCGGGTCGCAGATCGCCCCTTCTAAAGCGCCGCCACGAGTGCAGATTTGGAAAGCGATGTAATACGGGTCTTTGAAGCTTTCGCGCTGCGCTCGTGAAAGGCTTTCAAAATCTCTGATCGACACAATCGCGCCAATGGGTCGGAGTTTAGCCGTTACGATCAATTCAACTAACTGTCCGAATAAAGCTTCGCGCCGTTCCTTGTTGCCCTTCCACGATTTAAATTGGCATGTGCTCTGTGCGAATTCGTTCATATGAAAAGGCTCTTTTAGTCCAGCTTTATCAAGAACGTCTTGCCAGAGTCTTCCAAACGCTTCCCATATTTTGAGCGGAGCAACGAAGCCCGCCATCCCCGCAAAGTTCAAAACTGGGTCGTCAGCGTGACCTGTCTCGTCCATGTACGAAGTCAGATCAAACACCATGACAAAGAATCTCTCCCTGCTTTGCGGCTGGTGTATCGAATGCGATAAATGAGCCAACCGCAACGATCTCTGGTCGATCATAATGGCATTCCTTTGGTTAGTCTAGGTAATTAATGCCAGAATGGCTGAAACCAGGCTCCAGGCTTCGGGCGTCAGGCTCCAGGCGGGATCGTACTCATTCTCGGACTGTAGTGACAAGACAGGCGTGGCGTATCTTGGCGCTCAAACTTGGGCGCGCCCAGGTACACGCGCGGGCTCAACTATAATGACGCGCCCCGGGAGGTGAGAGATGGCGGGAACCTATGGATTCCTCCTCGACACATACGAAACGGAAATCCTGAAAATGACGGGATTCTGGGCGTCGTTTCCGGCGACCAGCATGGACTACCGGCCGCATCCCAAATCGCGCAGCGTGCTGGAACAAATAGAGCACCAGGTGCAGTCGGAGGGCCGGTGGATGAAGGTGATGCTGGGAATTGATACCGGTGATCCGAATCCGGGGCAGCGGACCAAAGAAGGATTTATCGAGAAGTACCGGGCGGATGCGACGCGGCGGCTGGAAATGCTGCGGGCGAAATCCGACGAATGGTGGCGCGAGAACACGCAGTTTTTCGACGTGACGCGAACGCGAGCGTGGGTGATGACGCGGCGGATCGCTCATTCTTCCCACCACCGCGGGCAATTGGTGGTCTATCTCAGGCTGGTTGGGGAGTTGGTGCCGTCCGTCTATGGCCCGACGGCGGACACGGGGGAGAAGGTGGTGTACAGCTTTACGGAGCGGGAGAAGCGGCCGGCGTGAAAATGGTTGGCGGGTGGCAATGGCTTTTTAGTTCGGTTCCCTTCGGCAAGTCCAAGAACTCAAGGACACGTAAGTTTCGTATTCCACGGGACTACCCTGCAGCATGTATGGCTTGAAGCGCCAGAGCCTCGCCGCCTCCGCGGCCGCATCGGCAAGCCGCGAATCTGCACGGACGACGGTGATATGCCTTACAGTGCCGCGCCTGCTTATTACTAGCTTCAGCTTTACTGTCGCGTGATCGCACAGACTGCACGCAATAGGGCAAACCGGTTTCACGCGATTGATGACTAGGTGGCTGGCAACCCTCTCTGAGACGTGGACACGAGGCGCTTTCATCTGCTGCTCAAGATCACCAAGCGGGAAGGAACTAGACAGGATTCCGAGAACCAGCGTTGCCAGCATTGGGACATGCTCCACAATGTCACAGACACCGCCCATGCTCGGCGTGTTCCGGTTCAGCCCATCTCGCCAGTTGCGCAGAACACGGCACAAAAGCAACGCCCGGCCAAGCGGCCGGGCGCGAGCTCAAAAACTTCAATAACTCCAGGGCCTCATTTCATGGTCACCAGCGCCGCCTGCGTGGTGGCGTCGTCGAGGAGCACCAGGAAGTTGTAGCAGCCGGTCCAGGACTTTTCCGTCTTCCAGTTGAAGATGAAGCCGTCGCCGGCAAAGCGCAACGTGGTGCCGCCGGTCGCCGCGGCCGGGAACGGCGTGCCACCCACCCCTGAACATGCCGGGTTGGACGACGCCTCGATGGCCAGGACGGAGGTGGTGGTTGTGATCAGCGCGCCGCTTGCGTTGCGCAACTGGAACTTCACCGGCACCGTGCTGCCGCCGTTCACCACCGGACGCCCGCCGAGAGAAAATCCGCCGAACGCGTAATTCACGTTGTAGGTAGCGCTCACCGGAGCAGCGACATTGCCGGCGTTGTCGCGGCCGCCGGAACAGGTGGCGGTAAAGCTGCCGACGTGGTTGGCGGTGCCGCCGGTAACGGTGAGCGTGGCGTTTGCCGCGACCCCGGAAACGCCGTCGGTGGTGCTGCAGCCGGCGACCGGAACTCCGCCGACAATGTACGTCGCGCCGTTGCTCACGCCGGTGACGGCGACAATCGGCGCCGTAGTGTCAACCACGTTGACGTGGAACTTGCCGGTAGCGGTATTGGAGTGCGCATCGGTGGAGGAACAGTCGACCTCGGTGGTACCGAGCGGGAACGTGGAACCGGATGCGGGAGCGCAGACCACCGCGGTCGGCCCATCCCAGGAATCGTTTGCCGTGGCCGTAAACGTCACCACCGCACCCGCAGGGCTGGTGCCTTCCTGTGTGATGTCGCCGGGCAGCGTGAGCACCGGCGGCGTGTGGTCGGTGGGCAGCTTGAAGTACGCCACCGGCATGTCGTGGTCGGCGTATTTCTCGGGGCGGTTTCCGTCGTTGCCGAACGACTCAGGGAAATCGGCATTGTTGCGGGCGTAGGCGAAGCGCGAAACCTGGCCAAGCATGTTCTGGTTGACCAGAATGTGATCAAGCGCCTGCGCGTTGCCGTCGTAGGTGTACGAGTAACGCTGGTCGGCCGGCAAGGAGAACAGCAGATCGGTGAGGTTGGGATCCACCAGATCAGGCGAGGCCAGCACCACCTGGTCCGGAGGGGCTGGCGCACCTGTGATCGTGCCCATCACGTCCACCCAACCGTCGTTGAACTCATAGGAATTGTAGTCGCCAATGCTGACAATGTTCGCGCCGGCATCGCCTGCCTGGATGTTCTGAATCAAGTTCGCCAGGAATTCCGCCTGCGCCCGGCGCTTGGAGCGCGCGATGTTGGCCGGGTCCTCCAGCCCGCTCAGCGAACGCAGGTGGTTCACGATGACGTAGAAGGGCATGGTTTCGGCCTGGTTGGTCACCGTGGCGGAGAGCAGGATCGGCGGGCGGTCGTTCATGATCGAAGTGGTGCCCGGAATGAAATCGGTCTTGCCGTACTGGGTGACCGAGAGCACGTTGATGTTGGGTTTGACCAGCAGGCCGACGTTGATGCCGCTGATGTCGTTGCCGTCGTACAGGTAGGCGCTGTAGTTCGGACTCGGCTGTCCCGCGCTGACCGCGTCGGCGTTGATTTTGCCGGCCAGGTCCTGCAAGGTGGCCAGGTTTTCCATTTCCTCCACGCCGAGGATGTCGGGCGTGTGGAGCAGGGTGCGAACCGCGAGCGACACCTTGTTCAGCCGCTTGGCATAGGCGTCGGGGGTGAGCGTGGAGTCCTGCGCAGGTCCGGCAATCGTGTCGTAGAAGTGCCGCAGATTGGAGTTGGCGATGGTGAATTCGCTGGCGTCGGGCGCCGGCGCTGCAAGCGCGCTGGCGTTCGGCGTTGCGGCCTCAATGCCCGGCTCGGCAACGATGCTGTACATGCGATAGCCGAAGTCGAGCGGGCCGGTGATGTTGTTCACGATGACGCCGTCGGTGACTTCCAGCGTGCTCGATAGGCGGCTGGTGTCCACCCGCAACCGCTCCGGGTTGGTGTCAAAGCGCGGAACGCAACACGGCGGATTGGGCACCGGCACGAAAGTTTCCACGCCGGGCTCGCGGAACGGGCGCGGCGTTCCAGCCAGCACTCCGAAGAACAGGCCCGTGCTGGTGGAGGTGGCGCTCGGCTCATCAATGTTGCCGAGCGTGGGCCCGGTCACGGTCAGCGAGGCGACGTGCACTCGCATGCCTTCGTAGCGCTCCAACTGATCGAACGAACCGTTGGGATCAATGCTGGTGATTTCGACGGGCGCGGGCAGCGGATTCCCGGTGGAGACTAAGGTCACGGTTGGACTGCCGCTGATTTCCGTCACCGGCGGGCTGTTGGTGTCGGAGGAAGGCACAAATTCCGACACGGTGCCGGTAACGCTCACGATGTTTCCGACGGCCGCGTTGGCCGAAGGCGCGGAACTGGTGAAGACAAAGACTCCGTCGGAAGTGGAAGGATCGCCGTCGCCCACGGGATCTTGCAGGAAGAACCCGTTGGAGATGCGCCCGGTGACAACACCGGAGGTGGTGACCGGCTGACATTCGTAAGGCGAACGGGGACCGGAGCCCTGGATGTCGTAGATGTTGACGACGGAATTCAGCGTCGCAACGCTGACCAGGACTGCGGCGGCGCCGTGCGTGCCGTCGGCGTAAGCGATGGATACCGGGATAATCCGGACGCCCGACGCCGTGCACTGGCCGACGACGAGCGTGCCCGAGAAAATGCCATCGCCGGGGTTGGCGTCGCCGTTGGTGCCGTCATCGAATAGCGCCTGCGTGCCGGTGCCGCCAATGGTGCCGAGCCCGGCGGTCATCGAATTGGCGGCGTGCCCCGCTGCCGGCGATACCGCAACCACGGTGGCCTGGTTGCGAATGACGGAAGTAGGCGTAGCGGTTCCCGAAGAGCAAACCGTCCCCGGTGAGGCGCTGTTGCGCGGCGTGGGAGTCCCCACGGCGAAGTCCACCGAGTTGGTACCGGTATAAGCGCAGGCGTCGGCAAGACGAAGCGCGGCGGTGGTGTTGGTCAGCGCCGGCGTGGGCGCGGGGCAGTTGGCGCCATCGTAGCCGACGAAATCAACTACACCGCTCGGGCACGCGCCCGTGAGCGCAGTCTGGTTGTTCACCAATGCGACCTTGGCGCCGGTGGCGCTCATGGCGATGGTGCCGATCGTATCCGCCGTGGGCAATGGGGTGGTGCCGCCTGCGCCCGCAGCTTCCTGGATAAGGAAGTACCCTCCCGCCGGAACGGTGCCGGTGAGGTTCGTCTTTTGCCAGGTGGTGCCGGCACTGGAGGCGTATTGCACTGACCAGCCGGTTACCGACACCGGCGCCGCGCCAGGATTGAACAGTTCTATGAAATCGTTCTTCCAGGTCGAGCCGGAGTTGCCGCCGCCGCCGTACACCTGGCTGATGATGACGGCGGGAGTGGCCGCGGAAGAAGCGATCGGCGCAAACAGCAAAATAGCGAGAACCGCGCAGACCACCGCGGTCAATAGGTGCGAGCGATGAATAGTTGGCATAATTGGGGGGAGTATCCGCCGAGAAAATGAACTCGGCAAGTGAAAGCTCAATTAAAGTTTAGTCATTGCAAAGATCTGCAACTGGAATGCAAAACGTTGCAGTCGACGCAGGCGGCAACAAAAAAGGCCCGGAGAACCCGGGCCGGTTGGGTGTACACCGTCTGACTAATTCGCGTAGAACTTGGCGTTCTTCTCGACGAAATCTTTCTTGTCCTCGGGGACTTCTTCGGCCGGGAACATGGAGTTGGAGGGGCAGACCGAGACGCAGGCGCCACAGTCAATGCAGCCTTCCGGGTCCACGTACATCTGGGTCGAGGTCTCGAACTGCGGTTCGTCCTTCTTGGGATGAATGCAGTCGGTGGGACAGGCGTCGGCGCAGAGCACGTCCTTGAGGCAGGTATCGGTAATTACGTAAGCCATCGTTCAATTCTCCCGATGAGATTTCCAGGGCGCTGCCGCTCGCGGATGTCCGGACGGTGCACCACATCTATGAAGGTAGCGGGGAGACACACCAGCGGCGGTGATGCCTGTCACCGCTGGTTGTGAGCTAGCGCACGCTGGCGAACATAGCTCCTAGATGATGAACACAGAGTCACCGAGACACAGAGGAGAAAAGCAATAATTCCTCCTCTGTGACTCGGTGTCTCTGTGTTATTCAGTTGGCGGCGCGCGCCAGATGCGGGCGCGTGATCGGCACCGGGTTACCCGCCGGGCGCCAGAGCGCGGCGGTGATGAACGGGGCCAGTTGATCCATGTCGGCGAGAAAGCCATCGTGGCCGTGCGACGACTTCAGCTCGGCGTAGTCGCAGGCGTGTCCGGCGGCGCGGACGCGTTGCGCCAGGTCGCGCACATCTTCCGGCGGGAACAGCCAGTCGGAGGAAATGCCGACCAGCAGCACGCGCGCGCGGATGCGCCGCAGGGCCTCGCGTTCCGACTCATACCCGCGCATGAGATCGAAGGTGTCCATCGCCTTCGACAGCACGAGGTAGGAATTGGCGTCGAAGCGGGCGATGAACTTTTCGCCCTGGTGATCGAGGTAACCGGCGACATCGAAGCGGTCGGAGTAGGCGCCGTACGGGTCCTCGCCGTTGCGGTTGGGGCGGCGCGCGAACCGTTCGCCGAGCAACGCCGGCGACTTGTACGACAGCATGGCGATGCCGCGCGCCAGGGCGAGCCCGGCCTCGGGACCTTCGCCCGCGGCGTAGCGTCCGCCGCGAAACGCGGGGTCGAGTTGAATGGCGAGACGTTGCAGATGGTTCAGCGCCAGGCCCATGGCGGAGAGCGGCGCGGCGCCGATGGCGATGGCGCGCTCCACGCGTTGCGGGAAGTCCACCGCCCACTGCAGCGCCTGCATGCCGCCGATGGAGCCGCCCACCACGGTATGCAGGCGCTCGATGCCGAGGCGGTCGAGCACGCCCGCCTGGGCGCGCACCATGTCGCGGATGGAGACCAGCGGGAAGTCCGGCCCATAGGTGACGCCGGTCACGGGATTGAGTGAGGCCGGTCCGGTGGCGCCATAGCAGGAACCGATCAGGTTGGTCCCGATGACGCAGTAGCGCGAGGTATCGAATACGCCGGGAAACAGCTCCGGCCACCAGTCGGCCACGCGCGCCGATCCGGACAGCGCGTGGCAGACGAGGATGGCATTGTCGCGGCGGCGGTTGAGCTCGCCGTACACCGCGTAACGCACCTCGGGCGAAGGCAGTTCCCCGCCGGAATCGAGGCGGAAGGCGCCCTCGAGCCTGCAATTCGCTTCGGCAGTGGGTTCGATCGAAGCCATGACTAGTCTCCCGCGGCCTGTGCCGGAATGTGCGACGGGCGCGCCGCCGTCGCCGATTTCGCGCTTCCCTTTCCCAGGGCCCGGTCGAGGTCGGCGATGATGTCGCGCACGTCCTCGATGCCGACCGAGAGCCGCACCAGGTCGGGCGTGACGCCGGTGGAACGCTGCTCTGCTTCGCTGAGTTGCTGGTGGGTGGTGGAAGCGGGGTGGATGACGAGCGACTTGGCGTCGCCGATGTTGGCCAGCAGGCTGAAGAGTTCGAGCGAATTGATGAGCGCGCGCCCTGCCTCGTAGCCGCCGCGAATGCCGAACGTGACCAGCGAGCCGGCGCCGGTGGGCAGGTATTTCTTCGCCCGCTCGAAATACTTGCTCTGCGGCAGGCCGGGATAGTTGACCCACTCGATTTCGCGATGCGTCTGGAGGAAGCGCGCGACTTCGAGCGCGTTCTCCGAGTGGCGCTCCATGCGGAGATGCAGAGTCTCGGCGCCCTGCAGCAGCAGGAAGGAATTGAATGGCGAGAGGCAAGCGCCGGTATCGCGCAGTCCCTGCACCCGCGCCTTGATGATGAACGCCGCCGGACCGAACGCCGCGGTGTAGCTGACGCCGTGATAGGAGGGATCGGGCTCGACGAAATCGCGGAACCGGCCCGACGCTTTCCAGTCGAACTTCCCGCTGTCCACGATGACGCCGCCGATCGATGTGCCATGGCCGCCGATGAACTTGGTCGCCGAGTTGACCACAATGTCGGCGCCCCACTCGATGGGGCGGCAGAGAGCGGGCGACGCAGTGGTGTTGTCCACGACGAAGGGCAGCCCGTACTCGTGCGCGATGCCGGCCAGGCGTTCGAGGTCGGGAATATCCAGCTTGGGATTGCCGACGCTCTCGGTGTACACGGCTTTGGTGCGCGAATTGACGGCGGCGCGCAGGCCGTCGAAATCTTCGGCATCGACAAACCGGACTTTGATGCCCAGCTTCGGCAGCGTGTAGTGGAAGAGGTTGTAGGTGCCGCCATAGAGCGAAGTGGTGGAGACGATTTCGTCGCCGGCCGAGGCGAGGGTGATGATGGTGAGCGTTTCCGCCGCCTGGCCGGAGGCGAGCGCCAACCCGCCGATGCCGCCTTCCAGAGCGGCGATGCGCTTCTCGAAGACGTCGCTGGTCGGGTTCATGATGCGCGTGTAGATGTTGCCGGACTCCTGGAGCGCGAACAGCCGGGCGGCATGATCGGCGTCGTCGAAGGCGTAGGAGGTGGTCTGGTAAATCGGGACGGCCCGCGCCTTGGTGGCGGGATCGGGCGCCTGGCCGGCGTGCACCGCCAGGGTGGCAAAATATCTTGGAGGGTTGCCGTTGTCGCTGCTCATCGCTGCACTCTCCTCGAAATGGTTGGCGCCAAAAAGAAAACGACCCACGATCCGGGTGGACCGTGGGTCGTTGAACTTTTGCGGCTACCGCTTCAGCTTCTGCCGCTCGTCCGCGCAACCCACAGACCACGACACATGCACATAATGATGGTGCACATGGCCATGGTCGTGTTGTGGGCAACGTCGAACATTGAAGCTAAAGTATACCCGTCCGAAAAAATCTGTCAATACACTGGCCGGTGAGCCAGGTCACAAAACCACGTGACGGTCGGTGGCGTCGTGGCGCGGATCGTTCCGCCTAGGGACGCGCCGCCGGTTTGGCCGCATCGTCCTTGCGAGCCGTGCGCCCTTCGGCATAGGCGGCGTAAAACACCATTCCGCCCATCACCAGGAAAACGAGGAGCGCCAACAACGCCATAAAGAGGATGGGCATGGGGCACCTCTACCTGTAGTCTGGTCCCCTCTGCCGTACCGTTCCGTGACCGGCGTCACCAGCGGGCGTGATGACGGCAATTTGCAATTGGTAATCGGTAATTGGTAATTTCGAGAGCCACATTGGAAATGGTGCGCTTCGGAATCATCGGCTTCGGTCTGCATGCGGTGAAGCGGTTGATGCCCGGCTTCCGCCGGGCGCAGAACGCGCGCGTGACCGCGCTGTCGCGGCGCGATCCGCAGCGCGCTCGTGCTTCGGCGCAGGAGTACGAAATCCCCCAGGCCTTCGCGTCGGCCGAGGAGTTGTGCCGGTCGCTGCAGGTGGATGCCGTTTTTATCGCGACGCCGAATAACTGCCACCTGGGCGACACGCTGGTCGCGCTGGAATGCGGCAAGCCGGTCCTGCTGGAAAAGCCCATGGCAATGAACGCCGCCGAGGCGTCGCAGATGGTAGAGCGCGCCAGGGCGAAGGGCTTGCTGCTGGGAATCGCGCACATCTTTCGCTTCGCCGACAGTACGCGGAGGCTGCGCCAGCGCATCGCGGCGGGCGAGATTGGCAGCGTGGTGTTCGCGCGCTCCGAATTTTCCTACCTTGTGTCCGCACACTCGCGCACGTGGATCCATGACGCGGCCATCGCCGGCGGCGGGCCGGTCGCCGATGTCGGAGTGCACTGCATTGACGCGCTGCGCTTCATTCTCGACGACGAAGTTGCGCGCGTGTCGGCGAGTGCGCGCGCCAGCGAGACCGGCGGCATGGAAGCCGCGGCGGTGGTGTCGCTCCAATTCCGGCGCTCGGGGTTGGGAGCGGTGCTGGTGTCCTCGCTAGCGGAGTATCGAACGCCGATCGAGATAGTCGGTGAACGCGGCGTGCTTCGCGCCGACAATGGGCTCAGCGTCGATGGGCCGATCACCATCGAATTGCGGCGTTCCGGCGGCG
>CAVXCR010000010.1:0-47122 GCA_963760265.1 Terriglobia bacterium
GGCTTGTAGGCCCCGGCGCCCTCGCCGGGGCTGCTGCCACCCTCGTAGGAGATCGCCGCCGTAGCGGGCGCCCTCGCGTGTGCGTCCCAGTTGGAGCGCGCTCGCCCTCGAGCACGACTCCAACATTTCACTGCTGTCATCCTGAGCGAGGATGCGGCAAACCACCAGCGCCCGCTTTTGGCGCGGGTGACGGGGCCCCCGCAACGCGCCGGTTTTGCGCGTTGTGGGGTGCTTTGCCGCATCCGAGTCGAAGGACCCCTATGAAATCGACAATCTTCAATCAACAATCGGCAATGTCGTTCGGCCCCGATCACCGGATCGCCCGATCACCCGATTTACCGAAAATTGCTCAGCATCACCGCATCCTGCTTTTCGTTGCCGCGGGTGAAGGCCACGCGGCGGCCGTCGCGCGAGAAGGCAAAGGCGTAGATGTGGTCGCTGGTGAAGTGCGTCACCTGACGCGCCGGGGTGCCGGCCATGGACTGGTACCAGAGATTGTCCACGTCGCCCTCGCGCTGGGTGTAGTAGAAACCGGCGCCGTCGCGGGCCAGCCGGAAGATGTCGCTGTCCGGCGGCACGTTGAACTGGTGCACCGGCACGCCGCCCTCCGCCGGAATCACGATGAACTTGGGATTTTCGTCCACCACGCCGGCGCGGAATCCCACGTACTTGCCGTCGCCGGAAATGCTCGGCCACCACGGGCCGCTTTCGCCGAACAGCAAGGTGGGCTTGCCGCCGGAAGTCGAAATCCGCATCAACTGCCACACGCCGCTGTCGTGGCTCAAATAGACAGCCCAGGCGCCGTCCGGTGAGCAGACCGGCTGCCAGTCCATGCGCCCCGAGGTCAGGTCGGTTTCCCTTCCCCCGCCGGTGGACGCCAGCGTGACGTGGATGGCATTGCTGCGCTTCAGGCTCGAATACAGGAATGACTTCCCGTCGCCGCAGATCGAGGGCGTCAGTCCGTACTCCTGCGTCGGGAGCCTTACGTCGCCGGAGCCGTCGGGGTTCAACAGCGCCGAATGTCCCGAGGCATCCTCGACCACGATCTTGCCGTCCGGCGTCCAGTCGGTGACGTCGCGCTCCGAAGACGTTCCCGTCACCGCCGTGAGCTTGTCGAAACCGGCGAGACCGGCGATATCGGCAACATATATGCTGGTGGCCGCCTCGGTCTGCACCGCCACGATTGCCTTCCCGTCAGCGGTCACGCTCAGCGCATCGCCGTAGTCGTTCAGGTCATTGGTCAGGCGCACCGGCGGGCTGGAGGCATCCGCGCGGAAGTAGATTTGCGAGCGCCCCTGCGTTTCCGGCGATTTTTCCAGCCATACCATTCCGCCCGGCAGCCACTGCGCCGCCGGCACCTGGCCGCGGGCCGGAACCTGGCGCGCGTTTCCGCCCGCCACCGGCTGCAGCAGCAGTGCGCCCAGGCCTTTCTCGGTAAAGACGTCGGTGGTCAGCAGCAGCGTTTTTCCGTCGGGCGACCACGAGGGCGGCGTCTTGTACAAATGCGTGCTCTCGGTGACCGTTTTTTCGCCGTTATCGTTCGCATCCGCCACCAGGACGCGATCGCGCCCACCCACTTCGCGCATGAACGCCACTTGCCGGCCATCGGGCGAGAACGCAACCCCGGTGGCGGTGTTGTTGATCACCAGGCGCGGCGTCCCGCCCAGCGCGGGCACCACGTACACCGCCTGCTGCGCTTTGCCCGCGGGACGGAATGCGTAATACAGGTAGTTGCCGTCCGGACTGAACGCTAGATCGGAAAACTCCCCTTCCTGCGGCGTGACCACGCGCGTCTCGCTGCCGGTGGCGACCTGTTTCACCCACAATGCGGCGGAGTGGGCGTCGTGGCGCATCAACGCCAGCCATTTACCATCGGGCGAAATCGCGGCGTCGTGCACGTGCCCGCTGTCGGTGAGCCGCGCGATGCTCAGGTTCTGCGGCGTGACCGCTACTCGGGAAGCGCGCGACCAGTAGAAATATGCGGCCAAGGCGATCACCGCAGCGCCACCGCGGCGATCCCGCCATAGATCCACGCCGGCTTGCGTCGGGGAGCGGCCGCGACCGATGCGGATTCGCTGCTGCGCCGCGCGGCCGCCGTTCGGCCCGACTCCGTGTCGCGCTTCAGGCGCTTGAGGTCGCCGCGCAGTTCGGCCGCGGTCTGGTAGCGGAGGTCGCGGTCCTTCTCCAGCGACTTGTCGATGATCTCTTCCAGGCGCGCCGGAACGGCCGCATTCACCGACGATGCCGGCGCCTGCGTTTTTTCCAGGATGGCCGCGAACATCACCGCCGTAGTTTTGCCGTCGAACGGAAGCACTCCTGTCGCCATCTCGTAGAGCACGGTTCCGAACGAAAACAGGTCGCTGCGCGGATCGAGTTCTTCGCCACGCGCCTGCTCCGGCGACATGTAGGCGACCGTGCCGATGGCGGTGCCGGGGCTGGTGAGGCGCGCGTCGGGCGCGGTGCTGCCCACCGTCAGCGCGGCCGCGCGGTCCACCACCACCGTCGCCAGCCCGAAATCCAGCACTTTCACGCGCCCGCGGCGGGTCAGGAAAATATTTGCCGGCTTGATGTCGCGATGAACGATGCCGCGCTGGTGGGCGGCATCGAGCGCGTCCGCCACCTGGATGCCGATATCCAGAAGTTCCGAGACCGCCAGCGCGCCGGATTTCAACCGCGCGTCCAGCGGCATGCCTTCGAGCAACTCCATGGAGATGAAGTGCCGGCCCTCGTGCTCGCCGATTTCATAAATCGTGCAGATGGATTCGTGGTTGAGCGCCGACGCCGACCGCGCTTCCCGCCGCAGACGCTCCAGCGCCAGCGGATTGGCCTCCACCGTCTCGGGAAGGAACTTGAGCGCCACCTGGCGTGCCAGCGTCAGGTCCTCGGCGGCATAGACCACGCCCATGCCGCCGCTGCCCAGCCGCGACCCGACCCGGTAATGCGAAACCAGTGTCCCTTCCATGGAATCCCGCCCCACAGGATTGAGTCATGCTACGAGTCGCGAGCGGCAATGGTCAAATGCCGGGATCATCACTCGCTGTGTGCTGGTGCCGTGTGCTGGTGCCCCACATCTGCCCGCCGTTGGCAGATGTGGGTCTTGGGGTCGGGACGACGATGAATGAGCGTGCATGCGCGCCGCCGCGCGGATAATATTTCTTCTTCCTGGCGCCTGAAGCCTGGAGCCTGGAGCCTCCCATGATCGCCCACCTACGCGGCAAGCTCATCGCCAAGCATCCCAACCAGGCCATCGTCGACACCGCTGGTGTCGGCTACGATGTCACCATCAGCGTCCCGACGTTTTCCGAATTGCCCGCTGCCGGACGCGAGGTCGCGCTCTTCATCCACACCCACGTGCGCGAGGATGCGATCGCCCTCTTTGGCTTCCTGCGCGCCGAAGAGAAACAGCTTTTCGAAAAACTGATTTCGGTCAGCGGCATCGGTCCGAAACTGGCGATTACCATCCTCAGCGGCATGCCGACACCCGACATGGTGAGCGCCATCCGGAGCAACGATGTCGCGCGCCTGACGCGCATTCCCGGCATTGGCAAGAAGACCGCGGAGCGCATGGTGCTGGAGCTGCGTGACAAGCTGGAGGGCTTCGGCGCCGCGCCCACCATGCCGGCGGCCACCCCCGCCGAAGAAGATGTTTTGTCGGCGCTGGTCAACCTGGGATACCAGCGCGTCGCCGCCGAGCGCGCCGTGTCCGCCGCCGCGCACGCCGGCAACGGTGCCACCTTCGATGCCCTGTTCCGCGATTCCCTGGCGGCGCTTTCGAAGTAACGCCTACCACCGAGACACCGAGCACACCGAGACTCACCGAGAAAACTCCTCAATTTATTCTCGGTGTTCCTCGGTGCCCTCGGTGTCTCGGTGGTGAATGAGTCGTAGCGTAGTAATTCACATCGCCACTCGCCATCTGCGTTCATCAGCGTTAATCTGCGGCTAGTGTTTCGCCGATACCTCATCGTGACGCTGGTTGCCGCGCTCGCGCTCCCGCTGGCCTCCGAAAAAAGGCCGAAAGGCGCGTCCCTGATGCGCCTGCCGGACCAGACGGTCGAGCTGACCGCGTTCTGGCTGCCCACGCCGGTTCAGAAGTGCACCAACTGGGCCTGGGCAGTCGCGGTTGAGGCCATGCTGAAAGCCCAGCAGGTGGCGATCAAGCAGAACGCCTGGGTGCAGAAGGCAAACTACGGCGAGGTTTGCGTCGACACCGTACCCAAGTTGGAGGCGCTGGCCAAGGTGATTGACGGCGCCTACGTGCTCGACGACGGCCGCCACGTGCGCCTGGAATCGCGCTACATTTCCGGCGCGCCCACCGTTCCCGACGACCTCATCGCCCCCCTGCGCCTCGGCCACCCCGTGCTGCTGTTCTGGAAATCGCGCGCCCTGGTGGTCCGCGCCGCCACCTACGACGAGTACATCTACCCCAACGGCCAGCGCATGTTCCAGATCAAGGAAATCAAGCTGGTGGACCCGCTGCTCACCGGCAAACAGCGCGAGTTCTCCTTCGTCAACGGCCGCGACCATCCCGCCGACATCGGCGGCGTCTTCCACGTCGTCGTGGTCCCGGAGAAGCAGTTTCCCTGGCAACGGTGATCGTGCAAGTCAGAACTCTTCGGAATTCTCAATTATCATATCCGGCTGTCATCCCGAGCGAGGGAGGGCTCCCGCGCGCTGTCTTCAGCGCGGGAAGCCCGAGTCGAGGGATTTCTACCAACTACGGGCTACCAGCCACCTTCTTCACCTGCTGCCCCGGCGGCAACCCATCCCGCAGCTCGCGCACGGTTCGCTTGAACACCGGGTGGCGCACATCGGGCGCGATCTCCGCCAGCGGCTCCAGCACGAAGCGCCGCTCGTGCATGGCCGCGTGCGGGATGGTCAGTTGCGCCGTTTCCACCACCGATGACCCGAACAGCAGGATGTCCAGGTCAATCACGCGCGGGCCCTTGGGTTGCGCGCGGCGGCGTCCCATCTCCTGCTCGATCTTCTGCAGCGCGCCCAGCAACTGCCGCGGCATCTTCTCCGTGCTGATGGCGACGGCGCAATTCAGGAACCAGGGCTGGGCCAGGAAATCCACCGGCTCGGTTTCGTAATACGAGGAAACGCCGGTCACCTCGCCCAGCTCCGCCAGCCGGGCAAGGGCCTCGCGAAGATTGGCTTCCCGATCGCCCAGGTTTGATCCCAGCGAGAGATAGACGGCTTTGCGCATGCTCGCCGTAGTTTCCCGTTTTGCGGCGCAACAGGCAAGTGCGGCACGACAGTAACTTGTTGGGCAACTCGATCTGCGGTCACTTGGCATAGAATCGAGCTTGCGCATGAGCCACCGGGGTTGGCCAACGAGATGGCGCTGCAGTCACTGCTGCTCAGCCGTGACGACGATGTAATTCGCGTGTTGCGCCGGGTTCTCAACGACCTGGAGATCGAGGTGGAAGTTTGCACCGTATCCGATAAGGCGGCGGAGGAACTCGCGCGCCGCAAGTGGGACGCCATCATCATTGATTGCGACGACTGCCACGGCGCGCTCGACGTGCTCCGCAGCGTCCGCCAGATGGCCTCCAACAAGACCTCCACCGCCTTCGCCATCATCAACGGCATCACCAGCGTTCGCAACGCGTTCGAGATGGGCGCCAACCTTGCCCTGGAGAAGCCCATCACCGCCGACCGCGCCCTGCACAGCTTCCGCGCCGTTCACGGCATGATGCTGGCGGAGCGCCGCCGCTACTACCGCCACCCGGTGGACATGGCGGTCACCCTGCGCTACGAGGACAAGGACAAGCAACGCCAGCAGGAAGTGCTGGCCACCGCCATCAACCTCAGCGAGGGCGGCATGGCGGTCAAGCTGAAGTCCATGCCCACCGACACCAAGGCGGTCGCCACGATTAAGTTCGTGCTGCCCGGAACCAGCAGCTGGATCGAAACCAGCGGCACCATCGCCTGGGTGGACGGCGAAGCCCAGGCCGGCATCCGTTTTGATAACCCGCCCCACACCGTCAAGGAACTCATGGCGAAGTGGTTCAATCAGAAAGCGGGAGGCGACAAGAAGCCGGTGAAACCCGAGCCACCCAAACGCCGCTTCTGGCACCGTGAAAGCTGAAAACAGCAGGCTCCAGGCGTCAGGCTTTAGCATTTTGCAGTTGCTTGGAAGCAGATGGAGCGCGTTCGGCTCGTAACCGAAAAACTGCGGGAGAGAGGTTGCCCCACCCTTGTCTCGCTCGGGCGGAGCATACCCCGAAGCGTTGCCACGGGGGCGAGACAGGGTGGGGATGTCCCTAGTCTCCACCAGCCACTGACCACTTGTTTTCAGGTTCTGAGTTCCGCCGCAGGTGAGTACGCGGGCTTGGTCGCAGTCTCTTCCGTTGTCTCTTCCCACAACGTGCGATCGCGCAGCAGCCGCGAAACCAGCGCGGTATGCATGGCGTGTCCGGCACGGTCGGCCACCACCCGTCCGATGATGCGCCGCCCCACCAGCGCCAGGTCGCCGATCAGGTCCAGCACCTTGTGGCGGACGAACTCGTCGGGATAGCGCAGCGGGCCGTTGACCACGCTGTCGCGCGTCAGCGCGATCACGTTCTGCTCGGAGGCGCCGCGGATCAGGCCCTGGTTGCGCATCGCCTTTTCCTGCTCGACAAAACCGAAGGTACGCGCGGGCGCGATCTCGCGGCGGTACTGGCTGTCGGAAAGCTCCACTTCGAAGCTTTCGCGCCCAATCAGCGGGTGCGGAAAATTGATGGTGTAGGCCACCGAATAGCCGGGCGCGGGATACACGGCGATGATCTTGTCGCCTTCGCGCAATTCCAGCTCGCGCCGGATGCGCATGTACACCCGCTGCCGCCGCTGCTTCTTCAGCCCCACGTTCAGCACCATGTCCATGAACGGGCGGGCGCTGCCGTCCAGGATGGG
Organism: Terriglobia bacterium; assembly: GCA_963760265.1. Lineage (GTDB taxonomy): Bacteria > Acidobacteriota > Terriglobia > Terriglobales > Acidobacteriaceae > JAIQGF01. The sequence goes on from CAVXCR010000010.1 coordinate 6,901, forward strand.
CAGCTCCAGGTTGTCGAGCTCTATGATCGCGTTGTCCACGCCCAGTCCGATGAACGCCGAGAGCAGGTGCTCGGTGGTGGAGATGAGCACGCCTTTCTTCATCAGGCTGGTGGCATAACTGACCCGCGCCACGTTGCGGCTGATGGCCTCTACCAGGAAGCCGTCCAGGTCCACCCGGCGGAAGACGATGCCGGTGCCGGCCGGCGCGGGCAACAGGCGCATATGCACCGGCGCACCCGAGTGCAGGCCTACGCCCTCACAGGCCACCGGGCCGCGGATTGTTTGTTCATATTCCAACAGATTGTCCGCCCGTAAGCTGGAGCGCGCTCGCCCTCGAGCGCGTCTTGAACAAAGACCCACGCCCTCGCAACAAGTTCTGTTTCCGCTAACTATTTTCTGATGAGCAGATTACATCGAGAGATTCGGAAAGCGGCTGTGGTAAATCAGACACAGTTGGACGCATTTTGGACGCAGGTACCGTGGGGGTTAACCAAGCGGCTTGGTGCCCCACATCTGCCCGCCTTTGGCGCTTGGTGCCCCACATCTGCCCGCCTTTGGCAGATGTGGGTCCAGGGATACTACTCCGCCCCGGCCTGCACCCGCCGCGCTTCCTCGATGATGCTCTGGAAGATGCGGGTGATGGCGTCCTGGTCCAGCGGGCCGCTGTTGCCCTGACGGACGCGCGCCAGCACCTGCCGCTCGCGCTCCGGGTCCACGATCTCCATGCCGGTTTCGCGTTTCACCTTGGCCAGTTCGCAGGCCAGCTTGGCACGGATGTTGAGCAGGTTGAGCAGTTGGCCGTCGAGGACGTCAATGGCGGTGCGCCAGTCGGATACGAGGGTGGACATTGCAATCTCCTGAAAAACGCTTCTGCTGAAATTTCTGCTGACAAAATAAAAAGCCGCGAACCCTGGAGAGTTCGCGGCTTCGGTCTGGAATCTTTGCGCTAGGTGTTACGGAATGTACGCACAGGCTCCGCCTCGGCCGCCACTCCCAAAGAAGTAGCGGTAGCTAAAGGCGTAGCTAAATCGCGTGCGAGACATAAGCGCACCAGCATCATGCCTCGTCACCGGGGCGTGTGTCAACCCGTCTTGTAGCCCCTCTCACCAAACCGCCATGCACTCACGGCTGTCATCCTGAATCCGCTTAGATTTACGAAACAAATTAGCGCTTGTCATCCTGAGCGAGGGCCAACGCGCCCCGCTTTTTGGGCGCGTTGCGACCGAGTCGAAGGACCCCTACGCGCTTCAGGAATTCAATTGCCGCTCACGGGGCATTTCAATCTGCAATCGCAAGTTTCAGCCCCGCCTTGTGTAGGCGCGGCGCCTTTGCCGGGGACACGCTTCACCTATCTCAGGTGGTGCAGTACGGCGCAGTTTAGATGACCCACAACGAACCAGAATACTGCTTCGATCACTCTCTTGACTCTTGGTGTCATGCGGTAAGGGTAGCCCTGGATGGTCACCTGTTTTCAAGTGAACAATGGAAAAAAAACAAGGGCGGGTTCACTCCCGCCCTTGCGCCTTGTGCCTTGTGCCTAGATATCCAGGTTCTTCACATCCAGCGCATTCTCCTCGATGAACTTGCGCCGCGCCTCCACGTCCTCGCCCATCAGCGTCGTGAAGATCGCCTCGCACGCCTCGATATCTTCCGCTTTCACCGCCAGCAGCGTGCGCCGCTCCGGGTCCATCGTGGTCTGCCACAACTGCTCTGCGCTCATTTCGCCCAGGCCTTTGTAGCGCTGCACCGTGAAATCTTTCTTGCCCTCGTTGAGCACGTAATCGAACAGCTCCCGGACGGTCTGCTTCTCCACCGGCTCCAGCTCCGGACCTTTGCGGCGGGCCGCGGCCTTGGGCGCTTTCTTCTCCGCTTTTTCCAGCTCGGCTTTTTCGGTGTCGCTGAGATCTTCTTCCTTGTTGCCGTTCGCGGCCGTTTCGCGCGTCTTGAACTCAATCACGAACGGCGGCTCCATGTAGCCTTCGATCTGCTTGTACTTGGCCATCATCTGGCGGTATTCGGGCGTGGCCGCCAGCTCCCTCCCGATTACATGTTCGGCGCCTTGCGCGTTGACGAAGTGCACCTCCCACAGGTTGTGCTCGTCGTCGAACTTCGCCTCCACGCTCTTGAACTCTTCTTCTTTCGCGATCTTCTTCAGCTCGCGTTCCAGGTCCTTGATCTTCTTCGGCGGCGCGTCCTTGGCGCCTTCAAAGTCGGCGCGCTTGGCCAGATCCAGCCGCGCCACCATTTCCGTGGCCTTCTCGCTGCGCAGCCGCCGGCTGACTTTGTCGAGGAAGCCGATGTATTCGTTCAGCGTGGTGATGAACCGCGTCAGCGGCGCCCCTTCCAGCCGCGCCGCGCCTTCCCCGTACCGCACCACGATCCCTTCCGACGCGCGCTTCACCATCACCCGCACGAACTCGCGGTCGTCCTTGATGTACTGCGTCGCCTTCCCTTTCTTGATTCCGTAGAGCGGCGGCTGCGCGATGAACACGTTGCCGCGCTTGATCAGCTCGTTCATGTGGCGGAAGAAAAACGTGAGCAGCAGGGTGCGGATGTGCGAGCCGTCCACGTCGGCGTCGGTCATCAGGATGATCTTGCCGTAGCGCAGCTTGATGGGATCGAAGTCGTCCTTGCCGATTCCCGTGCCCAGCGCGGTGATCATGGCGCGGATTTCTTCGTGTCCCAGCATCTTGTCGTAGCGCGCTTTTTCCACGTTGAGAATCTTGCCCTTCAGCGGCAGGATCGCCTGGAAACGCCGGTCGCGTCCCTGCTTGGCCGTGCCGCCGGCGCTTTCGCCCTCCACCAGGAACAGTTCGCAGCGCTCGGGCATGCGCTCGGAGCAGTCGGCCAGCTTGCCCGGCAGCCCGCCGCCGTCCAGCGCTCCCTTGCGGCGGGTCAGATCGCGCGCCTTGCGGGCGGCCTCGCGCGCGCGCGCCGCCTCGATCGCCTTGTTGATGATCTTGCGTGCCACCGGCGGGTTCTGTTCGAAGAACGCGCCCAGGCGTTCGTTGACGAATGCCTGCACCGTGCCGGCGATATCGGAATTCAGTTTGCCCTTGGTCTGCCCTTCAAACTGCGGCTGCGACAGCTTGACGCTGATCACCGCCACCAGCCCCTCGCGCACGTCGTCGCCCGTCAGGTTTTCCTTGACGTCCTTGAACAGCCCCAGTTGCTGCCCGGCGTAGTTGATGGTGCGCGTCAGCGAGGTGCGGAAGCCCGAGAGGTGCGAGCCGCCGTCCACGGTGTTGATGTTGTTGGCGAAGCTGAACACGTTTTCCGAGTAGCCGTCGTTGTACTGCAGCGCGATTTCCATGGCGACGGCGTCGCGCTCCGCTTCCATGTAGATGGGCCGGTCGTGCAGCACCGATTTGCCTTTGTTCAGGTGCTTGACGAATTCCGCGATACCGCCGGTGTACTTGAATTCCAGCCGCTTGTTCTCGCCCGTCTTGGAATCCGTGGTGCGCTCGTCGGTGAGCGTGATCACCAGGCCCTTGTTGAGGAACGCCAGCTCGCGCAGCCTTTGCGCCAGCGTGTCGAAGTTGTATTCGGTGCTGGTGAAGATTTCTTTGTCCGGAACGAAGTGGACCTTGGTGCCCGTTTTCTTGGCCGGGCCCACCTTCTTGAGTTTGCTGGTGGGCTCGCCTTTGGAGTAGCTCTGCTCCCAGGTGGAGCCGTCGCGCTTGATCTCCAGATTGAGTTCTTCGCTGAGCGCGTTGACGCAGCTCACGCCCACCCCGTGCAGTCCGCCGGAAACTTTGTAGGTCGAGGAATCGAACTTGCCGCCGGCGTGCAGCATGGTCATCACCACCTGCGCCGCTGGCAGCCTGTCGCCGTCCACGTCCATGTCTTCCGACGGGAATGCCGCGGCCGTCGTCCACCACGGTGACGGAGTTGTCGATGTGAATGGTGACGTCCACCGAATCGGCGTAGCCGGCCAGCGCTTCGTCCACCGAATTGTCCACCACTTCGTACACCAGGTGATGCAGGCCCAGCTCGCCCGTCGATCCGATGTACATGGCAGGACGCTTGCGCACCGCTTCCATGCCGCCCAGCACCTTGATGGAGTCGGCGGTGTACTCGCCGTTGCCGCCAGTGGTTGCGCGACCGTTCGTGGCCTTACCGTCGCTGGTGACGCTGGCGTTCACTTTTCCGTTTTTCTTTTCTGCTTTCGCCTCGGCTGCCGCCGCGACGCTCACGTTTTCTTTGCTCGCCATTGCTCTCCGAAGGGTCTGTCAGTCGCTCGGTCTTCCGGTTCTTCGGTCTATCGGTTTTCTCTCGTATCGCTAACTGATAGACCGAAAGACTGAAAGACCGATCGACCTTGTCTTGAGACACAAATCGAGCGTGCGACGTGCCTTTTACAGGCACACCAAAATTCACGTCAAACTATTGAAATTAATCGCACTTAGTCGCCGCCCGACTGCTTTCAATTCTAGCACAGAAGGGGCGAAATCCGGCGCCGGAGAACCGCCGTAAGCCGCTGTGGAACAGCGACTTACAAACCTGTGATTTGAGGGTATTCAACCCCGGTGATTCGGCCCGGATTTCCACTGATCTTCACCCTGATTTTTCGGCCCCGGCGCCCTCGCCAAAACGGATGGTGCCGAAACGGATGGTGCCCCACATCTGCCCGCCTTTGGCAGATGTGGGCCTCGCACTAGGCAGCAGCGCCGCTCCCCACCACCGTCGCGCAGAACGCGCACCGCGTGGCCGCGATCGGAATCTCGCTCAGGCATTCGGGACACTTCTTGGTCGTCGGATCCGCCGGCGCCGGCGCTTTGCGATAGCGCTGGATCAGCGTGTTGATCGGCAGCACGACGAAAAAGTACACCGCCGCCGACACCAGCAGGAACGACACCGCCGCGTTCACGAAATCGCCGTACAGGAAGCGGCTGCCGTTCACGTCGAAGAAGAAGGCGGAGAAATCCGGCTTGCCGGCAATGGCGGCGATCAGCGGCGTCAGCAGGTCTTTGACGAACGCCGTCACCACCGCGCCGAACGCTGCGCCGATCACCACCGCCACCGCCAGGTCCACCACGTTGCCGCGCAACAGGAATTGCTTGAAGCCCTTCATGTTTCGCCTCCTTAGCTTTGGCCGACGAAGTTGATCGCCTTCGGCAGCTCATTCACCATGACGTCCAGGTGTTTCCGCGATTCGGAGCTAAACGAAAATACCAGCGCATAATCCTTGGCTGGCAGCACGACGATGGTGTAGTACACCTCGCCGGCGACCAACATGGAGCTATAGTCGGCGCGATTGCCCTTGCGCCCGGCGATGAATATTTCTTTCGCCGGCGCCACCTTCTTCGCCCCCATCTCCTCCAGCGCCGTACCCGCCAGGGTGGCCCGCTCCGGGCTGAAGGCCGCTGACAGCAGTTCGGCGGTGACGGTGATCGTCCGCCGCGATTTTTCCTCCGGCGCGCTCGCGTCCAGCAGCACGCACTCGCGTTCGCACCCGCCTTCCATGCCCACGAACCTCACCTTCCAGTCCTCCGGCAGCTTGTAGTTCATGCCGAAATACAGGTTGGTGTACAGGCCCGCGGAGACTGCGCCCGCTTTCGGCGACAGACCCTGCGCGACGGCCAATACGCACGCCAACACCAGGCCGCAGCACAGAACGCGAAGATTGCGCATAACGAACTCCTTGTTCCCCGATCGCGAATGCGGCCCAAAATGATACTGCCGCCGCGGGTGCGTGTCTGCACACAAAAAAATAAATGGGGCGATCGCTTCGCCCCATTTTGGGTTTCAGGAAGTTTTCAATTCCCCGATGTTCCTCAGATCCTCATCGGCATCACGATGTAGCGGTACTTGAAGTCGCTATCCGCCGGCTCTTCCGGGCGCAACTGCCCCGCTGACTGCGGATCTTTGAATTCGAATCGCACTTCAGGGGAGCCGGCAGCCTTGAAAAAATCCAGCAGGTACTGGCTGTTGAACCCGATGGTGAGCGTGTCGCCCTGGTAGCTGGTCTCAATCGAATCTTCCGACTCGCCGGCGTCGCTCGACGATGACGACACCTTGATCTCGCCCTTGTCCAGGCGCAGCCGGATGGCGCCGCTGCGCTCGTCGGCAAACTGCGCCACGCGCTGGATAGCCGCCGAGATCGCATCGGTCGCAACCGAAACCGTCTTGTTGTTGTCGCGCGGCAGCACCGCTTCGTAGTTGGGGAATTGCCCGGTCAGTTGGCGCGAGGTCAGCAACCGGTCGCCGAGGCGGAAGAACAGCGTGGACTCGTCCTTGGCAAACTCCACGAATTCGCCGTCATAATCGTTGAGCAGCGAATTCAGCTCGCCCATCGCCTTTTTCGGCACCAGGATCCGCAGCTCGCCCGACACGCCTGTGAACCGCGCCTTGCTGTTCTCGATGTGCGCCAGGCGGTGGCCGTCGGTGGCCACCATGATCATCGCCTCCGGCTTCAGCACCAGCAGCGCGCCGTTCAGCGTGTAACGCGACTCTTCGTTGGAGATCGCGAAGATGGTCTTGGCGATCATGCGGTGCAGCACCACCGACGGCAGCTTGTACGCCGTCGTCGTCGGAAACGCGGGCAGGCTGGGAAAATTCGACCGCGCCATGCCGACCATTTTCGTGTTCGACCGGCTGAGGCGCAGGTTTACCCAGTGGTTCTCCAGCAGCTTGATGGTGATTTCGCCGTCGGGCAGCAGCTTGACGTAATCGAACAGGCGCCGCGCCGGAATGGTGCACGCGCCTTCTTTCTTGACCTTGGCCGGGCAGCCGGTGCGCAAGCTCAGGTCCAGGTCCGTCGCCGTGATGGACAGGCGGTCGGCGGCGGCTTCGAACAGAAAATTTGACAGGATGGGAATCGTGGTCTTGCGCTCCACCACGCCCTGGGTCGCCGTCAGTTCCTTCAGCAGGTCCGATTTGCTGACCGTGATTTCCATTGCGCCCCCTTTGACTTCGGGGACCTCCGAAACGCGCGTCGCAGTTGTTTCCGTCACTTCTGTGACCTCCCGGCGGGGTCCCCGGCGCGCGCGCTGCGGTTGCGCGTGATGGGTGGCCCGTTTGCGATCTGCCCGATATCGCGCGGCTGGGATGCGCTGTCGGGTACTGCTTTCACGCCTACTTCTATGGACTTACTTATACCAAAAGAAAAATCAATAAAACAGCAGTAGAAGCCGTTTGGGTCGGAAATGTGGAGAATCCCTCCAACTCACTTCGGAACTGCCACTTGCCCGTTTTCGCGACCCTGTTCATAAGGGCATCCGATTGTGCTTGACACAGCATAACTGGACCCTCCCCTGAAATTACTCCCTGCCTTGCACCGTTTCCACATTCCATCCACAGCGTCGCCTGCGGAATACCTGCTCGCGTGGTGGAAAAACCAATTTGAGCCGCATTTCATCCCCTGTCTCTCGCTCCCCGTTTTCCCCAAGCCCAACTCGTGTGGCGCTCGCGGTGTAGCACAAGCACCCTCGTCCGTGACTACACCACTTCGTCCGCGACTACACCACTTCGTCCGCGACTACACCACTTCACTGCTGTCATCCTGAGCGAGGTGTCGGCCGCTTTTGCCGACACCGAGTCGAAGGACCCCTACTTTCTCACACAACTCTATCGGTTCTAGGCCCTCCTAGGAGTTGTTGAGCCCGGCACCCTCGCCGGAGCTGCACTTGGCTCCGCCGCTGCACACAACCTTTCGCATCCAATCCACAAAAAAAGCACGGCTGCTCGCCGTGCCGATAATAAATCTCCCGCTTCCTCATCCCCCCAGCGTCTCCGTCAGCTTGTTCAGCATCCGGTTCAGGTCCTTGTCGTTCTTGCGCACGGTCTCGATCTTATCGATCGAGTGCAGCACCGTGGTGTGGTGCTTGCCGCCGAACTGCCGCCCGATTTCCGGCAGCGACGAGTCCGTCATGTGCTTGGCCAGGTACATGGCGATCTGCCGCGGGTACACGATGGCGCGCGAGTTGTTCTTCGCCTTGATTTCCGCCAGCCGCAGCCCGAACTGCTCCGCCACCGCCTTTTGGATGGAATCGATCGTCACCTTGCGCTGCTGCGAATCGATGAAATTCTTCAGCACCTGCTGCGCGTACGGCAGCGTGATCTCCTGCCCGATCAGCGACGAGTGCGCGATCAGCCGGATCAGCGCGCCTTCCAGTTCGCGCACGTTCGACCGGATGTTGCTGGCGATGAACAGCGCCACGTCGGTCGGCAACTGCACCCGCTCCGACTCCGACTTCTTCTGCAGGATGGCGACCTTGGTCTCCAGGTCGGGCGGCTGGATGTCGGCGATCAATCCCCACTCGAAGCGCGAGCGCAGCCGGTCTTCGATCTCCGCCAGCTCTTTCGGCGGGCGGTCGCTGGCGATCACGATCTGCCGCATCGACTCGTGCAGCGCATTGAAGGTGTGGAAGAACTCTTCCTGCGTCCGCTCCTTTTGCGCCAGGAACTGGATATCGTCGATCAGCAGCACGTCGACGTTGCGGAACTTGTCGCGGAAGCTGGTCATCTTGTCGTAGCGCAGCGAGTTGATCATCTCGTTGGTGAATCGCTCGCTCGACAGGTAGCAGATGGACATCTGCGGCTGCCGCTTCTTCACCTCGTGCCCGATGGCCTGCATCAGGTGCGTCTTGCCCATGCCCACGCCGCCGTACAGGAACAGCGGGTTGTAGGCCTTCGACGGATTTTCCGCCACCGCCTGCGCCGCCGCGTGCGCGAACTGGTTGCCGGCGCCGCAGACGAACCCATCGAACGTGTAGCGCGGGTTCAGTTGCGCGGCGCTGTCCCAATCGAAGCGCTGCTGCTGCACTTTGCCCGCGGCCGCCGCCGGAGCTGAAACCGACACCGCAGGGGCCTGCGCCGAGAATCCCCCGTCGTGCCGCACCGGGGTGTTGGCTGCCGCCGATGCCGCCGCTGGCGCTTGCGTTGCTCCGGTCACAAATTCCACATCCTGAAACTCCAGCCCCAAAACGTCGATCGCCTCCAGGATCAGATCGACGTACCGTTCCGCCATTTCTCCGAATTCCTTGTTCGGCACCAGGACGAACAGCGTGTGGGCGTCGGAATGGCTGAAGCGCGTCGGCTTCAGCCAGGTATCGTAGGAGTGCCGGTTGATTTTCTTTTCCAGCGCATCCAGGATGCGCATCCACGGATTCAGGGCGGCGGTAGCAGACGTCACGGACATGGCCATTCCATTCTCTGACCGGAGTTCGCGGACGACATCCGGTGTACGCCTTGGTCGGGCCTTTTGCAGGCCGCGGATTTTTCTTTGCTCACTCCCGCCCGTGGCTCAATGCCGCCGTGGCGCGGGCGATGCGCTGAGAGTCGTTGGACCGCTCGGTTCGGGAGTGACGGGCCTTGCGAAAAGGCCCGCAATTGCACTATTTCAGGGCACTTCGCTTTTCTCGGTGGCTGCGCCGAATACTAGCACGAAAAAATTCTTCGTGTCTGAATTGTTAACGCGCGTGAAAAAGGGACCGCGCAAAATTGAATCAACTCGACACGACATGTCAAGTATTGAGTCGGTCATGACGCAAGCGTGGTGCAGTTGAGTTGCGAGTCCTGAGTTGCGAGTCTGAGTTGCGAGTCCTGAGTTGCGAGTCCTGAGTTGCGAGAAATCACTTTCGACGAGATCAAATTCTGCTTGAGCTCGGGACTCGAGTCGAGCTCGCAGCCTGCAAGCCATAACTTTTGATTTAGTAGGCCCCGGCGCCCTCGCCTGCGACTGCAACACTTCACCGATGTCATCCCGAGCGAGGGAGGGCTCCCGCGCGCTGTCTTCAGCGCGGGAAACCCGAGTCGAGGGACCCCTGAAAACTCTCGTACGCAACTGATGGAGCTCTAGGCCCCGGCGCCCTCACTCGCGACTCGCGACTCGGGACTCGCAGCCTGCAAGCCATAACTTTTGATTTAGTAGGCCCCGGCGCCCTCGCCTGCGACTGCAACACTTCACCGATGTCATCCCGAGCGAGGGAGGGCTCCCGCGCGCTGTCTTCAGCGCGGGAAACCCGAGTCGAGGGACCCCTACTCTCGTACGCAACTGATGGAGCTGTAGGCCCCGGCGCCCTCACTCGCGACTCGCGACTCGGGACTCGCAGCCTGCAAGCCATAACTTTTGATTTAGTAGGCCCCGGCGCCCTCGCCTGCGACTGCAACACTTCACCGATGTCATCCCGAGCGAGGGAGGGCTCCCGCGCGCTGTCTTCAGCGCGGGAAACCCGAGTCGAGGGACCCCTACTCTCGTACGCAACTGATGGAGCTCTAGGCCCCGGCGCCCTCACTCGCGACTCGCGACTCGGGACTCGCAGCCTGCAAGCCATAACTTTTGATTTAGTAGGCCCCGGCGCCCTCGCCTGCGACTGCAACACTTCACCGATGTCATCCCGAGCGAGGGAGGGCTCCCGCGCGCTGTCTTCAGCGCGGGAAACCCGAGTCGAGGGACCCCTACTCTCGTACGCAACTGATGGAGCTCTAGGCCCCGGCGCCCTCACTCGCGACTCGCGACTCGGACTCGGACTCGCCACTGCTGGCTAGCCACCGGCCTCCTCCTCGGATATACTTACGGATTGCCCCGTGCATAATTATCTCGACTGAGGAGCTGTAGATCTTTCATGCCGAAGCGCACGTTCCAGCCCAACCGGCGTCGCCGCTCGAAGACGCACGGATTTCGTAGCCGGATGAAAACCAAGAGCGGACAAGCGGTGCTCTCGCGCCGGCGCGCCAAGGGTCGCAAGCGTGTCTCGGTGAAGCCCGGATTCCGGGAGTAGCGAGGCATCCTGCGCCTCATGTCGCGGTGAAAGCCCTGTCGCATTCTTCCGCATCACGCGCCGAAACCTCTGTGTTCGAAGCCGCGCGCCGGTGTGCGCCGCCGGACTGGGAAGATGGGGCACGGGTCTCTGACCGGCGTTCGCCGGCCCAGGACCCTCGCCACGCCAGTCGCCAGCTTGCGCCGCGGTTTCCCAAGGCATCGAAGCTTTTGCGCCACGCCGATTTTCAGCGCGTCTACAAGCAGGGCCGCCGCCATTTCGCCGCCCACATGACGGTGTTCTACCTGCGCCGCAAAGATGACGACGGCGCCGGGCCGCGCGTCGGCCTCACCGTTGGCCGCGTGCTCGGCGGCGCTGTCCAGCGCAATCGCATCAAGCGCCGCTTGCGCGAGGCGGTGCGGCACAATCTGGCATCGCTGGCGCTTCCGGTTGACGTGGTCATCAACCCGAAGAAGTCGGCCCTGGTGGCGGAGTTTACGGTGTTGAATGACGAGGTCGCGCGCGCCTTCCAGGTGATTGTCGAAAAGGAATCGCGCCGCGCCTGAAATGATTTTGGAATGGTGCCCCACATCTGCCTGCAGTTGGCAGATGTGGGTAATCGAGGAGTACCGAGTACCGAGCGCCACAACTCCGGTTGTCGCTTCTTGCACCCGGTACTCGGTACTAAGTACTCGGTACTTCTGACATGAAGCGCGCACTGTTGCTCACAATCCGGCTCTACCAGCGGCTCCTCTCGCCGCTGCTGCTGCCGGCCTGCCGCTATGTGCCCACCTGCTCGGAATACGCCCACCAGGCCGTCGAGCTGCACGGTTCTGCAAAAGGCGCGATGCTCGCCGCCTGGCGCCTCCTCCGTTGTCACCCGTTGGCGCGCGGCGGCTACGACCCCGTACCGCCGGATGCGGCACACGCGCAAGCGCCGGGCGGAACTTATCGTGTGGCACACGCGCCCTCGCGTGTGCAGGTGGAAGCGCCGGGCGGAACTTGTCCCGAAGCGCAGCGAGGGAGCCCGGCGGACACGCACGTGCATTCAGACGGGCTTCAGCCCTGGGCCTGAGTTTTGTCGGGACGACTGAAATTTAGATTGGAAATCATTTGAACGGAAACATGCAAAACCCGCAGCAGGATCCCGGCATGGAGCGCCGTCTCCTGCTCGTCTTCGTCCTCACCTTCGCCGTCCTGCTGATCTCGCAGCCGCTGCTGATGAAGTACCTCAAGCCGCAGCAGCCCGCGCCCGAGCAGAAGCCCGCCGCCAGCCAGCCCGCCGCCACCCCCGCGCCGGCTCCTCCCGCCGCGGCGCCGGCTGCCAAGGCCAAGGCCAAGACAGCCGCACCCGCGGCCATCCGTCAGGCCGCCGCCGAGCAGGAGACGGTGATCGAGAACGATCTCTACAAAATCGTTTTCACCAACCGCGGCGCGCAGGTCAAGTCGTGGGTGCTGAAAAAGTCCACCGACGAGCACGGCCGCCCGCTCGAACTCGTCCACCAGGCCGCCGCGCAGCAGTACGGATATCCGCTCTCGCTCTGGACCTATGACGAAGCGCTGCGCAAGAAACTCGCTTCCGCGCTCTATCTCACCGCTGGCGCCGGAACCTTGCGCGCGCCCGCCGACATCAGCTTCGAGTATTCCGACGCCGACATCACCGTCCGCAAGCGCTTCCACTTCGATCACTCTTACGTGGTGAAGATCGATACCTCGGTCACGCAGAACGGCCAGCCGGTGCGCGCCTTCCCGGCATGGCCGGCCGGCTTCGGCGATCAGACCACGCCCGCCTACTACGCCTCGGCCACGGTTGATCTCTACAACGGCGAGGCCAACTGGCACGGCGGCGAGAAGGTCATCCGCGAGCCCATCAAGAAAATCAGCGGCGGCGGCACCATCAACGGCCCCTTCGCCTGGGCCGGTGCAGCCGACCAGTACTTCGCCGCCATTTTTTTGCCTGACGATCCCAAGTCCGCGGTGCTGGTCACGCTGCGCAATCCGCTGGAGGTTCCCAAGGATCCCGCCAAGCCCGAAGGCGAAAAGGTCAAGTTCGACGTCGTCGGCGCCGCCGTCGGCAGCGCCAGCGGCGCCACTTCCGAGCGCCTCTTCGCCGGACCGAAGGCGCTGGACGTCCTGCAAACCATCAAGGCCACCGCGCTGCCCGGGCAGGCAGCCGCCAACCTTGAAAGCGTGGTGGACTTCGGCACCTATCTCGGCTTCATCGCCAAGCCGCTCTTCCTCTGGCTGCGCTGGACACATCGCCACATGGTCGCCAACTGGGGCTGGGCGATCATCATCCTCACCATCATCATCAACATCGTGGTCTTCCCCCTGCGGCTCACCAGCATGAAGTCGGCGCTGAAGATGCAGAAGCTCCAGCCCCAGGTCAACGCCATCAAGAAGAAGTACGAGAAATTTTCCATGCGCGATCCGCGCAAGCAGGAGATGAACCAGGAGATCGCCGCGCTGTTCAAGCGCGAGGGCGCCAGCCCCATGGGCGGCTGCATTCCCATGCTCATCCAGTTCCCCTTCCTGGTGGCCTTCTATTCCATGCTGGGCAGCGCCATCGAGTTGCGCCACGCGCAGTTTCTCTGGCTGGCCGATCTTTCTTCTCCCGATCCCTACCACGTCCTGCCCATCCTCATCATCTTTACCACCCTGGCGGTGCAGAAGATGACGCCGCAGGCCGGCATGGATCCGGCGCAGCAAAAAGTCATGACCCTGATGATGCCCGTCATGCTCGGCGTCATCTCCTGGAATTTGTCCTCCGGACTGTGCGTCTACTGGGTGATGGGCAACACGGTCTCGATCATCCAGCAGTTTTGGATGAACAACACGCGCTTCGGCCAGGAAATGCGCGCCGAAGCCGAAAAACGCGCTCGCAAGAAGGGCCTGCCCGCAAAGACGTAGCGTGTGGCACACAGCCTGCCCTGAGCGGAGTCGAAGGGCGCCCTCGCGTGTGCGAGCCGCCGGCGAAAAAGTAATGTCTGACTTAGCCGCGCGATTTTTGTTGATGTCATCCTGAGCGAGGATGCTGCCGGCAGGCCCACGCGCTGCGGGTTTCGGCGACGTGGGCTGCCGACGCGCATCCGAGTCGAAGGACCCCTACTCTCGCACGCAACCTTTGGGTGGGCAGTCCAAGGGACCAACTACGAGTTCCCGACCATCGGCCATCGACCGTCGACCGCCGGCCGTGTTACAACATTTACCATGCCGTTCGCGGACAAAGTCGCCTCTGCCAAAAAAATTGAAGGCTTTCTCCGCGCCACCATCGTCAAGGGCGGTTTCAAGCTGAAGTACCGCATCACCGTGGACCCGCCCCTGCCCGAGGAGCGCGACTGGGAGCGCCCCGACATCCTCGTCGAACTTTCCGGTCCCGACAGCGACCTGCTGTTGGAGCGCGGCGGCGAACTGCTGCGCTCGCTCGAGCACCTTGCCCTGGAAATGCTGCGCCTCGGCCGCGAAGAGCACGACCGCGTCAGCTTCGATTGCCGCGGATTCCGCGCCATGCGCATTCAAGAACTGCGCCTCGCCGCCGACGTTGCCGCCGAGCGCGTCCGCAAAAGCGGTGCACCCTACGAATTCGGCCCCATGACCTCGCGCGAGCGCCGCATCGTCCACCTCGCGCTCCGCGACCATGCCGACCTGCGCACCGAGAGCGCCGGCGAAGCCGCCTTCCGCCACGTCGTCCTCTACCCCAAGGACTACAAGGCCCGCCCCGCCGCCCCGCCCCGCTTCGGCCGCCGCCGCTAGTCTCAGATTCGAGCTTCAATATTGGGTTTCAGCCCATATGTTCCCACAACGGCTGTCATCCTGAGCGAGGCATCGCCGCTTTTTGCGATGCCGAGTCGAAGGACCCCTACCCTCTCACGCAACTAGTGGAGTTGTAGGCCCGGCATTTAGGAATGTAGGCCCCGGCGCCCTCGCCGGGGCTGCCCTCAACAACACCAAACTCTTTGTGCCGCGGGCGCCCTCGCCCGCGACTCGCAACTCGCGACTCCCAACACAACTCGCTTGCAATCCCGAAACCGAAACTTGAAACTGAAACTGTGAATCTCGACGACACCATCGTCGCCATTTCCACCCCGCCCGGCCGCGGCGGGCTGGGCGTGGTTCGCCTCGCCGGCCCCGATGCGCGCGCCATCGCCGCTCCCCTGCTGCGCCTCACGCACGGTCTCGAACCCAACCGCGCCATTTTCGGCGAGCTCATCGAGCCCGGCACGCAACAACGCATTGACGAAGTGGTGGTCACCTTCTTCGCCAAGCCCCACTCCTACACCACCGACGACATCGTCGAAATCTCCGCCCACGGCTCACCTGTCGTGTTACGACATATTGTCGAGCTCGCCCTGGCCCGCGGCGCGCGCCTCGCCGACCCCGGCGAGTTCACCATGCGCGCCTTCCTCAACGGCCGCCTCGACCTCACCCAGGCCGAGGCCGTGCGCGACCTCATTGACTCGCAAACCCTCTACCAGGCGCGCGTCGCGGCGCAGCAGCTCGGCGGCGCGCTCTCCCACCGCCTGGCGCCCATCAAACAGAAGTTGGTCGAGTTGATTGCCACCCTGGAAGCCGGCGTGGACTTCGCCGAAGACGACGTCTCCGTCCTTCCCGGCCCGCAGATCTTCGCCGGTATCGACTCGGTCGCCGCTCCCCTGCGCGAGCTCTGCCGCTCCTTCGCCTACGGCAAGCTGGTGCATGAAGGCCTGACGCTGGCCATCGTCGGCCGGCCGAACGTCGGCAAGTCTTCGCTGTTCAACCGGCTGGTGGAGCGCGAGCGCGCCATCGTGACCGCCGCGCCCGGCACCACCCGCGACCTGGTCACCGAAACCGTGGCTCTCGGCGGCATCCCCGTTCACCTGGTGGACACCGCCGGCATCCGCCAGGCGCTGAATGAAGCCGAAGCCGAAGCCGAATCCATCGGCATCCGCAAATCCCGCGAGGCCCTCGCCGACGCCGACCTCGTGCTCGTCGTCACCGACGCCTCCCAGCCCCTCACCCGCGAAGACCACGAACTGATCGAGCAAGTCAGCAGTCGGAACGCGATTGTAGTCGGGAACAAATCTGATTTGGTCGAAAACCGATAGCCGATGTCATCCCGAGCGAGGCCGAAGGCGGAGGTGGAAGCACCGGGCCGGAACTTGTCCCGAGTGCTGCGAGGGGGACTGTCGAAAAAGGCGAATGATTAAGAGATGTGCTCATCCGCGGAGAGCGTCAGCCCGACGAGGAACCTGCTGTTGCTGATCACTGGCCACTAACCGCTGACCACTTGCCAACGTTGTCAACCTCTGCGCTCACAGGTACCGGCATCGCCGAGCTGCGTGCCGAAATCCTCCAGCGGATGAGCGGCGGCGCTCCCCAGCAGGAAACCGCCTTCCTCACCAACCTCCGCCAGCAGAAGCTGGTGGAAGGACTCGCTCGCCGCGCTCGCCGCCGCCGCCCGCGCGGTCGAGAGCAACACCCCGCACGAAATGCTCCTGCTCGACCTCTACGGCGCGCTCCGCCCTCTGGACGAAATCACCGGCGCCACCACCTCCGACGACATCCTCAACCTGATCTTCAGCACCTTCTGCATCGGAAAATAATTCTTGTCTCGGCACGGAATCGTTACAGATGTCATCCTGTCTATAACGACATTGACCTTGTCAAGAGCGATTGGGGCACACGCCGGCGTCGACGCCGAGGAGCGCGCCATTTCGCTCTAGTTGGAGACCGTCGACCAAGGCTCGTCTCGAAATCGTTGGGTGGAATCGGTTCCACCATCCATCTATTCGGCCCTCAGACTGCGGCCATGATTAGCAATGCGAACTCCCGTCTTTACGGGAGGCAGGCTGCCCACTCAAGTGAACGACGCTCGCGCGCCACAGAATGACTCGGGCTCACCTGCATGACGAACCGGGAAGCGGCGCCGTTTTCGACTCCTGGCGCAGCATCCAGTACATCTTCACCAGCAGCTTGCGAGCGACGGCCACCTTGGCCACCGCCTTGCCTTTCCGCATCGCCAGCCGCACATAGCAGCGTCGCAACTCGGGATCGTGCCGCGCCGCCGACTGCGCCGCCTCCACCAGCAGACCGCGCAAGAACGGCGACCCCTGCTTGCTGATGTGGCCCAGCCGCTGCTTGCCCCCCGAGCTGTGCTCGCGCGGGGTCAGCCCCACGTAGCTGGCCACCTGGCGTGCGTGGGCAAAGCGCTCCACCGGACCCAGCGTCAGCACCACCGCCAGCCCCGTCACCGGACCGACGCCCTTCTGCGTGCGCAGTCGCATCACCTCCGGACGCCGCGACGCTTCCTGCTCCACCGCCTCGTCCAGCGCCGCGATCTGCCGCTGCAACTGGTCCAGGCTCCCCAGCAGTTCGTCGCGCCGCCGCGCTGCCCACGGCGCCAGCACCAGTTGCTGCAGCTGCTGCCGCCCGGCCGCCGTCCACAGCTTGTGCCGCCGCTGCAACCCCTGGTTCAGCGCCAAAGCCTGCAACTGGTTCTTGATCTGCGTCTGCATCCGCACCCGCTTGTGCCGGTGCACCAGCAGCTGCCGCACATCGCGCTCCTCCGGCGACGGCACCCAGATCCGCGGAAACCGCCCCTCGCGCAGCAGCCGCAGCAGGTGCCCCGCGTCGCGCCGGTCCGTCTTCTGCCGGCGCACGTAGCTGGCTCGGATCTGCGCCGCGTCCCCGATCCACAGCTGATGCCCGCACTCGGCCAGCAGCTGCTCGAACCAGTGACTGAACCCGCTGGCTTCCATCCCCACCAGCACCTCTTCTCCGCGCAGTCCTTCGTAGAACCGCCGCGCCCCTTCCGGATGATCCAGCCGCAAACTGCGTTCTTGGTTGTTTCGGTTGTCAAAGATCGAGACCTGCTCAAAACTCGGGTGAAAATCACAACCTATAATCAACATCGCGTTGGCTCCTTCGCCCGAGCCTTGGTCTTGTTGGTCGCAAACCAATGTACCCGGTGCGACCGAGCCAACGTCGTTATGAAATCAAGCGAGAGGATGCGCGTCTGCGCATCCGAGTCGATGGACCCCTGTGTTTTCAAGCCAACAAAAATGGCCGAAACTCTTCCCCCGGCCACTCGAAACTGAAACTGAAACTCACTTCTACGGCACAATAATCCTGCTTCCCTCCGCCGCGCCCGCCACCGGCTTCTCCGGAAAATTCGCGAACAGGAAATCGAGGAACGCTTTCGACTTCGGCCGTCCCGACGTTCTTCCCAGCGCCAGCCGCAGCGTGAACACCAGCGCCTTCAGCACCTCGCTGTCCTTCAGCGTCGAGTAGCCTCGGTTCTGCTCCTCGGTTTTGCGAAACTCCTGCAGCAGCTTGGAAATCTCGGCGGCAATGGCGTACTGCATCGGGCTGGTGGTCGGCTGTTCGTAGATCAGCCCCGAGCTCACCTGCGTCTCGTACGTCTTGGCCATCGCGGTCAGCGCCTGGATCACATCGCGGTCGTACACGCCGCGATCCCGCCGCGCCGCCAGCGCGATGGCGAAGCTCATCCCGCCCATCAGCGGTTCGCGCTCGTAGAGAAACGTCTCCGGCACCTCCACCTGCGGCATCAGCGCCTCGCGATCGATCTCCTCCAGGTGCGCCACGTTCTCGTGCTTGCGTGCCTGCTGCAGGTAGGGACACTCGCTGGGACAATCCAGCGTCACCTCGCGCTCCGTGCCGCAGCAGATGGGGCAGATGCGGTCGTGCACCGCCGGGCAAAAGCGCTTCTCTTTGCGTTCATGACAAATCGCACAGCTCACGGTTTCATTATCGCACCTGCAGGATTAGCCACAGAGGACACAGAGGAACAAGGGCGACTTGATCATCGTCAAGCGATCCCTTGAAATCGACAATCAACAATCGACAATCGGAAATGCAATTTGCCTTTCTTTCTCCACGGATCATCGCCGATCGGAACTGAAAAAGTCAGATCCGCGTTCATCGGCGCAAATCCGCGGTTCGGTTTTTCCCCCGACGGTGCCCCACATCTGCCCGCTTTTGGCAGATGTGGGTCTTGATCGTCGTCGAGTGATACCTCGAATCGGCAATCGCCAATGGAAATGTATTTTGCCTTTCCTTCCTCCGCGTCCTCTGCGTCCTCCGCGACCAATCCTGGTTCAAAACGGGAACTCACCTGCGCCAAGATGCGCTTTCCGCTTGCCTTTCACTCCCAAGGCGCGGAAACCGGCCGTTTTTCGCTGGTTTTCCACAGCTTGATGCCAGAAACCCGCATAAAATAAGGCTCCAGCGCTTCTCAACCCGCCGCGCCCTGTTGTACCATGGCCGCTATTGCAGTTGCGACTTTGGACTCAACCATCAAGGAGGATCTATGGCATCTGGCATGACCAAGACTCAGCTTGTACGCCACGTGGCCGAGAAGGTCGGCACCAACAACAAGACCGCGGCCGCTTTCCTGGAGATACTGGCTGAGACCGCGGTGAAGGAGACCAGGAAGAATGGCCTGTTCGTTCTGCCCGGCCTGGGACGCTTGAAGAAAGTGCAGCGCAAGGCGCGCATGGGCCGCAATCCCCAAACTGGCGAGCCAATCAAAATCGCGGCCAAGACCACCGCGAAGTTTTATCTCGCCAAGGCGGTCAAGGATTCCATCGCCCCCAAGAAAGCCTAGTTCGTCTTTTTTGCTCGAACGAATCTGCTCGATTCATGAAGGCCGGCTTCGCGCCGGCCTTCATTTTTTCGCAAATTCAATTGCGACCGAAACCGAAACTGAAACCTGTGCCTGACCTTGCGCAGTTTCCCATTGCTCTCCCTCGGCTTTGCGGAATCGTCAACCGACAATCGGCAATGCATTTGTTCTCCTTCCTCTGTGTCCTCTGTGGCTGACATTCGCTTTTTCCCATCTTGAAACCGCTCCTCAATCGCG
The DNA here is from genome assembly GCA_963760265.1 of Terriglobia bacterium. Classification (GTDB taxonomy): domain Bacteria; phylum Acidobacteriota; class Terriglobia; order Terriglobales; family Acidobacteriaceae; genus JAIQGF01. The sequence continues at coordinate 26,464 of CAVXCR010000010.1, forward strand.
CCCGATTCCACGGCGCCGCCCGCCCGCATTCCGGCCTACAATTTTCTCGTACCCAGCCGAGGTGACGCCATGAAGGCCAAGGCTGCTTTCCTGCTCCTCATCCTGCTCCTCATTTTGCTGTTCCCTGTCCGCGTGACTTCGCAATGGTCTCCGGTGCCGCAGGATCTCGCCGGCGGACGCCCCGGCAGCTTCCGCTTTTCCACCTCCGCCCAACTCGAGGCGGACCGCGCCGACCTCACCGAACTGCGCGCCAGCATCGAGCGCGTCGAGAACCTTCTGCCCGCCGTCGCCAATCCCGCTACCCGCCAGGCGCTCCAGGCGGAACTGCAGAAGTGGCAATTGCATGCCGCGCGCTACCAGCAGCGCCTGTCCACCAGTGCCGGCCACACCGCCGCCACCGTCGAAGCGCGCCTCAACGGCATCAAAGGCCAGCGCCAGTGCGGCGTCTGCCACGGCGGCTTGATCGAACCCGGCCAGTGACGGCTTGCCAGCAGTGATCATGTGGCACACGCGCCCTCGCGTGTGCCGGGATCATGCAAATTTAAGCGGCTGTCATCCTGAGCGAGGTTCAACGCGGCCCGCTTTTGGCCGCGTTGCGACCGAGTCGAAGGACCCCTATAGCTCACGTGTCATCGCATCTGTCCGGACGCACTCTTGAACGATAATTTGCTACTCTCCCCCTGATGCAACCCGCCCGCATTGCCGCCCTGCTCTCCCCGTTTCTCGGCGGCGCTTCCCTCAGCGACTCGCAACTGGCGCAGCTCGCCAGCTATCTCGACCTCCTCCTGCGCTGGAACGCGCGCATCAACCTCACCGCCGTCCGCCAGCCGGAACAGATCGTCACCCGCCACTTCGGCGAATCCCTCTTTGCCGCGCAGCATCTTTACCCGGGACTCGCGACTCGGGACTCGGGACTCATCGACCTCGGTTCCGGTCCCGGCTTCCCCGGCCTTCCGATCAAGATCTGGGGGCCCGCGCTGCATACCACGCTGCTGGAATCCAACCAGCGCAAAGCGACGTTCCTGCGCGAGGTCGTCCGCACCCTCCAACTCACTGGCGTTCAGGTTGTCTCGGATCGCGCCGAAAACTTCACGGCCCAAATTGCAAATTACAAATTACAAATTACTAATCTGACGGTCACCCTGCGCGCCGTCGAGCGCTTCCACCAGATTCTCCCCACCGCCGTCGAACTCCTCCAGCAATTCCCCACCGCCAGCCGCCGCCTCGCCCTGCTCATTGGCGCCGCCCAGGTCGAACCCGCGCGCGCCATCGCCAGCACCCTCACCTGGTCCCTCCCCGTGCCCATCCCCGCATCCTCGCAACGCGTGTTGTTCGTCGGAAATTCATGATTAAGTAAGTAGGCCCCGACGCTAGGCACAACCGAAAAATAAAAGACTTGTCATTCCGAGCGCAGCGAGGAATCTGCTTTTCTTTGGCTGGCGAAACTATCGGCGGGCAACAGGATTTACGAAGGCGTCATCCTGAGCTCGCGCAACCCCGGCGCGAGCTTGTGGGAAACTCCCATTTCGCCGCCGGCACCCATTCCATCCCGAACCACCCACGCCACGAATCATGAATGTAACAAGTGGTCCAAACCGGGCAAGCTGAGAGTCTGATAGCTGATGGCTGAGAGCTAGATTTTCACAAATATCTTGTTCCGATACATCACCCACGCCAGCACCATGAAAGTTATTACATAGGCGGATGCATACATCACCGAGGCATTCGCCGGCCTCGCGAACGGCGCAAACACGTTCCCATACACCCACGCCTTGTAGGTCACCCCCGGCCGCACGTAGTGCTTGACGCTGAACACCGCCAGCGCCGCCGACGCCGCGTACACCGTGATGGCGTTGCTTCCATACCAGACAAACGGCGCGCCCCACCTCCGCCATCCCCGGATTTCCACCATCCAGTAGCACAGTGCCAGCGCCGCCAGCGCGAACCCGCCGGTGAACAGCACGTACGAGCTCGTCCACATATTCTTGTTGATCGGAAACCACCGCCCCCACACTTCGCCCGCCACCATCAACGCCGCACCCGCCACCACCATCCCCTGCACCTTCTCAACTAACACTGCGTGCGGTTGCCCCACCCTTATCCCGCCCGGTGTTGGCGGGATAGGGTGGGGATTTTCCTGGTTTCCGCCTGCAGCCTGAAGCCTGACGCCTGAAGCCTGACTCAACCACTCCCCCGTGAATACTCCAATCAGCGTGGTCACCACCGCCGGGATCGTGCTCAGCAACCCCTCCGGATCGAAGCGGTGCGCGATCCACAAATGTTCATACAGGAGCTTGCGGTCGACAAATCCCGCCAGGTTTCCATCCATCGTCAGATCGAATCCCGGCACCCGCGTCATCAGCAGCCAATACCCAAGCAGCAACCCCGCCGCGATCCCCGCCCGCGCCCGCCTGCCGCAATACAGCACAATCGCCGACGCCACCAGGTACACCGCCGCGATCCGCGGCAGCACTCCGTAAATCCTCACCGTGTGCAGGTTGAACGACCTTCCCCAGAACGCCAGCGCGAACCCGATGGCAAAAATAATCGCGCTGCGCTGCACCACATGCCGCAGTAGTTCGCCGCTCGTCGCCCCGCGCCGCCGCCGCGCTTCGAACGACAGCACCATGGACACGCCCACAATAAATAAGAAGAAGGGAAAGATCAGGTCGGTCGGCGTCCACCCGTGCCACTTGGCGTGGTCCAGCGGCCAGTACACCGCGTTCCAGTTCCCGGCATTGTTCACCAGGATCATGCCCGCGATCGTCATTCCGCGAAACACGTCCAGCGATACCAATCTCGCCGGCATCGTTCGCGCGCGTGCGCTTTCCAACTTCGCTTGTTCTACGGACGCCGTCGTCGCCATCGTTGCCGCCATTCTAGCCCGATTCGTGTGGCACACGCGCCCCCGCGTGTGCAAATCGTCAATCGGGAAATCAGCGGTCACAATCGGCAGCCCAGTGACGGTCCCGAAGTGCCGGGAGCGCCTCACGGTCCTGGGCCGCGCTGCGGAGCCTTCGCGGTTCCGGATCTACGTAGAACATCACCCCGGGTCGTAGGACCCGGGAACGCCTGCTGTTCTCGCGTCCTTAGAATTTCGCTTCCGTATACCTCGCCACCGCCGGCGCCGGCGTCAGCACTACCATGCACTTCGCATTCAAATTCGTGCACGACACGATCGCCACCCGCACCAGCCGGATCTCATCCGCATCCGGCATCTTCACCCGTAATTTCAGCGCCTTTATTTCCGGCACGTACGCCTTCACCTTTTCATCACCCGAGGTGAATTGCACATCCGCAATCGTCGGCCCCGGCCCGATCAGCAACTTCACTTGCGCTGACCGCTTCGTCCGCCACGTCCAGCTTCACTCCGGCATCCGCCAGCACCACGGCTGCTCCCGCCTGTTGCAAGGCATTCGTGCCCTTCAGTTCAGGCTCGAGCGCCTGCATCCCCTTGTCGCTCGCGCCGGTTTCGAAATACGCGCGTGCCAGCCAAAGGCGATCGGCGGACCCAGTGCTCGCCCGTCCGGCTTCACCACCCGTAAGTACTCAATCGTCACCCGCTCAAATGCCGTGTTGTACCCGATCCTGATCAGGCCGAGCTGTTGCACCCCGGCCTCGCTCTCCACCAGGTATCGGGCGCTCGACCGTCGCCGCGAGGTGCCGTCGGTCTCGAATCGGATCGAGTTTTTCACTTCTTCCTGGACGTACGCCTGCTTGGAATAATCGCCTGCGCCCGGCACGGCGTCCGCCACCGCGCCGTTCTGCGCCTACGAAATTACCGGCAGGCAAATTGACAGAAATGAAGTGATGAATGAACGACTGCAGGTTTTCATGAATGTTCCTGTTGCGTCCGCTGCACCGGAACCCGACATCCGCCCCCTTTTGGCAGATGTGGGTCTCTGCGCGCCTACAATGCCACGTCCCGCCAAGGAACGTATGTGATTTCTGTCATATTGCCTGCGGGCTGCTGGCCAAGACGTAGAGTCCATAAGTGGAACCACGCGAGTGATGAACCTGGCTAGTAAACCGGTGGAACAAACCACCAAATTTGATGGGACTAACAGCCGCAAAACAACCAATTTGCAGGCCATAGTGGAACAACAGCGATGCTAGCTGTGTCTCACTTTGAGATTTACACAAGTGTTCTACGTAGAACATCTGTGGAAAACTTCCATCCGCCCGGATATCAACACGCCTCCAATACTTTTCCACAACTGTTCCACGTAGAACATCTGTGGAAGACCATTTCGAGATTGCGTGCCCGCCACGCCCCGTCGTACTCTTGCTGACGCGAGCTCTCCGCCTTAATCCCATGGGACGTGTCATCGCTGTAGCCAACCAGAAAGGTGGCGTGGGCAAGACCACCACCGCCATCAATCTGGCCGCATCCTTGGCCGCCGCCGAGGTCGATACGCTCATCGTGGACTGTGACCCGCAGGCCAACACCACCAGCGGCCTCGGTTTGGCGCGCGACCCGGACCGCCCCAACGTCTACCATCTGCTTACCGGCGAGGTCGCACTCGACGCCGCCATCCAGCCTACCGAGCTTGCCCAGCTATGGCTGGTACCTTCGCACAAGAACCTGATCGGCGCCAACCTAGAGCTGGTGGAGATGGACCAGCGCGAGTTTCGCCTGCGCCAGGCGCTGGACGGCGTCCGCGACCGCTATCGCTTTGTTGTTCTGGACTGCCCGCCGGCGCTGGACCTGCTCACGCTCAACGCTCTGGTCGCGGCCGACACGGTGCTCATCCCGATGCAGGCCGAGTACTTCGCGCTGGAAGGCATCAGCGAACTGCTGGACACCATCGCGCGCATCCGGGAGAACCTGAACCCGTCGCTGGAGGTCGAGGGCGTCGTGCTCACCATGTACGACGAGCGCACCAACCTGGCGCAGCAGGTGGCGGCGGAGCTGACAAATTTTTTTGGCGACAAGATGTGCACGACCACGATCCCGCGCAACGTGAAGCTGGCGGAGGCGCCGAGCTACGGCAAGCCGGCGCTGCTCTATGACCTGCGCTCGCGCGGGGCGGAGGCGTACCTCCGGCTGGCGAAAGAGCTGATGAAGCGCGGGATGGGTTCCGAGTCGCGAGTCGTAATTCCGGAGCCGCCAGCGGTGCGTACGGAGCCGGCGGCGGCGAATGCTGAGCAGGACGTGGCTGCGGTTAACGCTGAAGTTAGTAAGGATTGAGCATGATCCAAGAAAAGAAGAGAGCGCTGGGTAGGGGACTGGAGTCGCTGATTCCCACGGCGCGGACGTTTGCGCAGGTGGCGGCACCGGCGGCGGTTGCGGCACCTGAGACGGCGATTGACCTGGCGCCGGGGGAGAGGGTGCAGGAGATCCGGCTGGAGGAGATCGAGCCGAGCCCGTACCAGCCGCGGCGGCGGCAGGACGAAGCGGCGCTGGAAGAGCTGACGCAATCGATCCGCGCGCAGGGCGTGGTGCAACCTATCGTAATACGATATATTTCCCAAGTCGATGGTTCCCTCGCTGCGCTCGGGACAGGCTCACGGTCGACGGTCGATGGCCAAACAGTCGACGGTCTACGGCCGACGGTCGATGGCGGCGATGGCCACGCAACGAACACCGCGCTGGGTGGGGCACCCGCCGACGTGCTCGGGGGCGAGCACGCTCCAACACTTGCAAACGCGGGCGAGGGCGCCCGCGCCACATCGCAGGTCAGGTACCAGCTGATCGCGGGGGAGCGGAGATGGCTGGCGTCGAGGCGGGCGGGACGCGCGACGGTGCCGGCGATCGTGCGCCAGGTGTCGGACCAGCAGGCGATGGAGATGGCGCTGATCGAGAACCTGCAGCGCGAGGACCTGGACTGCATGGAGATGGCGTTCGCGTTTGACCGGCTGGGGAGGGAGTTCGGGCTGACGCAGGACGAGATGTCGAAGCGGACAGGGAAGGACCGCACGACGGTGAGCAACCTTCTGCGACTGCTGAAGTTGCCGCCGGAGGTGAGGACGTCGCTGGCGCATCACGACTTGAGTTTCAGCCATGCCAAGTCGCTGATGTCGCTGGAGGACGCGACGGTGCTGTCGGCGGCGGCGCAAAAGGTGGTGCGCGACGGGCTGTCGGTGCGGCAAACGGAAGAGTTGGTGAGTCACCTGGTCTGGCTGGGGCCGGTGGGCGACAAGGAATCGAAAGAGCGGCAGAAGAAGGCGGAAGACCCGAACGTGCGGGCGGCGCGGATGGACCTGGAGCAACGGCTGGGATGCCGGGTGAAGATCCAGGATAAGAATGGAAAAGGTAAAGTGGTGATCGAGTACAAGTCGCTGGAAGACTTCGATAGGATTGTGGAGGCGTTGGGACGGAATTGACGATTGCAGATTGAAGATTGACGATTTGGGAGCTAGGGGCTAGAGCGGTTCCAGAATCGGTGTAGCCGGTAGAGATCCCTCGACTCGGGTTTCCCGCGCTGGAGACAGCGCGCGGGAGCCCTCCCTCGCTCGGGATGACATCCGGATACGGTAATTGAGAATCCGGTATAGGGCGGGCGCGGAACGCTTGCGCCGTTTCTGCGCGCGACAAATGCCAGGCGATGATCACGCGCACGATGATTCCCAGGCCGCCGAGGATCAACGCTCCGGGTTGCACCATCGCGGCCGCAGCCGAGACGGGCGGCACGAGCATCGCGATGCCGGCGATGGCAACCAATATGGCCGCGCGCCGGACGAGGTTGATGCGCCGCATGAGACCCCAGGCTATCCCGATCCCGACGAGCGCCATCAGGAGAAACATGTAGGCGCCGGAGAGTTCCAGTCCGAAGAGCAGAGGTGCGCCGGCGGCCATCGAGATCGCGCCCCGCCGGAGCAGCATCAGCAGGCCGGCGATTCCCAGGTAGATTCCGCAGAGCGCAAACAGCAGCGCGATGGCACGGACGCCGGAGGGTAATGGGCCGCGGTTGAATCGCTCATGCTCATCCGATTCTGTTCGACGGGCTGTGATTCAATTTGCGAAATGAACTCCCTGGTGTTTTGGTCCACTTGTGGGCGAGCTGGGGCTGATTTGAGCGGCGGGCAGGACGGGAAAGAGGGATGTTGTTCCACGCGATGATCAGTGTGATTCGTGGCGAGGGAGATGCGCGAGGGAAAACGGGCGGAAGGGGTGGGTCCCCCAACTGCGCTCCGTGTCTGTGATGGAGGACAGAAAATCCCCACCCTGTCTCGCCCCCTCGCTCCAGTTCGGGACAGGCCCCCCCCGGGGCGAGACAAGGGTGGGGCAACCTCAAGAGTAGCGAGACAAGGGTGGGGCAACCTCAAGTTTGTTCAGGCACGGAAAGGGTGAGCCAGCCCCCAACCTCAAAAGTAGTTGCGGAGGAAAGGGTGGGCAGCCCCCAACGAAAATTTGCTACTCCGTCATTTTTGGATCAGAGGAGCAATCGCCGCCAGGGCCTGCCTGATGTCATCGCGATTCCCGTAGAGATCGACGTTGCCCTGTGTCTTGCTGGCCAGGTGAAGATTGCCGCCAATGCCGATTTTGGCCTGCTTCAAGGCGCCGGGCGCGAAAGACAAATGCTCGCAGCGTCCCGATGGGTCCTCGGTTTGAGCGCAATCGTAGGCGACCGTGCCATCGGTTGAGACAGACAGAGTACCGGAGCAGTAATACTCGGTTTGCGCACCCTGCACGAACCAACCCGCGGCATTGCTGTGGCGATGACGGACCGAGAAGCTCACCTGTCCTGGTGCTGGAGCGGGGGTTGGCGCCTCACCCGGCTGGGGCTCGGCGGAGGGAGCGGGTTCGTTCGCCGGAGCTTGTGCCGCCGCTTGGGCATCGTTCATCGCCTGGATCACAGAATCGCTGACTCCTGCTTCTTTCAGCCTCACCAGGGCGTCAACGCTGGTATCGAAGTCGCAAGCCGAAGTCTTGATTTTGCTGATGATGATCCCGTCGGCAAGCTTCACCCTCGCCATCTTCACAACATCGCTGTTGGTGAGCACATCAGCCGGCGCTTCGCCCGGTTGCTCTGGCACCGCTTGGGAGCCCTCAGTTGGTTGCGCTTGCTGGTCTGTGCCGGCGTCAAATGCCAGAACCTCGCCGATGGTGTCTTCGATCTGGGAGACGCCGGCCTTCTCCAGGTAGCCCTTGCCGAACTGGAAGTCGATCTGAGATTTGTAGGGCGACGATTCACTGCCTTGGTTGCAGGAGGCGCACTCGACAATCCGGAATGAGATTCTTTCCTTGGCCCGGTCGACGTCGATCTTCGAGGGATAAACCTTCTGCCCCACGGGGAGAGGCCGGGATGAGTCCTTGAGCGGAGCCGTGCAGGAAGCATCCGGGGGACTGAGTTTGCCGTCCTGGTATTTGGCAGCACAGGTCTTGCTGCTGGCTAGCACAACACCAAGAATTCCTTCTTTCTGAATCGCGAGCAAGGTCTGCGTTGGGTATTGCGCCTCGAGCTGTTCCTTCAGCGAGGGCGGCTTGGGAGCCTGCGCGAACAAGGGCAACGTCGAAACCCAGAGCATCAACAGGGTTAGAGCTTGAATTGCGGCACCGGCTCCCCGCCTCATATATCCTCCTGCAACGTGCTGAAAGGCCCGAGTCGACCGGAGATCGCCGGAGCGGCTTTCCGCCCCGGCGGTGTGCTTACGTTCCGCCTCCCGCCGGGGTGGAGGAAGAATGTTGCTTGACGTCTTGCTCGGCTTCGTCGGCGTCTTTCTGCAGACCCTGCAATTGGGCCTGCACGTCCTTGTCCGGCTCGGGCGTGGGCACGTCGGCTGCGGCTGAAGTGCGCGTGTCGGGCGCGGCCGGCAGCCCGTTCTTGCCCTGGTTTTCAGCGAGCTGCTTGAGCCCGGCATCGAGCTGCTCGCGGAAGCGGTTGTTCATATCCTGCAAGTCCGCTACCGCAACCGCCGGCTTGGATCCCCTGGCGCAATCGCCTTGTTTACTGCTGGTGACCCGCACCTGGACTTTGTCGTCGCTGCCCGGAGTGTCGTCGATCCGGCTGATCACGTCTCCCGGCGTGAGATCGCACTCGTTGCCGTCAGGTGTAGCCACATCGAGGTTGCTGGCCACCACGAAAACGGTGTGTCCAGGATCAAGAGCCGGCGGCAGTTCATCCTTGGAAGTCGCAGGCGAACCTGCGGAGCTGGCAGGCGAACCTGCGGTTGGCGTCCGAACTGAGGCGGCTTTCTCCGCGTCCAGTTGCTGCTTCACTTCCTCCGCGATCATCTGCTTGACTTCGGGAGAGAGCTGCACCTCGCTCGGACTTGCTGCCGCTACGCGGGGGGCTATCGGCACACCCTCGCTCTGCTGCGCGTCGTAGGCCATTCGCAAGTTTTCTGCGAGGATGAAATCCGTCAGCCAGAGATTGGCTCCCGGGTAGAAGGGGGCGGGCGCGAAGTAGTATCCGTAGTACGGATACCAGGGATCGCCGGCCCATCCCCAGCGGTAATAAACCGGCCTCGCCCACGGGTTGTACGCCCACCCGTAATAGGCCGGGTGGTAGTAATAGTAAGGCGCGTACACGTAATACGGCCGTCCGTGCCAGCTATAGGGGCGATACACAACGGCGCGGTAATGCCCGTGTTCGTAATACGTGCGCATTCTGTACCCGCGCACGTAATTGCGCTCCATGTGGCCGTAATGCCGTCCCGCGTATACCACACGGCGGCCTCCCGGCAACTCGCGTACGACGCGGACGTTGTTGTGAGTCCCACGATAGATGGTCGCGCCACTGCGGGTCTGGATGGTTCTGACTCTGCCGCTCCGGTCGTACCCAACATTGTGCCCACCGACATTGCGGGTAGTGCGCGACAGCGCCGGACGGTTGTAGCGGTTCATGGGACCCGCATTCCTCCCCGTGTATCCAGGACGCGCCGAATTAGGCCTTCTTGCAACCCCCGCTGAGCCGGGCCTCGAACCCATACCCGACGTCCTGCCCCTGCCGGCATTGGCGCCTGCTGCACCTGGACCCGTGGCCCTGCCGGCGCCTCTGCCCGGTTGGTTACTCCTGTTACCGGCGTTGTATGGCGCATGCTTCGTCGTGGTGTTTGGCGTTCCACGGTTCGCAGTATTCGTCCCCGGACGTTGTCCCGACATGCCCGCGGGCGGCCGGTTCATGTTCGTCCCCCCACGTTGTCCCGACATGCCCGCGGGCGGCCGGTTCATGTTCGTCGCCGGCCGTTGCGCGGGCCTGCTCGCCGCTGGCGCGGGCTTGTTCGGTGGCGGCGAATTTGTTTTCTTGTTGTCCTTTTGCGCCCCGACGAGCGCCGGGACCATCAGCAGAACCGCTACGCAAATTGTGCCTAGTACCTTATCTCTTAGATTGGCGAAGCTCATTGCGACCCTCCCTACAACAAGAACTTTCTTTGGGACTTTGCAAACAAGAACGTAAGCTGCGCATGAATTCCATAAACTTGCCGCGGAGCGTTATTGCTTCGGTGATTCGGCCACTGGCTCGCGCTCATAGGTCGATTCGGACGACAGCCACATCTCGAACACCTTTCCAGAATCAAACGGCACCACGCCGCCGGACCCCGTGGTCTGCGCGTGACCAGAATCCGCGCTTGGTTTCAGCTTGTAACGCGATCCCTGGATAACAATTTCGGAGATCAATAGCGAAGTTCGGCCCTCGGCCACCGTCCCTCCACCAGACACCTCGGTGTCGCGGGCAAGCGGCGAAGAACCTGCGGTATTCAGCGGCAGGAGCAGAGAGCCCCGGAAGGAAAAGCTGCCATCCGCCTGGCGGTTGACCGAGGCCAGCACGATCCACAGACGAACCCCCGCATCGAGGTGGAGCGACACCGGAAGATTCGGAGCGACCATGGCCGACGGTGGCCTCCCGGCATTAGGCACGGCACTTGGCGGAAGGGCGACGGTTCGCGCTCCATTAGGAGAAGCGCCGGAGCTGCGGGAACCTGATGCGGTGGCAGCAGGCCGGCCCGAGTGAGGCGTCGCGGAAGCTCGGAGCTGCGGCTCGGGCGCAGGCTCGCCAAGTGGGGATGCCTTCGATGTCTCCCGGGCAGTTGTTGCTTGCTCCTGCGGCGAGGCCCTTTGCCAAGCTTCGTCGATTGCAGCTTTTTGATCTTTGTCTACTACGTCGCGATGCTTCCTCGCAGGAGGCTCCAAAGCCGCCTGCTTCTGTGGCTCAGACGGGCTGGGATTGCTGGTTGCTGTCGCGGTCTCCACCGGTGTCGGCCGAGGCTTGACCTGAGAAGGAGGTTGCGGGGCGGATGCCATCTGTGGCGCCGTGCTCGCGGGGGCCTCACTCTTGGGGTGTGAATTCTCCGCGGGCAACTGGATTTCGGGCGCCGCGGCAGGAGTTGCGAGCGCCGGCGCCTTGGCTTCTTGAGGCGGGACGGGTCTCCGCGATTTCACATAAACGCCGGCGCCGATGGCAAACAGCGCAACCAGGCCGAGCGCCCACGAGATCTTCCACGCCAGACCCGGTCTCCAGATAGACTCCCAAAAGCCCGGCCGGGAGGCACGCTCCTCAGCCGCCCGACGCGAGGCAGCCGCCCCGGACTGGAGATGCGCGTTCAGCCAGTTATCCAGACGCTTCTCGGTCTGTTTCCACTCTGCCTCATCCTTTACCAGGACCGGACGGTCGAAGTTGCGCAGGCGGCCGTCGAGTTCCAGGCAGGCGGGACACTGCGCCAGGTGCCGGGCATAGGCGTCGCGCAGCCAGTCGCTGGCCTCTCCCTCGATGACAGCAAGGACGGTCGCCGCGTCCGGACAGGCGCCAGTGCTGCCGCCAAGTTCTCGTCGCAACTGCGGCATCAATCTCTCCAGAAAGTCGTCTTCTGACCAGGACATCGGGTTCAGCCCAGCACCTTCTCCATCTGGATCCACAGCATCCGCCGCCCGTTCTGCAGGTGCGACTTGACCGCCGCTACCGGGAGGCCGGTGAGTTCCGCCGTTTCCTCGTACGAGTGACCTTCAACCTTTAACTCGATACAACGGCGTTGCTGCTCGGGGAGCTTCGCCACCTCTTCCATCAGTCTCCTGGCAGCCGCCCGAAGCGCCGCTGCATTTTCCAGCGACCGCCCGTCGCTCATTTCAGCAAGACTCTCGTCCGCGGTTTCGGCATGCCTGCGCTGCCGGCGCCATGTATCAATACAGACATTCTTCGCAATGCGCATAAGCCAGGCGCCAAAATTCCCCTCACTAAATCGGTCGAGGTTCTGAAATGCCCTCAAGAACGTCTCCTGGGTTGCATCTTCGGCGCCACTTGCGTCTTGCAGAAACACCTTGCATGCCGTGTATACGCGCCTCTTGTGGCGATCAAACAGCACACGAAAGTATTCCTGGTCGCCATGAATGCGGAAGTCGCGGACGAGTTCGTCGTCCGACCGTTCCCGCCGAATTGGCGCTCCTGCTGACATCAACGCGCCCGCCGGCAACTTTCCACAATTTCTTGTAATTTCTTTTAGGGGGACCTGAACTCGAGAAACCCAGGGCCTATGGGTCTGTGTGAGAACTGTGCCGCGCCGCTGGCGCTCGATAATTCTGGTCCACTTCCCCAGCGCTGCCGCGCTGGGCTAACGAATTCCGCCGCTCCGCGGCTAGATTATGGGTGCGTGTGGACCGCCGCGCTTCCCGAAAGTGAGTTCTCACACAGACTCCTATGGCGAACATGTACGACCGCTACCAAGTGGAGGAGGCCAGATGGAGGATCTTGTGCAGCCTACATACCTAGAAATAGGTGGCGACACTATATACCCGAATGCGTGCTTTGCAACCTTGTTATGCGGCGGACTTCCCGACACGAGGTGGTTAAGCCTATTCGGGCTTAAGCACTTACAGATTTGACTTACCAGCACTTGCGTAGCAACGCAGCCATCCACTTGTAAGCACCCGCTCCCATTGCTCCCTTCAGTAAAGACTTTCTAGCCTGATCGCATGACGCAGTGTGGAATTTCCGCGCCCCATTCGTTATGGAGGACAAAAGCGCCACTTCGGGAGTTCAAAATGCTTGCCGCTGGCCCAATGCAATGCCCGCCGATGAGCGTCCTGACCGGAACTCTACCGGCAACTCTCCGCAGTCCGCAGCCGCTGCCACCCGACAACACACGGGATCAGAGTTGCTGTCCAACTGCCCAAGTCCTGCTGGCTTTCTCGGAGGGAATGCTCAGTCCGGGCGCAGAGCCGGAAATTCGCACCCATCTGCTGGTCTGCTGCGAATGCGCCGATCTTCATCGCCGGCTAGAGGAATTCGAACGAACCAGTTCCTCTCCGGTGGAAAGCGATCGTTACCTTGTCCTGCAGGAAGTCGGCCGGGGTGGTATGGGCATCGTTTACCGCGCACTCGACCACACGGATAATAAACTTGTTGCGCTGAAACTCTTGCGCCCTGAAATTGCATCGGACGCGACCTCGCTTCGGCGGTTCGAAAACGAAGTGCTGCTCGCGCGCGACATCCGCCACCCAAATCTGTGTGAAGCCTATGATTTTTATCGCACTTCAACTTCCGCCTTCGTCACCATGGAATACCTCGAGGGGGTCACGTTACGCGAGCGGCTGGAGCGCGGACGGAGGCTGGATGTGCCTGAAGCATTGAGGATTGCAGCCCAGATTTGCGATGGTTTGAAGGAGTTACACAAGCACCGCGTGGTGCATCGCGACCTTAAACCCGAAAACGTGGTTATTCAGCCAAACGGAAATGTGAAGCTGGTGGACTTTGGCCTGGCTCGCCGAATCGATCCCGACGCCACCGTCACCGTCGCCGCCGGGACCCCGGCTTACATGGCTCCCGAGCAAAGGGCTGGACAGTACGTCGACGACCGGACCGACATCTATGCTTTCGGTGTGTTGCTAGGCGAGCTCTTCAGCGGCAAGCCATGCCCAGCACATGGTGACAGCTCGGAGTGGCTACGGGATGTCCCTGAAGAGCTGCATGAGATAGTGATCCGCTGCCTCCACGTGGAAATGGCGCGACGACCCCCTATAACCGACATCGCGGTAGTCTTGCTGGCAGCAATTGAGCACGGAAGAACCTAGCAGGTTGCGGAAATTCGGCGATCCACCTTCGCTGAGTCGCGGCACCTGATCAGCAAAACCTCTTATCATCGACTTCGCCCACCGATAGACGCCATCCTTGGTTGAGACGGACTCACGATTTATCACACCATTCCTTCCGCTCCGGTCAAAGTAGAGAGATAACACGCGCTTTCCGTTATTGTGGTACAGCAGGACAGCAGTGCGAAGGTCGTATGACTTATCCGAGGGCGAAACAGAAGTCTATGTAGCTCCCCAAGCAACCGCGCCAGCAAGAATCAACACCCGCCTGGCTGCACAGCATGTCGGAAAGTCCCAAGAAATAGTGTGGCGCGCGGAGGGAGCGGCCGGGAAGTCCGGCGGGTGTACCAGCCCCTCTCAAACGTGTGCTTCTTCTCCAACGCCTCGCGCCCAATCCGCGCTTGCTTCTCAATTGCCCTGGCGTGCGCGATCCGGTGATCGGCCTCAAATACAAGCCTGCATTGGCCGCTGCGCACGGAACCACCCAGGCCGGAGGGGTTAGCAGGACTCATCCTGCAGCCTGACTGCCCGGCCAAGATTTTCAATTGGGCGAGCGTTTCTGCGGGCAGCGATTCATAGCGGCGGGCGGGGCGCCCGCCGCAGCAGTAAGTCCGTCTGGGATTAAGGGCAGCCCCGGCGAGGGCGCCGGGGCCCACGGAAACGAAGGATTTCAAAAGTGGGACGAGCGCCGGGGCCTACAGAAACGAAGGATTTCAGCACGTGAAACGGGCGCCGGGGCCTACAGAAACGAAGGATTTCAGCACGTGAAACGGGCGCCGGGGGCCTACGGAAACGAAGGATTCAAAGAAGTGCGAACCGCAGTCAGTGTCCTTTCGGACGGTGTCCTTTCGTAAGTGTCGCGATGCGCTACTTTCCCTCATCCTAGCAAGTGGCAGAACTCAAGCGCCCTAAGCGGCAGTTCACGAGGGGTGGTGAATGGGCCTGGGCGCGCGGGGTCTTCGGGGGAGGAGGACACATGGGTCAGGCAACGGGCCAGGGCGGGGACCACGGGCCGGCGCGGTTGCTGCGGTTTCCACTGGAATTGCCGATGCGCTACCGGTACGCGGGAGCGTTCCACTGGTACCGCGGGGTGACGAAGGACATCAGTGCCGGCGGAATGCTGTTCCGCGGGCCGGTGCCGATGGATTTGTTCGCGCCGGTGGAGGTGCGGATGGCCCTGCCGCGGCAGATCACGGGCGAAGCGGCGGCGACCATGCTGTGCGGCGGATTTATCGCGCGCGTGCCGGAGGCGAAGACGTCGCTGGAGGAGGCCGAATTGGCGGCGACGTTCACCACCTACCGGCTGCTGACGACCAACGGCCATCGCCGCACCGAGGTGAACCTGTCGGCGAAGGCAGTGGCGGCGACGCGCGACGATCTGATCGAGCAATTCGTGCATGAGTTCCGCAACGTGCTGGAAGTGGTGATCGGGCACGCGGACCTGATCCTGATGAAAGAAGAACTGGACCCGTCGGTGCGCCTGTCGGCGATCCGGATCCGCGATGCCGGAGAACGGGCGGCGACGCTGACCAAGGCGCTGGGGGGATGAGAGATCGGGGGATGGATCACCCGGAGGACCCGGCGAGAGGGAGTAACTCAGTGGGGCTCGGACTTCGGTAACTTGCCGACAAGATAAGAGAACGATAAGTTTCGGCCAGAGTCGGTCACAGGTGAACCATGGCGCATTCCGAAATCGCGTTCGGGGGAGCGGCAGCGTCATTCCGGGAATTGCGGCGCTGGCCTCGGCTGAAGATCCGGGTGCCGGTAACGGTAATCGTCAAGAAACCGAATAAGACGGTGTACGTGGACGGCCGGGGAACGGACCTGAACGAAGGCGGAATCGCAGTGTTCGCGGGAGCGGAGTTGGGGATCGGGGAAGAAGTGGAGATCAGCTTTACGCCGCCTTATCATGGCGAGCCGCTGATCGCGCGCACCATCATCCGCAACCGGCGCGGTTATACCTACGGCATGGAGTTCGTGAAGGAAACCAAGGAAGACGCGGCGCGGGTGGAACGCATCCGGCTCGTGCTGAAAGCGCTGGGGACGGAAGACGTGGCGTAAGAGTTCCGATTTTCTTGGGGGAAGAGCTCGGCGAAAGCCGGGCTTTTTTTATTGATGCTTGGCGATTGGCACACCGCGGGCGTGGGCGCCCGCAGCAGCAGGGCTTTACGCGGGTATCGGGTGCAGCCCCGGCGAGGGCGCCGGGGCCTACAACTTCCAACACCACGCGCCGGGGCTGGGAACGCTCGGGTTCTCCAACCCACAAAGCCGTGCGCGTTGTTCGAACACGCGCTCGAGGGCGAGCGCGCTCCACCATCGATTAGAATGCGCGCATGGAAAGCCAAGAGAAACCAGTGTATGTGACCCGGATGGGGCTGCCGCTGCGGATGGAACTGGACTGGCCGTTTCACCGGTCGCATTCGGGGGCGGATTTTCACGTGCTGCAGGGCACGGTGTCGCTCTGCTCCAGCGCGCCAACCGCGGGCGCGCCGGGGACAGGGGAGGTTCACGCGCTGGTCGCACTGCAATTGACGGTGACGGTGCGCGAGGTGCTGGCGTCGCTGGAGCCCAAGGACGTGGAGGCGCCGGCGATCAACACGGTGCGCAAGGCGGTGGACCGCAAGGAAATCGAGTTCCTGAAGACACCGAAGCGGGCGCCGGTAGCGTTCGGCAGCCGGGCCTACGACTTCAAGCGCAACCGGTGGGCGTTCGGCGAGGCGAAGGACGAGGAGAGGGCGTCGCTCCTGCTGCGCAAGGTTTATTGGGCGACCAAGCTGGGCGCGTCGCGGGTGCGGGTGGCGGATGCGGCGGACGCACAGTACCTGGACACCACGCCGGAGCGCCTGGTGGCGATGGCGCGGTCGTTGCCGGAGCTGCGGGTAACGGGAGAATACGCCGAGGCCACGCCGGAGCTGATGGCGCGGGGAAGCGAGATGGAAGAGCAGGCGCGGATGGCGCGGGAGGAGTTAGAGAAGAAGCACGCGTTTGAACGCGGATAGAGCAAAAACATTGCCGATTGCCGATTGTCGATTGGCACACCGCTCGTTCATTCCTGAAAAACGTAGGGGTCCCTCGACTCGGTCGCAACGCGCCCAAAAGCGGGGCGCGTTGGACCTCGCTCAGGATGACACCCGCTTGCTTTTGTCCTTAGCAATCACGCAGAGACTGAGATCAGCGGTTTGGTGCGGGCAAGGACCTCGCCGATGAGAGCGGCGGGGATTTTTTTTGCGCGCAGGGCGGTGAGGAGTTGGCCGGCGGAATTGGCGGCGACGGAGATGAGCAGGCCGCCGGCGGTTTGCGGGTCGAAGAGCAGGGTGCGAACTTCTTCGGGGACAGCGGCGTCGAATTCGGCGGCACATTCGGCGAAGTCGCGGTTGTTGTTGAGGCCTCCGGGAATGAAGCCGGCGCGGACACAATCGAGCGCGCCGGGGAGAAGGGGCACGGCGGAGGCGCGGAACCGGAGCGAGACGTCGCTGGCGAGGGCCATTTCGCGGGCATGGCCGATGAGGCCGAAGCCGGTGATGTCGGTGAGGGCGCTGACGGCGCTGACGGTCGACGGTCGACGGTCGATGGCCGGTGCGGCGTTGAATGCGGTTATCACTTCAGAAGCGGCCTTATTCAGCGTGGTCATGGAGGCGGTGGCGGCGGCGATCCAGCTTTGCTCCGCTTTGCCCTTTTTGATGGCGGTCGAAATCACGCCCGTGCCCAGGGCCTTGGTGAAGATGAGCTTGTCGCCGGGGCGGGCGCCGGAGTTGGCGAGGACGCGGTCGGGATGGATGGTGCCGGTGACGGCGTATCCGAACTTGAGTTCCTCGTCGCGAATGGAGTGGCCGCCGACGATGGTGCAGGCGGCTTCCACCATCTTGCTGAGACCGCCGGCGAGAATCTGCTCGAGGATGGCGAGGTCGCCCTTGTCGGGAAAGCAGACGAGGGTGAGGGCGTTGAGGGGGTGTCCGCCCATGGCGTAGACGTCGCTGAGCGCGTTGGTGGCGGCGATCTGGCCGAAGGTGTAAGGGTCGTCGACGACGGGGGTGAAGAAATCCACGGTCTGGACGAGGGCGAGGTCAGGAGAAATTTTGTACACGCCGGCGTCGTCGGCTTTGTCGAAGCCGACCAGAACGTTGGCGTCCTGTTGCCGGGCTATTTTCCCAAGCACCGCGTCCAGCGCCGCCGGACTCAGCTTGGAAGCTCAACCCGCAGCTTTGACGTGTTCGGTGAGGCGGATGGGCTTGGTGTCTGCCATGCGCACATTGTAATACCCGGGGTTTTGTCGCAGAGGACTACAGGGATTTGTCGCAGAGGACGCGGAGGACGCAGAGGGAAGAAATTGAAGAGTGAAGATTGAAGATTGTCGATTGGAGAGATGCCGAAGGCCAGTACGTTCGTGAAGAAGTAGGGGTCCTTCGCCTCGGCATCGCCCCTTCGACTTCGCTCAGGGCAGGCTCCAGCGGCGATGCCTCGCTCAGGATGACAGCCGTTTAGTTTCGCATACCGCGGGCGAGGGCGCCCCGCCATGCATGAATGATTTAAACCACGGAGGCACGGAGACACGGAGGAAAAGCATTGCCGATTGCCGATTGCCGATTGTCGATTGAAGAGGCGCAGCCCGTCGGTGCATTCCTGAAATGGGTAGGGGTCCTTCGACTCGGATGCGCGGCGCATCCTCGCTCAGGATGACAATCGCTTTCTTAGCTCTTTCCTCAAAGTCCTCTGTGCCCTTTGTGGCTAAGAACCTCTGTCTCCTCTGTGGCTAGGAACGGGCGCGGGTTTTGATGCGGATGGGAGTGCCGACGAAGCCGAAGGCGCGGCGAAGCTGGTTCTCCAGGAAACGTTCGTAGGAGAAGTGGAGCTTGACGGCGCGGTCGGTGAAGAGCACGAAGGTTGGCGGCGAGGCGCCGGCCTGGGTCATGTAGAGGATTTTGACGCGGCGGGAGTGGGGGACGGAGGCACGGTCGAAATCGACGCTCTGCACGAAGCGGTTGATGGCGGCGGTGGGAATGCGCTTGCGGCGTTCGGCGGAGACCTGGGCGACGAGTTCGAAAATTTTGTCCAGGTTCTTGCCGGACTTGGCGGAGACGAAGACCACGGGGGCGTAGTCGAGGAACTTGAGCTGGTGGCGGAGTTCTTCCTCGTAGATGCGGCGGTCGGCGGGCTTGTGGCCGTTGCCGCTGCCGGCGCGGGCGGCGATGCGGGCATTCATGCTGCCGCGGTGAAACTTGACGCCGCCCTGGTGGCGGGTGGTGGCGCGGCGGGTGGGCTCATCTTCTTTTCTTTTGGCGACCAGGTCCCACTTGTTGACCACGATGATGACGGAGCGGCCGCTCTCGTGGGCGTAGCCGGCAATGTTGGCATCGAGCGCGGTGACGCCCTCGGTGGCGTCAATCACGAGCAGGGCAATATCGGCTTCCTCGAGATGCTTGCGTGCCATCACGACGGAAAGTTTTTCCGCGACCAGATTGGTCTTGCCCTTGCGGCGGATGCCGGCGGTGTCAATGAAGCGGTAAGCGTGGCCGCCGCGTTCCACCATTTCGTCCACCGCATCGCGGGTGGTGCCGGGCATGGGGGAGACGATGGCGCGGTCGGTGGAGGTGAGTGCGTTGAGCAGGGTGGACTTGCCGACGTTGGGGTGTCCGATGATGGCGACGCGGGTTTCGCGGTGTGAGCGCGCATCTTCCGAGCGACCACCCTCGGCCTCGGCCTCCGGGGGCTGGCCCTCCAGCGCGGTTTGGTCGGTATCGTGGACAGAAGTCGCGCTCGAGGGCGAGCGCGCTCCAACAATCGTCGAGTTATCGGTCGTCGAGCGCGCTCCATCAGCGGGCGAGGGCGCTTCATCAGTCGTCGAGCGCGCTCCATCGGTCTTGGGCAGCACGTTCATGATGGCGTCGAGCAGGTCGGCGACATTGAGGCCGTGCTCGGCGGAAATGGGGAAGAGGTTGCGGATGCCGAGGCGGCGGAATTCTTCGGCGTAAGGTTCGAGCTTGGGCGTGTCCACCTTGTTGACGGCGAGGAACAGCGGCTTGCCGCCGCGGATGAGGATGCGGGCAAGTTCGATGTCGGGGGCGGTTAGCTCGGAGCGGCCGTCCACGACCATGACGATGGCGTCGGCTTCGTCGAGGGCGACGCGGGCCTGGCGAAAGATTTCCGCCGGCATCTCATCTTTGTCGTCGGGAATGATGCCGCCGGTGTCAATGACGCGGAGGCGGCGCCCGCTCCATTCGGTTTCGCCGTAGAGGCGGTCGCGGGTGATGCCGGGCTCGTCGGTCACGATGGCGCGGCGGCGTCCGATGAGCTTGTTAAAGAGCGTGGACTTGCCGACGTTGGGCCGGCCGACGATGGCGAGGGTGGATACGCGAGTCGCGGATTGGGAGCGATTGGACACGGATTTGTAATTGGTAATTGGTAATTTGTAATTGGCGCGGAGTTTGCAACACCCACATCTGCCAAAAACGGGCAGATGTGGGGCACCAGGCAAAGGTACCAATTACAAATTGCAAATTACAAATGGCACAGCAGCTATTATAAGGATACGTGCGCGGCGCGTTTGAGATTGAACACTACAGATTGAAGATTGACGTGCCGCGCGTGCATTCCTGAAGATCGTAGGGGTCCTCGACTCGGACGCGCCAACTCGCCGCGCAAACCCGGCGCGGCTGGTTGTCTGGCGCGTCCTCGCTCGGGATGACAACCGGTTAC
>CAVXCR010000011.1:0-242661 GCA_963760265.1 Terriglobia bacterium
GTACGGGTCGAGGAGCGTGTGCTGGTGTACTACTGCCAGAGCTTGCTGCGGGAGATCGACCTGGCCGACCAGCGATCCACCCCGGTGGAGCGTTGGTCGCAACCTTCAAACTGTAAAGGATGTGGTGGCAACGCAGTGTAACGCATGTTCTGGCACTAGACAGCTAAAGCCGTGCCGCCGAACCCGCAAGAATACTGGGCTTTAGCCCCTGAGGGATTAACCTCCCACGTCCTGACCGACTTTTGAAACCAGCTATACTGACTCCTGACTCCTCGTACAATTCCCCCAATGTACTCCGCCCAGGTCCTAGACCATTTCGAGCATCCGCGCAACGTCGGCGAACTCACTGACGCAACGGCCGTCGCACAGGTGGAGAATCCCGCGTGCGGAGACGTGATGAAGTTGTGGCTGCGTGTTGAAGAACGACTCATCGTCGAGGTTCGTTTTCGCGCCAAGGGATGCGTCCCAGCGATTGCCTGCGGGTCTGCTTTAACCGAAATGATCGCAGGTCGGACCCTCAGTCAAGCTCGTGCAGTACGCAGGATCGAGTTGGTGATGAAGCTCGGTGGCCTGCCCACCGCGTCTTTGCACGCGAGTCATCTCGCGATCGACGTATTGGGGAAGGCGCTGAGCCAAGTCCCGGGTCGCCAGTAGTAGTGAGTGAAGATACTTGGCGTCGGAACACGCTTGCCCGCTGCCGATTCGCTCAGGTCTGCTGCCGTCATGGGCGGTAGATGGTCCACCCTCGTCGCCGCGCGACTTCCTCCAAATCAGGGTTGGGATTGATGGCGAACGCGTGCTTCGCCAGCTCCATCATGGCGAGGTCGTGCACGGAATTGCCGAACACCGCGTCCGGAGTGCGCGCCAGCAGCTGGTGAATCGCCGCCGCTTTCAGTTCGTCGGTGGGAACCCGGATCAGCCGCCCGGTGCAGCGCCCGTTCTCATTCTCCACGCAGGCGGCGATCACGCGCTCGGCGGGAATGCTAAAGCGCGGGGCGGCGGCGCGGATGACCCAGTCATTGGTAGAAGAGACTGCCCACAGCTCGCAACCCGAATCGGCGAGGCGGCGCGTAAGCTCCGCCATCTCCGGAAAAATGCACGGCACAATTCGCTCGGCGAAAAAATCGGCGGCTGCGCGCTCCACCGTCTCGCAGGCCAGCCCGGCGTGGATGGTGACCATCTCGCCGCACATCTGCTCTTCGCCGACGCGCCCGGCCCGATATTCCTCATAGCGCGCCCGCGCCCAGCCAACAACGTCGTCGGGCAGCACTCCGCGCTCCATCTCCCAGTAAAAAAACTGTTCGCCGGCATCGGCGTCCCACAGCGTTCCGTCGCAATCAAACACCGCGATGCGCAGCCGCAGACGCAGCACCGAGGCTACGAACTCCTCGGCGCGCGTTGGCAGGGAAGTGGCCTGGAAATTTCCGCGAGTGCTCATTCGTGGGTGATCCGCTGGTAGTCCTCGGGGGTATCGACATTCCAGACTACCAGAGGATCATCCACGGTCACATACTCGATGTGCTGCTGGTGCGCGTGCTCCACGTCGCGCGCGGTCGCCATCGGCGGCGCGGAAAGAAACGCGTTGATCATCTCGCGCCCCACCACCAGCGGGTGCCCGTTTCGTTCCCCGTAGCGCGGAATCACGGCCCAGATGCCCTCCGCCGCACGCTCCAGAAACCGGTCCTTCAACCGCGCCACCGTCGCCGGACTTGCCGGCGGGCGGTCCACCAGCGCAATGATCGCCGCGTCGCGTCCGTAGTTCATCACTTCCTGCAACCCGAGGCGCAGCGAACTGAACTGCCCGCGTTGCGGCTCGCGGTTTACCACCAGGTACGCGCTTGCGGCATAGACCAGCGGCTCCAGTTGCGGCGCGTTCTTCCCCCCGACCACGATCACCATCTCCGTCAGAGGCGCCAGCAGATCAATCGCTCCGGCAAGAAAAGTTGACCCCTGCCACGGCAGCAACGCCTTATCGCGTCCCATGCGCGAGGATTCCCCCGCCGCCAGAATGACTCCGCAAAAGCTGGGTGAACGTGCCATTGCTGAACAGCTTAACAAATACCGCCATTTTTCCGCTCACCTTCCTGGCCGCATCGCGTCCAACCGCCGGAGCGCTTATACTCTGACGCCGGAGTTTGCCCATGAAGACACGCATTGCCCTCGCCGTGTTGGCGGCCGCAACCCTGTGCTACGGACAACAGCAAATGCAGGTCCAGGTCGGCACACGGCCCGGGTCCTCGCGCCAGGCCGAGCCGGCTCGCAAGGCCACGCCCGAACAACTGGAGCGCGGCCGCCAGATGCTGCAAGTTGCCGAAGTCCAGGCTGCGGGCCTCGAGGGCGGAATGCGCAGCTACGCGCTGCTGCAGGTGGCCCGCGCTTATCAGCCGACCGACAAGAAAAAGGCGCTGGCACTGCTGGAAGACGCGCTGGCCGCCACGCGGGCCATTGATGACGACAAACTGAAGACCCGCTTCATGCTCCAGAAGCAGATTCTCCAGGAGATGGTTCCGCTGGCGCCGCAGCGCGTCGACGAACTGCTCACCGAAGTCGAGCCGCAGGCGCGCGCTGCCGTACTCAGCTCCCTGCTTCAGTACTACGAGAAGCAGAAGGAACTGGGCCACGCGGTGGAAGTGCTCTACCGCATCGCGCAGGAATCGGAGATGCCGTACGGGGCGGCGTTGCGCGTGATGCAGGCGCTGCCGCCGGAGCGTGCCGCCGACGCGCAGCAACTCTTCGCCGTCTCCCTCGCCAGTTTTCAGGATCACAAGCGCAGCGGCGGCTGCATGGGCGACTGCGACTTCGTGCCCCTCATCCTGCGCTTCTGGAACCGCCTGCCCAAGGAAGCCGCGCTCGACGCCATCCACGCCGTCCTCAAGGACGCCCGCGATAGCGGCCAGAAAAGTTCGATCTCGATGGCCTCCGACCAGGGCGCGGTCGCCTTCAACTCTCTCTACGAATTCCGCCTGTTCCAGGTCCTGCCCGTTTTGCGGCAGCTCGACGAATCGGAAGCCAAGAAACTCCTCGAGGAATATCAGCAAGTCCAGACCCTGCTGGCCAAGTATCCGCAGGGCACCGACTCGTTGCAGCCGCCGAATGCTGCCGAGGGAGGCCGGGATCGGAGTCCGGGCGCCTCCTTCATGATGAACAGCGGCGAGTCTGGAGGCGGCGGACGCCCCG
Source organism: Terriglobia bacterium (assembly GCA_963760265.1). Classification (GTDB taxonomy): domain Bacteria; phylum Acidobacteriota; class Terriglobia; order Terriglobales; family Acidobacteriaceae; genus JAIQGF01. Next base: position 3,178 of record CAVXCR010000011.1, read on the forward strand.
GCCCGCAGATGCCGGCGCCGCTTGAGATGCAGCAGGTGTCGAAGATCGCCACCGAGGCCGAGAAGCATCCCCGCGATGCTCTCGCCAACTGTGCCGGCATCTCCGATCCCGCATTGCGCTCGCAGGCGCTGCTGATGATCGCGCGCTCCACCTGGAAAAACGATTCTTCCATCGCCCGCGAGGCTCTGCAGAAGTTCATCGAGCTGACCCCGAAACTCGAGATCGCGCAGCAGGTCATGTCCCTCTCCTCCGCGGCCGGCATCTACCTCAATATGGGCGAGACCGACGACGCCAAGGGCGTGATCGAGAAGGGTCTGGCTGCCGCCGAGACTGCCTACAAAAAGGACAGCAATGCCGACGATCCCAACCAGGCGCTGAAAGCCTACTGGCCCTCGGCCGAGGCGTATCGCGGCATGTTGCGCCTGGCCGTCCGCATTTCCCCGGTCTGGGCCGCAAATTTGGCCAAGGAGATTTCCGATCCGGAGATGAAGGTCGTCGCGCAGATCGCCATGGCCGCCTCCCTGCTCGACGTTCCCACAGGCACCACCATGATCATCAACTCGAACAAGCAGGGCACCAACATGAGCATGAGCATGGAGCGGTGAGGCCAGTCTTCAGTCGTCAGTCGTCAGTCTTCAGGAAAGGCGAGCGCCCGCCAGTCCTCAGTCGTCCGTGTCCAGTAACCACCTGACGACCGACGCCTGAAGACTGGCGACTGAAGCCTGACGAGTCTGTGTGAGAACTCAATTTCGTAGACATCAGCGGTCGAAATAGACCGTGAATCCAGCCGCGGAGCGGCGGAATTCGTTAGCCCAGCGCGGCAGCGCTGGGGGAAGTGGAGCAAAATTGTCGAGCGCCAGCGGCGCGGCACAGTTCTCACACACAATCTGACAACGGGAGACTTCCTGTGGTAGCTTGTTCCGTTTCAGCTCCCGCACATCACCCTTTAGGGGAGGCTCGCCATGAAAGCCGTCCGTCTCCACGAGTTTGGCGGTCCGGAAGTCCTCAAGTACGAAGACGTCCCCGACCCGCAACCGCGCCAGGACCAGGTGCTGGTCCGCGTCCGCGCCTGCGCCATGAACCATCTTGACCTCTGGGTCTGCAAGGGCCTGCCCGGGGTCAAGTTGCCGCACATCCTCGGCAGCGATGTCGCCGGCGAAATCGTGGACGTCGGCGAGTACGTTACCGGACTGCAGAAGGGCCAGCGCGTCATCGTCGCGCCCATGGTGTTTTGCGGTCATTGCCGCTTCTGCGTCTCCGGCGTGCACAACATGTGCCGCGAGTTCACCGTGCTCGGCAACGGCGTGGACGGCGGCAACTGCGAGCTGATCGCCGCGCGCCACGATTACGTCATCCCCATTCCCGATTCGCTCAGCTTCGAAGAAGCCTCGGCGGTGCCCCTGGTCGGCCTCACCGCGTGGCACATGATGGTCACGCGCGCCCAAATCCGCCCCGGGCAGAACGTCCTGGTGCTGGGCGCGAACTCCGGCGTCGGCATGGCGGCCATCCAGATTGGAAAACTGTTCAACGCCCGCGTCATCGCCACCGCCGGCGACGAGCACAAGATACAGCGCGCCCGCGAACTCGGCGCCGACGAGGTCATCAACCACTACACCCAGAAAATTTCCGACGAGGTCAAGCGCATCACCAACAAGGAAATGTGCGACATCGTCATCGAGCACGTCGGCCAGGCCACCTGGGGCGAGAGCATGAAGTCGCTCAAGCCCGGCGGCGCCATCGTCACCTGCGGCGCCACCACCGGACCCAAGGTGGACCTCGACCTGCGCTTCCTTTTCTCCAAGCAGTTTTCGTTTCTCGGCTCCTACATGGGTACCATGGGCGATCTGCACGAGGTGCTGAAGCACGTTTTCAGCGGCAAAATCAAAGGCGTGGTGGATTCCACCTTCCCGCTCTCGGAAGCCCGCGCCGCCCACGAGCGCATGGAAAAGAGCCAGATGTTCGGGAAAATAGTTCTAAAACCTTAGCCACAGATCGCCACGGATGAACGCGGATCGAAAAGGACACTTCTTGTGTTTTATCCGTGTGAATCCGTGCAGATCCGTGGCCAGGCTTTGCTTGGGAGAACACGGCCCGACCAGCCACCAGCCCCTAGCCCCTAACCACCAACCACTACCTTCCAGCGTCTCTGCGCTCGTTTCGTCATCTAATCAATTACAATAGTCCACGCAATGAACGGCGACGAGCGTTTCGAAAATCTCGAGGGCAGCCACCAGCACGAGACCAAGGGAATCATCCGCGAGGTCACCTTCGGCGAGCCGCAAGCCGAAGGCGTCATCATGACCACGCTCGACAACGCGGTGAACTGGGTGCGCAAGAACTCGCTCTGGCCCATGACCTTCGGCCTCGCCTGCTGCGCCATCGAGATGATGTCCATGGGCGCCTCGCGTTTCGACATCGCGCGCTTCGGCGCCGAAGTCTTCCGCCCCTCGCCGCGCCAGTCCGACCTGATGATCATCGCCGGCCGCGTTTCGCAGAAGATGGCGCCCGTCATCCGCCAGCTTTGGGAGCAGATGCCGGAGCCCAAGTGGGTCATCTCCATGGGCGCATGCGCTACCTCCGGCGGCGTCTTCAACAATTACGCGCTGGTGCAGGGCGTCAACCAGGTGATTCCCATCGACGTCTACGTCCCCGGCTGCCCGCCGCGTCCCGAGCAATTGATCTACGCCATCACCCTGCTGCAGAAAAAAATCCAGAACGAACGCGGCTCGTTTAAGGACGCATTGAACCTTTAAGTTGGGCTCTGGCCCACCCTTTTCATCAAAACAAAACTTGCGGTTGCCCCACCCTTGTCTCGCCCGGTGGGAGCCTGCCCTGAGCGGAATCAAAGGGGCGAGACAGGGTGGGGATTTTCCGTCCAACATCACAGACACGTACCATATTCGAGCTTTACCCTCGTCGCATGCCTTGGGGACTGAAGCGTTACCAGCAGGCGCGCTGCCTGCACTTCATCACCTTCAGTTGTTACCGGCGCGAGCCGCTGCTGGCGACGCCGCGGGCGCGGGACACCTTCGAGGCGGAACTGGAGCGGGTGCGGCGTTGGTACGGCTTTTTCGTAAGCGGCTATGTCGTCATGCCCGAGCACGTGGGGGCTGGCCCACCCTTTCCCGTCAAAGTAATCCTATCGGTTGCCCCACCCTTGTCGCTCCCGGGTTTGGAGCGACAGGGTGGGAATTTTCCGTCCAGCATCACAGACACCTGCCCTATTCGACGCAACTTCACCTTGTGGGCGGGTGCGCCACCCGCCTAGGCCGCTTTCACCGTGGCGGTCCGCAGACACGCCGTGACCTCGTGGAGGACCTTCTCGTAGTCGGCGGTCACGGCCCGTTCCACATGAATGCGAGCGCCCTTTACACCCGCTTCTTGCGCCAGCCGCTTGAAGTCAAACTGAAGAAAGTTTTCAACTTGCTTCGGGGTCAAAAAAGCGATGGTGACAGTGGCGGACTGGCCTGTCGAGGTCTCGATCTTCACCGAGTACGGGTATTCAGCCTGTTGCGTTTCCGGGGTCATGCGACACCTCCTCTTGAGCGACGAAAGGTGGCCAGAGAATCTGCGCTTTCTTGATCGACAAGAGTGGCGGGAAAATGAATCTGTCAGATTCTAGCGCGATCCGCTGCATGAGTTGTGGTGCAGGACTCAAGAAAAGCAACCGGGGCTCCAAGCCTGACGACTGAAGACTGACGACTGAAGACTCTCTTCGGGTTCACGCGCTGCACGCGTTATTCTTCCAAACGCCGGGGCTCCAAGCCTGACGACTGAAGACCGACGACTGAAGACTCTCTTCGGGTTTACTGTTCACACGCTGCACGCGTTATTCTTCCAAACGCCGGGGCTACAAGCCTGACGACTGAAGACCGACGACTGAAGACTCTCATGTCCCAACTCGAAATTCCTCCTGAACAATTCTGGCGCGTGGCAGGCTACATCCTCTCGCTCGCCAATGATTATCTCGGCGAACTCGACACGCTCCCCACATTCCCACCCGACGCATCCGGCGCGGAACTCAGCCAGGCCTTCGCTGAACCTCTGCCGCAACAAGGCGCGGGAGAAGACGCGCTTGTCGCCCTCATGGGCGTGCTCCGCTGGTCGCGCCCGCCTAGCCCGCGCTTCTTCGGGTACGTGCTCGGCTCCGGAGATCCCATTGCCGCCTGCGCCGATCTGCTCGCCAGCGTGATGAACCAGAACGTTACCGCCTGGCGCACCTCCCCGGCCGCGGTCACCATCGAACGCATCGTCGTGGGCTGGCTGGGGGAAGCGATCGGCTGCCGTGACCTCACCGGAAGCCTTACCGGTGGCGGATCTTCAGCGAATACGATGGCGCTGGCCATGGCCCGCGAGGCACGTCTGCCGGCCAACGAAGAGGGCGCGCAGCCCGCCATCGTGTACGCCTCCCATGAAGTTCACATGTCCATTCCGAAAGCGGTGGCGCTTCTCGGCCTGGGCCGCAACAACCTGCGGCTCATTCCCACCGACGAGCGCTTCCGCCTCATCCCCGGCGAACTCGAAAAACAGATTGAGGCCGACCAGCGCGCCGGGAAGAAAGCCATCGCGGTGGTCGCCTCCGCCGGCACGGTGAACACCGGCGCCATTGATCCGCTGCCCGAGATTGCCGACATCTGTCGCCGCCACCATCTCTGGCTGCACGTGGACGGCGCTTATGGTGCGCTGGCTGCCATCGCCGTGCCCGAGAAGTTTCGCGGCCTCTCGCTCGCCGACTCCATCTCGCTCGATCCGCACAAGTGGCTCTACCAGCCCCTGGACTGCGGCTGCCTGCTCTATCGCGATCCGCGGCACGCGCGCGCCGCCTTCGCCCACAGCGGCGATTACGCGCGCTCCCTCAGCCAGGACCCGGTGGAAGGCTTTGCGTTTTTCGAGGAGTCGCTGGAATTGTCGCGCCGCTTCCGCGCGCTCAAGATTTGGCTTTCGCTGCGCTATCACGGGCTGAACGCTTTTCGCGACGCCATCCGCGCCGATCTCGACCACGCCCAGCAACTCGCCGAACTGGTCCGCGCCAACGAGAAGCTCGAACTGCTGGCGCCGGTCGAGTTGAGCGCCGTGTGCTTTCGCCACGTGTGGCGCGGGTCTCCGGCCCGCGAAGAGGAGCTGAACGCGCTGAATGAGTGCATCCTCAAGCGCGTGGTCCAGCGTGGGCGCGTATTCATCTCCAACGCGGCCATCCACGGCAAGTTCGCGTTGCGCGCCTGCTTTGTCAATCACCGCACCAGATCGGAAGACGTGCAGGCGGTGGTCGAGGAAGTCATCGCCGCCGCAACCGAGGTCTGAATCGACGCATTCCCGTTTTGGAATCGGCCCCGGCAAATAAACACGATTTCCACAGGTGTTCTACGTAGAACATCATGCCAAACCTGCTTCGCCTCTAAGTTCGTGATAAAAAAAGGGCATGCCATCTCAAAATGATCGCCGCGCGGTGCTGGCCCAGGCCCCCTGCCGCGCCGACCTGGCCGGCGCCACCATTGACCTGTGGCCGCTGTATCTGTTTCATCCCGGAAGCGTTACGGTCAACTTTGCGGTCAGTATCATGACCACCTGCCGCATCACGCCGCTCGCCGGTAAGGCCATTCATCTCAAGTCGTTAGACACCGGGCGCGAGGAGCGCTTCGCCGACCTGGAGGCGCTGTGCCGCGCCCCCAAGTACGCGCACCCGCTGGCCGCGCGCCTGCTGCAGTTTTTTCAGCCGGAAGGCGGGCTGGCGCTGGAAACAACGTCGGAATCTCCGGCGGGCGCGGGCATCGCGGGGTCGTCGGCGCTGATGATCGCGGCCACCGGCGCGTTGGCGCGCTACACCGGGCGCCGGATCGGGCGCGAGCAGATGCGCGTGCTGGCGCAGAACGTGGAGGCGCAACTCATCAACGTGCCGACCGGCTGCCAGGATTATTACCCGGCACTCTACGGCGGCGTGAGCGCCATTCATCTCGACACTGACCAGGTGCGCCGCGAGGCCTTGCCGGTGGCGGCGGAAGAGATCGAGGCGCGCTTCCTGCTGGTGTATACCGGCGCGCCGCGCGAGTCGGGCATCAACAACTGGGAAGTGTTCAAGACGCACATTGACGGCGACCGCAAGGTGGTGCGCAACTTCGAGCGCATGGCGCAGATCTCGCGCGCCATGCACAGCGCGCTCTCGCAAGGCGACTGGGACGAGGTGGCGCGCCTGCTGCTGGACGAGTGGAAATTTCGCAAGAGCAACTACGCGCGCATCTCGACGCCGATGATTGACAACCTGGTAGCGGTGGCGGCGAAGAATGGCGGGCGCGCCGCCAAGGTGTGCGGCGCCGGCGGCGGCGGGTGCGTGCTGTTCATGGTGCGGGAAGATGCCAAGCAGCGCGTGGCCGAGGCGCTGCGCAAGGCCGGCGGGCGCGTGCTGCCATTCCGCGTGGCGCGCGACGGGCTGGTGATTTCGGCGGTCAACACGGAGACGAAACGCCCACATCTGCCAAAAGCGGGCAGATATGGGGTACCCAGCCCGGGGGGGCGCGCGTGAGCCTGTGGCTCGACGACCAGGCGCGGGTGCGCCCGGGGTGGCGCTTCCTGCTCGGCGTGGTGGTCGCGGTCATCGCCAACTTCATCGCCATCGGCGTGGCTGGGCCGCTGGCGCATGGCAAGACGAGACTGCTGGAGTCGTTGTACCGTCCGCTGACCTTGCTCCTGCTGCTGGCCGGCTACGCGCTGCTGCTGCTGTCCGCCGATCAAGTGCACGAACGTTTGTTCTCCGCCATGGGCCTGGGGAAATTTCCCGGGTGGGTCCGACAGGCGCTGTGGGGCGTGGCGATCGGAACAGCGCTGACCGTGGTGGCGGTGCTTTGGATTGTGATTTCCGGCAGCCTGCGCGCGGTGAGCTTCAGTATCAGCAGCCACACGCTCGGGTTGGCGCTGGTCGAATTGTTCATCCTCTCGACCGCCGCCATGGGCGAGGAGATGATGTTTCGCGGCTATCCGTTCCATCGGCTGGTGGAAACGACGGGGCCGGCGATCGCGGTGGTAGTGATGTCGTTGCTATTCGGATTTGCCCACGGAGGAAATCCGCACGCATCGAAGCTGGCCATGGTGAACACCTGCGCCATCGGCACGCTGCTGTGCACGGCCTACCTGCGCACGGGCGCGCTGTGGATGTCGTGGGGAATCCACTTTGCCTGGAACACCGCACTGGGCTTGGTTTTCGGGCTTCCGGTCAGCGGCCTCACCGACTTTGCCGTGATCCTAAGGATGCGCGCCTCCGGCCCGCGCTGGGTGACCGGCGGCGCTTACGGCATCGAGGGCAGCGTGGTGGGCACGATCGTCATCCTGCTGGGATTCATTCCCGTGATCCTGCTGACGCGCAAGTGCGCGCGTGGGTGGGCCGGTGAGCCGGAAATTTCCCACCCTGTCGCTCCCCCTTGCTAACGCTTAGGGGCAGGCTCCCTCGGGAGCGACAAGGGTGGGGCAACCGCCATCCGACCCGCCTTCGCCGCACCGCATCCAAGAAGGTTGAGAACGGAAAATCCCCACCCTGTCGCTCCAAACCCGGGAGCGACAAGGGTGGGGCAACCTCAGCACCCTTGGATCTACAACCGCGGCTATAATTGAGTTACTCCGGCCGGGTATCCATGACGTTCCTACGCAGTACGCTTGCCATCCTCGCATTGCTAATCGGTGCGACGCCGCTGCTCGCCGACCATCAGCGCGCGTCCTCCGCCGAGATGACGCCGCAGACGCGCATCACCCTGATCCGCGGTCTCAACGCCGAACTGGTGTTCATCCGCCGCCCGTTCCCGCTGGGGCAGAAAGGGCTGACCATCAAGGACGGCAAAGTGTCGCCCAGCGAGGAAGAGGTGCAGCGCATGATCGCGGGCTACGGGCCGGCGGTCAAACCGGGCGATCGCGCGCACATCACCGGCATCAAGTTCAAAGGCAACAACGTCATCGTGTTCGAGATCAACGGCGGGCCGATCAGGAAAAGGAAATGGTACGAGCACATCCAGATCTCGGGCGGGGGAGGAGGGATGACGCCCACCGATCCCACCGCCGACGACCGCGCCAACGCGCGCGGCACCTTCGTCGCCCTGGCGTTCGACAAGTATGTCCCCGATCTGACCGTCGAGCAGGTCAAGGACATGCTCAAGCCGGTGTTCGATTTCAGCGCCAAGTCGGTGGAGGAGGCCTACATTGACACGCTGCCGCCGAAGGTGAAGGAAGCGATCACGAAGCACCAGGTGCTGGTCGGCATGAACCGCGAGATGGTGACCTATGCCCTGGGGCGTCCGCCGAAGAAATACCGCGACCGCGACGGCAACACCGATTACGAAGAGTGGATTTATGGCGAGCCGCCGGCCAACGTGCAGTTCGTGCGCTTCGTGGGCGACGAGGTGGTGCGGCTGGAGATCATGAAGGTGGACGGCGAAAAGGTGGTCCGCACCGAGCGCGAGGTGAGCCCGCAACCGACGGTGGCGAAGCAGCAAAACGAACCGGTCGAACTGACCAACAATCCCGGCAAGGCGCCGACGCTGCGCCGCGCCGGAGAGCCCGCGCCCGCGGCCGAACCCCTGCCCAAGGGCGGCGTGGACGATCCCACCCAGAAGGGCGCACCGCCCCCGATTCCGGGGAACGGCCCGCCGGAGTAAGCGCAATCGGGTGATCTGCCCACCCCTCGGGGGACTGGCCCACCCTTTCCTCCACACTACTTTTGAGGTTGCCCCACCCTTGTCGCACCCGGGTTTGGAGCGACAGGGTGGGGTAGTTGCTTACGGCGCACCATCCGCAAGTCATTTCTCGTTCGCTCTCGCTGGCGCGCGGTCCATTGCGACTCGATTTCCACTGTCCCTGCGCCCCCAGTCGCGATATGAAGAAAGCTGCTCCACTTCCAGTCATCGGGCCGTTTCACGAGCCCGCGCTTCACTGGATTCTGATGGATGTAGTGCAATTTTTCCAGCCGCTTCTTTTCGGTCGAGACCGGAAAATCGTAGTAACGAGTCTGCCAGAACTGGCGCTCACCGGGCCGGCGGAGCTTGCGCGACACGATCTGCTTCAACATCTGGATCGCAACCGAAAGCTGCTTGCGCTCAGGTTCGCTGACCAGCAGGTGCACATGCTCGGGCATGACCACGTACCCGCTGATATAGAAGCCGTACCAACGGCGCACGCGTTCCAGTTCCGCTTCGAAGGTGTCCCGCGCCCGCGGCGTCGCCAGCAGCGGCTCCCGCCGATAGCAACTAAAGGTGATGAAGTGCAGGCAGCGCGCCTGCTGGTAACGCTTCAGTCCCCAAGGCATGCGACGAGGGTAAAGCTCGAATGTGGTACGTGTCTGTGATGCTGGACGGAAAATCCCCACCCTGTCTCGCCCCTTTGATTTCGCTCAGGCCAGGTTCCCTCCCGGGCGAGACAAGGGTGGGGCAACCTCAGGATTTGTTTTTATGGAAAGGGGTGAGCCAGCGACGAAGGTAAAGCTCGAATGTGGTACGTGTCTGTGATGTAGGACGGAAAATCCCCACCCTGTCTCGCCCCTTCGATTTCGCTCAGGGCAGGTTCCCCCCGGGCGAGACAAGGGTGGGGCAACCTCAGGATTTGTTTTTATGGAAAGGGGTGAGCCAGCGACGAGGGTAAAGCTCGAATGTGGTACGTGTCTGTGATGTAGGACGGAAAATCCCCACCCTGTCTCGCCCCTTCGATTTCGCTCAGGGCAGGTTCCCCCCGGGCGAGACAAGGGTGGGGCAACCTCAGGTTTTGTTTTGATGAAAAGGGTGGGCCAGCCCCCAGCCCCCGATAGGGAGGGCCACACGTCTTCCGGCAGGTGCGTGGTCAATATCCAGAAGACAGGCGATAGTCGATGAACAGGGTAGTGACCTTGATTGCGTCCTCGCGCCGGTATTTCTCCTGCCTGGCCATGGTGATCATACGAAGCATGGCGCCGGGATTTCCGCGGGAAAGTTCCGCGACACGCGCGACGAAATCGGGCAAATTGTCTGCCGTGAGGCGCAGATGTTCGGCTGCGGACTTGGCGAAATCGAAGGCGGCGGAGGGCAGCAGATTGCGGAGTTCGAAACGATCGTTGCGATCGGGAAACAGGCCATGGAGAGAGCCGAGGTCTTCCATGTGCGGCGAGCGCGCGATGGCGATGACTGGGGTGTTCGCCCAGCCGATGATTTCGCGAACGGCGGAGCCGAAAGAAGCGGCAGGGCGGTCAACATGGTCGAAGACGAGAGCGTAGCGGCGGTCGCGAAGCGCGTCCACGACCAGACCTTTGAGGCTGACGGCGGACTTGCGGCGCAGCGCGGCGAAATCTCCATGGCAGGCGCGCTGGAGGCGGGGCGCACCGGCCCGGCACAATTGTTCGGCGAGCGAACGGAGTACGGCAAGCAGGGTGGCGGAAGCGCCGCAGTAGAGCAACGAAGGGAACTCGGGCAGAAGAGCGCGCACCAGGAAAGTCTTGCCGGCGCCTGCCGGTCCATGGATGAGCAAGGGAGCGGGGTGGCAGAAGCGGCGGCGCAGGGCCGCCGACTTCTTCGGGTCGAGGAAAAGCAAAATCGTGCATCACGCGCAGGGCTGAAAACCGCCGCCATGGCGGATGTTGGAAGCGATCATGAAGAGCCTGCATCAATCACCTCGGCCCGCAGGGGGCATGGTCGCGCATCAGCGATCCGCCTTCGAGTTCAATCGAGTGATGGCGATCAATTCCGACTCGCCGGCGTTGAGCCGAGTGAGGGCATCGCCGACGGCGGCGGCGCCGGATTGCTGCGCCGCGCGGGCATGCGCCAGGGCCTGTCCGGCGACATGCGTGACCTCGCGCAGCAGGATGCGAATATCGGCCTCAAGCCGGTTACGGCTTTCCAGGAGCCGCTGGTTGATGTCGCTCTGCACGCGGCTGCTGTTGACTTCCAGCAACTTTTCCAGAAACGCCGCACCATCACGGCGGATGCGATCGTAGCCGCCGAAGAATCCGAGAAACAGATCGGCGGCGAAGCGGAACACGGACGACGGCTGCGCCAGAGTAATGAAGTCATGAAAGTAGAAGCGAGAGCGGGTGCGCAAGCCGCGCTCCGGGTCCAGCGCGTGCGGGAGCCTGGCCAGTTCGGGCAGGCCCGCGCCGGCCAGGCGATGCAGGAAATCGTTGGCGAACTCCACGAAACGCTGCGTGGCTTCGCGATAAACGTGACCGGCAAATTCCTCCTCGGCGGAGAGCCATGGAACGATGTGGTGGCGAGCCATGTCCTGCGCGCAAGCCATGACCGCGTGGCGGAAAGAAGGGCCGCCGGCGGGAGGCAGCGCGCTCACGGTGTCGTCAAATTTCTTGCGCGAGGCAACGAGAGCGGTAGCGAGAAATTTCTTGCGGCGGTCGAGGAAGAGGTCAGACAAGCGGTGCTGCTCGGCGGTGAAACGGTAGCCGAGTTCGTGCATGGCGCGCTCGGCATCGGCGACCGTGTCACCCATGGCAGCCAGACGGCGCTCCGATTCCTGGAGCGGACGCAACAGGGCGTCGCGTTCTTCCGCGATGGCGGCGAGGACCTGCTCAGCAATGCGCTGGAGGCCGCGCAGGCCGGCGCTGGAAACAAGCTCGGAACGGTTTGCCAGCTCTTCCAAGGCGCGCACGAATGCCGGCCAATCGCGCTCGGGGCCGCGACGGGCGAGGCGCTCGGCAGCACTCAGGATGTACATCGGGCCAATCGGGCGACCAAGGCGGGTGGCAAGATTTTCTCTCGCAAAATCGGCGGAGGCGGCGACTTCGTCGTCGGAGACGCGATCGGCCTTGTTGATGACGATGAGCAGGTCGCACACATGCCGGGAAACCGTTTCGACCAAGTTGGCTTCATCGCCGGAAATGGGGGGATCGGCGCCGAGGACGACAATGGCAGCATCCACGTGAGGAACGAAGGCGTGCGTGGCTTCGGTGTTGGCGGAGAACACGGAACCTAAACCGGGCGTGTCCACGAGGCACATTCCGCCGGCCAGAAGAGCGCTGGGAACGAAAGCCTCGACGCCCTCGATGCCTTTCGAATTTCCCGGATTCAGCGCTTCGGAAACGAATTGCGCGAGGTCGGCGATCTCGGTGGGGCGCCATGTGCCATCGCGCGAGCGGAAGCGGGCTTCGAGGCGCTCCCCGAAACGAACGATGGTGGGCACCGCAGTAACGGGGATAATCCCGGCGGGCAAGATGGACTGACCAACGAGCGCGTTCAGGAGAGTGGACTTGCCGCGCTTGAATTGGCCGACGCAGGCGACGTAGAAGCGGCCCTCGGCGACGCGGGCGGCCAAGTCGCGTGCCTCGGAGGCGGCGCGGTCGGCTCCCAATTCGGCAGCGATGGCGGACAAGCGGGCCAGCGCCGTGGTGATGTCGCTGCCGGCGGCCTCGCGGACGATCTGATCAGCGCTTTCAGTCATGGCGTGTCGGCTGGCGAGACCGAGAAATCCTGAGCACGGGACATGAGCGCGTCGAACTGGTGGACGAGCTGTTCCAGTTGGTCGACAGTGCGGTCGAGTTGGGCGGCGGCTTCCGGCGGAACGGCGCCATAGCCGCGCATATAGCGTGGGCGCAGCTCGGTGACCGCGATGTCAATGAAGTTCAGAGCGCTGCGGATGGCCTGGACAGCCGAGATCGAGGGCGGCGTGACGGCAAGGTTGTTGTCCGCCAAGGCTTGTGTTAGCCGGCCGCGAATTTCAGCGATCGCGCTCTGCAGGAGGACGCGTTGCGAGGGCGCGAAGTCAACCGCGTAGCGCGGAAACAGAGCGCCGGAGTCGCGAGGATTAAGAATGGCGTCGATTTCCGATAGCAGGTGATCAATGTACTGAAAGGTAGCTCGCAGCCGGCGCTGATGGTGCGGATTGAGAGTGGCGAGTTCGGCTGACATGGGCCTCCCGACAAGATTGCGGGCCATTGTGCTTGCGGGAGAAGCTGCTGCAGCGGACTCCCGGCAAGACAAGCCTTGTAGGAGTCATCTGCCCAGCAGGGGCGTTTATGAGGCGAACTCCAACGCCTGAGACCCGATTATGCGAAGTGGAGAGCGCAGTGTCAACCTGGGGAGTTCTCCCGCGACCTGAGAACAACCCCGCCGGAGTAATCGGATTCAGAGGAACACCCCCACCCTTCGCCAAACCCGGGCGAAAGGGTGGGCCACCCACCGGGCCAGGAGGATAAGGTTCGAATATGGTAGGTGTCTGTGATGTTGGACGGAAAATCCCCACCCTGTCTCGCCCCTGCAATTTCGCTCAGGGCAGGTTCCCCTGGGGCGAGACAAGGGTGGGGCAACCTCAGGTTTTGTTTTGATGAAAAGGGTGGGCCAGACCCCGGAGTGAAACAGCTTTCGTCGCCGCGCCAACGCGCTCATTTTTCGCGGGCGACGACGAAGTCGGGAACCCAGAGCAGGGCGCGCTTGATTTCCGAGTCCGGGAAGTTGCCGAGGGCGCGGCGGGCGTCTTCGGCGAACTGCGAGGCGCGGGCGAGGGCGGCGTCGAGCGAGCCGTAGCGGTTGAGAATGTCGAGAATCTGGGGGTGGGAGACGCTGCGGAAAGCGCGCTCGTCCATGACGGTCTGAATCTTTTCGCGTTCCTCGGGGGTGCAGCGCTCGAGAGCGTGGATGACCGCCATGGTCACCTTGCCTTCACGGAGATCGCTGCCGACCGGCTTGCCGAGGATATCTTCGGAGGCGGTGAGGTCGAGGACATCGTCCACGATCTGAAACGCCATGCCGGTGGAGCGTCCGTAGAGCGCAAGCTTGTCTTCCTGCTCGGAAGTGGCGCCGCCGAGAATGGCGCCGAGGCGCATGCAGGTGGAGAACAGGCACGCCGTCTTGCGATAGATGAGGTCGAAATGCTCGTCGAGCGAGATGAGGCGGCCGAGCTTCTCCATCTGCAGCAACTCGCCTTCCACCATCATTTGAGTGAGATCGACGAATACGTCGAGCACGCGGAAATTGCGCTGCTGGATGGCGATCTTGAAGGCCTGCATGTACAGCCAGTCGCCGGCAAGCACGCACTTGGAATTGCCCCACTGGGTGTTGGCGGCGGCGCGGCCGCGGCGGGTCTGGGCCTCGTCAATGATGTCGTCGTGAACCAGCGTGGCGGTGTGGATGATTTCGACGACCGCGCCCAGCTGGATGACGCCGCGCTGGCCGTCGCCGAACAGCTTGGACGAAAGCAGGAGCAGGGCGGGACGGATACGTTTGCCGCCGCCGGCGCGCAGGTACTCGCCGATCTCGGTGATGACGCGGACGCTGGAGACCGTGTCGCGGCCGAACTCGCGCTCGATGGCGGCGAGATCGTCGCGCAGGAGCTCGAAAACTTCGCGCGCGTTGGTAGCGGTGGTGGACATGAAGTCTTCAGTCGTCAGGAAATCGGTCGTTAGTCGTTCGTCGTTGGCCGAAAAACCTGGATCCCTCGCTGCGCTCGGGATGACACAACCTGAAATGTTCGTTCGATCAAATCGTCCGGTAATTCGTGAACTGCATATCAATGCCGAAATCGGAGTTGCGCAAGAGCGCGATGATCTCCTGCAGGGCGTCGCGATCGCGGCCACTGACGCGCACCAGGTCGCCTTGAATGGATGCCTGGACCTTCTTCTTGGAGTCTTTGATTTTCTTGACGATCTCGCGCGCCTTCTCGATCGGGATGCCCTGCTGCATGGCGATGCGCTGGCGCACGGTGGCGCCGGCGGCGGGCTCGACCTTGCCGTAGGTGAGCCCTTTCAGCGGCACACCGCGCTTGACCAGCTTCTGCTGGAAAACGTCGTTGATCGCCTTGAGCTTGTAGTCATCGGCCGAGGAGAGAATGATGGCGTCCTTGCCCTCCAGCGCGATGCCCGACTTGGAATCCTTCAAATCGAAGCGGGTATGAATCTCCTTCATCGCCTGCTGAATGGCGTTGGAGACCTCTTGCAGGTCAATCTTGCTGACGATGTCGAAGGAATTGTCGGGCATAGTCGGCCTTATGGGCTGGGCGGTTTCGGCGGCGGCGGCGTTGCCGGCGGGCGACGCGCAGGGCCACCCGCACCCGGATGTCCCGCAGGCATGGCGCCCGGGCCCGCCGGCGCTCCGAAATACTCCTGGTTGAGCTCCGGCTTGACGCTGTTGGTCAGCTTGTCCACGGCGTCCTTCATCCGCTCTTGTTCGAGCACGCGATTGATTTCCGGGGCGGCCTCGGCCAGCGCGAGTTTCTTCTTCGAGTCGAGCTTGAAAATGTACAGCCCGCCGGGTTCGTTCATCACTTCCGAAATCTGTCCCGGCTGAAGATCGAAGACCTTGGCCTGGCTGGGCGGGAGGCTCTCACGCCGCTCCATACCGGTGGCGGTCGGAGGCGGCGGGGTCTTGAGGCCAAGATCGTCATAGGCCTGCTTCTGCAGCTTCTCAAAGTCGCCACCCGCGGCGGCGGCGGCACGGATCTTCTGGCCCTCGGCTTCCAGCGTCTTCTCGTCGGCGGGCTTTTCTCCGCTGGCAGGCATCTTGGGAATGAAGATGCGCTGAAAATTGGCCTGCTCGTACTGCTGCGCATGCTCGTTGTAGTACTTCTCGGTTTCGGCGGGCGGGACCTTGGCGGCTTCCTTCTGGATTTCCCGGCCCAGCAGTTGCATCAGCGCCTGCATGCGGGTGAAGAGAAGGATCTGCTGCGCCTCGGGCGTGTTCTGGATGCCGCGCTGTTCGGCCATGTCGCTCATCACCAGCATGCGGGAGTAGGCGTCGGCGAGTTGCCGGCGGCGCGCGATGGGCATCTGGGGATCGAAGGCGTCCACCAGCTTTTCAAAGTCGGCGCGGGTGATCACGGTTTTGCACTCGGCCGAGGGCGTGGCCGGAACCTTGCCATTGCAGATGCCCTCGATGGTGATGACCGCCGCAGTGGGCGGAACCTCCGCCTTTTCGGCGGGCTGGGCCGGGGTTGCCGGCTTGGCAGTCTGCGGCGTCGCTCCCGGCGCGGCTTTCGCGGGCGGTGCGGCTTGGGAGAAAGCGAGGGCTGAGAACAGAACTAAGGCGAACAGTCGGTACATTCGGCTGGCTCCAAAACCAGAATCGTAACACGAGCCGAAGTCCCGAGTCGCGAGTTGCAAGTTGCGATCCAGGTCGAAGCGGAGGCGGCAACAACTCGAAAGCATTCGCCCGCGTCTCGCGACTCGCGACCCTCCGAGACTCGGAATGAGATAATCGCGGTATGGGGGATGCGCCAGCCACGCTGACCATGGAGGCGATGCGCGGGGAAAAGCGCGCGGTGGCGCAGAACTCCGTCACTGCGGCGATCGGGATCACGGTGCTGAAGGCCATTGTCGGCATCAGTACCGGTTCGCTGGGCATCCTGTCGGAAGCGGCGCACTCCGGGCTGGACCTGGTGGCGGCGGTGATCACGCTGATGTCGGTGCGTGTTTCCGACAAGCCCGCCGACGCCGAACACCAGTACGGCCACGGCAAAGTCGAAAATTTTTCCGCCTTCATCGAGACCGGGTTGCTGCTGCTGACCTGCGTCTGGATCGTGTACGAGGCGACCAAGCGGCTGTTCTTCCACCACGTGGAGATCGAGCCGAGTGTGGCGGCGTTCGTGGTGATGTTCATCTCCATCGTGGTGGATGTGTGGCGGTCGCGGCGGCTGAAGCGAATCGCGGACAAGTGGGACAGCCAGGCGCTGCATGCCGACGCGCTGCACTTCAGCACCGACGTGTGGTCGAGTTCGGTGGTGATTCTCGGGCTCGCGGCAGTCATGCTTGGCCGCAAGCTGGGCGTGGGGTGGCTGGCGGGTGCCGACCCGATCGCGGCGCTGGCGGTGGCCGGCGTGGTGGTGTACGTGAGCTGGCGGCTGGCGCGGCAGACGATTGACGCGCTGCTGGACGCTGCGCCACCGGGCGTGCGGGCGCAGATCATCGGCGCGGTCTCGGGCGTGGAAGGCGTGCTGGAGGTGGACCGGGCGCGCATCCGGCGGGCCGGGAACCGCTATTTCGCGGACCTGGACATCGGCATGCACCGCAACGTCACCTTCCAGAAATCGGAACAGCTCGGGCAGCGGGTGACGGAGGCGGTGCACCGGGTCCTGCCCGACGCCGACGTGGTGGTGCACTCGGTGCCGCGGGCGCGGGGAGGAGAAAACATCTTCGAGCGCATTCGCGCCGTGGCCGCCCGCGCAAATTTCAATGTCCAC
Source organism: Terriglobia bacterium (assembly GCA_963760265.1). Taxonomy (GTDB): domain Bacteria; phylum Acidobacteriota; class Terriglobia; order Terriglobales; family Acidobacteriaceae; genus JAIQGF01. The sequence continues at coordinate 20,290 of CAVXCR010000011.1, forward strand.
GACATCAGCGTGCAGGACCTGGCCGGGCGATTGCACGTGGAGCAGCACCTGGAACTCGATGAGCGCCTCAGCCTGAAGGAGGCGCACGATCAGGTGACGGTGCTGGAAACGGAGATCCGCCGCGAGGTGCCGGAGATTTCCTCCATCCTGACGCACATCGAGAGCGAACCGGCGACCATCGAGGCAGGCAGCGAGATTGCGCGCGACCGGCGCCTGGAACAAGCGGTGCGCAAGATTGCCCGCCACGTCGCGGAAGTGGTGGACATTCACGAGATCACGGTCAAACGCGTGCGCGACAAGCTCTACCTGTCGTGCCATTGCACGCTGCCGGACACGCTGCCGCTGTCGCGCGTGCACGACATCCAGACGGAACTGGAGATCCGGTTAAAGCAGGAGGCCCCGGAGCTGTTCCGGGTGCTGATCCATCCCGAGCCGGTGACGGACAACCGGAGATAACTCAGGCGGCTATCTTGAGGTTGGACTTCTTCAGCGGGGTGAAGCGGCGCAGAAAGTAATCGCGGTGCGTGACTTGCCGGGCGGCTTCGCCTTGCGCAACGGGAACCCAGGTGCACAGATTTTTCGTCAGCTTCACCAGGCGGACAAGCTGTCCGTCGAGATCGCGGTAAACCGCGCCGCGTTCGGGTACGAGCTGGGGGAGGGCTTTGCGCACCGCAATTACGATGATGCGGCCTGCGCGGGCGCGGGTTGCGCAAAAAATGCGCCAGAATTTGCGCTGGCTCCCAAAACGCGCACGATTCCCATTTTTGCATGGTTAATTACATCGTGCCACGATATGTCACCCGCCCGATCTTGCCGGCGCCGTCGTCGGCGATCAGCAATGGCGGAAATGCCGCGCGGGAATGAACCAACCTGCTCAGGCGGGCCGCTCACTCGTTGGGAATGACGATCCAGAGGATGATGTAGAGCAGGCCGCCGGCGCCGGCAAACAGGAAGAGCAGCAGCCAGACCAGCCGCAGCGCCGTGAGGCTCCAGCCGAAGTGCCGGGCCACACCGGCACAGACGCCGGCAATCACCCGGCCCTGGCGCGGCCGGATCAACTGATGGGTGACCGGCGCCGCGCCGGCCACCGCTTTGGCGCAGTACGGGCACAGGCGCGCGTCGTCGGGAATAGACTTGCCGCAAGCGTTGCAGTACATGACGCAGTCCTCGCGGACGAAAGATCAAGGTACGAGCACGATTTTTCCGTACGCGCCCGCTTCCATGACCGCCTGATGCGCGCGCGCGGCATCTTGCAACGGCAATTCCCGCCCGATCACCGGACGCAAAGAGCCATTCTCCAGGCCGGCGACCAGCGCGGCGTGAATGCCGGCAAGGTCCTGGTCGGAAATGTTGAACGATGTCATGCCGACAATGGCGCCGTCGCGGCCCATGATATCGCGCGGGTTGATCTCGACCGGGCCGCGGCTGCCGACCACCGCCACGCGTCCGAACTTCGTCAGCATCGCCAGATCCTTCGCCAGGTTCTTGTTGGCGAGCATTTCCAGAATTACATCAAATCCGCGCCCGCCGGTCGGCTTCATCAACTGCTCCTGCGCATCGGGAGCGCCGTGGTCCACCACGTGGTGCGCGCCTTCGCGCGCGACCAGCTCTTTGCCTTTGCCGGTGCCGGCGGTGCCGACGATGGTCATACCGGCGGCGCGTCCCAACTGCACCGCGGCAACTCCCACACCGCCGCTGGCGCCGTGTACCAGCAGCGTCTCGCCCGGCCGTGCCTGCGCCTTGTGAAACAGGGCGCGATACGCAGTCGTGTACGGCACTCCGATCGCCGCTCCCTGCGCGTAGGAAACGTTCTTCGGAAGCGGATGCACCTGCGCCTCCGTGCACAGCGCCTTTTCCGCGTAGGCGCCGCTCAGCGAGCGGTAGATGTACACGCGATCGCCGGGACGGAAACTGGAAACGCCCTCGCCCACCGCTTCCACGTCGCCGGCAGCGTCCGATCCAGGCGTGTAGGGCAACGGCGGCTTGATGGCGTACTGGCCGCCGCGGATGTAGGTGTCCACCGGGTTGACGCCGACGGCGCGGATGCGCACCAGGACTTCGCCGCGTCCGGGACGCGGGTCGGGCACTTCCTCCATGCGCAGGACTTCGGGAGCGCCGAACTCCCGCACGCGAATCGCTTTCATGGTTGTCTCCTTGCAACAAAGAGTTTCAGTTTCGAGTTTCAGTTTCAGCTGGTTTCCAGTTGCCAGTTTCAGGGCAGAAACTGAAACTGAAACTGAAACTACGAAGCCAGACTACGCCACGCGAGTGTCGCGCTTGGCGCCGAGGTAAAGCGCAAACCACGACCGCGCCAGCTTCGCCACCTCTTCCAGCGCGCCGCGTTCTTCGAACAAATGCGTCGCTCCGGGGATGATCTCCAGCTTTTTTTCAGCCCCGAGTTGCTCGAAGGCATCGCGATTCATTCGAATCACCTGCCCATCGTTGCCGCCGACAATCAACAGTGCCGGCGCCCGCACGCGTGACAAAGCATCACCGGCCAGGTCGGGACGTCCGCCGCGCGAGACCACGGCGCGGACCAGGCCGGGAAGATCGCCGGCCGCGATCAGCGCGGCGGCTGCGCCGGTGCTCGCGCCAAAGTAGCCGAGGTCGAAGCCCGACATGTCCTCCCGCCGGTGCAGCCACTCGGTGGCAACCCCGAGCCGCTGCGCCAGGAGGGGGATGTTGAAGCGCAGTTCCGCCGTGAAGTTGTCCACCGCTTCTTCCGGCGGCGTGAGCAAATCCATGAGCAGGGTACCCAGGCCGGCCTGGCGCAGGACTCCGGCGACAAAGCGGTTGCGCGGGCTGTGGCGGCTGCTTCCGCTGCCATGCGCGAACAGTACAATACCGCGCGCATGGGGCGGCACCATCAAGTCACCGTCCAGGGTGACTGCGCCGACCGGAATTCGGACTTGCTCGACCTGCTCCATGGCTCCCCAAGTTATTGGCTGCCGCCGCTGACCACCGCGCGATCCAGCAGGTCGCGCACTTCTTCATCGCTGGTCTGGGCGAAATCCTTGTACCACTGGCCGACGGCGAAAAACGGTTCCGGAGTGGTGGCGCAGACCACGTCGTTTCCTTCTTCGCGAAGCTGATCGCAGGTAGCGCGCGAGGCCACCGGGACCGCCACCACGATGCCTGCCGCGCCTGCCTTGCGCAGCGCCGCCGCGGCCGCGCGCATGGTGGAACCGGTGGCCAGCCCGTCGTCCACCAGGATCACCGCTTTGCCGCGCACGTCCAGCGGGGAACGGCTGCCGCGGTACTGGCGCTCGCGCCGTTGCAACTCCTCTTCTTCCTGGCGCGTGACCTGCTCGATGGCCCAGTCGGGAATGGCGAACGAATCCACCACGTCGCGGTTGAGCACGCGCACTCCGCCGGAGGCGATCGCGCCCATGGCCAACTCGGGCTGCCCGGGCGTGCCCAGTTTGCGCACCACGAACACGTCCAGGGGGACGCCCAATTCACGCGCCACGACGTAGCCGACGGGCACGCCTCCGCGCGGCAGCGCCAGCACGACCACGTCCGGCCGTCCGGCAAACTCGCGCAGGCGTTCCGCCAGGGTTTCACCCGCGTCGTATCGGTCGCGGAACATCATGGGTCACACGTCCGTTTGCTTGTGATGAAGGGCGTGGCCCCGGCGACGCAGGTCGCCATCGGACACCTCCATTTTATGGCTGAAACGATACTCTTGCGGTGCGGGCGAGGTAAACTCGGCAAGCGGTTCTCGGTTTTCGGTTCTCGGTGTTTGGCCGGTCGTTTCGACGTGGTACCAGTACGCCTGCACCGATTCTCCGGACGCACTTGGCCCAGCCGTGTGCGCGAATACCGATAACCGCGAACCGATAACCGAAAACCCTCTTGAGTTCCGCGCCCAACCCGTCCGCTGCCCAGCCGACGCCAGCGACGCTGGCCCGCAGGCTGGGTCTGTTCGACGCCTCCATGATCGTGATGGGCGGGATCGTCGGCGCCGGCATCTTTATCAATCCCTACGTCGTCGCGCAACAGGTGCACACGCCCATGCTGATCCTGGGCGCATGGGTCGTCGGCGGGCTGATCGCGCTCGCCGGCGCATTCGTATATGCCGAACTGGCCGCGCGCATGCCCGACGTCGGCGGCCAGTACGCCTACCTGCGCGAGTCCTACCACCCGGCGGTGGCATTTCTTTATGGCTGGGTGCTGTTGCTGGTGATTCAGACCGGAGGCATGGCGGCGGTTTCGATCACCTTTGCGCGATATTTCCTCGACCTCGCCGGCACGCAAGCTTCGGAGTGGCTGCTGGCCGCAGTGGCGCTTGCCGTGCTGACGGTGATCAACTGCCTCGGCGTGAAGCAGGGAAGCGCGGTGCAGAGCGGCCTGATGGTGCTGAAGATCGTCGCCATCGCGGCGCTGGTTTTCTGTGGCGCGTTCCTGCTGGGCAGGCCGTCGCAGTTTGCGCTGCATCCGATGGTGGGCGAGAGGCCGTCGTTCCATCTGTTCTCGATGTTCGGCGCCGCCATGGTCCCGGTGCTGTTCGCCTACGGTGGATGGCAGACCGCGAACTTTGTCGGCGGCGAAATCAAGGACCCGCGGCGCAACCTGCCGCGCGCGCTGCTGATCGGCGTTTGCGGCGTGATCGCACTCTACGTCGGCGTGAGTTGGGTCTGCGTGCGCGCGCTGGGCGCTGCCCGCTTGGCCGAAACGCATACTCCGGCGTCGGCGGTGATGCGCATCGCGCTCGGGCAAACCGGAGTCCGGCTGATTGCGGTGGGGATTGCCATCTCGACACTGGGCTTTCTCAGCCAGTCCATCCTCACCGCGCCGCGCGTCTATTTCGCCATGGCCGACGATGGGCTGTTCTTCCGCGCCGTGGCCCGCATCCATCCGCGCACCCGCGTGCCGGTGGTCGCCATCATCCTGCAAAGCGTGTGGACCATGGTGATCGCCGCATCCGGGCGCTACGAGCAGATCCTGAACTACGTGGTCGCCATGGATTTCATATTTTTCGGCCTGACCGCGACCTGCATCTTTGTCCTGCGCCGGCGCGACCGCACCCATGAGGGATACCGCGTGCCCGGACATCCCGCGACCACCGCATTGTTTGTCGCCGCGTGCTGGATGGTGGTGGCGAACACGATTTACCGTTATCCAGCCAACAGCCTGGTCGGCATGGCGATCCTGGCGGCAGGGGTGCCGGTGTACTTTTTCTGGAGCGGGCGGCGGAAGGGAAGTGCGGCCGCAAGATGAATCGCACCACGATATTTTCGCCCTACATGGAATTCGCCAAGCTGCGCTCCTCGTCGCGCTTCAACCTGGCGACCAGCGGGATCATGAGCTACCCGCTGTCCGAATTGCCGGTCACCATCGATCAGTTGGAGATCAATGGCCCCACGGCGTACGGATACGAGCCGCTCATCGAGCGCCTGGCGGCGAAGAACAAGGTCGCGCCCGAGTGCGTGGTGTATATCAACGGGGGCACGTCGCTGGCCAACAACGTCGCCATCGCCGGCACCACCGAGACCGGCGATCAAGTCCTGGCCGAAACGCCCGGCTATGAGTTGCTCGACACCACGGCGCGCTTCCTCGGTCTCGAGGTCGGACATTTCGAGCGCCGCCCGGAAGACGGGTTCCGTCTCGACCCGCGCGAAATCGAGCGACGCCTCACGCCGCGCACTCGCCTGATCATCATCACCAACCTGCACAATCCATCCGGAGTGCTGGCCGACCAGGAAACCCTGCGACAGATCGGCAACATCGCGCGCAGCGCCGGGGCGCGCGTGCTGGTGGACGAGGTTTATCTGGATATGGCGTTTGAGCGCACGCCGCCGTCTTCCTTCCACCTCGACCCGAAGACATTTGTGGTCACGAATAGTTTGACCAAGGCATACGGCTTGAGCGGCTTGCGTTGCGGGTGGATTCTCGCCGAGCCAGCATTGGCGGGGCGTCTCTGGCGCATCAACGATCTGTACGCGGCCACACCGGTTCATGCCGCGGAACTGCTGAGCGTGATCGCGCTCGACAACCTGGGAAAGATCGCCGCGCGCGCAAGAACGCTGCTGGAGAAAAATCGCGCGCTGCTCAACCGCTTCTTCGATTCCTGCGCCGGCCTCGAAATCGTGCGCCCGGAGTTCGGCACGGTCGCCTTCCCCCGGCTTCGCCAGGGCACAGTCGAAAATCTGTTCACGGTTCTGCGCGACAAGTACGAGACGACGGTCGTTCCGGGAAAGTTTTTCGGCGCGCCACAGCATTTCCGGATTGGCGTCGGGGGTGATACGGAAATGACGCGCGAGGCCCTGAACCGCCTGGCGAGCGCGCTGCGGGAAGCTAGCTAAACCGCAACAAGCAGTTAAGAACTACCAACTATCAGCTACCTTTAGAGGATTCCAGGAACTCAGTTATCGCAGCGCGAACTCCACTACTGAATCACACTTGTCCAAATTAGCTTTTGGAATCTGATAGCGGCCAGGTGGGTAGAAGGCTGAGTCTCTGATAGCTTGAGTTTTCCACGACTTAAGCACTCAGAGGAGGACTCAGCCTTGAGCAAAGTATGCAGCATTTTCTCGCAGATGTTACAGCTGATTTCTCGAACCGCCTTTGACGCAGCGGTTCGCAAACACAAGGCCGAACGGCACGCCCGCGGCTTCAGCAGTTGGGGACAGTTCGTGGCCATGCTGTTCTGCCAACTGGGCGGGGCCAAGTCACTGCGCGAGATTTGCGGCGGGCTGGCGGCCAGTGAAGGCAAGCTGCGGCACTTGGGCCTGCCAGAGGCCCCGCCCCGTTCCACCCTGGCCTATGCCAACGAGCACCGGCCCTGGCAGTTATACGAAGAGCTTTTCCAGCAGCTTCTGACCCAATGCCGGGGGTTGGCCGTCCAGCAATCTGCGGGTCAGCACAAGTTCCGCTTCAAGCACAAGCTGATCAGCGTGGACGCGACCGTGATCGATCTGTGCGCCAGCGTGTTCGACTGGGCACGTTTCCGCCGGACCAAAGGCGCGGTGAAGCTGCACCTGCTGCTGGACCACGAGGGCTTTCTGCCCTGCTATGCGGTGATCACCGAAGGCAAGCAGCACGAGGTGCGAGTGGCGCGGCAGTTGCAGTACGAGTCAGGAACGCTGCTGGTGATGGATCGCGGCTACAACGACTACGGCTGGTTTGCCGATCTGACCCAGCAAGGCGTGTATTTCGTGACCCGGATGAAAGACAACGCCGATTACCTGGTGCTGGAGGAGCGGGAACTGCCGCGGCGCAAAGGGCTGTTGCGTGATCAGCTGATTTGCTTTTACCAGCAGGCGCGCGACGGGCGGGAGTGCTATTTCCGCCGCATCGAGTTCTACGACGAAGAGCAGGACCGGAGGCTGGTGTTTGTCACCAATCACCTGACGCTGGCCGCGGCCACGGTGGCGGAGGTGTATAAGCAGCGCTGGCAGATCGAGCTTTTTTTCAAGGCCTTGAAGCAGTCGCTTCGGGTTAAGACCTTCGTGGGCACCTCGGCCAATGCGCTGAAGACCCAGATCTGGGCGGCGTTGATCGCCATGCTGCTGATCAAGTACCTGCAACTGAAAGCGACGTTTGGCTGGTCGCTGTCGAATCTGGTGGCGCTGCTGCGGCAACAGTTGTTCGTGTACCGCGATTTGTGGGTGTGGATCGATCACCCCTTTCAAGCACCGGAGCTGCCGGAATCACCGCCGGAACAACTCGCGATGGCCTGGCAGTAGTTGGACAGCAGCCTACTTCCCAAGGAACAGACCTTGGCCAAATTGGGAGTTTCAGGAGGCGCAATCTAGACAGCATCGATCGGGAGATTCGATTTTTGAAGAGCCAACCTGCTTTGTGCGAAGGCGGGTAAGGAAGCTTATGTCCCCCGTTTTCAACGAAGCTGAGCCGGAGCCTCAGCTAATTTGGACAGTACTGATCGTGAAACGAAATTCCTGCAGTGTTGTCAGTGTGGACGGATTGATCTTGTGGGAGGCAATGAGACGGCCACCTGCGACGATCACAAGAGGGCTATTGCTCCCGATCTCGGCAAGGTGAGCAGCGAAATTGCGAAAGTCGCTACCCAAAACCTGTTCGGCAAGGGCTCGGCTTTGCTGTCTGTCGAGCTCCTGAAGTTCGGGTAGTTGCAAAACTTGCGTGGCATCAATTTTCCGCAAGACCTGTTGCAAAAGAGGAGTGGCGCTTCCAGGTCGCGTAGAGACAATCACCTTGAGATTTCTGTGGCCCGCGGTATCTTGAATCAGTTGGAGAACCCTGCCAAAAGTTTCCTGCCGGTGGGCATCATCGACGATCAAGTTCTTGCACGTGACCGGGATCTCTTTTTCAGAGTCTTCATTCCAGAGGGGCTCATCTTTCAAAAAGAGAGTCTCTACTGGGCTTGAATTGGCCCAGTCATAGAGGATCTTACTCTTGCCAATCCCTCCCCTTCCGCTCAGGATGCAAACGCGCTTCTTGTCGTCTTTAGCGAAATCACTGAGTGCTCGAAGTTGTTCCTCACGTCCGAGCAGCGTGGTGCTGAAATCCAGAATCTGAAATTGATGCGCAGGGTTCTTGCCTTGAAAGTATTCGGCGGTAGAAGCGAAGGTCTTTCTGGCTCCCGGTCTGCCTCGTGCCTCCCACTCGTCAAGCGCTTGGATAACCGCTAGAGCAAGCCCATCTGGGGAAATGAAGTACGCTGGCGTAGATTTCTCGCACGCGCGTTGCTTAAAGCTGTCGAGAGCTGCCTTCTTGTCCGGGTCCTCTTCATCATTTCGCCACGATGGAGGGCGCTGCTTTCCGCGCGGCTTCTGTTTGACAAATACTAGTGGCTCCTTCCCCAGCCTGAGAAGTTCGTCATACTCCGCGGAAGTGTATGTAGAACCGGAGCCGTCCGGAAGTAGAGTTCCTGCTTTGAATCCAATCACAAGGACCATCACGTCAGAATTGCGCAGTTTCTCTAAGGCGGTCTCTAGCGGTGTGGTAGGGGTCGCCACGAAGTATTCCATGGCCAGCGTCGACGCGCGTTTCTTGTGAAGTGCTTCGAGAACGGCTTTTCGCTCCCCAACCAAATCGAGGAACGTCGAGCTGAGAAAAACCTTCAAGCAATCACCTCCAATCCGATTGGAGAGCGTCTCAAGCCCGGATGGAAATATCGACAATAAGTGTACGTCAGAAATTCATTTCTGCCCCTCACTGCCGAATCGGACCATTCGGATATTTGGCTTCCCAGAACTGATTGGAGAGCCAAAACGGGGGATCGGTACTCATAAGTCGGCTTGTGGAACGTGACATTCTGGACTTGAGTTCTCAACTGCCGACCTGCTCCTGGATGACGCCCAACCCGGAAACTGCCCCACGACTCCTTCGTAGTGTGAATTGACTCGGTGGCAAGGTTTCACCTAACATCTCTGCGCCCGGAGGGGTGAGCATCCATGCCCAAGTACGTCATCGAGCGCGACATTCCCGGCGCCGGCAAGCTGACCCGGGGCGAACTGCATGCCATATCGCAGAAGTCCTGCGGCGTGCTGCGCAACCTGGGGCCGCAGATCCAATGGGTGGAGAGTTTCGTCACCCCCGACAAGATCTACTGCGTCTATATTGCGCCCGACGAGAACGCCATCCGCGAGCACGCTCGCCAGGGCGGATTTCCCGCCAACCGCATCTCCGAGATCAAGACCGTCATTGATCCGACGACCTCGGAATGAGACCGCCGCCGGCGCACCGCGGTTGACCACTATGTCATTCACGGAAGCGGCTACCATCGGGGCTACTACCCTCGTAATCCGTCAGGCGCCTTTTTCGAACCCTTTGCATCAACACCACAATATGTTAGGTCTGTAAGCTAACATGACCACAACATCTAGGCCTTTCCTTTCCGGGAACAGTCCCGGATTTTCCGGCAAACAGGGAAAATAACGGGTGAAAACCAAAGTACATCTTGACACTCACCCGCGTAACACTGATATAACGTGCAGCGCTCAACATTTTACCCCGAGACAGCAGAGGGTTTTCCTCGACCCGTTCGGATCACCGTCGCCGTGGACACGCACCAGCGCCGGGGTCCTGGTTTGGCGTACTTGCCCGGCGGGGCAGACGCAACCGAGTGGCTGTCACATTAGTGGAAAGGGCTTAGCGCTTTATGGCCGATGCGCGTGAAGTCATGAATATCCGCCAGGCCTCCCAGTATCTGGGCGTGAGTCCCGACACGCTCTACAAGTACGTTTACGAGGAGAAGATTCCGGCATTCAAACTGGGCAACCGCTGGCGGTTCAAGAAGTCGAAACTGGACCAGTGGATGGAAGAGAAGAGTACGATGCGGGAGACCCGGGAAAAGAAGAAGCCCAAGGCTGCGCGCATCGCGGCAGGGCAATAGGGGCGGACGCAATGTTTGGATTGGGTGGCAGCAAAACGATCATCGGGCTCGACATCGGCTCCAGTTGCATCAAGGCGGTCGAGCTTAAGCGGTCCCGTGCCGGGATCGAGGTTGCTCATCTCGGAGTCGAGCCGCTGGGCTCCGACGTGGTGGTGGATTCCATGATCATGGATTCGCCCTCCGTTGCCAGCGCCATCACCAAGCTGTTCAACGACAACGGCATCAAGGTGCGCGCGGTGGCGACCAGCGTCAGCGGTCACTCCGTGATCGTGAAGCCGATCTCGATTCCGACGCGCTCGGAAAGTGAACTGGAAAGCGACATCAAGAGCGAGGCTGCCCAGCACATTCCCTTCGACATTGACGTGGTCAACATTGACTACCAGGTGCTGTCGGAGGACCTCAGCGGCCCGCAGATGGACATCATCCTGGTGGCGGTGAAGAAGGACAAGATCCTGAACTACACCAACGTCCTGAACATGGCGGGCAAAACCCCGGCGGTGGTGGACATTGACGCGTTCGCGCTGCAGAACTGTTACGAGTATAACTACGAGCCCGCGCCGGGCACGACGGTGGCGCTGCTCAACATCGGCGCCAGCGTGATGAACATCAACATCGTCAAGGGCAGCAAGCCGCTGTTCACCCGCGACGTCAGCGTGGGCGGGCACCAGTACACCGATTCGCTGCAAAAAGAGCTCGACCTCAGCTTCGACGATGCCGAGTCGCTCAAGCTGGGGCAGAAGGTGGGCACGGTCAGCGAAGACGCCAAGCTTCCCATCCTCCAGCAGGTGACCGAGATCATTGTGCTGGAAATCCAGAAAACGTTTGATTTCTTCCGCGCCACCGCCGCCGGCGAGCATATCGAGCGCATTTACCTGGCCGGCGGTTCTTCCAAGGTGACGGGGCTGATGGAGGCGCTCCGCCAGGAGTTTTCGCTCCCGGTGGAGGTCCTCAATCCGTTCGCCCGCATCAACTACGCGGAGGGCACGCCCGCCGCCGAATTGATCGGTCAGAATGCGGGACAACTCGCGGTTGCCGTGGGGTTGGCCCTGAGGAGTTTTGACGACCTATGATCCGCATAAACCTGCTGGGCGTCTCCCATCCGAAGAAGGGTAAGCGCGCTGTCATCGCCACCGCCGGGGTGGAAGGCGGCGGCCCCAACATGCTGGTGGTGCTGCTGGTGATCGTGGCAATTGCCGCCGGTGGGAATTATTACTACTACTGGATGCTGCAGCGCAACGCCGCCAGCCTCAAGGTGAAGATGGAAGAGGCGAGGCACGAGAACCAGCGTCTCTCCGACATCAAGGCCAAGTACATCGAGCTGGAGCGGCAGAAGGAATTCTACGAGCGCCGGGTCAACATCATTCACCAGCTTCAGGCCAACCAGTCCGGTCCCGCCACCCTGCTGACCACGATCAGCGACACCGTCAACAAGTCCGACGCCGTGTGGCTCAACAGCATGAAAGACGACGGGACCAGTATCAACCTGGACGGCGTGGCCCTGAGCGTGGACGCGGTGGCGCAGTTCATGACGAACCTGAAGGCGACCGGCTACTTCAAGAACGTCGAGATCAAGGAGTCGTTCCAGGATGACGTGGTCAAGGATGTGACCGCGTTCACCTTCACCCTGGTCTGCGAAAAGCAGCCTCAACAGAAGAGTTAGGGCGGCGGATATGGCGAAATTCTCGGAGTTATCGTCGAGTGTTCAGTTGGCCGCGGTGGTGGGCCTGGCCGTGGTGCTCAGCGGTGCGGCATATTGGTTCGTCTACAAAGACATGGACAACAGCAACCGCGCTCTCCGTGCCCAGCTCAAGGCCAAGCAGGATGAGAACGCGGCCCTGCGTCCGTATGCCGACAGGAAAGCCGACATGGAGCGGAAGCTGGCTACTCTCAAGGACCAGTTGGAGCAAATGAAGCGCATTGTTCCGGACGAAAAGGAAGCGCCGCAATTCATGGAGATGCTGCAGGCGGAGGCGCGCAAGGCCGGGATCGAGGTGCGCCGCTACTTGGCGAGGTCGACCGCGCAGCGCGAGTTTTTCACCGAAGTTCCCTTCGATATCGAGCTGGATGGTTCGTACTTCTCGCTGCTTCATTTCTTCCAAAACGTAGCCCACCTGGACCGCATCATTAACGTCTCCGGCCTGAAGATGGCTTCCCTGCGCAAGGCGAGCGAGGCTGGGGTGAAGAAGCAGTACCAGTACGCGCCGACCGAGACGGTGGCCGTGACCTGCGTTGCGACCACTTTCTTCAGCCGTGAAATCTCGCCCGGGGCGGCCGCACCGGCCCCGGCCAAGAAGAAGTAGAGGAAGCCATGAAGGCTAGGACGATTGCTCTGTTGTGGGTAATGGCGAGCGGCATGGCCTTGGCGCAAACGGCGCCGCCGAGCCAGATGGTCGTGCCCGGTTCCAAGCCGGCTGCGGCCAAGACGAAGGCGCCGCCGGCGGCGGCTCCGGCCAGGCCCGCGGCTCGGTCGCCCATGGCGCGCAAGGCCGCGAAGGCCCCTGCCAAGGCAAAGGCCAAACCGGCGGTAACCGCGGTGAAGAAGGCGGCGATGCAAACTGCCTCCACCGCCAAAGCGGCGCCCGCCAAACGCGATCCCTTCATCAGCCCGATCCGGGAGCAGGGCGCAACCGGGCCCGCTTGCACCACGGGCAAGAAGTGTCTGGCGATCAACACCATCGTGCTGCGCGGGATCGTCAAGTCGCAGGCCGGCATGATCGCCGTCGTCGAAAGTTCGGTGCGCAGGATCAGCTACTTTCTGCGGGAAAACGATCCCGTGTTCAACGGCTACGTGGTCAAGATCACCGGCGACACGGTGGTCTTCCGCGAGAACGTGATGGACCGCGTGGGCAAGCAGAGCACGCGTGACATCGTGATGAAGGTGGTTGCGCCCGTGGTGTAGCGCGGGCGAAGAAACGATTTCGGTAGCGCGCAGTCGCAGTACCTGAGTTCGGCCGAACCCTGGGAGCAGAAACCGCCATGGTTCACGCCGCAGCCAGTTGCGGCGTGGCGAACGGCGGGGGCTAACCTTGAAGCGGCGTGAGCGCCGCACACGCGTCAGGCATGTCCTGCGCGTGGGGAGAATCGTGATGAGGCTGAAGCAACTGCTGGGTGTTCTCTTCCTGTTGCTCATTCTGAGCATGATGGCGGTCGCCGCCGGTCCGCAACTGACCAGCGTCCATGTGACGGGCCAGGCGCAGACGTCCACCATTGTCCTCCACGCGAGCGGTGCGTTCACCCACACCGAGTATCGTCCAGTGGACAACATGCTGCTGATCGACCTCTCGGGTGTGGCTCCCGGGGCATTGAAGGAGACGAGCAAAGCCGTGAACCTGCCGGGCGTCATTTCCTACCGCGTGCTCGGCTACGCCGGCAATCGCGGCGGCGAGGTCACGCGCGTCGAAATTACCCTGCATCCGGGTTCGGTGGTGAACGTCTCGGAAATCGCGGGCGGGCTCCAGGTGCAAGTGGCGGCCGGCGCCGGCGCCGCGGCATCGCAGCCCAGGCTTGCTCCCGCCGCATTGAAGACGCCGGAGCCGGCGAAGGCCGCGCCTGCGGCGCACCCTGCCGGGCATCCGGTGCTGGTGCGCAACATTGCCGTTGCGCGCGGACAAGGCGGCATGCAGGTGGAAATTTCCGCCAGCGGTCCGATCACCCCGAAGGTGATGAAGCTCACCGGCCCCGACCGCCTCGTGGTGGACTTGCCGAATGCGATTCCCGCAGGCCATCCCCGTCCGATCATGGTCAACGGCGGCGATATCAAGTCGGTGCGCGTGGGACGCTTCCAGCAAGACCCGCCGGTCACCCGCGTGGTCATAGACCTGGTAGCCGCGCGTGATTACGAAATCGTCCCTGCCGGTAACAAGCTGGTTCTCAAGCTGCGTGCCCAGCGAGCGGCCGCAGCGCCGAGCGCACCGCCCGCGGTGGAGATGCCGAAGCCGGTGGCGGCTGCCGTGGTACCGGCTGCCATGAAGACGCTTGAACCGCCGAAGCCGCAGGTGGCTGCGGACATCGTGGCGGTGGAGCCGAAATTCGAAACCCGGCCGGCCGAGCCTGCGCCGGACCCGAAAGCAGTCGCCGTGAGCGCCGCGCAGGTGATGGCGAACAGCGCGCCGGCGCACTCCGATCCCAGCCTGTTGCCCGTTGCCAGCGCTTCGCTGGGTGCGCCCGCCGGCAACCTGGCGGCGCAACAGCAGCAGCAGATGCAGCACGCCGCACAAGCGCCCGCCCCAGCCGGGCAGCGCTATACCGGCGAGCCCATCTCGGTAAATTTGAAGGATGTTGACCTGAAAGATTTCTTCCGCCTGATTCACGAGATCAGCGGCCTCAATATCGTGCTCGATCCCGCCGTCAAGGGCAGCCTGACGCTGGTGCTGGATGACGTACCGTGGGACCAGGCGCTCGACATCGTTCTGCAGAACAACGGACTCGACCGCCGGCTGGAAGGCAACGTGCTGCGCATCGCGACCCGCGAAACCTTTACCCACGAAGCCGAAGCGCGGCGCGCCCAGGCCGAAGCGCTGGCCCTGGCAGTGGACAAGGTCCAGGTCACGCACTTCCTCAGCTATGCCCACGCCGCCGACGTGATGCCGATCGTGAAGAAATTCCTGTCGCAGCGCGGCGACGTGATTGCCGATCCGCGCACCAATGCCCTGATCATCACCGACATTCCGAGCACGCTTCCTGAAATACAACGCCTGCTCGGACAACTGGACCGCAAGACCCAGGAAGTGGAAATCGAAGCGCGGGTCGTCTCCGCCACGCGCAACTTCGCGCGCGACATCGGCGTGCAGCTTGGATTTGGCTGGGGCAACTGCCCGACCGCTGTCGGTGGTGCTAGCGCTGTCGGCACCAGTCCAAACCAGGTGGGCTACATCGCAGCCGCCGCCGTACTTTACCATTCCGGGGGTTCAGGCTCAAGCACCGGCCATACCTCCAGCCATTCCGACGTCGACCGCCGCCGCCATTCCGCTGTTCTCGAACCTGGGAGCAGTCGGGGCGACCAGCGGTTTGAATTTTGTCAACCTCGGTGCCGCCTACCGCATTGATGCCATCCTCACCATGGCCGAGAGCAAGGGCCTGCTGAAGATCCTCTCCCGCCCGCGCATCGTGACTCAGAACAATATAGGCGCGACCGTCAAGCAGGGTGTCAAGCTCCCGGTGGTGACCGCCGCGCAATTGGGCGGCCCACCCACCACGACGTACATTGACGCCGAACTGCGGCTGCAAGTGACGCCGCAGATTACGGTGGAGAACACCATCTTCCTGAACGTGGACGTGGAGAACACCTCGCCTGATTTCAGCCGCCAGGTCGCCGGCAACCCGACCCTGCTGACGCAGCAGGCCACCACGCAGGTGCTCGTGACCGACGGCGGCACCGTGGTCATTGGCGGCGTCATCCAGACCACCAACTCGGTCTCGGTGTTCCAGGTTCCGCTGCTGGGCGATATTCCGATCCTGGGCAACCTGTTCAAGCGCCGCAGCGTGTCCACCGAGACCCAGGAGCTGATCTTCTTCATCACTCCCAAGATCGTGCAGACATAGTCGGCAACCAATCACCTAACCAGAAGCCCCCGGCAGGTTCGGGGGCTTCGCTTTTGTGGGCTCAAGGCTCAAGGCGGAAGGCTGCAGACTTCAGGCTGCAGCCTTTAGGCTTTGGGTCTGGGATCTTAGGTTCTTGCGCTTCTGCCTCGTGCCTTGAGCCTTGTGCCTTGAGCCTTGCGCCTCTACCCCAAGCCACTCTGTTAATCTTCTCTCGATGGACTACGCGCGTCGGCAGTCCGCAATGCAAACGCAACTCGAAAAGCTCTGCCTCGATGCGCTGCTGGTGACGCATCTTCCCAACATCCGCTACCTGTGCGGGTTTACCGGCAGCGCGGGAGTGCTGTCGCTGGGCCTGGGGCGGCCGGCATTTTTCACCGACGGGCGCTACACCGCGCAGGCGCGCGAGGAAGTTGCCGGCGCGCGCGTGGTCATTTCCCAGGGATCGCCGCTGCTGGCGGCGGCGCAGTTTGCCCGGAAGAGCAAGCTGCGGAGCATGGGCATTGAAGCCGCGCACATGACCGTCGCGTCCCGTGCTGCGCTCCGCCGCGCCCTCGGCGGCCAAGCGCGGCTGCGCGACGTCGGGCCGGTGGTGGAAGAGCAGCGGATGATCAAGGACGCCGGCGAGATCGCGCTGATCCGGGAGGCGGTCAACCTCGGCGCCAGGCTGCTGGACACCGCGCTGCCGGTGATTCGACCCGGCGTCGCGGAAGCGGAGGTCGCGGCGGAATTGGAGTATGCCGCGCGGCGCGCCGGAGCGCAAGCCATGTCGTTCGAAACCATCGTGGCCGCCGGGCCGCGCTCGGCCATGCCGCACGGCGTCGCCTCGGCCGCTCTCATTCCGCGACGCGGGTTCGTCATCCTCGACTTCGGTGTTATACTCCACGGTTATTGTTCGGACATGACCCGCACTGTGCACGTCGGCACAATTTCCGCCGGCGACCGCAGAATGTACAACGCAGTGCGTGAGGCGCAGCAAGCGGCGGTGGATGCGGTGCGCGCGGGAGTCGCCTGCGGCCAGGTGGACCGCGCCGCCCGTAACGCGTTGCGTCGCGCCCGTTTGGCGCGGTATTTCACGCATTCCACCGGCCACGGCGTGGGCTTGGAGATCCATGAACCGCCGCGACTTGGCCGAGGCCAGGCGGAACTGCTTCGCCCCGGCATGGTGGTCACCGTCGAGCCCGGTGTTTACCTTCCCGGCCGAGGCGGCGTTCGCATCGAGGACATGCTCCTGGTCACCGGCGGTGCTTGCGAGGTGCTCACGCCGGCCCCGAAAGACTTGATCGAGCTGTGAAGCCGGGACCCCGATAACGCGACACCCCATGAATCAAAAAGAACTCAAGGAACTCATCGAATTCCTCATCGAGAAGGATATCGCCGAGTTTGAACTCGAGCGTGGCGACGTCAAGGTGCGCATCAAACGCGGCGGCGCCGATTCCCCGGCGGCGGGCGAGCCGCGCTATATCGAGGTTCCGCCGGCGCATCCCGCCCCCGCGTCCACGCCGCCTGCCGTCCCGGCCGCGCACCCCGCTCCGGCTTCGCCCACCGCTGCTCCTGCGGCAGGGACCGTCGAAAGCGAGGAGGAAGCCGGGCTGCACGTCATCCGCTCGCCGATCGTGGGCACGTTTTACGCGGCGGCATCGCCGGGGGCGCCGCCCTTCGTCAAGATTGGCGATACCGTTACCCTCGGCCAGGTGCTGTGCATTATCGAAGCCATGAAGCTGATGAACGAGATCGAATCCGACTACGCCGGCGAGCTGGTGAAGACCTACGTCACCAACGCGCAGCCGGTGGAGTACGGCCAGCCGCTGTTTGCTGTCCGGACGCGATAGCTCCGCCGGCGGTTTCCGTCGATCGGCCTTTTGGGGGTGAGTTTTACAGTATTTCAGTTCTTCCGTTTTCAGCATGGACAGTTGGGGGTTAGAAACTGAAGAACTGACAAACTGAGATACCGACCTACTGACCTAGCGACGAACCGATAGGCCGAAGACCCAGCAACTGAAACCGAAACTGAAACTGAGACTGTGTTTACTAAAGTTCTGATCGCCAACCGCGGGGAGATCGCGCTCCGCGTCATCTGCGCCTGCAAGGAACTGGGCATCCGCACCGTCGCCATTTACAGCGACGTGGATCGCAACTCGCTGCACGTGCGTTTCGCCGATGAAGCCATCTGCATCGGCCCGCCGCGCCTGAGCGAAAGCTATCTCAACATCCCCGCCGTCATCAGCGCCGCCGAGATTGCCAACGTG
Organism: Terriglobia bacterium; assembly: GCA_963760265.1. Classification (GTDB taxonomy): domain Bacteria; phylum Acidobacteriota; class Terriglobia; order Terriglobales; family Acidobacteriaceae; genus JAIQGF01. Next base: position 38,395 of record CAVXCR010000011.1, read on the forward strand.
GACGCCATCCACCCCGGCTATGGCCTGCTCAGCGAGAACGCCAACTTCGCCGAAGTGTGCGAGACCTGCGGCATCAAATTCATCGGGCCGCCGCCGGAGGTCACGCGCCTGATGGGGGAAAAGGAAAAGGCGCGGCAGGCGATGAAGCAAGCCGGCGTGCCCATCCTTCCCGGCTCCGAAGGCGTGGTGCAGTCGGCGGGGGAAGCGGCCGAGTGGGCGCGCCAGGTGGGATTCCCGGTCATCGTGAAAGCGTCGGCCGGCGGCGGCGGACGCGGCATGAGGGTCATCCGCGGCGAGCAGGAACTTCCCAACCTGTTTCAGGCGGCACAAGCGGAGGCGGCGGCCGCCTTCGGCAACGGCGACCTCTACATGGAAAGGTTCATCGAGCAGCCGCGCCACATCGAGTTCCAGGTGCTGGGCGATCGGTACGGCAAAGTGGTCTCGCTGGGCGAGCGCGAGTGCTCCATCCAGCGCCGCCACCAGAAGCTGCTGGAGGAATCGCCCTCGGTTGCGCTCACCCCCGAACTCCGGACCCGCATGGGGGAGATGGTGGCTGAAACACTGGCCGTAATCGGATACGTGAACGCCGGCACCGTCGAGTTCCTCATGGACGAGGACGGCAGCCTGTATTTCATCGAAATGAACACGCGCATCCAGGTGGAACACCCGGTGACGGAGATGGTCACCGATGTGGATTTGGTCAAGAGCCAGATCCGGCTGGCGATGGGAGAGCCGCTGGAGAAAGTCTTGCAAGGGCCGGTGGTCAGTCGCGGCCACGCCATTGAGTGCCGCATCAATGCCGAGCATCCGGAAAAGTTCACGCCGTCGGCGGGAACGATCACGACCTTTCATCCGCCGGGCGGGACCGGCGTGCGGGTTGACACCGCCGCTTACGCCGAGGCGGTCGTGCCGCCCTACTATGATTCGCTGATCGCCAAGTTGATCGTGCGCGGCAAGGACCGCGACGAGGCCATCTCGCGGATGTCGCGCGCGCTGGAAATGTTCATCATCGAGGGCATCCACACCTCGATTCCCTTGCAGCGCCGCATCCTCGCCCATCCCGACTTCCGCGCCGGCCGCACCGATACCAAGTTCATGGAGCGCTTGCTGGCCGCCGGGCGCTCGACGGAGCAAGCGGAGACCCTCGATCGGCGTTAAGCATGTGGCACACGCGGATGTGGCACACGCGCCCTCGCGTGTGCTGTTTCGTCCTGCACCATGCTTTTCTCCGCTCCTCGGTGATATCTGCGTTAATCTTTGATCTCCATGGCCATCGACCGTCGACCGTCAGCCATCGACCTTCCCCGCCTGTACCCGATCGTGGACGCGTCTTGTTTTGCGGACGACCGCGCTTTGTTTCAATTCGCTGAGGAGTTACTCTCCGCCGGCGCGACCCTTTTGCAATACCGCAATAAAGCCGGCAGCCCGCGGCAGATCCTTTCTCAGGCGCGCCAGCTTCGCCGTATCGCCGGCGACCGCGTGCGGCTGATCATGAACGACCGCGCCGACCTCTGCCTCGCCGCCGGCTTCGACGGCGTCCACGTGGGTCAGGACGATCTCCCGCCGGAAGCCGTACGCAAAATTCTAGGATTTGCGCAGCCGGGGTCCCCATCACGCGCCGGTTTTGCGCGTGATGGGGTGGGAAAGCCGCTCTGGATGGGCGTTTCCACGCATAATCCCGAACAGCTCCGGCGCGCCGATCAGACTGGCGCCGACTATCTCGCCATCGGTCCGGTGTTCGCCACCAGCAGCAAGGCGAAGCCCGATCCCGTGGTCGGACACGAGGGCGTGCGCGCCGCCCGCGCCCTCACCCGCAAGCCGCTGGTCGCAATCGGGGGCATCACGCGATCCAATGCACGCTCGGTGATCGAAGCCGGCGCCGACGCGGTCGCCGTCATCTCCGACCTGCTGCTGGATCCCCGGCACGCGGTCGAGGAATTCCATCGCTGTCTCGCAGGTGCCTAGAGAAGTACGCCCCCACTCACAACCGAAACTCGAGGGTTGATACGCGAAGCGCCGATGTATCATTTCGCAGCCCATCATGCCGGTCGTCCTGCTCAGCATTTTCGCCTCGCTGCTGCCCCGGCGCTATCGCGGTCACTGGCTGGGCGATGGCAATCTCGACGTGCGCCGCGGCGCGATTTTGTCCTCCGTGGTGCAGTTTGTCGGTTGCTGCGCGGCCATGTGGGCACTCTACCCGGCATTCATCCGCCAGCGCTTCGCACAGGCCTCTGCCGCCGCCGCGGCCGGCCATCCCGGCGACAAGTTCATGGAAGGTTTCACCATCTTCGCCTACGGCCAGTTTGCCGCCCTGGAGTACATGTTTCGGCCCTTAACGCTGCTGTTGCTGTACTTCGCGATCGAGGGCGCGGTGCGCATTTTCTCCGTCGTTGCCAGCGACGTTCCTCTTTCCACTATGCCGCTGCAGGTTTTCGCGTGGGCGCACGATTACGCTGCCGGACGTTACCGGGAGGCGAAGATGGGGGCGCGCGTCGCCGATGCCGTGGGGCCGGGCGTGGCAGGGAAGTACGATCTGAAAATCGAGTCATGCCGGCCCAAGCATTGGAACCACCTGATCACCATTCGCTACGACGACCGGATGTACGAATTGCAGGGCGAAGAAACCGGCCAGGCGCCGCGGCGCTTCGTGTATCTGCTGCGGCTCAAACCCGAACACAAGATTGTCCGCGGCCTGCACGATTACGATCCGGAAGAGCCCGGGCGTAAACCGGGCTGGGCCGAAGTGCCCGAAACCCAGCGTCCATAGGCACTTTGGTGGATTGTCTTAATTTGCAGAAGTCCGCGGGTCAGGTGTAGATTCTTGCGCAGTTTGCGCCCAAGGAGCTTCGTGAGCACTCATTCCGCGAGCCGCCCCTCCGCTCCCGCCCAGGACCAGGAACTCGTCAAGGGACTCGGCCTGACCAGCGCCACCACCCTGGTGATGGGCTCGATGATCGGCTCGGGAATTTTCATCGTTTCCGCCGACATCGCCCGCCTGGTGGATTCGCCCGCGCTGCTGATCGCCGCCTGGGCCGTAACCGGATTCATGACCATTGTGGGCGCTCTCTGCTACGGCGAACTGGCGGCGATGATGCCCAAGGCCGGCGGCCAGTATGTGTTTTTGCGCGACTCCCTGGGACCGCTGTGGGGCTTCCTTTACGGGTGGACGTTCTTCCTGGTCATCCAGTGCGGCACGATTGCCGCGGTGGGCGTGGCGTTTGGAAAATTTCTCGGCGTGTTTTTCCCCTCGGTCTCTTCCACGCACTGGGTCCTCCACTTCTGGAAGGCGCCGCCGATTCACATCGGTCCCATGGTGCTGGGAAACATGGACGTTGGCCTGAATACCGCCAATCTGGCCGGCATCATCATCATCGTCGTGCTCTCCATCGTGAACGTGTACGGCGTGCGTACCGGTGCCATGGTGCAGAACGTGTTCACCTTTGCCAAAGCAGCGGCGCTGATCGGCCTCGTATTCGTCGGCCTTGCCCTGGGGCGCAACCACGTGGCCGCAGCCGCCAACTTCGCCGCGGAATTCTGGCGGCGTGTGAGCTGGAGCGCGCGTTTCCCGGTGGAAGTCGGCGTCGGCGGCCCGATCGCGATGGTCAGCGTGCTCACCATCGTGGCGGTCGCGCAGGTCGGCTCGCTGTTCTCGGCGGACGCGTGGAACAACGTCACCTTCACCGCCGCCGAGGTCAAGAATCCCAGCCGCAACCTGCCCTTGTCCCTGGCGATGGGCACCGGCTTCGTGATCCTGCTCTACATTGCGGCGAACTTTGCCTACCTGTCGGTGCTGCCGTTGCATGGCAATCCGCAGGGCGCCACGGTGATCGCGCGCGGCATCCAGGACGCCGCCGAAGACCGCGTCGGAACGGCCATGATGCAGGCTGTGTACGCCCAGTTTGGCGCCCTCCTGATGGCGGCGGCGATCCTGGTTTCCACCTTCGGCTGCAACAACGGGCTCATCCTGGCCGGCGCGCGCGTGTATTACGCCATGGCCAAGGACGGCTTGTTTTTCCGCAGCGTCGCCCGTCTGCATCCCAAGTACAAGACGCCCGCGGTATCGCTGATGGTGCAAATGGTCTGGTGCTCCATCCTGTGCCTCTCGGGAACCTACGGGCAGTTGCTGGACTACATCATCTTTGCCGTGCTGGTGTTTTATATCCTGACCATTCTCGGCCTCTTTGTCCTGCGGGTGAAGCAGCCCAACGCGCCCCGGCCGTATCGCGCCATCGGCTACCCCGTGTTGCCGGCCATTTACATCTTGCTGGCCCTCTTTATTGATATAGTGCTGCTGCGCTACAAGCCCCAGTACACTTGGCCGGGCTTGATCATCGTTCTGGTGGGGATTCCGGTGTTTTACCTCTGGCGCCGGTCGGCCGACGGCGCGCCCGTGACGGGATAATGGACGACGCTTCCTCGAAGGAGATCGTAGAACCGCATGTCTGACCTGCTGGCAACCAAACCTCTCGACACCATCCTGTCCGAGGCAGCGGAAACGGGTGAGTACGCGCTGAAACGCGCGCTCGGCCCGGTGAACCTGATCACCCTCGGCATCGGCGCCATCATCGGCGCGGGAATTTTCGTCCTCACCGGCGCTGCCGCCGCGCAGTATGCCGGCCCGGCGATCGTCCTGTCGTTCATCCTGGCGGGAATCGCGTGCGCCTTCGCCGGACTGTGCTACTCGGAATTCGCCTCGTTAATTCCGATCGCCGGTTCCGCGTACACCTACGGTTACGCCACGCTGGGCGAAATTTTTGCCTGGATCATCGGCTGGGACCTGATCCTGGAATACGCTTTCGGCGCGGCCACGGTGGCTTCCGGCTGGAGCGGCTACGTCAACAGCCTGCTGCAGGATTGGGGCATCCACATCCCGCCGTCGCTGACGGCTACGCCCGGCACGGAAATGGTGCTGTACCACGGCCGCTGGGAGCGATTGGGGACCATCCAAGTGCTGCTGGACAAGGCGGGCGTCGCTTCCGGCTCATTGCCGCATACCACGGGGACCTTCAACCTGGTGGCGTTCGTGGGCATCTGCCTGGTGACGATGGTCCTGGTGATCGGCATCCAGGAGTCGGCGAACTTCAACTCCGCAATCGTGATCGTCAAGGTCTCGATCGTGCTGGTGTTCATCGGCATCGCCGCCAATTTCGTGCTCAAGCATCCGAGCGTCGCCACGGCGAACTGGCATCCATTCGTTCCTCCCAACACGGGCAAGTTCGGGCAATACGGCTGGTCGGGGGTGGCGCGCGGCGCCGCAGTGATCTTCTTCGCCTACATTGGATTCGACGCGGTTTCCACGGCGGCGCAGGAGGCGAAGCAACCCCAGCGCGATATGCCGATCGGCATCCTCGGCTCGCTGGTCATCTGCACCATCCTCTACATCCTGGTTTCCGGGCTGCTCACCGGCGTGGTCCCCTACACCGCGCTCAACGTGCCGGATCCGGTGGCGGTGGGCATCGATGCCACCGGCGTGCGCTGGGGATCGGTGCTGGTGAAGCTGGGCGCCATCGCGGGCCTCGGCTCCGTGATGCTGGTGATGTTGCTCGGCCAGTCGCGCGTGTTTTTCTCCATGTCGCGCGACGGGCTGCTGCCGGAGTGGGCGGGCCGCGTGCACCCGCGCTTCCGCACCCCCTACATCTCGTCCATCACGGTGGGAATTTTCGTCGCGATTTTTGCCTCGCTGATTCCGATCGGGATTCTCGGAGAGCTGGTCTCGATCGGCACGCTGCTGGCGTTTGTCATCGTTTGCGCCGGTGTGTGGTTGATGCGCCGCAGGCGGCCGGAGCTGAAGCGGCCGTTCAAGACGCCGTGGGTGCCGTTCACGCCGATCATGGGAATCCTTGTTTCCGGCCTGATGATGGTCAGCCTGCCCGGGGACACCTGGCTGCGGCTGGTGATCTGGCTGATCATCGGCATGGCGGTTTATTTCTTCTATGGCCGTCACCACAGCCGCGTGCAAATCGCGAGGCGTGCGGCGGCGTCCAAACCGCCGACGGTGATGGCCGACTAGCTTCCTTCGCCGGTTGCTGGCAACCAGCCCCTTGTGCCAACGAGGGGCTGTTGTTTTTGCGGAACAGGATTCTTGTTGGCGAGTATTGTGTTGTCCCACCCTCGCTCCCGAGTTTGGAGCGACAGGGTGGGGCTTCGAACTGCCTCAGCATTCCGTTTTGTTCTAGCCGAATTCTCGCCGAACGCCTGACGCCTGCAGCCCGGAGCCTGCTTTTTGAAAGCTATTCGCAATCTCAAGCTTGTTGCGATCGCGCTGCTCGTGCTCTTTGCCCTGGGCACCGCCGGCTTCCACCTGATCGAGGGCTGGTCCTGGTTCGACAGCTTCTACATGGTGCTGATCACGGTCACCACCATCGGCTACACCGAGGTGCATGCGCTGTCGGAATCGGGCCGCATCTTCAACGTGTTCGTCATCATCGCCGGCGTCGGCCTGGTTTTCCTGGCGATCGGGGTGGTGGCGCAGGCTTTGCTAGAATTCGAGCTCACTCATTTCTTCGGAAGGCGGCGCATGGAACGCGAGATCGACCGCCTGAGCGGTCACTACATCATCTGTGGCGCCGGCCGCGTGGGGCGCAGCACGGCCCGCGAGCTGGCGCTGAAGCCGGTGCCCTTCGTCATCATCGAAAATGCCGGCGTCAAAATGGACCTCCTGCCGCCGGAATGGCTGGTGATCCGAGGCGACGCCACCCAGGAGCCGACGCTGCGCCAGGCGCACATTGAGCGCGCCCGCGGCCTGGTGGCCGCCACCACCACCGACGCCACCAACATTTACATCGTGCTCACCGCGCGCGGGCTGAACCCGAAGCTCAAGATCATTGCGCGTGCCAGCGAGGAGGACGCCGAGAAGCATCTCAAGACCGCGGGCGCCGATTCGGTGATCTCGCCGTATCACTTCGCCGGGCACAGGATTGCGCAGTCATTCCTGCGGCCGCACGTGCTCGATTTCATCGATTCCGCCACGGTGCGGCTTGGCGTTGACCTGGAGATCGCCGAAATCGAGGTGGCCGCCGGATCGCGCTATGTCGGACAGACGTTCCGCACCTCGAAGATGCGCCACGATACCGGCATCATCGTGCTCGCCATCAAGCGCGAGGGTTCCATGCGCTTCAATCCCGAGCCCGACGACCAGATCGCGGCCGGCGATACGCTGATTGCCATGGGCGAGGCCGCGGGACTGCGCAAGCTGGAGGAGGCCGCGGGAAGATAGTTTCAGTTTCAGTTTCGGTTTCAGCGCGACCGAAACTGAAACTGAAACTGAAACTCTCATGAAAGTCACAACTGCAGAAGAGATGCGCCAAATCGACCGCGTGACCAGCGAGCGCCACGGCGTGCCGTCGCTCACACTGATGGAAAACGCGGGCACGCACGTCTCCGACTACGTGCTGCGTCGGTACCCGCCCGCGCAACGCATCGCTGTTGTCTGCGGGAAGGGGAACAACGGCGGCGATGGTTTCGTCGCCGCCCGCAAGCTGCATGAAGCGGGGAAGAAAGTTGACGTCCTGCTGCTCGGCGATCCGGCGGAAGTAAAGGGCGATGCGGCGGCGATGCTGGCGAAATTGCCGGTCGCGCCGCTCGTCATCCGAAGCGAACAGGACCTAACCGCCCTTGGGGTTGCCCCACCCTTGTCTCGCCCGGGGAGCCTGCCCTGAAGCGTAGCGAGGGGCGAGACAGGGTGGGGTAGTCCCTGACCTCGCACTGAACGAATGCGACCTCATCCTCGATGCCATTCTCGGGACAGGTTTCAAACCTCCGGTCCGGGCCTCTTGCGCAGCCGCCATCGAGCTGATCAATGCGTTGCCCGTTCCGGTGTTTGCGGTGGACATACCTTCCGGCGCCAGCGCCGATGCGTTTGCTCCGGAGCCGCACCTGCGCTGCCGCGCCGACGCCATCGTCACCTTCACCGCGCCACGTCCGGCACATGTCTTCGCCGACCTTACCCGCGGCGAAATTGTAGTGGGGCAGATCGGCTCACCTCCGGAGGCGATTCAGTCGCAACTCAACCTCGACGTGATTGCGTGGCCGGACATCCGAGACCTGCTTTGCGCCACGCGCTCCCGACGCGAACAAGGGCAGCTTCGGGCACGTGCTCACCATCGGCGGTTCGCTGGGAAAATCAGGCGCGGCGGCCATGGCGGGAATGGCGGCACTGCGCGCCGGCGCCGGACTGTCCACGGTGGCGACACCGCGATCCGTGCTGCCGATGGTCGCCGGATTTGCCGCCGAACTCATGACCGAGCCGCTGGCGGAAACCGAAGCCGGCGCCATCTCGCTCGCCGCCATCGAATATGGCCGGCTGGACGCAATCGTCGCCGGCAAAACCGTGCTCGCGCTTGGGCCGGGCATTTCGCGCCAGGCCGACACCGTGCAGTTCATCCGCGCTATTGTTGACAAGTATCCCCAGCCGCTGGTGGTGGATGCCGATGGGTTGAACGCATTCGCGGGCTGACCGAGAGGCTGGAGCGGAAGCACGCGTCCGCTGGTCGTGACCCCGCATCCCGGCGAAATGGCGCGCCTGGCGGACATTTCGACGAAACAGGTGCAGCAGGACCGCATCGGCGTCGCGCGTAGTTTCGCCCGCGATCACCACTGCATCGTCGTCCTCAAGGGACATCGCACGCTGGTCGCCGAGCCCTGCGGTCAGGTGTGGGTCAACATGACCGGCAATCCCGGCATGGCCACGGGCGGCACCGGCGACGTGCTTACCGGCCTGATTGCAGGCATGATCGCGCAATTTCCCAACGATCTGGTGCGGGCGGTTTGCGCGGCGGTCTGGCTGCACGGCTACGCCGGAGATGTATACGCGTTCTATTACGGCGAGCAGCCCCTTACGGCAACGAAGGTGTTGGACATGGCATTCGTAAATGGCGAAAAGCGTCGCGATTTTTCGCAGCCGCTCGTCACCATCCATGAATTTACCGGCCTGAAATGGCTCGAGTGGCCAAAGGTCTAGACGCGCCAGCGCCGTAGGCGCGGAATTCGTTAGCCCACCGCAAGCGTTGGGAAAGATGAAAGTAGGGTCGCGAAGCGCCAGCGGCGCGGCACAGCTTTCAAATTCACCACGGAGACACGGAGGCACGGAGAAGATTTACGAATGCAGAATTCTTCATTCTGACTTCTTAATTCTTCATTCCTCCGTGTCTCTGTGCCTCTGTGTTATTCGTTACACTAACAGCCGTGGCGACCGGCGAATACACCACGCACTCCGCAGACGAGACCATCGAATTGGGGCGGCAACTCGCGCGCGAGTTGAAGCCGCCGCAGGTCGTCGTTCTGCGCGGCGATCTGGGCGCGGGCAAGACCACGCTGGTGAAGGGAATTGCCGAAGGATTCCAGGCGGCGTCGCAGGACGACGTAACCAGCCCGACGTTCACCCTGATCCACGAATACCGCGGCCCGGCCATCAACGTCTTTCACATTGATCTCTACCGCATTGATACCGAGCGGGAGTTGGAGACACTGGGGATTGATGACCTGTATGGCGATTCCAACATCCTGCTGATCGAGTGGGGCGACAAATTTCCGCGCTTCGAACGCGAGCGGCACGTCGAGATTCGCTTCAAGCGATTGGGCGAAAACGAACGCCGCATCCGCGTCAGCGGGCTGTAGAAAACTACCTGTGGAAGATTAACTACCGTGGGCCCCGGCGCCCTCGCCCGCGGCTCGCAATCACCAATCGCTAAATCGCTAAATCACAAATCGCTAGAATCCCATGATGTTGTATCCGCAGTCCACGTATAGCATCTCGCCGGTCACGCCCGTGGAGAGGTCGGACGCCAGAAAGAATGCGGTCTTTGCCCACTTCTTCGGGTTCCACATTGCGCCCGAGCGGGGCGCGTTCGACATGGCCCTTGAGCATGTCGCCGAAGCCGGCAATGCCGCGCGCCGCCAGCGTCTTGATCGGCCCGGCGGAGATGGCGTTCACCCGCACCTTCTGTTTTCCGAGATCGGCGGCGAGATAGCGGACCGTGGCTTCCAGCGCGGCTTTTGCCACTCCCATCACGTTGTAGTTGGGCACAACCTTCTCCGCGCCGTAATAGGTGAGGGTCATGATGCTGCCGCCCTCGGTCATCAGCGGGGCGGCGCCGCGGGCGAGCGCAATCAGTGAGTAGACGCTGACGTCGTGGGCGACTCGAAATCCCTCGCGCGAGGTCTCGACGAAGGGCCGGCTGAGTTCGGCGGCGGGCGCGAAGGCAATGCTGTGCACCAGCACGTCGAGCTTGCCGTAGCGTTCTTTCAGTTGCTCGAACAGGCGCTGCACTTCGGCATCATTGGAGACGTCGCACTGGAAGCCCTCGGTGCCGGGCAGGGAGTCGACCAGGTCCTTGGCCTCCAGCGCCAGCCGCTCGTTCTGGTAGGTGAGGGCCAGGCGCGCACCCGCCCCGTGCAACTGCTGCGCGATTGCCCAGGCGATGCTGCGCTTGTTGGCGACTCCGAAGACAACCGCGGTGCGTCCTTCAAGTAACGCTGTCATTCCTCTCCAAGCCGACCGGTTTCAAAGCGAAGAGAATAACAGGTCGATGGTCGATGGTCGATGGCTGAAGAGGGCGTGAGTCTCCGGTCGCGAGAAGGGAACCGGATCGACGATGCCCTATTCCGCGGCGGCAGCGGCGACGGATTCGGTTTCGCTGCTGACCGCCGGCGCCGGCCAGACGGAGGCGACGAACGCCAGCGCGTACACGATCCCGAGCAGAAAGAATGCCGCCGTCAGCGACACTCGCTGCGCAATCATTCCGGCTGAGAAAGCGAGAGCGATCTGCAGCCCGGTGCCCGCGAAATAAAACGTATTCTGCACCCGTCCCATAAAGTGCTTGGGAACCAGATGCATCATGCTGCTGGAGATGGCAATTCCGCCGACGCCGCGCGCCGAACCCATGGTCATGAAGATGAGAACCGCAATGGCAAGCAGGCGCGAAAACGGAATGACGACCATGCCGATCATGAGCGTGGCCATGGCGATCTGCAGTGCGCGCCGCGCTCCGAAGCGGCCGATCAGCACGGGCACGTACAGCGCGCTCAGGAATGCCCCCATGCCCCACCCGCCGTAGATCCATCCGAACCCGATGGCGCCGGCGTGCAGGATGCGGTCGCTCAGCGGCGCCATGACGACTACGGACGACATCATCGCTCCCAGGTACAACGACCAGCTGTACCCCAGCAGCCTCACGTCGCGCCGAGGCCGCAGGTAGCGGATGCCCGCGCGCATTTCGTGCAGGTAACGCGCCAGCGGTCCTTCGCCGTCCGGTTGCGCCGCATCAGCCGGGCGGACCACATGCCGTCCCTTGCGCACCGCGAGATAGCACGCCAGAGACACGGCGTAGGTGCAGACGTCAATCAGCAGCACGCCGCCGAGGTGGATGTGGTTGTACACGAAGCCGACCACCGCGCCGGAGAGCAGGAATCCGCCCTGGATTCCGGCCATCAGGAAGGTGTTCGAATGGATGTAGTGCTCCGGCGGCGTCAGCTCCTGGATGAGCGCGTTGATGGTCGGCCAGAACATCCAGAAACCGAGCTGGACCAGCGTGTTCATCAAGTACAGGTGCCAGACCTGCACCCGTCCTTCGAGCGCTAGAACAGCGACGGTCAGGATGATCAGGCCGCGGCCGGCGTCCAGCAGCATGACCAGGTGCCGCCGGTCTTCCCGGTCGATGATGACGCCGCTGAAAGGAAGCATCAGCATCGAGGGGATGGTTTGCAGGACCACGAGCATCCCCAGCGCCACCTCGGAGTGCGTCGCCTGCAGGACGAACCACATCACCGCGGCGGAATTCATCCCGCTGCCCATCATGGAAATGACATTCGCGGTAAAGACGAGCCGCAGCGGCCGGATTCGCAGGATGGAGCGCATCGGAGGAGAAGCTTGAGCTTAGCGCAGAACGCGGCGGGCGCGAGCATTGAAAATAGTGCGCGCCATCGGAAGAGCCAACAGCCAACAGCCAGGCTGCCGCATCTAACTATGTTAGCCTGTACTAGCAACGTGTTCCGGCCTTATTTGCGCCGGGCGCGCGGGGATCCGGACAACATTGCTTAATACCTTAGCAGCCAAGATTTTCGGCACCAGAAACGAGCGCGAGGTCAAGCGCCTGATGCCCGCGGTCGAGCAGATGAATGCGCTCGAACCGCAGATGCACGCCCTCACCGACGCTCAACTGCGCGCCAAGACCGAAGAATTCCGTAAACGTCTGGCCGAACGCCTCGAAGGTATCGAGGACGACGACGAGCGGCGTGCGGCGGAAAATCAGTTTCTGCAAGAGATCATGCCGGAAGCGTTTGCCGTGGTCCGCGAGGCGGGCCTCCGAACCCTCAACATGCGCCATTTCGACGTGCAGTTGATCGGCGGCATGGTGCTGCACTCCGGCACGATTTCGGAAATGAAGACGGGCGAGGGGAAAACCCTGGTCGCTACCCTGCCGGTGTACCTGAACGCGCTGCCCGGGCGCGGCGTGCACGTGGTCACCGTCAACGATTACCTGGCCAAACGCGACTCGGAGTGGATGGGGAAGATCTACAACTTCCTCGGGCTGTCAGTCGGCGTGATCGTGCACGACCTGGACGACGACGAGCGCCGCGACGCTTACGCCGCCGATGTCACCTACGGGACGAACAACGAGTTCGGTTTCGATTACCTGCGCGACAACATGAAGTTCGAGGTGCGCGAGTGCGTGCAGCGCGGGCACAACTTCGCCATCGTCGACGAAGTGGATTCCATCCTGATTGACGAAGCGCGCACCCCGCTCATCATCAGCGGCGCCAGCGAGGAATCCACCGACAAGTATTACAAGGTCAACAAGATTCTCCCCAAGCTGGAGAAGGGCGAGGAGATCGACCAGGCGCAGGGCGAGGCCAAGATCCTCACCGGCGACTACGTGGTGGATGAGAAGCACAAGACCATCACCATTTCCGACGAAGGCTGGGAAAAAGTCGAGAAGCTGCTCGGGATCACCAACATTGCCGACCCGGAAAACTGGGACCTCAAGCACCACGTCGAGACCGCGGTCAAGGCGCATGCGTTGTACAAAAGAGACGTTGAGTACGTCGTCAAGGACGGCGAGGTCCTCATCGTCGACGAATTCACCGGGCGCCTGATGCCCGGCCGCCGCTGGAGCGATGGCCTGCACCAGGCGGTCGAGGCCAAGGAAAACGTCAAAGTCGAGCGCGAAAACCAGACGCTGGCCACCATCACCTTCCAGAACTACTTCCGCATGTACAAGAAACTGGCCGGCATGACCGGTACGGCGGAAACGGAAGCGCCCGAGTTCGACAAAATCTACAAGCTGGAAGTGCTGGTCATTCCCACCAACAAGCCGCTGCGCCGGCTGGAGAATGCCGACGTGGTTTACCGCACCGAGCCGGAGAAGTACAAGGCGGTGGCCGACCACATCGAGGAATTGCACGAGAAAGGCCAACCGGTGCTGGTGGGCACCACGTCGATTGAAAAATCCGAGCGGCTGGCGGAGATTCTCAAGAAGCGCGCCGTGAAACACGTGGTGCTGAACGCCAAGTACCACGAACGCGAAGCCGAGATCGTGGCGCAGGCGGGCCGTTTCGGCATGGTGACCATCGCCACCAACATGGCCGGCCGCGGCACCGACATTCTGCTCGGCGGCAACCCCGAGTTCATGTCCAAGCAGGAATTGGTCAAGAAGGGAATCGCGCGTCCCTTGCACGAAGTCGGCGGCGAGGTGGAAGCCGCAGCCAGCAGCGAGGAGACGACCAAGTTCTACTACCAGGGCACGGAGTTCGAAGCGCCCCTCGATCAGTGGAACGAAGCATTCTTGCGCTACAAGTCGGAAACCGACAAGGAGCACGACCAGGTTGTCGACGTCGGCGGTCTGTTCATCCTCGGCACGGAGCGGCACGAGGCGCGGCGCATCGACCACCAGTTGCGCGGCCGCGCCGGACGCCAGGGCGACCCCGGCGAATCGCGCTTCTTCCTCTCGCTGCAAGACGACCTGATGCGCATCTTCGCCAAGGAATGGGTGTCCACGCTGCTGCAGCGCTTGGGCATGGAAGAAGGCGTCCCCATCGAGTCGCGCATGATTACCCGGCGCATCGAAGCGGCGCAGAAGGCGGTGGAAGCCCAGAACTTCGAAGCCCGCAAACACCTGCTGGAATACGACGACGTCATGAACAAGCAGCGCGAGGCGGTGTACAGCCTCCGCCGGCAGTTGCTGGAGGGATTGGACCAGAAGGACCTGATCCTCGAAGACTACGTTGCCGGCATTCTCAGCGAACTGCTCGACAAGTACGTCGCGAAAGTCGTCCACCCCGACGATTGGGACATTAAGGGCCTGAAGAACGAGGTTTTCACCCGCTTTGGCGTGGATATTCTCGCGGAAGGTGTGAAGCCGGAATCGCTGAATCGCCAGGAGCTGGGCGATGCCGTCTTCGAAAAGCTGAAGCAGCGCTACGAAGCGAAGGAAAAGCTGATCAAGCCTGGAGCAGATGCGCTACCACGAGCGCATGATCATGTTGAGCGTCCTTGACCAGCAGTGGAAAGACCACCTGCTCAACATGGACCACCTGAAGGAAGGCATCGGGCTGCGCGGCTACGGCCAGCACGATCCCCTGGTGGAGTACAAGCGCGAATCCTTCGACATGTTCGAAGTGATGATGGCGCGCTTCGAGGAAGAGACGGTCCGGTATCTGTACCTGATGCAGGTGATCGGGCCGGAAGGACGTGGGGCGCGCGAGGCGGACCGGAAGATGACGGCGGCGAGGGTCCTGGCGTGCGCCAACCGGCAGCGCGGCGGGCACGGCAGCCGCCGCGTCGCGCTTCCACTTCGGTGGACGACCTGGAAGAGGCGTTCCTGCGCAAGAAACGCAAGGAACTGGAACAGGCGCGCATGGCCGGCTCCGGAGAGTACCAGCCGGTGCAGCAGCGGGTGCGCTCCGGCGCCAAGGTCGGCCGCAACGATCCCTGCCCCTGCGGCTCAGGGAAGAAATACAAGAAGTGTTGCGGCGTGAATGCGTAGAACCGTTTCGAGTTTCAGTTTCAGTTTCAGAAAATCCCCACCCTTTCGCCCCTTCGACTCCGCTCAGGGCAGGCTCCAGCGGGCGAAAGGCTAGCGCACTCGGCCACCGTGCCGTTGTCGCTGGATTAGCGATCTTCAGGATCCAGCTTTGTCTGCGACTTCGAAGAAAGCATCAAGCCACAATTTCAAAGTCAGGTCTTCGCGATCGACATTCGCGAGATTGGGGCGCATCTCTTTCTCGTATCGCTGTCGCAGAATCGCGGGATCGAGCGGCACTGCTTGTGCAAGATGTTTTACGTCGTCTCTGTCCACAGCCGCATTGCGCTCTAACTTGGAGAGAGCAAGATCGTACGGATCCAATGCGAAGAGCCGCAGTTTCTTGTAGTGGTTGGGAAACATTTCCTGGAGGCGGCTCTTATAGTCTTCAGGAACATTCACAATGCCGACGTGCTGGAGATAGAGGCCGTACTTCTTGTGTAATGGCGAACCTTGCCCAGCCAGTCCTACTACGTTCTCGAACTGGTCTCTCGGAGCAACCGACAAGAAGTCCACATCTGAAGTCGGGCGCGGAAGTCCATACAACGCGGAAATAACGAACCCGCCCAAGCATTCCAGTGACACCTGCCTGGGCAATTGCTCGTCTAGTGCGCGAAGGAATTTTTCCCAAAACGCCGGAACCTGAGTGTCCTTCGGCTTAGGCTTGGGCATAGCGGATAGTCTCGGGTGTCCAGTCGGTTAGCAAATTCCAATGCCTGGCGTCAGGAGGCCTCTGCTCCCTGAGCCAGTTGCGTTCAGGTTCGGACAGCGATTCTTGGCAAAAGGTATCCTCACGAGCGAGGCGGGACTGCTCCAAGTCTTGTTGAAGCTGCGCCAGTGCTTGCAAACTCTTGCTGTCAGAGGTTCGCTCCGACAATCGCCGAGCTAACGATACGACAAACCCCAATCGATTTTGCAGGTTGTGCAGTTTTGCTTCACGCACGAGCCAATGGTTGTCTACATCAGGGTAGCGGAGCAGAAGCCAAGGCAGCGCCTCCGCCAGCCGCGACTCCAAATTCTTCTGTGCTAGAGCTGCGAGCAGCACTTCCGCGGGGTTCACTTTCCGACGTGACCGCATGTAGGAGAACCCTGGATAACCGAGTGCGGCAAGGCTCTCAGCCAGTTCCCGAGAATCTACTCTACCGAGTCGATCTGTCCTGTGCACGGGCAAGGCAGTGGGAGGCAGGCGATACACGGTCGCTAACCTCTTCATGAGGGACGAAGAAGGCGTACGCCGGCCCATTTCACAGAGGGAAACGTACCCCTGCGAGACCCCTAAGCGCTTCGCAGCCTGTTGCTGAGTTAGCCGTGCTTGTTCGCGGAATGTTCTTAGCTGCGGTACCGGCATAACACAATTCACCGGACAACTGGATAGACATTATATTACAGATAATGTAATAATCATTGCATTCATTTACTTGCAATTGTTTGTGAGTGTTCACTGAACTATCCTGTCGTAATCACGAAGTCTCGGATGGAGCAGGCGCGCATGGCAGGTTCCGGCGAGCACCAGCCGGTACAGCAGCGAGTGCGCTCCGGCGCCAAGGTCGGCCGCAACGATCCCTGCCCCTGCGGCTCAGGGAAAAAGTACAAGAAGTGCTGCGGCGTGAACGCGTAGAAGAGTTTCAGTTTCAGTTTCAGTTCCCGACCTGACCAGCTCAGTTTGAATTTCAGAAAACCCCACCCTTCGCCAAACCAGGGCGAAAGGGTGGGCCACCCGCGAGAAGAAAGAGAACTGGACCGACAGGCACCACTTGACACAGGGGCGGCGGATGGTGATCTTGCGGGCCGGAGTTAGAATTGAGGCCTATGGACGTCACCGACACCATCTACCTCAATAAGCGCGGCAGTGAGTTCTCAACGTGGGTATGGGCCTACTACCGCATCACGAGCCTCGGCGGACAGGAAGGAGACCATATTGAGGTGTCGCTGCTCACCTGGCCGACGCTCGATGACATCAACGTCGTCGGCGACCTGGAGAAGGCTATCGTTGTGAACGCGTCCGACACTGGTTACACGTCCGCATATCCGAATATCTGTGATCTTTTGCAGAAGAAGTGGAAGATTGACCACGAGCAATCGGTGCTGATCGGACTCCGGCCGCGGCATGTCTAGCCTCCCGCCGCGACCGAAGCTAAAGGTATGCATCTACTGCGGAGCAGACAAGGACCTGACTCGCGACCACGTTCCGCCGAAGTTGTTTCTTGCGGAGCCCTATCCCAGCAACCTCGTCACGGTTCCCGCGTGCTACGACTGCAATCGGTCGTTTCAGGCCAATGATGAGTACACGCGCTACATGGCAGTGACGGACATGCGGTCATTGAAGAACTTCCACGCGCAATCCAAGCTGCCAGCGATCATCAAGTCCCTTCAACGAACAGCCGCGACGGGCTTCACCACGTACTTGAGGAACCAGACGGAGTACACCAGGCTTTTGAATTTTGACGGAAGGCCAATGGGAACGAGTGTGGAACTGGACAGCAAGCGTGCCAATGCGACGGGCGAGCGGATGGTCCGTGCGTTTACGTTCGCCGAAACCGGCAAGCCGCTCCCGCCCGCCACCTTTGTCCGTATTGGCTGTGGGGTTGGCGTCACTGCGCATGAGCCCATTGTCCAGCAGTTTGCCCGGCTGTATTCCGGCTGCCCGGATCGTCGAAACCAGGAATTCGGTGGGGCATTCAGCTACGTGGTGGGTTTCCTGCCACAGGATGCTTCGATCTGGATGTTCGTGCTATACGACCATTTTGTTTGGATCGCTTCGGTGGAGACAGACTCAGTGTGATCCCGCCTTCGCCTCCAGCCGCTTCGCCGCTGTGACGAGGACGCTGGGGTCCGGCTGATTGTAGTGCTGGAGAGCAACCATTGGGCTATTCCGAAGCCACTGCGCTGCGACCAGAGGATTGATAAGGCCGGCGATCCTGGTCCCGCACGCGGGTGGCCCACCCTTTCTTGTGGTACCCAAATGTGGGTGCCACACCCTTCGCGGTTTTCGAAGGGTGGGCAACGAAGCTGCTTGTGCCAACCCGCTTCACCTAAACCGTTAAGCCGCTGCCGAGCTGGACTGGACCTTGAAGCGGACCCGTTCGTGCCGCTGAAGGAATGCGACGATCTCAAACAGCTAGCGCTTCGCGGTGGCTCTCGATAGCTGCCGCGACATCCTTGGCGAAGTCAGCGTCCATCACCGCTGTCGAGTCCTCGGGTAGTAGCGCGATGCACCCAGAAATAGAACGGCGAGGCGGAGCCGGCGGATGGATCACCGCCACGGGCAGCTTGCCGCTCTCGATTATGATTTCTGCACCTGCCCGCACCCGGGCCAACACCGAAGCGAAGTCGCTGGCGGCCTCTGCTTCCGAGATGTGGATCACATGGTGGGCCATGCCGCGATTATACTGCCATTTCTTATGGTCCCGGTGCTCGCCCGCCCTTTGCGAAATCCGGGCGGACTATCGGCTTCTCCTTTGGGCACAGGTGTCCTAAGTAAGCCTAAGCCACCCACGGATTGAATACCGGGACGCCGGTCGCGGCGACATCCTTGGTGTTGCGGGTCACCAGCGTTAGGTTATGGTGCAAAGCCGTAGCCGCCAGCAGTCCATCAATTACAGGCAGGGGGCGATTTTGGCCCTGCCTGCCGGCGCAATAGCTAAGTACCTCGGCGGCTAAAGCCGAGTTCAAACATGCCGCGGGAATGCTGGGCTCCCTCGGCTGCGCTCGGGACAAGTTCCGCCCTGCGCCACCCAAGCAACCGCTCTAGCCGCCGGGCCTCACTTCGCTGCCGGGACGAGGGGCGAAGAATGGTGATGGGCAATGCGCCATTCCCCACCGCGCTTCGTGACAAGCATGGTAAAGCGCGAGGGTCCCGGTACCGGCTTCCCCTCTTGCATCCGGGTGAACTCGTAAAATCCGGTCACCAGCACGGCGTGGTCGTCGATCGGAATCGTGTGCCTTTCCTGGATCACGTTCTTGTTGCCGCTCCCTTTCAGCTTCAGGTCCGTGAAGTACTTCTCGATGGCTTCCGTGCCGGTGGAAATGACCGGACTCTTGGTGCCGAGCAGGATTGCGTCGGGCCAATAGCTCTTTGCCACTGCTGCCGGGTCATTGGTGTTATACGACGCCGACCAGCGGTCTATCGCCGCGTTGGCCTCTTCTGCTGGGCCAGCCAGAGCCAGGGCCGGCGACATCAACAGCAGTCCCACCAAAAGCAGTCGACTAAATCGCACGATTTTCATGAAGCTCGGAGTTTGAGTTTTTTTCGGTTGGAAAACAGCCGCCGTGGCGGCCTCCATTTTTGCCAGCCGACGCATGTCTCGTTTCACTATTTATCCTCTATTCCGGAATCAGAGCGGCTAAGGTGGATTACCCGCAGCGGGCCAGAAAAGCCGTGGCGCGCGATGATAGCAGGTGAAGACCACCTGGTGAAGGTGTCGGTGAAAATACTAGCTGAGCTGGGCGGGTTTGGGTTTGCGCCACCGGCGTCGGTTGCGGGCTTCGTGGATAAGCAGGTCCCAGGATTCGCGGTAACGGCGGTACTTGTTGCGGCGGAAGCGTGGGTTGAACCCTTGCCTAAGCCACCCACGGATTGAACAGCGGAACGCCGGTCCGGGCGACATCCTTGGTGTTGCGGGTCACCAGCGTCAGGTTATGGTGCAAAGCCGTAGCCGCCAGCAGTCCATCAATGACGGGCAGGGGCGATTTTGGCCCTGCCTGCGCGGCGAGGCGGCCCCAGCGATCCGCGACCGTCTGATCCACCGGCAGGATGCGTCCTGCGAAGCGTAAGACCAGATCGCTGTCGAGCCAGGTTTCCAGCCTGACGCGGCGCGAAGCATCTTTGAGTGAGGCAATTCCTTTGCGAATCTCTCCCAATGTGAGGACGCTCAGATAGAGCAGGTCCTCGTCGGTGGCTGCCACCCACGCTTTGACCCTGGGCTCGGGCTTGGGCCGCACCAGTTCGGAGATGATGTTGGTATCGAGCAGGAACCCGCTCACAACTCGACCGTCCGCCCGTAGTCCGGCTTGCGCTCAAGATCAATCGTGACCTTGGCGAGCGGAGACTGGGCAAAGAACTGCACCAGGCTTTGGGGCTGCCGTGAGCGCGCCTGGAGGCGTTCAAATTCCTCGGCGGGCAGGACAACCACAGCCTCCTTGTCCTGGCGGGTGACCCACTGCGGACCTTCCGATCGTGCGCGGCGGAAAAGCTCGCTGAATTGGGCTTTGGCGGTCTGGAGCTGCCAACGCTTCTTCGGAACCGCTCTTGCGGAACGGCTCGTCGCCCGTTTTCTTGAGGCCGATTTGGACATTCTCCAGCTCCTGACTAGACTGACTAGTTTACACAAATGGCCAGTGGGAGGTCAATCGTGTAATCGTGCCGTCCCCTTCGGCTTCGCCCAGGGCAGGCTCGACGGGACTCGGAGGATTTTTGGCTTTTTCCCCGGCACTTTCCCTTCGGCTTCGCTCCGGCCAGGCCTCAGTTTTGCCGAAGCCAGGGCTTAAAGCCCGTATTTCGGGGGTCCAATTCACCGGCCTCCCTCGCTGCGCTCGGGACAGGTTCCGGCCGGTGCTTCCACCAACATGAATCCGGTGCTTCCACCATGACTCTTCGGTCGTCAATCAGGCAGAAGCTCGGCAGATTCTGACCGCTGAGCACCCGTAAGGTCTTGTCCTAACGTGACCTAGAGAGCCTGTTTTGTTAACCTTTCTGCCACCGTTCTCAATTGACAATTTGTGTCACTCAACATACGATTCGCCCTACCCAGAGTTGAACATTTTTCCCCCGAGCTGATGCTGCAATCCCGTATTGCGGGCGCGGTTCCGAGTCAGGCTGGAGAGAAGGAAGATAGGGAGGGGTATGTCTCAGCGGTTGGGCGACCTGCTGGTTAAAGAGAAGGTAATCACGCAGGAGCAGTTGGATCAGGCGCTCAAGGTCCAGAAGGAATCCGGCACCCGCCTGGGGTCCATCCTGGTCAAGCTGGGGTATCTCTCCGACGAGGACGTGACCAACTTTCTCTCCCGCCAGTACGGCGTGCCCGCCATCAATCTTGCCTACTTCGAAATTGATCCGACGGTGGTCAAGCTCATCCCTTACGAGACCGCCAAGCGCTACCAGATCCTGCCGCTCAGCCGGGTCGGCGCCTCGCTCACCATCGCCATGGTGGATCCCACCAATGTGTTCGCCATGGACGATATCAAGTTCATGACCGGGTTCAACATCGAGCCGGTGGTGGCGTCGGAAAGCTCGATCCTGGACGGCATCGAGAAGGCGTATGGCGCCAGCCACGAGGAAGACCTGGAAAAGGTCATGATGTCGATGACCGAGGGTGGCGACGCCGATGTCGAACTGCAGGCCGAAGAAGAGGAGATGGGCCTGTCGGAGTTGGAGAAGGCGGCCGACGAAGCGCCCATCGTCAAGCTGGTGAACCTGATCCTGACCGATGCGGTGAAGAAGGGCGCCAGCGACATCCACGTCGAGCCCTACGAGAAGGAATATCGCGTCCGCTTCCGTGTAGATGGCATCCTGCAGACCATGATGTCGCCGCCGATGAAGCTGAAAGATGCCATCACCTCGCGCATCAAGATCATGGCGAAGTTGGACATCAGCGAGAAGCGTCTGCCGCAGGACGGCCGCATCATGCTGAAGGTGAACCTCGGCGGCAGGAAGAAGCAGCTCGATTACCGGGTCAGCACGCTGCCCACGCTGTGGGGGGAAAAGATCGTCATGCGGCTGCTCGACAAGGAAAACCTGCGGCTGGACATGACCAAGCTGGGCTTCGAGCCCGAATCGCTGGTGAAATTCGAGAAGGCCATCCTGAAGCCCTACGGCATGGTGCTGGTCACCGGCCCCACCGGTTCCGGCAAGACCAACACGCTGTACTCGGCGATTTCGCGGCTCAACGTGCCGGACACCAACATCATGACCGCCGAGGACCCGGTGGAATTTCAGTTGGCCGGCGTCAACCAGGTGCAGATGAAGGAATCGATCGGGCTGAATTTCGCCGCCGCGCTGCGCGCGTTCTTGCGGCAGGACCCCAACATCATCCTGGTGGGCGAGATCCGCGACTTCGAGACGGCGGAAATCGCCATCAAGGCCGCGCTCACCGGTCACCTGGTGCTTTCCACCCTGCACACCAACGGCGCGCCGGAGACGATCAGCCGCCTGATGAACATGGGCATCGAGCCGTTCCTGGTTGCGACCTCGGTGCACATGATCGTGGCGCAGCGCCTGGTGCGGCGCGTGTGCGCCGAGTGCAAGGCCGAGGTGGAGCTGCCACCGCAGGCGTTAATCGAGGCTGGCTTCACGCCCGCGGAAGCCAAGACCGTGAAGGTGTACAAGGGCAAAGGCTGCGGGGTGTGCAACAACACCGGCTACAAGGGCCGCTGCGGCCTGTATGAAGTGATGGAAGTCGATGATGAGGTCCGCGAACTGATCCTGGTGGGCGCTTCCGCCGTGGAACTGAAGAAAAAAGCGGTGGAGCGCGGCATGATTACCTTGCGCCGCAGCGGCCTGGTCAAGGCCATGGCCGGCACGACCACGCTGGAAGAAGTAGCGCGCGAAACCGTGCACTGAGGCAGTTACGGAAACTCGAGCAAGCAACGCAACTAGAAACTAGAAACTGGAAACTGGAAACTGGAATATGGCCGCATCACTTAGCGATCTTCTGAAAAAGCTCCTCGAATTGAGCGGCAGCGACCTCCATATCACCACCAACTCGCCGCCGCAAATCCGCGTTCACGGTCACTTGCAGCCGCTGGACATGCCGCCGCTGACGCCCGCCGAAACCAAGTCGCTGGCCTACAGCGTCATGACCGACGCGCAAAAGCACCGCTTCGAGGAAGATCTGGAGCTCGACTTCTCGTTCGGCATGAAAGGGCTGGCGCGGTTCCGCGCCAACATCTTCAACCAGCGCGGCGCGGCCGGAGCGGTGTTCCGCGTCATTCCGTTCGAGATCAAGTCCTTTCAGCAATTGAACCTTCCGCCGGTGGTCGCCAGGATGTGCGACAAGCCGCGCGGCTTGATCCTGGTCACCGGCCCGACCGGATCCGGGAAATCCACCACGCTGGCGGCGATGATCGACAAGATCAACACCGACCGCCACGATCACATCATCACCATCGAAGACCCGATCGAATTCGTCCACCAGCACAAGAATTGCCTGGTGAACCAGCGCGAGGTGCATTCCGACACCAAGTCGTTCACCAACGCGCTGCGCGCCGCCCTCCGGGAAGACCCGGACGTGGTGCTGATCGGCGAAATGCGCGACTTGGAGACGATCGAATCGGCGCTGCGCATTGCCGAGACCGGCCACCTCACTTTCGGCACCTTGCACACCAATTCGGCTGCCTCCACGATTAACCGCGTGATTGACGTCTTCCCGTCGCACCAGCAATCGCAGATCCGCGCCCAGCTTTCGCTGGTGCTGGAAGGAATCATGTGCCAGTCGTTGCTGCCCAAGATCGGCGGCCAGGGCCGCGCCATGGCGATGGAAATCCTGATTCCCAACTCGGCCGTGCGCAACCTGATCCGCGAAGACAAGATCCACCAGATTTACTCCTCCATGCAGGCGGGCCAGGACAAGTTCGGCATGCAGACGTTCAACCAGTCCCTGGCGACGCTGTGCATGACCAAGCAGATCACGCTGGAGACGGCGTTGCAGCGTTCCTCCATGCCGGACGAGTTACAGGAAATGATTAACCGTGGCGCCGGAATCACCAAGCCGGGAGTCGGGGTGGCGGCGCCGGGCAAGAAGTAGACAGTATTTCAGCCGGCAGTCCATCCGCCGCTGCATACTGAAGAACTGACAAATTGTTTTTGCGAGGTTCACATGCCAGTTTTCACGTTCAAAGGCAAGAACCCCGCCGGCGAGAAAGTAGCCGGCGAGCGGGTCAGCGAGAACAAGCAGGTGTTGAAGGCGGCGCTCACCCGCGAGCGCATCACCGACACCACCATCAAGGAGAAGGGCAAGGAATTCGTGATGCCCACCTTCGGTTCGGGCAAGGTGGCGACCAAGGACATCGCCATCTTCTTCCGCCAGTTCTCGGTGATGATCGATGCCGGCCTGCCGCTGGTGCAGTGCCTGGAGATCCTGGCCGCCAACCAGGAGAACCCGGCGTTCCAGAAGGCTCTGACCGGCATCCGGCAGACGGTGGAAGGCGGCGCCACGCTGTCCAATGCCATGCGCGGCTACCCGAAGATTTTCGACGACCTCACCACCAACATGATCGAGGCGGGCGAAACCGGCGGCATTCTCGACACCATTCTCCAGCGCCTCTCGACCTACGTGGAAAAGGCCGTGAAACTGCGCTCGGCGGTGAAGTCGGCGCTGATCTATCCCGTATCCGTCATCAGCATCGCGGTGCTCATCGTGGGCGCGCTGCTGAAATTCGTGGTCCCGATCTTCGCCAACCTGTTCGCCGGCCTGGGCGTCGAACTGCCCGCCCCCACGCGCTTTGTCATGAGCCTGAGCTACCTGGTGAGCACCTTCTGGTGGTTGTTCTTCGGGGTGCTGATCGCGCTGGTCATCGGCATCAGGCAGGTCCGCAAGCATCCCCGGGGCCGCTATCTCTGGGACAACATGATGCTGCACCTGCCGGTGTTCGGCATGGTGCTGCGCAAGATCGCGGTGGCGCGTTTCACCCGCACCCTGGGCACCCTGATCACCTCGGGTGTGCCGATCCTGGAGGGCCTCAGTATCACCGCGCGCACCTCCGGCAACGCGGTGCTGGAACAAGCGCTGATGAAGGTGCGCAAGGCGATCGAAGAAGGCCGGACGATTGTGGACCCGCTCAAGGAAAGTGGCGTGTTCCCCAACATGGTGACGCAGATGATCGGCGTCGGCGAAGCCACCGGCGCCATGGACGCCATGTTGCAGAAGATCGCCGATTTCTACGAAGACGAAGTGGACTCGGCCACCAAGGACATGCTGACGCTGCTGGAACCGGTGATGATCTCGTTTCTGGGCGTGGCTGTCGGCGGCATCGTGATCTCGCTGTACATGCCGCTGTTCTCCATGATCTCCAAGCTCTCGGGGGGCTAGATCCCGGATCTTAGGTCTATCGGTCTATCAGTCCATCGGTCGTATCGCTTCAGCCTTTGACTGAATGACCGACAGACCGACAGACCAGCCATGCCGGTCGCGGAGGGTTGGCGCAGGCGGTGACAGCGTGAGAGGCATGGTGTGTCTGCGGGTAGAGGCGTGATGGGTGAGCAGTTCAACGAGCGAAGCTGGCTGATTTGGCTGGGCAAGGTGAGGATCATCATCATCACCTTTGTCTTCGGCATCGAGTTGGCGGTTGCCGTCCTGACGCCCACCTACCTTCCCCAAAGGCTCTTTGTCGTTGCCATCCTGCTGTGGTACACGCTGTCGGTTTTCTACCTCCTGCTGCTTTCCTTATGGCGAGATGCGCGCTTCCAGGCGCGTCTGCAGGTTCTCACCGACCTGTGCATGGCCGCCACCATCGTCTATCTGACCGGCGGCATCGACAGTTCCTTCAACTTCCTTTATCCGCTGATCATCATCGTTGCCGCCATCCTGTTCTCGCGGGCGTGGACGTTCTTGATCGCCGCGCTGGCGTTCATCCTCTCCGGCGCCATCCTGGAGCTGTCGTACTTCGACATGCTGCGCTCGTATTCGGTGAGCCGGCCCGACCTGCGCAGCCTGCAAGCCAGCATCCTCATCAACCTGTTCGCCTACGCGGCCATCGCCTACCTGGCCAGCCAGTTGAGCATGAAGCTGCGCCAGGCCGACGTCCGGCTGCAGGAGCAGAGCGGCGCGCTGGAAAACCTGCAGGCGCTCCACGAGAACATCGTCGACTCCATCAGCGGCGGCCTGATCACCACCGGCATGGACGGCCGGGTGCGCCTGATCAATGCCGCCGGGCAAAAATTGCTGGAACGCGGCGAGGGCGCCGTGGTTGGCCGCGGCGTGGAGCACCTCTTCCTCGACCAGTTGCCGGAGCCGGGCGCCGTTCCGGTGCGTTGCGAGGTGCGTTCCGCCACGCCTTCCGGGGGCACCAAGACATTCGGCATGAGCCGCTCCGTGCTGGAAGTGCCCGACCGCGGCGCCATGGGCTACGTGTACACCTTCGACGACCTCACCGAGATACGCCGCCTGGAGCGCGAGGTGCGGCTGCGCGACCGCATGGCGGCCGTCGGGCGCATGGCGGCCGCGATTGCCCACGAGATCCGCAATCCGCTCTCCTCCATCGCCGGCTCGGTCAAGGTGCTCGCCGATGTCTCCGTGCTCAACCAGGAGCAGCGCACGCTGGTGGACATCGTGACCCGCGAGTCGGAACGCCTCAACAACATCGTCTCCGACTTTCTCACCTACTCGCGCGAGAAGAAGTACGAATTCACCACTCTCGACCTGGTGCCGTTGCTCGAGGACACGCTGATCCTGCTGCAGAACCGCGCCGAGCCGGGTGCAACAGCGCTGCAGATCGTCCGCCAATTCGAGGCGGCGCATGCTCCGGCGCAGGTTGACGGCGACCGCATCAAGCAGGTGTTCTGGAACATCTGCGATAACGCTATCCGTGCCATGCCGGGGGGCGGAACGTTGACGGTTACGCTGCGGGCGCACGAGGCGAACTGGCTGATCAGCTTCACCGACACCGGGCACGGCATGCGCGGGCTGGAGATGGAAAAGATTTTCGAGCCGTTCCAATCGGGTTTCGACGGAGGAACCGGGCTGGGGCTGGCGATCGTGTACCAGGTCGTGCAGGCGCATGAGGGCAAGATTTCCGTGCGCTCCAGGATCGGGCAGGGAACCGAGTTTACGGTGCAGTTGCGACAGGCCGCGGCGGCCGGTTTCGAGCCCGCCCCTGCGGCCGCGGCAAGGGGGGCGCGTGGGTAATGTCCTGGTGGTTGACGACGAGCGCTCCATTTGCGAGTTGCTGGAAATCGCCCTGCGCAAGGACGGCCATAAAGTCGAGACCGTCCAATCCGGGGATCATGCCAAGAAGAAGGTCAATTCCGCCCTCTTCGACGTGATCGTCACCGACATCAAGATGCCGAACACCAACGGCATCGAGGTGCTGCGCTACGCTCACAGCGTCTCGCCCGATACGGCCGTGGTGCTGATCACCGCCGTGGACGACCTGGAGTCGGCGGTGCAGGCGGTCAAGGCGGGGGGCGCGTTCGATTACATCCGCAAGGGACCGGCCCTGGTGGAGGACGTGAAGTTCGCCATCGGCAAGGCGATGGACAAGCTGTCTCTGCGGCGGCAGAACCTGGCCTTCAAGCGCGACGCTGCCAGCCGCAACTCGCTCGACAACCTGGTCGGAGTGAGTCCGACCATCGAAAAGCTCAAGCAGACCATCCGCACCGTCGCGCCCACCCACAGCACCGTGCTGATTCATGGCGAGAGCGGTACCGGCAAGGAACTGGTGGCGCGCGCGGTCCATGCCTGCTCCACGCGTGCCGGCTTGCCCTTCTTGCCCGCCAACTGCGGCGCCTTTACCGAGACCTTGCTGGAAAGCGAGCTGTTCGGATATTTGAAAGGCTCGTTCACCGGCGCCAACCAGAACCGGCGCGGGCTGTTCGAGGAAGCCAGCGGCGGCACCGTCTTCCTCGATGAGATCAGCGAGATGAGCATCGGCATGCAGGTCAAGCTGCTGCGCGTGCTCCAGGAAAATGCCGTGCGGCCGCTGGGGTCGGCCGCCGAGACCGCGGTGGACGTGCGCGTCATTGCCGCCACCAATCGCGACCTGGAACGCACCACCGCGGAAGGCAATTTCCGCGAAGACCTCTACTATCGCTTGAGCGTCATCCCCATCTACGTTCCGCCGTTGCGCGAGCGGCCTGAAGACATTCCCATGCTGGCGAACCATTTTCTGAAGAAGTACGCGCCGGCGGCGGGCAAGAGCATCCTGCGCATTGTCCCGGATTCGTTGCGTGCCCTGGCTGGTTACGAATGGCCGGGCAACGTGCGGCAATTGGAGAACACCATCGAGCGCGCCGTCGCCCTCTGTACCGGGAACGAACTTGAGGTGGAACTGCCGGTGGAGCGCGGACGCGCTTGCGCCGCCGCCGCCGGAGCCGGTGGCGCAGCCGCAACGGTCCCCATTCCGCCGGATGGAATGGATATGGAAGGCTACGTCGCCGACCTGGAGCGGGCGCTGATCCAGTCGGCGCTGCGGCAGTGCAACGGGGTCCAAACCCGGGCCGCCGAAATGCTAAAGCTTTCCTATAGGTCCTTCCGGCATCTGCTGAAGAAATATGATCTTTAAAAGTTTCAGTTTCAGTTTCAGTTTCAGCCTGAAGCGCGCGAGGCATTCCTATGTCGCACACATACAAGGACCTCATCGTTTGGCAACGTTCCATCGACCTTATTGAAAAGATATACCGTATGACGAAATGTTTTCCCCGCGATGAGGCGTATGGATTGACAGCCCAACTCCGACGCGCCGCGGTGTTGATCGCCAGCAACATCGCAGAAGGGCAGGGGCGTATGACCACCGGCGAATTTCGACATTTCGTCGGCCAAGCGCGAGGATCGGCGTTGGAAGTGGAAACACAGCTGATAATTGCGGAGCGCTTGGGCTACGTTGATAAGGCGGCGGTCGCACCGGCATTTCAGGATTGCGACGAAATCAAGCGCATGCTCCACGGGCTGGCGGAGTCACTCACCGAAATGTCGGCCAAGAACTAGCGTCCTGCAGCCAGAGTTTCAGTTTCAGTTTCTGTTTCAGCCAGAATCACGGGAGCTATTTTTATGTCGCACACATACAGAGACCTGATCGTTTGGCAACGTTCCTGCAAACACGACTGAAACTGAAACTGAAACTGAAACTGAAACTATTTCTTTCCCTCTTTCAATTGCTGCTTCCAGCCCAGGATGCGCGCCTTGTTGCCCTCCGCTTCCGCCTCCGGAACCATGCCCTTTTTCTGGTAGAGGATGGACAGTGAAGTGTGCGCGAGCACGTCGTTGGGATCGAGTTGCGCGATGCGGTTGGCGATTTCGATCGCATCATCCAGCCGGTTCATGTCCTGGTACGCGCGCGCAAGGCCGTGCATCGCCTCGGTGAAGGTGGGATCGGCTTGGAGAGATTGCTGGTAGGCTGCCACCGCTTCCTCGTGCCGCCCTTCGGCGTAGAGGTCGAGCGCGTTGTAGTAATGATCCTCGGCGGTTTGGCGCGCGTCTGGCATGAACAACAGTCTGTCAGTCGGTCGGTCTATCAGTCAATCGGTCGAGGGGTCTATCGGTCGATCGGTCTATCAGTCCATCGGTGGATCAGCGAGTCGACTTAGACCGACAGACTGATAGACCGACAGACCGACAGACCGATAGACTGACAGACCGATAGACTGACAGACGATGTGGTACCTCCTCCGATTCCTGTGGAACGCCACCCGCGGCCATCACCTGGCCCCGTGGCGCAGTCCGTATCTGCGGTGGCGGATCGAGACCTACACCGGCGTCAAGATGAAGGACATCGGATTCCTGGAATTTTTCGAATTCATGTGGAAGGAGCGGGCGGAACTGTTTCGCTTCCTGCAGTGGACGGCGGAGATGGAGCGCTACGCGCGGCCCAAGCCCAAAAATCCGTAGTTTCAGTTTCGAGTTTCAGTTTCTGGCCGCCGGAGTTTCCAGCAACGCATTCGAAGTGCAGGACCTAACTATGCTCTGACGTGCTCACGGATTCTTCTTCGCGATCGTCAAATGCATGGAGTTGGTAGTGGTGATGTGCGCACTTAGCTGGTATCCGAGCGCCGGCAGATCCATTCCCGCCAACAGGCATTCGCCAGAGCCAAGCAGAACGGGTGCGTAGGCTAAGTGCATCTCATCGACGAGTCCAGCACGAAGGTATTTTCGGATCGTGGCGACCCCGCCTCCCAACCGGATATCTTTTCCTTGAGCAGCCTCAACAGCGCGTGCCAGCGCGTTATGGATGCCATCGGTGACGAAGTGGAATGTAGTCCCGCCACGCATGGTCAACGATAAGCGCCCGTGATTGGTGAGCACGAAGACGGGAGTGTGATACGGCGGATCGTCGCCCCACCACCCCTTCCAAGTGTCGTCGGGCCATGGGCCACGCACAGGTCCGAACATGTTTCGCCCGATGATCCACGCGCCGATGTTGTCGAAGCCACGTGCGACGAAGTCATCATCAACGCCAGTTGTCCCGCCATCCTTGCCCACCATAGCGTGAAAAGTATGCGTATTGAAGACCCATTCGTGCAGTGCAAGTCCACCAACCCCGAGCGGGTTCTCAAGGCTTTGATTTGGGCCAGCACCGTAGCCGTCTATCGACAACCCAAAACTGTGAACGCGAAGCTTGGACATTGAGCTCCCTCTATAACGCCGCAAGGTTCAATGACCATTTATGAGACCAGTTCTGGTAACCTGAAACTGAAACTTGAAACTGAAACTCTTATGGCGTGACAGCCCCCATCTGCGCGGTCTCGAACAACACCCCCACATCGGATATCGGACCCTTTGCCCGCTCCCACGAGATGCGACGCGGAACCGCGATGGCACGCGATCTCCAGGAAGCCCCCGGAATTCAGCACCACGAACACCTCACCCGGCGTGCCCTCCGAGTACGATTGCGTCATCTTGGTGATTTCATGTTTTGCGATCAGCACCTTGAACGGCGGCGGCTCGGGGGCAAACAGTTGCGGCAAATCGTTAGGCGTGATGTTGGTGACCAGGTTGCCGAACTTGTCCACCTTCAGGATCACGCCCTTGAGCAGCTTGTCGTTCACCGGCTTGGGTCGGGGCGCCGCGAAGCGGATGTAGTCGGTGATTTCATCGCCAAACTTCGCCACCTCGACGCCTTTGCTCAGCCATCCCGCCACCGCGGCGAACACGTCCCGGCCGTGGAACGTGCTGCTCACCGGCTGCAAGAAATAATGGGAGGCGGAGATGTGCCGCACCGAAACTCGTTCCTCGCGGTCGTACACGAACGACAGGACTCCATTGTCGGGGGCGATGAACATTTGCTTGCCGGTGGTCACCAGCAGCGGACGCCGCGTCGAGCCCACGCCCGGGTCCACCACCACCAGGTGCACCGTGTCGGCAGGGAAGTACTGGTACGCCTGCACGATGGTCAGCGCCCCGTCCAGGATGTCGAAGGACTGCACCGCGTTGCAGATGTCCACGATCTGGGCCGCCGGATTGATGTTCAGGATGACACCTTTCATGGTGCCGACGTAGTGGTCGTTCAGTCCGAAATCGGTGGTAAACGTGATCACACGCTGGGCCACGGGAGCCTCGTTTCGCTGGATGGTCTCAAAGGCAGGGCGAAGTTAGCGCGGGGACAGAGGACAAGTCAAGGCAACGAGCTGTCAGCTATCAGCTGTCAGCTTTCAGCCAGAGCGTTTAGACATTGAAAATCTTGGATCAAAGACGGGCCTGCTGGCAGCTGAGAGCTGAGAGCTGATAGCTGAGAGCTATTCAATCCGTATGTTTCCCGACCCGGTGTGCAGGTCGAGATGAAATCCGCCGCCGTTCACGGTGCCGCGCAGGTCACGTTTCCCGATCGTGCCCTGAACTGTGACCTGGCGGTCGGTGTTGATGGATCCTGAGCTGGTGTGCGCGCTCAAATAGAATGCCGCTTGTGGGGGCAGGCGCACGATGATGCTGCCCGACCCGGTGCTCATGCTCCAATCATCGGTAGGCTGGCCCTGCACCTCGATGCTGCCGCTGCCGGTGTGGGCGCGCACTGCGCCGCGCACGTCGTCCACGTGGATGCTGCCTGATCCTGTCTGGAAATCGATCTCCGCGCCTGGCGAACCCGTGGTGGAACTATCGAAATAGCTGATGCCGGAATGAATCCGCGAGCCTGACGCCAGCGGCACTTCCTTACCCTCGGTCTGGGCGCGACTTTCGACGGACGTTCCACTTCCCACGCCCTCGCCCCGAATCGAGCCGCTGCCCGTGTGGGCGCGCACCGAACCGTGCAGTTTGCTCACCGTGATGCCGCCCGACCCGGTGTGCGCGCGCACCTGGCCCGCAATGTCCGACAGGCGAAGGCTGCCGGATCCGCTGTTGACCTCCGCCGGCCCAGCGACGCCGGAAATTTCCTGGCTTCCAGAACCGGTTTTCGAAAGCAGCTTCGTCTCGGCGGGCACCACCAGCTCGTAGCTGATCGAAATATTGTCGTGCCGCAGGGTCTCGCCCAGGTGTCCGATGCGCACCGTGTTGCCGCTCTGCTCGATCGGCGGATTGGCCACGATCGCCTTCATCGCCGCCTCGGGATCGCCACCGCCGCAAAAGCCGAAGCAGAAGCCGGCGCGAACCGTGCCATGGACACGAATCGTTCCCGCGGCGCCGCTGCGTACCGTGATGCTGCCCGAACCGGTTACCACTTCCAAGTCCACCGGTCCGCTGACGTTCAAGGTGCGATCGAACGTAGCCTCTTCCGCCAGCAACGGCAGGGCGCACAGCACTACCGCCAGAACCAGACCGACACGCGCCAATTTTTTCATTGTGACCTCGTTTGAAGGCTCAAGGCACAAGGCGCAAGGCTCAACGCGGAGACGCCATTTGCCTTGAGCCTAAAGCCTTGCGCCTGATTTTTGGGGAATCCCCCAACTGGAGGGGTCTTGGGGGATCCCCTTAGTGCCGCACCCAAATTACTGCAGCACGATCTGGTCGCCTTCCTTGAGACCTTCCAGCACTTCCGCTTTGGCGCCGTTGGAGATCCCAAGTTTCACGGCGACCTTTTTCTTGCCGTCCTTGGCGCTCGGGTCAGGGATTTCCACCGACGCCTTCTTGTCCTTGTCGTACAGCACCGCGCCTTCCGGAACGCGCAGCACGTTCTTGTGTTCGTCCAGGATGATTTCCGCGTTCGCGGTCATGGCCGCTTTCAACTCGCCGCCAGGATTGTTAATCGACACCCGCACTTCGAAGGTGGTGACGTTGTCCTTTTCCACGCCCATCGGCGAAATCTTCGTGACCTTGCCGGTGAAGCTCTTGTCCTTGAACGACTCCACCTTGATCCGCGCCGGCTGCCCGAGATACACCTTGCCGATATCGCTCTCGTCCACCTTGCCCTTGACGTACACCTCGCTGGTGTCGCCTTCGGTCATGACCAGGGTTGACGCCGAGCCCATCACCAGAATGGAGCTGACCGCGTTTCCGATTTCCACGTCCCGCGACAGGATGATGCCGTCAATCGGCGCCACGATCGTGTAATAGGTGTATTGCTCCTGCAACTGCGCCAGGGTCGCGCTCGCCTGCGCCACTTGCGCCTCAGCCTGTTTTTCTCTCGCCTTCAGGACGCCGAGCTGCGCCTGCGCCACCTGTTGCTTGTTGAGCGACAGCTCATAGTTCCTCTGCGCGTCGTCCAGTTGCGACTGCGAAACCACGCCGTCCTTGGCCATGCTGATGGCGCGATCGTAGGCACGCTTGAGCAGCGGGACATCGGGGCTGATGGCGTCCACCTTGGCGCGCTCGTAGTCGGCGGTAGCAGCGTGCTCGCTGGCCTCGGCGGCCTCGAACTGCGCCTTCGCCTGTCGCACCTGCGCTTCGATCTCCACCTTGTCGAGTTCGACCAGCACCGTCCCGGCCTTCACCGACTGCCCGGCATCGATGTTCCACTTTTTCACGATGCCGCTGGCCTTGGACTTGATCTCCACCTTGGTGATTGGCTCGATTTTCCCGGTTGCGACCACGCTCTTGGCCAGATCGCCGCGATCCACCTTGGCCAGCTTCGACGAGTCAATCTTGGTTCCGCCCCGGGTGGCAGCCACAACACCGAATAGGATGACCAGCACGCCTACAATCGATCCGCCGATATACAGCCAGCGTTTCTTCTTTTTCTTACCATTGCCGTTTGCCATTACGCCCTCCTCGCCTTACCCGCCGGCCTTGCTGGCTGCCACGGTGCTGGCGTCGCGCAGGGAAACACAGCCTCTATGATGATCGTTACGCACCGGGTGCGGATTTGGTTCCCGGATATCGGCGCAATTCGCCCTTGGGACCAATTTGGTACGAGCCGCAACCGGCTGCAAGGATTGCCTTGGTCTTAGACACCGCCGGTTGCAAAAGGAAAGCAAAGAAAGGCACAAGGCGCTAGGCGCAAGGCGCAAGGCGGCACGAGGAAATGCAGGTTTCTCGACTCGGACGAGCCACGCAGTTCGTGCAAAGGCGACACGACCGCCTATTGGCTCGTCCTCGCTCGAAATGACACCCCCTTGAGCCTTGTGTCTAACGCCTTGAGCCTTGCACCCTGAGCCTTGCGCCTAACGCCTTGTGCCTTGAGCCTTGCGCCTTAAGCCTTGTGCCTTAAGCCTTGGGCCTTGCGCCCTGCTAGAATTCCCCCAATGGCCGGATACGTGCTCCTGCGGGTATTTGCCGTCTTGCTGCTGGTGGCGGCCAATGCCTTCTTTGTGGCGGCGGAATTCGCCCTGGTCAGCGTGCGCGACACCCGCATCCAGCAGCTCATTGAGGCCGGCCGCGTCGGCGCCCGCACCGTCCGCAAGCTGCACGAGCGCATGGACGAACTGCTCAGCGCCGTCCAGCTTGGCGTCACCCTGGCAAGCCTCGGACTGGGCTGGGTCGGCGAGCCCGCGCTCGCTGCCGTAATCCAATTGGCGATGGGCGGTGGCGGCCATCCGACCGCATTCGCTCACACCATTGCGATTGTCGTTGCGTTCATCCTGATCACCTACTTTACGGTCGTTCTTGGCGAGGTCGTGCCGAAATCCGTGGCCTTGCAGCGGGCCGATCGCGTCGCCCTCGCTGTCGCCGCTCCCATGGATTTCTTCATGACCGTGGCGCGCCCGTTCCTGCGCGTGATCAGCGCTTCGGCCCGTTTCGTGCTGCGCCGCTTCGGGGCCCATGAGGTGCGTTCCTCGGTGGTCCATTCGCCGGAGGAGCTGAAGCTGATCGTGACCGCCTCCCGCCGCTTCGGCATCGTTCCCCAGCTCGAGGAAGAGATGATGCTGCACGCGCTCGAACTGGGCGAAATCACCGTGCGCCAGGTCATGGTCCCGCGTCCCGGGATTTTCTCCTTGCCTGCCGACATGCCCTTGGAACAGGCGCTGACGCGCGTCGTCGAGGAACAGCATTCGCGCGTTCCCGTGTACGACCCGCAGCGCGGCTCCGAACACATCATCGGCCTGCTCTACAGCAAGGACCTCACGCGCTGGATGCGCCTGCGCTACACCAAGCCGCCGTCCGATCCCACCGCCGCGCGCCTCGCGCATACGGTGGTGCGCGACGTCATGCGCGACGTACTGGTGGTGCCCGAGACCAAGCCGCTCACCGACCTGCTGGTCGAATTCCGCCACCGCAAGCGGCACCTGGCGGTGGTGGTGGACGAGTTCGGCTCCACCTCCGGCGTGGTGACCGTCGAAGACGTGCTCGAGCAACTGGTGGGCGAGATCGAAGACGAGTTCGACATCGCCCCGCAGCCGCTTCCCGCCGGCGCCACCAGCATGGTGCTGGAGGGCGCGGTCAATATTCGCGACCTCGAAACCCAGTACCGCGTCCTGCTGCCCTCGGACCAGGGATTCGAAACCCTGGCCGGCTTCATGCTGGCTCAGTTCCAGCGCATCCCGAAGCCGGGCGACTCGTTCGAATACGCCGGCCGCCGCTTCACCGTGCTGGAAATGGGAAACCGCCGCATTGCCCGTGTGCTGATCGAGGCGGTCGAGCCGCGATCTTCGCAACGGGCAGGGGACTAGGAATTTGAAATTTGGTAATTTCGTAATTTGGTAATTTGAAAGACAGCGGCCGAGTTATCCATACGCGCAAAACCATTTGCCGCTGATGCACGCAGATCAACGCAGATCAAATGAATGATTCCGATCAGCGTTCATCTGCGTTGATCAGCGGCAGTTGTTTCCGATAACCGCCAACGACTAACGACTAACGACTAACGACCAACGACTGACGACCGATGTTCCGCTTCCTTGCAACCCGCGTCCTCTACACTCTGCCCGTCGTCTGGCTGGTGGTCTCCATCGTGTTTCTGCTCATCCACCTTGTCCCCGGCGATCCCATCCAGCAAATGCTTGGCGAAAGCGCTGCCGCCGCCGACATCCAGGCGGCGCACCACGCCTACGGTCTAGACCTGCCGATGAGCCGGCAATACCTGAATTATTGGAAGGGAGTTCTGCACGGCGATCTTGGACAGTCGCTGCGCTTCAACCAGAACGTCGGAAGCCTCATCGCCGAGCGCTACCCGTTCACGCTCAAGCTGACGCTGGCATCGCTTCTGGTCGCCCTGGCGCTCTCGATTCCCGCAGGCGTGCGCTCGGCGCGGCGTCGTAACCGCTGGGACGACCGCGCCATCAGCTTCATCAGCCTGCTGGGGCTTTCGTTCCCGAACTTCGCCCTCGGCCCGGTGCTGATTTTATTTTTCGCCGTGAATCTCGGACTGCTGCCCGTATCCGGCAGCGGGACCGTGGCGCACCTGGTCTTGCCGGCGATCACCATGGGCGGCGCGCTGGCCGCGATCCTCACCCGCATGGTGCGCACTTCCATGTTGGAAGAATTGGGCCAGGACTACATCCGCACCGCGCGCGCCAAGGGCTTGCCGGAGCGCACCGTGGTCTACCGCCACGCGCTGCGCAATGCCATGATCCCGGTTTTGACCGTGATCGGCCTGCAATTCGGCGCGCTGCTGGCCGGCGCCATCGTGACCGAGACCATCTTCTCCTGGCCCGGCATCGGCCGCCTCACCATCCAGGCGATTAATACGCGCGACTACTACCTCGTCCAGGGCTGCATTCTGGCGATTGGATTGACTTACGTTGCGGTGAACTTTCTGACGGACCTGCTGTACTCAGCGTTCAATCCGCGAATCAGGCAGTAGGGCGGGAGGCCAGGCTTTGGGGACTTATTGGGCGACGCGACGAAGCTGCAACATACGTCTACGCGATGTGCCTCATTGGATTCGTCGGCATGTTCTTCGTGTGGCCTCCGCTGTTATCGACACTTACGCGGGAGCATAATGCGCCTGAGGCCAGCGTGTCACCTCCACCGATAGTGGCAAGACAAGGGAGGCGTAGTTTGATCTGATGTGTGGTCCGCACAAATTGTGACTTGCCGAAGCATGGCCTCCGTTGTGACAGAGTTGGATCGGGCATTCAGGGAAAGGATTCACCACTGGCCACCGACTACGCACAGCTCACCGAGAACCTTCTCCGCTTCTACGACTTCACGAATAAGGTCGTGCTTTTCGTCGGGGCGGGAGGGAGGCAACTGCTTGCCCCCTCCGCCGGAACAAAGAAGCTGATCGCTATTGATCAGGATGTTGAGGCCCTGAGGGAACTAGCGGCGAACGTTGCCGCAAAGGGCATACAGGATTCGGTGGAGGTTGTTGGCGGCAAGTTCGAGGATGTGGCACTGTCAGGCGATGTGGTGTACTTCGAATTTTGTCTGCACGAAATGGCCGATCCCCAGAAGGCGCTGACCCACGCCAAGAATCTGGCACGCGACATCGTGGTATTCGACCATTCGCCTGGCTCGGAGTGGATCTTCTACGGAGCGGAAGAGGACAAGGTCCGCCGCAGCGCGCAAGCCATGGAGCGCTTCGGATTGCGGCGCCGCGAAAGGTTTCACACGGAACAGCGGTTCGAGGACTACGCCGAACTCCTCGCCAAGGTAAGTGCGCAAGGGCCTACGGCGATCCAGCGCACGCAGCGCTTTGCAGGCGCCACGAAGATCGTCATTCCCATGGGCTACGAACTCAACCAGTTGTAGTAACGACTTGGCTAGCCCCTAGCTACTCCTCTGTCACCCGTTTCGGCACGACGGGCCGTATAGGCGATTCATTTCTTGTTCAGGGCTTTGATTTGCTGGACCAGCGTGTCGATTTCTTGCGATGTTAGTTTGCCGGCGTACTTGGGCATGCGGCCTTTGCCGCTGGTGATGATGTTGCGCAGGTCGTCGGTGGAGGCGGTGCCGGTTTTTTCGGAGATGAGCGATGGCCCGCCGAAGTGGCGGCCCTTTGCAGTTTTGCCGTGACACTTCGCGCAGTTTTTCTGGAAGACGGGGTTAGCGGTCAGGCTCACGTCAGACGGCGGGGTTTGGGCGGAGGCTGCCGTGAGTGCACAAAACAAAAAACACACGGCGATCGTGAGTCGGCATGTTTTCAAGTCGAACCTCGTCGAGCAGCCTCCAGCCCCCAAGCTACTCGTCCATTAGGCGCTTTTGCGGCACTTCTTTGTATCCCCGCGGCATGGCGAATACCGACAGCGGCACCCTGACCTGTTTCACTTCCAACACGTTCATCTCGCTGCGGCTGCTGTGTTCGCCGTTGGCGTCACCGGTGCGCGTCACCGTCACGCGTTTCAGCGGAAAGCCCTCCACCTTCGCCATTTCCGCGCGAATCATCTTGTCCACCTGCTCGTCACCCGTGCTCGGCGGCTCCTGTTTCAGCCAGACCTTCAGCGCCGGATCTACCAGCTTGTCGGTCGTCCAGATGTCTTCCTCCAGGACCGTGGAAACCTTCTTCGCGCCGGTAATGTGCATGCTGACCGTGTAGCTGGTGCGATAGCGAAAATGGCGCGTCGGCAGCCCCGCCAGCAGTCCGCCATCTTCCTCCAGCAGCTTTTCGATCTGGGGCGATTCGAAGTTCACCTTCATCATGCCGCGCATGCCCTGCACCATGCCGCCCATGCCCGCCATCATCGCTGGCACGTCGTACTTGGTGTAGGTCTTGGTTGCCGGGCTGATCAGGTAGAGCGTCTTGCCCTCGTCGGGCGAGAGCATGTAGTCGCCGATCGCATAATCGCTGGCCTGGCTCTCGACGAACACCACCTTGGCCCGCGCACCGCTGACGTAAGCGTGCACGGTGACGTCGCCGCCGCCATCGCTGCGCGTCTGCGCCACGAATTCCACCCCGGCAAGGCAATACGCCGCCGAAAGAATTACGAACGAGCAAATGATCAGAGCTTTACGCATTCGGTCCATTCACACATGCCTTCAAAGTGATGTCATCCTGAGCGAGGCGTCGCCGCATTTGCGACGCCGAGCCGAAGGACCCCTACTCGTTTCATGATGCCCCAACTCTCGCTCAATCCTCACCAAGAACTGAAGTAAACTGAAACTGAAACTCCCGTAATCCAACCCTAACTCATGGCCACAGTTGCGACCACTCCCTCCGGCATCCCGGCCACTGCGCCCGCGGCGCAGCGCTTGCGGCGCGCCATCCTCCTGAACCCGCTCGCCGCCGCAGGGATTGTCCTGGTGGTTATCTTCACCGTGCTGGCCATCTTCGCTCCCTGGATTGCGCCCCACGATCCCGCCGCGATCAATCTCCCGGCCCGCCTCGCCGGCCCTTCGGCGGCGCATTGGCTGGGCACCGACGAGCTCGGCCGCGACATGCTCTCCCGCATCATCTATGGCGCGCGCATCTCCATGCTGGTCGGCTCCAGCGTGGTTACGGTCGCGCTCATTCTCGGCCTGATCGTTGGCTGCATCGCCGGGTACTACGGCGGACGCGTGGACCGCATCGTCAACATCGTGATCATGAACGCCTTCCTTTCCTTTCCCGGCATCTTGCTGGCCATCGCCTTCGTCGCCTTTCTCGGCCCCGGGATATTCAACCTGATCCTGGCGCTCTCGATCGGCGGATGGGTCGGCTACGCCCGCCTGGTCCGCGCCCAGGTACTGGCGACGCGCGAGCGCGAATTCATCGAAGCCGCGCGCGCGCTCGGGCGCCAGCGACTGGCGCGTCATCACACGCCACGTCCTGCCCAACATGATTCAGCCGGTCATCGTGCAGGCCGCCATCGGCATGGCGGGCGCCATTCTCGCCGAAGCCACCATGAGCTTTCTCGGTCTCGGGGTTCCGCCTCCGGCCGCAAGCTGGGGATCCATGCTCAACGACGGCCGCGCCCACCTGTTCGACGCGCCTCACCTCGTGCTGTTTCCCGCCATTGCCGTCATGCTCGCGGTGCTTTCCTTCAACTTCATCGGCGACGCCCTGCGCGACTACCTCGATCCCCGCGCCCGCATCGAAGCGGGATTATAGGATTCAGCCACAGAGGACACGGAGGAAGAACCCCCCTTTTCCTCTGTGACCTCTGTGGCTAAGACTGACTACGCGAGAAATTTCAGAAATGAGTTGGGATTTGCGTCGAATGCCGGAAACACCGCGCCCAGGTTGCGGTTCCCGATGTGCCGGTACAGCACCTCGCTCAGGACAGTGCGGAAATCCGTGGTCAGCGCCAGGTCGCGGCCTTCATACAGATGTTCCTGCGCCAGCCCCGGCCACCGTCCGTACACCCGCCGCCCGCGCACCGGCCCGCCCATGATGAACATCACGTTGGCGTGCCCGTGGTCGGTGCCGCGGTTTCCGTTCTCGCGCGCGGTGCGTCCGAATTCCGACATGGTCACCACCACCGTTTCTTCCGCCAGGTTTCCCATGTCGATCCAGAATGCCGACATCGCCCGCGACAGATCGCCAACGCGTTGCGCGATCTGCCCCTGCACCGAACCTTCGTTGACATGGTGGTCCCAACCTCCGACATCGGAGAACGCAATCTCCACGCCCAGGTCCGCCTTCATCAATTGCGCCACCTGGCGCAGCGCGTTGCCCAGCGGCCCGCGCGGATAATTCGCGCCCGGCGCCGGCGTGTACTTGGCCGGGTTCGCCGACTTCAGCATCTTCACCGCGTCAAATGTCTCCTGCCCGGTGCCGTGCAACACCGCGTCCACCGACTGGTCGTACATCGCCTCAAAGGTATTCGCCAGCGGCTGCGCCCGCGGGTTTCGCCCGCCCACGCCAAAATCGTTTACGTTGCTGATCGCCACCGCCGGCGCGCTTCCCGCCAGCATGCGCGGCAGCGAACTGCCGAGCGCGATCGCGCGGAACGGCGATGCCTCCTTGTCCGCGGGAGTGCGCAACGCGCGGTTCAGCCAGCCGTCCTCGGTGGCCTTCAGCCCGGGCGTGCCCGACTCCATGTAATCCTGCGCGTCGAAGTGCGAGCGCGTCGGATCGGGCGACCCCGCGGCGTGCACGATCGCCAGGTGTCCCTGGTCCCACAGCGGCTTGAACGACGACATCGCCGGATGCAGCCCGAAAAATCCGTCGAGATCAACCACCTGCTGCCGCGGGATGGCAATCGTCGGCCGCATCGCGTAGTACGACGCCTCGCCATGCGGCACCACGATATTCAGCCCGTCCGCCGCGCCCCGCTGGAAGATGACGACGAATCGCTTCTTGCCCGTTGCCGCCTTCTCCGACGCGAACGCCACCCGTTGCAGGAACGCCGGCACCACCGTCGTGCCCACCACCGCCATCGCTCCGCCCTTGAGAAATACTCGCCGCGTGATTGACATTCTGTTCGACCTCGAATGGGGTCTATCGGTCTTTCGGTCAATCGGTCTATCGGTTGCCGAACGACCGACAGACTGATAGACCGATAGACCTATCTCTTTTGAAACTCCGGCGATCCCAAAATCAATCCCGCCAGCACTCCCACGTTCACCGGCCGTGACGGATCGTCCAGCACGCGCCTTGTAACCTCGGGGTCGGCCGCATGCTTCAGGATCGTCTCGTGCGTCTGCTTCGACACATCGCCCGCCAGCAGCGTGTTTTCCAGTCTTGCCAGCGCGGCATCGGGATCGCTTGGGGCCTCCGCCGACCCCAGCACGCGCTCCGGCGCAAACGACACGCCCGGCATCCGCCCCGAGGTGAACCGCAGCGCGAAGTTCATGCGGTTCAACAGCGCCGCCGAATTCACCCAGGTTTCCGCTTTCATCGAGTACCCGGTTGGCGGTTGCGCCCCGTACAGCGGCATGCCCATCTGGTTCAGCGTCTGCACCAGCGGCAGCGCGTTGCTCACATCCGCGCCGCTTGCCCGCACCGCCGATACCACGAACTCCAGCGGCGTCTTCACCTTCGCGCGATAGGCCTGCGGCGCCCAGAATTCCGGCGAGTCGAACATGGTGCGCAGCACCTGCCGGATGTCGCCGTCGCTTTTCAGGAACGTGCCGGCCATGCGGTTCACCAGCGCTTCCGGCGG
Source organism: Terriglobia bacterium (assembly GCA_963760265.1). Lineage (GTDB taxonomy): Bacteria > Acidobacteriota > Terriglobia > Terriglobales > Acidobacteriaceae > JAIQGF01. The sequence continues at coordinate 80,329 of CAVXCR010000011.1, forward strand.
ATTGTCGGAGACGAACCGCATCGCCAGCTTTTTCGATATGAAGTGCGCCGTCGAAGGATGATGCGCCAGGATCTTCAGCATCTCCACGCCTTCATCCTCGCCATGGTCCTTGATCGTATGTCCGAGCACGAACTTGGCGCCGGGCTCGTGCATGCGCGGGTTGAAATCGAAATCCCCGCCGCGCCTCGGTTCCTTGATCGTCCACCCGGTGAACACGCGCGCCATTTCCGTGACGTCCTTCTGCGTGTATCCGCCGTCCACTCCGAGGGTGTGCAATTCCATCAGCTCGCGCGCGTAGTTCTCATTCAACCCGCGCGGCTGCTTCTTGGCTTTTGCCTGCTGCTGCGGTTGCGGACGCTGCTGCGGCGGCGGGTACGGCACGCCCGAAAGGCCCGCCAAACGGGCGAATCCGTCTCATGCGGGCGGTGTTTCTCGCCCGCGGCGACTCGCCCAGCCCCACCGGCGACCGCGGCCCCACGCTCTGCCAGTTGTCCAGGTAGAACATCATGGCCGGGCTTTTCGCGGTGGCCATCAGCAGGTCCTGGAACTTGCCGAGCGCATGCGGACGGATCACATCGCGCTCGTACTCGGTCACCAGGTAGCGGTCCGCTCCCTTGCCGATGAATACGTTGAAGTGGTTGAACCAGAAGTCGGTCATGACCTCGTCGAGCTGACGCTCGCTGTAGGCCGCGCGCAGGACCTTGCCCTGCATCAGCTCGGTGGCGACCACCTGCGGCGGATTGTTCATCGCCATCAACTGCTCGCGCTGTTGCGGCGTGAGCGAATCCATGAGCTGCTGCCGGTCCTCTGGGTTCAGCGCCCGCGCCAGCATCTGACGTTGTTGCGGATCCATCGCCAGGATCGCCTGCATGCGCTTGTCCGGCGCCGGCAGCGCGAGGATTTTGTCGAGCTGCTCGCGCGCGTACATGCGGGCCTCGCGACGTTCCGCTTTCTGCTCTTCCGTGAGCATCATTCCCTGACCGTCGCCCGCTTGCGGTTGGCCCACCCTTGTCGGGCCCGGGTTTGGCGCGACAGGGTGGGGATTTCCTTCCTGTGATGCGCCCCCGGTTTCCACCTTCGCCGCCTTCTTTTCTTGCTTCTGCTCGTACTTCTCCACCTGCGATTCGTAGATCGCGTGCTCCGCCTTGTCCGACGGCATGGACCTGCGCCCGTCCGCCACCTGCTTGATCAACTGCGGGGGAGGGAAGTTCTCCACCAGCGCGCGCCCGTCCATGCGCAGGGTGCGCAGCGGTTCCAGCCGCGCCTCCAGCGCCGAGTCGTCAATCTTTTCGGGATGCAGTTGCTGCTCGATCCACTGCTCCACGCCCATGGCGGTTACGCGGTCCACGTCGCCCGGCCGGGGGCCAAAGGTCAGCCGGTTGAGCGCGTGCAGCGCCCGCTGCCGCTCTTCCATCTGGGCCGCTGCTTTCTTGTCTTTTTTCTTGTTGCCGGCCCAGACCGAGGCCGAAACCGCACAGGCGAGAATCACCAGCAGGACCGTCAGTTGCTTGCGTCGCATGGTGGGTCTCCGAACGTCTGCCATCCCCTGGCGATTATGAACCCATTCCAGGCAGGGAAGTTGCTGGAGGCGCAGGGGCCGAAAAAGCCTCACCGCAAAGGACGCCAAGGACGCGAAGGCGGAAAAACAGGAAAGAGGAAAGAAAGAAGAACGGCGGCGATTGATGACCTTTGCGTACTTCGCGGTGAGATGTTTGGTTACGCCGAATAAATTCTGCCATGCGTAACCTTGTGGTTCAGCGCCGATGCCAGCACGTCTATGTCGGTGGGCCCGATGTTGCAGACCGTCCGCTCGTCGAGGAACCGATTCTCCTTGCGCCCGACCGCGTCGCGCCGCACCTGCACCATCAGCGCCTGCACCGCGTTGAGGTCGAACTTGAGGGGCGCAATCCGCACGATCTCGCTCAGCGCCTCGCCCACCGTCATCCCCGACCGGTACGGGCGCTCGCTGGTCATCGCGTCAAAGGAGTCGGCCACCGCCGTAATGCGCGCCGGCATGGTGATCTCGTCGGCAGCCAGCCGGTCCGGATAGCCGCTGCGGTCCGTCCGCTCGTGATGGGACCTCACCACCTCCGGCACTTTCGGCCACGGAAACTCCACGCCCTGCACGATCTGGTGCCCGACCACGGTGTGGTCCGCCATCTCGCGCATTTCGTCTTCATCCAGCGCGCTCGGCTTGGCGAACAGCCGCTTGTCCACCGCGACTTTGCCGATATCGTGCAGGTACCCGGCCGCGCGCAACCCCGCGACCTCGGTTTGCTCCAGTCCCATGGCATCGGCGATCCCGGCGGAATACCGCCCCACGCGCAGCGAATGCCCGCGCACGTTCACGTGCTTGATGTCGATCGCGTTGGCGAAGGTCTCCAGCGCGGTGTCATAGAAATTGTGCACCGAACCCAGCAACTTGAGGTGCTCGGAGACCCGGTGCTCCAGCGACTCCGAGAGCGTGTGGTTGTGCACCGCCAGCGCCACGTAATGCACCATCATGCCGATCGCCTGCAGGTCGTCTTCTCCGTACTGCTCGTCTTCGCCGCGGTGTCCCAGCGCGATCATGCCCACCAGCTTTCCGCCCACGCGGAGAGGAGCGATGCACTTGAACAGCTCCGGCGCCACGTTGCCGTTGGAGCTTAGGTACTGCTCCCAGACGGTGCGCGAGATCAGCAACGGCGCGCGCACGTTGTTCAAGGCATGCACATGCTTGGGTAGCAGAGGGATGACGCCCTGCCCGGGAAAGGAAGTGAAGCCGCGCACGGCCACGGTCGCCAGCACCGCGGGCTTGTCGCGGAAGATAAATAACGCGCCTTCGCGCGCGTCCGCCGCTTCCATGACGCAGGAAAGGATGGACTGCGCACGTTGTCCAAAGTCGGAGTCCGCCGTCATCTCCGAGCCCAGTTCGCTGAGGGCCTGGAAGGTCAGCAGGAGCCGCCTAAAATTGTCGTTCTTCACCCCCATCGTGGCGCGCGGGAGCAAGAATCGCCGATCAGAGCAAATTGAGAATATCACGCCGAAACACGTCGCGATGTCGCGCGCGTGTTAGCTAAGTAGGTTCAAAACTCGTGTGCTGGCAATCAGTTACGGAAGTAATCGCTCCCGCCGAACAACTGATTTCAGGAGAAATGCCGCGCTACGGGTTGTCAGACGCTTGCTCCTCTTGACATACAACGACTACACTCTCCGGTTCTTTAGCACTTCCGCAAAAGTGTCGCGTGCTGTATCCCTGCTCATAAGCCCCCGTACCATCCCGCCGCGCTGCAAAATCGGCTTCGACCAAAGCGCCTTTCGAGAATGTGAGTCTCTGTCCTGCTGCAGCAATGCATAGCAGAGATAATCGGCTTGATCGAACAGTACAGTATTCGCCTTCGACATGAATCCCCATTTCGCCAGCTTCACAGAGCCGTCGCTGTTGCACAATTTCGGATCAGAACCCTCGAACTGCCCCATCATGTGCATAGCAAACAGCACGTCATCGGCATGCTCTTGGGTCTGATCACGTTTCTCCAAGACCAGCTTCAGATGTTCACTGTCCGGTATAGACAAAATAGCTTGTGTCGCCACATCGAGCACGCACAGGAGATACCCATAACCGATCAGGTAGTGTTCTAGGCGGGTATTCTCGACTAAATCAGCGAAGTCACCAACCCGCACACCAGCCGTTAGTCCTCGTAATCCCGATTTGAATGGGATCGGCCCAAGCTTGGAAAGCAGTTCTTGCTCGCTCTTTTTCTTCCATCGCAGGGTCTTCATGTGTAGCTGTCGGCGTGAACCTAAAGCCGACTTCCAGTCGCACACATATTTGTGCCACGCATGCTCGGCTCCTATGTGCCCCGCCAACCAGACGCTTCGAGTGTTTTGGTCAAAGGTTTCGTCGAAGTAACCTAGAATCACAATGAGCCCCCAGGGAACTCGAATCCGTAACTTGCAAGCAGACTGAAAAAAGATCTATCAGGAACCAGAGGCAAAGCATTCGACGAAGTGCCATCAACGATCTTTCAGTTGATTGCCCTGCAAACGAACCCGTCGCCTTCTCTGCGGCATTTCCAATCGGACATTCTTTTTCTGTCAACACCTCCCCAGAACTTCACAGGAATGTTGTGTTTCCCGTGCGATGCCGAAGTATTGCAAATGACACGGGCTACCGTGCCTTTATCGTCGGGGAGCGTAGTGCATGTCCGCTCCTCATCGTGAAGCCAGAATGAGTCCATGTCGGTATCCACTCGGATCGTGGTAGGCCAATAGCTGTGTATCCAAGCGGCTTGATCACGCTGCTCCTGTTCTGCTGCACGCCTGACCTCTTCCGGTTCTTGCCCTCCTTGTGCTGCGCGTTCGCGCCGTTCAAACAACGGAATCTGCGCGAACCAGATAATGAACAGGAAAATCAAGAATGCAATGATGATCTTCCGATCGGCAGGTGCGATGGATACCCGCGGCATTCCTCCGCCTCCGTTCCAAGCGCAGGTAGTTTGGATTGTCAGCAGGGTGGCCGCAGCAGTCAAGCGGTAAACGTGCAATCATTGTCCTAGGGGCCAGCGTCGAATCCTCGGTTCAGAAGTGCCTTTGCAGTTCCGCGAACTTCTCCACCACCAGCAGCCGCTGCCCCGGCGGCGCCTCCGCCACTTCCTCATGCTCCAGGATCCAGGTCTGATCGTGCGGCACGAACACGGCATTCAACCCCGCCGCCAGCGCCGGATTGATGTCCGACTTCGGACTGTTCCCGATCATCCACGTGGCATCGTGCGCCAAGCCGTATTTCCCGACCACCTCACCATACGTCGCAGCGTTCTTCTCCGCCACGATCTCCACCGCCGCAAAAAATTCCTTCAGCCCCGACCGCTCCACCTTCCCCGACTGCTCCGTGAAGTCGCCCTTGGTCATCAGGATCAGGTGATGCCGCGCCGCCAGGTACTCCAGCGTCTCCGGCACGCCCGCCATGATCTCCACCGGATGTTCGGCGATGGCATGCGCGAAGCTGCGGATGCGTTCGTGCTGCTCCGGCGTGACCGGCTCCACCGCCAGTTGCTCGAAGGTGCGCATCAGCGCGTGCGCAAAGCTGTGCAGCCCGTATCCGTGCGAGATGATGCACTCGCGCTCTACCTCGTTCAGCGCCGCCCGGACCTGCTGCGGTGAATACTCCCGGTGATTGAGGTAGGAAATGAAGTTCGCGATCGCCCGCTCGAAGTAGATGTTGTTCTCCCAAAGCGTGTCGTCGGCATCGATGAGCAGCGCCTGCGCGCCGTTGAACTGGGGAGCACCGGGCATGTTCTTACTATAACGGTGAGTTTTTCAGTATGTCAGTAGCTCAGTTTGCCAGTAATGAAATACTGATGAACTGCTAGAATCTGCGGCATGCCAAACCTTGGCGTCAGCTTCTTCCTGGCCCTGCTGGTCCTCCTCATGACTCCACTTACTGATGCTCAGACGAACCGTAAAGCGTCGCCGCAAAGCACGACCACAACCCTCAAGGTCGTTCCCGACCTCGCCCAGCGCGTCGCCAAATTCAAGCCCGTCGAAATGCCCTTCAAGCCGGACGGTCTCAGCCCGCGCGAGCGCCAACTGGTGGACAAACTGGTGGAAGCCTGCCGCTACATCGAGGACATCTACTGGCGCCAGAGCGATCCCGAGGCCCTTACCCTCTACCAGCAACTTGCCGGCAGCAAGGACCAGCGCGATCAGGACCTCCGCCGCTATTTGTTCATCAACGCCAGCCGCTTTGACCTGCTGGAGGACAATCAGCCCTTCGTCTGCACGCAATCGGAAGCCTCAGCCAACCGCGGCACGTGCCCGCCCATGAATCCCGGCCGCGGCTTTTATCCGCATGGCCTGACGCGCGAGCAGGTGGAGCAATTCATCAGGCAACATCCCGACAAGAAACCCGCCATCTACGACCCGCACACCGTCGTCCACTGGAAAGGGAACCAGCTCGACGGCGTGCCTTACCACGTTGCCTACCGCTCGTTCCTGGAGCCGGCGGCCACGGCCCTGCGCGACGCCGCCACGCTCTCCGACGAGCCGCAGTTCGCCAACTTCCTTCGTCTTCGCGCCGACGCCCTCCTCTCCGACGACTACTACAAAAGCGACATCGCCTGGCTCGACCTGCACGCGCCGAAATTCGACATCATCTACGCTCCCTATGAGACCTATGACGACGGCCTTCTCGGCATCAAGACCAGCTACGGCGCCGCGGTTCTGATCCGCAACGAAACCGAGAGCCGCAAGCTCGCGCTCTATGAAAAGTACGTCCCCGAAATCCAGGACGCGCTGCCCCTGCCGGCGGAAGATCGTCCCTCCAAGCGCGGCCAGCAGACCCCGATGGAGGTCATGGACACGCCGTTCCGCGCCGGCGACCTCAACCACGGCTACCAGGCCGTCGCCGATAACCTGCCCAACGACGCCCGCATTCATCAGGAGAAGGGCACCAAGAAAATTTTCTTCAAGAATTTCATGGACGCGCGCGTCAATGTGGTGATTCTGCCGATCGCGAAAAAACTCATGCGCGCCGACCAGGCGGCGCAAGCCTCCGGCGAAGGATATCTTGCCGGCACGCTGCTGCACGAAATGTCGCACGGGCTGGGCCCGGCCTTCGCGCGCAAAAACGGCAAGCAGGTGGACATACGCGAGGCCATTGGGCCGGCGTTCAATGGACTGGAGGAAGCCAAGGCCGACGTGGTCGGAATGTTCGGCCTCAAGTGGCTGGTGGACCACGGCGCCATCCCCAAGGAACGCCTGCCGGAGTTCTACTCTTCCTATCTCGCGGGGCTGTTCCGCACCATGCGCTTTGGCACCGCCGAGGCCCACGGCAAGGCCGAGATGATGGAGTTCAACTACCTCTCCGAGCAGAAGGCGATCCAGCGCGGCGCCGGCGGCAAGTACGTGATCGATTACGCGCGCACCGCGACCGCCATTGCCGCGCTCGCCCGGGAGCTGCTGGAAATCGAGGCCACCGGCGACCGCACCCGCGCCGAAAACTGGTTTGCCAAATACAGCGCGATGCCGGCGGAGTTGAAGGCCGCGCTCAACACGGTTGCCGATGTCCCGGTGGACATCACGCCCAACTTTTCCTTTCCGCAACGGGTGGAATGATGGCTTGGGACTTACAAGAGCGGCGCTACTTCGATCGCATCGTCATTCCCGCGACCGCCAACCTGTTCCTCGAGGATGACCAGGGCAACCGCCTCGGGCGGATTCGCATGCTGGGCCGCGGCGGCTTCTTGCTGGAAACCAGCCGCCGATTTCCCGCCGCCGAAACTCTGGCCTTCACCATCGTCGGCGAAGACGACGATGTCCGCCGCCAGGTCCATGCCGCGCAGCGCTATACCAATCCCAACGGCGATGTCGGTTTTGAGTTCCAGGGACTGGAACCCGATGCCGCGGTGGAAATCGGCGTCTTGATCGGCAAGTATTTCAACGCTGCCCGCGCCGCAAAATGAAAACGCGCCCGCCGGCGCGCTCAATCGGCAAATCAGCAAATCACCCAATTCAAACGAATTCCACCTTCGGATCGTTCGGGATCACTCCCGCCTTGTGGCCCAGGTCGAGCAGCAACGCCACCGCGGCGCGGCCGTCCTCGCCGTAATCCAGCGTGCGCTCGTTGACGTACATGCCGACGAACTTGTCCGCCGACTGCGGATCCAGGTCGCGCGCGAACTGCATGGCATAATTCAGCGCCTGCTCGCGGTGGTCGAGCGCGTACTGGATGCTGCGTTTCAGCGCGCCGGAGATGCTGGCAATCGTTTCCTGGCCCAGTTCGCGGCGGATCGCGTTTCCGCCCAGCGGCAGCGGCAGGCCTTCCTTGTCGCGCCACCACTTGCCGAGATCGAGGATGCGGTGCAGCCCTGACTTCGCGTACGTAAGCTGGCCTTCGTGGATGATGAGGCCGGCGTCGTGTTTGCCCGCGAGCACCTGCGGGATGATCTGGTCGAACGGAACCACCTCGGTCTCGATCCGCGGCGCGAACAGCTTCAAGGCCAGGTAGGCGGTGGTCATCGTACCCGGCACGGCGATGCGCCGGGTCTTGATCTCCGCGATCGAGAACGCCTTGGCGGCGACGATCATCGGGCCGTACCCGTCGCCCACGCTGCCGCCGCACGACATCAGCGCGTACGTCTCCTGGATGTACGGGTAGGCGTGGAAGGAGATTGCGGTCACGTCGTACACGCCTTCCATCGCCTTGCGGTTCAGGGTTTCGATGTCGCAAAGGGTGTGCGTGAATTTCAGGCCGGGCGCGCGCACCTTGTTCGTCGCCAGGCCGTAAAACATGAACGCATCGTCGGAATCCGGACTGTGCGCGATGCTGATGGTGCGCGTTTTCGTCGAGGCCGATGTGGGCATGGCTGGATTTAAGATTGCAGATTGAAGATTGCAGAATGACCGAGATTCTTCAATCTGCAATCTGCAATCTTCAATTCTCATAACTCGGAACTCGCGACTCACAACTCGATTTTCGTTCCCACTCCCGCCGCGGCCGCGATCTTGATGATTTCGGCAAAGACAAACGGATACAGCCCGAAGGTCATCGCCTGGGTTGCGCCGTGCGTCAACACCATCAGCCACGCCAGGCCGCCGGCGAAAATGACAACTTCCGCCGCCAGCGCCGCCACCAGGAATCGTCCAAACTTGCCCGCCGCGCCGCGCTCCGCAATCCACCCCGCGATGAAGGCCGCCAGGGGATACGCCAGCAGGTAGCCGCCGGTCGGGCCCAGCAATTGCGCGATCCCGCCCGCGCCGACGGCGAACACCGGCAATCCCGCCGCGCCCTGCGCCAGGTAAAGGGCGAGCGCCGCGAATCCGCGCTTGTTGCCCAGCAACAACCCGACCACCAGCACGCCGAAGTTGGCCAGCGTCAAGGGCACGGGCGTAAACGGCAGCGGCAACGACAGCCGCGCGCACAGCGCCACGAACAGGCTGGCGCCGACTACAATCGCCACCTGCCGGGTCGCTGTCATGGCCGCGAGCTGGTCCCGGACAATCGCTGTATCTCTCGCCATTATTCCGCTCCGCAATCCGTACTCACAACTCGCAAAATCAATCTCCGCCCACTGCTTGGCGCGGTGGGTGTTCTTCTTCGCTGCCGCCGGCGAGGCCTTCATGCTTCGCCGCCAGGTGCCGGCGGACTCGCACGTAACACGCCGCCGCCGCCCACAGCAGCGCCACCGTGGAAAGCACCAGGACCACGTACAGAATCTTGATCAACACCGTCGTTAGGATACAGGTCTTCGGTCTATCGGTTCGGTCGTAGTCTATCGGTCTTTCATCGGTTGGTCTTTCAGTCTGTCAGTCTTTCGGTCGTTCAGAGTGATGTCATCCCGAGCGAGGCGTCGCCGTTGGAGCCTGCCCTGAGCGTAGTCGAAGGGCGACGCCGAGTCGAGGGACCTTGCGTTTCATCAGTGCCTCACTTGCCTCTTTCACCGATAACCGATAACCGACAACCGAAAACCGATCGACCGACAGACCGATCGACCGACAGACCCTAGTGCGCCATCGCCTTCTCAACCTCTTCGGCCGTCTTCGGCAGCTTGCAGCTCAGGCAGTCGAGCGTTCCATTGGCATCCACCAGGAACGTGTCTTCGATGCGCACCCCGAGGCTTTCTTCCGGAATGTAGATTCCCGGCTCGATGGTGAACACCATGCCCGGCCCCAGCGGCGCGCCGGTATCGCCGGGATCGTGCACGTTGAGCCCGACCATGTGGCTGAGGCCGTGGATGAAGTACTGTCCCAGCGGCTGCCCGTGCAGGTCCTTGCCGTGCGTGTTGATGTAGTCGTAGGCGACCATGAACAGCGAATTCTCGTCGCGCCCGGTCAGCGTGGACTTGCCCGATTTGAACGCCCGGATGGCGGCTTGCTGCGCGCCCAGCACGATGTCGTAAATCTCGCGCTGGCGCGGCGTGAAGTGGCCGTTCGCCGCCACCGTGCGCGTGATGTCGGTGGCGTACATCGAGTACTCGCCGCCCACGTCCATGACGATCACGTCGCCATCGTTGATCGGCCCGGAATCCGCGTCGTAGTGCAGCACGGTGGATTCGAACCCTGCGCCGACGATGGGGCCGTACGCCGGGCGCTCGCAGCCGCGGCGCTCGAATTCATACACCATGAGGGAGGCGATCTGGCGCTCGCCGGTGCCGGGCTTGACCGCCTTCCAGGCCGCCAGGTGCGCCGCAACCGATGCGTCGGTTGCCTTGCGGATCAACTCGATCTCGCCCGCGTCCTTCACCACGCGGAGGGAAGCGATCAGCGGTTTCACGTCGCGCGAATACACCGACAAGTTCCCGCGCTTCAGCCATTCGAGCGCGAGCTTGGAATCCTTGCCCTGGTTGACCAGGACCAAGCCGCCCAGCGGAGAAATGACGTTGGCGATTTCGTCGCGCAGGGCGTCCAGCGGCACGACGCGGTCAAATCCTGTGGCAGTCTTCGCGTCCGAATCGCCCGGTCCAAGCTTCGGTCCGGTCCAGCGTTCGGCGGCACGGTTGCGCTGCGGCAGCAGCAGGACCTCGGAGTACGGGCGCGGCTTCAGCGTCGCCGGACGTCCGGGCGGCAACTGCGCGTTCATGGCCTTCACCGCTTCCGCATCGAGGGCGGGCACGATCAGCACCGCCGCGCCGGGCTCGTTTACGCCGGTGAGGTACCAGAAATCCTCATCCTGGCGGAATCCGGTGAGCGCCTCGGTGACGTCGCTCTCGGTGGTGGCGAAGACGACGATCGGCGCGCCGTTGGCTTTCTTCGCCAAGGTCTCGCGGCGCGCGCGATAGACCAGGTTCGGCTGCCGCTCCAGGGCGAGGGCGGCGGTGGCGATGAGCAGGACAAAAATCAGCAGACGCCTCAAATTTCTGACCTCGCGGGCGAAAGGGGATTATAGCGGGCGACGGCGGTCGGTGGCAGCGGACGCGAAGCTTCCCGGTACGGCCACCCTCAGTACTACAAGGTTCTGGTGGTAAACTTCGCGCCATGTTTGCCCAAATACCGCCATCGCGGGCCTATGAATACATTGTGACGTTCTTGGCTGGATCGGGTGTTTTTGCCCTCTTAGAGCGTACGCTGCTTCCCAAGTTGATTGATCATGCTCTGTCACGCAGATTTGAGCAGTTTAAGGTTGACCTGCGCGCAATCGCCTTTGAACGTGAGACCCGATTCGCCTGGTTTCATACCGAGCGAGCGAAGGCGATTATGGAATTGTATAGAAGGGTTGCGGACGTAAAAACAGCGGGACATCTACTGGCGGAAGCTGCATCCCTTGGGCAGGATCAATCGGAACTCCGAACTAATCTGCGACGGACGCTTGTGTTGTTGCTGCGACACGCCAATCGCACACAGATCTACCTTGACAAGGTAATTCGGTACAACTTGCAGCAGTTCATGCTGACCGCAGAGGACGCAGGGTGGACGTTAAAGAATGCAACTAGCGTGTTCGACAGCTCGTTCAAAGAGTGGATGAAGCTCAACGATACACTTTCGGCACTACTCGAGGAAATTGAGCAATCGTTCCTCGGAGCATTGAACTCGCAGTCCACCACCACCGTCGCCGCGCTCTGACGGGTACTCACAGAAAACCACGAACTGCTTGGGCGCTCGTTCTTCAACTCCGAAGCCTTTGCACGCTCTGCTGCCGATTGAAGGAATCGTAATACGAAAACTCTCAAAGTCTAGGCAAGCATTCTGGGCTTGCTCTCGCGTCTCCCAGAATGCCGCTCTCTCTGGGCCGGGGTCAAACTCCATAGCCACTTTTGTGTGCGTTTCCTGCGGCTGCTCCCTCCAGTTTTTGACATACGCCTTTTGAGTGGTCATACGAGCTATGCTACTCTCGATTCGCTTCGATGAAAACAGTCGCGTGGGTTGTACTAGGAGTCATCGCTGTAGCGCTGATAGCCGCGGGAGTATGCCGTTGGCATCCCGGACTGAAGCGTGTTTCGGTTTTCTATTCCGAAAAGTACGAAGACAAAACGATCGGTCGCTCACAGGACTACGAAAAACGCGAAGGAGACCGTGCCCTTTTTGCCGAAGAGAAACTGTCACGCATGGTTGCGAACAATAAGACCTGCATGGTCCTGACTCGCGATGAAAAACACGCCGACTACCACGTGAACATTTCAGTCAGCAGGTTCATGGGTGACCCTAGCATGTATGGTGAAGCGACTCTGACCATCACCCGAGCCAACGGAGACGTTGTTGTTGCAGAGCACTTCTATCAAGATAAACAATCGAAGGAAGACATCGCACGACAACCGATAACAAGAGCATGGGCTGCGCTCTGCGGCAAGGAGTAGATGCGGAGGGGGCTGGCCCGCCCTTTCCAGTAGACGGGTTTCGCCAGACCGACGCTGTTGGACGCGGTGAAGGACAGGATTCTCGGCCCCGACCGAACGGAGTGACACCGCGCCGTCACTGCGCCGCTCGCGTCTTTTTCACGAATCGGTTGTAGTCGTAAACGAACCACCCAAGGAATACGGCGGCAGCGTAGCCCACGTAACCGTGCAACCCGGTCGCGGCGAATACGGCGATATACCACGCTGATCCCAGTCCAAGCACCCACGGTGCAACTTTCGTCGCTCTCACCATCACAGCGATACCAGCTCCCAAGAAAAGGATTGTTTGGAGGCCGAAAATGAGGACAAGCGGCACGCTAGGCTTCCGCGCAAACAACGGAACCAGTGTACCAAATGCGAAAAACGCTGATGCCAAGACCAGGATCGCAGCGGCGATTGTAAACCTCAGCGGAAGCCGCACGACGACACCTCCACGGCGACAAAGACTACTTCTTCGCAATGCTGCCAAACAATTGACTGATCCGGCACTAGGCGTGCACAGCGCCATTGCAGCGCCGTCAGCCGCGTTCGCGCCGCCAATACTCGTTTGCCGGGTGCCTCACGCTTCGCGGTCTTCGAAGGCTGGGAAGAGCGAATCCCTACCTCTCCCGCTTCGCTTCCGCCTTCTTTCGACGGCCGCCTGCCACCATGGAGAAGCTGGCGCAAATGTCGGTGGACCATCTGGAGGGGAGGCATTCACACGAACGCTCGGTAGTAACGGCCTCCCCATCGCGATAATGTACTTGACAGCATATGTATTGAAATACATACTATGCCTGTGGCTTGGGAAGTCCTCTTTCATAAGGAGTTCGAACCCGAATTTGACGCCCTGCCGGAAGACGTGCAGGACGAGATGCTCGCTCTTGCTAGGTTGCTGCAGCAGTTCGGGCCGCAGCTGGGGCGTCCCCGTGCTGATACCCTGAACGGCTCCCGTCACGCGAACATGAAGGAATTGAGGTTCGATGCCGCCGACGGCGTCTGGAGGATAGCATTCGCCTTCGATCCGAACAGAGACGCGATTCTCCTGGTCTGTGGAGACAAGTCAGGCAGGAGCGAAAAGCGTTTTTACCGACAGCTAATCGACAAGGCCGATTTTCGGTTTGATGCCCATCTGGCCCGTGTCAAGAAGGAAAAGAGAGAGAAGCAGAAGCCAAAGGGGGAGAAGTAACAACATGAAGACTCTGGACCAAAAAATTAGGGAAGTGAGCCCCGCCCGGCGCAAGAAGATCGAGGACCGCGCGGCCCAACTCCTCGCGGAGGAAATGTCACTCCGCGAACTGCGCCGTGCCCACAAGCTCACGCAGGAGCGCATCGCGGAGACTCTCGGGATTGGCCAGGATCAGGTCTCCCGCCTCGAACAGCGCAGTGACCTTCTGATTTCCACGCTCCGCAGCTATGTGGAAGCCATGGGAGGCCGGCTCACTCTCGTCGCTGAATTTCCCGACCACAAGCCCGTGGTGCTGTCAGGGATTGCCGCACTCGACACGGACTCCACTCTCACGCCGGCGCGTGCGCGACACGCAGAGGTATCGGCAGGCTGAAAAATACCAACGTCTAAGCGCGAGCCGGCGCCCCACACGGAGCTTGTCCTGAGCGAAGGCTCCTCTTGAGGTTTTTATCGCTTCAGTCCCGGGACTGCACCCAGAGGGCGCGTGTGCCAAGTATTTGACGATCCGCGTTCATCCGCGTTAATCAGCGGCAGGTTTTGGTTTGTTACACGCCCACCGGATACGGCTTGCCGGTTTGCGGTTCGCGGACTTCGCGGCCGGAGAAGAAGCGCTCGAAGCGGCCCTGCAGCAGCGACATCAGTCCCGTGTACCAGTAGCCGAGCACGAACAGGCAGAGGAAGGGAACGGTGATGTAGTTCTCGTTGGCGACGGCGTACCAGACGGTGGCGGCGAAGTAGCAGCCGACGGCCAGTTCGAAGTATGGCACTAGGCCGAGGCGCTTGCGGTACTTGCTGGTGCGGACTTTGTCCTTGTTCGATTCCACGCGGTACTTGGGCGTGCGCGCAAACGCCGTCTGATGGCCAATCAGCGCTTCCAGCACGACTTTCGTGTTGGTCAGCGTCAGGCCGATGCCCTGCGCCATCAGGAAGGGCAGGAACAGCAGGCAACGCAGCCACGTTTTCGGGAAACAGCTCTTTCTGCGACACCAGGTAGAAGCTGGAAATCGAGAACGTGGACGCCATGAACAAGGGCAGGTCAATGTAGAGCATCTGGAACCAGCCCTGGTAGAAGCGGATGATCATCGCCGGCAACAGCAGCGTGGAGAGAATGATCATCAGCGGGTAGCTGATGTTGGCCGTCAGGTGGTACCAGGCCTCGATCTTCACCCGCAGCGGAACTTTGCTGCGCATCACCATCGGCAGATCTTTGATCGCGCACTGGATCAGGCCCTTGGCCCAGCGCGCCTGCTGCGTCTTGAAGGCGGTCATCTCGACCGGCAGCTCGGCGGGACATTCCACATCCTGGAGATAGACGAAGCGCCAGCCCTTGATCTGCGCGCGGTAGGAGAGGTCGGTGTCTTCGGTGAGGGTGTCGTGCTGCCAGCCGCCGGCCTCCTCGATGGCGCGGCGACGCCACATGCCCGCGGTGCCGTTGAAGTTGAAGAACAGGCCGCTGCGCGAGCGACGCGCCGTGCTCGAGCACGAAGTGGCCGTCGAGCAGGATGGCCTCGACCTCGGTGAGGAACGAGTAGCTGCGGTTGATGTGCGTCCAGCGCGTTTGCACCATGCCGACGTCGGGCGCGGTGAACTGGTGGATGCAGCGCATCAGGAAATCTTCCGGGGGAACGAAGTCGGCGTCGAAGATGGCGATGAACTCGCCGCTGGCGGACTTCATGCCCTCCCGCAGCGCGCCTGCCTTGTAGCCCTCGCGGTTGGTGCGATGGTGATACGTGACCGGATAGCCTAAGGCGGCCCAGCGATCGACGGCATCGCGCGCCACCTCCACGGTTTCGTCGGTGGAATCGTCGAGCACCTGGATTTCCAGCTTCTCGCGCGGGTATTGCAGCTTGCAGACCGACTCCAGCAGGCGCTCGATCACGAATTGCTCGTTGAAGATCGGTAATTGCACGGTGACGCGCGGAAGCTCGGCGAAGTGTGCGGGCGGATGGTCGCTGCTGGCGCGCTTCTTGCGGTTCTTGTAGTAGAGGTACACCAGCACGTAACGGTGCAGGCCGTAGGACGCCAGCCAGATGAGGACGATGAAGTACGGAATCAGCAACGCCATGTCGAAGGCGTTGGCCTGGTAAAGCCCGCGAAACGTGGTGTCGAGGAAATGGCTGCGGAAATACTGCCCGAAGCCGCGCGGGGCGACGAACAGGGCCAACATGGCGATGGCTGGTATCAGTGCAGTGCTCCGGTACAGCAGACGATCACGGGCAAGCCGCCCGGGCAAGGTACAAACAATTGATTGTACCCGAAATCACGGGCGCTGGGTTAAGCGGCATGTGCAGAAGCTTGCTGAGGGTCTTTCGGTCGATCGGTCTGTCGGTCGTGCGGTAAACGAGGGTCATACACCGAGAGACTGAGAGACCGAAGGACCGACAGACCGGGGAACGGCGCAAGTTGTGTGTGCAACTAATTAAGGAAATACGTCCGGTACAGCGTGTCGCGCTGCACCGGGCGGAAACCGGCGTCGCGGATCATGTGGCGGAGTTCTTCCTCGGTGGTGCGGTTGGTGACGCCGGCCGAGCGCACCACGTTTTCCTCGATCATCACCGAGCCGACGTCGTTGCCGCCGAAGCGCAAGCCGAGCTGGCAGACTTTCAAGCCCTGCGTCACCCAGCTCGATTGCACGTTGAGGAAGTTGGAGAGGAAGAGGCGCGAGATGGCCAGCACCTTGAGATATTCGACCGCGGTCGCCTCGTCCCAGCCGCGCCCGCCGAGCGCGGTGTTCTGCGGCTGGAAGCTCCACGGGATGAACGCGGTGAACCCGCCGGTCTCTTCCTGGAGATCGTAGAGCCGCTGCAGGTGGTTGACGCGGTGCTCGATGGTCTCGCCGACGCCGAACATCATGGTGGCGGTGGTGCGCATGCCGAGCTGGTGCGCGGTGCGGTGGACGTTGAGCCAGTCTTCGGTCAGGCACTTGAGGCGGGCGATGCGATAGCGGACTTCATCGTCCAGAATCTCGGCGCCGCCGCCGGGAATGGAATCGAGCCCGGAATCGCGCAGGCGGACGATGGTGTCGCGAATGGTGAGCCCGCTGTACTCGGCGATGGCGATGATCTCCGACGCCGAATAGCAGTGCAGGTGGACACGCGGGAAACGCTGCTTGATGCCGTGCAGCATCTTCTCGTGCCAGTCGATTTTCAGGTCGGGATGCAGGCCGCCCTGCATGAGCACGCCGGTGCCGCCCAGTTCCACCGTCTCCGCGATTTTCTGGTAGATGGTGTCATAGTCGAGAATGTAGCCCTCGGCGGCCAACTTGCCCTTCAGCGGGCGGTAGAAGGCGCAGAAGGTGCAGTACTCGGTGCAGAAATTGGTGTAGTTGATGTTGCGGTCGATGATGTAGCTGACGATGCCGTCGGGATGGAGCTTGCGCCGCTGCGCGTCGGCTTCGATGCCCAGGCCGATGAGGTCGTCGGAGCGGAACCAGTCGAGGGCTTGGGCTTGGGTCAGCGGCATGGGGACGTAGCATTTTAGCAATCGGAAGTATGTACCTTACGCAACCCCTCATCAACGGATAACCCCGGAAAGGGGTTTACGGGGTGTCCCGGAACGCTCGTTCAACGGCAACAGACGCGATTGTATCGGACGCGCAATTTCCGACTTTCTCGCCCTTCCAGACGACATTTGAAGTCCCGATCACTTCCAGCTTGTAGGTTTCGTCTGGGGTGACCATTTGGTCGCCGTGAAAAACGAAACAGTAAAGCTCTCTCCCTAGCTTGTCCAAAATCGCAATCCGGTCTGACTGGCTTGCGTCAAACCTTAGCACTTGTTCGCCGGACATCGCCTTATTCACTTCTTCAATGTATCGCTGGACATCCTGCCGAAGCAGTTGCCACAAGGCGCTCGCCTTGGATTCGATGAGATGCCGGTCGCTCAGCGTCTTTGCGTTCTCAGCAGCGATCTTGTCCCGCTGCTTGGACTTTTGCTGCGCGAGTTTATGCGCCCATTCGGATGCTTGTTCCATAAAACCTGAGATGCTCCTTTGGCACCAATTTTGCCCCAATCCGAATTCTAGGGCAAAGAAAAAACGAACATTCATCCACGCGCCATTATCGGATAGAGCACCGTAATCACAAAAGACCAAAAGTGGCCATTTGCGGTTTAAGATCGCGCTGCCGTTCCTCCAGCCCTCTAAGAGCATCCCGCACCTTCTTAATCGCCGGCAAATCAAGGTCCCGCGCATCCGTGATGATTGGTGCCCCGACATACTGCATGGGGGTTGAATCGTCCGAAAATACTAGCTTTGTCGGTTCTGACCGCAACATACGGGCAACATGGCTCAGAACGTCTGCCATTCGCGAAGCCACGACCTTCTGGCGGGCTAATTCCTGCTCATTCTCCTTCCATTTAAGCAAAAGCTCTTTCTTTTCTTCGCGTTGTGCATCCTCGCTCATATAGAACTCCTGAACCGGAGAGTACCATATTGAGCCACGGTCGGTGGACTCGGCTCACATTAACAACCTCCAATAAAAAACCGCCAGCGCTTGGCGGCGGCGTTGATTCGGATTGCTTTCAAGACTAGTGTCACATATCCGGCTTCGGCTTCGGCCTTCTGCCGTTGGCAATTGCAGCGAGGTCGGTGTGTTCCATCTGAACGCTCGACGTGTTCAGATTCCGGTTACGCTCGACCAGCAAAATAGTGGAAGTACCATTATTCCAACCGAGAATCTGGCCCGAAAACGTTGCCCCGAATGCGTTCTGGTACATCCTGGATTCGCTTGACTTGGGATCACCGAATTTCTCAGTGAACCCCTTCTTCACCGTCTCAAAGTCTGTTTGCTTGAACACTGCGCTGATGCCCCACAACTTACCATCAACGAATTCGAACATTAAATCCGCTGGCACGTTGGCAATAGTCTCCGCAGCCTTTCCTTCAGCTTTTTCAAACGGGAAGTAAATCTGGCATTCTGTGAGCCCGTTTCCCTTATCCTCGCAAAATGGTGCCTCGCGAGGGTCACCCCTGACGCTGTGGCGATATTTGGCCTTGAAATCCTCAAGGCTCATTCCCAGCCTGTCGCCCTTCAGGTCGTATGGCGGACTCGCCGTCTGCGATTGCACCTGGCCAGAGATGGCTGCCACAATGAGACCGAGAATAAGCCGCCTGGTTGCGTTCACGTGCTCTGCCTCCAAAGCGGCACATATTCTACTTCTGGCCCATTCCGCCTGACAGACAAAAATCACACGCTTGCGTAAACTACGTACCTCCGCAAGCAATTCGCCTGTTGCAATTGGCAATTGGACGGCACCGCCGGCGGCTTCACTTCAGCCGACGAACTGGGGCGCGGCCATGCCGACGAAACGCAGCGACGGCGCCTCCTCAATGACGCCGCACTCAGCCGAGTAGCGGAAGAAGAGCTCCAGCCCTTCCAGGTTTTCGGCGTCGAGAAAGAAGTGGATGTTGCCGGTGAGGTAGGCCGTGACCTCCGGCTCGGGCAGGCCGACGCGCGCACTCCAGCGGCGCGCGATCTGCGCGATGCTGGCCGCCTGGATGCCGTGGTCGCGCGAATTGCGGAAGACGGCGGCGACGTCGAGCGAGCGGCGGATTTCGCTCAAGGCCTGCAGGCGCACCGCCCAGAAGGCGAAAACGAACGGCTTGCCGGTGAAGCGCCGCCATTCCTCGGCGAGGTCGTACACGAAATAGTTCGGGCGCTCGATGCGCAGCGCCGGGTCGCCGATGAGCAGTGCGGCGTCGCAGGCAGCCAGCATGGAGTCGAGGTCGGGCGGGAAATTGCGGAACTGGCGGACTCGTCCCCAGAATTTCTGGCAGAGAATTCGGGCCAGCGCGACCGAGCTGCGCGAGGAGGTGTCGGCGGCGATGCTGTCCACCTGCTCGATGGGCTTATGGCTCACCAGCAGGATGGAACGCACGGCGGATTTGGCGGCGATGGCGGCGTCGGGCAGGATCACCAGCCCGGGAATGGTCGCGTAGGCGATCGCCGGAATGATGCCGATGTCGGCGCGTCCCAGCTTCAGCGCCTCGGCACAATGCGAGGGCACGGTGTACTCGATGGT
This sequence comes from Terriglobia bacterium, assembly GCA_963760265.1. Lineage (GTDB taxonomy): Bacteria > Acidobacteriota > Terriglobia > Terriglobales > Acidobacteriaceae > JAIQGF01. The sequence continues at coordinate 99,823 of CAVXCR010000011.1, forward strand.
GAAATCAGAACGAAGCTCGGGAGGCAGATTGTCGTCGCTGTGCTGCTCCGGCGTGGCGCCGTGGTTGAAGTCCCACATCAGCGGGGCGGTGTTGAGGAACGAGATGGCGGAAACCTTCAGCGGCCGCATCGTCAACCGCGATTGTAACAAACGAGTGTGATTGAGTTCATTGACGGTGTAGGCGGGCGGAGGGTAGAGTCGGGCGTTTTGTCTATCGGTCTATCGGTCTATCGGTCACTCGGTCTATCGTCCATCGGTCTCTTGGAGAAGATTTGGAGGCGACGCATGCAGGACTTTCGTAATTTAGACGTATGGCACAAGTCACATGAAGTTACCCTTGCGATTTATCAGCTGACGCGGAAATTTCCCCGTGAGGAGCAATACGGCCTGACGAGCCAGATGCGGCGGTGTTCGGTTTCGATCGCTGCAAATATAGCCGAAGGATGCGGCCGGCGGGGCGATCCGGAACTCGCTCGCTTTTTGCAAATTGCAATGGGATCGGCAAGTGAACTGGAATACGAGCTTCTTCTTGCCCACGATCTCCAATTGATCAATGACAGTGATTTCAAGCGTCTCGGACCTCAGGTCACACGCATCAAGCGTATGCTGGCCTCGCTCCTGACGAGCCTGCGGGTGCCTGTTCCAGCAGAGCGCTGAATATGATCGCTTCCGCAGCGACAGGCTGATGGACCGATAGACTGACAGACCGAAAGACTGATAGACCGACAGACCGATAGGCCTAAGACGGGGAACAACCATGTCCAGTTCCAACACCCCTCCCGCCGCTCATCAGCTTCACTGGCTGGCGCTGGCGCTGACGCCATCGTTGGGGCCGAGCCGATGCCGGCGGCTGGTGGAGCATTTCGGCAGCGCGAACGCGGTGTTCCGCGCCAGTCTCACGGAACTGGAAGCCGCCGGGCTGCAGGCGGTAGCCGCGCAATCCATCGCGCTGGGCAAGTCGGCGGAGCTGGCGCAGGAGGAGATGGTGCGCGCGGCCAGCGTCGGCGCGCAGATTCTGACGCTCGATGATCCCGCATATCCGCCGCTGCTGAAGCAGATTTACGATCCCCCGGTGGCGCTGTACGTCCGCGGCGATCCGGCAATTCTCTCGATTCCCGGCATTGGAGTCGTCGGTACCAGGCACCCGACGCCGTACGGCTTGGGCATGGCCGAGCGACTTGCCTGCGACCTTTCGGCCCGTGGGATCATCATTATCAGTGGCATGGCCCGCGGCGTGGACTCGGCCGCGCACCGGGGCGCCCTGGCCGCCAAGGCCAAGACCGCCGCCGTCTTCGGCACCGGCATCGACGTTTACTATCCCCGCGAAAACAGCAGGCTCGCCGACCAGATTCTCGCCCTCGGGGGCGCGCTGGTCACGGAATTTCCGGTGGGCTCGTTTGCCGCGCCGCAGAATTTTCCGATTCGCAACCGCATCATCAGCGGCCTGTCGGTGGGCGTACTGGTGGTGGAGGCGGGCGAGTACAGCGGGACGCGCATCACCGCGCGCTGTGCGCTGGAGCAGAACCGCGAGCTGTTTGCCGTGCCGGGCAATGTCACCAACCGCAATTCGTGGGGCCCGAACACGCTCATCAAGCAGGGCGCGAAATTGACGGCGACGTGGGAGGACATCTGGGAAGACCTGCCGGCCGACGTGCGCCTGAAGCTGGAGGCGGACCGGCCTTCGGCAACGGAACCGGGTGCTACGGCATCCCTGTTCCAGTCCGAGGCCATGCCGCCGCACGAACGCAAAGTGCTGGCCGTACTGAAAGCCGACGAGTCCACGCAGATTGATGACATCGTGGAGAAGCTCGAGGGCGTCATGTCGTCGTCGGAGATTTTTGCCGCGCTGTTTGAATTGGAGTTGGCCGGCAAGATCCGGCAGATGCCGGGAAAGAACTTCGTCAAAACGTTTTGAGAGAGCTGTCAGCTATCAGCTATCAGCTCTCAGCTAAACCCGACGTGGGGTGAGGAAGTACTGTAATTAGGGGGATTTCATGCAGGACTTCCGCAACCTGAAAGTTTGGGAGAAAGCGCACATGTTCACGCTCGATGCCTACCAAGCACGCGAGCATTTCCACCGGAGGAACGCTTTCGCTTAACGAGCCAGATTCGTCGTGCATGTGCTTCGATTGGCGCCAACATTGCAGAGGGCTGTGGGCGGGGGTCGAGACGCGGACATGGGCCGATTCGTCCAGATCGCCATGGGTTCCTCAGCCGAAGCCGAGTATCACTTGCTGCTTGCGCACGATCTCCACTTCCTCGCTCCGGCTGATTACAGGCGACTGCATGAAGAAGTAACGGAAATAAAACGGATGTTTGCCTCGTTGCTATCGAGGTTACGCGGCAAACGCGTGATTGCACAGCGGTTTAGCTGAAAAGCTGAGAGCTGACAGCTGATAGCTGATAGCCAACGCGGTAAACTTCCGTGCTAGTTTAAAAACTCACATGGGGTAATTTTGTCCAACTTAGTTATTGTCGAATCGCCGACCAAGGCCAAGACCATCGCCAAGTATCTCGGCAAGGGATACGAGGTGGAGGCCTCGCTCGGGCATGTCAAGGACCTGCCCAAGAGCACGCTGGGCGTCGATATCGCCAACGATTTCGCCACCGATTACGTCGTCATCCCGGGCAAGGAAAAAGTGTTGGCCAGGCTGAAGAAGCTGGCCAAGTCGGCGGACGCCGTGTACCTGGCGCCCGACCCGGACCGCGAAGGCGAAGCCATCGCCGCGCACTTGGCGGAAGAGTTCAGCGACGGGAAGAAAAGGAAGAAGGGCGACGACCGGATCTTCCGCGTCACTTTCCACGAGATCACCAAGCGCGCGGTGCAGGAAGCGTTCCAGCAAGCGCACGGCATTGACTGGAACCTGGTGGACGCACAGCAGACGCGCCGCGTGCTCGATCGCCTGGTCGGGTACCAGGTGTCGCCGCTGCTCTGGGAAAAGGTCCGCCGCGGGCTTTCCGCCGGGCGCGTGCAGACCGTGGCGCTGCGGCTGATCGTGGACCGCGAGCGCGAGGTCAAGGCGTTCGAGAAAAAAGAATACTGGACGATTGACGCGCACCTGCAGGGCGCCAAGCCGCCGGCCTTCGACGCGCGTTTCCTCGGGATCGGCGAAGAAAAGACCGAGGTCCCGAACCAGGAAGAGTCGACCAAGATCGTGGACGCGCTGCGCCAGGCGGCATGGAGCGTGCGTTCGGTGGACAAACGCGAGCGCCGCCGCTCGCCCGCCCCGCCGTTTACCACCAGCAAGTTCCAGCAGGACGCGTCGCGCAAGCTGCGTTTCAGCGTGAAGCGCAGCATGATGATCGCGCAGCGGCTGTATGAAGGAATTGACCTCGGCGAGGAAGGCACGGTCGGCCTGATCACCTACATGCGTACCGACTCGGTGCGAGTTTCCAACGATGCGCTCAATGAAGTGCGCGACTATGTTGGACGCGAGTTCGGCCCGCAATACCTGCCGGAATCGCCGAACGTGTACAAATCGAAGAAGCAGGCGCAGGAGGCGCACGAGGCCATTCGCCCCAGTTCGGCGCTGCGCCATCCCGACGCCATCAAGCAGTACCTGAAGGAAGATGAATTCAAGGTTTACAAGCTGATCTGGCAGCGCTTCGTCGCCTCGCAGATGAATCCCGCGGTCTTCGACCAGACCAGCGTTGACATCGAGGCCAAGACGGACGGCACGTCGTACCTGTTCCGCGTCACCGGTTCGGTGCTGAAATTCGACGGCTTCCTGAAGGTTTACGAGGAAGCGAAGGAAGGCAAAGACGAAGAGGACGAGGCGCTGAAGCACAAGCTGCCCGCGCTGGAAGCGGGCCAGAAGCTGACGCTCAAGGACCTGAAGCCGGAGCAGCACTTCACCGAGCCGCCGCCGCGTTACAACGAAGCGTCGCTGGTGAAGGAACTGGAAGAGCGCGGCATCGGGCGGCCGTCCACCTATTCGGCGATCATCAGCACCATCCAGGAGCGCCAGTACGTGCAGAAGCTCGGCGGAAAATTCGTTCCCACCGAGATCGGGCTGGTCGTGACCGACCTGCTGGTGGAGAACTTCAAGGATATTTTCGATTTCCAGTACACCGCCCGCCTGGAAGAAGAGCTGGACGAGATCGAAGAAGGCAAGGAAAAGTGGACCGACGCGCTCTCCGACTTCTACAAGAAGTTCCTGAAAGACCTCCGCTACGCCCAGAAGCACATGGAAAACATCAAGCGGATGGAGAAGCCCACCGACCAGTTGTGCGAACGCTGCGGCGCGCCGCTGGTGATCAAGTGGGGCAGGCATGGCTCCTTCTACGCCTGCAGCACCTACGACAAGGACGATCCCAACACCTGCACGTTCACCAAGGAAAATCCCATTGACCTGCCGGACCTGGATTCGGCCGACGTGCAGGAGACCTCGCAGGAGGAGTACTGCGAGAACTGCGGGCGCACGATGGTGCTGAAGCGCGGCCGCTTCGGACAGTTCATGGCTTGCACCGGCTATCCCGATTGCAAGACCACGCGGCGCCTCGATCAGGGGAAGAAGGTCCCCGACATTCCGCTGGAAGAAAAATGCCCGAAGTGTGATCGCAACATGGTGCTGCGCCACGGGCGTTACGGCGAGTTCATCTCGTGCAGCGGCTATCCCGACTGCAAGTACGTCAAGCAGAATTACATCGGGGTGAAGTGCCCGCTGTGCAAGGAAGGCGATCTGGTGGAGAAAAAAGCGCGCCGTCGCGGCAACATTTTCTACGGCTGCTCGAATTACCCGAACTGCAAATTCACCTCGGCGTACAAGCCGGTTGCCGAGACCTGTCCGCAATGCGGCAGCCCGTACCTGGTGGAAAAGAATTTGAAGTCCGGGCCGATCATGGCTTGTCCCAACAACAAGCGCACTACTTCGGAAGACGAGGAAAAACCCAAGCGCCGCCGCAAGAAGGGCGAAGAAGAGGAAAGCACGGTCAAGTGCGATTACTCCCGCCCGCTCGAACCCCAGGCCGGCGCGGTAGCCTGAATTGTTGGAGCGCGCTCACCCTCGAGCGCATTCGTTGGCGGCGTCCCGAAATTCTGATGTGGCTCATCCCTGCATTCCGGGCCGAAACTGTGGCACGCGCGCCCTCGCGTGTGCTTGGCACAATTTCCATGCTGGTCACAGCCCCGCGCATCCGTTTCGCGTTACCCTGTCGCGCATGCCCAAGTTGCGCCATACTCTGCTGCTCGCAATCCTGGCCACTGGTTCCTGCCTTCTCGCCCAACACCCGCCTTCCAAGTCCGCAGTCAGCCCTTCGGTCCACCTTCCGCGGCAGACGGCGGACCGTGACAACTACATCAGGAACTTTCAGTTTTCCGATCTTGCAGCATCGTTGCGCGACATGAGCCCGTCGCCCGAGCGCGACTATTTCGCCGGCGTGCTTGCCAATCGCGAAGGACACGTCCCGGAGTCGATTGTGCTGCTCGAGAAGGTCGTCCCGCAGATCCGGTCATCCAACCCGGCGCGCGCCGCGGTGGCGCTGCAAACTCTGGCCGACGACTACGTGAAGTTGTTCGCCTATGACAAAGCCATCGCGGCCTACGCGGATCTGTTGCGCAACTTTGCAGCGCAATTGGACCGGGCCGAGCGTCAGAGCACGAAAAACGATTACGGCGCCGCCCGTCTGTTGCAAGGCGCTCCGCCGCAGACCGTGGCGTTTGCCGGCGCCATTGACTTGCCCATGCATCGCAATGCCGTGCTGGGAACACTGGATGCCGATCTCACGGTGAACGGCGCCACCGCTTCATGGATTCTCGATACCGGCGCCAACTTCTCCACCGTCTCCGCCAGCTTCGCGCGCCGCCTGGGCTTGCAGCTTTCCAAGGGCGAAGCCCAGACGCAAGGCGTCACCGGCGCCGAGAACAAACTCCATATCGCCATTCTTCCGGAGTTGAAGCTGGGGGGCGCCACCGTGCGCAACATCGTGCTGTTGGTGCTGGAAGACTCCAGTCTGAACGTGCCTACGGGAGCAAAAACCCGCTACCAGATCGATGCCGTGCTCGGCTATCCCGTCCTGCAGGCGTTGCAGCGGATCACGTTCACCAGCGACGGCCATTTTCTTGCCGGTCCCGCTTCGCCCGCGAGCGGCGAAGGAGCGCGCCTGTTCATGAACCAACTTACGCCGCTGCTGGAATGCAAGGTGCAGGACCGCGGCGTCCTTTTCGCGTTCGATACGGGAGCGAATCGCAGCGCCTTCTCCGCCCGTTACTACGGCGCGTTTCCGGCGCAATTCCGCGGCTTGAAGCAGCGCTCGTACGGCATGGGAGGCGCGGGAGGCACAAGAAGGGTAGACGCCTACTACCTGGCCAGTGCAGAGCTCGGCGTCGGAAGTACCACCGCCACATTGCACAACGTCCCGGTGCTGCCACCGCTCGGGACCGATGGCGACAAAGTGTTCGGCAATCTCGGCCGCGACCTCACCGATCCCTATCGCAGTTTTACCATCGATTTCGCCGCGATGCGCTTTGCGCTCGGCGCCCGGGTAAAGTAGGCGAACGCCGGCGCTCCAGCGATGGCGCTGGTTTGCTATAGTTTGGTCCGGTTCTGGGCTGAGGTCCGTTCCGTTTTTTCCGCGAAATCAAGGAGAGACTGATATGCCGAAAACTGCCGGTAAGAAAGCCACGGCTGCCGATGCCAAAATCGTGATGGAGCTTTACGACCTGCGCCGGGAATCGGAAATGCGCAAGGCTCGCGAATGGTACGGGCAGGCCGACTTCAGTAGTTTCGAGGCGGTCAAAAAGATCGCCATGGGCTGGGGAAGCAAGGAAAACGCCTGGTTTCGCCAGGTCCTCACCTACTGGGAAAACGCCGCTTCGCTGGTGCTGCGCGGGGCTGTCAACCGGGACCTGTTCTTCGACTGGAACGGAGAGATCATTTTCACCTACGTCAAGATCAAGCCCTATGTGAAGCAATGCCGGGAAATGGGCAGCGACGATTTCCTGCAGAAAATGGAGACCCTGCTGAACAGCACGCCGGCCTTGAAAAAGCGCGTGGCGTGGATGGAAGGCCAGTTCAAGAAGTGGGCCGAGATGATGAAGGCGAAGGCGGCGGGGAAGTCATAAGTTTCAGTTTCGAGTTTCAGTTTCAGTTGTTTGCAGTTTCGAGTTTTGGGAGTGCCCTCACGGACTGGAAAGATCGCAAGCCCTGCTTCGGTCACTTGCGACTGAAACTGAAACTGTTACGCAATGTATTCCCGGATGTACTCATCCTTGGATTGCACCAGCTCGAGCGTGTTGCCGTCGAAGATGACCTTGCCGTCGCGCAGGATGATGAACATGGTATCCAGGTTGACTTGGTGGCCGCCGAGCGGGCGCATCTCGTTGGCCTTGGTGTCGAAATAGTGCGTTGCCATGGTGAAAGCGTCCTGCAAGCGATGGGTCACCAGCAGGGCGGCGGTGTGGTAAACGTCGCGCTGCTTCACCACCAGCTCGATGATGGTGGTTGAGGTCACCGGGTCGAGGCCGCCGGTGGGCGAATCGTAGAGCAGCACTTCCGGCTGGGTGACGATGGCGCGCGCAATCGCCACGCGCCGCCGCATGCCCCCCGACAGCTCCGAGGGAAACAGGTCGAGGGTGTGTTCCAGTTCGACGAAGCGCAGCGCTTCGCGCACGCGGCGTTCAGTTTCGTCGGGCGACACATGCTCCTCGATCAGCCGGTAGGCCACGTTCTCACGCACGGCAAAGGAGTCGAACAGCGCGCTCTCCTGGAACACCATCCCGATGCGCCGCCGCAGATTGAACAGGTCCTCTTCCTTCATCTCAGTGACGTCCTGCCCCAGCACCCAGATATGCCCGCTGTCGGGCTTCAACAGGCCGAGCGCCAGCTTCAGGATCGTGCTCTTGCCCGAGCCGGCGACGCCCAGCAGCATCTTGGTTTCGCCATGGCGCAGTTGAAAGGAGACGCCGTCGAGCACGACGTTGTCGTCGAAGGCGATGGCCACATCGTCGAAGACGACGATGCGCTCCTGTTCGTGGCCATTGGCGGGCTGGGCAGGCGTGAGCGACATCAGTGCATGCCGAAGACGAGGAGCAGCAGTCGCGTGTAGACGGCGTCCATCATCAGGATGACCACGGAGGAGGCTACCACCGCCTGGGTAGTCGCGCGGCCCACGCCTTGCGTGCCGCCGTGCGCCGACATGCCGTAATAACAGCCCGTCGTAGACAGGATGAAGCCGAAGATCAGCGGCTTGGTCAGGCCCATGAACACGTCGCCGTACACCAGCGATTGATAGGCCGAATTCCAGTATTGATAGCTGTCCAGCCCGAGGATGAAGTAGGCGATCAAGAAGCCGCCGCAGAGGCCGACCAGGTCGGAGAGGATCGTCAGGAAGAACAGCATGATCACCGACGCGACCACGCGCGGCGTCACCAGCTTCTTGGTGGGATCGGTGCCGAGGGCGCGCATGGCGTCAATCTGCTCGGTCACCTTCATCGAACCCAACTCGCTGGCCATGCCGGAAGCATTGCGGCCGGCGACCATCAATCCCGTCAGCACCGGGCCCAGTTCGCGCACCATGGACAGCGACACCAGTTGTCCCGTAAGCGACAGGGCGCCGAAGCGCGCCAGGGAATTGGCGCTCTGCAGCGCCAGCACGATGCCGGTGAACATGCCGGTCAGCACCACCACGGGCACCGAGCCTACGCCGATGCTGTCGGCCTGCTGCAGCGTGTCGGAAAGATAGCGCGGGTGCGCGAACAGGTTGGCAATGGAACGCCCTGCGAGCAGTGTGTACTCCTGTACCCGCAGCACGCTCTGTTTGGCGGCGTCGATGGGAGCGATTAATTCCATGCAGAGCTTCGGAATATAGCAGTGGTCGGTGGTCAGACGCTAGTGCGGAATGAAGAAGTTTCAGTTTCAGTTTCGGTTTCAGATACCCAAAGCCCAAAGCCTAAAACCTAAAGGCTGCCTACGATTCTCGCCCCCGCTTCTTGATTTCAATGCTCAGCCGCTTGATTTTCTGATTGAGGGTGGACAGCGGAATCTTGAAGTGCTCGGCGGCGTCGGTCTGGTTCCCATTGCATTTCTCCAGCATGTCCACGATGATGCGGCGCTCACATTCTTCCACGATGTCGAACAGGGAAGCGTCGGCCCGGTGCTCCAGCATCTGCAGCGCGGCGCCGCGCCCGACGATGTGGTCGGGCAGCAGGTCCAGAGTGACGGTGGGGCCGGAGGCGAGCACCACCGCCCGCTCCACTACATTTTCCAGTTCGCGCACATTGCCCGGCCAGGAATACTCGAGGAGCGAGCGCAGGGCCTCGGGCGCAATCTGCCCTACCGGACGATCGTTCTCCTCGGAAAACTTCCGGAGGAAGAATTCGACGAGCAGCGGAATGTCCTCGCGACGCTGCCGCATCGGCGGCAGGTCAACGGTGATGACGTTGAGGCGGTAATACAAATCCTCGCGGAATCTGCCCTCGCGCGCCATCTGCTTCAGGTCCACGTTGGTCGCGGCGATGATGCGCACGTCCACCTGGAGCTCCTGCACGCCGCCCAGGTGCATGAACTTGCGGTCCTGCAGGACGCGCAGGATCTTGGCCTGCGTCTCCATGCTCATGGTGCCGATTTCGTCGAGGAACAATGTCCCGCGGTCGGCGATCTCGAACAGCCCCTTCTTCGACGCCACCGCGCTGGTGAACGCGCCCTTGACGTGGCCGAACAGCGTCGATTCCAGCAGGTCCGCCGGCATGGAGCCGGTGTTCACCGGCACGAACGGGCGGTCCTTGCGCGGCGAGTTCATGTGGATGGCTTTGGCGATCAGTTCCTTGCCGGTGCCGCTCTCGCCCTGGATCAGCACCGTGGACCGGCTGGGCGCCACTTGCGCCACCAGGTCGAAGATTTTCAGCATCGGCTCGCTCTTGCCGACGATGTTTTCGAAGTTGTAGCGCTGCTTGAGGGCGCGCTTGAGCTGGATGTTTTCTTCTTCGGCGCGCCGGCGCCCGACCACGGCGCGCACGTCGGCCACCAGCTTCTCGTTGTCCCAGGGCTTCTGGATGAAATTGGTGGCGCCCGCCTGCATGGCGGCCACGGCGTTTTCCACCGTGCCGTAGGCGGTGATCATGATCACGCCCAGCTCGGGATCGCGGTCGCGGATGTCGCGCAGGATCTCCAGCCCGTTGCGGTCGGGCAGCGCGAAATCGAGCAGCACCAGGTCCATGGGTTGTTCGGCCATCTTGGCCAGGCCTTCTTCGCCGCTGGCGGCGGTCTCCACCGTAAAGCCTTCCAGCTCGAGCAGCGTCTGCAGCGACTCCCGGATGGACGCTTCATCATCGACGATCAGAATGGCGCCCTGCGCGGCAGCGTGCTCTTTCGCGGCGCCCCGGCGGGTAAGAACGGCGGCTTCGCTCAACAATTGCCTCACTTCCTATTCCTTCGTCGATGGTCGATGGCCGATGGTCGATGGCAAAACCGATTCTGACTGGCCATCGGCCATCGACCCATCAGGCGTTCACTGCCTTTCTCATCAGCGGGAACTCCAGATGGAACGTCGTCCCGCTACCGATCCGGCTCTCCACCCGGATCTTGCCGGCGTGCTCCTGGATGATTCCGTAGGTCACCGACAAGCCCAGGCCGGTCCCGCGGCGCCCATCCCGCGGCGCATTCTTGGTGGTAAAGAACGGGTCGTAAATGCGGTCAATGTGCTCCTGCGCGATGCCCGAGCCGGTGTCGGAGACGGTGACGCTCACGCCGTTGCCATTGGCGGTGCGTACCTGCAGCGTGCCGCCGTCCGGCATGGCGTCTTTCGCATTGAGAAATAAATTCAGGAATACCTGTTGCAGCTTGCCGGCGTTGCCGAGGATGGTCGGCAGCGGGTCGCAAATGTCTTGCTGCACCTTCACCCGCGCCGTCTTGAGCTGGTGGTCCAGCAGCGCGAGGGTGTCGCGGATCACCTTGTTCAGGTCCACTTCGCCGAACTCGGTGCCGCTGGTGCGCGAGAAGTTCAGCAGGTTGTTGACGATCTCCGAGGCCCGAAACGTCTGCTTGATGATCTTGTCCAGCAGCCCAAACCTCTTCTCGTCGCCCTGCAACTGCTTCGACAGCATCTGCGCGTACGAGGAAATCACCGCCAGCGGCGTGTTGACCTCGTGCGCCACGCCCGCCGCCAGCAGTCCGATGGACGACATCTTTTCCGCCTGGCTCAGTTGCGATTCCAGCTCGATGCGCTCGGTGATGTCGTCCACCAGCACCAGGCGGCCGATGACGTTGAATTTTTTCGTCACCAGCGGCGCGATGGCAATGTTGGTCATCCGCGTCTCGCCCGTCGGCGTGGTCAGCCGGTACTTGTAGAGGTTGTGAATGCCCGGGTTGGTGCGCACCCGGTAGAACTCTTCCAGGAACTCGGCCGGGAAGACTTCGATCAGCTTCTTGCCCACTGCCTGCCAGCGCGGCAGCGCGTACATCACTTCCATCTGCGAGTTCCAGAATTCCACCCGGTCTTCCAGGTCCACCGCAAACACCCCGACGCTGATGGATTCCACGATGTTTTCGTTGAAGTCCTTCAGCCGCTCGTATTGCGTGACCTTCTGCTCCAGGGAGGCGTACAGCCGCGCGTTCTGGATGGCGATGCCGACATAGCCGGCCAGCGCCTCCAGCAACTCGACGTCTTCGCTCGACAGGAAATCGCCTTCGCTGGTTTTGCCCAGCCCCATCACCGCGATGGTGCGCCCCTGCACCGAGCAGGGAATGAAGTAATTCATGTCGAGCTGCGCGATCGCGTACTGCGCGCCCGGAGATTCGCGGACCACGGCATGGGTATTGTCGAAAAACAAATGTCCGGCGGCCATTTCCGGCCGCTCCTCGCCGAGGAAGCTCAGGTCGAGGATGGGAATCTCGGAGAGGCCGAACGAATTGGCCAGGGTGAACCGGTCCGGCGAATCCGGCGCCGCCAGGAAAATCGCCATCCGGTCCACCAGCAGCGTGCGCGAGATGCGGTCCACGATCGAGCTGAGCATCTTGTCCAAATCGAGTTGCGAGCTCAGTTCGCGTCCGAATTCGATCAGCGTCTTGCGGTAGTCGTAACGCTTGCGGTAGAAGAAGCGGTCGAGTTTCTCCTGGAACCACTTCTTGACCGGGTCGAACAGCAGCGCCGTGACCACGATCACCAGGATCATGCCGGTGGTGCCGGTGCTGGGCAGGTGACGGTTCAGCAGCACCGCCGAGAGGCCGATGGCGGCAAAGTACGCCCCGGCGATCGAAGCCGCTGCCAGGGTGTACGCCATGCCGCGCTTGAAGATCACGTCCACGTCCATCAGCCGGTAACGGAAGATGGCGTAGCCAAAGGTCAGCGGCAGGAAGACCAGCGACAGCACCGAGATCTTCATCAGCACCGTCGCCTGCGTCCCGCTCATGTACGGCAGGACGTAGAAGAGCGTGAAGGGCGCCACCGCCAGGATGGTGCCGCGCGTCACCCACTTCATCTGCTGGCGCAGGATCGGGGTGGCCGCATGCTTGTAGCTGTGCCACAGCACGCCCGCCGCGCCGATGAAGAACGCCGCCAGGTACAGCATCTCCAGCCGGTCCAGGTTGTAGCGCAGCAGTTCGCTGGGCGCGAGCAGTCGCAGCGTCACGACGTGCGCCGCCAGCAGCAAAATTCCCGGCGCGTAGCAGGCCGGCACCAGCCACCGCCGCCGCTTCACCTGCTCCTTGACCTCGGGGAAGGTGAGCACGAAGTGCAGGAACAGCGCCGGCTGCAGCAGCTCCGCCACCACGTTCGCCCAGTACACGATCCAGTCGAACTGGTTCAGCTTTCCGGTGTAGTGGAAGGCGTAAAAGACGTAAGAGACCAGGCAGAACAGGTAAAAGTGCGTGGACTTGGGCGCCGTCCAGCGCCGCAGCAGGACGTACAGCCCGATGCCCAGGTAGATCAGCGCAATGAATCGCAGTCCGACGTAGAGCGACTTGTCGAACGGAACCAGGACCACGGGCACGTTGACCGTGACCCCGCCACGTCGCAGGTTGTAGGTCGCCTTCGACCACGTGCCGGTGCGGTACATCTGCCGGGTCAGTTCGGAGATATTGGCGATGTCGTGGTCGTTGATCCCCTGCAGCAGGTCGCCGGACTTGATTCCGGAGCGCGCGCCCGGACCTTCCGGCTCCACCCGCTCGGCGATCAGGTGGCTGTTGTGTTCAACCCACCAGACGCCGTCGTACGGAACTTGAAACTGCCTTTCCTTCTGGTAATTGATCCAGCCAAAAACACCCGCCGCCATCGTCAGCAGGGCCAGCACCACGGCCACAAACCGGACTTGGACGTCCTTTGTCATCGGGGGGCGCGGAGACAGTCCCTCCCTCGCAACCTTGCGCGGCTGCAGGGACGAAGATTTCTCCTTTGACTTGGACTGCAACTCGGCTGCCACGGTTTGAGACATCGTTGATGCTTGTATCCTACACCAGGGACAAGACTTACAAAATGATACCAGCGTTTGCAGTAAGAAAATACATTATTTGGAACCCACCTCTGATTTCATGGAAGCGGTACGAAATTTACCAAAACTGCCAAAATCCCGATTTCAATACCGGCTACAGCGTTTGGAAGGGGCTAAACTTGACCGAATCGACCGAGAGACCGACAGACCGAAAGACTGACAGACCGCAAAAAAGGGGGAGTCGATTGGCTCCCCACAGAAGCGACAGAGGCGATAGCACTCCATTGGAACCCCAAAATGGCAGTTCGGTTGCCAGTCGATCCGCGAAAAGTGTGAACCCTCGTTCGACGAAGACCGAAGCGGGAATCGCCGAAGCCGACATCACCGTCGGCGGCCGTCGCGTCCATTACCTGCGCGCCGGCGCCGGTCCGCCGGTGGTGCTGGTTCATGGCCTGCTGGCGCACTCTTTTTCGTGGCGATTCACCGTTCCGGCGCTGGCACCACACTTCACCGTGTACGCGCCTGACGTGCTCGGCATGGGCTTCTCCGACCGCGTTCCCGGACTCGACTGCAGCATGCGCGCCTCCGCCCAGCGGATGGTCGACTTTCTCGACGCGCTGGGGCTGCGCGAATTCCACCTGGTCGGCACCTCGCATGGCGGAGCGCTGGCCACCATCATGGCAGCCGAGATCGGCAAGCGTATCCGGCGCCTGGCGCTGGTTGCGCCGGTGAATCCGTGGTCGCGCGCCGGACGCAAGCGCATCCGCGTGCTGTCCACCGCCGCAGGCGGATGGTTGTTCCGCAAAAGTTTCCTGCGGCTCGGACCGTTGAACAACTATGTGCTATCCCGCCTCTACGCCGACCCAAGTCACATTGCGCCCGGAACTTTCGAAGGCTATGCCGAAGCGCTAAAGATCGCCGGCTCGGTGGATTACCTGCTGGGGGTGGTGCGCTGCTGGCATGGCGATGTGCCCGCTCTGGAGCCGTTCTATGAAAAAATCCGCGTGCCCACGTTGCTGGTCTGGGGAGATAGCGATGCGGCCGTGCTGCCCAGTTCGGCGGCGCACGTGCAGCGCGCCATCCGCGGATCAAGCTGGTGATGATGCCCGGCGTCGGCCACCTGCCCTACGAAGAAGCGCCCGAGGAATTCAACCGTGTGCTGCTGGAATTTCTTGCGCAGCAAATAGCGATTAGCGATTGGCATTTAGCGATTCCGTTTACCATCGTCATATGCATTTTCAGGTAGTCGCTGACGCTAATGACTAACGACTGTCTTTCATGCACTGGATTGTCGAGACCGCGCGCCACTACCTCCAGACCTACGGCTATTGGGCCGTGCTGTTTGCTCTGCTGGGCGAGAATGCGGGTCTGCCGCTGCCGGGTGAGACCATCCTCATTCTCGCCAGCTTTCTCGCCTTCCAGGGCCATCACCTGAAATTGCCGTGGGTGATCCTGGTCGGGATCGGCGCCTGCACCCTGGGCGACAACATCGGCTACTGGATCGGTCGGCGCGGCGGGCGCCCGCTGCTGGAAAAATGGAAGCACTTCTTCCACATCAGCGATGACACCATCAAGGCCGGCGAAGAGTTCCTGCAGCGCCGCGGATCGGTGGCGATTTTCCTGGCGCGCTTCATCGCCGGCATGCGGATTGTCGCCGGGCCGCTGGCGGGCGTGCTGCGCATGGAGTGGAAGCGCTTTCTTCTTGCCAATGCTGCCGGAGCTGCGGCGTGGGTCACCGTGATCTCCGGCGCCGGGTATTTTTTCGGCAGCCAGTACCAAGCCCTCGCCGGCGTGGTCAAGCAAACCGAATTGGTAATTTTCCTCGCCGTGGTGCTGGTCGCGCTCCACCTGTGGCGGAACCAGAGAAAGCGATCGCAGCAACGCCTGCGGGAACAGGCGGCGGAACCATCGCCCCCCGATTCGCGTAGGATGAAGTTATGAAGGCGCAGGTCAAGCGCGTGGCCATGCTGGTGGTGGGATGGGCCTTCATCCTGCTCGGCATTGCCGGATTGTTTCTGCCAGTGCTGCAGGGCATCCTATTCCTGCTGATCGGCCTCTTCATCCTTTCCAGCGAGTACGTCTGGGCCCACAAGCTGTTGCACAAGATGAAAGAGCGGTTCCCGAAATTTGGCGCGCAATTCGAGCACGCCAGACAGCGCAGCGAAGCATGGATCGCACGCACGTTGCACAAGGAAAAACCGCCGGCTAAAGCGAAAGCGCCTGAGACCGAAGTTAGAAGCTGATAGCGCTAGCTGAGAGCTTGTTCCAATTCTTCCATATCGAGAGAGAAGCTTGGGTCCGCTTCCTGGTTGCGATCGCGGGCCTGACGCTGGCCTTCGGCGCCGCCATCTTCTCCACTGTGACGCGGCAGGCGGGCAATGTTTGGGCGACGGCGATCTTTGCCTCGGCGGCGCTGCTGATGGCCGGCCTGGTCGGGCTGACGACCGTGCCCTACCTGGCGCGGCGCGTCGCGCTGCACCGGGTGCGCGAGGCCTTCGACTACGACGTCACGCGCGAAGGCATGGTGTACCTGGCCATCGTGCTGGTGATCGCGGTGGCCGCGCTCAACACGGGCAACAACCTGCTGTTCATCGTGATTTCGGCGATGCTGGCGGCGATCATCGTTTCAGGTGTGGCCTCGGCGGCCATCCTGCGCAGCCTGGAACTCGATGTTGGCTTGCCGGAGCACGTCTTTGCCGGCGAGTCGGTGCTGGTGCGCCTGACCTTGAGCAATCTGCGGCGCTGGTTGCCGTCGTTGTCGGTGAGCGTGGCGCCGCCGAAATCGCAGCACGCGCACAAGCGGCTCAAGTGGGAACGCTCGATGTTCGTGTTTCCCGCCAAGGCGCCCCGAGAGAAGCAATGGGTGCACCTGCCGGACCTGTCGCTGCGCGTGGTGGCCGATCGGGTCAGCACGCCGGGGATTATCACCGCCCAGGCCTATTTTCCCTACGTGCCGCCGCGCGCCACCGTGAGCCGCGAATTGGAACTCGACTTTGTCCGCCGCGGCCGCTACGTGCAGGACGGTTTCGGGCTGTCCACCCGTTTTCCCTTTTCGTTCCTGGTCAAGACGCGCAAGGTGCCGCTGGCGCGCGAGATCGTGGTCTACCCCAGCGTACAGCCGACCGACGAGCTGTTCGAGATCCTGCCCATGATCACCGGCGAGTTCGAGGCCTTCGTTCGCGGGCGCGGCCACGACCTGTACCGCATCCGCGAGTACCTGCCGGAGGACTCGGCGCGGCACGTGGACTGGAAGGCGTCGGCGAAAACTGGATCGCTGAAGGTGCGTGAATTTACGCGCGAAGACGAGCGCAAGCTGCGCGTGGTCTTCGACAACCCGGCCGAGCGCGCGGTTGATAACCCGTCCTACGAGCGGGGAGTTGCGCTGGCGGCATCGCTGGCGTGGCATTTCGCGGGCGAGATCACCGATCTTTCTTTTGCCGCGCCCGGCTACCAGGGCGCGAACGACATTTACGAATTTCTGCGCTACCTGGCGCTGGTGGGTCCGCGCCCGGCGGCCGAAGCGCCCAAGTCGGTGCTCGACGATCTCCAGGTCAGCGACGACTACAACGTAATCTTGACCGCGCGTCCGCGTGGCAGCATTCCCACCGCGCTGTGGTCCTGTTCGTACTTCCTGTTTTTTGGGGAAGAGAAGTGAATCGGGTCTGTCGGTCTATCGGTCTGTCGGCAGAAGGCGTTGTTCAGTTGGTCAGTATCTCAGTTTTTCACTCTTCGGAACTTTGGTTAACAATCACGAACCGCCGAACTGACAAACTGACGAACTGAAAAACTGAGAAGGTGGCCGAAAGGCCGATCGACCGATAGACCGATTGACCGATAGACCGATAGACTGATGCGGCATAGCATTCTGGTCGGGTCAGGAGGCAGGCACATGCATTTCAGGCGAACGATTGCGGCATTGATGGCGGTCATGTTGGTGAGTGGTCGGCGGTGGCGCAGGAGCGCAGGAGCGTGACTGGCAGGGGCGGCCCGATACCCGAAGGTACCCAAGTAACAATCCGCATGATTGACAGCCTGAGCAGCGAGACGGCGCGCGAAGGCGACACCTTCCACGCCACGCTGGAGCAGGCCATCTTGGATACGGACGGGCGCACGCTCTATCCCAAGGACGCAGACGTGGACGGGCGAGTGGTGCGCGCGCACCCGTCGGGACGGCTCAGTGATCCGGGAGAGCTCGAACTGGTCTTAACCGGAATATCATTCGGCGGAAACAGGTACCCGATCAATACCCAGCCGTGGAACACCAAGGGCGAATCGCACACCAAGAGCAACACCAGCAAGATCGGTGGCGGCGCCGCCCTGGGCGCCATTATTGGAGCGGTCGCCGGCGGCGGCAAGGGCGCGGCCATCGGCGCGGGCGTGGGCGCAGCCGCGGGTACGGGTGCCGCCGCGGCCACCGGCAAGAAGGATGCAACCGATCGAATCGGAGGCGCTGCTGACTTTCGTGTCCTTAGCCCCCGCGGGGCAGTATGTCCCCCCGCCCGCGGTCCAGCAGGACCCCGAGTATCGCTCCGATGCCGAGAACCGCTCCAACGCCGAGAACCGCTCTTATGACCAACCGCGTGACTATCCGCGCCGGCGGCTGTTCAAGCCGGAATTCACCAACTACGACCGGCAGAACATCCGCGGCTGTTTCTACGACACTGCCAATCTGCCACCCGGGCTGGCGAGGCGCGACCGCCTGCCGCCGGGACTGGAAAAGCAGCTCGAGCGCAATGCGACGCTGCCGCCGGCGCTGGAGAGCCGCGCCGAGCCGCTGCCGGATGTGTGCAATGCGCGCCTGCCGCGATTGCCGGTGGACTGGAGCCGCGTCGTGGTGGGCAACCGCGTGCTGCTGCTGGATCCAGGCAGCCGTATCGCCGACCTGTTCAACCTGGACGACGAGGAATAGCGAAATTGCGTCGAAACTAGCTGGTGGCTGAGCAGCCCAGGGTCCCCTTGCCTCTATCCCCGAAGGGCTTGGCCGGACATCGGTTCAGGCATATACTCGGCGGTCTCAAGACTTGCTACTCCGGAGTGGGGAGCAGGAGGGGTGCATGGCGCCAGTCAATAGCCTGCTTGGCAACAAGGAAACATTCCACGTCGAGGCCGACCAGTTGGTCATCGACGCGGTCAAATTGATGGTGGCACACAATATCGGCGCGGTAGCGGTGCTGCGCAACGGCGAACTGGCCGGGCTGTTTTCCGAACGCGACCTGATGAAGCGCGTGGTGCATGAGTCCAGAGATTCGCGGACGACCACGGTGGCGGAGGTCATGACGCGCGACCTGGTGACGGTTTCGCCGGATCGAAGCTTGGAGGATTGCATGGAACTGATGCGCGGGCGCGGTTTCCGTCACCTGCCGGTGTGCCAGGGAAAGCAGTTGCGCGGCGTGATCTCCTTGCGCGACTTGCTGGCGCACGCCGTGGTGGAGAAAGACGGCGAGGTGCAGATGATGAGGGCGTACATCACGCAGAGCACGTAAGAAACAGTTTCAAGTTTCAGTTTCAGTTTCAGTTGGGCTGCGGCGCGGGCTGCGGCCTTGCTTTTTGGTATGCCGGTCGATCAGCCTGTCGGTCTATCGGTCTATCGGTCTATCGGTCTGTCGGTCTGTCGGTCTTTCGGCCAGTTTCTCAGTTTTTCAGCTTGTCAGTTCTTCGGTTCCTTATTGCTACCCGAACTTCCGACCCGTGAACTCCTGAAATACTGAAATACTGACAAACTGAAAAACGTCTCGACCGACAGACTAAAGGCCAAGCGACCGTTTGACCGATGGACCGATAGACCGACAGACCGATGGACCGATTGACCGACAGACCGATGGACCGATTGACCGACCCGCCGCGCGCAGCAGAATATAGTGGGAACTTCCGATTCCGCGCAGCGGAGGCCGTTGTAAAATCCCCGCGTCACTTCATCCACCCATGCGCAGCTCACCGGTCGTAAAAGAACTCAGAAAGATCGTGGGCGCCGAGGCGGTCCTCGACCAGCCCGAAGACCTCATGCTGTACGAGTACGACGCGGGACTGTCCACGGGCACGCCGGAAGTGATCGTGTTCCCCGAGACGGCCGAGCAGGTTTCGCAGATCGCGCGGCTGGCGTCGCGCCTGAAGGTTCCGCTGGTCCCACGCGGGGCGGGAACCGGGTTGAGCGGCGGTTCCATCCCGCGCGCCGGCGGGATCGTGCTGGTGTTCTCGCGCATGACCAGGATCCTGGACATTGACGCCCCCAACCGGCGCGCCGTGGTACAGCCCGGAGTGGTGAACGCGGACCTGTCGGCGGCGGTGGCGCAGCACGGGCTGTACTTCGCGCCCGATCCGGCCAGCCAGAAGGCGTCCACCATCGGCGGCAACGTGGCGGAGAATTCCGGCGGGCCGCACACCCTGGCGTACGGCGTCACCGTGAACCACATCACCGGCCTGGAGGTCGTGCTTGCCGGACGGGCGCGTGGTGCAGATGGGCGGCAAAGCGCTGGATTCGTGCGGCTACGACCTCACCGGACTGTTTGTCGGGACCGAAGGCACGGTCGGGCTGGTGACGGCAATCACGGTGAAGCTGACCCGGGTGGCGGAGGCGGTGGAAACGCTGCTGGCGATCTTCAACACCATTGACGACGCCGCCAACGCGGTGGCGTCCATCACCTCGGGAGGAATCACGCCGGTTGCGCTGGAGATGCTGGACGGCAAGACGCTGCGCTGCGTCGAGGAAGCGACGCATGCGGGATATCCGATGGATTCGGGCGCGGTGCTGCTGATCGAACTGGAGGGATTGCGCGAAGCGGTCACCGAGCAGGCCGAAGCGGTGCGCGCGGTTTGCCAGCGGCACCATGCGCGCGAGGTGCGGCGCGCGGCCAACGAGCAGGAGCGGCAACTGCTGTGGAAGGGGCGCAAGACGGCATTCGCGGCGCTCGGCAGGCTGGCGCCGGCGTACTACACGCAGGACGGCGTCGTCCCCCGCAGCCATATTGCCAAGGTGCTGCGCTTTATCGAGACGGTGGCGGAAAAGTACAAGCTGGAGATCGGGAACATCTTTCACGCCGGCGATGGCAACCTGCACCCCTGCATCCTGTTCGACATGCGAGACCCGGACCAGGTGGAGCGCACCCACCAGGCGGGACGCATGATTCTTCAATACTGCGTCGATTGCGGCGGAACCATCACCGGCGAACACGGCGTCGGCATGGAGAAAAATGAGCTGATGCCGCTGCTGTTCAGCGACGACGATCTCGAGGTCATGAAGCGGGTGCACGACGCGTTCAATCCCGATTCGATTTTCAATCCCCAGAAGCTGTTTCCGACGCCGCGCAGTTGCCGGGAGACCAACATTGCGGACGCGCAGCGAGGTTCGCGGTGAGCGCGACCGCATCGGCGGCGGGACTGGCGCGCGAACTGGCGGCCATCGCCGGCGAGCAGCACGCCACGGAAGATCCGGCGCGCACGGCGGCGTTCGCGATTGACGAAGTTGTGCCGCGCGCGGTGGTTGAGCCGGGGTCAGCGGAAGAAGTTGCGGCGGCGATGAAGTATGCGCACGCCCATGAACTGGTCGTCGTGCCCGCCGGAGGATTCACCCACCAGTTCACCGGCGCAATCCCGGAAAAGATTGACATCGTGCTGCGCACCAGTCGCCTGAAAGCGGTGGAGCACTACGACCCCGGCGACCTGATGATCGGCGTGGGCGCGGGGACGACGCTGGCGGAAGTGGAGCGGCAGATCGGCCCGCACCAGCAGATGGTGCCGCTGGATGCGCCGCAGCCGGAGAAGTGCACCGTCGGAGGAGCGCTGGCATCGGCAGCGCAGGGTCCGCTGAAGCAGTTTTACGGCGGGCTGCGCGACTACTGCACCGGGGTGCGCTTTGTCACCGCGGATGGCAAGGTCGCGAAGGCGGGCGCGAAGGTGGTGAAGAACGTTGCCGGCTACGACCTGATGAAGCTGCTGATCGGCAGTTTCGGGACGGTTGCGGTGATCACCGGCGCCAGCTTGAAACTGTTCTCGCGGCCGCGGCAGACGCGCACCTTCATCGCCAAGTTCGCGGCTGCGGCGGAGGCGGTTTCATTCCGCGATCGAGTGCTGGGCTCGCCCTTGGCGCCGCTGTGCCTTGAGCTGGTCTCGCCAGACGCACAGGCAATCCTTCAGGAAAGTCCCCACCCTGTCTCGCCCCCTCGCTACGCTTCGGGGCAGGCTCCCGCGGGCGAGACAAGGGTGGGGCAACCTTCAAGTGGCGAGGCGTGGCGCGTGCTGTTGCGGGCCGGCGGCAGCGACACGGTGCTGGCGCGCTATCGCGCCGAGTTGGGTTCGGCGGTGACCGACGAGGCCGGCGGCGAGGATGACCGCGAGATGTGGCGGCACATCGCGGAGTTTCCGCACCTGTTATTCGAGCGCAGCCAGAACGCCATGCTGGTGCGCGTGGACGTGGCGTTACAGGATGTAGGCGCGGTGCTAGTGGCGGCGCAGCGCGCGGCCATGGACAACAACTTTGTCGGAGCGGTCATGGGCAGGATGGGTGCGGGATCGCTGCTGGTGGGGTTCGCGCCCATCGCGGTGGACCCACCGGCGGCGGTGCAGTACGTCAACGCGCTGTCGTTCCTGCGCGGTGCAGTGCCGCGCGACGGCTCGGCTATCGTGCTGCGCTGCCCGGTGGAGGCAAAGCGGCACTTCAGCGTGTGGGGCAGCACGCCGAATGACCTGGCGACGATGCAAGCCATCAAGCACGCGTTCGACGAAAAAAACATTCTGAACCGGGGGAGATTTCTGTTCTGAGCGCGACCACGGCCAATCCGGCGCACGGCACGGCAGCAACCGAGAAGAAAGCTCCGCCTTCGAATTTCACCACGCCCGACCGGCCAACGTGGGAGCTGTATTCCAAGTGCATCCATTGCGGGCTGTGCCTGCAGCAGTGCCCGACATACCGGGTGCTGGGGCGGGAAGCCGATTCCCCGCGCGGGCGTATCTACCAGGTGTTGCAGGTGGACGCGGGACGGCTGGAGATTGGCGACTCGTTTGTTACCCACATGGACCGTTGCCTTGGGTGCCGCGCTTGCGAGACGGCGTGCCCGTCGGGGGTGCAGTACGGCAGGATCCTGGAGCGAGCCCGGGCGGAGATCGAGTCGACCTACAAACGGCCGTTGCTGGAACAACTGCTGAGGAAGTGGTTCTTCACCACCGTGTTGCACGATCGCAAGGGCCTGGAGCGCTGGGCGCGGCTGCTGCGGATCTACCAGCGGTCGGGATTGCAGGCGCTGGCGCGCGCCACCGGCGTGCTCAAAGTGCTGGGACTGCACAAAGTGGAAGCGCTGGCGCCGCAGGTGGACAGAGAATTTTTCTTTTCGCACAGCGGCAGAATGCACCACGGCGAGGGGGAAATCCGCGGCCGGGTGCTGTTTCACGTGGGATGCATTGCCAGCGTTGCGTTTTCCAAGTTGAACGAGGCCACGGTCCGAGTGCTGAACAAGAACGGCTTCGACGTTTTCATCCCGCAAGGTCAGCGCTGCTGCGGGGCGCTGCAGGCGCACGGCGGATATCGCGAGGAGGCGCAGAAGATGGGGCGGCGAAATATCCGCGCCATGCTGGAGCCGACGCGGGATACGATCATCACCAACTCCGCCGGGTGCGGCGCCATGATGAAGGAGTATGGCGACCTCCTGGCAGACAATCCGAAGTATGCGGACCGGGCACGCGATTTCGAGTCGCTGGTGAAGGACATCACCGAGTTTCTCGCCGAGGCGGGATTGCGCCCGCCCAAACGTCCGCTGAAGGCTCGCGTCACCTACCAGGATCCCTGTCACCTGGCCCATGCGCAGAAGGTGCGGTCGGCGCCGCGCGAGTTGCTGAAGGCGATCGGCGCGGACCTGGTCGAGATGGCGCATCCGGATTACTGCTGCGGCAGCGCCGGAACCTACAACGTGACCCAGAACGAGCTTTCGATGAAAATCCTCGAGCAGAAGCTGGACGAGGTGGCGGACACGCGGGCCGAGATCATCGCCACCGCCAATACCGGATGCATGCTGCAATTGCGCGCCGGGGTGCAAGCGCGCGGGCTGAAGACGCGCGTCGCCCACGTCGTCGAGTTGCTGAATGAGGCGTACTGAAAGTGGCTGGCGCCCGGTGGCCGGTTAGAGTACTTTTGCTGCTTTGGCAACATCCTCCACGCCCAAAATGATCAGGGCGCGCTCAGTGCCTTTGACGATCGAACCATAAGCATAGAGAACATTGATGCCGCCGTCGGCGAGTTTGCGGGTGGCGCGGCCGAGGGCGCCGGGCCGGTCGGTGACGCGAATGGCGAGGGCCTCTTCTTCGCCGTACTGCAGGTTCATCGAATCGAGAACTTTGCGCGCGGCGGCGTGCGGCGCGGCCACCAGGCGGATGCGCCCGCCGGGCTGATCGTATGCGGCCATGATGGCGGTGATGTTGACCGCCTTTTTCGCCATCTCTGAACAAATGTTGGCGAGTGTGCCGGGCTTGTGCTCGGCCTGGATGAGGAGTTGGGTGATGCGCGCCATGGAACCTCCCGAAGTGGCTAGCAGCCGGTGCTGGGGGCTAGCAAGATATCACGCCGCCTTGGCCATGAGCGCGTCGTGCAGCGATTTGGCCAGCGTCGTCGGGGTCGCTGATCGGCGGTTGGCAGGTGAAATTGGAGCAGATGATCGCCGTCGATTTGCCTTCCTTGACTGCGGGTAAGTTGGGCACAACTTGGGCGAGCGCCGGAGGAAGATTCTGCGGCGCGGCGGCGCTGTCGCTGACCTTGAGCACTGCCTTGTTCACCGCGAACGGCGCAACCGCGGCGGCGTAAAGCTCGCGGGCGCGCTCATCGTTGCCCACCACCACCACCTGCGTGTGGCCCTCCAAAAGCCACACGGCTGCGAGCGCATAAGTAGCGGCGAACATCCCGTATTGTTCGGCGATTCCGGCGAAAACCTCAAGCGTATCTTCAGCTTTTTCGCGATCGCCTTTTTCATTGGTGTAGGCGTGCATGCGGAAGAGCGCGATGGCGGCGGCGGAATTTCCGGCGGGCGTCGGCGAATCCTGGAACGGCTTGCGGCGTGCGCTGAGAGCGCCGAGGGCGGCGTTGCTTTCGGAATCGAAAAAGCCGCCGGAAGTCTGGTCGTGGAAGCGCGCGACCATGGCGTCCACGATCTTGCGCGCGAAATTGAAGTAGCTGAGGTCGGCGGTTGCCTCGTAGGCGTCCAGACAGGCGAGCGCTGCGAAGGCGTAGTCGTCGAGCATGCCGGGAACATCGCGCGGGGCGGCTTGCGGGTCGGAGTAGGCGATAACGTGCTTCAGGCCGCCTTCGGCGGTGAACCCCTGGGAGAGGATGCGGTCCAGGGAGCGCAGCGCGAAGTGGCGCGCGTCTTCCAGCGAGAGCACCCGCGCGGCATCGAGGTAGGCGGAAATGCAGAGCGCGTTCCAGCCGACGTAAACCGTCTTGTCAACGAACGGCGTGGGGCGCGTGAGGCGCGCGGCGTAAAGTTTTTCTTTCGCCGAGTCGAGCACGGCGGAGACGCGGTCGCGCTGCATGCCGAGACGGACGCCGATCTCTTCCACCGAGGCGCGAACAAAGAGCACGTTCCTGGCGGGGTCATGGTGCATCTCGCCGACTTCGTGGATGTCGTAGTAAAGCTGCGCGACCTTGAGTTCGTCTTCGCCGAGCGCGGCGCGGGCTTCGTCCAGGGTCCAGGTGAAGTAGTCGCCGTCATCGTCGAGATTGATGTCGGCATCCTGGGAAGCGTAAAAGCCGCCCTCGCTGCGGTCGCTGAGCCAGGCATCCATCCAGCGGATGATGTCGCGGGCAACGGCGGCGAAGAATGCATTGCCGGTCGCCTGGTAGCCGTGGACGTAGTTCTTCAGCAGCTCCGAATTGTCGTAGGACATTTTCTCGAAGTGCGGCACCACCCAGCGCTCGTCCACCGAGTAGCGATGGAAGCCGCCGGCAAGCTGGTCGTAGACGCCGCCGCGCGCCATGTGCTCCAGCGTGCTGCTGATCACCTCGCGCAAGCTCTCGTCGCCGGTGCGCGAATAGTGGTGGATGATCAGGTCCATGCTGGACGGGTGCGGGAACTTGGGCGCGCTGCCGAAGCCGCCGTTGTCGCGATCGAAGATCTTGAGCGCCGAGGCAATGACCGCGTGCACCAGAGTGGGCGGAACGCTGCCGCTGCGCCCGGCGAACGACTCGGCGTGGCTGATGCCGTTGAGCACCGTGTCGGCCTGCTGCAGCACCTCGTCGCGCTTGGCGCGGAAGGCGTCGGCAATGGCCATGAGCACGCGCTTGAAGCCGGGGCGTCCCCACTGGTCGTCGGGCGGAAAATAAGTTCCTCCGTAAAACGGCTTGCCTTCCGGCGTCAGGAATGCGGTGAGCGGCCAGCCACCCTGGCCGGTCATGGCCTGCACCGCGGACTGGTAGCGGCTGTCAATGTCGGGACGCTCGTCGCGGTCCACCTTGACGGCGATGAAGTTCTCATTCACGATGCGCGCCACTTCCGCATCGTCATACGACTCGCGGTCCATGACGTGGCACCAGTGACACCACACCGCGCCGATGTCGAGCAGCATGGGCTTGTTCTCGCGCTGCGCCGCGGCAAAGGCTTCCTCGCCCCACTGATGCCAGCGGATGGGCTGGTGCATGGCGGAACGCAAATACGCGGAGGAAGCCTGGGCGAGGGCGTTCACAGGGTCATGTGACATGGCAGGGGTTAGAGTACTCCCCAAGCGGGGAAGATGCGAAAAGCGCTGAAAGGCTTGGCCACGGATTCACACGGATACGCACGGATAATCGCCATTCAACGTTGTAGGCCCCGGCGCCCTCGCCGGGGCTGTACCTGATTGCACGAAAATCCCGACTTCGCGGGCGCCCTCGCCCGCGAATACCAGCTCTCCATTAGCAACGCACGGATGTCCGATCTGGGTTCATCCGTGGCATCCGTAGCTAGCTCTTCTTCATCAATCGCCGCGCAATATCGGCGTAGAGGTCCACCGCGGCGAGCAGTTCCTTTTTCTCGATGTGCTCGTCGGACGTGTGGGCGACGTGGATGGAGCCGGGGCCGAGCAACAGCGCTTCGCCCCAGTGGGTGAGCGAGGGGACGTCGGTGGCAAAGGCGGCGACCATGGTGGGGATGCCGTCGAGTGTGCGCAGGCGTATGAAGGGCAGCTCCAGCCCCCACTCCACGCGCACCAGCGGCTCGGCGGCGGCGATAATTTGGCGTTTCAGTTCCTCGGAGGGGCCGATGGTGCGGTACATGAGCTCGGCATGCGCGTAGTCGGGAATCACGTTGGGAGCGCGGCCGCCATCAATCAGGCCGATGTTGAGAGTCGATGGGCCGAACTCTTCATCGCGCGGCAAAGGAATGCGGCGAACACGGTCGAGGGCGTCGAGCAGTTTTTCGATGGCCGACTCGCCCAGCTCCGGGTAGGCGGAGTGCGCCATGCGCCCTTCGGCAAATAATTCTAACCGCACCGCCCCTTTGGTCGCTTTGGCGAGGCGGTTGTCGGTGGGCTCTCCGTCAATGAGGAAGCGGCCGCCGGCGGGATGCTGGTTAGCGTATTTCGCGCCGGCACTGTTGCGCTCTTCGCCGACTACGAAAAGCAGCCCGGCAGCGAGGCCGTCGTGGCGGAGTTTTTCGGCGGCGCCAATCTGCGCCGCGATGATCCCCTTGGCGTCGCACGCGCCGCGGCCGTAGATGCGGGTTTCGTCCTCGCGCGAAGCAAAGAACGGCGGCACGGTGTCCATGTGCGTCGAGAAGAAGACCGCGGGACGCGCCTGCTTCGGCGGGACGGCGTAGACGTTGAACCGGTTTGGTTCCACCGTGTCGAGACGCGTCTCGTAGCCGAGATCGCGCAGGCGGCGGTGGAGAAACTCGCCCACCGCGCCCTCGTTGCCGGTGACCGACTCAATGTCCACCAACTGCCGCGTTAAGGCGAACACGTCCATGCGAAGAGAATAGCAGTTTCAAAGTTTCAGTTTCAGTGTGGTTGGCCCACCCTTGTCTCGCCCGGGTTTGGCGAGACAGGGTGGGGTTTAGTATCTCCTCGATCAGTTCGGGATCCCGGCCGGCTTTCAACCGAAGCTGAAACTGAAACTGAAACTGTTACCGCGAATACAATGCTGCGGTGACGCAATCCAGCTCCATTCAATCCTTGTTTCTCAAAGGTCCGGCGGGGCGATTGGAAGCGCTCCTCAATCAGGGTGCGCCCGCGGCAACCCATGCCGCGCTGGTGTGCCATCCGCATCCGAGGTTCGGCGGAACCATGCACAACAAGGTCGTGTTTCACGCCATGAAGGCGCTGAGCGGATTCGGATTTCCGGTGCTGCGCTTCAATTTCCGCGGCGCCGGGTTGAGCGAGGGCAAGCACGATGAGGGCCGCGGCGAGGTCGAGGACGCCAAGACAGCGCTGCGCTGGCTGCGGCAGCGATTCCACTTGCCTGTCGTGGTTGCCGGATTCTCCTTTGGGGCGGCGACGGGACTGCGCGCCGCCTGTCCCGATCCGCACGTGGATGCATTGATTGCGCTGGGCATGCCGGTGCAAGTGGACGATCGCAGCTACGGGTACAAATTTCTTTCCCAGTGCACCAAGCCCAAGCTATTCGTCAGCGGCGGGAACGACCAGTTCGGGCCGCGTCACGAATTGGAGCAGTTGGTGGCGCGCGTGCCGGAACCGAAGAAGCTGGTGATCATCGAGGGCGCGGACCATTTCTTTTCCGGGCATCTGGCGGAGATGAGGCGGGCGATCGAGGAGTGGGTGCGGGAGACAGTTTCGATCTAGTTGCAGGTTCCAATTTCAGTCTCGAGTTGGCCACAGCAGTTCGGTTATTGCACTCAGCCGGTCCAGACCGCGACGTGATTTGCCGCAGATGAACGCGGACCGACGCTGATCGCAGTAATTCATTCGCAATGTTTTGCTTTATCCGCGTGCATCTGCGTTAATCAGCGGCTGATTTGTGCCGCGCAAACGCGGCCACTTGAAACTAGAAACTAGAAACTGGAAACTAGAAACTAGCATGATGGCAAAGCGAGCGGCGACCGGCAGTGCGCCCGAGCAAGAGCGCGGCGCGCGTGAATGGCGGCTGAGCGCGCGCCAGGTTTTCCAGGAAGCGCTGGCGCAGAGCACCATCCGGCAGGCGTTCGCCCGTCATGTGAACCACGACCGCGGAGTGCTGCGCGTCTGCGACGACCTGTATGCCATGTCGGCGTACCCTCGCCTCTCGGTGATTTCCATCGGCAAGGGCGCGCACAGCATGGCCGAGGCGCTGGTGGAGCAGGCGGGCGCGAGCGTGGACGGCATCGTCGCCGGCTCCACCGATCCGGTCACGCAACTGCGCGGTTTCCGGTATTTCCGTGGCGGCCACCCGCTGCCCAACCGTGAATCGCTGGCCGCGGGCCGGGCAATCCTGCGCTACGTGGAACATCACCCGCCGCAAGCACTGGTAATTTTCCTGATCAGCGGTGGCGGGTCGGCGTGCGTGGAATTCCCGATTGACGATGCCATCACGCTCGACGATATCGTCAAGACCTACCAGGTGCTGGTCCATTCCGGCGCGCCCATCGCGGAGATCAACGCCATCCGCAAGCACCTGTCGCGAATCAAGGGAGGCCGGCTGGCGAGGGCGGCGGCGCCCGCACAGCAGGTGTCCATCATGGTTTCCGACGTGCCCGATCAAGCGCTGGACTCGCTGTCGTCGGGACTGACGATGCCCGATTCCACCACCGTCGAGGATTGTTACCGCATCGCCGAGCGCCATGGAATGGTGAAACAATTTCCGCCGCCGGTGCGTGAGCTGTTCACCAAACGCATTCTGGAGGAGACGCCGAAGTCGGACGACGCGGCCTTCACCAGGGCGCGCTGGTGGCCGGTGCTTTCCAATACCTCGGTCCTGCAAGCGGCGGCAGCAAAGGCCGCGGCGCACGGCTTCGCCGTGGAAGTGGACAACTCCTGCGACGATTGGGATTACGCCAAAGCGGCCGACCATCTGCTGCACCGGCTGCGTAAGCTGCGGCAGGGCGGGTCGCGGGCGTGCATCGTCTCCGGCGGGGAAGTGACCGTCAAGGTGAAGGCGAAGCACGGCGTCGGCGGGCGGAACTCGCACTTCGCGCTCTATTGCGCGGAAAAAATTGCGGGAGAGAACATCACCGTGCTCAGCGCCGGGACCGACGGCATTGACGGCAACAGCGCCGCTGCCGGAGCGGTCGCCGACGGCACTACGCTGGAGCGCGCCCAGGCGCTGGGACTGGGCCCGTCGAAAGCGCTCGCCGGCTTCGATGCATTCCGGTTCTTCGACCGGCTTGGCGACGCGATTGTCACCGGGCCGACGGGGAATAATCTCAGGGATCTCAGGGTGCTAATGGCGTGGTGAAAGACAGCGATTAGCAATTAGCGATTAGCCATTGGCTACAGCCGGCGGATTCCGAGGACACTTCCGCCTAACTCCTACCTACTAACTCCTAACTCCTGTTTGTCTAATCCAGCCGCACACCCCGGTGCGAATTCCAGGCGATGCTGGGGAAGGTCTCGGGAAAACTCGTAGGCTGATCCTCGGCCGGCTTGGCCTGTGCGGAAGGATGGCAGAAGCAGGGATGATCGCTCGTGTACTCGGTGTTGCAGTACGGGCACCGCATGGTCTCACTCCGCCGCCGCGATTACGTCACCACCTGCGGGCAGCTTACTAGAGATTGTGGGCGCGGTGGGGCGGAGAAGGGAAACGCATAATTTTGATGGCAGTAATAAGCAAAAGCAGTGGTTAGTAATTAGTAATTAGCAAGCGCAAGGCTATGGTCGAGGCAGCGGGAATGGTGATTTTAAGCGGGAAAAACTAATTACTAATTACTAACTACTAATTACTCACTCAAACATCTGTGTCACACCCTCTTGTAACACCAGCACCCGGTCCTGGATGCCGTGCTTCCGGGCCTCGGAGGCGAGGTACTTCAGCGGCTCGTCCATGGGCTCGTGGGAGAGCCGGAAACTGCCATAGTGCATGGGGACCATGTAGCGGGCGCGCAGGTCGAGAAAGGCGCGCACGGCGTCGGCGGGCGAGGTGTGCACGTTGCGGAACGACGGCGGTTCGTAGGCGCCGATGGGCAGCATGGCAAGCTCGGGGCGGAGGCGCTCGCCGATTTCGCTGAAGCCGGAAAAATAGGCGGTATCGCCGGCGTGGTAGAGGGATTCCCGCCGGGAGCGGATGACGTAGCCTCCGAATCCGCGATGCATATCGCGCACGATGCGCGCGCCCCAGTGCCGCGAAGGCGTATGCACCACGCTGATGCCGTCGTGGTGGTACTCGCCCCACCAGTCGAGCTCGATGATTTCGCGGAACCCGAGGTCGGAAACGAGGTCGGCGACATGGCGCGGGACGACAATGACGGGAGCGGGTTTCCGCAGCCGCTGGGTGTGGCGGACCAGCGCGCGCAACGACCGGCGATGCAGGTGGTCGAAATGAGCGTGCGTGACCAGCACCAGATCCAGCGGCGGCAGGTCCGTGATCCTCAGGCCGGGATGGCGCAGACGCTTGAGCACGAACAGCCAGCGTGCGAAGTTCGGGTCAATGATGAGATTGAGCCCGGCAATCTGGAGGAAAAAACTGGAATGGCCGATGAAGGTGAGGCCGAGCTGGCCCTTGTGGGCCAGGATGGGTTTGCCGGGCTCTCCGGTGCGGCGCGTCAGCACAGAATGGCGCACCAGCTTGCTGAACTGGCGGGCGCGTCGTCGGAGAGGAACATTGATCATTCGCCTATTAGACGCAGTGCGGGGCGGTAACGATGCGGAAGCGAGTCCCGAGTCGCGAGTCGTGAGGAGCATCGCGAACCCGCAATTCATCAGTCCGAGCTTACACTCGCGACTCGGGACTCGCGACTCACAACTCTCTCGGGACTCGCGACTTTGTATAATCACCTGCGGTTGTTTGCGAGGCAGACATGCGAGTAGCGTTTCTGGGATTGGGAATCATGGGGCGCCCGATGGCGGCGAACCTGGTCAAGGCGGGGCACGAGGTCGCGGTGTGGAACCGCTCGGCCGGGAAGCACCTGGAAGGTGCGCGGGTGGCGGTCAGCCCGGCGGAGGCGGCGCGCGGCGCCGAAGTGGTGTGGATGTGCGTCTCCGACACGGCCGCGGTGGAGCGGTTGTTATTCTCGGCCGACGGCATTGAGAGCGAACTCGCGCCGGGAATGATCGTCGCGGATTCCAGCACCATTGCGCCTTCCGCGACGCGCAAATTTGCCGAGCGGGTGCGCGCGCGGGGCGCGGATTACGTGGACGCGCCCATGACGGGATCGAAAGTGGCAGCCGAGAGCGGCCAATTGATCTTCATCACCGGCGGGGAAGAGGCGACGCTCGCGCGCCTGGAGCCGTTGTTCAATGCAATGGGGAAAAAAGTGTTGCACATGGGCCCGACCGGCAGCGGGCAATCGGCCAAGCTGGGCGGCAATTTGATGATCGCGCTGATGTTTGAAGGATTTGCCGAGGCGCTCACCCTGACCAGCAAATTGGGCGTGCCGCGCGAGCGCTTTATGGAGCTGGTGAACGCGTCCATGATCCGCTCCGGCGTCTCCGACTACAAGGCGCCGTTCGTGCTGCGGCGGGATTTCTCGCCCAACTTTCCGCTCCGCCTCATGCACAAGGACATTCATCTCATGCTGGATGCGGCGCGCGAGGCGCGCGTCAAGCTGCCCGGGTTGGAAACCGTGGAAGAGATTTACGAGGTCGCCACCGAGGAAGGCAGCGCCGACCTGGATTACGCGGCCACGCTGGCGCTGCTGGAAAAATGGGCGGGAATCGAAAGCCAGAGCACGACCGCGTGAGTTGATTTTTCCGGATTCTTGGGCCGAGCCGTTGCCGAACCCGCGGTATCCAAGTAAGCAGTCCTACGCACATCCAGGGAGGCAGGTGTGAAACGGCCCTCGCTCGGCGCGGCTCTGCTTGGACTGATTCCTTTCGCGGCCGTCTGCTTTTCCGTATCGCTCTGGGACCGCATTGATCCCATGGTCCTGGGGATTCCGTTCAACATGTTCTGGCTCATCTGCTGGCTGGTGCTCACGCCGCTGTGCATGTGGGGCGCCTACGCCTTCGAGGTGCGCCACGGAAACGCGAGTGAGCGCCCCGACCGGGGCAGCGCGCGATGAGCCCGAGCGTGATCGCGCTGGCGGTGATCTTCGCCATCGTCCTGCTCGGCGCCGCCATCGGTTTCTACGCCGGCGCCCGCCACAAAATGGACCTCGAGCAGTGGACGGTTGCGGGGCGCGGATTCGGCCTGCTGCTGGTCTGGCTGCTGATGGCCGGCGAAATCTACACGACATTTTCTTTTCTCGGCGCCAGCGGCTGGGCGTACGCGCGCGGTGGGCCAACGCTCTACATCCTTGCCTTCTGACGCTCGCCTACGTGGTGTCGTTCTATGTCCTGCCGCAGGTGTGGGAGGCGGGGCGCAAGTACGCGCTGCAGACGGAACCCGACTTCTTCCAGCGCCGCTACGGCAGCAAACACCTGGCGGCATTTGTCTCCCTGGTCGGTGTCATCTCCATGATTCCGTATCTGCAACTCCAGCTCACCGGTTTGGGCATCATCGTCGAAGTGGCCAGCTTCGAGGGCATCGGGCGCACTCCGGCGATGATCATCTCCTTTGCCCTGGTGGCGGCATTCGTCTATTCCAGCGGGGTGAGGGCAGTGGCCTGGGTCAGTGTGCTGAAGGACATCCTGCTGCTGCTCGCCGCGTTCACCATCGGAATTGGCGTGCCTTACCATTACTTCGGCGGTATCCGCCCGATGTTCGCGGCCCTGGTGCATGCCAAGCCGCACCACTTCGTGATGCCGGGCTCAACCCCGAACCTGGGACATTCCTGGTACATCTCAACCGTGCTGCTGACCTCATTCGGCTTTTACATGTGGCCGCACGCCTTTGGCAGCAGCTATACCGCCAAGAGCGGCAACACGCTGCGGCGCAATGCGGTCGTCATGTCGCTCTACGGAATCACGCTGCCGCTAATTTTTTTCGTCGGCTACGCCGCCATCCTGGTCGTGCCCGGCCTCAAGAACGGCGACTTGTCGCTGCTGACGCTGGTGCGCAAGACCTATCCCGCATGGTTCCTGGGCTTAATCGGCGGCGCCGGCGCGCTCACCGCCATGGTGCCGGCGGCCATCCAGATACTGACCGCGGCGACTTTGTTCACCAAGAATCTCTATCGCCCCATCTTCCAGCCCGACATGACCGACGCGCAGGTCGCCAGACTGGCCAAGGTCATGGTGGTGGTGATTACCGTCGTCGCGCTCTACTTCGCCATCACCAGCGCGGCCAGCATCGTCTCGCTCCTGCTGCTGGGATATGCCGGCGTGACGCAGTTCTTTCCCGGGGTCGTGCTCGGGCTCTATTCCAAACGGGTGACGACGGCCGGCGTGTTCGCGGGCATGGCGGTCGGCGTGCTTAGGGTTGCGGTTCTCATGCTCAGCAAGCGAGATCCGTTTCACGGTCTGAATGCCGGGTTCATCGGTCTGTGCGTCAATTTCGCGATCACCGCCATGGTGAGCCTGGTCACGCCGATTCGCGCCAGTGGATTTGACCAGCCGGTGCAGGGCACAGCCGATCGTTGATCTAAGACAATCTGAATGGCGGCGACATGCCCGGTGTTAACTCGCTGTGAAATTCAAGGGGGAATAGAAATGTTGTCCGAGATGAAACCCGAGGATGCCTTCTTGATATTTGAGAAATGGCATACCGAAGGCACCCGAGTCTTGTGTGCCGGCTCGTTCTTCGGCTGCAGCCTTACGATTGTCGGGATGATCTCAGAGGCTTCAGTGGATCGCGTTGTGCTGACCGTCCTCAACTCAGGCGGCACTTTTACTTTGGATTTGCTGTGGGATGATCTGGCTTTTGGGTACATGGAGCCGAAAGATTCTTCGGTGGAAGTTCCGGAGTATGCCAAGTCGAGTGCCGCTGTGACGGTTGGCTTACCGCTTCGGATTTCCCCAGCGGAGCTTGAGGCAGATGTGATTCCCAAACGCGAGAAGCTGATTTTCTTTGAGATGCGGGAGCCAGAAGGGAATTGACGGCGGGCGGGCGCGGCAGCTACAAGCCTTTGTACGCGCCGCCGTCCACCAGAATGGTCTGGCCGGTGATGAACGAGGCGCGCTCGGAGGCCAGCCATACAATGGCATCGGCCACTTCTTCCGGCCGCGCGATTCGGTTGAGCGGCGAACCGGCGGCCCAGCCTCGGAAAATTTCTTCTTCGGAAATGCCGGCCGCCTCCGCCTGGGTGCGGGCAAGTTCTTTCAGGCGGGCGGTCGCGGTGTAGCCCGGTCCCACATTGTTGACCAGGATGCCGTCTTTACCGAACTCGTTGGCCAGACTTTTCACCAGACCAACCACGCCGGCGCGCACCGCATTGGAGAGTACGAGTTGGTCCACGGGCTGTTTGACCGTCAGCGACGTGATCGTGATCAGCCGTCCCCATTTCTTCTTTTGCATGTGCGGGATGACGGCGCGGGCAAAGTGGACGACGCTGAGCAGGTTGAGTTCGACGGCGCTTTGCCAGTCTTCGTCGGTGGTGGCCAGAAACCCTTTCGCCGGCGGGCCTCCGGCGTTGGTGACGCATACGTCCACGCCTCCATACCGTTCGGCGACGTTGGCGACGAACTGCCGGACGGCGGCGGCATCGCGGACGTCCAAGCCCTCGCAGTGCACCGGGACCTTATGCTTGCCGGCGATGGTAGCGGCGGCCAAGCGCAGGCTTTGTGTGCTGCGCGCGCAAATGGCGAGCTTGCAGCCCTGGGCGGCAAACGCTTCCGCCGTCGCCCGGCCAATCCCCTGGCCGGAGGCGGCGACGATGACGATCCGATCTTTCAGACCCAAATCCATTGGTAATTTGTAATTGGTAATTTGCAATTTGTAATTGTTATTCCGGCCAATTGTGTCTTGGCCCAGTCAGAACTTACAAAATTACAAATTGCAAATTACCAAATTAGGAGCTCGGCTTTCCCGGGCTGGTTTGCACCGTGAACATGCCGCTGGGCCCGCCGGGCTGGATGTTATTTTTCTCGAAGCTTTCCTTAATGCGGCGGCGAAGTTCACGGGTGACGGCATACTGCGTGCCGGGGCGCGTCTTCACCAGCATCATGTAATCCACTTCGGTGCCGGTGACCCGCTCGATGCCCGGTACCTGCGGGTCGGAGACGAGCATCGCGGCGAAGTCAGGATCGCCGCCAAGATCTTTGCCCACCTCCTTGAGCACGCTGATGACCTTGTCGCTGTTCTCGGTGTAGGCGACGGAGACCTGCAAGGCCACCTGCGCCCAGTCGCGGGTGAGGTTGGAAACGACATCAATCTTGCCGTTGGGTACGGTGGAGAGCGCGCCCTGGTCATCGCGCAGCAGCGTGGCGCGCAGCGTCATGCGTTCCACCGTGCCGGTGATACCGCCGACGCGCACCGTGTCGCCGACTTCGTACTGGTTCTCCATCAGGATAAAGAAGCCGTTGATGACGTCGTGCACCAGGGTTTGAGCCCCGAAGCCAATGGCAAGCCCGGCGATGCCGGCGCTGGCCAGCAGCGGCCCCATGTTGATCCCGAGTACGGGAAGAATCTGGAGCAAGGCCAGGAATACCAGCACGAAAAAACCCGCGCTGTAGACGACTCCGCTCAAGGTCCGCATTTGCTGCGCGCGCAGGGTGGGCAGGTCCTTAGTTTCGCCGAGCGATCGCAGGCGGCGCGTCAGCGCCTTCAGCAGGCGGAGGAGCACAAACGTCACCACGACAATGACCAGGAGCTTGGGAACGTCCACGCGGAGGAAGTTCAAGGCGTCGGCGCGCCAGTGCTCGATCAGTTGCCCGACAGTCTGGATGGAGGGCTCGGCCATGCGTGTAAGTGCGCGATTATAGCAGCGCTGCACGCGGCGTTTCTTGCGGGCCGCGGTTCATCTTATAATCGCGGCATCCCCGGTTCCATGAGGTCACTGTGAGGCAAGTTTTTCTGCTCGGCTTCTTTCTCCTGATTGCCTTCGGCTCGGGAATTTCGCAAAAGCCCGCCGGCGCCGTCGCGCCCGGCGGCGGTGGCGATAGCTCCAGCACCGATCCGCAGTTCCGGCAGCGCCGCAACGAAGTCGACCCTGCCGTAAAACAGATGGAGCGCGAGCACGCCAAGCAACTGAACAAAGACCGCCAGGCAGCGATCAAGCGCGACACCGATAAATTGCTGGCCCTGGCCACCGAATTGAAGGATTACGTGGACAAATCCAACGAGCACGTGCTCTCGCTCGATGTCGTGCGCAAGGCGGAGGAGATCGAAAAGCTCGCCCACCGTATCAAGGAAAAGATGAAGGATTAGCGGCGACACCGTCCCGATCTGGCGTCGCGGACGCTTCAGTTCGAATTGGGGGAGGGCTGGATGTCGTACTGCCGAATCTTGTAAAGCAGCGCCTTGTAACTGATCTTGAGCAGGGCCGCGGCTTTCTTGCGGTTCCAATTGGTTTCCGTCAGGGCGTGGCTGATGGCGGCCATCTCGGCTTCGTCTTTCACGCCGCGGACCAGGGACTTGAGACCGTCACCGGCCGCGCCAACTCCGCCGCCCCCAGATGCGCCGGCAAACGCCTTCTCACCCTGCGGCGCCAGTTCTGCGATCGCCATTTCTTCGTCGCCTAATACAAGGTAGCGCTTGACGAAGTTGCCCAGCTCACGCAGGTTGCCCGGCCAGCCATAGCGCTCGCACGCCTGCATGAGCGACGGCGTCAAAGGAAGCGGCGGGCGTGCGTAGCGTTCCGCCACCTGGCTCATGAAGTGCTTCAGCAGCAGGGAGATCTCTTCCTTGCGATCGCGCAGCGGAGGCACCGTGATGGTGAACCCGTTCAGGCGGTAATAGAGGTCCTCGCGCAACTTGCGGGTGGCGATGGCTTCCTGGATGTTGATGTTGGTGGCGGCCAGGACCCGCACATCCACTTTCTGCACGGTGCGGCTGCCGAGGCGGGAGAATTGCTGGTCCTGCAGCACGTGGAGAAGCTTGGCCTGGAGCGACGTCGGCATTTCGCCGATTTCGTCCAGCATGATCGTGCCCTTGTTGCAGAGCTCAAACTTGCCGGGCTTGGCGTGGGTCGCTCCCGTGAAAGCGCCCGGCTCGTAGCCGAACAACTCGCTTTCCAACAGGTCGGCGGGCACCGCCGCGCAATTCACCTTCAAGAACGTGCGGTGCGCGCGCGGCGAATACTTGTGGATCATCTTGGCGATGACTTCTTTGCCGACGCCGCTATCCCCCAGGATCAGCACGGGGATGTCGACGTTGGCGACCAGCTTCGCCTGGGAGCGAATCTTGCGCATGGACGCGCTGCCGCAGACGAAGAACACGTCGTCGCCGAGGTCTTCGATTTCGCCCTGCGGCAGGATGGCGTTGGCGTCGCCGCCGATGCACTGCTGAATGACGGCTTCGAGGTCGTTCTTCTGAAACGGCTTGGTGAGATAATCCTGCGCCCCGAGGCGGATCGCCTGCACCACCTTGCGGGTGTCGCTGACGCAGGAGAGCATGATGACTTTCAGTTGCGGGTAGCGCTCGCGCATCTGCTCCAGCGTCTGCAGTCCGTCCATGCCGCCGGGCATGAGCACGTCCAGCAGCACCACGTCCGGCGCGCCCTTCTGCAATTTCTCCAGGGCCGCCTCCCCGCTGGGGGCGGTATCGACGTTGTAGGATTCGACCTCGAGCAGCGTCTGCAAGTAGCGCAGCATGCTCGGTTCATCGTCGACCACCAGGATTCGAGGCGAGTTCGCCATCACGTCCGCAATTTGCCTTTCCGGCCAGAACGGTTGATTGTATCCGCGATCATCCGTGCTTGAGGGGAAGAACGAAAGAAAACTTGCTGCCGCAACTGGGTTCGCTTTCCACCCAGATCTTGCCGCCGTGGGCCTGGACGAGGCGCCGCGCAATGCCGAGGCCCAGTCCCATGCCGCCGCCGTTCATCTCCCCATTCGGAATCTGAAAAAAGTCGCCGAAAATCTCCTGGTGAAACTCGGGCGGTATGCCGGGTCCGGTATCGGCCACGCTGACGCGCACCGAATTGGGCACCCCCGCGGCTTGCCGGCGTCGTTCGCGAGCCTGCAGCCGCGCCTCCAGCGTGCGCCGCTCCCACAACTGCGGTTCGGCATTCAACCAAACCGTGCCACCCTGAGGGGTAAACTTCAAGGCGTTTTCCAGCAGGTTGGAAATGACTCGCTGGATGCGGTCGTAATCGAAGGGAAACGGGTGCAAATGTTCGCTCGGCAGATAATAAAAGGCAACCCCCTTGGACTGAAAGCGCGGCATCCAGAAGCTGCAAATCTCGGTGAGACAGCCGTGCAAATCGCGCGGCTCGTCCAGTTGCAGATTGAGATTGCCGGTTTGAATCGCGCTGAAGGTCAGGAAGTCGGTGATCAGCCGGTGCAGCCGCTGGCTGCTGGAATTCATGTCATCGAGGCAGCGGAATTGGCGATCGGTCAGCGGGCCAAGCTTGCCGCTCATGAGCAGTTCAATGTATCCGGAAACTACCGCCAGAGGCGTGCGCAGATCATGCGCCGCGGTGGCCAGGGCCTGCGCGCATCGCCGGTAGTCAATCTCCAACTGCTGGTACGCGCGCTCCAGGTCGCCGCCCACGGGGCGAACGTCGTGCTCGCCATTGTCACTGCGGGCAAGGTGCGCGTCAGCCCGTCTTGCGGGCGCGGCGGCTGTGTTGTCGGCGCGTTCAGACATGACACACGTTGGTCCGCAGTGTTAGGGGGAGAAAGGACGATGCAGGCAGCTTCGTTCTCCAATGATATTAGGAGAATAGCAGGATGAAGTCAATCGTTGGTGCAAGTAATTTCCTTGAAAGTCGCAAAAGGTTGCCGCATTTACAGATGCTTTACGTCGAGATTTTATTGTAATCAACCCCTCCATCTATGCGTAAATAGCTGAATTCAAAGTTGTTATCATCAATTTCAACGTTGGCTGCAGGCTTTTACGTGTTTGGCACATGGTGTGCGCCTAATCGGACAGGAAAACGTGCGATGACCAAGTCTGGGTCCGAGCGACGGAAGCACCAGCGCCTCCCCTTGTCGATACCGGTTTTTGTTCGTGGAGTCGATCAGGACGGGAAAGAATTCCTGGAATTTGC
Source organism: Terriglobia bacterium (assembly GCA_963760265.1). Lineage (GTDB taxonomy): Bacteria > Acidobacteriota > Terriglobia > Terriglobales > Acidobacteriaceae > JAIQGF01. The sequence continues at coordinate 139,252 of CAVXCR010000011.1, forward strand.
TACCGCTCTTAACATCAGCGCCGGAGGCATCTTGCTGGCGACGAGGCGCAGTTTGCCGCGTTCCACCAGCCTTTCGCTGGAGATCCCGGTGGCGCCACTGCCTCCCAACACGATTTCCCCGCAGTCGGTGCGCAGCCTGAAAGGGAGACTGGTTCGGATCACCCATGGCGAACGATGTCATTTGCTGGGCCTCAAATTTACTCGCCCGTTGCACGATACAGCAAAAGGGAAAACTGCTTCCGCGTAGGAAAACACTTTCTCACATTTCGCGCCCTCGCCTCGAGCGCAGGAATTCAACAGACAATTCGAAATAGGCTAAGTTGCTGAAAATAAATAATGACAAGTCTGGTGGCGCAGGTTCTTCCCCTGTCGTGTACCCCACCAACGTGGTTGAAAAGTTTGGCGGCTTGAGTGCAGGACACATCAGAAGGCCAGAGAAGTCTGGGACTAGGGAATAAACCGACTATGTCTGCTACTGGAGCCCCATTTTCCATTGATCGCTCGTTGCCGGTACCTCCGGATGCGGTGATGTTTGGCACCACGCGCGCCATGCAGGCCGTGCGCGAGCGGGTGCAGAAGGTCGCCAGTTCCAACCTTCCTGTGCTCATCCAAGGCGAAAGCGGCACCGGCAAGGACATCATCGCGCGCATGATCCATCATCTGTCGGCTTGGTCAAGCGGGCCGTGGGTGAAGGTGAATTGTCCGGCCATTCCCGGCACCTTGCTGGAAAGCGAATTATTCGGGTATGAGAAAGGCGCGTTTACCGGGGCGTATGCCAACAAGCCCGGCCGCGTCGAACTGGCGAACCGCGGGACGTTGTTCCTCGACGAGATTTCCGAACTGGATTACAGCTTGCAATCGAAGCTGCTGCAAGTTCTGCAGGACGGGCAGTTCTGCCGCATCGGCGCGCAGGAAGACAAGAAGGTCGAAGTACGCATGGTGTGCGCCACCAACCGGCACCTGGAGCACGAGGTCGAAGTCGGACGATTCCGCCAGGACCTGTTTTACCGCATCAACGTCGTGAACATCCAAATGCCGGCGCTGCGCGAACGCGCTGCCGACATCCCGGCGCTGGTGCAGTACTTCCTCGACCTCTACAACGAAAAGTACAACTCGCGCGCGCGTCCACTCTCGGCGCAACTGCTGACGCAATTGCAGCGTTATCACTGGCCGGGCAATATTCGCGAGTTGGAGAACCTGATGCGCCGCTACGCCATCCTCGCTAGCGAGGAGGCGATCACCACCGAGTTGCTGCCGCGCAAGCAGCAGATCTACGACGACGATATCCCCGTGGATGGTCCGATTTCCCTGAAGAAGGTGACCCGCCAGGCGGTGCTGGAGCTGGAACGCAAAATCATCCTCAAGGTATTGCAGGCGAATCACTGGAACCGCAAACGTGCCGCCCGCGCGTTGAGCATCAGCTATCGCGCGCTGCTGTACAAGATTCGCGACGTGGGACTACCGGCCGTGCGCGGGCGCAATCGCCCCGAAGCGCCTTCCGACGCCCCGCCCAGTTAAGAGTTCTGTTTGCGCATGCTGCTTCGCCCACCGGGGTGAAGCAGCTTTTTTTTTGCGCACATTGGAATGTGATGGCCGGCGGTTGCCGCGCTCCCGTTTCGGGGATAGCATTCGCCTGCAACCGGCCGGCTGCCGGGAGGTCCTATGACACATCAGCGATGCAGGGCGATCGTGCTCCTGGTGGCGCTGCTCGCGCCGCCTTTGTGGGCGCAATCCAGGATCACGATTGCGGCGGGCACGCCCGAAGACCAGGATTTGCAGGCCATCTCGAACCAGGGCGACGCGCAGAAGCGGACGGCGATGCTGGAGGAATTCGTGCGCAAGTTCGCGGCGAATCCGGCCGCCGTTGCCTACGGCAATTGGCAACTGGCGCAACTGTACGTTGCCGCCGGCGATCCTCAGAAAGCGCTGGCCTATGGGGACCAGGCGCTGGCCGCCATGCCCGATGTGGTGGAAATTCTGGTCTCGCAGATTGACGTCGCACAGCAGCTCAAGGATTCGTCGAAGGTAGTGGATTACGCGGTGCGCGGCGCTGCCGTAATCCATGGCATCGACAAGACGCCGAAACCCGCCGAGATGACGCCGGAAGATTTTGCCAGCCAGGTTGCCAGCCAGAAAGAGGCGCTCCAACCGAGCTTTCATTACCTGGAAGTTGCCGCGTACAACGCCATCACCTCCGAGCAGGACGCACGCAAGCGCATGCCGGAAACTGAACGATACCTGGGCGCGTTTCCGGGATCGCAGTTTGCGGAACCGCTGGCAACGCTGGGGGTGGTGACGCTCCAGCAGATGAAGGATTCCGCCGGCCTGGCCGCGTTCGGCGACAAAATGCTGGCGAAAAATCCGAACGACATCCGCTTATTGACGGTGCTGGCCAGTGCCTATTCGAACGATCCCGATCATTTCGCCAAAGCCGGCGCGTACGCGCGGCGCGCGGTGGAGTTGCAGAAAACGCAGCCCGCAGCCAGCCCCACCGAGCGCAAGCTGGCGGGCGTAGCGCACTCGGTGCTGGGGCGCGTCCTGTTGGAAGAGAAAAAGTTTCCCGCCGCGGCCACCGAACTGAAAACAGCCACCACTCTGCTGCAGGATGCTCCCGAGGACCTGGCGGGCGCGTTGTATTACCTGGGATTTGCCTACGCCAAGATGGAGCGGGCTGCGGACGCGATCAGCGCATTGACGCAGGCCGGCAACATCCAGGGTCCCTATCAGCAACCGGCGCGCGAGTTGCTGGCCAGGATCAAGGCGGCGCGCTCGAGAAAATAGGCTTCAGGCTTCCGTGAAAGCGCGGGCGTTCAGGCACGCGAACGAGCCACCAGACCATTGTCATCCCGAGCGAGCGTGAACGGCCGCGAGCAGCGCGAGCCCCCACCCCCACCCGGTGCACGAACTTTAGCCGTTGGATGTGCATGGGTTAACCGCCGACTAGTGTTTGATGAGTTCGTCGGAGAGCAGGTGGGCCTTGAGCGCGAGGTTGTACGCGCGCTCCGTATCCCCATCCTTGGCAGCATCGCGCGATTGCTGCATGTAGCTGCGGATGTGCTGCAACATCGCTTGTTCATCGGCACTGAGGGCCCGCGAAATGCTCTTCAGGTTGTAGTCAGTAGCTTCCAGCAGTTGATTGGTGTTCAGCTTCTGGTGGATCGCCTGGTCGTGCGACATGCTGGCCGAAAGCTGCGGTGTAGCCGGTTGCGTGCCGCCCTCGGTGACGACGGTTTTTGACGGCTCCTTCTCGGCAGGGTTTTCCGCCGGTTTTTCCACCGGCGGCGCAGGGACTTGCTTTTTCGCCGTATGGCGGGGTTTGGTTTTGGGCTTCGGGGCCGGGGCCGGGGTTGCAGCGGGCGCGGGTTCCGGCGGCGGTGCCTCGGGTTGCGGACGATTTGGCTCGGACGTGGCCGGGACGGGCGGCTGAACTTCGGGCTCGGGCTGCGAGATCGTCGGCGCCTGTGCCTGGGGCGGTGGTACGGCGGGCTTTTTCTTCTTGCATCCGCCCAGTGCCAGCATGGATGCAAGCAGTATGCCCGCGACGGTGGCGCGCGCGATTCGCATAGTGCTGTTCTAAATCCTTTTCCACATCTCGCGCAAGGACATCACGATGCCTTGACTTCCTGCGCGTTGGCGCCCTGGCGCGAAGAGGCCGCCCGAACCTGCTCGGTGGCCGGAAACCTCAGACGAAACACCGTCCCTTGACCCGGCCCGGATTCGAATTCCACCGATCCGTTGTGCAATTGCATGACGCGATAGCTCATGGCCAGGCCGATTCCGCTGCCCGACTTCTTGGTGGTGAAATACAGGTTGAAAATCTTGTCGCGGATCTCCGGCGGAATGCCAGGCCCCTGGTCGCGGACCTCGATTTCGATGGCGTCGTCCTCGCGCCGCGCCGCCAGGTTCAGCGCGCCGCCGCCCGGCATCGCCTGGATTCCATTCAGGGCGATGTTCAGGACCGCCTGTTTCACCAGATCGGTATCGGCCTTCACCACCAGCGCTTCCGCCGGCAGCTCGCATCCGACGGTGACCCTGTGGCGCGCCGCTTCCGGTGCGGCCAGTACCGATACATCTTCCACGACACGGCGCAGGTCGGTGTCGCCGAGCCGGAGTTCCACCGGTTTGGTGAAGTCCACCAGCGTCTGCACCACGCGATCCAGGCGCTGGATTTCGCTGCCGATCACGTCCATGTGGCGCTTCGATTCGGGATCGATCTGCTTGATCTTTTCCCGCAGCACCTCGAGGTGGACCATGATGGCGTTGATCGGATTCCGCACCTCGTGGGCGACACCCGAGGTCAGGCGCCCGATGGCGGCCAGGCGGCGCGAAAGCTCGATCTCGTCGCTAATTTTCCGCACCGACTCGGCATCGCGCATGGTCAGCAGCGCCCCGATCTTGTGCCCGCCTTCCTCGATAAAATCGATGGACACCTGCACCCGCCGGCCATTCTCGGCGGCGACCTCGCGTTGCTCGACCGGGCGGTGCTGTTCGAACGCCTCCAGGACGGTGCGCCCCAGGCGCGTGTTGCGCGTGAAAATGTCGGTCACGCCGCAGCCCAGGATTTGGCTTCGTTCCCGGCCGACGAATGGTTCCGCCGAAGCGCTGACCAGCACGACGCGCGCGTCCTGGGTGAACAGCATCAGGCCGTCCTGCAGGTTTCCCATGATCTGGTCGAGGTTCCCCTTCAACGCGGAGAACACTTCTTTGACGTCGCGCATCTGCTGGCCCAGCCGGTCAATCTTGGTGGTGACCAGGCCGTACTCGTCATAGCGGGCGGGGCGGGTGGCGGCAACCGGCTCAATTTCTCCCGCCGTCATGCGGTCCAGGCGCTGCCCGATCGCTTCCAGCGGCCGCAGCGCGAAATGGGAAAGCACGGCCGCCAGCAGCAGCGAAACCAGGATGGACAGAGCGGTAAACTCCAGCGCGTGCGTGATCTGCGGCTGCAGTTCGCTTTTCAAGAAAACCGTGGAAAGCCCGACGCGGATCTGGCCAAAGGGCTTGCCGGCGCGGCTGAGCGGGAGGCGAACTTCGTACACCCTTGGCTTGCCGAAGACGACGCGCATCTGCTCCCGGAAACCACCCTTCACCACCGTACCGAAGTCAGGCCGCGAGGGCGCCAGCTTGCCCTGCGCATCGGAATCGGTGTGCAGCAGCGCCCGCCCGCTGGTGTCGGTGAGGGCGGCATCGTAGATCGTCGGCGAGTAACCGACAATGGATTGCAACAGAGAATTGAGACCGGGATCGGTCTGCAGACTGTCCTCGATGGCGGCTTCGACGGCCTGGGGATCGTCCGGGTCCACGTGCGCGTTACTGAGATCGAGTTCGAGCGCCTCGCGCGCCCCGTGGTAAATCTGGTGCGCGGTGAAGTCGCCGCTCTGGTACGCCTCGCTCACCCGCTGCCGCAGCATCTGCGACACGTAGATATAGGACAGCGTCGCCACCAGCGCCACCACCATGGCGCTGATGGCGATCACCAGCTTGGTTTTGAGCTTTAACCGCATAAGGTGGGTCTTAGGCGTTAGGTTTTAGGTCTTAGGCGAGCAGTCATCGAATACGATCAGCCCCAACCCTGACGCCCAAATGCAAAAACCCAAAGCCTAACGCCTAAAACCTAAGACCTAAGACCTAAAACCTGTATTACTGCCCCACATCGGCCGTGGCCACCTGATTGCTTCCGTATTCCTTCAGCTTATTGTGCAGCGTCTTCAGGCTGATCCCCAAAATTTCCGCCGCGCGCGTTTTGTTGTTATTAGTCGCTTCCAGCGTTTTCAGGATGAGCAGTTTTTCCGCTTCCCCGACGGTGGTGCCTACGCCGAGCCGTACCGCGTTGGCCTCCTGCACCGGCGGACGCGGCGTCACCTGGCCGAAACCCGGCGGCAGGTGCTTGGTTTCCACCACGCCGGCCTCGCACACGATGACCGCGCGCTCCAGCGTGTTTCTCAGCTCGCGCACGTTCCCCGGCCACGCAAAAGAAGAAAACAGCGACATCACCGAGTCGCTGACCATTTGCACCTTGCGCCCGTGTTTCTCGTTCATGTCCGCCAACAGCGCGGCCACCAGTTCCGGCAGGTCCTGCTTGTGATCGCGAAGCGGTGGCATGGCGATATTGAAAACGTTGAGGCGGTAATACAAGTCGTTGCGCAGATATCCCTGCGCCACCGCCTCTTCCGGGACCTTATTGGTTGCCGCCAGGACGCGGACATCCACCGTGGTTTCCACCTTGCTGCCCAAGCGCCGCAGCTTGCTGTCTTCCAGCACGCGCAGCAGCTTGGCCTGGGTGCCGATGGGCATTTCGCCGATTTCATCCAGCAACAGCGTGCCGCCCTCGGCCAGTTCGAAGCAGCCGACGCGGCGCTCCACTGCGCCGGTGAAGGAGCCCTTCTCATGGCCGAAGATCTCGCTTTCGATCAGCGTTTCCGGAATGGCCGCGCAATTGATGGCGATGAAGGGCTTGCTTTTGCGCGGGCTGAGGTCGTGGATGGTGCGCGCCACCAGCTCTTTTCCGGTCCCGCTTTCGCCGGTAATCAGCACCGAGGCCGTGCTCGGCGCCACCATTTCGATCAAGTGAAAGATTTCCTGTATTTTGCGCGACCCGCCCACCATCGGGCCCATCACGCCCTTGTCGCGCAGCGTGCGTCGCGTCACTTCCAGTTCGCGCTCGGTATCACGCTGGCTCACGGCGTGTTTCAGGATGGTGCGCAGACGCGTCGGATCGCCGCCCTTCTGGATATAGTCGTAGGCGCCGATCTTCATCGCCTCCACCGCGCTATCCACGCTGCCGTGCGCGGTCATGACAATCACCTTGTACTCCTGAGGCAGGCCGGCGACGCGCCGCAGCAGTTCCATGCCGTCCATGCGCGGCATCATCAGGTCGGTGACCACGATCGTCGGCGACCAGGACTCGATCTTCTCCAGCGCCTCAACTCCGTCGCGCGCGGTTTCGCATTTGAAGCCCCACAGCGAAGCCAGCTCGGCCAAACCGGTGCGTTCGTTCTCCTCATCCTCAACGATGAGTACCTTTTCCTGGTTCATAAATGGCGTCTTACTCCATTATTCAGGCTCGGAACTGATTCGGCAACCCGCACGCTGAGCAACCCGCGTCCGCAGCGGAGTTTATCCGAAGCAATGAGGGGAGTGTGGGTAATCCCAGGCGCGGCCCGGTTTCGAGTACCTCATGCATAGATGCGGGTTTTCGGATGAGCGTGACTTGCGCCGGTTTTTTCGCCGGTAACCGCTGTCGGTTCAGGGTCTTGCCGGGAAAGACCGCCCGCCAAAAATTGCCGGTTACAGGAGTCACGCAGCCGCCCCGGATTGCATCCTGGCAATTTCAATCGAACCCCGCCGACGCATGTCCACGATTGTCCCGGAGCAAACATTCGAGCTTCCCTCCTTGCCATTCGAAGTCGGCAGCGATCCTGGTGCGGAGTTCGACGATTCCTAATTAAGGACGACCGGTTACATGGCAACTTTCACCTGTGACCCCAATGCCCAATGCGATACAATTCTCGCTCGCATTTCGAACTATGTTGCCTGTGCACCAGGCCCCGTTTCACTGAATCCACCGTCTTTAGGAAAATGTAGTTGGTCCGTTGAAGCTACCGGAGGATCTAGCATGTCACTTCGTGAAAGATTTCTTGGCTGCACCTGGCTGTACGCCGTGGCCATCTCCTTCCTACTGTCAGCCTCAGCTTTATTCGCTCAGGAGGCGCCTACCCCGAAGGTCGACATCTTCGCCGGTTACTCCTGGATGGACCCGGGTGGCAAGGTCGGCACCGTGTCCCTGCCGTCCCTCAAGAAGGGATTCGGGATTACCCCTACCTACAACTTCAACAAGTGGGCAGGCCTCAGCGTTGACGCGGAAGGCCACTATGGAGATTTGGAAAATATCTCCACGGTAATGTTCGGGCCCCGGTTCAAGCTCCGCCAGGAACACTTTGAGCCATTCGCGCAAGCTCTGTTCGGGCTGCACCGGCTGTCCCTGTCAGGTTTAGGCACAGACAACCGGGTCGGCATCGTCCTCGGCGGCGGATTTGACATGCCGCTGACGCGAATTTTGTCTCTCCGCGTGATCGAGGCCGATTATGTCTGGGCGCACCATAATTTCCGCCCGACTATCATTAACACGTCGAACTTGCAGGGTGCGCGCGTACGCAGCGGCATCGTGCTCAATTTCGGTGGCGGTGCGCCGCCGCCGCCCCTGGCTGCGAGTTGCTCGATTAACCCGACGTCGGTGATGGCGGGTGAGCCGGTCACCATGACCGCAACCGCCAGCAACGTCATCAAGAACCACACCGTAACTTACGATTTCAGGAGCAGCGGCGGAAAGGCGACGCCGAGGGACAATGCCGTCGCCATTGACACCAGCGGACTGGCGCCGGGCCAGTACACCGTCAACGCAACCGTCACGGATGCGAAGGCGAAGAAGATGGCGCCGGCCACCTGCAGCGCTAATTTCACCGTGCAGGAGCCGCCCAAGCATCCGCCAACCGTTGCCTGCAGCGCGAATCCGGCGACGGTCCAGGCGGGCACGCCTTCCACCATTACCGCTACCGGCCAGAGTCCTGACAATCGTCCGCTGACGTATGGCTTCACCGCCAGCGGCGGCCGCATTGCCCCGAGCGGCGCGCAAGCGACGCTGGATACTGCCGGCGCTTCTGCCGGGCCGGTCAACGTCACCTGTACGGCGACGGACGACCGCGGGCTCAGTGGCAGCAACGGGACGACGGTGAACGTCGAAGTACCGCCGCCTCCGCCGACCGTCAGCAAGCTCAACGAAATTCAGTTTAAGAACCCGAAACTGCCGGCGCGCGTCGACAACGAAGCCAAGGCCATCCTGGACGATGTTGCCCTGCGCCTGCAGCGTGAACCCGATGCCAAGGCGGTGGTGGTCGGCAATTTCGAAGCCAACGAGAAGAACGGACAGAAACTTGCCGAACAACGCGCCGTCAATACCAAGGCGTACCTGACGCAGGAAAAGGGAATCGACCCGAGTCGCATCGATCTGCGCACCGGCAGCGGCGGCACTCGCACCGCTGAGATTTACCTTGTCCCGCCGGGCGCGAGCTTTGATGTCCAGGGCACGCATACGTTTGACGCCAGCAAGATGAAGGCGGGCAAGAACGCGTATCCGCAGGCCCCGGCGCCCAAGCCCATGAAGAAGAAAGCGGCCAAGCCGGCGGCACCGAAGCCGTAGTCGGGACAGCACTTGCAGCAAACTGGCAGGCCGGTCGGTGGTTTCCGACCGGCCTTTTCTTTCACGGTTGGAGTTCTTTCACGGTCGGAGTTTTTTCACGGTTGGAGCGCGCTCGCCCTCGAGCGCGGGTGGAAGCGCCGGGCAGGTGTGGCACACGCGCCCCCGTGTGTGTGGTGGAAGCGCCGGGCTTTAGCCCGGCGAATACAGCATCAAGAAACGACAGGGCTTTAGCCCTGGGAATCCGCCATTGCAGTCCCGGCACGCGGGGACGAATCGCATTCGGAACTGCGCCTCAACTCCGTCCCGCCGCCGTGCCACTTTCGTCTTGCTACCTTCGTCACCTGACTTGGTACTATTGCGAGGTAGCGCCCGGGCTGGAAACGCGGCAAGATTCGCGCATGGAAAACGTGACCACATCCGCTGCCTCGTACCAATGGGTGTCGATGGATTTCCGTCGCTGGCGCTGGGTTGTGCTGCTGCTGCTGGCCGCTGTATTCGCGGCCGCGCAATCCTCATCGTCGAACGCTCCCTGGATTGCGCTCGGTCCCGAAGGCGGCGACGTGCGCAGCCTGGCGCACGATCCGCATGATCCCAGCCGCATTTTCCTGGGCACCAGCGCGGGCGAGCTGTATCTCTCCACCGACGGCGGCGCCCGTTGGGCTCACTACGCCCACTTGGGCGGCGGCAACGATTACGTCCTCGACCACATCGTGGTCGATCCCGCCGACGCCAACACCATTTACATCGCGGCCTGGAGCATCGAGAACAACGGCGGCGACATTTTCCGTTCCCGCGACGGCGGCCGCTCCTGGCAGCCGCTGCCGGGGATGCACGGCAAATCCGTGCGTAGCTTCGCCGTGTTTGCGCGCGACTCGCGCACCATGGTCGCCGGCGCGCTCGATGGCGTCTTCCGCAGCCGCGACGCGGGAGACACCTGGGAGCGTATTTCGCCCGCCAATCATGCCGAGATCAAGAACATCGAATCCATCGCCCTCGACCCGCGCTCGCCGGATGTGATTTATGCCGGCACCTGGCACCTGCCGTGGAAGAGCACCGATGGCGGACGCACCTGGGCCTCGATGAAGCAAGGCATCGTGGACGATTCCGACGTCTTCTCCATCATCATTGATCAGCAGAACCCCTCCAACGTCTACCTGAGCGCCTGTTCCGGAATCTACAAAAGCGAGAATGCAGGCGAACTGTTCCACAAGATCCAGGGAATCCCGTTCTCCGCCCGGCGTACGCGCGTCCTGCACCAGGATCCCGCGAACCCGGCGATCGTCTACGCCGGCACCACGGAAGGATTGTGGAAGTCGCTGGACGCGGGCAAGACCTGGCGGCGCACCACCGCGCCCAACCTGATCGTGAACGACGTTTACGTCGATCCGCAGCGGCCCTCGCACGTCCTGCTGGCCACCGATCGCAGCGGCGTGCTCGCCAGTGACGACGGCGGCCAGAGCGTCCGCGCCTCCAACCATGGCTTCTCGCACCGCCAGGTGTCGGCCGTGCTCGCCGATCGCAACGATCCGAGCACGCTGTACGCCGGCGTGATCAACGACAAGGAATTTGGCGGCGTATTCGTCACTCATGACGGCGGCGCTCACTGGCAGCAGATGAACACCGGCCTCGCCGGACACGACATCTTCAGTCTGGCGCAGTCCGCCGAGGGCGATTTGCTGGCCGGCACCCATCGCGGCGTCTATCTCTACGAGCAAAAACTGGCCCGCTGGCGCCCGATTAACACCGTGCTGACGGAGAAAGTCACTACCGTCAGCCGCCGCTCGCCGAAGACCCGGAAGATGGTAACCACCACCCGGCGCGAATACCTGAAATCGGAGATCAACGCGCGCGTCGCCAGCGTGGTGGTTTCCGGCGAGCTCTGGTACGCCGCCACCTCCGACGGTGTGTACGCCAGTCTCGACCATGGCCGCAGTTGGCGCGGCCGTCCGGCGGACGCGCAGCGCAACTTCTTCTCCCTGGACGCCGATGGAGAGCGGGTGATCGCTTCCACGCCCAACTCGCTGGCCTTTTCGCGCGACGGCGGCATGGCCTGGACCTCGGTGGAATTGCCCCCGTATGTCAGCACCGTGCAAGGCGTGGCGCTCTCGCCCTTCGCCATCTGGATTTCCTCGCGCGCCGGCGTGTTTTACAGCAAGGACAATGGCGCCACCTGGGAGCACATCCTGGTCGGAGTTCCGCCACAAAACCTCATGTCCGTTCGCTATGACGGGGCGGCGCGGCGACTCCTCGGTCTGACGCGCTCCGGTGATGTCTTCTCCACCAGCGACGGCCAAACCTGGAACCGGACCGCGGTTGCCGGCATCCACATCCGCTCGCTCAGCGTCGCCGGCGGGCGCTTGCTCGGGATCACTCCATTCCGCGGCATCGTTGCCCAACCGGAGTCGCAGGCGCAAGCTCTGCGCGCCGCTTCGGCAGGCAGTTCGAAGTAAGCGGTCTCGCAGCTCACATCGAAGGCGAGCGCACGCGCAAGCGGCTATCGCAGGCCGATGTTCTGTTCCTCTATGAAACCGCGCAGATCACTGACGAGGATGTAGCGACGTGGTTGACAGCGGAGCGCTACAGCCCGACCGACGTTGAGAATATGCTCACGCTCTTCCGGTTGAAGGGTGCAGAAGCGGCCAACAAAACCACTGGGGGGAGCCGCAGCGCGCGTGGCGCATCTCCACAAGGAACACGTGGCCTACGTGACGGATGAAATCACGGGGATTTTCAGCAGACCACCGACAAAAGCGGAGCTTGCCTATTGGGTGAACCTACTCGACACCGCGGAGGGCACGAAGCACGATTTCGTTACTGAGTTGAAGGCGCTGCCAACTACCGGCTCGGCGATCCCGCCGCAGTAGAGTGCTTCTTGGCCGGCTTCGTTGTGTGCGGCGCTGGCTGCACGATAGGCGCAGTGTCAGCTTTGTGTCGTTGGCTATAGGTCGCAGCTGCGTACCACATGAACACGCCGCCCATCAGTACCATGCCGATAATCACTCCCAACACTGACTGCGCGCCCTTGGCGATGGGACCTAGTTGCTCGTTGCGGCCAGCAATGCAGAGCAGCGCACCAACGGCGATTGCGCCCAGGCCGGGCATGAAGAACAAAATTGTGAAGCAGAGGATGAGGCCGACGATGATGAACAGCAGACCTAGTATCCTCATACGACCCCTTTCTGCCGTGCTAACACGCTGCTGTGCTCACGGCATGGGCCTGTAATACTTCGTTGAGTAGTGTAAGCGTTTCGCGGCGCATTCCAATCAGCGCACGAAGGCCGACGTGAAGAACGAGCTGAAGCCGTTGCCGACTACCGGCTCGGCGATGCCTTAGGCTTTCGCGGCTTCAGACCCCACGAATATGCCAGCGCTTCTGCGCTGTGGTCCTGAAGGGTCTGAGGCATACCAGACGACATGGCGTCCTTGCTGTAGTTGCGGGCCATCTGGTTCCACCACGTACTCCAGCGAACAAGGCGATACGCGCACTCCTGCGGGTCGTGCAACTCTGGCACCTGCGGGGAGAGGTGCTGCCGCGTAATGCAAATCTGTTGTGCTACCCGAAGTTCGTATGCAGAGCCGACCATGTTGTCGTAGCGATCCGGCGCCTGCAACCGCGTTGTCATCACGACGGCGGCAATTTGGTCCGTGTTCTCCTGCGACGGAGCAGCGTGAGTGGCACGATAGCCGAACCAGCCGGCGGTGAAGAACACAAAGGCCAGGACGACATCAATACCAAGGCGTTTCATAACTCACCTCATGTCCAGCTCTGTACGATGTGGATGGTAGCGCGCTGGCGCAGCCATCGCAAGCGGCTGAGCCTTTTTAGGCCGTACCCTACGTTGATGGTGCCTCAGAACGCTCGAATAGCTTCCTGAAGCGTTGCAGGCGTGTTTTACGGGCACGGACGCATTTAGGGCTGCAGGTGAGCACTTCGCGGCCGAAGGCGCCGTGCACCATCCGGCGCGGCGGGATCGGCTGCTTGCACTCGATGCACGTGGTACGTTCCTGGTCATACGAGCCGGCCTTGGCCTTGTGCAGCGCGTCGCCGATGGCCTGCACAACGGCGTAATTGCCAGGACTGCCGCGCACGCCCTTGGGCGGCTTGGTGATGCCGGCGATCACGGCGGCGTAGAGGCTGAAACCAGCCTGCCAGTTCTGCTGTGCCTGCGGCCTGCTGACCGCCTGCTGGAATCGGCTCTGTCCCTTGCTCACCGAGTTGCCCTGCCACTTCGCCTGCCCGGCCTTGGCCACGCCTTTGGCGAAGCGGCCATTGCTGGCAGCAGAACTCACGCCCTGCGCCCATGTCGGGGCCGCGGCTTGCGTGTTTGCCGCCCAGCTCTGGTTGTTTTGCACGCCGCTGGCATAATTCGCGCTGCCCGCCTGCGCGTTGGTGCTGAACTTCTTCGCTGCCTGTCCGAGGTCTTTGACCTTCATCGCGGTACCCTCTCAAGCGTGTCGCTGTACGGCTTCTAGTGCGGAGGGTGAAAGTCTCCCCGGATAAAAGCAACTAGAAACGTCGCGAGGCGATAGATTCTTTTGCCGGGATATCTTGGCGTGACGGAGTCTTAGGTTTTAGGCGTTGGGTTTTAGGCAAGACGAAGCCCCGCAAGAGAATGCCGGGCTTTCGTGTGTCTAATTTTCTAACCCCTAAAACCTAAGACCTAAGACCTAACGCCTTCTTCACCCACCTCCCTGACATCGGAAAAAAGTACACGGCGGCGGCGCCACAGTTCCACGCAAGTTATTGATTCTACAGAATCATAATTGGCACGTCGTGTGCCCACATTCCGCTGTAGCCCTGACTACAGGAGGGCCCGTTCATGAAACTGAGGCTGACGGCTTCGCTGCTTATAGTCGTTATCTCGATCTTCACCCTCGGCTGCAGCTCGGTTCCGGACAATGTTGGCGCGGCGGGCGCCGCTCCGGGTGAAAGTTCAAGTCCGCCATTCGCCAAGGCCAAGCAGGAGGATTCCTTCTTGCACACACTGGTCCCCGAGGAGGTCACCGTCCCTGCCGGAACCGCGGTTTCCATCCGCTTGCAAAACGAAATTTCCAGCGCCTCGAATCGCCCCGGCGACAAATTCGCCGCCGTACTGGACGAGCCCATCAAGGTAGACGGCAAAACCGTCGCCCCGCGCGGCGCCGCCGTCCAAGGCCGCGTGGTGGCGGCGCGCTCTTCCGGGCGCTTGCATAACTCCGGTTACCTGCGCCTCTCGCTGGTTTCCGTGGCGATGAACGGCAAGGCCGTACCGGTGCACAGTTCGAGCGTTTTTGCCATGGGCGGAGCGAATAAGAAGCGCAATCTCGCACTCATCGGCGGCGGCGCGGGCGCCGGCGCGCTCATTGGGGCCATCGCCGGTGGTGGCAAGGGCGCCCTGATCGGCAGCGCCATTGGCGCCGGCAGCGGCACCGCAGGCGCGTATGCCACCGGCAAGAAGGAGGTCTCCTTCGCGCCCGAACGCCGCCTGACGTTCCGCCTCACCCAACCTCTGATTGCCCAACCCTAGCCCCGTGCTCCCGGGATGGCGCGCTGCGGCGCGCCATTTTTCTTGCGCCGGGTCTTCTCGGGCGCGAGATTCCGGATATGGGAATTTCCCGATTCGGCATCCCGTTCTAGGCAGAATCGGCCCGCCGAGCGCTCTTTTTCCGGAAATCAGGGTACGCTACCGCAGGGGAGCGAAGCCTCTAATGTCCGCCGCACCTGTGATTTACGTCACTTTATTCCAAATTGGAAAAATCTATGCTTGACCGTGGTTTGTTCCAACTTGGGCCCAACCTGCGCGGGCGCACCATGCCTCGTTCCGTTTCGAGATCGGCGGCCTCGGTTCCCCACTCGACGGGAACCCAGTTCCTGGAAGCCGCTGCCGACGATTGCCCCCATGGCCTGATGATCGAGCAAGCAGGACGCGTGGTCTACGCCAACTCCGCCTATGCCCGCCTGGCTGGCTTCCGCACCGCCGCGTCGGTGCTCGGCAAACGCGTGGCCGAGCTTTCGATTTCCGCGCACGGAAGCAAGGCCAACGTGACCGGCAACGGCGGCTCGCCGGAATTTGCCCGTACCCGCGTGGAATTTCGCCGTGGCCGCCGCACGCTCACCGTGCACGTGGTGCGCGACGTGACCGAACTGAAGCGCCTGGAGCAGCGCCTGCGCGAATCGGAAAAGATGGAAGCCCTCGGCCGGCTGGTGGGCGGCGTGGCCCATGACTTCAACAACGTCTTGACCGCCATCACCCTGTACGCCGACCTGTTGCTGGAACGCACCCACCGCCGCCGCGAAGCCGAGGAGATCCACCTGGCGGCGCAGCGCGGCACGGCGATCGTGCGCCAGTTGCTGGCCTTCGCGCGCCAGCAGCCGCTGGCGCCGCGGCTGATTTCACTGCGGAACATCATCACTTCCATGCGCGGCATGCTGCAGCCGCTGCTGGGCGAGAACATCGAGCTGGTTACCCGCTTTGATTGCGACCGCGACACGGTTCGGGTTGATCCCGCTCAGATGCAGCAAGTGATTCTCAACCTGGTGATGAACGCTCGCGACGCCATGGTCCAAGGCGGCCAGGTTCGCATTTCAACCGGCGCCTGCACTTTGAATGCGCGCTCCGTCTCGCGCCATCCCGGACTGCACGCCGGCAACTACGTCATTCTTGCCGTCAGCGACAACGGTTGCGGCATGGATGAGGGGGTCCGCGCGCATCTCTTCGAGCCGTTTTTCACCACCAAGCGGACCGGCCAAGGCGTCGGGCTGGGCATGGCGATGGTCTACGGCATCGTGACCCAAAGCGGCGGCGCGGTGTCGGTCGCCAGCAAACCCGGCATGGGCACTCGCGTCACCATCCACTTGCCTCGCCATGCCTCGCCGTCAATTTCCCCCCAAGGCCGCTCGGAATCCGCCGACACTCCGACCGGAACGGAAACCATCCTGCTGGTGGAAGACGACCACGCCGTGCGTTCTTCGATGGCCCATCTGCTCACCGAATCCGGTTATCAGGTGCTGCAGGCACGCGAGGGCGACCAGGCGATGCGCATCGCCCGCGCCCACGGCGGCGCTATCGAATTGCTGATCAGCGACATCGTGATGCCGGGCATGTGCGGCAATGAGGTCGCTGTCCACGTGCAGAAATTGCACACCGAAACCAAGGTCCTGTTCATCTCCGGGTATCCGGTCCAGGCTCGTGCGGCTGCGGCGGCCGGCGCCAAGCTGTTATACAAGCCCTTCTCGCGCGCTCAGCTCGCGGAGAAGGTACGCGAAGTCCTCGATCATCGCCCGGCGGCTGCGGCCGCCGCGTCTGCGCATTCCTCGCGCGAAAGGGAACTGTCATGATCTCAAGCATGGATGTACTGACCGGGACGCGGGAGATTCCCGGCGCCAACCTGCTCAACCTGCTGGTGGTGGACGACGAACGCGCCGTTCGTGAAGGCTGCCGCGACGCGGCTCAAACCGCCGGCTTCAACACCTTCGTCGCCGATAGCGCTGAGCACGCCTACAAGGTGCTCGACACCCAGAACATTGACATCGTTCTCCTCGATCTCAAGCTGCCCGGCGCCAGTGGCCTGGAAGCGTTGCGCACCGTGAAAAGCCGGCGTCCGAATTCGGTGGTGGTGATCATCACCGGCTATGCCACCGTCTCTTCCGCCGTCCAGGCAATGAAAATGGGCGCCTTCGACTACATCAGCAAGCCGTTCACGCTCGACGAGTTGCGCATCATGCTGGAGCGCTCGATGGACGAACTGAAGCTGACCACCGAAAAGCGTGTCCTGCGCGAGCGCCTGCGCTCCAAGCATGGCTTTGGCTCCATCATCGGCCGTTCCCCCGAGATGGAGAAGCTGTACCGCATCATCGCCAAGGCGGCGCAGAGCACTCATCCGGTGCTGATCATGGGGGAGAGCGGCACCGGAAAGGAGCTGGTGGCGCGCTGCATTCACTACTCCGGGCCCTATCACGACAAGCCCTTCATCCCGGTGGACTGCGGCTCGCTGGTTCCGACGCTGATCGAAAGCGAGCTCTTTGGCTACGTGCGCGGGGCCTTCACCGGCGCGATTCGCGCCAAGGAAGGACTGCTGGCCATCGCCAGCGGCGGCACCGTCTTTCTCGACGAGATCGGCGAATTGACCGTTGACTTGCAGGCCAAGTTGCTGCGCGCCATCCAGGAGAAGGAAATCCGTCCGGTGGGCAGCACCAAGCGCGTGAACATCAACGTCCGCATCCTGGCCGCCACCAATCGCAATCTCGAGGCGGCCGTCGCCGACGGCACCTTCCGCCGCGATCTTTACTTCCGCCTCAACGTGCTCAGCCTGAAGATTCCTCCCCTCCGCGATCGCAAGCAGGACATCCCTCTGCTGACCGAGCACTTCCTGGAACGGATGTCGCGCAACACCGGTTCGCAGCGCGCCCTGAGCGAGGAGGCGCTGCAGGTGATGATGGGCTACGATTGGCCCGGCAACGTGCGCGAGTTGGAGAACTGCCTGGAACGTGCCTGTGCCCTGAGTTCCGGTCCCACCATCCAGACCGCCGACTTGCCTTCGCCGATCCAGAACGCCAACCATCCCATGCTGACGGAGGCCACCAATGGCGGAAAGATCGTCCCCATCGCCGACCTGGAAAGGGATGCGATCCTTCGTACCATCGACCAGCTCAAGGGTGACAAGCTGCTGGCGGCGCGTCTCCTCGGTATTGGCAAGACCACTCTGTATCGCAAGCTGAAGGAGTACGCCACGGAAGATTGAGGCGCTCATCGGCTTGCGTCGCGCCGCGTGCCCGGCCGCTTTCAGCCGGGCTTTTCCTTGCGCGTGTATTCCCATTCCCGCTTCAGGCTCCCGTTACGGGAACCAAAATGCGCGCAATCCTGTCTTTTCAGTTGCGTTGTCCATGGCATCGGACGTGCAATGCCACTGGCATGATTCTGCTGATCACAAATTCGTCTCACGGCCAGGAGTGCGCCGCCACCCTGCTGGCCGCCACTCACATCAAGACCGTACTCGCACCCGACATCCGAACCGCGCTGGCGAGTCTGCGCGACCAGGAATTCGGCGCCGTGGTCATCGACGAGAGCCTGCTCGAGCCCAGCGCCAAGTCGATTGACCTGTTGGTCAAGCACCTGGGCAGGGCGGTGCCGGTGTTCGTGAACCTCGCCGTCAGCCGTATGGAACGCGTGGTTCGCGATATCCAGGCGGCGCTTTACCGCGCCGAACAGGAGCGCTCCATGGCCCGGCGCGCGGTCGAGTCCGACCTGCGCGGCCAGTTGCGCGGCGAATTGACCGGAATCCTGCTGTGGACGCAGCAGGCGCTGGAACTTCCTGCCCTGCCCGCGGCGGCCGAGTCCAAACTCAAGTCGGTCTATGAAGTGGCCGACAAGATGCGCGAGCGCCTCGGGGTTGCGAACTAGGGCTGCACGGTGGCTCCTGGTCGGCGCGGGGATCATTGTTTCTCCCGGCCGACGACTTGCGCCTTTCCAACTCGCTGCGACTCATACCTGACGCCTGGCGTCTGCAGCCTTGCTGCGGCGTCCAGCGGCGTGGCTCCGAAGAACCCTCTACCGACTAGAACTGGTTTCAAAAATCGGTTTTTGGGCAGGGCACGGCTTCAGCCGTGCCGCTCGAGGCCGCAAAAATAGTGGGCTTTAGCCCCTGAGGGACATTTTCCCTGAGGCGAAAACGTATTTTTGAAACCAGTTCTACGCACTACCGATTTTCCCGTATCCGCACCGCACTCCGCCACATCTATTGCAGTTGTCCAGGAGGAACCGAATGGCTGATGTGAAGATTACGATCCGTAAGAACGGCCCGTACCGAGTTGAAGCCCCTCCAGGTTCCATCGAAATGGTTGACGCCGACGGCAACCCGTATGATCTCAGCACCAGGATGAAGGAAGGCAAGCTGGCTTTCTCGCTGTGTCGCTGTGGCGCCAGCGTCCAAAAGCCCTTTTGCGATGGCACCCACGCCAAGATCGGCTTCCAGGCCGCCGAGGTTGCGGTGAAAGCGGCCGAGGGCGGTGGGAATCCTCCGGCCGGCAGCCCGGCAAAAGGCTGAGCGTGTGGCACACGCGCCCTGGCGTGTGCAGCCCCGCAGGGGCGACAGAGCCTAGCCCGGCACGTGAGTGCCGGGAAGGTTAAACATAAATTGCCAAAGTCCCGCGGGGACGGCAGAACTAAAACTGGATTGTGAGAGGTTGGAAGATGGCTCCTCTCGACCGTTTCGCTGCTGTCCTTACCGCCGCAAGCGAACGGTTGCGCCTGCTTTCGCCCGCCGAGGCCGCCTCCCGTCCCCAGCCCGGCGCGTGGTCGAAAAAAGAAGAGCTTGGCCACCTTGTCGATTCCGCCATCAACAACTACGCCCGCATCATTCGCGTGCAGAGGGAAAACGCGCCCGCGCTGCCGGGCTATCAGCAGGATGCCTGGGTCGAGCGCCAGGGCTATCAAGATCGCGATTGGCGGAAGCTGATTGCGCTTTGGTCAGCGTTGAATGAGCACATGCTGGCAGCCGCGGCCAGAATTCCATCCGCCGCGCTGGCGCGCACCTGCACCATCGCGGGCAGCCAACCCATGACGCTGGAATTCGTGATCGAGGATTATGTGGACCACATGGTCCATCACCTGCAGCACATCGGGGTCGAACTCAGCGAATTCCGCCGCCCCGAATCCGCCTACGCGTGAAGACAGGAAATAACCGCTTGTCATCCTGAGCGAGGACGCGCGAACGAACCAGCACGCCCGCTTTTGGCGTGCGGGTTCGCGCGTCTGAGTCGAAGGACCCCTACTCCGCCACGCTCTTCATCTTTAGCCGGCTCTTGTTCTCTTCCAGGAATTCTTTCAGCCGGTCCGCCACCTCCAGCAGCCGCGTCCACTGTTCGTAATAGAGCGTCACCGGAAACCTTCCCATCCCGTACACGCTCACCGCGCCTTTCTCGCTGACGCGGAATTCCAGCGTGCCGCTCCGCTTTCGCCCCTGCTGTTTCTCCAGTTCGGCGACCTTCGCCTTCAGCTCTTCATAAGTCGGTTCTGCCATGATTGCCTCTCCGCCAAGAGATTGGTGCGCACATGAGATTAGTTCGGTGACGTAGCTTCCGCAAGACCTGCAGAATAGGATTGGTTGTGGGTGTGGTGTACTCGCGCCCGTTACGGCTCGCGCCCGTTACGGCTCGCGTCCCGCAAGGGACGCTATGAAAGTAGCCCGGCACTTCAGTGCCGGGAAAACTGTTGCGGAAACTCAAGTCCCGTAGGGACGGCTGAAATCGCCTTAATGAATGGTCTTGGTTTTTCGCGACATGTAATCCATCAGCAGGTACTGCCCCAGCGTGTACGGCGTGGTGAAATACGCCTTGCCGCGGCACATCTCCGTCACCTTCTGGACAAACTGCACCAGGCCGTAGTCGCTGGCCAGCATGAAGGTGTTGATCAGGATCCCGGCGCGCTTGCACTTGGAAACTTCCTCCAGCGTCTGGCTCACCACCAGCGGATCCAGTCCAAACGCGTTCTTGTAGATGCGTCCATCTTCCAGGGTCAGCGCCGAGGGCTTGCCGTCGGTGATCATGACGATCTGCTTCATGTCCTTGCGCTGCCGCGCCAGCAGCCGCTGCGCCAGCCGCAGGCCCTCGCGCGTGTTGGTGTAGTACGGCCCCACCTTCACCCGCGCCAGTTGCGACAGCGGCACTTCCTCCGCGGAATCGTGAAATAAAATCAGCGACAGCGAATCGCCCGGATACTGCGTCCGGATCAGGTGCGACAGCGCCATCGCCACCTTTTTCGCCGGCGTGAAACGGTCCTCGCCGTACAGGATCATCGAGTGCGAGCAGTCCAGCATCAGCACCGTCGCGCACGACGACTGGTACTCGCACTGGTGCACCTGCAGGTCGCTGTATTCCAGGTTCAGCGGCACCTGCGCGCCTTCCCGCTGGATCGCCGACGATAGCGTCGCCGTGATGTCCAGGTTCAAGGTGTCGCCGAATTCGTAGGTCTTGGCCGCGCCGCTGGCTTCCACGCCGGTGGCCAGGTCGCGCGTATCGTGCCGCCCGAAGCTCGATTTCCCCAGCGACCCCAGCAGGTCGCGCAAGGTGCGGTAGCCGAGAAAGTCCAGGCTCTTGTCGGTGATCTCGAATTTCGCCTGCGACTGGTTCTGCCCCACCTGTCCGCCCACCGACGACTGCTTCGACGGGTCCTGCGGCTGCTCGACGGAGATGAAATCTTCCTGCTGCATGCGCTCGATCAGCTTTTCGATCAGCTCATCCAGCTTGCCTTCCATCTGCATCTGCTGCAGCTGTTCCTGGAGTTCATCCATCAGCGCGCTGTTCATCAGCGCGTCCTCGATGGCGCGGCGCAACTCGTCCAGCGTCTTCTCCGGGTCGCGCATTTCCATGAACCCGTAGGAATCCTGAAACCCGCTCTGCAGCAGGTAATCCGAGAGCGCGCTGAGCAGGTCCTCCATGCTCATCTCGCCCGCCGGATCGGGCACGTACTTGGTGTAGGTGACGCGCTTCATGTGACGCGCTTCATGGTGGTGGAAGCGCCGGGCTTTAGCCCGGCGAAAATAAACCTACAACTCTCAAGGGCTTTAGCCCTGGATCTCCTGCCTTGCGCCTTGCGCCTAATTAAACGGCCTTCTGCTTCTGAACGGCGGCTCTTCTCCCCGCATTCCGCTCGCCTCCGCCCTCCGCGGCTGCTTTTCGCCGGCGGTAAACAAACGCTCCTCGTTCCGCCCAATGCGCTTGTGCGCGTACAGGCCTTCCAGCAGGAATTCCGCCGCCGAAACCTGCACTTCCGCCGGATCGCGCGGCTTCACGCCCACCGCGCCCAGTTGTTCCAGCAGTCCCTGGATGCCTTTGACCTCTTCCAGCACCTTGACCGCCGGCGTTCCGTCCTGGATCTTGATGTTCCCGCCGAGATCGAACCACTGCACGATCTGCTGCATGTTGGCGCCATGGAAATACTCGTCGTAGGTGTTGGCGATGGCGGTGCGGATCAGCTCCCGTCCCACGTTGTCCGCGCCCTTCACTTCGCCCTCGTACTCCAGCTCCAGCTTGCCGGTGATGGCCGGCATGGCGGCGTAAATGTCGCCGATGCGCGGCACCACGGTTTCCTCGCCGTGCAGAATCGCGCGCCGCTCGGCGTTGGAGATCACGTTTTCCATGCACGTGATCGGCAGCCGCTGGCTGACTCCGCTGCGCTTGTCGATCTTCTTGTCCTCCCGCGCCACGAACGCAATCCGCTCGATCACCTCGCGCACGTATTTCGGCAGGTGCAGCTTGTAGCCGTCGCGCTGCGCCCACGCTTCCTGCGACGTGATCGCGATTCCTTCCTCCACCGTCGCCGGGTAGTGGGTGCGAATCTCCGACCCAATGCGGTCTTTCAACGGGGTAATGATTTTCCCGCGCGCCGTGTAGTCCTCCGGATTGGCGCTGAACACCAGCGCAACATCCAGCGGCAGGCGGATCGGGTAGCCCTTAATCTGCACGTCGCCTTCCTGCATGATGTTGAACAGGCCGACCTGGATCTTTCCCGCCAGGTCGGGCAATTCGTTGATCGCAAAGATGCCGCGGTTCGCCCTCGGCAGCAGCCCGTAGTGCACCGTGAGTTCGCTCGAGAGCTCGTGCCCGCCCTTGGCCGCCTTGATGGGATCGATGTCGCCGATCAGGTCCGCGATGGTCACATCCGGCGTCGCCAGCTTCTCCACGTACCGTTGCTCGGGCGCCAGCCACGCCACCGGCGTCTCCTCGCCCTGGGCGGCGATCAACTCGCGGCAGCGCCGGCAGATCGGCTCGTAGGGGTTGTCGTGGATCTCGCACCCGGCAACGTACGGCATGTGCGGGTCGAGCAGGGAAGTGAGCGCCCTCAGGATGCGGCTCTTCGCCTGCCCGCGCAGCCCAAGCAGGATGAAGTTGTGGCGCGAAAGAATCGCGTTCACGATCTGCGGCACCACCGTGTCGTCGTAGCCCACGATGCCGGGAAACATCGCGTCGCCCTGCCGCAGGCGCGCGATCAGGTTTTCACGCAGTTCGTCTTTCACCCGGCGGCGGTTCAGGCGCGGTTGGGAGAATTGCGAGCTGCGGAGCTGTCCGAGCGTCCGGGGAAGATTCACGGAAACCTCTCTGGGGGAACACCCTCACCTGCGGCGATTATACGCCCGCTTTGTCACACGCCTATGTGATGCCGAAACCGCGCTCCGGATGCGGCATTCGGTCTTTCCCCTGGGGCAGGATTAATGCTGTGGCGGCGGCCCTCGGCCACCGCAGAATCTACTTGCTTCCCTCTGTGTCCTCCGCGTCCTCTGCGTCAAGTTCCTCGGGCCGCGGACAGTCAGTGAGATCGTTCCTCCCCGTCCTCTGCGTCCTCTGCGTCAAATTCCCGGGGCCGCTGGCAGTCTTCCCTCGGGCAGCAGCGGCATCGCACGCAGCCGCGCCCCGCTCGCCGCGAAGATCGCGTTTGCCACTGCCGGCGCCAGCCCGACAATCGGCGTTTCCCCGGCGCCGGCCGGCGGCACGTCCTTGCGGTCGAGCACGACAATCTCGATCTCCGGAGTGTCGGCGAAGCGCGGCACACGGTACTGCGCGAAATGCGGGTTCAGAATCTGCCCGTTCTCGAAGCGTACCGCCTCGAACATCGCGCCCCCAATTGCCTGCATGATCATGCCCGCAATCTGGTTGCGCAGACCGTTGGGGTTGACCACCGCGCCGCACTCGAACGCCTCCACCACGCGGCGGATCCTGACGGCGCGCGTCGTCGGATCGATCGCAACTTCAGCACAGGTCGCCACGTGTCCGCCTTTCTCGATCCCACCCGCAATCCCGAAGCCGCGCGTCGGCGTCGCCTTCTCGTGTCCCCAGCCAAACTTCTCCGCCGCCGCCTGGAAAACCGCGCGCAGCCGCGGATTGGCTGTGTTCTTCAGCCGGAATTCCAGTGGTTCTATGCCCACGGCGTGCGCCAGTTCGTCCATGTGGCTCTCGCGCGCGAAGTGATTGGCGGTGGCGGCCAGCCCGCGATATGACCCCTGTCGCAGCGGCGACCTTACCGGATGAAACTGGATCAACTGGTTGGCAATGTCGTACGGCGTCCCGATCGCCGCCGGTCCCGAGTTGTAGTTGTGAAACTCCCACGCCACGATGGTTCCGTCCTTGCGCGCGCCGCTTCGAACCTCGATCACACCCGCCGGGCGGAAGTAGGCCCAGGTGAATTCCTCTTCCCGCGTCCACACCACCTTGACCGGTTTGGCCGCCGCACGCGCCAGCCGCGCCGCTTCCACGGCCGCGTCGCCGGTGTGCTTGCCGCCGTAGGCCGAGCCGGTGTCGGGCACCAGCACCCGCACCTTCTCCGGCGAGATCCGGAACGCCTCCACCAGCTCGTCGCGCACCGCGAACGGACGCTGCGTTCCCGTCCACACCGTGAGCTTGCCGCCCTTCCACTCGGCGAGCGCGGCCCGTGTTTCCAGCGGCGCATGCGCGATGTACTGCACCGTGTACGTCCGCTCGATTCTAAATTCCGCTTCCGCCAGGGCCTGCGTCACCGAGCCCGTCTGATGTTGGTAGCCGGTGGCATGATTGCCGCCTTCCTCCTGGTTTTTCTTCAGGTACTCGAACAGCTTCGCGTTCGACGGCTGCGGCGGCACGCTCCACTGCGTCTTCATGGCCGACACGGCCCGCTCCGCCGTCCACGCATCCGGCGCGACCACGCCGATGAAGTCGCCGTCGCGCACCACCTTCACGCCCGGCATTTTTTCCGCTGCCCTGCTGTCCAGTGACACCAGCATCGCCTTGAATCCCGCCGGGCGCAGCACCTTGCCGTACATCATCCCCTCGACGTGCAGGTCCGACGCGTACCGGTGTTCTCCCGTCACGAATTTGCGCCCGTCCACCTTCGGCACAGGCGTGCCGGCGATCTTCCACTCGCTGGCGGGAGACAGCTCCGGGACCGCCGCCGTCATTTTCACGATGTTGCGGCCCTGCGTGAGTTCGCCGTAGGTGAACGACTGCTTGGTGTGCGGGTTCGTCACTTTGCCTTCGGCCGCAACCAGCGACGCCGGCTGCGCGCTCCACTTCTGCGCCGCGATTTCCACCAGCACCTCGCGCGCTTCCAGCGCCATCTTGCGCAGTTGCGGACCCATGGTCGGCGTGGTGCGGCTGCCGAACGTCCCCGCGTCCCACGGCGTCAACTCGGTGTCGCCCATGATCATGCTGATGGACTCGAGCGGCGCGCGCAGTTCCTCCGCCACTTGCTGCGCCAGCGAGGTGCGGATGTTCTGCCCCATCTCGACCTTGCCCGTGTACACCGTCACTGCGCCATTCTGCGCGATGTGCAGCCAGGCGGCGATCTCCTGCGGCAGTTCATGACCGCGGAAGCCGCTGCGCCCGGACTCCTGCGCTGGCGCGAGGTTCGCTGTCAGGCACAGCAGCACGCCTCCGCCCAGTGTCTTCAGGAAGCTGCGCCGGTTCACCTCGAACCAGTGCAGGCCGTCTACATCGTGCTGCGATATTTCGAATCCAAGCTCGCTTTGGTTGCCCCACCCTTGTCGCTCCTGGTTTTGGAGCGACAGGGTGGGGTTTTTCTCGCGCTCTCCGCTCATCGTTTCACCCATTCCGCATCGTTTCTTGGTGCCCCACATCTGCCCGGTTTTGGCAGATGTGGGTGTTTTACCCCTTCCGCATCCCCTGCGACGCCTGCCGCACCGCCGCCACGATGCGCGCATACGTTCCGCAGCGGCAAATGTTGCCATTCATCCCGTGAACGATTTCCTCGTCCGTGGGAGTCGGATTGCGGGCGAGCAGCGCGGCGGCCGCCATGATCATCCCCGCCGTGCAATACGCGCACTGGAACGCCTCCTGCTCCAGAAACGCCTGCTGCACCGGATGCAGCCGCCCGTCCTGCTCCAGGCCCTCGATGGTCGTGATCTTTTTTCCCGCCGCGTCGCCGACGCGCGCGCGGCACGATCGCACCGGCTTGCCGTTCAGCAGCACGGTGCACGCGCCGCATTCGCCCTCGCCGCAGCCGTACTTGGTCCCGGTAAGCTGCAGCCGGTTGCGCAACACCGAAAGCAGCGATTCCTCCGGCGGCGCTTCCACGCGCCGCTCGTTTCCATTGACTATCAGCACCAGCGCTGCCATGGCGGCCCTCCCACCTTCGCTCGAAGTGAAAATTATAGGACGTTGGATGCCCATGAGTGCTGCCCATGGTTGTGCGCGAAGTTGAACGTTCACCCGGCGGAGGTGCCGCTAAGCGCGCCTTAGCCCCATGCGCCTTGAGCCTTGCGCCTTGCGCCTGTCCCTCACTCCTGCGGCGGGGTTTGCAGCGCCGACGCCTGCTGGATGCCCTCGGCGATGGCCGGCAGGATGCCCAGCTCCCGATAGATCGGCCGCAGCTCGCGCCGCACTTCCTCCAGGTGCAACCGAAACCACGCCGCGCCGGCGACGCAGCAGATTCCGCTGATCAGCAAGGTCCGCGGTGCGCCGATACGCGCCGCCACGCTTCCCGCCAGCAGGCTGCCAAACGGCGCCATGCCCACGAACGCCATCGTGTAATAGCTCATCACCCGGCCGCGTTTTTCTTCTTCCGCGATGGTCTGCAGGATGGTGTTGCTCGCCGCCATCGTCTGCATCATTCCCATGCCGGTCGCGAACATCAGCGCCAGCGACAGCCACTGCCGCTGCGATAGCGAGAAGCCGATCAACCCGGCGCCGAACAGCGCCGCCGATACCGTCACCACCCGCCCCAGTCCGAGCACGGTCTTGCGCGACGCCAGGCGGAGCGCGCCGGTCAGCGCGCCCACTCCCGACGCTGCCATCAGGAAGCCCAGCGTGTGCGGTCCCCCGTGAAGAATGTTGCTCGCAAAGATCGGCATCAGCACCGTGTACGGCATTCCCACCAGGCTCACCAGCGCCAGCAGCAGCAACAGCGCGCGGATCGCGACCGACCTCGACACGTACGCCCAGCCTTCCTTCAGTTCGGCCAGCATGTTCCGCCGCGCGCCTCGCGTTGCCTGCGGCCGCAGCCGCATCAGCAGCAGGGAAGCGATCACCGCCATGTAGCTGAACCCGTCAATCAGAAAGCAGTAGCCTTCGCCGGACAACGCGATGATCACGCCCGCCAGCGACGGCCCGATCAGCCGCGCCATGTTCACCATCGACGAGTTCAGCGCGATCGCGTTGCTCAGGTCTTCGCGCTCCTCCACCATTTCGACGACGAACGCTTGCCGCGCCGGCATGTCGAACGCATTGATCAATCCCTGGAACGCGCTCAGCCAGATGATGTCCCAGACGGTAATGCGATGCGCCAGCGCCAGCCCCGCCAGCGCGAACGATTGCAGCATGGCCAGCGCCTGTGTCACCACCAGCACACGGTGCCGGTTCAGTCGGTCCACCCAAACCCCGGCAAAGGGCGCGAGCAGAAACGTCGGAATCTGTCCCGCGAATCCCACCACGCCCAGCAGCAGCGCCGAGCCGGTCAGGCGGTACACCAGCCAACTGGTGGCGATGCGCGTCATCCACGTGCCGATCAGCGACACGCTTTGTCCGCCGAAGAACAGCCGGTAATTGCGATGGCGTAGCGCGCGCAGCAGGAACGCCCAGTTGCGCGCGGAGGGTTGCGATTCGACGTGCGGCGGCATCTACTTCAGTAAGATGCTAATTGGAGCGCGTTCGCCCTCGAACGCGCGCGGCACATTAGACCAGTTCCACAGTTGACATACCTTACTGTCATCCCGAGCGAGGGAGGGCTCCCGCGCGCTTTTTCCAGCGCGGGAAACCCGAGCCGAGGGATCTCGGGTTTGTGTTGGCGGGCACACCGACTCTGGAAGCGCTCTAGCTGGAGCCCGGTCGCCCTCGGCCGGAAGAAGCTTTTGCTGACCACTGGCCACTGAGCACTGGCCACTAGTTCTCACCAAGGAGACTGCCATGGCCGATCCGAAATTCCGCTCGCAGAAGATCATGCTCAACGTTTCCGATGGCACCCGCATGAACGCCTACGTCGCGCATCCTCCCGCTCCCGGAGACTGCCCGGGCATCATCGTTCTGCAGGAGGCATTCGGCGTCAACGCCCACATTCGCGATGTCAGCAATCGTTTCGCCGGCCAGGGCTACATGGCCATTGCGCCCGAGCTGTTTCATCGCACCGCGCCGCCAGGCTTCGAGGGCAGCTACACCGACTTCAACTCCGTCATGCCGCACATGCGCGCGGTTACCAACCAGGGCGCGGAGGCCGACCTGCGCGCTGCCTTCGATTGGCTGCAGTCGCAAACCGGCGTGCAGCGCGGCAACATTTCCGCTGTCGGCTTTTGCATGGGCGGACGCATCGCCTTCCTTGCCAACGCCGCGCTGCCGCTGCGCGCCGCCGCTTCTTTTTATGGCGGTGGCATCGCGCCCGGACTGCTCGACCGCGCCGCTTCGCTGCATGCGCCCATGCTGTTTTTCTGGGGAGAACTGGACAAGCACATCCCGCCGGAGCAGCGCGCGCAAGTCATCGCCTCGCTCCAGGGCCACGGCCAAACCTATGTCAACGTCGAGTTCTCCGACGCCGACCACGGCTTTTTCTGCAATGAGCGTGCCGCTTATCAGCCCCGTGCCGCGCGCCAGTCCTGGGCGTTGCTGCTTGAATTCCTGCAAACCGCATGAGCCGCCGGCTGGAAGGCAGGGGGAATGCTGCCGCGCGTGCCAAGGCTGACGCGGCTCGTTCCGCCGCCCTCGCCCGCCGCACAAAATCGGCAATCGGCAATCGTCAATCGGAAATGTTTTTCTACCCTCTGTGCCCTCCGTGGCTAATCCCGGTTTACCGCCCCACCACCACCAGCTCAAAGCTGCCCGGCTCCATCGTCGGGCGCTGGCCCGGCGCGGCCGGTGGCTGTAGCTTCGCCGCGGGAATAAAGAGTCTGGTGCATTTTCTCGTCGAGCGCAATCGTCCGCCCGCTCACCTGCGTCGCCACGGTCTCGACCGCCTCGAACTTTCCCGGCGCGGTTTCCCCGACCACCGTCACCGTTCCGTCGCGGCCATTGGCGGCAAACGCAAGCCCCGCCGCACGGATCAAATTCGGTGCCATCGCAGCCGGCGCCGATCGGCACCGACGCCAGCAGCTTTCCATGCTTCGCGTCCACCACGGCCATCACTTTGTTACCCGAGCATCCGGCGAACAGGCGTCCCTTCTTGCGATCCATCGCCAGGCCCGTAGGCCGCTCGCACGGCGCCATCGACCATTCGCTGGTGACCTTCATCCCCTTGGCATCGATCACCGCCACGGTTCCCTTGTCTTCGATGTTGACGAAAACCTGCCCGTGGCCGTCGTAAGCCGCGAATTCCGGTTTGCCCGAAACCGGGATGGTCGCCAGCACCTTGCAGCGAAGCGGCGTCAATCACCGTCACGTTCTTGCTGCGCCCGTTGAAGGCGAAGACGCGCTTGGTTCCGGGCTCGTACAGAATGGCGTCCGGATTCTCGCCCGCCGCCACCGTGCCCGTCGCCTTCAGCGTCTTCAAGTCAACCACGACGACATTGTTGGCGCGTCCCGCACTGATGAATCCCTTGTTCAACCCCGGCGCCAGCGCGATCCCGTGCACGCCCGGCGTGTCGGGGATCTCGGCCAGCAACTTGCCCGAATCCGCGTCCACCACCATCATGCGCGTCGAGCGCGACACGTACACACGGCGCGCCGCGCTGTCCACCGCGATGTAGTCCCAACCTCCATCACCGCCCAGCGCGATGTGCTTCACCACTTTGTACTGCGGCGCCGGCGGCGCGGCCAGCGCCATCAGCGCGACGCCACACAACGCCAGCAACCCAATCCGGCGAATCAGGCGAGAGATCATGACTACCTCCGGTCGAACAGGATACCGGATTTCGTCCTGCCTGGAGTGCTGCCCTTAGCGAGTTAGCCCCTAGCGTTTGTCATTCCGACCCTGAGCGAGCGCAGCGAGTCGAAGGGGAGGAATCTGCTTTTCCATCGACCATCGACCGTCGACCGTCGACCGTTCCCCCGCAACTTTTCCGGCGTATCGGCGTCTAATTAACTAAACGGTTAGTTAGATGGGAGTGAGGTGAAACCTATGTATGGCAGAACGAAATGTGCGGCGCTGCTCCTGGCCGCCTCGATGGCCCTGGGCCCGCTCGCCCTGGCCGACACCAGCCGCGACGCCGAAATCCAGGCCCGCCTCGCCGCGCAGTTGGAGAAGAAATCCGAGTTCAAGGACATCCAGCCCTCGGTTGCAGGCGGCATTGTCACCCTCCAGGGCACGGTGGACTCCTACAAGCACAAGCTCGACGCCGAGAAGAAGGCGCGCAAGCAGGACCACGTTGCCGGCGTGCGCGACCTGGTGACGGTCGCGGGGCCGGAAGTCTCCGACGCCGCGCTCGCGCGACACTGCAGAAGAAGCTGGCGTATGACCGCGTCGGCTTCGGCAACGTCTTCAATCTGCTGACCGTGGACGTCGCCAACGGCGTGGCCACGATCGGCGGCGAAGTGCACGAGCCGGTAGCGCGCGAATCGGCGATCAGCGAGGTCGTCAACACGCCGGGAGTGAAGGGCGTGGTGGCGAACATCAAGGTCGCTCCCGCGTCGTTCTTCGACGACGAGCTGCGCATCCGCCTGGCGCGCGCCATTTACCGCGATCCGTCGCTGAGCCGCTACGGCATGGATCCGCAGGCGCCCATCCGCATCGTGGTGGACAACGGCCATGTCGGCTTGTACGGCGTCGTCATGAACGACTTCGACCGCATCGTGGCCGGAATCCGCGCCAATGAGGTGGCTGGATCGTTCTCGGTGGAGAATCATTTGCTGACGTCGAAAGATGCAGTTCGCTGAAGGCTAAACGGCTGTCGGCGATCGGCTGTCGGCAAAAGCAAAAGGCACGGCGAAACTGCTGTGCCTTTTGCTTTGGCTGTCAGCTCTCAGCTGAGAACAGCTTTCAGCTCTCAGCTATCAGCTCTCAGCAACAGCAAAGACACGAGTTTCTGGTTTCTAGTTTCTAGAACAGAAGTGCGGAAAGATTAATCAAGTGGTTATTAACTGCAGGTCGCGGGTGTTTACCCACCCCCCTCCCCCCTTGTTTGTGGCTGGGAAGCGGGGAAGCACGGCGGAATGAGTCGGTTGCGCACGAAACGGTATGCTGGGATACCCACGGTATACGGCTCGGTAACCGAAGGTTACCTGGGAAGGGTGGTGTGTACCGTTGAGGTAACTTTTCGGGCTGCCGGCGCGCGGTCATTGTTATCAAATAACTAACGAGCAATTATTGCACACACAAGCACCTCCACGCGTAGTGCGCAGAATGAGAATAGCGGGTTGGGCGAGAGCTGTCTGTGACAAGCAAGAGAAAAATGCACGATTTCTGAATTTGCGACTTCCAATTTGGGAAGGACGATTGCTGCCCGATCAAGACATTGTTCGCAGGATGATTGGCGTACGGACGATTGCAGGAGGTATTGTGAGGCGAGTCATGGATTGTGCAATGGGCAACGCTTGCAGTGCCTCCTGTGGGCTACTTTTTTCACTTCGGTCGAACATTTCTGCGGCGAAAGCCACTCGTTGTTGTGGCGGAAACTCTATTCCTGGATAGTAGTCAGCGATCTGTTCATAGGAAAGCTCCACGAGCCAAATATCGGCGTCGAGGGTTTCGTTTCTAGGCAACCGTTTCAAGTTATACGTGCGCATGATCAATGGGTATTTCTGCGTCGCAGGGGATGATTGCGTCCGTATCGCATATAGTGCTTTACCGTCCGGGCGCATTCGGAGATTAGCGGAAACCCTGCGCGTAGCCCACAAGTCCCGCACGGCGGCGTTGACGGGCGGGT
This sequence comes from Terriglobia bacterium, assembly GCA_963760265.1. Classification (GTDB taxonomy): domain Bacteria; phylum Acidobacteriota; class Terriglobia; order Terriglobales; family Acidobacteriaceae; genus JAIQGF01. The sequence continues at coordinate 171,191 of CAVXCR010000011.1, forward strand.
CCCAAGCAATCACGATTCTGAGCGACGGTTCGGAAGCCAATTTCAGCCATTCCACGCGGGCTGGGCAATTGGACGCGCGCAATGTCCGCCGGCCCATCGAGTACTCCCTGCCAAATCAGAATGGCTGTGTTAGGAATTGGATTGTCGATCCTTTCAGCCGAAGCACTTCCCATGCCAAGCGTTCGTTGGGCGAGGTTGCGAACTGCCTCAGCTGCGACCGGCGGCTCTGGTGTCAACGCGAGGAATGCCTTCACCGTCACCGCGAATGGTCGTGCGCCCCTTTCGCATACAGTTTGAAGTTTTGCAAACGCAAATGCTACTTCACGAGCAAGAAGGGGCGCTGCATACGACGTTGCGCTCCAGTCTTCCCACAATCCTGACTCGTTTAATCCCCAGACACCAAGGCCTGCTTGAAACGAATACGAGGGCGTAACATTGCCACCAGGTGCGGAAAAATCCGGCTTGCTGCTGTCGCACAAACCTGGGCCGACTCTACAGAACGGACTCGGCCAGTTGAGTTCAGTAACGAGGCCATTAGGGCTGAGGCGGCTTACGAAGGCACCACAAGTCAGAGAGTTAAAACTACACGCCCAAGGGCCAAGTGCCCAAGCGGGGTCATCGTAGTGGTTTGGATACTTAACTCCAGGAATAAGGCCTGCCCTGCTGTTACCCGCAGCAACGGTAACAAGAACATGGTTCTGGAAAATAAAATTATCTAGATCTTGAACTAGGCTTAAGCATTCTCGTTGCTTCACCGCTCCAAAAGAAGGTAGCGGATCATTGTCAAAGCTGCAGTTGAACACTCTAACATCTGGAGCCGTGCCGACCACGGCCTGCATTGCGGGCAAAATACTTTTGTCCTCAATCAACTGGCCGGGCCCAGCCACATTCACATCGAAAAAGCTTACATCGCCGACAGGGGCAGTGCGGGGCAGACCTCCGCTGAAGTCGAGATCGCCGGAGACGGCCCTAGACGCCACGAACGATCCATGTTTTCCGAACGGAATCGAACCCGAAGTTGGAGCAACGTACGTTCCACGCCGATAGCGTTGTAATACGACATGATCGTTCGGAATTCCTCTGTCAACGACGGCGATGCTGGGTAAGGCCGCAATGTTGATCTCGACGGGCGGCTGTCTCGTCGGGCGCACCAACTGCGACGGTGACTTGCTGCCTGCAGCCGCTAGGGAGAGGAGAGGTGCGTGCAACGACTGGATTGAAAAGAAACGCTCAGCAATCGACGTAAGTTTTTCCCGAGTGATCCGGCCGCGGACCCAGTGACGGCCTGAAAAATCTGTGCCAGTTCCCGTGATGGCTTCGTTTTCAGGGCGGGAGATGAACGCGGCAAGTGCTCGTATCAATGAGTCAATGTCTAATCTCGTCAGCAGCGGCTGAAACCAGAACGGCATCAGCAGCTCTGCGGGGCAAGAGTTCTTCGACCCATTCCGGGTCAATTCGGTAGGCAGCTGGAATTGTTCCAAATGAATCTATCGTTGCCCACCTCGCCTGCTCGCGCTGGCCAAATTCGTGCAAAGATTTGGACTTCACTGCCAATTGCGAGACAGTTTCTGGCTTGGCGTGCACTATTGCAGCGCCGTTCTCCGCCACTTGGAGGAGGTCCAACCCGAGCCTGCGAAAGACTCTTGAATCTTTTTCAGAGTACGACGTCCGTTCAGTGATAGTTCCTGAAGGAGCTTTTTTCGAGGTTTTTCGAGACTTTGATGAGGTCTTTGACCGGGTTTGCAATTACGAAGTAGTGGTTTTCCTTGACGGGATCGTCTGATTTGTCCAGTTGGTTGCGCACTGCGAACAGGGATCCGGCATTCGGGGCGTCATTACGTCGTTCAGTCTCGTGGGTTCTGCCCTTTGGGATAGAGCTGCTCGCAGTAAACCGTCGCCATGTAGTTCATGTGCAAGCTGAGGGTCGCCGTGCCCTCTCATTCCATTTGGTTTCAACGATCCGGCCAACAATTGCGCAGCGGTGTGGTGTCCCTTGCGGCGTTCATTTCTTGCGAGGTCGTCAGCAATATCGTGTGCTGAGGAGAGGTCCCCGGTCGATATAGCGCGGAACAACTTTGCTAATTGCGTGACGCTAGGCATTGGGTAGAAAAACGATATCTTAGCCCACCCGACGTGTCTGCGCCATCGGTGTTGTTATCGTACAGAGCTGCGGGTGAGGATCTGCTAGCGAGGAGACCGCCTCAACCTAGTCCACCTCCGCCCTCTTGGGCGGCAGCAGGTTGGTCGCTTTGCGGAGGCTTTGGGCTCCAGGCTCCAGGCTCCAGGCTTCAGGAAGAGGGAACAGTCTTCAGTCGTCAGGGAGGGCTGAGGTCTACGCTGGCACGGTGCAGGCGGCGGTGATCTCGTCGAGTCCTTCGACTCGGATGCGCTTCCTTCGGCTTCGCTCAGGACCAGCCCGCGGCGCCAACACCGGGCGCGCGGACCTGCCGGCGCATCCTCGCTCAGGATGACAGGCGTTGAGAGAAGAGTGTCAGACAGTGACCGCGCAGGCGGCGGTGATTTCGTCGAGGATGCGGCGGGCGGCGGCGGCGGGGTCGGGAGAAGCCGTAATAGGTCGTCCCACGACAATATGGCTGGCGCCGGCGGTGATGGCCTCGGTGGGGGTGGCGGCGCGCTCCTGGTCTTGCTGGGCGGTTCCGGCGGGTCGGATGCCGGGAGTAACAATGATGAAGCCGGCGCCGAGTTCGCGGCGGATCTCTCTAACTTCGCGGGCCGAGGTCACGACGCCGTCGCAGCCGGCGGTGCGGGCCAGGGCGGCGAGGCGGAGGGCCTGGTCAACCACGCGGCCGGAAAAGCCGATTTCCTGGAGGTCTTCGTCGTTGAGGCTGGTGAGGACGGTGACGGCCAGGATCAGGGTCGGGACGAGCTCCCCACCTGCTCGCCGATTCGCGACGCTTCGGGGCAGGCTCCCCCGGGCGAGACAAGGGTGGGGCAACCGCGGCAGCCTCCACCGCAGCCCGGAGCATCTTGAGCCCGCCGGAGGCATGGACGGTCAGCATGCGGACGCCGAGTTGGGCGGCCTGGCGGACGGCGCCGGCGACGGTATTGGGGATGTCGTGGTACTTGAGGTCGAGAAAGACGTCACGGCCGGAGGCCACGAGGTCGCGGACGACCTGTGGGCCTTCGGCCGTGAATAGCTGCTTGCCTACCTTATAAATCTGGGCCGAGTCGCCGATCGCTGCCACGATTCTACGTGCCTCGGGGGCATTGGGAACGTCAAGGGCAACGATCAGGCGCTCACGGGCGTCAGGCATGCCGTCAGTTTATGGCAAAAAGGCGCTCGGATTGGGCGATTTCCGGCGCTGGCTCCAAAATATCGAGCCTGACAGGCTCTACGCCCATGGCCGCTAAGCCCGATCATGCGAGCCGCCCCGTAGGACAGGTCGATGATCCGGGACTTGGGCATGGGGCCGCGGTCATTGACCCGGACGACGATGGATTCGCCGTTTCTCAGGTTGGTGACCTGGACCATGGTGCCCAGGGGCAGATGCCGGTGGGCTGCGGTGAACTGATACATGTTAAAGGGTTCGCCGCTGGCGGTGGCCTTACCGTGGAAGTACCGTCCGTACCAGGAGGCGGTGCCTACCTGATAGGGCTTCTGCGGGTTCGGCCGTGGTCTGGAGGCGGTGTTACTCTGAACGTACTCTGCGGGGTGCGTGTTGTTCCGGGATGCCGCCTCCAGGCCGGTGACCAAAACCACGATCACCAGGATGTTGGACAGTACTCGTCGCATTGTCACCTCGTGCGTTCTATAGTCGTCCCTCCCCCGAGAAACGATTGTGTAAGGCTAGCAAACGAGGGGGAAATGTCAACCCGGGGGGCTGGCAATCCGGACTATGGAGTACCGTTTTGAGACAAGGCGGCGGCGACGAAGTGGCGGGCGCAGGAGGACTCGGGGGAGGGTACTAGTCTGATTCCCCCTGCTGTCTAACACTTAGAAGCGTGGTTTTGAGGGGGAAGTTGGCTGGTTAAGAGCGATTATTGCGTCGTATCAACTTGATACACGTGCCGGGGCTATGACCTTCGTGTAGACTCCTGCCATGCCAGAGTCGAGACCAACGGTGCTAAGCATAGCCGGATATGACCCGTCGTCGGGAGCTGGGGTCACGGCCGATATCAAGACCATTGCCGCCCATGGGTGCTATGGGGTGACGTGCATAACGGCGTTGACGGTGCAGTCCACCCAGGGAGTGCGGCGGGTGCAGGCGGTGTCGGGGAAGGTGGTCGCCGAGACCCTGGAAGAGCTTGCGTTCGATGTGGCGATGGCGGCGGTCAGGATCGGGATGCTGGCCTCAGGGGAGGTGGCGGAGGCGGTGGCGCAGTTTCTGGAGCGCGGCCAGTTGCGCAACGTGGTATTGGACCCGGTTTTGCGGTCGTCGTCGGGGACGGAATTGCTGGATGAGCGGGGAATCGAGGTAGTGCGGACCAAGCTCATCCAACTGGCGGACGTGGTGACCCCGAATATGGAGGAAGCGGCGGCGCTCAGTGGAGTGAAGGTACAAAGCCTGTTTGGGATGAAGAAGGCGGCGGCGAAGCTGCAGGAAATGGGAGCACGGGCGGTCGTCATTACCGGCGGGCATCTGAAGGAGCCGGTGGATTTGCTGAGCGTCGGCCGAAAGCAGATGGAGTTTCCGGGGAAGAGGATCGAGTCAAACGCAACCCACGGCACCGGGTGCGCGTTTGCGACGGCGCTGGCGTGCAACCTGGCACGCGGAATCGATCTGAAGGATTCAGTGCGGGCGGCGGGGCAGTATGTGCGCCGGGCGATCGCGAGGGCGTATCCGGTAGGGCGGGGGAAGGGGCCAATCAATCATCTGTACGGGATGAGAGAAGCGTGAGAGTGTCGGGAGCTGTGCCCCGGGGTCATTAAAAAGGGCACGGAGAGGCCGTGCCCAGTGGGGAAAAAACTTAATCAGCGCACGCGGTTAGCGCACGTCGGCTTTCTTGAGCAGGATGCCGGCAAGAAACGCGGCAGCGCCCGCGAGCAGCCACTCGATGCGCCAGATCTGGACGGCCTGCCAGTCCTGGAAAGTCGCGGCGGTAAACATGAAGCCGGTGGCAATGGCGGCGAGGACGCACCCGACGCCGGCGATGAAGGCGATCAGGCAACCGATGGACAGGCCCAAGCCTTCACGAATGCGGGTGAAATCCAGAATCTGGGCCCAGCGGCGGGCCGTGCCGGAGCCGACCAATGACTCGCGCTCGGAGCCGCAGACATGGCAGAACCGCGACCCCACGATGAATTCGCTGCCGCACTGGACACAGGTAAGCTGGCCGCGCATGGCCGGCGGCGCTTCCATGGCGTTGGTGGGCTGCGCCGGTGGCCGCCAATATTCGTGCTCGACGTTGTGTACTGCTTCTGACATCACATCCTCCATCCTTCCCGATGAATTGAAAGGCAAGTGACGCGCCAAAGTGGAAGGTCTGGAACCTGCTATTTATAAATGAGTTACGGCAGAGCTGCGAACGGGAAAAAATTGCACCGAGGCAGAATTTACGCGGAGGTCGCAAGGAGTACCGAGTTGAAAAAGCAGTTGTCAGTTGCCGGTTGTCAGCCGTCGGAAGCCGCTACCATGTGGCTACTCAGAATTGCCAGGCGAGGTCAGCACTCAAGACTCGCACCGCGCAACCCAGACGCGGCCTTTTGGCCGGCGGCGCCCATCAGGTAAACTGCGCAAAGGCCACGGCGATGAGACCTTATTGGCGCCCATGCGGCGCTCGGGATATCGGAGGCAAGCTCTGCACAATCGCTATTATTCTGTTGGTTACGGCGGGTGCGGCACGGGCCGGCAACGCGCCCTCGGGCATTGCCAACCTGAAATTCCGGCCTAACGACGCCAACACCCGCAGCGGCTTCGAACACCTCTACAACCTGGAATATGACCAGGCGGTGCGCGAGTTCGAGCTGGCGTTAAAGGCGCACCCGGACGACCCGTTTACCACCAATCACCTGTTGTCCGGGGTGCTGTTCCGCGAACTGTACCGGACTGGGGCGCTGGACACCGAACTGTATTCCAAGAACGGCTTTCTCACCAGCAAGCAATTTCCCATTGACCCGAAAATCCAGGCGCAAATCAAGAGCCTGATGGAGCGGGCGTTCCAATTGGAAGAGGTGCGGCTGAAGGCCAACCCCAATGACGTGGACGCATTGTACGCGCGCGGCGTCACGCGGGCGACGAGGGCACTGTATATCGGGCTGGTAGAAAAGGCGTGGTTCGCGGCGCTGCGGAGCGCCGTCGGAGCGCGACGCGATCACGAGCGCGTGCTGGAACTGGACCCCAAGTTCACCGACGCGAAGATGGTGGTCGGGATCCACAATTACGTGATCGGCAGCGTTAATTTTGCGGTCAAGGTGGCGGCCTCGATCGTGGGGCTGAGCGGCAGCAAGAGCAAGGGGATCGAGTACCTGTACGCGGCAGGGCAGGGCGGCGGAGAGACGTCGGTGGACGCGCGCATCGCGCTGTCGTTGTTTTTGCGGCGCGAGCAGAGATATCCGGAGGCGCTGAAGCTGGTGGGGCAACTGCAGACGGAGTTCCCGCGGAATTTTCTTTTCCGCCTTGAAAACGCCAACCTGATGAATGCGGCCGGGCATGGAGCGGACGCGGTGGCCGCCTACCGCAAGCTGCTGGACGACAGCAAGGCGGGGCTGTTTGCCGAGTCGAGGATGGAGATGGCCTACTACGGCATGGGCGAGGCGCTGCGCGGGCAACACGATTTCCAGCGCGCGGCCGAGGCCTACGATACGGTGCAGGAATATAAGGCTGCCGATCCCGATCTGCGGCAGCGCGCAGAATTGGCGGCGGGTGAGATGTACGACGTCCTGCACAACCGCGACCAGGCGGTGCGGCGCTACCAGGCGGCGATCGCGGTGGAGGGAGATCCGGAACGGGCGGCGCTGGCGCGGAAAAGGATCAAGCAGCCGTATAGGGAATAGGCGGCAGTCTTCAGTCGTCAGTCTCCAGGCGTGAGGTGCTCGAATTCGTTTTCCCAGAAGACTTTCGGAATTAGGGGTTCCTGACGACTGACGACTGACGACTGAAGACTGAAGACTGAAGACTGAAGACTGAAGACTGAAGACTCCTTGGAACCTTTTGCGCGTCGTCGTCGTATCCTACTCATAGAGGGAAAGGTTTGGGAGCACGTCATGTACTGCAACTATTGCGGAAAAGTGATCCAGGATGACGCCAATGTCTGCGCCTACTGCGGCAAACGCGTGGGCGCGGTGGTGGCGCGGCGGAAACTGATGCGGCCGAGAACGGGCCGTAAGATCGCCGGGGTGTGCGCCGGGTTCGCGGAATATTTCGATCTCGACGTGACCCTGATCCGGCTGGTGTGGCTGATCGCGGGCATTCTGATGCCGCCGTTCTGGGTGATCGGATACATTGTCGCGTGGATCATCGTTCCGGAAGCGTCGGAGGTGGTCGCGATCGTGCCGGCGGGAACGCCGGTGTCGACACAGCAGGGTTGAGGGTAGGCGTTGGGCTTTAGGCGTTAGGCTTTTGGCATTGTGGTTCGACTATAGAGATAAGAGCCTAATGACTAAAACGTCGCGCCCAAAGCCTAAAGCCCAAAGCCCAAAGCCTAAGACCTAGCGCCTAACGCCTGTTTATCTCATGCGCGTACGCAGCTCCGACAGCGAAATTTCTTACCAGGTGATGGGCCAGGGCCCGGACCTGGTCCTGCTGCATCCATTTCCCGCTCATCATGGGGTGTGGGCGCCGGCGGCGTTGTTGCTGGAGCCGCGCTACCGGCTGGTTCTGCCGGACTTGCGCGGGCACGGCGAGTCGGGCGTGGGCGAAGGGCCGGCGACCATGGAGAAGCACGCCGCCGATCTCGCGCGCCTGATCGATGGCGCCGGGATCCGGAAGGCGGTGTTTGCGGGCGAGTCCATCGGGGGATACATCCTGTTTGAATTCTGGCGGCGGCATCGCGAGCGGGTCTCGGCGCTGATCCTGTGCAACACGAAAGCCGGCGCGGACAACGAAGAAGCGCGCGCCAACCGGCTGCGATCAGCCGAGGACGTGGAAAAACGCGGCGTCGAGCCGTTCATCGAAAGCATGATTCCGAAACTGCTCGGGCAGACGACGCGCAGCAACCGCCCGGACCTGGTGGAGACGGCGCGCGCGATGATGATGAAGATGACGCCCGCCGGCGTGGCGGCGGGGCAGCGCGGCATGGCGGCGCGTCCTGATTCGGTGGCGACGCTGGCCACGATGGATGTTCCCACGCTGCTGATCACCGGCGATGAAGACGTGCTGACCGGCGCCGGAGAGGCCGAGTTGATGCAGCGGCACATTCGCGGCAGCGCGATGACGGTGATTCCGCGCGCCGGGCACTACGCCGTCTTCGAGCAGCATGAGGAAGCGGCGCGGGTCATGCGGCAATTTCTGGATTCGGTGCCGGGGAATTGAAGAGACCCACATCTGCCAAACCCGGGCAGATGTGGGGCACCCGGCGAGGGCGCGTGTGCCACACACTGCAATGCTAGAATTCCCCATCATGGTTGAAGCCTTTCTAGTTCCCGAAAACACCACGGTCACCGCCAAGGGCGACGGGGCCGCCGTGGACATCAGCGCGGCGCAAAGCCGTGTGTTCCTGCTGACGCTGAACATCACCAACGTGATCGAGCAGGAGTCGCTCGATCTCGGCATTTTCGGCTCGACCGACGGCACCACCTGGGGCGCCAAGGCGGTGGGCGCGTTCCCGCAAAAGTTTTACCGCGGGCAGCACCCGCTGCTGCTCGACCTGACGCCGCAGGCGGAGGTCAAATTCCTGCGCGCGCATTGGGAAGTGAACCGCTGGGGGCGCGGCGTGGAGACGCCGATGTTCGAGTTCGCGGTGGCGGTGAAAGAAGTCCCGGCGAACGTGTTGCGGGAAACCGCCGGCGCGAAATCCTGATGCCAGGGTGCGGCGGCGGGCAACTCGCGTGAGCCCGGCGCGAGCGGCAGCACGATGAAAAACGAAAAGCCAGTGATCGTCCGTCCGGCGCGCAACATCCGCGGCAGCGTAGCCCCGCCCGGCGACAAGTCCATTTCCCACCGCTACGCCATGCTGGGAGCCATCGCCCGGGGACACACGCGTCTGAAAAACTTTTCCTCGGGCGCCGACTGCGCCAGCACGCTGGCCTGCATGGCAGCGCTGGGCGCGGGTATTGAGCGCGGCGCCGATGGCGCGGTCGAGATCAACGGCGGCGCGCTACGCGAGCCCAGCCACGCGTTGGACTGCGGGAATTCCGGCTCGACCATGCGCATGCTCTCCGGCATTTTGGCCGGACAGGATTTCACCAGCGAAATGGCGGGCGACGCCTCCCTGTCGCGGCGGCCGATGCGCCGCGTGATCGAACCGCTGGAACAAATGGGCGCGCACATTGAATCGCGCGATGGCTGCGCGCCGCTACGGATTCATGGCGGAGGCTTGCATGCGATCGAATACCAGGTGCCGGTGGCCAGCGCGCAGGTGAAATCGGCGGTGCTGCTGGCCGGCCTGTTCGCCGAGGGCGAAACCTGGGTGCAGGAGCCGCTGCCGACGCGGGATCACACCGAAGTGGCGCTCGAGGCATTCGGCGCGAAGCTGCGGCGAGCCCAGAATCGCGCCGGCATCACAGGCGGGCAACAGCTGGAGGCGATCGAGGCGGAAGTTCCCGGCGATCTTTCGTCGGCCGCATTCTTTCTCTGCGCGGCGGCGCTTTTTCCGGAATCGGACTTGATGGTGGAGCGCGCGCTGCTGAACCCGACGCGCACGGCGGTGATTGACCTGCTCAACCTGCTGGGCCTGCGAACGCTGCTGCTCGATGCCGAAGACCGGCACGGGGAACTGAGCGGCACGATTCGCGCGCTGGGCGGCCGATTGCGCGGCACCATCATTGACGGAGCGGACACGGCGGCGCTGATCGACGAGTTGCCGGTGCTGGCCGCGATCGGGCCTTACACGGAAGATGGCATCGAGATCCGCGACGCGCGCGAGTTGCGGGTCAAGGAAAGCGACCGGATCGCCGCCGTGGCCGCCAATCTGCGCGCCATGGGCGCGCGCGTGGAGGAGCGCGAGGACGGACTGCTTGTGCCCGGCGGACAAACGCTGCATGGCGCGGAGATCGAGTCGCACGGCGACCATCGCATCGCCATGGCGTTCGCCATCGCGGCCTTGCGAGCCGAGGGAGAGACGATCATTCACGGGGCGGAATCGGCGCGCATCTCGTATCCCGAGTTTTTCCAAGCGCTGGAGCGAATTGTGGAGCGCTAGCTGGAGGCGCTGCTGCCGGCGCCGGCCGTTCCGCGAAATGTTTCTGCTAGACTGATAGCAGAGTGGGCGCGTAGCTCAGTTGGTAGAGCAATGCCCTTTTAAGGCATGGGTCGCAGGTTCGATTCCTGCCGCGCTCACCACTTCATTGAGGTCCTTCGCGCCGGAGCGCTCAGGATTTCGGCAGCGGGCTCGCCCCCTCGCTGCGCTCGGGGTCACGCCCGCTCAACGCCTCAAGCTACTCGGAAATCTGTTGGCGGAGGCGCCGCGAGAGGCTGACGGCGACGGAACGATAGAAGCGCGATCCGAGGTGCGGGTAGAGATCGAACAGTTTGTGCAAGGTAGCCCACGAGATGGAATAGACCTCAACAGCCTGATCGGCCACCACGGTGGCGCTAGGCTTGGTTCCTTCCAGGAAAGCCATCTCGCCAAGGATTTCGCCGGCGCAAACCGACGCGATTTGCCAGCCACGAGAACTGACGATGCTGGCCGACCCCTTAGCCACGAAAATAACGGTGGGATTTTGTTTGTTGAGCTGGATCAGTTGGTCGCCTTGGGCGAAGGACCGGCGCGTGGCCTTGTCCAGAATCAGAGCCCAGTCGTTCGGCGTAACGTATTCCAAACGGTTTTTTGCCGCCTGCAGAACAGCAAGAAATTCCGGCGTTTCCGCTCGCTGATCCTTTGCCATGCGCAATCCCTTTCCAATTGGCAATACGGCTGTTGCAGGCCGGAGCGGAGTAGGAAGTCGGCGGCTGGATGGCGAGTTCTATTGCAGGCTGAAACCTAGCCCCTGCGGTCCCGATATATTCCGCACCATGGCACGCGCTCGCACCACAACACTTCCAATCTCTCGCACCTCGAAAGTGTGGATCTCCGGGTCGCATTTGAGGAAGGGTCGGAGCATGGTTTTGATTTCCGGGTAACACTCCCGGCTAAACCGCGCAGCAGCTGCCGTGGATTCCCAGACGCTCACGCCCAACACTACCTGACCTCGCAGTTCTACGAACGCCGTAACGCATCCCGACTGCCCTTTGACGATGCGAAGCACAGTCTCTTCCACGACCCGTACGAACTGTGAAGCGGCGTCGGATGCGGGCGAATACTCAACCACACGGGCGAACATCGGGGCACTCCATGCACCAGAACGTGTGCATCATACACCTGCCCCGAAAGAGTGCAACTAGAAACGCACAGACCCCGGTGGGCATTGGCCGCAACGCTATTCTGTGCCCGCCGCCAGGAAAATCACCGGCAGGTTCGATTTCTGGATGAGCGCGTTCAGGGCGGGCACGTCGGTGTTCAGAATCTGCCTCCATTGCGCCAGCGCGGCGTCGAGCTGCTGGCTGAGTTCGTCGAATACGGCGTAGGACTGCTGCGTGGGCGCGGCGTCGGCGCTTTCGACGGTCTGCTGCAAAAGCAGCAGCTTGTTGTTGACGCGGACCGGATAGTTCAGCGGGTCTTCGCTGGCTTTTGATTTCGTCTGCGCGATCTCCTCTTCGACGGGCGCGACCTTCTTCTCCAGCGCGCCGGCTGCGGCGAGCAATTCCTTGGCGCGGGCGTCTTTTTCGTAGCGCTCTTTCAGCTCCGCCAATTGCGTGCGCAGGTCGCGCATCTGGTTGACCGCGTCGTTGGCCTGGCCGGTGCGGCGCGCGATCTCGGTGGCCAGTTCAAACTGCTTCGCGAGATCGGCGGGCGTGGCCTGCACGCGCGGATCGGGCTTGACCTCCAGCGGGACGGAGTACGGCTTGTCCGCGACCGTAAGCCGCGCCGTGTAGGCGCCGGGAATTGCCAGCGGACCGCGCGGACGGCCGCCCCATTGCGCCAGGCCGGGCACGTTGGCGGGAGCTGCGTAACGCAGGTCCCACGTGAAGCGATTCATGCCGGCCTTGACCGGCAGCTTGGGCGAAGCGGGGGACGTGAACTCCTCGAACTCGCTTTCGGTTTCGGCGGCCTGGCGATTCTTTTTCTCTTCCTGGCTGGAGTACTTGCGCACCAGCTTGCCTTGCGCATCGAGAATTTCCAGCGTTACCTCGCCCTGCGGCGCGGACTTCAGGAAGTAATCGAACACGACCGGCCCGGGCGGGTTGTGGCCCACCGGCGCCTGCGAAGGAATCTGGAAGCCGCGGCCGCGCTGGCGAAACGCCGGAGCGGGCTTGTAGAGGTACACGTCGGCATGGGCCGCGGACGCGAGTTCGCGCAGCGGGGCAATGTCGTCCAGGCTCCAGAAGGCGCGGCCGTGAGTGGCGATCACCAGGTCGTTGTTCTTGACGACCAGGTCGTGGATCGGAACGTCCGGCAGGTTGAGCTTCAGAGGCTGCCAGTGCGACCCATCGTCCCACGATATAAATACGCCGCTCTCGGTGCCGGCGTAGAGCATGTTCTTGTTGACCGGGTCCTGGCGAACGGCGTGGACGAAGGATCCGTTGGGAAGGCCGCTGACGATCTTCGTCCAGGTCTTGCCGAAGTCGTGGGTGGCGAAGATGTAGGGCGCGAGGTCGTCGAGGCGGTGGCGGTCCACCGCGACATAGGCGGTGGCGGCGTCAGTGGGCGAGGCGTCAATCAGGCTCACCGTGCCCCACTCGGGCAGGTCTTTGGGCGTGACGTTCTGCCAGGTGCCGCCGTCGTCGCGGGTGAGGTGGACAAGTCCGTCGTCGCTGCCGGCCCAGATGACACCCTTCTGCAGCGGCGATTCGGCGACGGCAAAGATGGTGCCGTAATACTCGACGCTGGTGTTGTCCTTGGTGATGGGGCCGCCGGAGGGGCCTTGCCGGGTCTTGTCGTTGCGCGTGAGGTCGGGGCTGATGGCGGTCCAACTGTGGCCCATGTTGGTGCTGCGGAAGAGCACGTTGGCGCCGTGATAGAGCACGTTGGGATCGTGGGGCGAAAGCGCGATGGGCGCGGTCCACTGGAAACGGTACTTCAGTTGCGCCGCGCCCCAGCCCATGGGATTGTCGGGCCAGGGATTCACGTCCTGCAATTCGCCCGTGGATTTGTTGTAGCGCGTGATCAGGCCGTCGTAGGAGCCGGCAAAGACGATGTTGGGATCGGGCGGGTAGGGAACCACGAAACCGGCTCTCGCCGCCGCCGACGGAATACCAGTCCTCACGATCTATCGTGCCACGATCTGTGCGAGCTGGCGATGGCGACGGTGGAGTTGTCCTGCTGCGCGCCGTAGACGTAGTAGCGGAAGCGGTTGTCGGTGGCAACGTGGTAGAACTGCGCCGTCGGCTGGTTATTGAGCGTGGTCCAGGTTTTCCCGCCGTCGGTGGAGATGGTGGCGCCGCCGTCATTGCCCTCGATCATGCGCTGCGGGTTGTCGGGATCGATCCACAGGCCGTGCGTGTCGCCGTGGGGCGCGCGGATTTGCGTCCACGTCTTTCCGGCGTCGGCGGAGCGGAACATGCCGACGTTGAGCATGTAGACGGTGTCGGCGTTTTTCGGGTCGGCGAAAATGTGGCCGTAGTACCAGGAGCGCTGCGTGAAACGCGCGTCGCCCGAAACCTTGGTCCAGTTTTCGCCGCCGTTGTCGGAACGATAGATGCCGCCCTGCTCGGCCTCGATGACGGCGTAAATGCGATCGGAGTTCGCGCCCGACACGGCGACGCCGATGCGCCCCAAAACGCCCTTCGGCAGCCCGTTTCCGGTGAGCTGCTTCCAGGTTGTGCCGCCGTCGCTGGAGCGATACAGGCCGCTGCCCGGGCCGCCGCTGACCAACTCCCAGGGCGAGCGGCGGGGGGCACGTTGGCGGGAGCTGCGTAACGCAGGTCCCACGTGAAGCGATTCATGCCGGCCTTGACCGGCAGCTTGGGCGAAGCGGGGGACGTGAACTCCTCGAACTCGCTTTCGGTTTCGGCGGCCTGGCGATTCTTTTTCTCTTCCTGGCTGGAGTACTTGCGCACCAGCTGGCCTTGCGCATCGAGAATTTCCAGGGTTACCTCGCCCTGCGGCGCGGACTTGAGGAAGTAATCGAGCACGACAGGCCCGGGCGGGTTGTGGCCCACCGGCGCCTGCGAAGGAATCTGGAAGCCGCGGCCGCGCTGGCGAAACGCCGGAGCGGGCTTGTAGAGGTACACGTCGGCATGGGCCGCGGACGCGAGTTCGCGCAGCGGGGCAATGTCGTCCAGGCTCCAGAAGGCGCGGCCATGGGTGGCGATCACCAGGTCGTTGTTCTTGACGACCAGGTCGTGAATCGGGACGTCCGGCAGGTTGAGCTTCAGAGGCTGCCAGTGCGACCCATCGTCCCACGATATAAATACGCCGCTCTCGGCGCCGGCGTAGAGCATGTTCTTGTTGACCGGGTCCTGGCGAACGGCGTGGACAAAGGACCCGTTGGGAATGCCGCTGACGATCTTCGTCCAGGTCTTGCCGAAGTCGTGGGTGGCGAAGATGTAGGGCGCGAGGTCGTCGAGGCGGTGGCGGTCCACCGCGACATAGGCGGTGGCGGCGTCGGTGGGGGAAGCGTCAATCAGGCTCACCGTGCCCCACTCGGGCAGGTCTTTGGGCGTGACGTTCTGCCAGGTGCCGCCGTCGTCGCGGGTGAGGTGGACGAGTCCGTCGTCGCTGCCGGCCCAGATGACACCCTTCTGCAGCGGCGATTCGGCGACGGCAAAGATGGTGCCGTAATACTCGACGCTGGTGTTGTCCTTGGTGATGGGGCCGCCGGAGGGGCCTTGCCGGGTCTTGTCGTTGCGCGTGAGGTCGGGGCTGATGGCGGTCCAACTGTGGCCCATGTTGGTGCTGCGGAAGAGCACGTTGGCGCCGTGATAGAGCACGTTGGGATCGTGGGGCGAAAGCGCGATGGGCGCGGTCCACTGGAAGCGGTACTTCAGTTGCGCCGCGCCCCAGCCCATGGGATTGTCGGGCCAGGGATTCACGTCCTGCAATTCGCCCGTTGATTTGTTGTAGCGCGTGATCAGGCCGTCGTAGGAGCCGGCAAAAACGACGTTGGGATCGGGCGGGTAAGGAACAACGAAACCGGCTCTCGCCGCCGCCGACCGAATACCAGTCTTCGCGATCTATCGTGCCACGATCTGTCGAGCTGGCGATGGCGACGGTGGAGTTGTCCTGCTGCGCGCCGTACACGTAGTAGCGGAAGCGGTTGTCGGTGGCAACGTGGTAGAACTGCGCCGTCGGCTGGTTATTGAGCGTGGTCCAGGTTTTCCCGCCGTCGGTGGAGATGGTGGCGCCGCCGTCATTGCCCTCGATCATGCGCTGCGGGTTGTCGGGATCGATCCACAGGCCGTGCGTGTCGCCGTGGGGCGCGCGGATTTGCGTCCACGTCTTTCCGGCGTCGGCGGAGCGGAACATGCCGACGTTGAGCATGTAGACGGTGTCGGCGTTTTTCGGGTCGGCGAAAATGTGGCCGTAGTACCAGGAGCGCTGCGTGAAACGCGCGTCGCCCGAAACCTTGGTCCAGTTTTCGCCACCGTTGTCGGAACGATAGATGCCGCCCTGCTCGGCCTCGATGACGGCGTAAATGCGATCGGAGTTCGCGCCCGACACAGCGACGCCGATGCGCCCCAAGACGCCCTTCGGCAGCCCGTTTCCAGCAAGCTGCTTCCAGGTTGTGCCGCCGTCGCTGGAGCGATACAGGCCGCTGCCCGGGCCGCCGCTGACCAACTCCCAGGGCGAGCGGCGGGCTTCGTACAGCGCGGCAAAGATCAGGTTGGGATTTTGGGGATCGAAGGAGAGGTCAATCGCGCCGGTCTTTTCATCCTTAAATAAGATCTTCTGCCAGGTGGCGCCGCCGTCGGTGGTGCGAAAGACGCCGCGCTCCGCGTTAGGACCAAACGCGTGTCCGAGGGCGGCGACAAAGACGATGTTGGGATTGTGCGGATCGACAAAGATGCGGCCGATCTGGCGCGTGTCTTCGAGGCCGACGTGCTGCCAGGTGCGGCCGCCGTCGAGCGACTTCCAGACGCCGTTGCCGTAGGTGATGTCGCCGCGAATGCAGGCTTCGCCGGTACCGACGTACACCACGCTTGGATTCGAGGGTGCGACCGCGATGGCGCCCACCGACCAGAACGGTTCCTTGTCGGACATCGGCTGCCAGCTCGCGCCGCCATCGGTGGTCTTCCACACGCCGCCGGCGACCGCGCCGAAGTAGTAGGTGTTCGGCTGGCCGGGAACGCCGGTGACCGCCAGCACGCGCCCGCCGCGGAAGGGGCCGATCAGCCGCCACTTCATGCCGTCGTAAAGGGTCTCGCTGAACTGTGGCTGCGAGGCTGCGCCTTTGCCGATGCGGCGGTTCGGCGCGGGCGTTTTTTTCTGCCGCTGCGCGGCGATGGGAGCGGCGATGATGGCGACGGCGAAGAACAGGACGGCCAGCTTTTTCACGAGAGCTTCTCCTCTAAGGGGCAAAAAAGAAGCGCGATTATAGCAGCGCACGATGTAAGCATTTGCGAGGCATTGGCGGATTACAAAAAGAATTCTGTCGCCCGCTGAAGCGGGCTCGGAATCGTTGTTCCGCCCTACCCACGGCTTACGCCGTGGGCTACGCTCTGTCGCTCGCTGCGCGAGCTCAGGGTGCGCGCCCGAAAGTAACATCACTGGTCACGCCGGGCGCTAGTCGGCGGCGCCGGGGCCTACGAAACAATTATGGTGGGCCGGTCACAACAATGGCCAGCTAGTCGGCGGCGGCGGCGCCAAAGTAGGCGGGATAGCGGCGCGCCCATTTTTTCTTCTCGCGGTAGGAGCGCGCCAGCTCCATATAGATGCCGAGGTCGCGATCGAGATCGGACTGGGTGCCGTCGAAATAGAAGTTGCGGATGGGGATCCCGCCGTAGTCCTTGCTCAGCTTCGGGTATATGGCTTCGCTGACGATGCCGTTCATGCAGGTGAAGGGGCTGATGTCGATGATGCCGTCGGCGCCGTGCTTGGCCAGGTAGGCGGCCTTGCCGACGCTCAGCACCATCTCGCCCATCACGCCGGAGACTGGCAAGTAGGGCTCGGCCAGACGCAGCACTTCGCGGATCGGCGGCTCTTCGTAGCCGATGCCGTCATCACGGAAGGGCGCGGCGAGGGCGTGCTCGTCACCCATTGGATGTGCTCGCGCAGCAGCGTCTTGCCCATTTCCAGCGACCAGTTGCGGCCGCACAACTTGAGCCGGCGCGCCTGTTCGGAGTTGGTGTAGGCGATCCACTCCATGATGTCGCTGATCCAGGCTTCGGCGCCGTAGCCTTCGAGCTTGCGGACGAGGTCGTCGTTGCTGAAGTTGTTGAGCCGGCAGAAAATTTCGCCGACTACTCCGACGAGCGGCAGGCTGCGCTCGTAACGGGCGGGAATGCGGCGGAAGCGTTCGCGGGCGCGTTCCATCGAAGCCACGATCTGCTTGAGCTGGCACTTGGTGTCGGCGCAACTGTTTTCGATGGTCGCGCACAGGTCGGCGAGGGATTCGTCGAAGGCGCGGTCGGCGGCGCCGGCGGTGATTTCGTAGGGGCGCGTCTTGAGCAGCGCTTTGCGCAGCAGGTCGGCCGTGACCAGCGCGCGCCACGAGGCCCGCAGGAAAGGTCCCGAGACGTCGCCGATGGCTTCGTAACCATTCTTGCTGTGGGGCGAGAAGACCTGCACGTCGGGGTAGCCGGCCTCGTCCAGGAGCTTGCGCAGGAAGGGCGCGTACTGGCCGAAGCGGCAGGGGCCGTCGGCGGTGGCCATGAAGAACACGGTCTGGCGCGGATCGAAGGCGGGCTGCTCGACAATGCGCAGGAAGTCACCCACGGTGACCTTCGCCGGGTAACATTCGTCGCCCGCGGTGTGCTTGGCGCCCAGTTCACGCGTGCGCTCGTTGGAGGGTGGCGTGGGGGCGGCGTCGATGCCGAGCCAGCGGAACACGCTCGCAAAGGCCTCCACGCTGCCCTGCGCCATGGCGGGAATGTAGACCTTTTTTCCGGCCAGCGGATTGGCAGCGCTGATCTTGCGGGTTAGGTGGCGGTGGCGGAGCATCGCAGGAATCCTTTGCTGTCGAGATAGGCTTCGCAACGGGTAATGAAGCCGGCGTCGTTGGAGTGCCCGTCGAACTGCAGCACCAGGCCGGGTTTTCCGGCGGCGTTGTCCATGAACGACTTGATGTAGGAATCGGGGCCGCACTTGAAATTCGAGATGTACACCACGTGCAGGTTGCGGCGGCGGCGGGTGATGCGCGCCGCGGCCAGGATCCTGCGCCCCGAGTTCCAGTACATGTTCGGGTTCACTTCCCTGATGTCCTCCTGTTCCAGCGGGAGGAAATCCATGGGAATGACGTTGGCGCCGTACTGCGCCCGCAGCTTGCGCGGGATGTCGCAGTTGATGCTGCGGTCGTAGAGGTTGTAGGAGCGCCCGACCAGCACCAGCGCGGGTTCGCCGGTGCGCTCGATTTCGCCGAGAGCGTGCGCACCCGCTTCCAGCAACTGGTCGGTGAACGCGCCCTGGGCCGCGTAGGCCGCGGTAACGGCGCGGTCGGACATGCGGCGCGAAATGCCGAGGGTGCGGGCGAACTCCGCCAGTTCTTTTTCGACGTGCTTGCGCCCGTAACGGAAATTGACGGTGGGCACCAGGAACTTGGCGCGCGCGGCTTCCATTTGCGGGATGGCGCGCACCACGAAGGGCAGCGTCTGGTTCCACGGGCAGAGATGCGATTCTTGCGCCGGCTGCTCGGTATATTCGTTGAGCACGTTGGGCAGCAGGACGTAATCCACGCCGGTTTCCAGCAGCTTCTGCACGTGTCCGTGCGCCACCTTCACCGGGAAGCAGGGCTGCGCGATGGCCAGTTCGTCGCCGCTGGCCGCGATCACCGGGTCGGTGCGCGGCGAGACCACCACGTCAAACCCCAGCTCCTGGATGTAGGCGCACCAGAAGGGAAACTTGTCGTAGAAGAACATGGTGCGCGGCACGCCGACTTTCTTGCGGTTGCCGGTGGGCGGCTTGAGGACCTGCTCGAGGACTTTGTCGCGGTATTCCACCAGGTCAGCGACCACCGGTTTGCGGTCGGTGCGGGCACGCTTGCGGAATTTGTCGGAACACTTGTCGCCCCAGTAGGTGCGCTGGCCCTCGACGTTGAATTCCTTGATGTCGCAGAAATTGGAGCAAGCCTTGCAAACGAACTCGCGGGTTTTGTAGTCCACCCGGTCGAGGTGGTAGCCGCGGAATTTGCTGGCTGGATGGCCGCGCTGCTGCATGACCTCCTCCGCGATCAGGGCCATGCCGATGGCGCCGATCACGCCGTTGTGCGGCGGCACGATGATGTGCTGGCCGAGGATTTGCGAAAAGGCGGCGGCGACTGCGTCGTTGTAAGCGGTGCCGCCCTGGAAGAAGATGACGTCGCCGATCTTGCGGCCGCGCACCACGCGGTTCAGGTAATTCAGCGCGACCGAGTAGGCCAGGCCCGCCGCCAGATCGCCGACTTCGGCGCCTTTCAGCAGCAGGCTGGTGACGTCGCGCTCCATGAACACGGTGCAGCGCTCGCCCAACCGCGCCGGGTTGGTGGAAGCCAGCGCCATCTGCGCGAACTCATCCTTGATCGAGATGCCGAGCTTCTCCGCCTGCTCTTCCAGGAACGACCCGGTGCCGGCGGCGCAGGCTTCGTTCATGGTGAAGTCCACGACCACGCCGTCGTCAATGCGGATGAACTTGGAATCCTGGCCGCCGATTTCGAAGATGGTGTCCACGCGCTCCATGCCGAGGCGATTGGAGACGTGCATGGCGCCGGTCTTGTGGGCGGTGATTTCATCGTTGACGGTGTCGGCGCCGACCAGTTCGCCGATCAGTTCGCGACCCGACCCGGTGGTGCCCACGCCGAGAATGTTGAGGCGGTCGCCGAGCACCTGCTCGATCTCCTCCAGGCCTTTGTCCACGACTTCAATGGGGCGGCCCTGGGTGCGCAGATAAATTTCGTGCAGCAGGTTGCCGTGCGTGTCGATGGCGACCAGGTTGGTGCTGACGGAGCCGATATCGATGCCGAGGTAGGCGTCGATCTTGCCTTCGGCGGGCAGTGCCACGTCCGCGACGCGATCGCGGAGCAGCAGAACGTTGTCCATGGACAGCACTTCGGAGCAGGCGAAGGTCTGCCTGCCGGCGTGCTGGCGCAGTTGGTGGATGCGCTTGAAGGAACGCTTTCGCACCTCGACGCTCTCGAAGATGGCGGCGCCCAGCGCGCCCAGCCAGCAGTAGTACTCGGGGACAATGAAATCGTCGTCGCTGAGTTGGAAAGCATCGCGCATGGCGTTGCGCACGCCCTGATTGAGCGCGACGCCGCCGACGAATGCCACCGGCGGCATCACCTGCTTGCCCTTCACGATCGCCGATTTGAAATTGCGCGCCACCGCGTCGCACAGGCCGCGCAGGATCTGGTCGGTGGTGTAGCCCTTTTGCTGCGCGTGGATCATGTCCGACTTGGCAAAAACCGAGCAGCGCCCGGCGATCCGCGCCGCGCAACTGGCGCCGCACGCCGCCGGCCCGACTTCTTCGACGTTGTAAAGAAGACGCGTGGCCTGCTGGTCAATGAACGATCCAGTGCCGGCGGCGCAATCGCCGCTCGATTGGTAATCCACGATGCCGAGGTATTTCGATTGCGCGCTGGGCTCCAGGCGGATGTACTTCGAGGTTTCGCCGCCCATCTCGAAAACGGTGCGCACGTCGGGATAGAACTCGCGCACGCCCTTGGCGACGGCGCGGAATTCGTTCTCGAAATAAATGCCCAGGACTTTGGCGATCAGCTCGCTGCCCGAGCCGGTGACGCGGATGCCTTCCACGTTTTCTTCCGGCACGTGTTCGTAGAACTCTTTCAGCAGGTCGAAGGTGGACTGCATCGGGCTGCCCTGGATGCGGCGATAACGCGAGAGCGCCAGGGGACGTCCGGCCAGCGCCGTGGCGGCAGGGAACTCGGCGTGGAAGAAGCCGTCCGGGTTCCTGGTGGTGAGGCGATCGAGCAGATCGACATCACCCGCAGCGCCGATGGCGGCCAGCTTGAGGCTGACGGCGCCGATGTCCAGTCCGATGTTGATGCCCATGCAAGATAAGGAGTTAAACCCGGCATGTCTCTAGGGTCTGTGACCGTGCTCACCTACTCCTGTGAGGCGACATCACACGAGGTGCGAAATCCGGTAGCGAACCGGAACCAGCGATCAGCGAATGGGAAACTGGTGTGGCGAACGGAAACGGGAGGAAGGCGAAAAAATTCCGTTTTTTCACCACGGAGGCACAGAGACACGGAGGGAACGAATCAATCTCCGTGACTCCGTGTCTCCGTGGTGAGAGCTGCCCAGGCGGCCAATTCAGTTTTACTTCTTCCTGCCGGTGGCGTCTGCTTCCGCGGCTTTCTCGGCGGGCGCTTCCGCTTTCTCGGGGCGGAGCAGGGGGAAGAGGATGACGTCGCGGATGGAGCGCGAGTCGGTCAATAACATCGTGACACGATCAATACCCAGGCCGTAGCCGGCGGTCGGCGGCATGCCGTAGGAGAGCGCGCGGACGTAGTCGTGGTCAACCTCCGCCATGGCCTCCTGGTCCCCGGCTTGCCGGGCGCGGACCTGGTCCTGGAAGCGGCGCAACTGTTCCTCGGGATCGTTTAGCTCGCTGAAGGCGTTGCCGACCTCCAGCCCGCCGATGAAGACCTCGAAGCGCTCCACCCAGCCGGGCTCGTCGCGCTTGTCCTTCGATAGCGGCGAGACGGACTTCGGGAAGTCGTAGATCATGGTCGGCTGGAAGAGCATCTTTTCCGCGATGGCTTCGAACAGTGCGACGGTGACTTTGCCGAGGTCATCGGCGTCGAACTCGACGCGCTCGATTTCCTCGCGGCCGACGCTGTCGAGTCGCTGGCGCTCGCCAATTACCTGACCGCGGACGGAATTGAGGCGAGTGACGGCGGCTTCGAGCTTTGCCGCATCGGAAAAGTCGGCCACTTGCGGCGCGGGTGCGGCCGTTTCGGGCCAGTACTTGATGATCGCTTCGCGCATGGAGAGGCGCTGCCACGCGGTCCAATCGAGTTCGCGGCCATTCCACATGTTGGTAGTCGTGCCGTTCACCTCGCACGCGACGAAGGCCATCATTTCTTCGGTCAGGTCCATCAGATCGCGGTAATCGCTGTAGGCCTGGTAGAACTCGAGCATGGTGAACTCGGGGTTGTGCTGCGTGGAGATGCCCTCGTTGCGGAAGTTGCGGTTGATCTCGTAGACGCGCTCCAGGCCGCCGACGATCAGCCGCTTCAGGTACAGCTCCGGCGCGATCCTCAAGTAAAGATCAATGTCGAGCGTGTTGTGGTGGGTGGTGAAGGGACGCGCCACCGCGCCGCCGGCGATGGGATGCATCATCGGGGTCTCGACTTCGACGTAGCCGCGCGCGTCGAAGAACCGGCGCAGCGCCTGCACCACTTTGCTGCGCTTGACGAACACCGCGCGCACTTCCGGGTTCATCACCAGGTCCACGTAACGCTGGCGGTAGCGTATTTCGACGTCGGTAAGGCCGTGCCATTTTTCGGGCAGCGGCAACAGGTCCTTGGCGAGAAAGGTGATCTCGTCCACGTGCACGGTCAGTTCGCCGGTGCGGGTGCGGAAAAGGTAGCCGCGGATTCCGACGTGGTCGCCGATGTCGAGCAGCTTGAACAGCTCCCAACCCTTGTCGCCGACGGCATCCTTCCTGACATAAACCTGCAGCCGTTGCCCGGCCTGTTGCAGGTGCGCGAAGGCGGCCTTGCCCATGAGCCGGATGCCCATCAGACGCCCGGCAATGCGCACCTCGACTTTGCTGGCCTCAAGTTCTTCTGCCGTCTTCGCCGAGTATTCCGTGACGATCTGCGGGATGGAGTGCGTGGTGGTGAACTTGTGCGGGTACGCCGGCTGGCCGAGGGCTTCGATCTGGGCCAGTTTGTCGCGGCGGAGCTGGTAAATTTTTTCGTCGAGTGCCAAGGCGGTTCAACCTTCTGCGCAGGAAACAAGGATTATAAAGGAAGGCCGTGGACGCGGCTGTGCTCCGAGGAACTCGCCCGTGCCGGTGCATGAAAGGCGAGCGCACCAGTAGGGGATGCAAATACCCACATCTGCCAAAGGCGGGCAGATGTGGGGCACCGCGCAACCGGGAGCAGGAGCAGAAGGCTTTGCTTGTAATAGGGGTCCCTCGACTCGGGTTTCCCGCGCACGACCACCCCAGCACGCCAAAAGCAGGCGTGCCGGGGA
The DNA here is from genome assembly GCA_963760265.1 of Terriglobia bacterium. GTDB lineage: Bacteria > Acidobacteriota > Terriglobia > Terriglobales > Acidobacteriaceae > JAIQGF01. The sequence goes on from CAVXCR010000011.1 coordinate 194,587, forward strand.
CCCCGGTTACAAAAACGCGCGGGGGCCCTCCCTCGCTCGGGATGACATACGTTGACATCGCGAACGTGATCAACTGTCGAAAACGCGCCGACTACGCACAACAGCAGTGTTTATCGGTCACAAATTGCTGTGACCGCTTCGCGCCTCGCTTGTCCGGCGGCGCAAACGGCTGTAGTATGTTGTGTTTTCCAGAACTGAAAAGTACGCCAGGGTTGGTCCAGGGAATTATGCCGGAAAACTACGTCCCCATCTTTCTGTTCGTTGCCCTCGTCGCCATTGCCATCCCGGCGACGCTCATGGTCGCCAAGCTGGTCCGGCCGAATAACCCGGAAAAAGCCAAACTGATGCCCTACGAGTGCGGCATTGACCCGGTGGACAACGCCCGCGGGCGCTACACGGTGCGGTTTTACATCGTCGCCATCCTGTTCGTGGTCTTCGACGTGGAGACCATATTCCTGTTTCCGTGGGCGGTCCAGTACCGGGCGCTGGGACTGTTTGGGTTGGTGGAGATGCTGGTGTTCCTGGCCATCCTGATCGTGGGATACGTGTGGATCTGGAAAAAGGGCGCGCTGGAGTGGGTGTAGGCGCCGCCGCTGGATGTCCCGCCGTCTGCCGCTTGTCCAGAGGGTAACCCTTGCAGGCGTGAGGTAGCGCACCGGGCATGGTTTGCGCGGGGGCAGTTCCAGCCGGGAAGTGATTTTGGTCACAACTTGATGTGAGCGGTGCACGTTGCAGGGCTGCTGCCGGACTGTTAAAAGTAAGTCTTCCAGCAAATTGCAAGCGCACCGGTGAGGACTGAGCAGGGAAATTCATGGCCGACGAGACAACGCCTAAAGACCCGCCCCAGCCGCCGGAGACCGAAGCCGGCGGCGGAAAAGCCCGCGGCAGCCGCGCCGCCACCGGCGGCAGCCGCCAAGCCGCCTGCTCCACCGGCGGCCAAGCCCGCGGCGCCACCCGCCGCCAAGCCTGCCGCTCCCGCAGCGCCCGCGAAGCCGGCCGGCCCGACCCCGCAACCGTGGCAATCGGAGATGGTGGCGAGTTTCAAGGAGCGCTTCGGCTCCGGCGTGCGCGAGGCCAGCACTTACGTGGGTCAGAACTACATGGTAGTGGACGCCTCGGTGGTCTACCAGGTCCTGCAGGTCCTGCATGACGATGAGGGCTTCGACTACTGCGTGGACATCACCGCGGTCCACTACCCCAAGCGCGACGAGCAGTTCGACATTGTCTGGATCCTGTATTCCTTCCCGCGCAACCAGCGCATTCGGGTCAAGACGCTGCTGAAGGACGGCGCAGCCGCCCCGACGGTGACCGCGCTATGGTCCACGGCGAACTGGCTGGAGAGGGAAGTGTTCGACATGTTCGGCATCGGCTTCGAAGGTCATCCCGACCTGCGGCGCATCCTGCTCCCGGACGGCTGGAAGGGCTACCCGCTGCGCAAGGACTACCCGATCCTGCAGCAGGACACGGAGTGGGTGAAGATCAATATCGGCATTGAGAGCGGCCAATGACGGATTCAACCAAATCGGATTTTTACGAGGAAACCACCCCCGGCGCGGACCAGACCTTCCTCGACGCCAACGAGCTGGTGCTCAACATGGGCCCGCAACACCCCTCCACGCACGGCGTGTTGCGCGTGATCCTCAAGCTGGATGGCGAGAAGGTGCTGGGCACGGAGTGCGTGATCGGCTACCTGCATCGCGGCGTGGAGAAGATCGCCGAGAACCGCACCTACGCGATGTTCAACCCGTATGTGGACCGCATGGATTACGTCGCCGCGGTCTCCAACGGGCTGGGCTATTGTCTGGCCGTCGAGAAGCTGCTGAACATCGAAGCGCCGCCGCGCGCCGCCTACATCCGGGTCATCCTTGCCGAGCTGAACCGGATGGCGAGCCACCAGCTCTGGCTGGGCACGCACGCGCTCGACATCGGCGCCATGACGCCGCTGTTCTATACCTTCCGCGACCGCGAAGAGATCCTGAAAATCTTCGAAAAGTATTGCGGCGCTCGCCTGACCACGCACGCCTTCCGCATCGGCGGCACGCAGTACGAGACCTACGAAGGTTTCGAGCAAGAGGTCAACACCTTCGTGAAGTTCGTCACCCCGAAGATTGTCGAGTACGAAGAGCTGCTGACCACCAACCGCATCTGGGTGGAGCGCACCCGGGGCGTCGGCCTGCTGAGCGGCAAGGATTGCATCGACCTGGGCGTCACCGGCCCGGTGTTGCGCGCCAGCGGCGTGAAATGGGACCTGCGGAAGGCGCAGCCGTACTCGATGTACGAGAAGTTTGATTTCGAAATTCCCACCGGCGAAAACGGCGACACCTACGACCGGTACCTGGTGCGCATCGCCGAGTTGCGGCAGTCGCTGCGCATCATCGACCAGGCGGTGAACTCCATACCCGCAAGGGCCGATCATGGCCAAAGTGCCGAAGGTGATGAAGCCGCCGGTCGGCGAGGTTTATGTTTCCATCGAGGCGCCCAAGGGCGAACTGGGGTACTTCATCGTGAGCGACGGTTCGACGCAGCCCTACCGCGTGCGCGTGCGTCCGCCCTCGTTCGTCAATCTGCAGGCGCTGGACAAGATGGTGCGCGGCTCGCTGGTTGCCGACGTGGTCGCCGTCATCGGAACTCTGGACATCGTTTTGGGCGAGGTGGACCGCTGATGCTGGATTACGTCACCTCTTATCTGCATTCGAGCGTCACGCCGGGCCAGGCGGGCAATTGGCTGTGGGCCCTGATTTACATTCTGCTGATTTTCGCGGGCGTCTCCGGCATCGTCATCGTGATGAACTGGGGCGAGCGCAAGGCGCTGGCGCACATGCAGGTGCGGCTGGGGCCGATGCGGGTCGGCCCGCACGGGCTGATGCAACCCATCGCCGACGCCATCAAGCTGCTCACCAAAGAAGACATCATGCCCTCGGAAGCGGATAAGCCCATCTTCTGGATGGCGCCGGTCTGGGTGGTGATGATCGCCTTCAGCGTCTTCATCGTGGTGCCCTTCGGCCCGACGCACGCCGTAACCGACATGAACATCGGCATCCTGTTCATGCTGGGCGTGTCGTCGCTGGGCGTGCTCGGAGTGGTGATGGCGGGCTGGGCATCGAACTCGCACTTCCCGCTGATGGGCGCGCTGCGTTCCAGCGCGCAGATGGTGAGTTACGAAATCGCCATGGGACTGGCGGTGATTTCGGCGGTGGTGATGACCGGCTTCACCGGCCTGGGAGCGTACGGCATCGGCGACGCCTCGGCCAGCGGCACGTTGAGCATGATCGGCATCGTGCAGGCGCAGGCGCAGCAGCACGTGTGGTTCCTGTTCAAGTTTTTCCCCGTCGGCCTGGTGGCATTCTTCATTTTTGCCGTGGCGATGGTGGCGGAGACCAACCGCGCGCCCTTCGACCTGCCGGAAGCGGAGTCGGAACTGGTCGCCGGTTTCCACACCGAGTACAGCGGGCTGCGCTGGTCCCTATTCATGCTCGGCGAATATGCGGCGATGGTGGCGGTCAGCTCCATCGCGATCACGCTCTGGCTGGGCGGCTGGCTGCGTCCCTTCCCCAGCGTGCACGGCCCGGCGATCAACATCCCATTTTTCTGGGAGCATCCGGAACTGGGCGTGGTGGACTTCGTGTTCTCCTTCGCGCCGGCGATGGTGCTGTTCGTGCTCGCCTTCTTCTGCTTCTTCAACGCCGTGCGCATGCCGAAGCACCCGCTGCTGAAAATCCAAACCATGGGCCTGTACGCGCTCGGAGTGGTGCTGGGCGGAGTTGGCCTGATCCTGCTGGCGCCGCCGGTGCGCGACCGCATCCAGGACATTTTCTGGTTCGTGTTCAAGATCGCCTGCTTCATGTACATGTACATCTGGTACCGCGCCACCTGGCCGCGCTACCGCTTCGACCAGTTGATGAAGGTTGGCTGGAAAATTCTTCTGCCGCTGGGACTTGGCGTCCTGCTGATGACCGGAATCATCGGCCTGGGCCCGGAGATTCTCGCGTGGCTGAAAGGGGTGGTGTAGTGAGCATCGCTCCGCTGCTGAACAAAGTCTTCATGATGGATTTGATCAAGGGCCTGAAGGTCACGTTCAAATACCAGAATCCGAACGAGGTTTACACCGAGCAGTACCCGCTGGAGCGTCCGGCGATCGCGGAACGCTACCGCGGGCTGCCGCGCCTGAACGTCAACCCGGACACCGGCGAGACGCTGTGCATCGCGTGCAACCTGTGCGCCACCGCCTGCCCCGAGCACCTGATCGTGGTGCAGAGCGAGCGCAACCCGGTGACCAAGCGCAAGGAAATGACCAGCTTTACTTACGACGTCAGCCGCTGCATGTTCTGCGGGCTGTGCGTCGAGGCCTGCTCCACCGATTGCCTGGAGCTGAGCCAGGATTACGAATTTGCTCTCTACAGCCGCGACGGCCTCGTCTTGGATCGCGCCAAGTTGGAACGCGGCCCGGAACCGACGGTGTACACGCGATGACGCCTGTAGCCCCAACATTTTTCTTTTATCTGCTGTCGACCGTGGCGGTGGTGAGCGCCATCCTGGTGATCACCCGGAAAAACCCGGTGCACTCGGCAATTTCGCTGATCTTCACCCTGCTGGCGCTCGCCGGGCTGTACCTGATGCTGTACGCGCCGTTCGTGGCCGGCGTGCAGATCATCCTCTACGCCGGCGGCATCATGGTGCTGTTCCTGTTCGTGATCATGCTGGTGAACATCGAGCGGGCGCAGCGGGAGGAGCAGTTCAACCATCAATGGCACATCGGGATTGTCGCCAGCCTGGCGCTGGGCGCACTTTTTCTGTACGTGTTCAAGCGCGGCAGCTCGATTTTCCCGGTGAATCCAGTGAGCATGCCCGAGCCGCAGAACACGCAGCAGATCGGCATGGCGCTGTTCCGCAATTACCTGTTGCCGTTTGAAATCGCATCGCTGCTGCTGCTGGTGGCCATCGTGGGGGCGGTGGTGATGGCGAAGAAACGAATTTGAACTGCGTCGATGGTCGTTGGTCGATGGTCGTTGGCCAACGGCTGCAATGATCGGCGAACGACTAACGACCAACGACTAACGACGAGAAATACATGGCACCTATCGGAACATTGCATTACTTAGTGGTCGCCGCGGCGCTGTTCGTCATCGGCACCATCGGCGTGGTCACGCGCCGCAACGTGGTCATCATCCTGATGTCCATCGAGCTGATCCTGAACGCGGTGAACCTGAACCTGGTGGCGTTCTCCCGCCTGTGGAATCTGAACGGGCAGATCTTCTCGATTTTCGTGATTACCGACGCTGCCGCCGAGGCCGCCGTCGGGCTGGGCATTCTGATCGCCTTCTTCCGCAACAAGGAGACGGTCAACGTGGATGAAGTGGATTTGCTGAAATGGTAGGAGCGTCGATGGTCGTTGGTCGATGGTCGATGGTCGTTGGCCAAAAGCCGAACCGCGAACGACTAACGACCAACGGCTAACGACGAAGTAGCTGAGAGCTGATAGCTGAGAGCTAAAATGTTCTTTCTCGATCACATCTGGGTCATTCCGCTGCTGCCGATCTTCAGCGCGGCGGTGATGTTCTTCTTCGGCCGCAAGCTGGACAAGAAAGCGGTGAACGCTTTCTGCGTCGGCACCGTGGTGGTCGCCTTCGCCTGGTCGTGCCTGGCGGTATGGCAGTACACGCAGACCTGGCAGCCGGCGCACAATAACGGGCCGTACCAAACCATCCTCTACACCTGGCTCGGCACCGGCGATGCGCTGCATCCAATCCTGCTCCCCGGCGCGCACGGGCCATTTCAGTTCAACGCCGACGCCGGCTTCCTGCTCGACCCGCTCTCCGCCATCTGGCTGCTGTTCGTCACCGGCGTGGGCATGCTGATCCACATCTACTCGATCGGCTACATGGGGCATGAAGGCGGCTACTACCGGTTCTTCGGCTACATGAACCTGTTCATGTTCTCCATGCTCACGCTCGTCCTGGGGAACAACTACACGATGCTGTTTGTCGGGTGGGAAGGCGTGGGCCTGTGCTCGTACCTGCTGATCGGGTTCTACTTCAAGCGCCACTCCGCCTCCACCGCCGCCAACAAGGCATTCATCGTCAACCGCATCGGTGACGCCGGGTTCCTGATGGGCATGATGACCCTGGCCTGGTACTTCGGCTCGGTGCGCTTTACCGACATCACGCACACGCTGCATACCAGCCACTTCGCGGTGGGCGATCCGGTGATTACTTTCGCCACCCTGATGCTGTTCATCGGCGCTTGCGGCAAGAGCGCGCAGTTTCCTCTTTATGTCTGGCTGCCCGACGCCATGGAAGGCCCAACGCCGGTTTCCGCGCTCATCCACGCCGCCACCATGGTGACCGCGGGCGTGTACATGGTGGCGCGCTCGAATGCGCTGTTCATGCTGGCGCCGACCAGCATGAAGACCGTGGCCATCATCGGCGCGCTGACGGCAATCTTCGCCGCCTCCATCGGCCTGGTGCAGAACGACATCAAGCGCGTGCTCGCCTACTCCACCGTGTCGCAACTCGGATACATGTTCCTGGCGCTGGGCGTGGGCGCGTTTGCCGCCGGCGTGTTCCACGTCTTCACGCACGCCTTCTTCAAGGCGCTGCTGTTCCTCGGCTCCGGCTCGGTGATCCACGCCATGAGCGGCGAGCAGGACATGCGCAACATGGGCGATTTGTCCAAGCGCATTCCCACTACGTACAGGACCATGCTCATCGGAACGCTGGCCATCGCCGGCATTCCGCCGCTGGCGGGCTTCTTCTCGAAAGACGAAATTCTGTGGCAGGCGTACTCGTCGCACGGCGGCGGCTTCCGCGCGCTGTGGTATGTCGGGTTTTTCGCCGCGCTGATGACCGCGTTCTACATGTTCCGGCTGATTTACCTGACGTTCTGGAGCCCCAGCCGGATGAGCCACGAGGCCGAGCACCACGTGCACGAGTCGCCGAAAACCATGACCGTGCCGCTAATCATCCTCGCCGTGGGCTCCATTTGTGCCGGATGGTTGGGAATTCCCAAGTCGCTGGGCGGAACCAACGCCTTCGAGCGCTTCCTGGAGCCGGTGTTCGCAACCGAAAGCGTCACCGCCGAAGCCGAGCATCAACTTCCTGCAGTGAGCGAGCATGCCGAGCAGGCCGGCGCGCGCACAGCCGAAACCGCCGCTGCCATGCCCAAGCCCGAAGGCAAGGAAGAGAAGACCGAGGCGATCGAGTACATCCTGATGGGCCTGTCGGTGGCGCTCGGATTCATCGGGTGGGGGGTCGCGAAGTACTTCTACAAGAAGGCAGAGAAGGGATACGTCGAGCCCATCGATGCCGTGTCTTCGCCGGCGTACACGCTGCTGCTGAACAAGTATTACGTGGACGAAATCTACGACTACGCCTTCACCGGACGCCGTCCGATCGGGCCCATACGCCTGGGTGCGATGGGTCTGGGGGAGGCGTCATGGAAGTTCGACGCCAACGTGATTGACGGCGGCGTCAACGGCGCCGGCTGGCTGACGCGCGCCATGGGGACAGTTTCGAAGTGGTGGGACACCTGGATCATTGACGGCTTGCTGGTCAACGGCCCGGCCATCTTGGCGCGACTGGCTTCGTACCCGGTACGCCTGGTGCAGTGGGGCCTGGTGCAGTGGTACGCGCTGGTCATGGTCGGCGGCGTTGTCGGTTTCGTGATTTATTACATGGCGCGCTGATCGTCGTGGGCGCAGGATTAGGTACATCCCCACCCTATCGCGGCCAACATCGGGCCGCGATAAGGGTGGGGCAACCCGGTTATAGCTGATAGCTGAGAGCTAAAAAGAAATGTTTAACGAGCACATCCTCTCCATCATTCTGTTCACGCCCATGGTGGGCGCCTTCATTCTCCTGTTCATGCCCAAGGAGAACAAGAATGCTATCCGCTGGGTGGCGAATATCTTCGCGCTGGCCGGGCTGGCGGTGTCCATTCCGCTGATCCCGATGTTCTGGGCGGTGAAAGACCAGCCGGGGTTCAAGTTCATCGAGGGCGCGGCCAACACCTGGATTCCGTCCATCGGCGCCGGCTATTACCTGGGCATCGACGGCATCAGCTTCCTGCTGATTCATCCTCACCACGCTGCTGGGATGGATTTCCATCCTGTCCTCGTGGGAAGCGATCCAGGACCGGGTGAAGGAATACTACGTTTGGTTCCTGTTGCTGCAGACGGGCATGCTCGGCGTCTTCATGGCGCTGGACATGTTCCTGTTCTTCGTATTCTGGGAAGCGATGCTGGTCCCGATGTACCTGCTGATCGGCATCTGGGGCGGCCCGCGCAAGCTCTACGCGGCGATCAAGTTCTTTTTGTACACGTTGTTCGGCTCGGTGCTGATGCTGCTGGGCATCCTGTTCCTCTACTTCCACCACCACACCGTCACCGGCGTGTACACCTTCACCATTCCCGAGCTCTACAAGACGGCGCCGCAGATCACGGGCACGGCCGCGATCCTGCTGTTCTTCGCGTTCTTCATCGGCTTCGCCATCAAGGTGCCGATGTTCCCCTTCCATACCTGGCTTCCGGACGCGCACGTGGAGGCGCCCACCGCGGGCTCGGTGATCCTGGCGGGCGTCCTGCTGAAGATGGGAACGTACGGCTTCATCCGCTTCTCGCTGCCGTTCTTCCCCGGCGTCGCCATGCACCCCAAGGTGCGAAGCTTCGTGATTGGGCTGTCGATTGTCGGCATCATCTACGGCGCGCTCGTCTCCCTGATGCAGAAAGACATGAAGAAGCTGGTGGCGTACAGCTCGGTGAGCCACCTTGGATTCTGCACGCTGGGAATTTTCGTCGCCAACCAGGCGGGCCTGGCCGGCTCGGTGATCCAGCAGATCAATCACGGCATCTCGACCGGCGCGCTGTTCTTGATCGTCGGCATTCTCTACGAGCGGCGCCACACGCGCGAGATCTCGGAGTACGGCGGCATTTCCAACATCATGCCGGTGTACGCGACCATCACCATGATCATGTTCTTGTCCTCGATGGGCCTGCCGCTGCTCAACGGGTTCATCGGCGAGTTCACCATCCTGCAAGGAACGTTTATCGAGAGCAAGGCGTGGGCGGCCTGGGCGGTGCCGGGCGTGATCCTGGCGGCCGCGTACCTGCTCTGGCTGTACCAGCGCGTCTTCTTCGGAGCGGTGACGAATCCGAAAAACGAAAAGCTGCAGGACCTGACGCCGCGCGAAATCCTGACGTTCGCCCCGCTGATCGCCGCCGCGCTGTTTATCGGAATTTATCCCAAGCCGATGTTCCAGATCCTGCAGCAACCGGTGGCGCAACTGGTGCAGACGGTTCGTCCAGGTGAAGCCAGGCCGGTGCTGGCGGCGCAACCGGCGCTGACACCGGTCAAACCGGCAAGCGAACGTGCTCCGGCGAGAAAGCCGGCCGCTCCGGCGACAACCAGGTCCAAGCCCCTGCCCCCCGCGATTGCGGCGGTCAGGACGAATTAGGGGAAGCAAGAGTGCCTACCTCATTCTTTACCGGCACCGACTACGCGCTGTCGCTGCCCATGATTTTGCTCTCGCTGTTCGGCCTCGGCGTGCTGATCATCGATCTCATGCTGCCCGCCGAATGGAAGAGCTGGAACGCCATCACCGCGCTGATCGGCATCGGCTTCTCGACCGCGGCGGTGATTCGCATTCACCTCGGCCACTTCGCCGACGGACGCCCGCTGGTCGGCAGCTTCGCCTACCTGTCCAACATCGGCGGCCAGGTGGTCGGCTCGGTGCTGATGGACGGCTTCGCCATTTACTTCTTCTACCTGTTCCTGGTGGGCGCCGCGATCGCCATCCTGATGTCGGCGCATTACCTGGAAATCGAGCACGAGCACCACGGCGAGTTCTACGCGCTCATCCTGTTCTCCGTCGTCGGCATGATGTGCATGGCCAGCGGCTACGACGTGGTGCTGCTGTTTATCGGCCTGGAACTGATGGCCATCTCCACCTACGTTCTGGTCGGATTCCTGCGCCGCGACAAGCGGTCGAATGAAGCCGCGCTGAAGTACCTGCTGCTGGGCGCGTTCTCCAGCGGCATCTTTGCGTACGGGCTCTCGCTGCTCTACGGGCTTTCCGGCAGCACCAACCTGCAGGTGATCGCGCAGGCGCTGCAGCGGCACTACAACGTGAATCCCAGGGACCCGATCGCCATCGTCGCCATGATCACCACCGCGACCGGGCTGCTGTTCAAGATCGCCGCTGTCCCGTTCCATCAATGGGCGCCCGACGCCTATGAAGGCGCGCCCACCAGCGTCACCGGTTACATGTCGGTGGCGGTGAAGGCGGCGGCCTGGGCGATGCTGCTGCGGATTTTCCTTTGGGGGCTGTATCCGCTGCGCCCGGTGTACCTGCCGCTGCTGGTGTTTGTCGCCATCGCCACCATGACCGTGGGCAACTTCGCCGCGCTCACCCAGACCAACCTCAAGCGCCTGCTCGCCTACAGCTCCATCTCGCACGTCGGCTACATGCTGCTCGGCCTGATCGCCAGCGACAACATCACCAACAAGACCGGCATCCAGGGCATCCTGGTGTACCTGCTGGTGTACACGTTCATGAACCTGGGCGCGTTTGCGGTGGTCACCTCGCTGCGGCGGCGCGCCATCATCGGCGACGAGATTGACGACATCGCCGGCCTCTACTTCAAGGCGCCCACCGAAGCCGTGCTCATGCTGCTGTTCCTGCTGTCCCTCGCCGGAATTCCGCCGCTGGCGGGCTTCTACGGCAAGTATTTCATCTTCCTCAGCCTGATCCAGACGCAGCACTATGTGCTCGCCAGCCTGGCCGTGCTGTACGCCGTGCTCGGGCTCTATTACTACATGCGGATCGCGAATGCGATGTTCATGCGCCCGGCGACCGATCCCGAGCCGGTGGTGATCAGCCCGGGCATGCAGGTCGCGCTCGCCGTGACAGCGATCGGCACCGTCGGCATCGGAATTTTTCCGGAATTTTTCATCCGCGCCGCCGGCTGGTCGCTCGGAATCCAGCAGGTGGGAACGTCCGTGCTCGGCTTCCTGCGGTAATTTTTTGCCACAGAGGACACAGAGGAATAGGAAGACGCAAGACCCCGGTGCAAAGCCGGGGTTTTGCATTTACTTTGAACGGATGTCATCCTGAGCGAGGCGGCGCGGTTTTCGCCGCCCGAGTCGAAGGACCCCTACTGCGCCGCTGCACTGAATGGCCAACGACAAACGACCCACGACTAATGACGATCGCACGGGCCAAAAGAATTTTTTCGTCACCCTCGCCCGCTACAGCCAGCTTGCCTTCATGCTGCCGGCGTGTACGGTGGTCGGATGGCTGGCCGGCTTGGCGCTCGACCACTGGCTGCACAAGGACTGGATCTATCTGGTAGGCCTGATCGCCGGCATCGCCGCCGGGTTTGTCGAGCTGGTGCGCACGGTCATGTCGTCGGAATCGAAGCAATGAGAGCCATGTCCTGGCGGAGAAGTACGGAATAACGGCGATTTAGTAATTTGGTAATTTCGTAATTTGGTAATTTGAAATGCGTATCTGGGCGAACTCAGGCTTTCAAATTACCAATTTACCAACTTACGAAATTACCAAATTGTCTAACGATTCCAGCGCCGCAACTTCGGACGCAACCGCCGAGCGGTTCTACTCCGGCGCCCTCGACCGCATTCGCCGCTTCATGGGCGCCATCGGCGTGGTCGCCACCGTGGTCGTCTCGATCTTCTTCGGCTGGAAGGTCGGCGCCGGCCTGGCGCTCGGATGCGTGATCGCGTGGGTAAATTTTTACTGGCTGAAGCAGGCGGTGAGCGCGCTCGCCGACCGTGTCACTGCCACCGGACGCGGCCAGTCGAGCAGCGGCGTGGTGGCGCGTTTCCTGCTGCGCTACGCTTTAATCGCGCTCGCCGGCTATGCTATATTCAGTGTTTCCCGGGACAGCCTCTACGGGCTTCTGGGCGGCCTGTTTCTGACCGTGGCGGCGATTCTTTGCGAAGCAGTGTACGAAGTGGTGGTCTCGCTTCGTCGCGGTTTGTAGCCGTTTTTTTCTAGAAACTAGCAAACTAGAAACTCATAACTGCCTTTCATGCCTGAACAGCTTCCGTTTACCGCGCTGCTGAACCGGATCTTCGCCGGGCCCGTGGACGCGCTGCTGCGCGCCCTTCACATTCAGCCGGAGTTTGCGCAGGCGCCGATCCCGAACGCCGTCGCCATGGAAGTGCTGGTCGTGGGCTTCCTGATCCTGGTCTTCCTGCTGCTGCGGGCGCGGCTGTCGGTGGAAAATCCCGGTGGAATCCAGCACATCTTCGAAGGCCTGCACGGATTTATCACGCAGCAGAGCCGCGAGATCATCGGCCACCACAGCGAGGGCTACACGTCGTTCCTGGTTGCGCTCGGGCTGTTCATCCTGACCTGCAACCTGATCGGCCTGATTCCCGCGTTCGAATCGCCGACCGGCGTGAGTCCGACCGTGCCCCTGGGCTGTGCCATTACCGCGTTTCTCTACTATCACATTCAAGGCGTGAAGCGGCAGGGCGTGTTGCACTACGCCAAGCATTTTGCCGGGCCGATGCCGGCGCTGGCGCCGCTGATGATTCCCATCGAGATTATCAGCCACCTGGCGCGCATGCTCTCGCTCACCATCCGTCTGTTCGCCAACATGTTCGCCGGCGACATGGTGACGCTGGTGTTCTTCTCCCTGGTGCCGATCGGCGTGCCCATAATTTTCATGGGACTGCATATCGGCGTTTCGTTCCTGCAGTCGTACATTTTCGTGTTGCTGGTGACCGTGTATCTGTCCGGCGCGGTGGCGACGGAACACTAACTGCGAGTTTCTAGTTTCAAGTTTCTAGTTTCTAGCGCGAAACGGCGGCGTGTTCACTAGAAACTAGAAACTGGCAACTAGAAACTGCTGTCCAGCGTGAGGGCCTCTGCACGGGATGAGGTCAACCACCTCCTGGCGGCGATTAATAAAGGAGAAGAGAAATGCGTAAGACAATCAGCTTCGTATTCCTGATGCTGGCGATGATGTGCTTCGCCATACCGGTGCTGGCGCAGGGCACTGCTACCGCGCCTGGTACTAACTGGGTGGCGATTACCTCCGGCTTCGCCATGGCGATCGCATCCGCCGTCTGCGGACTCGGCCAGGCGAAGGCCACCGCGGCTTCCGCCGAGGCGCTGGCCCGCAACCCTGCCGCCCGCCCCGGCATTCAGCTCGCGCTGATTCTGGGCCTGGCGCTGATCGAGTCGCTGGCGCTTTACACGCTGGTGATCATCTTTGCCAAGGTGAAATAACCGCTTTCGATACCAGATTTCGCCCCTGTTCGGACCTCCCGGACAGGGGCATTGCATTTTGAGCGATTAGCGATTAGCAATTGTTGTCCGTTGTCGGTTATCGGTTATCGGTCGTCGGTTGGCCGATGGCGACCACGGTTCCGAATGCCCGCTGTGCTCCAATACGATCACGTCACCAAGCGCTATGGCAGCTTGCTGCGCCCGACCGTAATCGCGCTGGAGGACTTCTCGCTCGACATTCATCGCGGTGAAATTTTCGGTTTTCTCGGGCCGAACGGAGCGGGGAAAACCACGGCCATTCACCTGGCGATGGGCTTCATGCGCGCGACGCGCGGCTCGGGCAGGATGCTCGACCGTCCTTTCGGGCACGCGCCCACGCGGCGCCGCGTCGGCTTCCTGGCGGAAAACGTGGCGCTCTATCACCGCCCGGCGGCCCGGCTGCTGCGCTTTTACGGGGCGCTGAACGGAATGCGCGATCCGCAACTGGCGCGCGCCACACGCGACGTGTTGGAAACCCTCGAGCTCACCGACGTCGCCGCGCGCAACATCGGCAAGCTTTCGCGTGGCATGCTGCAGCGCGTCGGGTTGGCGCAGGCGCTGGTCAACGATCCCGACCTGCTCATCCTCGACGAGCCCACCTCGGCGCTGGATCCGCTGGGCCGCCTCGCCGTCCGGGAGCTGCTGCTGCGCGCGCGCAACGCCGGCAAGACCATCTTCCTCAGCTCGCACCTGCTGTCGGAAATCGAATTGATCTGCGACCGCGTCGGAATCCTGCATCGCGGGCGGCTGGCGCGCATGGGACGGACGAGCGATCTGCTGGAATCGAGCGAGCAGTGCGAGGTGGTGGCGCGCGGCGTGCCCGCATCGTCGTTCCCGCAGGCGTCGAGCATGACGGAAGACGGCCTGGTGCGCTTCACGGTTGCGCGTTCGGCACAGAGGGCGGAGATCGAGCGCGTGTGGGCGTTGGGCGGTGAGATCGTGCGCGTCAACCCGGTGAAGCGGACGCTGGAAGACATCTTCGTTGAACTCACGGGGAAAGAGTCGGCGGTCAATGGTCAATCGTAACGAAAAACACAGAGACACAGAGACACAGAGGACAAGAGACAAAAAAAGCCTCTGTGTCTCTGTGCCTCTGTGTTCGTCAGCAAACGCGGAGAATTACTCATGACCCCCGTGCTGCTCATTGCCGCGAATTTTGTCCGCGAGAACCGCTGGCCGCTGATCACGCTGCTGGCGTACGTTGCTGTGTTCGGCGGCGGCGTCGCTTTCCTGGGGAACCCATCGCTAGAGGACACGACCTTCTTGCTGCGCTCGGTGGGCGTGTACGGCCTGGCGTTTACCGCGCTGTTGGCGGCCTCGGGCATCAATAACGAGCGGCGCACGCGGCGCATGCTGGCGGTGCTGGCCAAGGGCATCCACCGGGGACAATACCTGGCCGGACTGCTGCTGGGCACGATGTTGGGCACGGTCATCTACGGGCTGGTGGTCGGCCTGGTTGGCAGCCTGGCATTGGCGCGCTACTCACGGTCACCGGGGAAACTATGGGAGCTTGTCGGGGTGCTGATCGCGTCGTTCCTGCTGACCGCCACGGTATCGCTGTTCTTCTCGACGTTTCTCCATCCGCTTGTGGCCACCGCAGCCGCGGCGCTGACGCTCGGCGCCATGGCGCTGGGAGGGCGACTGCTCGGCGGTCCGTGGACAAGCATCCTGCCCAGTTACGCGCTGGCGGATGCGATGGTCAGCTTCAGCCTGCATGGATGGCACGCGCCGTGGACAGCGGCCGCGTGGGCCGTGGCGCAGGCGATCCTGTTCTGGGTGCTGGCGACCGTTGTCTTCTCGCGGCGGGATATCGCGGTCGCAATCGAGTAGTCGCTACCTTACCAAATCCCTCGCGCCCTGTAGCGCGTAGTTCAGCACGCGGCCGGGCAGCACGCCGAGATAGATGGTCACCACGACGGCGGCGGCGAGCGACACGCCGAGGGCAAACGGCATGGGGACCATGGGCGCATCTTCCTTAGGCTCCCGCATGTACATGACGACGATGACGCGCAGATAGTAGTAGGAGGCGATGGCGCTGTTGATGACGCCGATGATGGTGAGGCCGACGAGGTCGGACTTCAGCGCCGCGCTGAACACGTAGAACTTGGCGAAGAAGCCGCCGGTGATCGGAATTCCAATCAGCGACAGCAGGAACACGGTGAGCACGGCGGCCAAGCCCGGGCGCGCGGCGGCCCAGCCCGGAGTAGTCGTCCACGTTGACGTAGCGCTCGTTGTGGCTGGCGAAGTGCGCGATCACGATGAATGCGCCCGCGTTCATCACGGCGTAGGAGGCAGCGTAGAAGATCGCCGCGGAGATGCCGATGTCTCTTAGCGGCGGCGAAGGCGCACAGCAGGTATCCGGCGTGCGCGATCGAGGAGTAGGCGAGCATGCGCTTGAGGTTGGTCTGCACCAGCGCGCCGATGTTGCCTATCGTCATGGAGAGCGCGGCCGAGCACCATACGATCCAGAACCATCCCGGAGCGGCGGCGGCGAACAGGATGCGCAGCAGCACGGCGAAGGCGGCGGCTTTCGGCGCGGTGGACATGAGCGCCACCACCGGGGCGGGCGCGCCTTCGTAGACATCGGGCGTCCACACATGGAACGGCGCCGACGCCACCTTGAATCCCAGGCCGATGAACATCAGCGCCACGCCGGCATAGGCGAGCGTGGACGTGCCGGCGCGCAGCGAGGCGGCGATCGGGTAAATGCTGGTGGAGCCGGTGGCGCCGAACATCAGCGCCACGCCGTAGAGGAAAAATGCGGTCGCGAAGGAACCCAGCAGGAAGTACTTGAGCGAGGATTCGGCGCTGGCGGCGGAGTGGCGACGGAACCCGGCGAGTATGTAAGTGGAGATCGAGGAAATTTCCAGCGCAATGAAGATCAGCACCAACTCGATGGCCGACGACATCAGCATCATGCCGACCGCGCCGAGCAGGATCAGCCCGTAGTATTCGCCCAGCCGGATGCCCTGCACCGCCAGGTACTCGAACGACGCGAGGATCACGGTCGCGACGACGAATCCGACGATCAGGTGAAAGAAGACGCTGAAGCTGTCCACCTGCACCATGCCGAACCACGCCTGGCCCGGATAGCCGGATTGGTAAAGCGTGGCGGCGATGGCGAGCAGGGAACCGACCAGCGCCAGAACGCCGATCCCCTTGCGGTCATTGTGTTCGGGCAAAAGCGGGTCAATCAGCATGACCAGCATGCCGAAGACGGAGAGTACCAACTCGGGCAGGATGCGGATGTAGTCGGTGGCGTTCATCGTCCCACCACCTGGCTGGTGAACTGGGCCGCGGTGGCGAGGACATGGCGGACGGCGGGATCTACCGCATTGATCCAGATCAGCGGCGCCACGCCCATGACCAGCGCCGCCAGCGCCAGCGGCCACAGCGCGATGCGCTCGCGCAGGTCGAGGTCGGGCAGCTTGAGATTCACGTCGTGGCTCACCTTGCCGAAGAAAACGCGCTGGTACATCCACAGCATGTAGCACGCGCTCCAGATCACGCCGGTGGCGGCGAGGATTCCCCAAAGCGGATGCGCAACAAAGGCGCCGCTCAGCACCAGGAACTCGCCGACGAACCCGTTGAGCAATGGCAGCCCGATGGATGCCAGCGTAATGATCAGGAAGAAAGTCGCGTAGATCGGCATGGGCGTGGCCAGCCCGCCGAATTCGGTGATCTCGTAAGTGTGGCGGCGCTCGTGGAGAATGCCGGCGAGCATGAACAGCGCGCCGGTGGAGACGCCGTGCGCCAGCATGACGAACACCGCGCCTACCTGTCCCGCCTGCGTGAAGCTGAAAATGCCGAGCACCACAAAGCCGAGGTGGCTGACCGATGAATACGCCACCAGCTTTTTCAGGTTCGGCTGTACCATCGCGACCAGCGCGCCGTAGATGATGCCGATGATGGCCAGCACGGCAATCCAGGGCGCGTTGTGGCGGGCTTCTTCGGGGAACAGCCCGACATTGAAGCGCAGCAGGCCGTAAGTGCCCATCTTCAGCAAGACGCCGGCCAGCAGCACCGATCCCGCGGTCGGCGCTTCGACGTGCGCGTCCGGCAGCCAGGTGTGCAGCGGGAACAGCGGCACCTTGACGGCGAAGGCGACAAAGAACCCGAGGAAGAGCCAGCGCGCCGCCTCGGCGGCTTCGGCGGCGTGCGCGCCGCGGAGCCACTGCTGGATGTCGGCAAACTGGAACGACCCGACGTGCGCGTACAGCCACAGGATCGCGGCCAGCATGAAGACCGAAGCGATCATCGTGAACAGGAAGAATTTTACGGCTGCATACACGCGGCGCTCGTGGCCGTACACGCCGATCAGCAGCGCCATGGGGATCAGGCTGGCTTCCCAGAAGAAGTAGAAGAGAAAGAGATCGAGCGAGACAAAGACGCCGATCAGCGCCGTCTCCAGAACCAGCAGGAGAATGAAAAATTCTTTCACGCGGTCGTGCACCGACTTCCACGAGATCAGCACGCAGAGCGGCGTCAGGAAGGTGGTCAGCAGCACCAGCCACATCGAGATGCCGTCAATCGCCAGGTGGTAGTGGATGTTCGGCGTCGAGATCCACTGCACGTCCTGCTCGAACTGGAACCCGCCGTGGCCGCGCGCGAAGTACACCGGAAGATGCAGCGAGAGCACGAAGGTCACCAGGGAAGTGGAGAGCGCGAAGACGCGGATGTCGTGGTCGCGGCGTGGGAACACCAGCAGCAGCAGCGCCCCGGCGAGCGGAACGAAGGTGACGATGGTGAGAATGTAGGCGTTCAACGTGCTCATTTCACACCCAGCCAAACCATGTACGCGACCACGGCGGCGCCGCCCAGCGCCACCCAACCGGCGTAGGAGCGGATGTTGCCCGACTGCATGCGGCGCACGCCGTTGGAGACGTCGCGCGCCGCCTCGGCAGATTCATTGATGGTGCCGTCGATGGCGCCGGCATCAATCACGCGCCACAGGATGTTGCGCGAGCCCTCGATGATCGGCCGCACGAACAGCCAGCCATAAATTTCGTCCACGTAATACTTGTGCTCCAGCGCGCTATAGACGCCCTGGAAACGCTGGCGCAGTTTTTCCGGCAATTCGCGGCGCTTGTAGTACATCAACCAGGCAAGCGCGATGCCGAGCAGCGCCGCGCCGGTGGCGGCCGCTGTGAGCGAGATCTCCGAGGGCGCCTGACCCTGCGCAGGGCCGGCCGCAGCGGATTCGGGCGCGGTGGCGTGCTCTTCAAAAACAGGCGCGAGGAAGTGCTCGAAATGATTGCTGCCACCGAGCGCTTGCGGCCATCCGATCCATCCGCCGGCGAAGGAGAGCACCGCCAGCACGACCAGCGGGATCAGCATCACGCGCGGGCTCTCGTGGATGTGGCCTTGATGCGCGTGACGCTCCTGGCCGGCAGGCCCCTGGTCCGCATATCGGACGCTGATGGAACCCTTGCCTTCGGTGATGGCGCGAATCTCCGCTTCGAAGTACATCATCTTCGCCGCCGGAACCTGCGCCCGGATCGCCTTGCCGTCGCCGTGCGGATCGGCGGCGAGGACACGGGCTCCGCGCTCTTGCAATTCCTTCAACACGGCGGCGACATGTGGTTCGGGCACGATCAAATCGATGTCAGCGAGCCCGGGATCGTGCTGGGCCGCAGGCGCCGCCGGCGGAGCGCCATGCCCGCCGCGGAATTCGCCAAAGAAGGTCAGGAACCACAGCCGGAACATGTAGAACGCGGTCAGGAAGGCGGAGAAGACGCCGACCGCCCAGAATCCCCACGAGCCGAAAGGGCTTGCCCACGAGCGGTAGAGAATTTCGTCCTTCGAGAAGAAGCCGGAGAGCGGGAAGATGCCGGCAATGGCGAAGGTGGCGACCGTCATGGTCCAGAAAGTTCCGGGGATGTGATGCCGCAGCCCGCCCATCTTGCGCATGTCCTGCTCGCCGCCGAGCGCGTGGATGACGGAACCCGCGGCGAGGAAGAGCAGCGCCTTGAAAAACGCGTGCGTCAACAGGTGGAACATGCCCGCCGAATACGCCGCTACGCCGCAGGCCAGCACCATGTAGCCAAGCTGCGAGATGGTGGAATAGGCGAGCACGCGCTTGATGTCGTGCTGCACGCACCCGATGGTGGCGGAGTACAGCGCGGTGGCGCAGCCGATGATCGCGACCGCGGTGAGCGCGATGGGCGCGCGGTCGAAGACGGCGTGCGAGCGCGCGATCATGTAAACGCCGGCCGTCACCATGGTCGCCGCGTGGATGAGTGCGGAGACCGGCGTAGGACCTTCCATCGCGTCCGGCAGCCACACATACAGAGGCAACTGCGCGCTTTTGCCGCAGGCGCCCACCAGCAGCAGCAATCCGATGGTGGTCAGCAGGCCGGCGCTGGCTTCCGAGGGAAGCCCGGAAACTTTTTCGAAGACGCTGGTGAAGTCGAGCGTGCCGAAGTGCTTAATAAAGAGGAACAGCGCGATCAGGAAACCGAAGTCGCCGATCCGATTCACGATGAATGCCTTCTTGCCCGCGGCGGCGGCCGAATCGCGCAGGAAGAAGAAGCCGATCAGCAGGTACGACGCCAGGCCCACGCCCTCCCATCCCACGAACATCAGCAGGTAGTTGTTCGCCAGCACCAGCGTGAGCATGAAGAACATGAACAGGTTCATGTAGGCGAAAAAGCGGTAGTAGCCGCCTTCGTGCGCCATGTACCCGACCGAGTAAACGTGGATGAGGAAGCCGACGCCGGTGACGATGAGCGCCATCAGCAGGGAAAGCTGGTCGAGGTAGAGGCCATAGTTGATAACGAAATCGCCGGCGCCCAGCCACGGGCCGTAATTTTCGATGTGCGGAATGGCGCTCGGCGCAAGCTGCGCGAATTGCAGCCCGGTTTTCCATGTCCACAGCATGGCCGCGCCGGGGAACGCCAGCCCGATCGCCGACACCACGTTCTTCGAAAAGCGCCGCCCGAACAGGCCGTTGACGATCGCGCCGGCCATCGGCAGCAGCGGTATGAGCCAGAGATTCATTTGAGTCCCGAGTTGCGAGTCCCGAGTCGCGAGCCAGTCATGTGCTCGCAAGACCGAAAACCGATAACCGACAACCGAAAACCCTTCTTACAGCTTCAGCAAATTCACGCGGTCCACATTCAGCGTTTCGCGCGTGCGAAAAACGGAAATGATGATGGCCAGTCCGACGGCGGCTTCCGCGGCCGCGACCACCATGACGAAAAACACGAACACCTGTCCGTTGAGCCGGTGCCAGTGGGCGGCGAAGGCGACAAAGGCCAGGTTCACGCCGTTCAGCATCAGCTCAATGCACATGAAAATGGTGATGATGTTGCGCTTGATCAGAAAGCCGGCGACGCCGCAGGCGAACAGCACCGCGCTGAGCAACAGGTAGTAGGCGAGCGGGACCATCAGCGCTCCCTCCTCGCCAGCACCACGGCGCCCATGATGGCGATCAGGATGAGCACCGAGGTGATTTCAAAGGGCAGCAGGAAATCGCGGAAGAGCAAGCGCGCGATCTCCGGCGGGGTGCCGGGCAGCGCTCCGGCGGGAACCGAGCCCGATGCCGGGTTCTGGCGGATCAGCACCCAGGCGATCAGTCCCATCAGCACCAGCATTCCGGGCACGCCGAAGATAAGCGCGATGCGGCTGCCGGGGCTGCGCTCCTCCTCGCCGGCATTGAGCAGCATGATGACAAAAACGAACAGCACCATGATCGCGCCGGCGTAAATGATCACCTGCACCACGGCAACGAACTCGGCGCCCAGCAGCATGTACTCCACCGCCAGCGAGCCCATCACCACGATCAGCGACAGCGCGCTGCTGATGGGGTGCCGCTGCGCCAGCAGGTTGATGGCGCCCGCCACGCAGATGGCGCCGAAAAACGCGAATAGAGCGAGATGAGCGTGCATTCGCAGGCGAGTGTTGGTGTTCAATGGCTGGGTGACGTTGGTGCTTTCGTTAGCCAGGAAAGTCGCGACCGATTCCGAGCGATTATCATTGCGGCGGAAAGCACTTTGAATCGCCGTGGTGATGCCATCCGTCGCCGTGAAGCTGCTGAAGCCAAAACTGCTCCAGTTGCTATCTGTCGGATCGTAAAAACCGATGCCGGGATTGCCTGATGTCCAGGGTCCGAAGGCACCGAATCCGCCACCCGCCGCGCCGGTATCAACGGCCTGAGCGATTTGTGTCCCATTCTTGTACAGCGTAATCGTGGTGGGATTTGATCCAGTCGCAGTAGCCAGAAGCACGTCGCCGTCTGCGGCGTAAACGCCACTGACGCTAGCGATATTCCAATAGCTACCGTTTGCTCCATTCCATCGGGCAATGTTGCAGTACTGCTTGTTCGTCACCACACTGCAATAGGCTTCGTAGCCGGTGATGCTGTTGGATGTGATAGTGGTGCGCAGCCTGAGTTCAACTTCGTGGCAGCAATTAGTTGGAACGGACCCAACATGCACTACGCCTTTCGCTGTTTGATTAGCACTCCACGTTCCTGTCAGGATTGCCGTGGGGTCACCGAACTGCGTAGGCTCACTGACTCCAAACGCCAGACCAGGGGTAGTCCTGACATTGCCCCAGAGGCTTGAGCCGCCTGTAACCCCGCCGTCGGTCCAGTTAGCGTTTTCTGAGATCGGATTCTCGGTCGCGGGAAAGGCGGTTGTATAGGTGCGCCCGAACCCCGCCCCGGTTAAAAACAACATCAGAACGATCAAATGGTTCATGTTTACCATTAGCTGAGTGCCTAGTGCCTAGTACCGAGCAAAAAACACAGAACCAACAATTACGACTGCAAGCTCACGACCGCAATGCCACGACCAAGCTGGTGATGACGACGTTGGCGATCGACAGCGGCAGCAGGACTTTCCAACTGAACCCCATCAACTGGTCATAGCGGAAGCGCGGCAGCGTTCCGCGCACCCAGATATATACAAACAGAAAGAACACGACACGCAGGAAAAACCAGAACACCTGCAGCAGCGCCTGCAAGAGAGGTGGACCGAAGAGCGGCCCGCTCCATCCCCCGAGGAACAGCACGCTCGCCAGGCAGGCGACCGTCACCATGTTGGCGTACTCGGACATGAAGAACATGGCAAACTTCATCGAGCTGTACTCGGTGTGATAGCCGGCCACCAGTTCGGTCTCCGCTTCCGGCAGGTCGAAGGGGATACGATTGGTTTCGGCGTAGGCGGCGCACAGGTAAATGAAGAAGGCCACGATCTGTCCGCCGCCGAAAATATTCCAGTGCCAGAATCCGCCGAGCTGGTGTTCCACGATCCCGCGCAGGCTGAAGGTCCCGGAGAGGATCAGCACGCCGACCAGCGACAGCCCGAGCGCTACCTCGTAGCTGACCATCTGCGCGCTGGCGCGCAGCGAGCCCAGCAGGGAATACTTGCTGTTCGACGACCACCCCGCCAGCGCCACGCCGTAGACCCCCATCGAAGTGATGCCGAGGATGATGAGCAGCGCGACGTTTACGTCGGTGATCTGCAGCGGAATGCGGGCGCCGTTCAGCGTGATCCAGCCGCCGACGGGGATGACCGCAATCGAGGTCAGCGCCAGGGTCAGCGACAGGATCGGCGCCAGCAGATATAAGGTCTTGTGGACATAAGGAGGTGTGAGGTCTTCCTTAAGGAACAACTTTAAGCCGTCGGCGAGCGGCTGCAGCAGCCCGAACGGGCCCACGCGCGATGGCCCCCAGCGGTTCTGGATATGGCCCACCAGCTTGCGTTCCAGCCAGACGGTGTAAGCCACGATGGTCAGAAGGATCACCATCGCGATCGCGACCTTGATCACGGAGATCAGGACAAACGTACCGAGGCTGAGATTGCCAGATGGCATTTAGCGATTAGCAATTAGCAATTAGCGATTAGCCTAAAACCGAAAACCTAAACCTAAAACCTAAAACCTAAACCGCCACTTCCTGATCCGGTTCATCCTCCGGCTGCTTGCGTTCGTTCTCGATCACCGCATTCAGCGTTTTCGAATATCGTCCCAGCGTGCCCGAGGTAAACAGCGTGTCCTCGGAGGGCACGATCAGCTCGGGATGGCTCGCAAGGTTGCTCACCGGCACGATGTGGGTATGCTCATCGTTTCCCGCCACCAGGTTCAAGCGCGAGACGTCGTAGCCGGGGACGAGGCGCTGAATTTCGTCGAGCATGGCCAGCGGGTCAAACGGGCTCATTCTCGGCTCCAGCCCGTGACACTCGAGCCACACCGCGTGGCGGTCGGCCTCGCCGGATTGAGCGCCGCGTGATTGCCCCATGTCCGCGCGCAGCGGGCGCCCGAACGGCACCAACTGCCGGATGTCGTAGCCCATCGTGCCGGCGATGCGCACGATGATTTCGAAATCCGACTTGGCGCCCTCGACCTCGCCGGCCTTGCGCAACATCTGCAGATCGCCGCAGGTGTTGGTAAACGTCCCCGACTTTTCGTACGCGCAGGCTGCCGGCAGAACCACGTCGGCCGGCAACGCGGTCTCAGTCAGGAACATGTCCTGCACCACCACGAACGGCTTTGACAGGACGAAAGCATCAATGCCGTAGCGCGCCACCGGGTTCGAGCCGACGATGTAGAGCGCCTTGATGCGTCCGTCGTTGGCGCCTTCGAACATCTCGCGCAGGTTGAGCCCGGGCTGGTTCGGCGCCGACGCGTACCACTCTTCCTTCGTTGCGGCGCTCGCGACCGGCACGTAACCGGGCAACAGGTCGGGATACAAGCCCATGTCGGCCGCGCCGCGCGAGTTGGCGTAGTCGCCCAGGCAGATGAACTTCGCCTGCGGCAGCGCGCGCACCAGTTCAGCGATGCCGTCGGCCCGCAACTCCGAGCCGAAGGCCACCACCAGTTGCTGCTCGCCGCGAAGTTTGTCGCGCAGTTGCGTCAAAATTTCCGCCGAGGTCTCGCCGGCGGCCAAGCCCGAAGGCGCGGCCTCGTTTCCGGCGAGGAAGTGCGCGAACGCGCTCTCGCCGTTGTCTTCGGAAATCTGCGCGAAGATCGCCGCCTGGCGGCGCAGCTTGATAGGAGCGGAATTCACCACGTACAAGCGCGCGCGGTGCAGGCGAACATTGTTGCGAATCTGCCACGCCAGCAGGGGATGCTGGTCGGTCGGATTGTTGCCGATCACCAGGATGGCCGGCGCCAGGGAAACCTCGCGCATGCTGGCGGTGCGATCCTCCACCGGTTGCCCCACCCTTATCGCGCCCGGGGGAGCCTGCCCCGAAGCGAAGCGAGGGGGCGAGACAGGGTGGGGAATTTCATGAAGCGCTGACACGAACCCGGGGAAATCGGCGGTGCGGTGGTGGTCAATGTTGTTGGTGCCCAGCACGGTGCGCGCGAACTTCTGCAGCAGATAATTTTCTTCGTTGGTGGTGCGATTGGAACCGATCACGCCGAACGCCTGCCCGCCGTCCGCGTCCTTGATCTGCTTGAATTGCTCGCCAATCAGGTCGATCGCTTCTTCCCAGGTGGCGGGCTGGAGCTTGCCCTCGCGGCGGATCATGGGTTGCTTGAGGCGGCGCGGGTCGTCCGCAAAATCGAAGGCGTAGCGTCCCTTGATGCACAGGAAATCGCCGTTGATGCCGCTCTTGTCGCGGTTGTCGCCGCGCACGATGTCCATGCCGGTGTCGGCGCGCCGCACGCCCAGCGTGGTCTTGCAGCCGTCGCCGCAGTGGGTGCACATGGTGCCGACGTGGTGCATCTCCCAGGGGCGCGTCTTGTAGCGGTAGGCTCCGCTGGTGAGCGCGCCGACGGGGCAGATGTCAATGCACATGCCGCACTCTTCGCACCACAGGTAATCTTGCTTATTGGGCGCGATCACCTGCGACGAGCCGCGGTTCTGGATGCCCAGCGCCCACACGTCCATGCCTTCGCCGCAGACGCGCACGCAGCGGTAGCACATGATGCAGCGCGGCCGGTCGAAGTAGACCACCGGCGACCACTGCTGCTCGTCGCGATGGTTCTTGATGTCAATCAGCTTGGACTCGGCGGCGCCGTAGGTGAACGTCATGTCCTGCAGTTCGCACTCGCCGCCGGCATCGCATACCGGGCAATCCAGCGGGTGATTGCCGAGCACCATCTCCAGCATCGCCTTGCGCGCCTGCCGCACTTCGTCGTTGTCGCTGCTGACGGTCATGCCCTCGGTGATCACCGTGGTGCACGCGGTCTGCAGCTTAGGCATCTTCTCGATCTTCACCAGGCACATGCGGCACGCGCCCTGCAGCGACAGCCCCGGGTAATAACAGAACGACGGGATCTCGATGCCCGCCGACTTGCAGGCCTCGATCAGCAGCGTGCCCGCGGGCGCCGTGATCTTCTTGCCGTCAACCGTGATGTTTACATCCGCCATGAAAACCTATTTGCCGATTTACTGATTTGCTGATTCGCCGATTCCTCCAGACCCAATCAGCAAATCGGCAAATCTGCAAATCACCCAATCGCTACGCCAGCACTGGTAACTGCTGCACGCTCGCCGCCTCGTACGGGCACGGTCGTCCTTCCAGGTGCGCCTCAAATTCTTCGCGATACTTCTTCACGATGGAAATGATCGGCATAGCCGCCGCGTCTCCCAGCGGACAGAACGTGCGGCCGAGCATGTTCTCCGCCAGGTATTGAATGTTGTCGATGTCCTTCTTGACGCCGCCGCCGGCATGAAAGCGGTTCAGCGTTTTCTTCAGCCAGTCGGTCCCCTCGCGGCACGGGATGCACCAGCCGCAGCTCTCGTGCTGGTAGAACATCATGATGCGCTGCGCGTACTTCACCATGCAGGTCTGATCGTCGAGCACGACCACGCCGCCGGAGCCGAGCATGGAACCGGCCTTCATGAGCTGGTCGAAATCCATGCCGACATCGATCTCGTTGGCCGTGAGCACCGGGGTGGACGATCCGCCGGGCGTGACCGCCTTTACCTTGCGGCCCTTCCATATACCGCCGCCGACCTCGTCAATCATCCGGCGCAGGTTGTAGCCGAGCGGAAGCTCGTACACGCCGGGTTTGTTGATGTGCCCGCTGAGGCAGAACAGGCGCGTGCCGCCGTTCTTGGGCGTGCCCAGGTCCGCGAATCGTTGACCGCCGCCGTGAATGATGTGCGGCACGCTGGCGAGGGTCTCGACATTATTAATGATCGTCGGCCCTCCCCAGAGTCCCACCACCGCCGGGAAGGGCGGACGGATGCGCGGAACCCCGCGCTTGCCTTCCAGCGATTCCATCAGCGCCGATTCTTCGCCGACCTCGTACGCGCCGGCGCCGGTGTGCCAGTAAACGTCGAAATCAATGCCGCTGCCGAAAATGTTTCTGCCGAGACAGCCACGCGCGTAGGCGTCGGCAATGGCCTTGCGCATGATGTTGACCAGGTAGCGGTATTCGCCGCGGATGTAGATGAATCCGACCTTTGCCCGAATGGAGAGGCCCGCAATCACCACGCCTTCGATGACCGAGTGCGGATCGTGCTCCAGGATCAGACGGTCCTTGCAGGTGCCGGGCTCGCTTTCGTCGCCGTTGCAGAGGACGTACTTGGGTTTTGGCGAATCCTTGGGCACGAACGACCATTTCATCCCGGTGGGAAATCCGGCGCCGCCGCGCCCGCGCAGGTTCGACGCCTTGACCTCGTTGATGATCCCGTCCGCGCCGAGCGCAAGCGCCTTCTGCAGCGCCTTGTAGCCGTCGAGTTCGATGTAGCGGTCAATGTCGGC
This sequence comes from Terriglobia bacterium, assembly GCA_963760265.1. Lineage (GTDB taxonomy): Bacteria > Acidobacteriota > Terriglobia > Terriglobales > Acidobacteriaceae > JAIQGF01. Next base: position 221,541 of record CAVXCR010000011.1, read on the forward strand.
CGCACCTTGCCCGAAGCGCTGCGAGACCACGCGGACTTCGTCGGGATGGGAAACCAAATCCGCCATTTGTAATTTGCAATTGGTAATTTGTAATTTACTTGTCCGACCGCGAAGTCTCGAGCGACGCCGTGAAAATCGCAGTCAATTCATGTGCTTCTTTCAACAAGCCCTCCAGCCTGCGCTGCGGCATAATTCCGTTTTCTCCCAGCAGTTCCAGCCAGTAGATTGTCTCGTCCGCTTCTTCGACGACGATCCCAAGCTTAGAAATGAAATCCGGTCGCGAACGCCCGCGGCATGCCGCCCGATAATTCGCTCCCACCGAAGTGCCGGCTCGTAACAACTGTTTGCCGATCACCTGCGCTTCCGGCTTTGTCGGCAAAGCTCGAAACAGCCGGATAATTCGATTAGCGAATGCCTTTGTTCGATCTCGCAACTGCTCCGGACTGGTTATCTCGGATGCTGTCGCCATAAAAATTGCAAATTGCAAATTACAAATTACAAATTCTTGTACCGGTCTAAAATCTCGTCGACTCGCTCCGCTGTCAGCTTTTCATGAAAGTCGTAGTTCACCTGCATGGCCGGCGCCCAACTGCACGCGCCGATGCACTCCACCTCTTCGAACGAGAACATTCCATCCGCCGTGGTGCCCTTGTGCGAAATGCCGAGGCGCTGCTTGACGTGCGCGCTGATCTCGTCGGACCCGCGCAGCATACAGCAGATATTGCGGCACACCTGCACGTTGTACCGGCCGCGCGGCGTGGTGGTCAGCATCGAGTAGTAGCTGATCACGTTGCGGATCTCGAGCTCGGTCAGGTTCACCTTCTGCGCGATGTAAGCGATCGCCTCGTCGGACAAGAATCCGAGCTCATCTTGCGTGTACAGCAACATCGGGACGAGGAAAGAGCGGCGGGTCGGATAGTCTTTCATCTTCTCGGTGAAGAACGAGTCGAGTTGTTCGGAGACCACCATTTTTCGTGCCGTCCCTACGGGACTCTGTCGTTTTCTTCACGCTTACCCAGGGCTTCCGCCCTGGGCTAACGAATGCCGCCCGCTTCGCGGGCTGAATCAGCGATCAACGTCGCCGAGCACGATATCGATACTTCCGATCGCCGCGACCACATCCGCAATTAGCCGTCCTTCGCACATTTTCGGCAGCGTCTGCAAATTCGCGAATGAGGGCGCGCGCACGTGCACGCGGTAGGGTTTCGGGGTGCCGTCGCTGACGATGTAGAAGCCGAGTTCGCCGCGCGGCGATTCCGTCGCCACGTACACCTCGCCCGGCGGAACCGTGAAGCCCTCGGTGATGATCTTGAAGTGATAGATCAGGGCTTCCATCTGCGTCTTCATTTTCTCGCGATCGGGCAGCACCACCTTGGGCGCATCCGCCTTGATCGGCCCCTCGGGCACGCCCGCCAGGCACTGCTGGATGATTCCGGTGGACTCGCGCATTTCCTGCACGCGGCAGATGTAGCGCGCGAACACGTCGCCAACGCTGGAAATCGGCACCTTGAATTGGAATTTCTCGTATCCGGAGTACGGAGCATCGCGGCGCAGGTCAATGTCCACGCCGCTGGCGCGCAGCGTCGGGCCGCTGGCGCCGAGCGCGATCGCGTCTTCGGCGGTCATGTGCGCGATGCCCTTGGTCCGCCCCACCCAGATGGGATTGCCGGTCAACAGGTCTTCGTATTCATCCACTTTGGAAGGGAAGCGATCGGCAAAATGCTTCACCCGATCGAAGAAGCCGATGGGCGGCTCCATGCTGAGCCCGCCCACGCGGAAGTAGGAATCGAACATGCGCTGCCCGGCCAGCGCCTCGAACAGCCGCAGGATGTCCTCGCGCTCGCGGAAGCAGTACAGCATCATGGAGAGCGCGCCGATATCCATGGCGTGCGTGCCCAGCCAAACCAGGTGCGAGTTCAGGCGGGTGAGCTCGTTCATCAGCACGCGGATCCACTGCGCGCGCGGCGGCGCCTCGATGCCCAGCAGCTTCTCCACCGCGAGCACGAACCCGAGCTCGTTGCTGAACGGCGCCAGGTAATCCATGCGGTCGGCCAGCGGCACGCATTGCTGGTAGAACTTGGCTTCGTAGGTTTTCTCGATGCCGGTGTGCAGGTAGCCGATATCGGGCATCATGCGGACCACGTTCTCGCCATCGATCTCGAGGATGAGGCGCAGCACGCCATGGGTAGAGGGGTGCTGCGGGCCCATGTTCAGGACCATGGTCCGGTCGCTGGTTTCCTCCAGCGAGGCGATGTGCGGAAGGTGGCCCATCAGCGGTAGCCCTCGACGGGATAGTCCTTGCGCAGCGGGTGGCCTTCCCAGTCTTCCGGCATCATGATGCGCCGCAAGTAGGGGTGTCCCTCGAAGCGGATGCCAAACAGGTCGAAAACCTCGCGCTCGAAGTAGTTCGCCGCCGGCCAAACCGAGGTGATCGAGGGCAACGACGGGTCGTCGCCGCCCAATTTGACCTTCAGGCGCACACGGGATTTTTTCGGAATCGAAAACAGGTGATAGACGACTTCGAAGCGCGGATCCGACGGATACCAGTCCACGCAGGTGACATCGGAAAAGAAATTGAACTGCAGCCCGGGATCGTCGCGCAGGATGGCGCAGGCTTCGCGAATGGCGTCGCGCCGGATGTAGATGCTGAGTTCGCCGCGGTCGAACTTCGCTCCTTCCACGGCGTCCGCGCGCCAGGCCAGCATCCGCGCCAGCTCCGGCCGGTCCTTCAGTTGGCTCACGTCAGTGATGGCGGGCGTTGGCGGCATGTTAGGGCCTGCTCCCCTCCACCGGCCCGGAGAAGACCGGCGTGGCGCCAGGCGCTGCCGCCGGTACGACCATCACGGCCGAAGTGCGCCCCGCCCCCGCGCCGATGCGCTCGGCGCCCGACCAGTCCAGCACGCCCTTGTTCCACACGTAGAAGAGCCCCACCAGCACGATGCCGATGTACACCAGCATCTCCCAGAAGCCGAACATCTTCAGCTCCCGCAGCAGCACCGCCCAGGGATAGAGGAAGACCGCTTCCACGTCGAACAGGATGAACAGCATGGCGACCAGGTAAAACTTCACCGAGAAGCGTTCGCGGGCGTCGCCCACCGGGGTCATGCCGCATTCATAGGGCGACATCTTGGCGCGATTGTAGCGATGTTTGCCGACGAAGGTGGAGAGGATCACCATCGCGCCCGCCAGCGCCAAAGCAGCTCCTACCTGAATCAGGAGCGGCAAGTAGCGGGCAAAGTAGTTGTCCGGCATAAGGGGAGCTGTATATAATTCGCGCCCAAGCGCTGGGTAAACCATCGACTATAGAATTCGTTCCTGCGCAGTGTCAAGCACGCTCGGCAGGGCCGTGGGAAGCGGGTTTGCAGCCATTGCGAGCGGGTTCATTGCGGCGTTCCATCCATGCCGGAAGGCCGAAAATCAGCGGCAGCTCAGCTCCAGGATTCTCCTAAGGTGCGTTCGTGATCTTCGGCTTCAATACCGACGTCAAGTTTGCTGACACCGTGTACCACGTGCAGAGCGAAGCTCGACAGCACGAACTCGTGCTGCAGACGCTGGTATTCCTGAAAGGCCGATGTATCGGCAAACGCACCGCCTCCTACGCGGAACAAACCAAACAGCCCGGCTTTTCCGAAGAGCACATGCACGAGATGCTCAAGGATCAGCACAAACACTTCGTGGCCGCCGTCCGCGAAGGCAGAATCGAAGCTGAACTCGGGGAGCGCTCCGAGCATGCGCACGCGGAAGCGCCACCGCCCGCAGCCGCGGCGCACATCGCCGAATTTGCCGTACCGGCTGTGGTGGCCGCCGACCCCGCCTCTCAGCCGGAGGAGCCCGATACCGTGATCATCGAACCGGAGCAGATGCCGGAGACGGTTGCTGCCGCACCAGCCCCGGCCCCCGTGGACGATCTCGCCGCCCAGTTTGCCGCCGCCGTAGCCAGCAAGCCGGTGGACCCCGGATTGAGCTTGGTCCCGGCCGGCAAATTGATCGGAAAAGGCCTCTCGCTGGAATGTCGGCCGCCGGCGGCAGGAGCCGACAAAGGTGCGGTTACCATCGGCGTGGAGATTGGCGATGAAAACGGTCCCGCCGGCGGTGCTCAGGTAAGCTGCCGCATCACCTCCGGCACAGCCCACGCCAACTACGTCTATGCGACCACCAGCGCCGAAGGAGTTGCCGACGTCCACCTCGCCCTCAAGGATCTGGACCTCAGCGCCACCGCGCTGCTCATCCAGGCCAGCCACCGCGGCAAGTCCGCCAGCCGTAAGTACAAGCTGCAACCTTCGTCGTAAGATAGGACGGCCTCCTGAGCGCTTGGGCGCGCGGCCACCCTTTGCTACACTACGGCTGTCACAGAAGAGCGGGGTTGGTATATCGGTCGTGCCCAGGTTGAGCCGCTTAGCGGGCGTCGGAGCCCGCTGGCGAAATCCCGAGTGAGGCCCGCAGGGCCGACGAGGGACCTGACAAACGAATGCGTGTTTCAAGAGCGGGGTTGGTATATCGGTCGTGCCCAGGCTTCCCAAGCCTGTGAAACGGGTTCAACTCCCGTACCCCGCTCCATGATTTGCTATGGCCGTGTTCAGAAACATCGGGGCGATCGCCAAAGGGATGAGCGTCACCTTGCGCGAGCTGTTCCAGCCCACCATCGTGGAGAATTATCCCGACGGGCCGGGTCCGCTGCGCGGCGCGCAATTCCAGGAGCGCTATCGCGGCGTGCACGTGCTGCAGCGGGACGAGAACGGCCTGGAAAAATGCGTCGCTTGCTTTCTCTGCGCCGCCGCCTGTCCCTCGAACTGCATTTACATCGAGGCCGCCGAGAACACCGCCGAACACCGGGTCAGCGGCGCCGAGCGCTACGCCCGCGTCTACAACATCGATTACAACCGTTGCATCTTCTGTGGATACTGCGTGGAGGCGTGCCCGACGGATGCGATCACGCACGGGCACGGGTTCGAGATTGCCACGTTTAACGCCAGCAACCTGGTGTACCGCAAGGAGCAACTGCTGTCGCCCATGCCGGCCCACCTCGGGGCCAACGCGGTATTCAACCGCGCCGAGGTGGAGAAAAATCCGGAGCTGAAGAGGCTCAGCGACGCGCCGGCGAAGATCTGAATGCGAGTTTCAGTTTCAGTTTCAGAACAAGCCCGGCAAAAGTCGGGCATTTTTATTGCAGTAGGGGTCCTTCGACTCGGTCGCAACGCGCCCAAAACCGGGGCGCGTTGGACCTTGCTCAGGATGACAGGGCTGGAGGGTGGTTAGTACACTGGAATTTCGCGATCACTCATCACTTATGTCTGATTTCTTAAAAGCCGTGCGCGAGCGCGTGGTTATTTACGACGGCGCGATGGGGACGTCCATCCAGGCGCGGAACCCGTCCGTGGATGACTACTGGGGCAAGGAAGGGTGCAATGAATTGCTGGTGCTGAGCCGGCCGGACATCATCCGCGACATCCATGCCGGCTATTACCAGGCCGGGTGCGACGTGGTGGAGACCAACACCTTCGGGGCGACGCGGATCGTGCTGGGCGAATACCAACTCGAGGACAAGGTCGGGGAGATCAACCGGGCGGCGGCGAAACTGGCGCGCCAGGTGGCGGCGGAATTTTCCAACGGCAGGCGGCGGCTGGTGGCGGGATCCATCGGCCCGACCACCAAGCTGCCGTCGCTGGGTCATATCTCGTACGACGATATGACGGCCGTGTACCTGGAGCAGGTGCTGGCCCTGATCGAAGGCGGCGTGGACATCCTGCTGGTGGAAACCTGCCAGGACCTGCTGCAGGCGAAAGCGGCGCTGGCGGCGGTGTTCGACGGCATGAAGCAGGCCGGCAAGCGGCTGCCGGTGCAGGTGCAGGTGACGCTGGAAGCCACCGGAACCATGCTGCTGGGGACGGAAATCGGGGCGGCGCTGACCTCGCTGGAGCCGTTCGATGTGGACGCCATCGGGCTGAACTGCGCCACCGGGCCGAAAGAGATGAACGATGCCGTGCGCTACCTCGGCATCAACTCGCCGAAAGAAGTTTCGGTGCTGCCCAACGCCGGGCTGCCGCAGAACGTGGGCGGGCACGCCGTGTACGCGCTCAAGCCGGAGGAACTGGCGGAATATCACAAGCTGTTCATCACCGAGTACGGGGTGCGGATCGTCGGCGGGTGCTGCGGCACCACGGCGGAGCATTTGAAAAAGGTCGCGGAGGTGTGCGCCAACCTGCAACCGGCGAAACGGGAAGTGAAGCCGACGGCGGCGGCCGCGAGCGCGTACTCCATGGTTCCGCTGGATCTGGATCCCAAGCCGCTGATCGTGGCGGAAGAGATGAACGCGACCACGCGCGTGGCCACCTTCCGCAACCTGCTGCAACAGGGAAAGTACGACGACATTCTCGCGGTGGCGAAAAAGCTGGCGGCCGAAGGCTCGCACATGCTCGACCTGTGCTGCGCCATCGTCGGCGAGGACGAGAAGAAGTACATCAGCAGCGTGCTGGAAAAGGTGGCGACGCGCGTTCCGGCGCCCATCCTGGTGGATTCCACCGAAGCCGACGTGGTGGAAGAGGCGCTGAAGCGGATTCCGGGCAAGGCGATCATCAACTCCATCAACCTGGAGGACGGCGAGAAGCGCACCTCGAAAGTGCTGCCGATGGCCAAGCGCTACGGCGCGGCGGTGATCGCGCTGACCATTGACGAAGAGGGCATGGCACTCACCGCCGACAAGAAGGTCGCGATTGCCAAGCGCATTTGCAAGCTGGCAACGGAAAACTACGGCATGCGTGCGGTGGATTTGATTTTCGACGCGCTGACGCTGCCCATCTCGACCGGGCAGGAGGAATATCGCAGCGCGGGCATGGAAACGCTGAATGCGGTCAAGCGGATCAAGGAGGAGTTGCCCGAGGTGAAAACCATCCTCGGCGTCAGCAACATTTCCTTCGGCCTGGCGACGTATCCGCGGCGGGTGCTGAACTCGGTCTTCATGCACGAGGCGGTGAATTACGGCCTCGACATGGCGATCGTGAACTACTCGAAGATCTATCCCCTGTACAAGATCCCCGAGGCCGAGGTGGAGATCGCGCGCCGGCTGATTTACCAGGACCGGTCGCAGGGCGATCCGCTGCAGGCGTACATGGCGTTTTTCGCCGGGCGCGAGAAGACGGTGGAGGAAGTGGTCCACGTCGAGTCGCTGTCGGTGGAAGACAAGCTGAAGTTCTGCATCGTGCACGGCGAGAAGGCGATCGGCGAGGGCGCCGGCAAGCAGTCGCTGGAAGAAGTCCTGGAAGACGCGCTCAAGGCGTACACGCCGCTGGACCTGATCAACAACGTGCTGCTCGATGGAATGCGCACGGTGGGCGAGTTGTTCGGCGCGCGCAAGATGCAGTTGCCGTCGGTGCTGGATTCGGCCTCGGTGATGAAAGCGGCGGTGGCGTATCTCGAGCCGAAGATGGAGAAGGTCGCCGGCCGCGAGAAGGGCATCATGGTGCTGGCCACGGTGAAGGGCGACGTGCACGACATCGGCAAGAACCTGGTGGACATCATCCTGAGCAACAACGGCTACAAGGTGGTGAACCTGGGCATCAAGCAACCGGCGGACACCATCATCAAGGCGGCGCAGGAACATAAGGCCGACGTCATCGGGCTGAGCGGCCTGCTGGTGAAGTCCACGCTGGAGATGAAGTACGTGATCCAGGACCTGCAGCAGCAGGGACTGAAGTTCCCCGTGGTGTGCGGGGGCGCGGCGCTGACGCGGAAGTACGTCGAGGATGATTTGCGGCGGGAGTATGCGGACGCGGTGTTCTACGCCGGGGATGCGTTCGATGGGCTGCACGTCATGGACGATCTGACGCAGTCGGCGGAGAAGCGCGAGGCGCGTCTGGCGGAAGGCCGCGTGGCGAAGGATGTTTGCCAAAACAGCGGTGGCCACGGTCGAGGCGGAGGTTTCCACCGCGCGCAGCACGGCGGTCGGGCCGGCGCCGAACCTTCCACGTCCGCCGTTCTGGGGCGCGCGCGTGAAAAAAGATTTCGACCTGCGCGAGGTGTTTCAGTACATCAACGAGACGGCGCTGTTCAAAAACCAGTGGCAGTTGAAGACGGCGTCGCAGGAAGATTATCTGCGCGTGGTGGAGGAGAAGTACCGGCCGATATTGAATGGGCTGGAAGAGGAGATTGTCCGCGAAGGATGGTTTGAGCCGAAGGTGGTGTGGGGGTACTGGCCGGCGCAGGGCGAGGGGAATGATGTGATCGTCTACGACATCGATGGTCAATGGCCGATGGTCGATGGCAAAGGCGGGGAAGCACACGCGGGGGCGCGTGTGCCACATGAGCTTCTACGCTTCACCTTCCCGCGCCAGCGCGAAGGTCGTCGCCTCTGCATTGCCGATTTCTTTGCCCCTAAATCATCCGGGCAGATGGATGTGATCGGGCTGTCGCTGGTGACTATCGGGCACAAGGCGAGCGAGTTGACGCAGAAACTGTTTCACGGCGGCGAGTACACGCGGTATCTCTACCTGCACGGCATCAGCGTGGAGACGGCGGAGGCGCTGGCCGAGCTGCAACACCGGCTGATGCGCCAGGAGTTGGGAATCGCGGACGAGGACGCGCCGCGAATCAGCGACCTGTTCCACCAGAAGTATCGCGGGTCGCGATTTTCGTTCGGCTATCCGGCGTGTCCCCACATGGAAGACCAGACCAAGCTGTTCAAGCTGCTGCGGCCGGAAGAGGCGATCGGAGTGAAGCTGACGACGGGATTCATGCTCGATCCGGAACAGTCGACGTCGGCGATCGTGGTGCACCATCCGGGCGCGAAGTATTTTGTGGCGTGATGTTGGTTTGCCACAGAGGACACAGAGGATTTGAGCCTCGCCTGATTCGCAGGGCTGAAGCCCCTTCGACTTCGCTCAGGGCAGGCTCTGCGCCACCCGGTTTACGCGACTGGCAGATTGAAAGGTGTCCAATGTGCTGCTATGCTGCCGCCGCTTTCAAGGAGGCGAGAGATGCGACAGATCAGAGTAGTGGCATGCGTTGTCGGTCTAATAGCAGTGATGGTGGCGAACGTGGCGCTGGCGCAGGGGCCGCCGCCGATGCCGAAGGCGGGTCCGGAGCAGCAGCGGCTGCACTATTTCGTCGGCAACTGGAAAAGTGAGGGCGAGATGAAGCCTGGGCCGTATGGGCCGGGCGGGAAGTTCAGCAGCATGGATGAGGCCCACATGCTGGGCGACTTCTTCCTGGTCACGCACTCGAAAGGCACCGGCCCGATGGGACCGATGACCGAGGAGGCGACCATGGGCTACGATGCCAAGCAGAAGGCCTACACCTACGATGCGTTCAACAGCATGGGGGAACACGAGCGGTCAACCGGCCACGTGTCGGGCAAGACCTGGACGTGGACGTCGGATGAGGAAATGGGTGGCAAGGTCATGAAGACGAAATTCGTCCTGAACGAAGTATCTCCAACCTCGTACACCTACAAGCTCGACACCTCCAGCGACAATGGGAAGACTTGGGCGAACATGTTTGAGGGGAAGGCAACCAAGGTGAAGTGAGTCGCGAGTCGCGAGTCCCGGTGGACAACGCTTGCAGTGAACAAAAGCTGATTTTGCGATGGCGGCCCGGGCGCGAGCGCGGGCCGTTGTTTTTTGGGGTTGAAAATTCGCTGAACGCAGGCGAATGCACGGATGCCGATCCGGGTTTGTTCCAAGTCAGGAATGGGAAACAAATGTCCAACCTTGGTTACGTTGCCGGAGGGGGCGGGGGGGAGTAGAATCCGGGCGCTGAAGAACAGGCTGCAGGCTTTAGGCGTTGGGCATTAGGCCGAAGGTGCACGGCGGGCGCAACGCGGCTCTTCGCCGTCGTGAGCTGGTCGAGTTTGACAGACACAGCTGAAGGCGGCCAGTTGAATCCTTTGGCAACAGGCAGCATCAAAACTTGAGTATCATGCACTCAAGGGAGTCATATGGCTAACGAAACGCGCAACTTAGAGCGCCACGGAACTCCCGGCGAAGCGCCGCCAAGCAACGGTAATCTGCCGGTGTTGCCGGTAAGGGACACGGTGCTATTTCCGCACGCAGTCCTGCCGTTGACCGTAGGCCGGGAAAGCTCGGTGCAACTGATCAACTCGCTGGGCGAGGACAAGACGATCATCGTGGTCGCGCAGCGCGAGGCGAGGGTCGATTCGCCGCAACCTGTGGACCTGTACGCCATCGGCACATTGGCGGTGGTGCACAAGGTCGTCAAAATGCCCAACCAGAGCCTGTTTGTCTTTGCCGAGGGCCTGGATCGGGTGCATTTAAAGGAATACACGCAACTGGCGCCGTTCATGCGCGCCTCGGTGGAAACCATTCCGGAGATTCCGGCCAAGACCGGGTCGGAACTGGAAGCGATGCAGCGCAACGTGATGACGCTGTTCCAGCAGATCGTGGCGGGGTCGCCGACGCTTTCCGACGAACTGTCCACGGTGGCGATGAACATCGAGGAACCGGGGCGGCTGGTGGATTTCATTGCCAGCTCGCTGCCCACGCTGTCGACGCGCGACAAGCAGGAAATCCTGGAGACCGCCGACGTGCGCTCGCGGCTGGACAAGATCAACCAGCACCTGGCCAAGGAGCTGGAGGTCATGCAGCTGCGCAACAAGATCCAGAGCGAAGTGCAGGACCGGGTGCAGCAGACGCAGCGCGAGTTTTATCTGCGCGAGCAGATGAAGGCGATCCAGAAGGAACTGGGCGAGAGCGACGAAACCACGCGCGACTCGGAAGATCTGAAACAGAAAATCGAACAGGCCGGCATGCCGGACGAGGTCAAGAAGGAAGCCCTGAAGGAATTGGGGCGGCTTTCGCGGATGTCGCCGATGGCGGCCGACTACAGCGTGACCCGCAACTACATCGAATGGCTGGCGGTGCTGCCGTGGAACAAGTCTTCGGGCGGGGAAGTGGACATCCTGAAGGCAAAGGAAATCCTGGACACCGATCACTACGACCTGCAGAAGGTGAAAGACCGCATTCTGGATCACCTCTCGGTGCGGCGGCTGAAGCCGAGCATGAAGGGGCCGATCCTGTGCTTTGTCGGACCGCCGGGCGTGGGCAAGACCTCGCTGGGCAAGTCCATCGCGCGGGCGTTGGGACGCAAGTTCGTGCGCCTGTCGCTGGGCGGCGTGCACGACGAGGCGGAAATCCGCGGCCACCGGCGCACCTACATCGGCGCGCTGCCGGGGCAGATCATCCAGGGAATCCGCCGGGCGGAGACCAACGACCCGGTCTTCATGCTGGATGAAGTGGACAAGCTGGGACGCGACTTCCGCGGCGATCCGGCCTCGGCGCTGCTGGAGACGCTGGATCCCGAGCAGAACAACACCTTCCGCGATAACTTCCTGGACGTGCCCTTCGACTTGTCGAAGGTGCTGTTCATCACCACCGCGAACCAGCTCGATCCGGTGCCCGATCCGCTGCGCGACCGCATGGAGATCATCGAACTCCAGGGTTACACCGAGGACGAAAAGGTCCACATCGCGGTGCGATATCTGATCCAGCGGCAGACGGATGAGAACGGCATCACGCTGGAGCAGATCGAATTTCCGGAAGAAACGATCCGCAACATCATCCGGCACTACACGCGCGAAGCCGGCGTGCGCAACCTGGAGCGGAACATCGGCACTATCTGCCGCAAGAAGGCGCGCCGCATCGCCGAAGGCAAGCACGACAAGCTGGTGGTGACGACGCCGGTGGTGCGCGAGTTCCTGGGCGGCGAAAAAATCCGCGTGGACACCGAAATCGCCGAGCGCACCAAGCGTCCTGGCGTGGCGGTGGGACTGGCGTGGACGCCGACCGGCGGCGACATCCTGTTCGTCGAAGCCAACAAGATGAAGGGCAAAGGCGGATTCACCATGACCGGACAGCTCGGCCAGGTGATGCAGGAGTCGATGCAGGCGGCCCTCACCTGGGTGCGCTCCAACGCCGGCAAGCTGGGCATCAGCGAAGACTGGTTCAAGGACCACGACATCCATATCCACGTGCCGGCGGGCGCGATTCCGAAGGACGGGCCGTCGGCGGGCGTCACCATGGCGACCGCGCTGGTCTCGCTGCTCACCGACCGCCCGGAGCGGCCGCTGACGGCCATGACCGGCGAGATCACGCTGAGCGGAAACGTGCTGCCGATTGGCGGCATCAAGGAGAAATTCCTGGCCGCCAAGCGCGCCGGCGTACAAACCGTGATCATCCCGGCGGACAACAAGACCAACGTCGAGGAAGACCTGACGCCGGAGCAGTTGCAGAACGTGGACGTGAGATACGTCAGCACCATCGACGAGGTGCTCGAGGTCGCCCTGCCGGCCAGCAAGGCGGAAGAGAAGCAGGACGCGGTCACGCGCGCCGAGGTGCTGAGCGGCGCCGCTGTGCCGGTGGCGTAAAGCAGTGGTCAGTGGTTAGTGGCCAGTGGTCAGTGAGGGCTGCGTTGAAAGACGCGGCCCCTATTTATTTCATCCCGCCCAAAACACTTTGAGGGAGTGATCGCCCGATTCTCGCGGCTTAGCCCGGGAGTTTTTGCTTTGTTGCCGTCGGCCATCGACCGTCGACCATCGACTCTTCGACAATCAGCGGCAGAATTGCTGAACGTCGAGTGGCGGTGGACTGGGGATGCGGTCAAACTCGCCATCCCATCCGGTGCAGCCGTGGGCGATGACGGTGCGGGAAGATTCTCTTTCGCGCCGGCGAGCCTCGGCCTTGGCCCCTTCCGTACGTGCCTTGCCGAGGTCAGTTTCCAGCGACTGCAGATCGGGATAGTGTGCGTAGTTTGCGTCGCCGGCCATCACGAGCCAAATGTAAGCCTCGTACTTGTCCTGCTTAATCGTGCCCGGGCTCTTTAGCAGCAGTTTGCCGAGTTCGTATTGCGCTTGCGGAAGGCCCTGCTGGGACGCTTTCTGGAACAACTCTGCTGCCTTCGTGTAATCGTTTTTTTCCAGCTTGATCACGCCGAGCAGATATTGTGCGAACGGATTGCTTGCGTCCGAGGCCCGCTGAAGCCAGCTGATGGCATCGTTGACGTCGAGTGGGGGAATCGCTCCCAGATAGATGACGCGGCCCAGGAGCCACGGTGCCAGCGAATCTCCCTGCTGGGCGGCCTTCTTGTACCAGTCCGCTGCCCGCCTCGGCTCCCTCGCAACCCTGAAGCCTGTCTCGTAAATGTATCCGAGCGCAACCTGCGCCGGGGCGTACCCCAGTTCCGCTGAGCGGCGGAAGAACTCAAGGGTGTCCTGGTCGTTGCGATTGACGCTGCTGCCTCGAATCCCATTCATGCCTTGGTCAGCACGTGGCGGCCGTCCGGCAGCACGTGGGCCTGCCCTTCCAGGTGGACTACGAAGAGGGCAACATCCTCAACGCGCTGGCGCGGATCACGCACGGGCTGACGCCGTATCCCGATCCGCACGCCATTCCCAACATCCTCAATCCCTATGGCCCGGTAGCGTATTACCTGCTGGCCATTCCGGTGAAGCTGCTCGGCGTCTCCTTCCTGTGGCCGCGGCTGGTGATCGTGGCGTGCGTGGTGGCGATCTGCGTTTTTATCGCGCTCACCATAACGCGCCTGACCGGTTCGGCGCTCACCGGCGTCGTCTTTGGCGCGATCTACGGGACACTGCCGGTGGTGGAATCGTGGAGCGCCGTGCTGCGCGTGGATTTTCTGGCACTCGCGCTGAGCGCGACCGGGGTCTATGTGTTTTGCCGGGGAATAGGTCGCCCCTCGGCTTCGCTCGGGGCAGGCTCCGGACACAGGGGACGCAGAGGACAAAGAAGAAAAAAGTTCCTCTGTGTCCTCTGCGTCCTCTGCGACAAAATCTTGGTTGTCTTTCTCGGCGGCGCTGTTCGTGGCCGCGCTGTTGGTGAAGTACACATACATCGCGGCACCATTGGCTTGCGCGCTGTGGCTGATCACGCGCAAGCGATGGCAGCAGGCGGCGCGCTTCGCCGCAACCATGGCGGCGATGTGTGTGGTTGCGCTCGCCATCGCGACCGCCGCGACTCGCGGCACCATCCTCACCCACCTGTTCCTGACCCATTCCGACCCGTTTTCCTGGAGCGTGTACCTGCTGCGGCTCACCGACGTCATCGCGCGACATCGCGTGCTGGTAGCGCTGGCGGCCGTGTTGCTGATTCCCGACCTCCTCCGCCGGCGGATTTCACTGCCCGCGCTCTGGCTGGCCATGGCGACTCTGACGGCGGTGACCGCGGGCAAGCTGGGATCGAACTGGAACCATTTCCTGGAGTGGCCGGCGGCCTTGTGCCTGTGCGCCGGGCTCGGCTGGGAGACGATGCCGCGCATCCGCCCGCGCGCGCTGGCGCTGGTGATGGCCGTGGTCGTCACCGCGTGGCTGTGCATTTTCCTCTGGCGCGAACGCAGCCTTCCTTTCGAACCCTATGGCACGGTGCAGGACTGCGACCGGGTGTACGCGCTGGTGAAACAATATCCCGGCGACCGCGTGCTGTCGGAGAATGTCGGCGCGCTGGTGCTGGCGGGGAAGACGGTCTGGGTGTCAAACCCGTTCGTGTACAGCCAACTGGTGATGCGCGGCGGCTGGCCCGACGCCGGCCTGGAGCGCATGGTGCGCAACCGCGAGTTCGACCTCATCGTGACGCAGTGGAACTACCCGATGTATCCCGCCTTCATGAGCGACGGCGGGGTGCGCTTCTCCTCCGGCGTGGTGAAGGCGATCGCGGAAAATTACCGCACGGTGGGGATGTACGGCTGCACCGACGCGCGCGTGATCTTTGAGAGGAAGTAAATAAGCGATTAGCGATTAGCAATTGGCAATTAGAGACGAACGCTCAATGGCGACTGCGGCGACACAGCGGGAGGCTGGGAACAAGTCCGCGGATGCGGCCGGGCGCAGTGCGCGCTCGCCGGTGGTGCTGGGATGCGAGCTGGCGCTGCTGGCGCTGGTGGCGTGGCGTGTGCTGGGCGCGGCCCTCGCGCTGCGTGCGCACGCCTTGAGCCCATTCCAGTTCGACTACGGCGAAGGCAACGTGCTCGCCACGCTGGCGCGCATTGCCCATGGCCTGACGCCATATCCCGACCCGCGCGCTTTTCCCAATGCCATTGATCCCTACGGCCCGGTTGGGTACTACCTGCTGGCCATTCCAGTGAAGCTGTTCGGCGTTGCGCTGCTGGCGCCGCGGATGCTGGTGATTGCCTCGGTCGTGGCCATTTGTGTTTTGCTCGCGCTCACCATCGCCCGGACGACGCGCTCGGTTGCGGCCGCGGTGATCTTCGGCGCCATCTACGCCGCGCTCCCGCTGGTCGCAGGCATGGGCGCGCTGCTGCGCGTGGACCTGGTCGGCCTGGCGCTGAGCGTCGGCGGTTTGTACGTCTTTTGTCGTGGAGTGACCGGGTTAGCCACAGAGGACACAGAGGACAAAAACCAGGAAAATCTTCTCCGTGTTTCTTCCTCCGTGTCCTCTGTGGCTAGTCTTTCGTTGCTTGCGTCGGCCGCACTCTTTGTGGCCGCGGTGTATTGCAAGCACAGCCTGCTGGCCGCGCCCGCGGCTTGCACGCTGTACCTGGTGGCACGCCGGCGCTGGCGCGAAGCGGCAAACTTCGCCGGCGCCGGCGCTGCCCTCGGCGTGGCCGCGTTTGGCATCGCCGAATGGCTGACCGGCGGCTTTTTCGCCGAGCACCTTTTCCTCACCCATCCCGACCCGTTTTCCTGGAACGGCTACGCGCTGCGCATCACGCGCCTGGCGATCGGCGCCGCGCCGCTACTGGCCATGGCCGCGGTGGGGATCATCGCGGAATTGCGGCGCAAGCAACTCTCGGTGGCAAGCTGGTGGTTCCTGCTGGCGACCATGACCGCGATCACGGCCGGCAAACAGGGTTCCGGCTGGAACCATTTTCTGGAGTGGACGGCGGCGCTGTGCCTGTGCGCCGGTCTGGGCTGGGATGAAGTGAGGCGCCTGCGCCCGGCGGCAGTCTTGTTTGCCGCATGGCTGGCCGTGATGCTGGTTTGGCCGGCGCAATCCATGTTCGACTGGTCCAACGGACTGCAGCAGTGCCCTGAGGCCTACGCTTACATCCGGGCGCATGCCGGCGACCGAGCGCTATCGGAAAACGTGAGCGCGCTGTTGCTGGGCGGAAAAACCGTGTGGGTGCTGGATCCGTTCGTGTACAGCCAGATTGCGATGCACGGCACATGGCGGGATGACGTGATCGAGCCGCGCCTGCGCTCGCGCTGGTTCGACATGGTGGTGACGCGCCGCGATTACACGCAATCGCCCGACGCGCTGCGGCGTGGCGTGGAGCGCTTTTCCGCCGGCATGGTGCAGGGCTTGAAGGCAAATTACCGGGTCGCGCGGACCTTCCAGTGCACCGACGCCAACGTCATCTTTGAACCGCTTCCATTACAATCGAAATAGAAACTGGTGCCCCACATCTGCCCGCAGTTGGCAGATGTGGGTCTGACCACCGGTCCATGGTTTCCATGCAGGTTCGCGTACTGTTCTTCGGAATCTTGAAAGACATCGCCGGCAAGGCAAGCGACGAGGTGTCGCTGCCGGAAGGCGCCACGGTCCGCGATCTGCTCTCCCATTACGCGCAAGACACGAAACTCAAAGGCTTGATGGGCTCGATTGCGGTGGCTTTGAACCAGGAGTACGCTGCGCCGACAGCGGGCCTGCGCGAGCGGGACGAGGTGGGTTTGCTGCCGCCGGTCAGCGGCGGGGCGGACAGCACGCAACCCGCAACCCAATCGCGGGTTCAACTTACGAGCGAGCGCATTGACACCGCCGGGCTCGCCGAGCGCATGAAGCGCGCCGAAGATGGCGCGGTCGTGGTGTTCGAAGGCATCGTGCGCGACAACAGCCGTGGCCGGCGCACGCTTTACCTCGACTACGAAGCCTACGAAGAGATGGCGCGGAAGCAGCTCGAAGAACTGGCGGCGCAGGCGCTCTCGAAATTCAAGGTGCGGGAGGTTGCCGTCGCGCACCGGCTGGGCAGGCTGCAGATCGGAGAGACCAGCGTGGCGATCGTGGTCAGCTCGGCGCACCGCGCGGCGGCCTTCGACGCATGCCGGTGGATGATTGACACGCTGAAGCAGACGGTGCCCATCTGGAAGAAAGAACACTTCGAAGACGGCGCGGTCTGGGCCGACGGCGAGCCGTTCCCGCCGGAAGTACGAAGGGCTTAGCCACAGAGGACGCAGAGGAAAGTAGAACAACCTATCGTGCCTACCGAGTCCCGCCGCATCTCATCAACCAGCTCTGCGATGAAGCTGGTGCGCTTGCCGGCTGTCGCGCTGCTGCTCGCGCTCACGCTGCTGACACCGTTCGCCGTGCGCGCCGAAGATCCGCAGAAGGACACGCAGGAACCGGCGAT
The DNA here is from genome assembly GCA_963760265.1 of Terriglobia bacterium. Classification (GTDB taxonomy): domain Bacteria; phylum Acidobacteriota; class Terriglobia; order Terriglobales; family Acidobacteriaceae; genus JAIQGF01. Next base: position 238,866 of record CAVXCR010000011.1, read on the forward strand.
CAGCGTTGACGTCAAGCTGGTCAACGTGTTCGTTACCGTCACCGACGCCAACGGCGCACCCGCCCGCACCCTGACCAAGGATAATTTCGCTCTCTTCGAAGACGGCGTGCCGCAGGCGATTTCCGTGTTCAGCCGCGAATCGCAATTGCCGCTTTCGATCGTGATGGCGGTGGATGCGAGCCTGAGCACGAAAAGAGACTTGAAGCTGGAGCTGGTATCGGCGCGGCGGTTCGCACACGAAATCATGCGCCCGCAGGATTCGTTGGCGCTGTACCAGTTCAGTGAGGTGGTGGAAGAGCTGGTGCCGTTCACCTCCGACCTGAAGCGGATTGATGCCGGCATCGAGCGCGTCCACGTGCGTTCGGCGACGGCGATGTACGATGCGGTTTATCTTGGCGCCGAGGCGCTGTACAAGCGGCCGGGACGCAAGGTCATGGTGATCATCACCGACGGCGGCGACACCATGAGCAGCACCTCGTACCAGGAGGCGCTGCGGGCGGCGCAGCAGTCGGAGGCAACGGTCTATTCGATGATCGTGGTGCCCATCGAGGCCAGCGCCGGACGCGATCTGGGCGGGGAGCACGCGCTCATCCAGCTCTCCCACGATACTGGCGGAAAATATTATTACGCCGACACGCTGCCGCGGCTGGAGCAGGCGTTCCAGCAAATCAGCGAAGAGCTGCGGGCGCAGTATCTGCTCGCGTACTACCCCGTGCGCCGGATCGCCGAAACCGATTTCCGCAAGATCAAGGTCGAGTTGAAAGGCCCGGCCACCGAGGGCCTGAAAGCGCGGCATCGGGCGGGATACTTCACGTCGAAATTCAAGTAGTCGACGGTCTACGGTCTACGGTCTACGGCAAGAGCAGATTACTTCCTGCTTCCGAATCGAAAGGTTGTTCCGGGCCGTCGACTGCCGACCGCCGACCGTCGACCCGCCCCGTGTACAATGTCCGCATGGCATTTCGCACTCCGGGCAACTCGGGTCCGCTGAAGAAGGCGAAGACGCCGCCGCCGGAGGAGACCTTTGAAGAGGCCGCTTACCTGAAAGCGCTGGGCGAGAAGCAAAAGCCGGTGCAGGTGAAGCTGCTCGATGGGGAAGTGGTGCGGGGCTGGATCGAGTACTACGACAAGAGCATGATCCGGCTGACCCGCGAGGGCGCGCCGAATCTGTTCATCTTCAAGCACGAGATCATGTATATCGCCGAGGACGGCGGGCCGCAGAAACGGGTGAAAGCGCCTGAGGGGCGTTAGGCTTTGGGCTTTAGGCGACTGGATCGCGGTACTGCGTTCTGTATTGTCGCCTAAAACCTAACGCCTAAAGCCTGCTTGCATTCCACCGACCAATTCGTTCCCGCCATGAGCGAGATCGCGCGCGAGGCGGGCGCGTTGCTGATGACCCACTTCCGGCGGCGCATCGGCTTCGAGTACAAGGGCGATGTCGACCTGGTCACCGAAGCCGACCGCAGCGCCGAGGCGCTGATCACCGATCGCATACGCGCGCGCTGGCCGCGCCACGACCTGATCGGCGAAGAGGGCGCGCGCGTCGAGACCGGCAGCGAGTACCGCTGGTACATTGATCCGCTGGACGGCACCACGAATTTTGCGCACGCCTTCCCGGTGTTCTGCGTTTCGCTCGCGCTGGAACATAAGGGCAAGCGCGTGGCGGGCGTCATCTACGATCCCACCCGCGATGAATTGTTCGCGGCGGAGAAGGGAAGCGGCGCTTACCTGAACCAGCGCCGCATTCGCGTTTCCAAGGTCAACCACATGGCCGAGTGCCTGTGCGGCACCGGCTTTCCCAGCCACAAGCGCCACCAGAACCCCAACATCCACTTCTATCACCAGATCACGCTCCGGACGCACGGCGTGCGGCGGGCGGGGTCGGCGGCGCTGGACCTGGCGTCGGTGGCGAGCGGAAGGCTGGACGCATTCTGGGAATTCAACCTCAACCCGTGGGACACGGCGGCGGGCGTGCTGCTGGTGGAAGAAGCCGGCGGCACCATCACTGACGTGACTGGCGGCCCGTGGCGCCTCGACAGCCGCGAAACCCTGGCCACCAACAGCCTGGTGCACGCCGACTTCGTCAGGATCATGGAAGACATTCTTGCCGGACGCGGGCTGGAAGAATTGCCCAGCCCGGCGGAGTACGCCGCCGCGCGCAAGCGGGAATAGCCCAGACCGACCGCAGCAACAACCAGAGTTTCGCCTTGTGTTCGCCTTCGGATTCGGAGTAGAATTCCACTTCTGCTGCTGATACTTTGCGGCGAGCTGTGCAAGGAGTAGGTGAATGGCGAAATTTGCGACTTTTGACGTTAGCATTGAAATTAAGGAGCTGAAAATCCACGTTAAGGGTGACCGGGAAATCGCGCCGGAGATTGCCAACAACGTGGCGCATCAGATTTCAAGTGTGCTCCGGCCTTCGGGTTTGCTCGAAGCGTCCAACGATAGCCAGGGCGGTCACCACGTTGTCGTGGAAGCGCAAGCGGCACCGTCACGCAAGCGACGGCGCGTGACGGCGGCCAAATCTGCGCCCAGCAATGGCGACGGCTATGGCCCGGTGGATTGGAACCATGATGGTGCGAAATGGGGCACGCCAGCGCAGGCGTGGAAACAGCCGCAGAAGGTTGCGTGGCTGCTGCACGTTGTCGAGCAGGAGGGCGTGAGCAAGGACGGCTTGAATCCGTCGGAAATGGCAGCGATTTTCAAAGCGAAATTTCGGGCTGCTGGCCTGCTGAACCGAGGCAACATAGCGCGGGACCTTGGCAATAATCCTGAGCTTTTTGGCTCCGTTGACGGCCGCTGGTTTTTGAAACAGGCCGGACGGGAAGCGGGAGCGAAGCTGGTTGCCGAGGCGAAAGGTGAAAAACCGACCGCTTAGAACGTAACGTATGCTCGTAAACAAAGCGACCTTAGTGAGCCAATTGGCCCCGCCGCTCGATGGCCAGTTGGCTCAACAGTTAGTGGACGAATTCGTATCGCAGGAAAAGCGATTTATCCAGCGCGATTGGGAACCCAGTCAGTTGGACGCCGGCCAGTTCTGTGAAGTGCTGGCCAGAATCGTGTACCACATGGATTCAGGCAACCTGAATCCCGGCAAGGACGCTGACGAATGCCTTAAGTACATTGAGAACGAGCAGAATAAACATGCGACGCAGCCGCGCCAAACCGCACTACATCTCGCAAAAGTAATCAGGACGGTTTACAAGTTTCGCAGCGCCCGTGGCGCGGTTCACATTTCGCCAACGTACAAGGCGAACCACATGGATTCCAAGCTCGTACTGGAAGGGGTCCGCTGGCTTTTTGCTGAAACTCTGCGGTTGTGGTGGAAAGACGACCGGGAACAGGTTGCTGCTGCAATTCGCGAACTATTGCAGTTTGACGTCCCGGCGGTTGGAAGATTTGAAAACGTCCTGATGGTTCAGCGTACCGACCTCTCGGCCAGCGACGAAATTCTGGTGCTGCTGCATTACGCTGGCGAAAACGGGTTCACGAGAAAAGAACTCGGGCAGTACGTCATGCATGCCGCGCCACGTATAACCGAGGCTCTGCAATACCTAGTCGGCCCAAAGTGCCGCCAGGTGGTTCAAATTGGCAACGGCAAATACCGGTTGACGGACATCGGTTCTAAACGCGTACGCGAACAACTGGCGGACAAGCTGTTCATATCGTGAGCGCACCGCGGGTGGCCCACCCTTTCCCCGCTTTTGGCGAAGGGGAAACCGATCTCCGATCACCGGTATCCGTTTCGCATCGTAGAATAGAATCGTGGGTTTGCAATTCGCCGAGGATGGCCACG
>CAVXCR010000012.1:0-230246 GCA_963760265.1 Terriglobia bacterium
GATATCGCGGAGTTCTCCGCCGATGTCGAACACCGGTACCCTCTACAGGTCGTACGCTTCGCCGACATTTGCAAAGATCCGACGCAAGTTTTTACCGCTGGCAGCGGCACCGCGGCTTGCCGTCATCTGCACATGGCGATCGCCAAGAATGTGGAAGCTGGCCGCCTGGTCGCCGGATTCACCTGGTCCGATCCCGGCAATTGGACCAGTTGGCCACCGCACGAGCACGCCGCCATGCTCGAAGAGATGTATGTGTACTTCAACATGCCGGCGCCGGCCTTCGGAATCCAGATGGTTTACAACAACCCTGACTGCCCCGAGTTGGTCACCGTGGTGCGCGATGGCGATGCGGTGCTGATGCCCAGCGGTTATCACCCCAACGTCTCCGTTCCGGGCCATCGTATTTGCTTCCTCTGGGCCATGGCCGCACATCGCGAGGTCCTGGACCGCCAGTTTGGGGTGGTGAATGTCCAGCCCGGATTCGACGGCGGCGGCTCCGGCCTGGAAGCCGGGCGTAAGAAGTAGATGGTGGTTGCGAAGAACCGGGCTAGGTCAAGCTTGACTCAATCATAAGGGGCTCTACAGTGATCTTGGATGCTTTCCGACTCGAAGGTAAGAATGCGCTCGTGACCGGCTCGCAGAGTGGGCTTGGCTTCGGGATTGCCCGCGCGCTGGCCGAAGCCGGAGCCAACGTCGGGTGCCATGGGCTTACTCCGGAGCCGTGCGACATCCGCGAGGACGTTCGCCAGCTCGGCCGCAAGGCGTTTTTCATGTCGGGCGATGTGGCCGAGGAGAAGGTCTGCTCGGCACTGATCCAGCGCACTGTGGACGAGTTCGGATCAATCGACATTCTGGTCAACAACGCCGGTACCATACGCCGCGCGCCGGCCGCCGAGTTTCCGCAGCAATACTGGGATGAAGTCATCGCCGTAAACCTGACCTCGGTGTTCCGTCTTTCGCAACTGGCGGCGCGGCACATGCTGAAGCAAGGTAGTGGGAAGATCATCAATATCGCTTCGCTGCTTGCGTTTCAGGGTGGTGTGTTGGTGCCCTCCTATGCCGCGGCGAAGTCGGGGGTGGCAGCACTGACCAAGGCCTTCGCCAATGAGTGGGCCTGCAAGGGGATCAATGTCAACGCGATCGCGCCCGGATACATGGCAACCGACAACACCGCCGCTCTTCGCAAGGATGCGGAACGCTCCAGGCAAATTCTTGAACGCATTCCCGCCGGGCGATGGGGCGAACCCTCGGACCTGGCGGGTGCGGCCGTTTTTCTCGGCTCTGCGGCCAGCAACTACGTCCACGGCCATATCCTCCTTGTGGATGGAGGCTGGATGGCCCGATGAGCTTGCGCCCACGCTGTCAACCGCAGCAGGAGAGGCGAGTCGATGACTAAGCAGGAAGTGCGCCATCAGATCACCCAAGTCGGCATTGTTCCGGTAGTCCGTGCGGCTTCCGCAAAGCAGGCGATGATGGCCATCGAGGCGGTATGCCTCGGGGGAATCCCTATCGCCGAAATCACCATGACGGTTCCGGGGGCCGTGGATCTGATTCGCGAGGTGGCCAGGTCCATGGGGTCGGAGGTGCTGGTTGGGGCAGGAACGGTTCTCGATGCTGCCACCGCCAGACAGTGCGCCGATGCCGGCGCGCAGTTTCTGGTCAGCCCTGGACTCGATTACGAGACAGTGGATTTTGCGAAGTCTCGGGACATCGTGATGATGGCCGGCGCCCTTACTCCCACCGAGGTGATGAATGCCTGGAAAGCGGGCGCGGATTTCGTAAAGATCTTCCCATGTGGCGAACTGGGCGGCGCTAACTACATCAAGGCCCTTCGCGGCCCGCTGCCGCAGATCCCGATGGTGCCAACCGGCGGCGTGAACCTGGAGACCGCGGCAGATTTTATTCTCGCCGGCGCAGTTGCCTTGGGCGTCGGCGGTGAGCTGGTTTCCTCGGCCGCACTCAACGCCGGCAATAACCACGTGATTTGCCAAGCCGCCCGCCGATTCATCGAGGTGGTTCAGAACGCCCGCATTCTGCTGGACCAGCGAAAGGACGAGGCGAGCGTCGCTCGGCGGTAAGCCCGCCCAATGAAATTGACTGGCAATGGTCCGCCGCGAGATCAGCCTGACTTGGGCACGGAGGATCATCGACCTGACTCTTCCGTGGTGCTGCATGTACCAGCCTTGACAGTTTTCTGGCCTATTGCTAGCATCCGCAACCCAACGGAAACTCTCACCCAAAGTCTGCTTCCTTCGAGGTGGCCTATGGCCTCTGTCAATGCTCGCCGGGTCCTCTTGGGCGCCTTGGCCGGAGGCGTCGTGTGGAACATCTGGAGCACCTTCATCAACCTGGTGGTATTGCGCGATCGATACGCAGCCGCTCAGCAGGCCGGCGCCTTCTTGCAACAACCGCGATATCCATTCTTCGTGGGTGCGTGGATCGTGATGCTGTTTATCCTCGCCGCTATCGTCGCATGGCTCTATGCGTCAGTGCGGGCGACCAGAGGGGCCGGACCGAAGACTGCGACTGAGGTCGGTGTTCTCGTCGGCTTTGCTGCGGGGCTTCCCACAAACTTCGCCATCGCAACTTGGGCACCATTTAGCCGGCACTTCCCGCTGTGGTGGATGCTGGAGCTCTGGGTGGGAGCAATTCTCGCAGCCCTGGTGGCTGGCTGGATCTATCAGGATTAGGCAGTTTCCTGAAAAAGGGCCGGGTTTCCAGAAAAAGGCTCCGGTGCAAGGGGTATGCACCGGAGCCGCAGAGGTAGAGGGTGGCTCTGCTGTCAGAAGCTGTAGATCACGTCGAATTGCATGCGCTTCAGGTATTTGTCCACCTGGCCAGGCAACACGCCCGGCGCTAGAAAACCGGGCTGCAGCGAGTCGGTTCCGCCGCCGGGTTTGGGAACGGCGGCAAACAGGGAGCTGTTCAGTACCCGGCCGGCGAACAGCGTGTAGGCCAGCGTGACTTTCGGCCGGAATTTATATTGGGCATACAGCTTGTGCTGCAGGACGTTGGTGGGCACGCGCTGATCGCTTTCGCCAAACGTCGCGATGATGGAATCCTGTTCCTGGCGCAGGAAGGCGTACCCGATCAGCACATCATGCTGGTTCTTCGTTTGTCCCAGGCTGGTCTCCACTTGATACATATGCGAGTTGTTCGTGGCCGCACGCAGGTTTTCCTCGTATTCCAACATCACGCGCCAGGGCCAGCGTTTCAGACCAGTGTCGATGGTGTTGTCCAGGATCAGGTCGCTGTAGAGAAACTTGGACAGATACGCGCGGACTAGATTGCCATTGCTTGCGACGCTGGTCACCTTGTAAGCATTCGTCATCCCGTTCGGCGCAAACGGCACGGTGGCGAAGGTGCAACTCGGCGATGTGTTGAGCGCCGTCACCGGGTTGCAAACGATGCCGGTGGTACCGCTGACCGGGAACGCGCCTGCGAATGCCGGTGCGTTCAAAAGGATCCCTTCGTTGCGCCAGTTGAGCACCGTGTAGGAGGGAGTTATGGTCCAGCGTTTGTGCGGCTGCAGCTTGAGCAGGAACTGCCCGCCGGCTGCAAACGAGTCGGTTCCGCTAACGCCGAACTTGGTGTTGGAATTCTCGAAGAAAAGCAACTGCAAGGCGTTGAGGGTCACGTTCTTCAGATACTTGCTCTTGACATCGAAGGAAAACTTTTCGCTGAAGCCCTCGGGGTTGATGTCGGGGTCGAAAGTCTGATTGGTCTTCTGCCAGTTGAAGGCAAATTTCCCGCCGGTCAGGCTGAGCCACTTGTGGGCCTTAGGATTGTAGGTGATGTATCCGCGATCCCAACCCACGACCTTTCTCTCGTAGAAATTGGTCAAAGTGTCGTTGGTGGAGGTCGGGTCGGCAAGCGTACCGCTAGCAAAAGCGACTCCGGCGGCGAAATCCTCGCTGAGCGCGGCATCCATTCCCAGGCGCAGCCGGATACGTTCACGCACGCGCGGATTTTGGCCGGCGAGGAAGAAATCCTCCTGCCGGACGCGAATGTCGCCGCTCCAACGCACCCTGCCGAGCAGGCCCTCGAACGTCGACATGCGCTTTTGCCCTTCCTGCGTGGCGACCGACTGGGCAGTCATGGTGGTTCTGAAATCATTCATGTCGCGTTGCAGCTTGGTGTAGTCGCCCTGCTGCTTGCTGGTCGAGGTTTGCATCTCTGCGACCTTCGACTGCGCGTCGGCCGCCGCTGCCTCGGCGCGCTGGAACTGCGACTGGAACTGTTGCAGTTGTTGTTCCAGTTGCTGCACGCGTTGCTGCTGCGCGGCGAGCGCTTCCCGCAATTGTCGGACATCGTCCGCGGTGGCAGCCGGAGTTGTCTGTGCAGTCGTCTGCGCCGTGGTTCGTGTTGAAGCTTTGTGCTTCGGTTTCTGTGGCGCGCTGGTGGCCGCGTTCTCTGCCGCGTACAAGCTCGGCGATAGCAGCAACAAGGGAAGTAGAAATCTCAGTCGTCTCATTGTGTCTCCTGAACAGGAAATGCAATCCGCTTCTGCGGCCAGAGTGAAGGCATACAGAACCTAGTTGGTGCGTATTGCTGGAATGTGACGGGTGTGTGAAAAGGACGTTAAAAACCAGGAAGCCGCTGCGATCAGAGGGAGGAGGGACTCAAGTCGCGTCACTTGCGCCCGAGACGGGCAAGTGCGGTTCGTCCATGATCTGCTGCAGAATATCGACAACTTCGAAAACGGCGCAGTTGAAGTACTGGGCTACATTGGGACGAAACATTGCGCCAGGGCCCAGCATTTCAGCGAGGGCCCGGTTGATGTCGTCGAAACTGCGCAGCACGATGCCAAAGCGATTGCTCCGAATCCACTCGGCGTTGTAGCGCTCTTGGGGAAGCGTCCAGGCATTGCACACGACGATGAGGGGCAGGCCGCATGCCAAGGCCTCGCTGACGCATCCCGGCCCCGGTTTGCCGATAAAGAAATCCGCCAGGCGCATGAAGTACGGAATCTCGGATGTGAAACCTTCGATGTGCCGTCTCTTGCCGGTGCGCATGTCCCGCAGTTTTGCTGCAAGGTGCTTATTGCGTCCGCAGATGAAAATGAATTGCAGGGCGCCCGGATAGTGATCGACGCGGCGGGCGATCTCCAGCATCTCGTTCGAGCCGTGTCCGCCGAAAAGAACCAAGGCAGTCGGGCAATCCGGGTCAAGCCCCAGGCGCTGCCGCTCTTCGCCGCGATCCATGTCGCGGTTCTCGTAAAACCTCGGGTTCAGGATCATGCCGGAAGTCCGGTACACGCGGCCGTTGCTGTGGCCCATTCTCCGCGCCTGTTCGACGGCACGGTCGCTGCCGCAGACGAGGTATTCCGATTCGCGCACAATCCAGATGTGACGTGGGGAATAGTCGGCAATGTCGGTCATCACGGTGACGAATTTCGCACGCGGCAATCCGAGCCTTACGCCGGCTGCGAGCTCGCGGTTGAAATTGGAGATTACCGAGACGACGACGTCGGCGGGCTGGTGATGCCAGTAGTCGGCGAGGGTCGAGACGATCGGGTTGTGCAGCACTCGTATCGCGCCGTGCAGCGCCCACAACAGCTGCGGCGAACCCAGCGTCCAGCCGGAGGCCAGCATGCGGTTGTAAACGTCCTGGACGCGCAGGCCGGTCAGCCGGCGTACAAAGTCATGCTGATCGAGAACCTCCTGCAGATTGAGGGTGGAAACTTCCCAGGGACGTTTCTGGCGATCAATGACAGTGAGCAGCGAGTCCATGGCACTGCGGTGACCGCCGCCGGCGTCGAAGTAAACGAAGGCGATGCGTTGCACGTTTGGCGCACCCTCCTGATTGCCGCCGCGGTTCCGCGAAATGCCGCGCTAGGCCGAGGCTTGGGCAGGCGGAAAGAGCTGGCGGACACGTTCAGCGACCTCCGGACCCCACTTCGACAGCACGGCGTGAGCCCCGAGCGAGTAGAAATACTCGGCGTCGAAATGAAAACGCTCCGGCGGGTGCAGCACGATGCACGGTGTCCGCCGATCGCCGCCGGTCAGTTGCAACACGCGCGAGGCGTCAAGATTAGGCGGATGATGGCCGATGACGACGAGATCGAACCGCCGCTGGTCAATCAAATGGCGAACCTCGTCGAGCCGCCATGTCACCGTGGTGTCGAATCCCGCCGTTTCCAGCAAGTGCTCCAGCCGCAGCAGAACATCCTCATCGTGATCTACAACCAAGATGCTGCGCCGGGTTTGCATGGCGTTTCCCCCGAGAGGTCGACCAGCGACCTCCAGGTTCGGAGCGTCGCTGGTCCTGGACTTGCTCATGTCGTCGAATGTAAGCATGCGCTGTTGCGCGAAGGTGACGGTTGTGTGAATTTGCGGTTAAACCGCTATTGCGCAATTCGGTTCACGGCGCGATCGGGCAGAAGCAGCCGGATCGCTTGCGGGATCAACGTAAGCTCGGCGGGCAATCCCCCCACCAGTTCACCATCCACTTCCGTGAGCACATCCGTGCCGGTCGCGCCCGGCAACGACTCGCATGTCACTGACGTGGCTTGTGCCACATCGACTGTGCCGATCGGGGATGGCGCGCTGCCGAACCGGCGCGCCAACAACTGAAGCCCGTACCGGATGTAGGTGGCGCGCTGCTGTGTCTTAAACAGGACGAGGCGGAAGACATGGCTCAGCAGCGGAGTTGTCCCGTTCTTTTCTATCAGCGGGCTGCTGAAGTAGCCCACCCTCTCAACGATGATTTGGGACACGGTTTCCTCGCGCAGCTCGCCGGTTAGGGCATCGGTGAAATGCACGCGGAAGAAAGGCAACGGGACAGGCGAGAACAGGAGTTGGCGGGTGGCTTCGACGTAGTAAGCGCTGATGCCGAAGCGTTTTTTCCACGCGACGTTGACACCGCAGATCACGCGGGCGTCCGCTCCGATGCCTGCCGCCACCGTGAAGTACCGGCCTACGGTCGCGCCGTTGGCGAGCCGGCTGGCCAGCAATCCAACCGGCACCTTCGTTGGGGTCGCACCGGCCAGTTCTTGCGCGGTCCGCGCAACGTCGCCGCTGAGTCCGATTTCATGCGAAAGCACGTTGCCGGACCCGAAGGGAACAATGCCGATCGGCAAGCTGTCGGGGTGGCGCATTGCGGCCTGCAATAGTTCGTTGAACGTGCCGTCACCGCCCGCCGCGAGGACGGCTTGGCAATCGCCGGCGATGGCCGCGCGTACCACGGCGGACGCACATAGCGGCGTGGAAGTAAAGTACGGACGCAACTCCACGCCGCGGGCGCGAAAAGCGTGTCGCAGACGTTGCAGGCGTGTCTGCGCCCGCAGACTGGTTCCACACGAAAGGTTGTAAAGAAGCGCGAAGGTTTTCATCAGCAGACAGGGGTGAGTGGTTCACCCGAAGCGTCCGCCGATTGTTCGTTAGCGATTTCGTCCGAGACTTCGGGCTCGCAAGGAGGCGGCACGAACTCACCCAGCCGGGGTCCGCTGTCATCCACCGCTGCGTACGTCAGGTGTTCGTGCGTCCAGGAGCCCGTGTTGAAGTAACGCACGCCGCCTGCGCTTGCCTGGAATGCCTGATGGGTATGTCCGCAGAACACGACATCAACGCCGCGTGCCTTCGCGTAGAGAAGAGCGCCCGCCGCCACCTTCGGGGTCAGCCGCAACCACCGTGAGTTCAGGCGATCCAACCAGCGTGCGATCTTGCTGTCCCTAAAATCAACCTTCTGGATATGCAGATACGTGAATTCGCCTAGCGCACTCAGCAACGCGCTGTCCACCAGGAAGCGATCGAACTGGTGCCCGTGAATGCCGCGATACTTCACGCCGCGGTAGTGCCACCCGTAGTCGTCGTAGACCCGCACGCCGACCAGGTGCGACATCAACTGTGCCAGGCCGCGATCGTGATTTCCCTCGACCCAGACGACTTCGACTCCACGTTTCCGGTTCGAGAGCTTCCGGATCAAGGAAAGGAATTGCCAGTGCTCCTTCTTCAGACGCCGGAAGTTGAGGTCGCAGAAAATGTCGCCCAGGAGAATCAACCGGTTGAACATGGCGGAGCGCAAGAACTGCGTAGCCTCGCGGGCACGGCTGGTCTCCGAGCCCAAGTGCAGGTCGGACACGAGAATCGTATCGGCGATAACGGTGTCCATACCTATATTAGAAAACGGCTTAAGTTAACGTTCGATGACAGCCATGTGAATTAACGTTCACATCGGCGTGGCAGAACCACGATCGTTACGAGGGTGCTGAACGTAACGCAAGTCATGAAACCCTGGTGACCGATTCCTGTCACGGAGTTTTCACATTCCAGTAATCCTCCCGTAACAAACTCAACCTAGCATCACGTCCAGTCGCTCGCCGCATGGCCTGAGGCTATCCGGCCGTGGTTGCATGAACCTGTACTTCATGAGACACGGAAGCGCCGGCGCCCCCAGACCACATCCGCAGGCGGACGCAGCGCGTGGGCTTGATCGAGAAGGGCGGCGGCAATGCGAGTTGATCGGCAAGCTTCTGGCGGCGCTTGGCATCCGATTCGACAAAATTGTCTCCAGCCCACTGAGGCGCGCGTCCGAATCTGCCGCCATCATTGCCCGACAGACCGGTTATCAAGGCCGGATTGCGCTCGCGCCGGCATTGCGGCCGGACGGCACCTACGAACGGTTCCTCGAACTACTGTCCGAGATGCGAAACGCCGATTCCGCCTTGCTGATCGGGCACAATTTCAAGCTCGCAGAATTTATCGGAAAACTGATCAGCAACAGCAGCGGGCGCGCCGGCATTCATCTGAAAACGGGCGCAGTAGCTAAGGTTGTAAAGAGGCGCACGGGCGCCGCCACACTGCAGTGGTGCCTGACGCAACAGCTGCTCCGCGCATATCTGGCGGAGCAGAATAGCGGGCCGCCTCGCGCACGGGGCTACGCTAAATGACCCAAGTCCAACCACGACAAACCGTCTTCGTCGTTGAAGATGACCCGGACGTGAATCGGCTCATTCGCACCAACCTGCAAACCGCGGGATACATCGCCGAGCCCTTCACGAACGTACTGTCGGCTCTGGCCAAGGCAAGAATTCAACCACCATCTCTGTTTCTGCTCGACATCATGGTGCCGGGCGAGGACGGGCTTGAATTTTGCCAGCGCCTCCGCAGCATGCCGGAATTCAGCAAGACCCCGATCATTTTTGTGACCGCGAAGGGTTCGGAAGACGATCGCATCCTCGGCTTCGAATGCGGCGGCGACGACTACATCACGAAGCCTTTCAGTCCTCGCGAATTGGTGGCTCGTGTCAAGGCCGCTCTGCGCAAGCAGGGAGATGACCCGGCAATCCTGAGGTTTGGGGATCTTGAAATCAACACTGCGGCGATGTTGCTCCGCGTTCGCGGCGTAGAAAAGACTCTGACCACGGTTGAGTTCCGCATTCTGGAAATGCTCGCCCGATCGCCAGGGCGAGTTTTCAGTCGCGAGCGAATTTTGCGCACCATCGGCAGCGACGCACTTGAATCCAGCCCGCGCGCGGTGGACGCCTTCATCAGCAAAATCCGCGCAAAAATCGAAGATGATCCTCGCTCCCCGGCTTACTTGCTGACGATTCGTGGCGCTGGATACCGGTTTGCCGGCCGGTAATGTCGCGCGGACGGCATGTTTCCGATCGGAAAGTCAGGCGATTCCAGCCGGCACTGGCAGACTTGTCGCCATTCCTGACGCTTGGACGATTGTTCCCGAGTCATGGGCTATCCGGAAGTATGGGTAGCCCTATTTCACTAGACCCACCATCAGGTCGCTCGGCCCGGGTAGGTTGATCCGGCCTACCTCGGTGAACCCCGCATCCTTCATCCAGCGGGTGTATTCGAGTTCGCTGTAACTGGCGCCGGCGTCGGTGCCGACGAGCATGTTCAGGGAGAACAGTGCCGCCTGTTGCGGCGCGGTTTTGTCGGGATTGAGGATGAAGTCTTGCACGACGAGGCGGCCGTTCGGCGCGAGTGCCTGGTGGGCACGGCGGAAGATGTCCCGGTTCTGCTCCTCGGAAAACATGTGGCAGATCGCGTTCAGCATGACGAGGTCGTAGCCGGAGCCAAAATCGTCATGCAGCATGTCTCCAGCGCGAAGGCTGACTTGCGCCAAGAGGCCGGCCTGGCGGACATATTCGGCGGCGAGCGGCACGACCTCTGGGATGTCAAGGATCTCGCACTGCACATCCGGACAAGCCTTGGCGAAGGCGATGGAGTAGGCGCCGGAGCCGCCGCCGAGATCGAGGATGCGGCGAACATCGGCTGTGCCCAGGGTCTTCACCACCAGTGGGGCGCGATCCTTGGCGATGCGCTGCATGCCGGCAATGAAGTTGTGTGTCCATTCGGGGGGCCTGTCGCGATCGATGGCGATGCGGGTACCACGGCGCACGGCGTCGGTCAGTGTGCTCCAGCGATGCCAGATGTTGGCGGTGTGCAGCAGACCATTGCGGTGGTTGTCCTTGGGAGCCCTGAACCAAGAAGCGTGCTGACTCGGGCGTGTTCTTGTAATCGTCGCCGCTCTTCGAGAGCAGTCCGAGAGCGACCAGCGCGTTGAGCAGCATACCTGCCGCGCGGGCATTCGCGTGGATCTTCGTCCCGATCTGTTGGGCATTGGCCCCGTCCCCGACGGCGGTAAAGATGTCGAGTTCAAGCGCCGTAAGAATGCAGCGACTCGGCATGTAGCCGCGGATCATCTGATCGAGGCGATCCGGCAGCATCCCGGCTTTGTCGCGGGCCGCCATCGCGTCACGGAACTTTTCCCCATGCTCGACCGACATGGCCTTCATCGCCAGGGCATCGTTCCATAGGAGACGATCGACGGGCTTGCCGTCCCGCAGATGCGTACCGACGATTTCGCCTACATCCGAGGGTCGCACATGCCGGTACCACGCCCCTGCCGGATAGACGACCATCACCGGACCTTCATCGCACAGTCCCATGCAGCCGCAGGTAGTGAGTTGCACATCGCTGTTGAGGCCGCGCGCCCGTATCTCGCGATCGAGCGCGTCGAGCACAGCGAACGACCCACTGGCCGGGCAGGAGGGGACGCCTTCTGGCTTTTGCTGCGTGCAGAGGAAGAGATGAAAGCGGAACGGTTCCATTGCGGTCTCCGATCGTAGATCAATGTTAGCGCTTTATCTCGCGGACGCAGAGCCAGTTTTGGGAATCTCGGGGAACGAGGCTCGGTGATTCCGCGTCAATCGGGGGACGCGAGGTGCTGGGGTAATTTCCGAACAGCCGACAATCCGGAAACTGCGCATCGGGCGGCGCGCCTACGACGTCGGAGGTTGCGCGCTCGGCGTCTGCGCCGGCGGCGTGATGGTTGGCGACGGCGTTGGCGTCGCGGGAGTGCCCGGCTTCGGCTGCGGCGGAGGCGGGGACACCGGGTTGTAGAACCCCAACTCTTCCGCCGGCGTCATCACGCCGGTGTCGCGCGAATTCGCCATGGCCGCTTTCACCGCTTGGATTTTGCCCACGTACAGGTCCGCCAGGTGGCTGTAGCGTACCTGCACGTTCGGCAGCCAGTACGGCCGGCTCTCCTTCAGCCACAGGTCCGAATAAAACTTTTCCGCGCGCGTGGTGGCGTCGCGCAGGTCCTGCAGGCGTCCGTTGGTTGCGCTGATCTGGGCGATGTCGCGGTTGATGCGACCGCGCGCCGCCGGGTTCTGCGCCGCTTCCTGATGCGCCTGCAGGGCATCGCGGTAGTAGCGGTTGATCTCGTCGGCAAACTGGACCTTCATGCCGAGCAGATCGAGCCGCATGGCGGCGACGACCATGTAGTCGAGCGTGTCGGCGTGCAAGCGCGCCTTCGGCGCATCCTTGTAAAGCGCGACCAGCGCGTTCTCGGCCGCGAGCCGCAGGTCGTGCATGACCGGCAGCGTGCGCCCGACAAAGCGCGCGCCCTCGGGCGTGAACGGGTCGATCCAGAACATGTCGTCGGTGGTGCCGGGGGCGCCGGCCTGCTTGAGCAACGCGTTGGTCTGGTTCAGGTTCAGGATGACGTCGCGAAACGTGTTGTCCAGGGGGTTGCGGTAGAAGGCCCAGTCGTAGTTGGCCAGGACTCTCTGGATGTCCACTTCGCCGGGCTGCCACGAGGCGGCGGCGCCCAGCACCAGCGCGGCCCACGTCGAGCCGAAGAACGCTTCGCCGTCGTCGTCCCAGGTGGTGTTCAGCATTCCGATCGCGCCGAGCTTCTGGCCGTCGCGCACGAAATTGCGCACGTTGACGAAGGCCACGTCGAGGTCCGGCCATACGTGGTTCCAGGAGTTCGATCCCGGCGAAACGATCACGTCGAGGCCGTTGTCGCGGAAAGGCTTGATCTTCGAGGTGAAGTCGGGACGCGCATCATACCCCCATGCGTTCGCGACCATGTCCTTGGGCAACGTGTCCAGCAGTTGCGGATACTTTTCCGCAACGTCGGCCCAGAACAGCAGCCGCTTGTGGTACGGCTTCATGATCTCGTAGAGCTGGATGATGTCGTCGAGGTAGACCTTCCCGAGACCTTCTTTCTGTGCCAGTTCCTGGGTGCGCCCCTGGCCGAGCTCGAAGGTTTCGTCCGCGCCGATGTGGAAGAGCGGGGAGGGAAACGCCTGCACCAGCTCGGCGAACATGCTGCGCACAAATTCGAAGCTCTTGGGGTTGGTCGGCGTGATGACGTGCCCGTGCGGCGTTTCGGCGATGTCCTGGTACAGCTCGTACTTGAGCACGTGATGCAGGTGCCCGAAGGGCTCCTGTTCGGGCATGACGGTGACGTGGTAACGCCTGGCGTAGGCGACCAGTTCCTTCACCTGCTCGGGCGTGATCGCCGCCTCGTGGGGCGCGACCAGCGGCTGGCTGGCGTAGGCGAAGACGTGCTCCATGTACAGCGAGAACAGGTTCATCTTGTACTCGGCCAGGGTCCGCACCTCTTTCTTCATGTACTCGAGCGTGGGAATGGGGCCGCGGCTGATGTCATCGTGGACGCCGCGCCAGCGCATCGCCGGCCAGTCACGAATCGCCACCGCGGGCACGCTCAGCTTTTTCGGGTCCTCGGCGGCGGGAAGCAGCAGTTGCCGCAGCGTCTGCGCGCCGTAGAACACACCCGAACCAGTGCGCGCGACGATCAGAATGCTCGACGGCGTGGCGTCAAGTACGTAGCCTTCCTCGTCGAAGTCGCCGGGAATTTGCAGTTTGGCGGCTTTCAGTCGCCGGCTGATTCCGGGCTCGTCGGTGCGCGCCAGGTAAATCACGCCGGCGCGGGCAGGCAGTGCGCCGGTGGTAATGCGCAGCTTGCGCCCGGTGGCGTTCTCGATCTCTGCGGCGATGGTTTCGGCGGCGACACGATCTTCGCCCGCATGCTTTGCGCCAACCACAATATGCGTGGCCGCGCCGATGTTAAAACTGCCGCTCTTGCGCTGCACCTCGCGCGGTTCGGGAATCAGCTTCAGTTCCTGCGCGGCGACCGGCGGCGCGAGCGCGCAGAGCAGCAACAAAATTGCGGATGATCTGGGCATACAAGTCCTGAACCATGGAAGGAACACGTCAATATAGCAGCGGACCGTGCGATGCACACTGCGCCGCAAAAAAATAGGACCTGCACAGGCAGGCCCTCATGGTTACGCAAACGCGACTCAGAAATTAAATTTCATCGCGATTTGCACGATGCGCGGATCGCGCGTCGAGTCGATGGTGTTGAACAACGATGCAGCGAAGCTGGTCGAGGCGCAGCATATCGGGTTGGTGTGGTTAAAGGTATTGAAGGTCTCCAGCCGGAATTGACCAGTGAAGACCTCGGTGAATTTAATGTTTTTGAACAGCGCCAGATCCGTGTTCCAGAAACCCGGGGCACGAATGGCGCCCGGATGCTCGCTGGGAAGGTCCGTCTGGGTTGAGGTGGGGACGCTAAACGCCGCAGCGTTGAACCAGGTCCCCAGGATTGAGCGCTGCCCGCCCGAATTCGGGTCGCCCACCTGGTTGACGCGGCAGCCGACCGGCGTAGCGCCAAAGCAGGCCGAACCGATCGCGTCCACGCAGTTTGCTCCCGTTCCCGAGACGCAACCCGCATTGCCGATGAAGGCAGTTAAGGGCAGTCCGGTTTGGAAGGTCTGCACGCCGGAGAACTGCCAACCGCCCAGGACGTGACCGACCACACCTTGCTGATTGCGCATCCACGGCAGCTCCCAAACAAAGTTCGCCGTCAGGACGTGGCGACGATCGGCGATCGTCGGACCGTAGTTGTTCGGGAAAGCCCCGAACGCCTGCGGCACGGCGCGGCGCCGGTGGTACGGTCGGCGGGATCGGTGGTCAAGCCGTGCGACCACGTGTACGCGAGGCCGAACAGCGAGTTGCCGCTGAAGCGCTTGTTCAATTGCACCTGCAGGGAGTTGTAGTTGGAGGTGTAGATGTCCGCAAACGTCGCGGCCGGACCGTAGCCGACAAAGGGCCGCAGGACATTGAGCTTGTTGGTTGCGGCAGCTGGAGTTCACAATCGGGCTGGTCCCGAAGTCCACACCGTTGGCTGCAACCGTCACTGGCCCGGCATAGCACTTCGCCGTCGGCGTGCAATTCCGGTAGGCAAACGGACTAGGCTGGTTAAAGTCCGTGTAGCCGGGAAGGTGGATGCCGATGTTGCCGAAGTAACCGACATCCAGGAACCAGGTGGTCCCGAAATTCCGCTGCACATCCAGGCTCCACTGTTGCGTGTACGGCGATTGGTAATTGACCGGCATGCGCGCCTGGATGGTGAAGGGAGTGGTCGTGCTTGCGGTCGTGGTGGTGCCCGTCGGATTCGCGAAGGTGCTGCGGGTGATGCTGAGGTTGGTCAAGAATCCCTGGCTCAAGCCGACATTCAGCTCCGGGTTCCCGAATTCGAGGCCGTTGTCATAGAACATGCCGTAGCCCATGCGCACCGAGGTGCGTCCGTCGCCGAACGGGTCCCAGGCAATGCCGATGCGTGCGGCAATCGCCCGGTTGAATTCCTTGCCTACCTTGCTGCCGTACGGCGATTTCTTGCCGACGAAGCCGGGAAGGTGGGCGGATCCGCGAAGATCAGCCCATTCAGCGGGGACTAGTTGGGGTTGCAGGCGCTACTGGTGGGAACGCCGTTCACCAGCTTTACGTCCATGTCGCCGGCGGAGTTGATGCAGGGCGCCTGCGTCGGATCGTAGGCTGAGGGATCGAAGTTCACCAGCCGGCTGCTGCCGCCGGGACCGCTGGCGTCGGTGGGCTGGCGGAAGAAGGAGTGGCGAATGCCATAGGTGATGGTCAGGTTCGGCCGAACGCGCCAGGTGTCCTGGCCGTAATACTCGAACTGGTTGTCAAAGATGTTGGCAGTGACGTCCAGCGAAGCTTGGGCGAAGCTGGAGAGTCTGCCCGAGCAGGAAGTTGGCATACGACTGCTCTACGAGAACGGACAGGTGGCACCGGCGGCGCCGGCGATGCCGGTGCAAACCGCGGCGCCACCGAACCTGGTCGCAGACGTGGGCGCGTTCACCGCATCGAACGAATACGAGCCGTTGTTGGCGCCGCTGAGTTGGTTCTCATGCTTGTTGTAGTGATAGAAAATTGCGCCGAATCTCAGCGTGTGCGTTCCCACCACCTTCGCCACGTTTCCGTAAACGGTGTGGTTGACGTTGAAGTCGTTATAGGGAGCGGTCGGCGAACCAATACCGGTGCCGCCAGTTAGAGTCACGCCGGGAGCTCGGCCGCGACCGAGGAACGTTGGTAAATGGCAGAGTGCTGCCCAGGGCAGTCTGAACGTCAGTGGCTGGGCGAAGCTTACCGCGCCAGTCATCTGGTTGATAATGGCGCCGTAGGAATAGCGGTAGCCGCCGTCAATCACCAAGGTGGGGCTGAGCGTCGAAGTGGCGGCAACGTTGTATTGTTGCCCGGCGAATTCGTGTGGGTGGTGATGATTCCGGGGAGCGGATCGTCGTTGGTGAAAAGTCCTCCGGCTTCAACCGTCGGATTGACGTCATGCAGCCACTTGCCGTTCACCGAGAGCTTGGGGCTGAAGACATGATCAATCTTCACCATGTCTTCGCGGAAGTTAAAGATGCCCGGCAGGCTCGAGATAAATCCAAACGGATTGGCCGCTGTCGTGAGGTTGGGCGTCGGGAACTGGGAGAAGATGTCTTTCACATAGGCGGCGGCAATCGGATCCCACGAAGTAGATGGGATGCTGGTCCCATAAGCCTGGCACGCGCCGGCGGTGCCGCCAGAGTTGGCGTACTTCGTGCAAACCACGTGATTGAACTGCCCGTTGATCATCCCCGAGTACGGCACGCTGGCGAGGGGGGGATTGGAGACGGTGATAATCCGGCGCGCCTCCTCGGAGACGAAGAAGAAAGTCTTGTTCCGTTGCTCGTAAATTTTCGGAATGTAGACCGGGCCGCCGAGAGTGCCGCCAAAATCGTTGTAACGCAGAACGGGGCGCTTCACGATCGGAGTCGCGTGGTTGTTGAAGAAGCTGTTGGCGTTGAGCACATTGTTGCGGAAGAATTCGTAGACGCCGCCATGCAGGCTGCTGGTACCGGAGCGCGTAATGGCATTGATCTGGGCGCCGGCGGAACGTCCCGATTCGGCATCGTACACGCCGCGCACGACGCGGAATTCGGCGATGGCATCCACGCTGGGGAAGGAGAGCAGCGTCAGGTTGGAGCCCCGGTCCACGTTGTCGGCGCCGTCCACCTGGAAATTGTTTTGCTCGCGACGTCCGCCATTCACCGAAATCGTGACCAGGTTCGTGCCCAGCGGCGCAGTAGCGCCGGGGAAGAAGGCGGCGTTGCCGGAATTCGAGGTCCCCGGCACCGTGAAGACAAGTTCCAGGAAGTTGCGGTTCGACAGCGAGAGCTCGCGGATCTGGGTGCCGGTGACGACGCCACTCGCAACCGCGCTTTGCAGGTCTACCTGTTGCGCAGTGGCTTCCACTCTAATGGTCTGGTCCGCCGCACCGACCTTCAGTGCGGGTGACACCGTGAGCTTGCCATTGACGTTGAGGTTGAGCCCGGTTTCCACATACTTCTGAAAGCCGGGTGCCTGCACGGTGACGGAATAGCGCCCGATCGGCAGTCCGGGGGCGGAGAACTCACCCGAGCCACCCGTGCTGAGTGTGCGTACCACCACGTTCTTGTCGGTATCGGTGATCGTCACCTTGGCGTTCGGCACGACTGCGCCGCTCGGGTCTGTGACCGTTCCGGCAATCGAGCCCGTGACCTCCTGCCCCCGGGCCCCGGCACAACAGAGCAGCACGGCGAGCAAGCACACCGACGTGATCTTGAACTGTAAAATTCCTCCACTCATTACTTTGCGCCTCATATCGCCTCCAAAACCAATGTTGAAGAGCACGGTGGTCCACCTTTTGTGGCGGATCAGCAGTCTCCGAACTTCACGTCGGAGCACAAGCTTGCATTGGAAAACAGGCGGGTCATTCTACGCCAGGCATGTGGGGAGTCTTCAAGGAGAAATTTCACGGTCCCCGTTCTGTTATGGGAACCCCCGCACGCGCGTTACACCGTCTGGGTAACCTTTTTCAGCGCGCGCGGACGATCCGGATCCAGCCCTTTCACCTCGGCGAGCGACGCCGCGAACAATTGCGCTGGAATAATGTACGGAATCGGCGTGTATAGATCTCGCGGCCCGCGGCTCGCCGCCAAATCAAGCGGAATGAGGATGTGATTGCGGAGCCTGCCGGAGCCGAACCTCTCGACCGCTGCCCTCTGGCTCTGATCGGTGATCAGCAGCATTTCTGCCCGGATCTGAATCAGCCGCTCCAGCAATTGCGCCAGGCCGGTCCAGGTCACGCCCGGAGGGGCAAACAGGAAGACCGGAAACGCCGCCTCCAGCATCGCGATCGGACCATGGAGGAGATCGGCGGAAGAAAACCGCTCCGCCACCACATAACATGTCTCCATCAGCTTGAGAGCGAACTCAAATGCATTGGAATAATTCAGCCCGCGCCCTACGACCAGCGCCTGGTCCATGAAGCGATAGCGCTCAGCGCGTTCGGCGATTTCTTTTTCCATCTTCAACGCCGCGCCAGCCCAATCCGGCACGCGCCGCAATTTCTCCAGCTCAATCGCGCCACCGAGGGCGTGCGCCAGCAGATACAGCATCAGCAACTGGCCGGTGTACGTCTTGGTCGCCGGCACGCTCTTCTCTTTCCCTGCCCCGACCAGGAACACGTGATCGGCAAGCTTGGCCAGCGTGCTCGACGCCTCATTCGTGATCCCCACCGTCATGGCGTGTTGCTTTCTCGCCTCGCCCAGCACCAGGTTCGCGTCCGTCGATTCACCCGACTGCGAGATCGCCACCACCAGCGTGTCACGCAGGTCCACCGAGACGTGGTACAGCGTGTAAATGGACGGCGCCGCCAGCGACACTGGAATGCCGGTCATGATCTCCAGCAGATAGCGCCCGAACTGTGCGGCATTGTCCGAGGTTCCGCGCGCCACCAGCACGATCAGCCGCGGCTTCTTCTTCTCGAACAGGCGGCGCAAGCGGTTGCTGCCCGGCAGCTCGGCCTTCAGGGTGCGTTCCAGCACTGCGGGTTGTTGCCGGATTTCCTGTAACATCTTCGAAATAGTCATGGTTGCGAATCCCAGTGTGCACACGCCGGTGGGATTAAGCAATGGTGCCGTGCAGGTGGACCGGGAACCCATATCGTGGGCGTTGTGGCAAACCGACCGTGGCACGTATCGGGGCCCATGCCGAGGGCCGCATGCCGGCTGCCACCTTTCGGGACGTCCACGCCGTCTCCGCTCGGACGAGGGCGCATTGAGGAGTACGATAACATGGGGTAAGTACGTAGCTCCGTATAGGAGGTAACGGTTTATGGCAGAGTCTGTATTCGAAAAAGCAGACGTGCAGGTGGCGGAATCGATCCACAAACTTACACGCGCAACGTCGGCGATGGCAGACGCGATCGACGAAGGTGTAGGGGTGATCAAGCGTGCCGTAAGACGGAGCGGCGATGTGGCTGAGGAGCTGATGGACGATGCGACCCAGCGCGTGAAGCGTCACCCTGCAGAGACCATGGCCGCCACCTTCGCTTTTGGCGTGATCGTCGGAGGGCTTATCGGCTGGATGATAGCGCGAAAGTAGACGGCGTGCGCGGAAGACGGGGGCTCATTTCCAAGATCGGCGCTCTCTTCTAAGTGTGCTTTGCAGCTTTGGCCGCACCCGGCATTCGAGGGTGAACGGCGCAGCCCAGCCCGGAGCCCTGTTCTTGGCCGGTGCACGGTGTGACGTATAATCCCGCTCTGCACCCCAGTTATGCCGCTCGTATCCGGCTCCAAACTCGGCCGGTATGAAATTGTGTCGGCGATCGGCGCCGGCGGCATGGGCGAGGTGTACCGCGCCCGCGACCTGGAACTGGGCCGCGAAGTCGCCATCAAGATTCTCTCGGAAAAAATCGGTCTCGACCCAGACCGACTGCGCCGCTTCCAGCAGGAAGCCCGGATCACGGCGAGCACCAACCACCCCAACATTCTTGCGGTATTCGATGTCGGCACCTGCGAAGGCACGCCGTTCATCGTTTCCGAATTGCTGGAGGGAATGACGCTCCGGGACCGGCTCAGGACGGGTCCGTTGCCGACGCGTGGCGCGATTGAGATTGCGGGTCAAATCGCATCCGGACTGGCCACGGCGCACGAAAAAGGAATTATCCACCGCGACCTGAAGCCCGACAACGTCTTCCTGACGAAAGACGGGCAAGTCAAAATTCTCGATTTCGGGATTGCCAAGCTGTCGGCGCCGGACCCGGGCGGAGACCAGCCGACTTTGACCACCGCGGGCGTGATCATGGGAACGCTCAGCTACATGTCGCCGGAACAGGTGTGCGGGGCGGCGGTGGATCATCGCAGCGACATCTTCAGCCTGGGAGCGGTGCTCTACGAGATGCTGGTGGGGTCGCCGCCGTTCTCGTATCCCAGCCGAACCGAGAGCGTGCGCGCCATCCTCAACCTGGATCCGCTGGAAGAACCGGCAGCGGAAAAGATTCCCGCGGCGGTGCAGCGCGTGCTGCAACACTGCATGGAAAAAGATGCGGCGAACCGTTTCCAATCGGCACGCGACCTGGTGTTCGCTTTGCAGGGAACGGTGGGGGAAACTTCCGCCACCGTGCGGGTGCGGGTAACGCCGCAGCCGGCCCGGCGCATCGGGCGGCGCGGGGTGCTGGAAATTGCCGGCGCGCTGGTGCTGCTGGCAGCAGCCATTTTCGCCATGCGGCAAGCGACCGTGGTCCAGCCGCACTTCGATCGCCTGACCTACGAGCGGGGAACCATCGCCGCGGCGCGTTTCGCTCCCGACGAACACAACATTATTTACGCGGCGTCCTGGGCGGGCGCGCCGGTTGAGGTCTACTCGACCAGCCCGGAATTCCCCTCGTCGAGGCCGCTCGGGTTTGGCGATTCCACCGTCCTGGGCGTATCGCGCACCGGCGAGCTCGCGCTGCTGAGGCACGGCAGGATATCGGCGCACCTGGTGGTTCTCTCCGGGACGCTGGCGCGCGCTCCGATGGCGGGTGGCGCGCCTCGCGACGTCGCCGAAAATGTCCGCTGGGCGGACTGGGATCCACATGGAGAATTGGCCATTGTGCGTCACGAGGGCGGCCGGAGCCGCCTGGAGTACCCGATCGGCAAGGTACTGTACGAAACGCCGGGGTGGATTAGTCACATCCGGTTCTCGCCCAGGGGAGATCACATCGCTTTTCTCGACCATGCAATCTGGTCCGACGATCGCGGGGCGGTATGCGTGATTGACATGTCCGGTAAACGGACGGTCCTCTCCAGCGGCTGGGAGGCGGCGGACGGGCTGGCCTGGTCGCCGAGCGGAGAGGTGTGGGTGAGCGCGACCCGGCGCGGCTTCAGCCGGTCCTTGTATGCCATCAGCATGTCGGGTCACGAGCGGGAGGTGTTGGCAGTGCCCACCGGGATGACGCTGCAGGACATCGCCAGCGATGGCCGCGTGCTGCTGACATCGGAAGACGAGCGATCGCTCATGCAAGGGACCGATGGCAGCGGGCCGGAGCGCGACCTGTCCTGGTTCGACTGGACGATTGCGCGTGACATTTCACCCGACGGCAAGTTGCTGCTTTTCGAAGAAGCGGGCGCGCCCGCCGGCGAGCATTACATGGCAGGGCTGCGAAAGTTCGACGGAAGCCCGCCACTGCGGCTGGGCGAGGGCAGCCCCGGCGGTCTGTCGCGTGATGGCAAGTGGGTGGTGGCGACGACGCCCACCCAGGTGACATTGCTTCCGACCGGGGCGGGGCAACCGATCACGGTCAGCGTCACCGGATTGGAAAACTTCGGCAGCGCGCGGATTTTTCCGGACGGCGAGCATCTCCTGCTCAACGCGGCGGAGAAGGGCCACGCGGCTCGCGCTTACATCATCGACCAGCACGGAGGCCAACCCCGTGCCATCACGCCCGAAGGAGTTCCCGCGCATGTCGTCTCGCCGGATGGCAGGTTTGTGGCGGCGCCCGACAACGAACATCTGATCACGGTTTATGCGGTGGACGGATCACCGTCGCGGCGCATTCCGAACCTGCCCACGGGTTTCGACCCGATTGGCTGGAGCGCCGATCCTGGGGCGCTTTACGTTTCCGAGCCCGCTTCTCTGCCCAACAACGTCTACCGCGTGGACATTGCGACGGGAAAGCGGCAACTCGTCCGCAAGATGATGCCGAACGACCCGGCCGGCCTGGTCGATATCGGTGGCGCTGTCATCACACCCGACGGCAAAGCGTACGCCTACAACTATTACCGGGTACTGTCGACGCTGTACGTGGTGCGGAACCTGAAATGAAATGCGGGTGAGTCACCAGGTTCGGACGTCACTTCTCAATCCAGCGGTCCGGCGAAGTCCTCGCGCACGTAATGCAGCAACACCGTCGTGGAGGTAAATCCTTCGGCAAGTTTGGGGCGGAAGTGCGGCAACTGACGTCCGCAGAACAAAACCGCTTCCCCGACATTTTGGATCACTCTCACCGTGCGCTTGCCTGGCTGGATGCACAAGGGCCAAGGCGACTCTCGCTCTCGCTCCGGGGGATAATCGACCAGAATGCTCAGGGTGAATTCGCACTGCTCGCGGTCGGTGTGCGGTTCCAGTTCGGCGCCGCCCTGGTAAGAGACCACGTAGGTGTACGACGGCTTCACCTTCTCGCCGGCAATTGCGCTGATGGCGTCGGTCAGTTGATGGTGAAAAAAGCGCGAGACAGCCTCATTGTGGCAGGCGTAACGGCAGGACGCCTGAGCATCGCCGAGATACATGCCGCCGGTGCGAACCAGGCGACGGTAATACTTGCGGAGGGCATCGATTTGGAAGGCGTGAATCAGGCCTGAAACGGTGGTGTACCGGCGTTGGCAAAACCGGCGCGCCGATGTCGCGGCTGCGGCGTGCCACCGCTTGCCGGCAGCGTCCCCCTGGTTGCTCGCTACCAAGATGCCGGCCTGACGCAACACGTTAACGGCCTGGTCGGGCGCGCCGTCCGGAACGGGCCCGCCCAGAGAGCAGTGGTTCAGCAGTTCCCGGTACGCGTCTCCTACCCAGAATGGCTGCCACCCGGTTGCAGTTGGAACCCAGACGATTGGGTCATGCGCGCCGGCGGCCAGCCACGCAGCAGCTTCCGCTACCTCGCGCGGAGTTCCGCTCGTCCAGGAAAAACGGCAATGCGGGTTGATGATGAGCCGCTGGGAAGAAACGCGAGGGCGTCCGGCCGAGGACGGCGCAAGGTATCCGGGCTGCTCGTCAAGTACGCAGCGAAACACCGCGCCACCTGCGCATTCAGCGGCGCCGGCGGCGTCCGCGCGATGATCGGCAAGTGGCGGGCTAGGCGCTGCGGTCACAGTGGATCCATCCGTTCAGCGCAAACCGGCTGTCGGCGAAGTCGCGCGACGGGCAATGCACGACGGAAACCTCATGGATAGCCGCGGCGGGGAAGAAAACGACAAAATTCTGCCCCGGCACGATGACGTCGTGGTTCCAACTGCCTTCTTCGTAAATCCGCAGTTCTCCGCCGGAGAACGCCTTCGGCTCGCGATGAAAGTAGTAAACGTAGGAGATTTCCCGAGTGGAATTGGCGGCATCCACGTCGCGATGAGGGCCAAAAAAATCTCCGTCATTGCTGGCGCTGAGGCCGGCATCAACGTCCAGGACAGGGAAGGGCTCGTGCGCCAATCTCTGCAGCGCGTAATCCAGAAAATGGCGGACGCGACCGGTCAGCAGTGAGAAAAACGGACCCAATTCGTACAACAACCGCGACCGCCGGTGATCGAGCATGAGGGCGCGCTCGCTCTCGGCGGTTACAACTGTGCCGGCTTGAAAATCCGTTTCCCGGCTAATCGCGTATTGCAGCAGTGCCGACAGTTCGTCTGGAAAAAGGAATTCCTCCAGCAAAACGAACTTCGGTTTCGTTGGCGCAGACCTCATCGGTTTGCGATCCTGCTATTTCTTCGGCCTGCCCGTAGGCGCGGCTCCGGGAACAGGACCGGGTTTCGGTCCACCCGGGCGTCCGGAAGGCGCCGCACCTGGGGGCGGTCCTGATTTGGGGCCGGTTGGCGCCGCACCGGGAGGCGGTCCTGGCTTGGGGGCGGTTGGCGCCGCTCCGGGAACAGGACCCGGTTTCGGGCCACCTGGTGGGCTGCACTGCACACTCTTCCGTCCCGCGTCGGATGTTGAGCTGTCAGTCATACGGCTTCTCCTTTGCCGACCTGTTGATCCTACGTAAATCGCGCACGCCACCGCTCACCTGAATTCCGAGTGGTCGCGCACCGACGTGCAATGGGTCCGAATGCGGAGAAATGAAAGCTGGGTTCGCAACAATTGGTCGCACACGATAGAATGTGCCGCCTCGATTGTCAAGAAACGATACCCACCGAGAAAATGCCCAGCCGGCTCGTCTGTTATTCGGTGACCAATTGCGGAGAAGGACCGCATCTCGACCAGTTGCTGCGCAGCGCTGCCAGCCTGCGGCAATACAACACCAACCTCCCGGTGTGGGTGTTCGTGTATGGCGATTTGCCGTCTGCCGCTGCGGCTCTCCTGGAGGCGGACCACATCTGTGTGAAGCCGGTCGGCACCTACGTCGCCTCGCTTGGCAATCTGTCGCCGCATGCGGAGGTGCTGAGCAGCTATGGCGTTCTCTGCAAGTATTTGTCGCTCGCCGAACTGGCCGATGTGGAGGTTGCGCAGTTGCTGTTGGTCGATTGCGACACGTTCTTCTTCGACGACGTCACCAAGCTGTTCGAACGCTATGCTCAATGCGAATGCTACGGACGCGAAGAGCCTTTTTCCCCGTATAGCGCTCATGGCGATGCCGCGTATCTCGATCCGGCCGCGCTGGCGGCCTTGCTGAAATCGGAAGCCTTGCGCGAAGTTCCGACCTTGAATGCCGGCGCTCTCCTGTTGAATCGTGGCCTGCACCGCAAAGTGGCGCCGATGCTCGGTTTCATGCTGGACTACGCATCGCGCTTGATGATGTGGCTGCGCTTGCACCACGATGACGCGTTGCCTTACATGACGCCGGAGTGTGATCCCAACAGCGCCGCCGGTTCAGCGGAACCGTCGCACCCTCCGCTGCCGTTTCCTTCCTCCAACGTCTGGATCGTTGATGAAGTGGCGTTCTGGATGATGCTAGGGCGACTGCCGGAAGTCTCGTGCGGAATTTTCGCATGGCACGATTTCCTGCAGGGCCAGGAATTCCTCTCAACCAGCCGAGAGCAAACCTCTGCCTTGGGGTGCCACTACTTCAGCGTCAATGAAGGCGCTTTCACAGACTGGGTGAAGGACAGAGTCAAGTAGGTCGCCGAGCTGCGCGGAGTCTCGGAAGTCTCGAAAGTGAGACGAATTCGCTTTAGAATTTTCCACCTTCATTCAGCCTAATTCTGCGTTGACCGAACTCGGGACAGCAGGTAGTATCCACCAGCAATAACCGCAACTCTGGGTTCCAATGCCATCATCCGTCCGCGTTCGTCCTTGGCCACGGCCGAGGTATGCGGAACAGTGCCGGAGGGCCTGAATGCAAAAGCGCAGGAATGTGCTGGGGCGGTTGTCCGCGCGCGGTCTCATCTTCTTCTTTGTTTCCTTCCTGACATTCAGCCTTGAGGCACACGCGGCGATGAATCCGGCGCCGAAGCCCTCGCCCAGGCCGAAGCCGCAAGCAACCTCGGCAACGGCCGCGAACGCTGGCGGAGGTGTGCGCGTGTGGCTGGATGCGCCGCGAACACTGGCCTCACGCGCCGCGGGGATAAGTGTGCCTGCTGTGGCAACCGCCGGTGCACCGGCCCAGCCGCTGGCGCTGGCGGCGGGCGACTTCGACGAGGACGGCGTCGAAGACCTGGTGGCAGCGTACGGCGCCGGCACCGCCGGGTCGCTGGCAATCTACCGCGGCAACCTGGATGCGTTCGCGCCCCAGAGTAAGGCATCGTTCGACGGAATCGCGAAGGGCCAATTCCCCGACCCATTTCTGTCAACGCCGGATTCCGTGAACCTGCCGGTGCGGCCTGATTTTGTCGCCGTGGGCGACTTCAACGGTGACGGCCATTCCGACATCGCAGTGGGCTCGCGCAGCAGCGCAACCCTGTACATCCTGTTGTGCGACGGAAAAGGAAAATTCACCCAGCCGATGGCCGTGGCGCTGCCGGCGGGCGTGACCGCAATGGCGGCGAAGCGGCTCGATCCGGGGAGCCGTTATACGAACCTGGTGATCGCGGTGAGCGGCGACAACCCGCGGTTACTGGTGTACGCGGGCTCGGATAGCGGGCCGCAAGGGGTGATCAGCCTGGGTGTGAGCGCCCCGGTGACCTCGGTGGCGTTCGGCAATCTTGACCGCGATTCGTATCTCGATGCGGCGCTGGTGGCCGGAGGGCAGTTGATGATCCTGCACGGCCGCGACGTGCACGCCGCGTCCGTGGGCGCGGGCACTGGTGTTGCGCTGGAATCCGTGCCGCTGGTGTCAGCAGCCATCTCGGTTGATATCGGAAAGTTCCTGCCCGACCGCGATCCGCGGGCCCAAATGGCCGTGCTGTCGTCGGATGGTTCCATCCAAATGATCGCGCGCGCCGGTCTCGATGCGCGTCCCAGAAGCGCGGAGGAATTGCGCGCGACGGCATTGGGGTCGCTGAGCGGGCATCCGGTTGCGCTGCCGCCGCTGGATCCGAATGAAGGTTGGACAATTGCCGAGACGTTCCCGGCCCGCGTGAGTTCCGGGACGTCCAGCCGCACGCCCATTCTGATGGCAACGCGGATCTCCGGCCAGGCGATGGATGACGTTGTCGTGCTGGACGGCAACGCCAGCCGCTTGCATCTGGTTTCCCACGCCAACGTGCGCAGTGCTAACGACCTGGTGGGGAAGCTGCCGGCGAGCGCCGAAGGCGACTTGGCTCTGACCTCGGTGCCGGCACCCGTGGCTGCAATCCGCATGCGGGTGAACATCGACGGACGCCCCGGCGTGGTCATGCTGAACGAGGGGCAAGTGGCGCCGTCGGTCATGATGCCGCTTCCCGATCCGACATTCACGGTTAACACAACCAATGACACGGTGGACGTCACCCCGGGTGACAGCATCTGCGCCGACAGCAACGGCCAGTGCAGCTTGCGTGCCGCCATCATGGAAGCCAATGCCACGGCGGGCGTGGATACGATCATGGTTCCGGCCGGGACCTACACGCTGACCCTTACCGGCGCCAACAAAGAGACGGCCGGCGAAACTGCCGCTTATGGATCGCTCGATATTTTTGATGGCGTCACCATCCAAGGTGCGACCGACCTCAGCGGCAATCCAACCACCATCATCCAGGCGGGCACGACCAACGCCAACGGCATTGACAAGGTGTTCTCAATCAACCCGAACGGCGATTTGGCATTCGACACCAGTTTTTCCAACCTGGTGATCCGCTTCGGCAAGAATCCCGGCAGTTTTGGTGGTGGACTGACCTTGCCGCACGGATTTGGCGGCGGCGTGTTCTGGGAGGCCAACGGGACCAGCACGATGACGATGACCAACTGCATCGTCACGGATAACTCGACGGTGGATGGCGATGGCGGAGGAATGGCAGTTGACGACTTGGCAAGCGGCACCGCCGTTTTCACGCTGACCAACAGCACGGTTCAAAACAATACGGTCAACGAATCGTCCACCGGGGGTCCGGGAATCGGCGGCGGCATTTGGGTTGGCAGCGGCGCCGCCATTGTGATCAGTGGCAGCCAAATCCTGAACAATAACGCCACTCAAACTACCGGGACCGGCGGCGGCCAGGGCGGCGGCATCTTCCTGTTCAATCCCAGCAACCCCAACACGCAATCGGCGATTCACGCCAGCACTTTCTCGGGCAATCACGCAGCCGGGCAGGGCGGAGGGATCAAGACCGGTCAAGGCTTGCTCATCGACCAGGGCACAATCATCAGCAACAACACGGTCAGCGCGGGCGACGGCGGCGGAATCTGGAGCGACCTGAGCGGTGAAACCACCACGCTGAGCAAGGTCACGATTACTGGAAACACGGCCTCGGGCCAAGGCGGAGGGATTCTCACCGGCTCGGCGGGAGGGACGTCGAACGGCCTGGCGATGACTTTCAGTCGCCTGGCAGGCAATACGGCGCCTACCGGCAATAATCTGAGCAGTCTTGGCGATGCCGGCAGCACGGTTACGGTAACCAACAACTGGTGGGGCACGAATGCGGCTTCGGGCACGATCAGCAACGGCGGCACCGGGACCGCCACCTTCGATCCCTTCATCGTCCTGACTCACACCGCCAGCCCAGCCAAGATCCGCATTAATCAAAGCTCCACGCTCACCGGCGACATGAGCAAGGACAACCACGGCAGCGGTGCAGCCCTGGCCGCCAATCTGGATGTGCTGAACGGACTGCCCATTACTTTCAATAACGCTGCCTTCGGAACCATCCCGCAAGCCCAACCGGAAGCGCTCAATGCAAGCGCTCAGGCCACTGCTACCTACAATGCGGGCGGCGTGGCAGGGAACGGTTCGGCGGATGCCACGGTGGACCAAGCCACGGTCACGGCGAGCATCGTCGTCTTGCAGCCGCCGTCCATCACCAAGAGCTTCAATCCCGACCACGGTTGCGCTGAACGTTCCCAGTACCTCACGTTCGCCGTCGACAACGCGTTAACATAGTCCCGATCAACGCAAGTTTCACTGATAATTTACCGACAAATTTAGTGGTGGCCACGCACGCCTAACGTGGTGAACAACTGCGGCGGCACGGTCACGGCCACTGCGGGATCCGGCACTGTCAGCTTCTCGAATGCGAGTCTGGCGGTCGGCACGTGCACGATTACGGTGAACGTGCAGGAAGTGGTACGGACAACGAACTTGGCAACAACAGCGTCACCATCGATTCCACCGATGCCGGGTACGGCAACACCTCTTCCGCCAACCTGACGGTGATCAATCCTCCGACCATCGCGAAAGGTTTCGGTGCGGCGACCATCCCGCTGAACGGAACCACCTCGCTGACTTTCACGCTCACCAGCGCCAACACGCAACCTGACTCTGAACGGGGTTGCGTTCACGGACAATCTTCCTTCGGGTCTGGTGGTGGCGACGCCCGGCAATTTGAACAGCACCTGCAGCGGCACGACCACGGCGGTGGACGGGGCCACCAGCGTGAGCCTGAGCGGGGCGAGCCTGGCGCCGGGCGCTTCGTGCACGGTCTCTGTCAACGTGACCGGAACTACCCCTGGCGTGAAGAACAACAGCGTGCAGGTGACTTCCACCAATGGCGGCACGGGGAACACTTCCAATGCCAGCATCACCGTGGTGGCGCCGCCGGTGATCATCAAGGCGTTTGGCGCGGCCTCGATTCCGCTGAGCGGCTCGACCTCGCTGAGCTTCACCATTCAGAACAACAACACCACGACCACGCTGACCGGGATCGGCTTCAGTGACACGCTGCCGGCGGGCCTGGTGATCGCGACGCCCAATGGGCAGACGGGAACGTGTGGCGGCGGAACCATCACCGCGACGCAGGGGACAAACGTCATCAGCCTGACGGGAGCGACGCTGGCCCAGAGCAGTTCGTGCACGTTCTCAGTGAACGTGACGGGCACGGCGGCGGGTACGCAGAACAACACGACGGGTAACGTCACGTCTACGGAAGGCGGAACGGGTGGAACGGCCTCGGCTTCGATCAACGTGGTAGCGCCGCCTTCCATCGCCAAGGCCTTTGGCGCGGCGGCGGTTCCGCTGAACGGCACCACCTCGCTGACCTTCACCATCACGAATCCGGCGGCCAACGCGGTGGCCGAGACCGGCGTAGCGTTCACGGACACTTTGCCCACGGGCCTGGTGGTGGCGACGCCGAACGGGCTGACCAACACGTGCGGCGGCACAGCCACGGCAGTGGCCGGCTCCGGCAGCATCTCGCTGACCGGCGGTACCATTGCAGCCAGCAGCACCTGCACCGTGGTGGTGAACGTGACCGGGACGGCGTCGGGCAACTACACCAACACGACGGGCAACGTTTCCTCCACCAACGGCGGCACCGGTAACACGGCCACGGCGAACCTGACCGTTGCCAGCCCGCCGACGATCACCAAGGCATTCGGCGCGGCCTCGATTCCGCTGAACGGAACCACCTCGCTGACCTTCACCATCACCAATCCGAACACCGGAGTGACGCTGACCGGGATTGCGTTCACCGACAATCTGCCGGCGGGACTGGCAGTGGCCACGCCCAACAACCTCAATAGCACCTGCGGCGGTACCGCCACGGCAGTCGCAGGTTCTGGTCAAGTGAGTCTGTCGGGCGGAACTCTGGCGGCCAGCGCTTCCTGTACCGTGTCCGTGAACGTGACCGGCACCACGGCAGGGGTGAAGAACAACAGCGTGCAGGTGACCTCTACGGAAAGCGGGACGGGGAGCACTTCCAACGCCAGCATTACGGTGGTAGCGCCGCCGGTGATCATCAAGGCGTTTGGCGCGGCCTCGATTCCGCTCAACGGCTCGACCTCGCTGAGCTTCACCATTCAGAACAACAACACCACGACTACGCTGACCGGGATCGGCTTCAGTGACACGCTGCCGGCGGGCCTGGTGATCTCCACCCCCAATGGGCAGACGGGAACCTGTGGTGGCGGAACCATCACCGCGACGCAGGGGACAAACGTCATCAGCCTGACGGGAGCGACGCTGGCCCAGAGCAGTTCGTGCACGTTCTCAGTGAACGTGACGGGCACGGCGGCGGGTACGCAGAACAACACGACGGGTAACGTCACGTCTACGGAAGGCGGAACGGGTGGAACGGCCTCGGCTTCGATCAACGTGGTGGCGCCGCCCTCCATCGCCAAAGCCTTTGGCGCGGCGGCGATTCCGCTGAACGGCACCACCTCGCTGACCTTCACCATCACGAATCCGGCGGCCAACGCGGTGGCCGAGACCGGCGTAGCGTTCACGGACACGCTGCCTGCGGGCCTCGTGGTGGCGACGCCGAACGGGCTACTCGAATACGTGCGGCGGCACAGCCACGGCAGTGGCCGGGCTCCGGCAGCATCTCGCTGACAGGCGGTACCATTGCCGCCAGCAGCACCTGCACCGTGGTGGTGAACGTGACCGGGACGGCGTCGGGCAACTACACCAACACGACGGGCAACGTTTCCTCCACCAACGGCGGCACCGGCAACACGGCAACGGCGAACCTCTCCGTAGCCAGCCCGCCGACGATCACCAAGGCATTCGGCGCGGCTAGCATCCCGCTGAACGGAACCACCTCGCTTACGTTCAACATCACCAACCAGCCGCCAACACCATCGCGCTGACGGGAGTGGCCTTCACCGACAACCTGCCGGCCGGACTGGTAGTGGCCACGCCCAATGGCCTGACGGGCTCTTGCGGAGGCGGGGCCATTACCGCAACTGCGGGTTCCAGCGGCGCCACGCTGTCTGGCGCCACGCTTGCAGCCAGCGCTTCGTGCACCTTTGGCGTCAATGTCACCGGCACGACGGTGGGAGTGATGTCGAACACCACCGGCGCGATTTCAGCGACTGAAAGTGGTCCGGGGACTACCAGCAACACCGCCAGCATCACGGTGATTGCTCCGCCCAGCATCGCCAAATCATTCGGAGCAGCCAGCATCAACGTGAACGCCACGACCACTCTCAGCTTCACCATCACCAACCCGAATGCAACCGTCGCGCTGACCGGTGTGGCCTTCAGTGACACACTGCCTGCCGGACTGACGGTCGTGAATCCGAACGGGCTTACGGGCTCCTGTGGCGCCGGCACCATCACGGCAGTGTCGGGCTCCAGCGCCGTCAGCCTGTCCGGCGGCACGATCGCGGCGGGTGGATCCTGCACGTTCTCGGTCAACGTGACCGGCGTGGCCGGGGGTAACCTGGTCAACACCACCGGGGCCGTGACCTCCACCAATGCAGGCACCGGCAATACGGCGACGGCTTCCATCACCGTGTTGGCGCCTGACCTGACGATCACGAAGACGCATACCGGCAACTTCGCGCAGAGCGGGACCGGCTCGTACACGATCGCGGTTGCCAATGCCGGAACGGGACCGACGCTGAGCACGGTGACCGTGATCGACACGCCGGCCACTGGGCTGACGGTGACTGCGATCTCCGGGACGGGATGGACCTGCACGCTGGCCACGCGAACCTGCACGCGCGCCGATGCGCTCGCCGCGGGCGCCAGCTATCCGACGATCACTGTGACCGTCACCATTGCCGGGAACGCTGCCACCAGCCTGACCAACACGGCGACCGTGTCGGGCGGCGGTGAGTTGAACACTGCCAACGACACGGCGGCGGACGTCACAACCATTGCTCCCGCGATTGTGATCACGGCGGTCAACGGGTTGGCCACGGTTTCGCAGGGCGGCGTCGCCACGTTCTCCTTCAACATCACGGAGGCGCCGGGACTGTCGTTGGGGGCGATTACCTTCAGTTGCTCGGGGCTGCCGGCGGGCGCGGCATGCATATTTACTCCGCCGAGCGTAACGCAGTTGCCGGCGCAAGTAACGCTGACCGTCAGTACCTCGAGCCTGGGCGTGGCGCAGAACCGGTTGCCGGGGCCGCTGGGAGGACTGAACTACCTGTTCACCGTAATGATGCTGCCGTTCCTCGGCCTGGTGCCGATGAGGGCTATCAAAGACCGGCGTAACCGCAAGCGAGTGTTCTGGCTGCTGCTGATCGCATTCGCGCTTCTGCTGCTGGCAGGGTGCGGATTCCATCCGAGCAGGGCACACCCGGTGGTCGCAACCGGTTCGTACAACATCACGGTTACTGCCATGAGCAGCACGGGCGGCGTGCAGGCACAATCGGTCGTCACCCTGATCGTGCAATAACCAACGCAGCCACTCCTGGCGCAACCTGGCCGGGAGTGGCCGTGAAGTTCCTGGAGCTACCGCAGCAGTCCGTGCCTGGAGCCGCGGGGAAGCGGAAGCATAGCGTGGATCCCAATGCCGTGACGTTGCGTCCTGTGACGAAATCGGACGAGCCGTTTCTCCTTGCTCTATACGCCAGCACACGTCGTGACGAAGTCAATGCATGGGGGTGGCCGGAGCCGCAGATCCAGGCCTTTCTCGCCATGCAATTCAGGGCGCAACGGCAGTCCTATGACGCTGCCTATCCCGGGGCCGAGCACCATGTCATCTGCCTTGGCGCCGATGGGCAACCGGCTGGAAGGTTGTTGGTTTTCTGCGACGCCGGGCAGCTTTGCCTGGTGGACATCTCACTATTGCCGGAAGCGCGCAACCGGGGCATCGGAACCCGGGTCATCCAGCAGTTGTTCGAGCGTTGCCGCGCCCGGCACTGGTCCATGAACTTGCAGGTGGCCGTCACCAACCAGCGCGCGCTCTCTCTGTATGAACGCCTCGGATTCCGGCACAGCGGCGGCGATGCCATGTATGTGCAGATGACGTGGAATCCGTGAGTGGAATGCTAAATTGGTGGTGAGGCCTCACCCGTGGATCCTGCCCTCTACAAGGTTGAAACCTTCACTCCGCATGTGGGCGCGCAATTCGATCTGCATCTCGAAGACGTTCGCATTCCTTTGCGGCTAACCGAGGTGCGGACCGGACCATCCACGCCCAGACTCTTGCAGTTCGCGCTCACCTTTCATGGCCCGCTGAAGCCCCCGCTTCCGCAGCACATGTATGACCTGCGTCATGAGGTTCTCGGAGACATGGCGCTGTTTCTGGTGCCGATCGGCGAGGACCACGAAGGCAGGTTCTACGAGGTTGTCTTCAACCGCCTTCTCCCAACGCCGCCGGCGCCCACCTCGTGAACCACGAGGTGACGTTCCGGCTCACGGAGCCGCGTGACCGCGACTTCCTGTTGCGCGTTTACGACAGCACGCGCGAACGTGAGCTCGCGGCCGTGCCCTGGACGCCGCAGCAGAAGGCCGCATTTGTCGAGCAGCAATTCACCGCGCAGGAGCACCACTACCACACCGAATTTCCCGGTGCGCAATTCAGCGTGATCCAGCATCGGGGCGGCGACGTGGGCCGCGTTTACATCACGCGCGAGCCGTGCATTCACATGCTCGATCTGACCGTGCTGCCCGAATTTCGCGGCCGGCGCATTGGCGGCACGGTGGTGCGCCGCCTGCAGCAGGAGGCGCGGCAGCAAGGCTCTGCGCTCACGGTTTACGTGGAGGTTTTCAATCCTGCGTTGCAGTGGTTCGAGAAGCGCGGGTTCCGCCCACAGGAGCAAAACGAACCAGCCATCCACGTTCTCATGAAGTGGATGCCTGCCGGCGACCTGGATGGGTCGCCTTAGATGTGGTTGATCACCGCCGTGTAGCTCGGTCGCTGCATGAGTGCGGCGGGCACGATGAACAACAGGAAGTCTCCCAGGGCCGGGTTATGCACTTCGTAGGTCCCCTGCTCAACTGCGCTGCCCTGCACGTAACCGAAACGGATCGCGAATGCCCGCGTCGCCCGCCCCAATTTTGCCTGCGGGTACACTTCCACGCCGTTCAGGCGCAACAGCAGCGAGCCCTTCGGCCCTTTGACCTGGAACGATTGGCCGATCAGCCGTTTGAACAGCTCCGGGGTGAACTGGTACTGCGACACGACCTTGTATTGCTGCACATTCGTCCAGACACTTTGCGCTGCCGCCGTGGCTGAAGAAGCCGCCTTGAGAGGATGCATGTTGGGCGCCGCGGTTGCGACTGCCGCCAGCGGCGTCGCCGCCGCCAGCGCCGTCAAGGTGCCTGCACCCGCCAGAAATGACCGACGCGAAACCCCCATGAATGCTGCCTCCCCCGCACGTGATGGTTTGCACGCACTGTACCCCCGCTCGGATTGGTTTTCAAGAGTTCCTTCCGAGATAACGTCTTGACTTCGTCGCGAAGCACGGTAAAGTTAGCTGCGTTCCCCTTCTGTGGACTTTCTCATTTGTGGTATTACACGAGCACGTGATCGCGCCCGACCTGCGCGTGTGCAAGGTTCTGGTGAACGTGCGAAATCGGCTGCAGCCCGGCCGCGGGAGGTCTGATGTCGAGTCCGTTCATTGGCGAAATTCGCATGTTCGCAGGGAACTTTGCACCGCAGGGGTGGTCGTTCTGCGACGGGTCCTTGATACCCATTTCTGAAAATGACGCGCTGTTCAACCTCATCGGCACCACCTACGGCGGCGATGGCCAGAGTACGTTCGCCCTGCCCGACTTGCGCAGCCGCGTCCCCGTCCATGCGGGTCCGGGATTTACCCTGGGGCAGGCCGGCGGCGAAGAGACCGTTACGCTCACGGTCCAGCAGATTCCTGCCCATATTCATGTTCCGCAGGCAAAGTCGGCGGCTGGCAATCGGGCCAGCCCGGCAGGAAGCGTGTGGGCGGCCTCAAGTTTGAACCAGTACACCGCCAACACTCCGAGTTCGAGCATGGATGCGGCTGCGTTGGGATCGGCGGGAGGCAGCCAGCCGCACGACAATATGGTCCCGTTCCTGGTCGTCAACTTCATCCTCTCGTTGTTCGGCGTCTTTCCATCGCAGTGAGGTGCGCGAATGTCGGAACCGTATCTTGGAGAAATCAAAATCATCTCGTGGAACTTTGCGCCGAGGGGCTGGGCCTTTTGCAATGGCGCGCTCATGCCCATCAACTTGAACCAAGCCCTGTTTTCGATCCTCGGGACCACCTACGGCGGTGACGGGCGCACGACCTTCGCGCTGCCGAACCTGCAGGGGCGCGTGCCGGTGCACGCCGGCAGCGGTATCTTTCTCGGCCAATCGGG
This sequence comes from Terriglobia bacterium, assembly GCA_963760265.1. Lineage (GTDB taxonomy): Bacteria > Acidobacteriota > Terriglobia > Terriglobales > Acidobacteriaceae > JAIQGF01. The sequence continues at coordinate 35,149 of CAVXCR010000012.1, forward strand.
CGGCGAGACGGCGCATACCCTGAACATCTCCGAGATGCCGGCCCACACCCACGTCCCGGCAGGTTCCAACGCAGCTCCCACATCCCGGACGCCGGCCGGGAAGTTGTGGACCGCCAGCCCCGCGCAACCGTTCAGCGCTTCGGCAGATACTGCGATGAATCCGGCCACGGTGCTGCCGATTGGGGGGAGTCAGCCGCACGACAACATGAGTCCATACCTGGTGCTGAACTTTGTGATTGCCCTGCAGGGTATTTTTCCCTCGCAGAATTGAGGAGGCGAAATGTCGAACCAGTTTGTGGCGGAAATCCGCATCTTTGCCGGCAATTTCGCTCCCACCGGCTGGGCGCTTTGCAACGGCCAGCTCATGCCCATTTCGCAGAACACGGCGCTGTTCTCCCTGCTGGGTACGACCTACGGTGGCGACGGCAAGTCAAATTTTGCCCTCCCCAACCTGCAAGGCTCCACTCCTATGCAACAAGGCCAGGGCCCCGGCTTGTCTCTGCGCGACCTCGGCGAAATTGGCGGTGAACAGAACGTCGCCCTGATCGAAACCGAGATGCCGGCGCACAATCACACGGTGGAGGGCAGCTCCGGCAGCGCGGGGCAGTCGAGTCCCGCAGGTAATGCCTGGGCTTCCGCTCCTTTTGGCCGGCCGTCGATCTACGCAGCGTCTTCCGGAAGTAATGTGCAGATGAACCCTCTTGCGGCATCAGTGACCGGTGGCAACCAGCCCCATAACAACATGATGCCTTATCTCTGTTTGACCTTCATCATTGCCTTGCAGGGGATATTCCCGCCACGAGCTTGACGCTCATCGCGGTGAGGCAGCGCTGGCCTTGGCTTCCATTCGCCGGCCTGCGAAGCTCAACGCCTCCACAACGGGCCGCTCTAAAATTCCCGCGCGAGGAGCCGCCATGTTGCGGCGTATCCTGAAAATTTCCGCCTCAACGTTAATGAATTGTGCTGAAGGGAGAGAGCGATGGCGACGAAATGCCGAAGGACAAGCAGGTTTGGCTGAAGCCGGGAGACAAGATCGCGTGCAGCCTGGAAAAGTTGGGCGAGTTGAAATTCGAGTTGGCCTAAACAAAACTAACCGCGGATTGACGCGGATTAACGCGGATCGGAAATTGATCAGCGAAAATCCGCGTGAATCCGCGGTTGCGTTTTTCCCGTTTATTTCTTTACGAAAATCGATTTCGGAACCATGCAGTGGACGCCTTTGCGGATGTCCACCATCTGGGTGATGTCGCAGTCCACGGCGATCGACGTGAGCGCGTACGCCTCGTAGCGGTCCATGGGCACGATCTTCTGCGTGGAGAGCCAGTCGATGGTGTTGCGCACGGCGATCTTGGTGGCTTCGGTAAGGTCCTCGTCGAAGCCGAGGAAGATCCAGTGCGTCGGCGTCTCCGCCCACGGCCAGTCGGTCTTCATGCCCTTGTGCACGATGGGCTCGATCTCGATTTCCTTGTAGGCGCACTCAATCGCTTCCAGGTTCATCTCGCCGTTGCCCTGGCGGCAGTGCGCGTCCCCGGTCCAGATCAGCGCGCCCTTCACGAACACCGGCAGATACAAGGTCGAGCCGGCTTGCAGTTCGTTCAGGTCCATGTTCGATCCGTTCTTCCACGGACGCAGCGTGCTGGTGCGTCCCTTGGCATCCTTGATCGGCGGACCGGCCTTTTCCTTGGGTTCGTCCGGATCGGGCGCCACGGCAATCACCCCAGGGAACGGCTTGAGGTCGACGACGATGCCCGGCTTGAATTCCGTTTGCATCTTCTTCAGGTCGAACTGGTAGTAACGAACGAAGCCTTCGGGAAATTCCTTGGGCAGCAAGCCGGTGGGGAACTCTTTGCCGGGAAGATTGAAGTTCTGCCCGTATTCCTTGGGGACGATTTTCAGGATCCGGATTTCGAGCGTGTCGCCGGGTTCGGCGTCCTCAACGTAAATCGGGCCGGTGATGGAGTGCGGACCACCGCCGGGATTGGCTTTGCGCAGACGTCCCAGTTCGTCCATCTGCGGGCCGGCGATGGTGTGATCGGTCGGCGCCGGCTTGATGGCGTCGAGCGCGTGGTACCAGGTCTCGACCGAGACCGTGTCGCCGGAATTGACCGTGAGGCGCGGCTTCTCGTTGACGTCGAACCAGCCCCACTGCACGTTCTCCTTGGTCGCGGGCAAGGTGTAGTGCTTTCCCGCGGGCATGGAACTCTTCTTCGTGGTTTTCGTTTTCGAAGTCTGCTGCGCGCCGGAACAGAGGCTGGCAGCGACCATCAGAGCAAGCGCGGATGTACTTGCAGCGCCCCACTTCATGTGTCGCCTCCTGAATGGAAAATCAAGGAAAGATGTTGGGCCGAATCACCCGGAGAAATTTGGTCGCGTACTCTATCCCGCTTTGATTGTCGGCGCAAGCTGGCGACACAAAATATCTCGTGATACGAGTTTCGAGTTTTGAATTTTGAGGGGCGAGTACCGAGTGGTGAAACCCGAAGGCGTCGAACTTGATCGCGAGCAGCAAGGTGTTCCAAATTCCTCTCGCTGCTAATAAACAATGTGCGCCGGCGGCGAACTTGGACAAGCTGCGGCAGCACGCGCGAGCAGCGCGAGATGGCTGAGCTCGCTTACGGGAAGCGGCGCCGCCGGCCGAAAGATTTAGCGCCTTCGGCGTGACCCGAAGCAACGCTTGTCTAATAATCCACTGCTGTGGAAAACTCTTACTAATTCTAGCAATCCCTTGAAAATACTAAGGTTATTTTTTTGTTGTCGAGCTGTTGACATGTTTATCCACAAGGGAGTTAAATTGGTCCGGTCATCAGACCAATTCCCGAAACGGTAATTTTCGCCCTATGGAAGTCATGAACCCGGCTTTCAAACCCGAGTTCGAAACGGTCCGGCGCAACCGGATCTACGAAGAGATCGCGCGCCAGATCGAAAAGATGATCACAGAGAAGATGAAGCCTGGTGACATGCTTCCGCCGGAGCGGCAACTGGCCGACATGTTCGGCGTGAGCCGCAGTTCGATCCGCGACGCGATCCGCACGCTGGAAATGTCGGGCCTGGTGGAAGCGCGGCAGGGGTTGGGCACCGTGGTGCGCGAACACTCCGCCGATGCCGTGGTCAATCCACTCACGCAAGTGCTCGTGCAAAAACGCAAGCTGGTGGGCGAACTGCTGGAGGTACGCAAGATGATCGAGCCACCGTTGGCGGCTCGGGCGGCGGTGCACGCAACCTCGGACGAAGTCGCGGAGATGGACAACATCCTGCGGCGCCAGGAAGAGAAGATGCGGGGCGGCGAACTTGCGATTGAAGAGGACAACGATTTTCACTACGCGATTGCGCTGGCAGCCGACAACAGCGTGGTGCTGAAGGTGCTGGACGTGCTGATGGACTTGCTGCGCGACACGCGTGAGCGGTCGCTGCAGGTGGAAGGAAGGCCGGAGCGTTCCATGGCCGGCCACCGGGACATCCTGGACGCGATCAGGCGCCAGGACCCGGCCGGCGCGGAAGCTGCCATGTGCCGGCACATCGAGTCAGTGGAGAAGATCGTACTCACGAAGTTTTGACATAGCGGAGGACGTGATGGGCAGGTTGTTCGCGGTAGAGATCGTCTATCGAGGCATATTCCAGAAAAAACTGGCCAACAACATCAGCCGTGCCATCGTGCTGGCGGCGCACCTGGACGGGAAGCCGGGGATCAGCTTCGGCCGGTACGGCGACAGCCCGGAGCGCAACGGCATTCCGGCCAAAAACTTCGCCATCGTTGCCACCGACGAGCAGACGCTCCAGGAAGGCATGGCGAAATACGAACCCAAGGAAGTGGATGTCACCATCTGCGTGGATGACACGCTGTGCAAGGGCGTCGAGTCCTGGGCATGGTATGGACTCCAGCCGATCAACAAGCTGACCAAGCCAGGCGGCACGCTGATCGTGGTGTCCATGGAGCCGCCGGAGACGCTGATCGGCATGGCCCACAGCAAGGAGACGCCGTACAACCTGGCGATCGTGAAAGGCACCAGGAGTTTTTCCGGACTGTGGGTGTTCAAAGACGACCACAGCGATGTGCGCATTATGGGCGCGATCGCCAAGGTGCTGCCGGAAGTATTCAGCCTGAACGCGATCAAGCAGACGATTCAAAGCGAGTGGAAAGACCCGGTGAAGGTGACGTCGGCGGAGAAGTCGTACAACCGCGTGACCAAGGTAGCGGTCAAGCCGGGGCAGGGCAATCCGGAGACGCCCTACAAGTTCGAGCTGCCGAAGTGGCATGAAATGGGCGAGGGTGTCGCGATTCCGTGCATTACGGCGGGCAAGCAGATCGAGGACCCGACCACGCACGTGATGGGCGGTATCCGCCCGGACCGAAACCCGACGTTCAAGAAGTTCTCGACGCGCACCATGCGGCCGGTGGTGAATTTCGAGACCTGCATCAAGTGCACGCTGTGCTGGCTGCAGTGCCCGGACACCTGTTTCGACGTGACCCCGGAAGGCTTGTACGACGCCAACATGGAAGCGTGCTGCGGTTGCGGCGTTTGCGAAGCGGTATGCCCGGTGGACAAGTGCGTGACCATGGTGGCCGAGACCGAATTCAAGGACAACGGCAGCCAGTGGGAAATGTGGCGCAAGGATTCGACCGGCTACTTGAAGTGGCTGAACGAAAAGATCGAACACCGGCCGGAGCGGTCGCATGGCTTCCGCTATCTCGGCCAATACCAGGAACAAGTCGGCGAAATGCTGCAGATCGCCCAAGAAGGATAAGACGCGAGGAGAGAAGAAGTCATGGCGACAATAGCCCCTGCGGTAGAAGAAAAGCAGAGTGTGGAAAAGACAGCGCTCATCACCGGAGCCGAGGCGATTGCGGTCGCTTGTCAGCTCGCCGACGTGGATGTGATCACGGCGTATCCCATCCGCCCCTACGACACGGTGATGCAGTACATCTCGAAGCTGGTGTCGAACGGCGAGATGGACTGCGAATACATCGTGGCCGAAGGCGAACACTCGCAGTTTGAAATCGTGAAGCACGCCTCCGCGGTGGGGGCGCGCGTCTTCTGCGGTTCCAGCGGTGTGGGCTGGATGTATGCCATGGAAGCGCTGACCGTGACGCCGGCGCTGCGTATTCCCATGGTGTGCATGGTGGGCAATCGGGCGCTCGACGACCCGGGCGCCTTCGGCACGGAACACAACGACGCGCTGACGGTCCGCGACCTGGGCTGGATGCTGAACTGGGTGGACAGCGGCCAGGAGGCCCTGGACACTACCCTGATCGCTTATCGCGTGGCCGAGGACCGGCGCATCTTCCTGCCCTGCGCCATCAGTTGCGACGGCGCCTTCCTGACGCATTCGCAATCGCTGGTGAAGATCCCCTCACAAGAGAAGGTCAACGAATTCCTGCCCAGGTATAACCGCGCCGATCTCCTGCTGCATCCCGACAACCCGATCACGGTCGCCCCGCAGGCGAACGAAGACTGGGTGATGGAGATCCGGCGCCAGGGCTACGCCGCGATGGAGAGAACATTCGGCGTCATCAAGGAAGCGTACGCCGACTTCGAGCGCATCTTCGGACGGTCGTATGGCAACCCGTTCTTCGACGAATACGAGACCGACGATGCCGATGTGGTGCTGATGGGCATGGGCACACTGTCCACGCCGGTGAAAGTCGCAATCCGGCAGATGCGCAAGGCTGGCAAGAAAGTCGGGTTCGTGCGCATGCGGTGGTTCCGTCCATTCGATGCCGACGGCGTGGCGAAGTGCCTGTCCCGGTTCAAGGCGGTGGGCGTGATCGACCGCGATTACTCGTTCGGCTCGCCGCATCTCGGCGGCGTGCTGGCCGGCGAGGTGCGCAACGCGCTGTATCCGGGAGCAGGCAGGAAGCCGCCGGTGCTGGACTTCATCTGCGGCCTGGGCGGGCGCGAGGTGACCATACCGGACGTGGAGAGAATTACGGATTCCGTCTACCGGGCTGCGGAAGGCAAGCAGCAGCCGTTGACGCAATGGATTGGGTTGCGCGAGTAGCCCACGGGCGAAGGCGCGTTCCCCACAAGATCGGACGAAAGGGTGAGGAGTTATGGCGACAATCGTACAGATTGATCCAACGCAGCATTTGGATCCGTTCAAGTCAGTCAAGAAAATCCCGACGCACGAGTTTTTCACCTCGGGGCACCGCACCTGCCAGGGATGCGAGTCGGCGCTGGTCATGAAGATGATGGTAAAGGCAGCGGGTCCGCGCACCATCGTGCTGGGCAGCACGGGCTGCATGTACGTGGCGAACACCACGTACTACAGCACGTCGTGGGTGGTGCCGTGGATGCACACGCAACTGGGAAGCAGCGGCTCGGCGGCGCTGGGAACGGCGGCCGGGCTGAAGGCCCAGATGCGCAAGGGCAAGATGAAGAAGGAGCCGATCAACGTCATCGCCTTCTGCGGCGATGGCGGCGGCGCCGACATGGGCCTGGGCGCGATCTCGGCGACCATGACGCATCCCGACTACAACCTCCTGATCCTGCTGTACGACAATGAGTCGTATGCCAACACCGACATCCAGCTATCCGGCAGCACGCCCTGGGGCGCGAACACCACGTTCAGCACGCCGGGAACGGTGAAGCGCATCATGCATCACCGCTGGAAGAAGAACATGGCGGGCCTGATGGCGGTGGGCCATCCAACCTGCCGGTACGTCGCTACCATTTGCATGTCCTATGGCTTGCATGGTATGAACAGCATCCGCAAAGCGCTGACGATCGGCGGGCCGACCTTTATTCACTCCCTGGATCCGTGTCCGAAGGGATGGGATTACGATCCGATCCAGTCGCACGAACTGGGTGAACTGGCCGTCCAGACCGGCATTTGGCCGCTTTACGAAGTTGAGGATGGCAAGCTGCGGCTCACGGGGAGAACGCAGCAGATCGCCGACAAGAAGATACCGCGCAAGCCGGTTCGCGATTACCTGCTGCGGCAGGGTCGGTTTGCGCACTTCACCAACGACGATCTGGATTATTTCCAGAGCAAGATCGATGAAATGTGGACCAAATGGCTGATCCCGGGCGTGATTCCGTTCGAGAAAGATTTGGCGGCTGATAACCCGCCGGCGTAAGCCGGCGGGGGTTCACACCCGGACAGTAAGCACCTCCGAAAGCGGGACGCACGTAGTTCGGCATTTTGTGAGTGATATCTCATCCGACGAGTCCGTCGGGAGGTGCATCTATGTCCGAAACTGCGCATGTGCAACTGATTCACCCGTCGCGCATTCCCAATCGATGGGTCCAATTGATCGCCGGCATCATCGCGATGATGGCGATTGCTAACCTGCAGTATGCCTGGACCCTGTTTACCACTCCACTCAAAGCCCATTTCAACGTATCCCTGACCGCGATTCAGGTGACGTTCGCTGTGTTTATCGCCCTCGAGACCTGGCTGGTGCCGTTCGAGGGCTATCTGGTTGACCGCATCGGACCGCGGCTGATGCTGGGCCTCGGCGGCATCCTGGTTGGTCTCAGCTGGATCGGGTCCGGCCACGCCGAATCCGTGCGCAGCCTGTACTTCTGGTATGGACTGGGCGGAGTGGGCGCGGGCGTAGTCTACGGCGGCAGCATCGGCAACGCCCTCAAGTGGTTCCCGGATCGCCGCGGGTTATGCGTCGGACTGACCGCCGGCGCGTATGGCATCGGCACCGCCACCACCATAGCGCCGATCTCCAAGATGTTGAAGGCCTCCGGCTTCCAGCATACGTTCGTCGTTTGGGGCATCATCCAGGGTACCGTGATCCTGGTTGCGGCGCTGTTCCTGGCCAAGCCTCCGGTCGGCTGGGTGCCGTCTGGCTGGAAAGAAAAGGAAGCGCTCATCCGAGCCAAGGTACGCAGCTCGGTGGTGGACCTGACGCCAACCCAGATGCTGCGCACCGGGTCGTTCTGGATCATTTACTTGATGATGACCATGGTGGCGTTTGGCGGGCTGGTGGTTACGGCTCAGTTAAACCCGATGGCCAAGTCCTATCACGTGGACAAAATCGTGGTCTTCGCCGGCATGACGGCGCTGGTGCTGGCCATCGAGGTGGACCGCATCCTGAACGGAGTGACACGGCCCTTCTGGGGCTGGGTCTCGGACCACATCGGCCGCGAGAACACCATGTTCATCGCTTTTATGGCGGAGGCGGCGGCGGTGTTCGCACTGCTGCAACTGATCCACAAGCCCTTGTGGTTCATCCTGCTATCCGGGTTGTGTTTTTTCGCCTGGGGCGAGATCTTCTCGCTGTTCCCGGCGATAACCGGGGACCTGTTCGGCAAGAAATGGGCGACTACGAACTACGGCGTCGTTTACACGGCCAAGGGACTGGCGTCCATCTTCGCCGGCCCGGGTGCCGCCTGGTTGTTCACCAAGACCGGTTCGTGGCAGCGCGTGTTCTGGGCGATGATTGTTTGTGACGTGTCCGCAGCGTTGCTGGCACTGCTGTGGCTGAAACCGGTGGCGGCCAGGACGATTGCGAAGACTGACGCGATGGCAGCCTCGACGGTTCAAGTGGTTGGGGGCAAACGTTCGGTTGGAGCAGCGTAGGCGGCTGGCGCGGAGGTGGCTGGCGCGGAGGTGGGCCGCGCCAACCCTCAATGGTTTCCGGCCCAAACAAACTTCACGTGAGGAGGAAAAATGGCGGCAAATCCGGTAGTTCCTTCCGTTCAGCTCAATCTGGAAACGCAGAAAACTCCGACGGAAAACATCATTCGCTGCAGCGGCAAGATCACATCGGCGACCACCGAGCAATTGCAAGCTGCCGTCCGCGGGCTGATCCCGGAAACGAAACGCATCGTTCTCGATCTGAAGAGTACCAACTATGTGGACAGCTCTGGACTGGGTTCGCTGGTGGGCTTGTACGTCTCCTGCAAGAAAGGCGGGTCGCCGCTCAAGCTCGTCAACCTGACACCGCGGTTGAAAGACCTGTTCACCATGACGAATCTGGCGCCGATTTTTGAGGGCCACGACGACGTGTTGGGGCATACGCCCGACTAGCGCGAGTGCGCGGTGGCGGTGACCTGGGGTGCCCCGAGGCGGCAATCTGACCCGGAAGCGGTAAACCTCGCCGGGAGTGGGTCACCACTTACGCAACCCCAAAATTGTTAAAAATTCGTTAATCACTTGCATTTACGCGGTTTATTTCCTATATTGCTGCGGAAATTCTAACCGGACGAATTCGCACCACCTGCGGAGTGAACTGTTCCGTTCGCAGGAAAGCGCGGGTTCCTTGTATCTTTCCGGCAAACCGACGGAGAGAGCACATGCTAAGTCTGGCGGGAAAGTTTGCAGAACCAATTTTTTCCAACAACCGAGGCGGTGACTCAGCACTTGTTCAGCAGTCGCAGGCGACAGCCGTGAGCCAAGAGCTCGAAAACCGCCATCGGTGAAACCGGGCCCAGCAGCATTGAGGTAGAGGGGGAGAGAGACGATGAGATCTTGGCTGGCAAGTATTCTTCTGTTAATGGTTTCTGCCCCGTTGTTGGCGCAAACGGCGGCAACTCCAAAGACATCGACAACCACCACCACCACGACCACCACGACCACCGCAAAACCTAAAGCTAAGAAGAAGCCGGCTGCCACGGCGAAGAAGCCGACAGCCGCGAGCGAAATCAAGACGCTGCGGGATGCGGTGAGCGCGCAACAACAGCAGATTCAGATGCTGCGCGACGAACTTGCACGCCGCGACGCGGCCGTGCAGCAGGTCCAGCAGCAGGTGAACTCGCTGCAATCGGCGGCGCAACAGGCGCAGAGCACCGCGCAGGCGGCGCAAAGCAGCAGCAAGCAGAATGAAGACGCGCTGGCGTCCTTGAAGACCAATGTCGCCTCCGTCCAGACCACGGCGACGGCCACGGCAACTTCGCTGCAAGCTGCGGAAAAACAAGTGAAAGCGCTGGAAAGTCCCGCCGCCATCAAGTACAAGGGCATCACCATCACCCCGGGCGGGTTCATTTCAGCCAACGTCAACTGGCGCAATAACAACCAGAACCTGGATAACTTCGGCGGCTTCAACGCACTTCCGTTCAATGGCAGCAGCAACGCGCATTTGAGCGAGTTGCGCTTCACCGGACGCTACAGCCGGCTGTCGCTGCTGGCGCAAGGCAAGTTCGGACGGTCGAACGTGCAGGCCTACTACGAGATGGACTTTGAAGGCGCTGCGCAGACGGCCAACGAGGTTACGACCAACAGCTTCCAGCCGCGTATTCGTGAACTCTGGGCCAATGTGGATGCTCCCGGCGGCGTCTCCTTTTCGGGCGGACAAACCTGGAGCTTGATCACCGCCAACCGCACTGGCGTGGGGCCGCGCGGCATCATGCTGCCGGCACACATTAGCGCGTCCTTGGTGGTGGGCTGGCACTACACCCGCCAAGGCGGCTTCCGTGTGTACAAGCAATGGAACCTAGCCGACAAAAAGAAGCTGTATTTTGCGTTCGCGGCAGAAGAGTCGCAAACCACCGTTGCGGGCGCGACTCCCACCGGCATCACCATCTGGGGCCTGTCGGGCAGTCCCACCATTTCGCTGGGCTCTGGCACCAACTGCAACAACGCCCCCGTCGCAGGGCCTACGATCAACGGTGTTGCCACAACCGGTACTGCGCCGTGCAGCACCTTCGCGAGCGGTCTCTCCGTCAACGCGGCGCCTGACCTGATTGGCAAGGTCGCCTTTGAACCCGGCTGGGGTCATTTTGAAATTGGCGTCATCGGCCGCTTCTTCCGTGACCGGGTCGCTCTGACCCCGACTGTCGGCGGTCTGGTCGCCAATGCCGGCGTTGCCAGTTCCGGCACGAACCACACCACACCGGGCGTCGGGGTTTCGTTCAATGCAGTCATGCCCGTGGTGGCCAAGAAGGTGGACCTTGTGGTGACTACCCTCGGCGGCCGCGGCATTGGCCGCTATAGCCCCAACACTACGGACGCTACTATTCGACCGGATGGCACTATCCAGCCGCTCATGGGCTACTCCGGCGCGGTCGGACTCGAGACTCACCCGAATCCGAAGTGGGACTTCCTTCTCTACGCGGGCGATGAGTACCAGCAGCGCTCGCCGTACTACACCGGCGTAGGAGCCAACGGGCTACCCACCGGGGTTGGCTATGGGCTGATCAGCGCCAACCAGAGTGGCTGCCAAGTCGAAATTCCGTTAACCGGACAAGCTTGCGCAGTTTCCAATCGCAACCTCCTGGAAGTCACCCCCGGTTTCTGGTATCGCTTCTACAAGGGGCCGGCGGGTACGATCCAGTATGGAATGTTCTACTCGTACTACCGCCGCAGTGTGTGGACCGGAAACCAGGTTGCCACCGGCACTCCTGTTCTGGGCGCACCCCTGGGCGAGCAGCACGAAATCCTGACCGCGTTCCGGTGGTACTTCCCGTAAACTCAACCAACAACCTTTCACGAACCGCAGGCGCCGGTCGCATGACCGGCGCCTGTCGCCGTTTCTGGGCTCGGAAGCGTACAATCTCCCACGCACGATCAAAGGGCTTACAGCCCCAGTTCTGATCAATCTCTTGTGGAGGAGTGGTCATGCGCCCCAGAACCTCTGCTGTCCTCGTTACCGTCGTATTGCTTAGCATCGCTGTCCTCGTCGGCTGCCAGAACAAAGGCGGCGGCAACACCGTCAAGATCGGCGTCATCACCTCGCTCACCGGAAGCCAGGCTGCCTTCGGCCAGGCTCACAAAAACGGCTACGCCATCGCGCTGGAAGAGTTGAACGCCAAGGGCGGAATCAACGGAAAAAAGATCGAGCTGGATTTCTACGACGATCAGAGCAAGCCCGACCAGGCGGTGCAGGGCGTCAACAAGCTGGTGGACCAGGACCACGTGCCCATCATCCTGGGATCGTATTCCTCGGAGAGCACGCGCGCCATCGTGCCGGTGGTGACCGCCAAGCAGGTGCCTCTGATTATTCCCACTGCGGTGGCGGACAACATCATGCAAACCGGCTCGCAGTGGATCTTCCGGCTGTGCGCCGGCTCGGGCGACTACGCCAAGTCGACGCTGGATTTCCTCAAGAATGACGGCAATCCCAAGACACTGGCTATCGTCTACGAGAACACCAACTTCGGTCAGGCGAATTTCAACTCCATGAACAAGGCGGCGCCGGCGGCCGGCATGAATGTCGTGGACACGGAGGCCTACCAGACCAGTTCGCCCGATTACAAGTCGCTGCTGCAGCGGGTGAAGGCGAAGAACCCGGAGGTGGTGTATTTCGCCTCCTACCTGCTGGACGCAACCACGCTGATGCGGCAATCCGAGCAGGGGAGGTTCAACCCGAAGTACTACACCTCCGCGGGCACCGGTTTTGCGGTGGCGGATTTCCCGACGGAGAAGGGCGCGGGCAAGTACGCCAACTACACCTTCTCGGTGGCGCAGTGGCTGCCGTCGGCGAAATGGGCAGGCTCGAAAGAGTTCGATGAGAAATTCTTTCAGTTGACGAAAACGCATCCGTCGTTCCATGCGCTCGAGGCGTACATCGCGCTGATGGTCGCGGCGGACGCCATGAAAAAGAACATGACATCGCCGACGGCGATCCGCGATGAGGTCCGCAAGACCGATATGCCGACCACGCCGTTCGGCTCCATCAAGTTCGACGCCACAGGTCAGAACGCGCACCCGACCTTGGTGACGCAAGTCCAGAACCAGCAATATAAGGTGGTCTGGCCTCCGGATGCGGCCGAAGCCAAGCCGATTTATCCCACACCGACGTGGAGCCAGCGTAGGAAGTCGGGCGAGTTGTAAACAGCGAGTTGGGGGCGGGGTAACGCGGTGGACTGGTTCTATCCTTTTTTGCAGGCGGTCCTGAACGGCTTGCTGACAGGATCACTGTACGCTCTGATCGCGATGGGCATGGCGCTGATTTTCGGCGTCATGCGCATCGTGAATTTCGCCCATGGCGCTTTTCTCATGCTCGGCATGTACGCCACCTGGGTGATGTTCGAGCACGCGCACCTCAATCCCTACCTTGGTTTCATCCCGACCGGGGTGCTCCTGTTCATGATCGGAGCGGCGGTCTATGCCGGCTTGGTGCGGCACGTCCCGGTGCAGGCCGAGTTCATGATCATCCTGCTCACGCTGGGCGTTTCGCTGATTTGCGTCGACAGCGTCCTGCTGATCTTCGGCGCTGATTATCACCAGCTTAACTTCCCGCTCCTGGGGAAAAACTTCCGCCTGGGATCGCAGATCTCGCTCAATGCCCCGTGGGTGATCTCGTTCGGGATTGCGCTGCTGGCGGCGGCTGGGCTGTACATGTTCGTCATGCGGACCATGTTCGGGCGCGCGGCCCGCGCCATCGCGCAAAACCCGTACTCGGCGCCGCTGATGGGGATCAACGTCCACCGCGTGCAGGCGGTCACGTTTGGGCTGGGAGCGGCGGCGGCGGGAATTGCCGGCGCATTACTGTTGCCCGTTTTTTATCTGTATCCGGACGTCGGCCACCTGTTCAACCTGAAGTCGTTCCTGATGGTGGTGATGGGCGGCATGGGATCGATCGAGGGCGCGGCGGCCGCGGGCCTGGTGCTGGGCGTGGTCGAGAGTCTCACTAGCCTGTACTGGGGCAATGAGTGGGCGCTGGTGGTGGACTTCGTCATCTTTATTCTTGTGCTGTCGTTCAAGCCCAGCGGCATTTTCGGAAGCCAGCGCGTATGAAGCGCCCCCAGGTGATGATCGGCGCGGTGATTTTCGCGGTGGCGCTCGTCATCCCGTTGTTTCTGCACAACGACTATTTTCTCCAGGTTATCTTCCGCTTGTTCCTGTTCGCAACCCTCGGGTTGGCGTGGAACCTGGTCGGCGGCTACGCGGGACAGTTGTCGCTGGGACACGCCGCCTACTTCGGCGTGGGCGCCTACGGGCTGGCGCTGCTGAGCAAGGGAATGTCGCCGTGGCTGGCGATCGTGGGTGGCGTGGTGCTGGCGCTGTTCTCCGCCGTGATCATCGGCAGCGTTTCGTTCCGGCTTGCGCGGACCCTACTTCTGCCTGGCTACCATCGCGTTCGCCGAGGTGCTGCGGCTGATCGCCAAGAACCTGCCCGATGTTACCGGTGGTGACGTCGGCGCGGCGGTGCCGTCGCTGTTTCCGCGCAACACGATGGTGTCGTTTTATTACGCCTGCGTGGTGCTGACCATCGCCGCGTTCGCGCTCAGTTACTGGGTGGAGCGGTCGCGCTTCGGCTATTACCTGATGGCCATCCGCGAAGATGAGGACACGGCGCTGTCCGTCGGCGTGAATACCGCGAGGGTGAAACTGTGGGCACTGCTGCTCAGCGCGGCCGTGTCGGCACTGGCCGGTGCGCTCTACGCCAGCCTCTTCCTGTTCATCGTGCCCGACCAGATGCTGGGAATTGAAGTGTCGGTCGAAATCGCGATTTTGCCGATGCTGGGCGGCGCCGGCACGCTGCTGGGTCCGGTGGTGGGATCGCTGGTGCTGGAGACGGCGTCGGAAGTGTTCAAGAACATCTTCAAGGAAGCGCACCTGCTGATCTACGGCATTCTGGTGGTGCTGGTGGTGCTGTTCCTGCCGGAAGGCATCGTGGGGACGTTGAACCGGAAGCTGCGCTGGTTCAGACCTGGGCCCGTGACCCCGTTTTCGAGCACGCCGCCGCCCGGACCGGCGGAGGAGAGCAAGCGCGTGCCACTGCCGCAACCGCAGTCGGAGTGAGTTGCAAGTTCAGAGATTCTTGCCTATGGCGTTGCTGGAAATCAAAAACGTGAGCAAGCGGTTTGGCGGACTGAAGGCCGTCTCCGAGGTCTCGATGGCGGTCGAGGCCGGCGAAATCGCGTTCATTGTCGGGCCGAACGGCGCCGGGAAGACGACGCTCTTTAACCTGATCACCAGCGTGCATCAGGCCGATGCGGGGCAGATCATCTTTGACGGGCGCGACATCACGCATTCCTCGCCCGACACGGCGGCGAAGCTGGGTCTCGGCCGCACCTTCCAGATCGTCAAGCCGTTGCGCAACCTGACGGTGCTGGAGAACGCGATGTTGGGAGCGTTCCTGCGTACACCGTCGCCGCATGTGGCCGCGCAGGAGGCGGCCAAGGTGCTGCAATTTCTCGGCATGGGGAAGGTCATGCACCTGCCGGCGCGCGGCATGGGAGTGGCGATGATGAAGCGGCTGGAAATTGCGCGCGCGCTGGCCACGAAACCGAAATTGATTCTTTTGGACGAAGTCGTGGCCGGACTGCCGACGTTGGAAGCGCTGAGACTGGCGGACCTGCTGAAACGCCTGCCGGAGTGGGGCGTCGCGGCCATTGGAGGCGTTGAGCACGTCATGCAAGTGGTGATGAAGATTGCCGATCGCGTGGTCGTGCTCGACCACGGGGTCAAGATCGCGGAAGGCAAGCCCCAGGAGGTGGTGCACCGGCCGGAGGTGATCGAGGCCTACCTGGGTGCAAAGTACAAGGAACTGCTGAAATGAGCGCCAACGGAAATACTCCGCTGCTGGAGTTGACCGAGGTCGAAGCCGCGTACGGTGATTTCCAGGCGCTGTTCAATATCACCTTGACCGTGAACCGCGGCGAGATCGTGACGCTGATCGGCGCCAATGGCGCGGGAAAGACAACGACCCTGCGCGTCATCAGCGGTCTGCTGCGCGCAAAGAAGGGCGCCGTCAGCTTCGATGGGCAGGATATTTCCAGGACACCGGCCCACGAAATCGTGGCGCGCGGCATCAGCCACGTGCCCGAGGGCCGGCAACTGTTTCCCTACATGACGGTGGAAGAGCACCTCGCGCTCGGCGCATACATCCAGCGCACCCGGCCTAGAATCCCGCTGTTGATGGAAGAGCAGTACGCGATGTTCCCGATCCTGAAGGAGCGCCGTAAGCAAATGGCGGGAACTCTGTCGGGCGGCGAGCAGCAGATGCTGGCCATCGCGCGCGGGCTGATGTCGGAGCCGAAGCTGCTGCTGCTCGACGAACCCTCGCTCGGCCTCGCCCCCAAGCTGGTGGAGGACGTTTTCCAGAAAATCCGGCAAATCGGGGAGAAGGGCGTCACCGTCATGGTTGTCGAGCAGAACGTTGTCGACGGCCTCAGCGTCTCTCAGCGCGGCTACGTAGTCGAAAATGGCGCGGTCATTCTTCAAGGGCCGTCGGACGAATTGTTGAACAACGCGCAGGTACGCGCCGCCTACTTGGGACTGTAACTACTCTCCTCTGCAAAATAATCGTGCAACTCGGAAGCACGGTTCTGCAACTAATGGATTAGTTGACTATTTTCGCTGTCAAACGTCTAATGAAATAGAACCCGATTAGCTGGAGGACGGGACCTTTGCCCCCGAGGAAATCCCAAACCCTGACCGAAGCCGAACTTCGGTTGATGAATGTGCTGTGGCAGAAGGGCTCGGCCACGGTGCAGCAGGTGCTCGACGCACTGTCGGCCAAGCCGGCGCTGGCGTACAACTCCGTCCTGACCACCGTCCGCATCCTGGAGAACAAGGGCTACGTGAAGCACGTCAAGGACGGGCGTGCTCACGTGTACATGCCGCTGGTGGGAAGAAGGGAAGCCACGCGCTTCGAGATTCGCCACCTGGTGAACCGGTTCTTCAAGAACTCGCACGAACAACTGGTGTTGAACATCTTGCAGGACGACGGCATTGACGAATCGGAATTGAAAAAGCTGCGTCACCTGCTGGAAGGCGGGACGCCGGAACGATGATGGGTTCCTCCAGTCTGGTGAACGCGGCGGCACAGCTCACGGCGGAGCGGATGCTGGACTCGCTGTTGGTCGGCGCCGCGCTGGCGGTGTTTGCCGGGGTGTTGCTGCGCGCTCTGCCGCGGCCGAATTCGTCGACGCGGTTTGCGGTGTGGTTCACGGCGCTGCTCGCAACTGCAATTCTGCCCCTCCTTCACAGTCCACAAGAATTTTTCGGGAATGTCACGCCGGCAGTGCAACCTTGGATCTCCGTTCCAGGGGTCTGGGCGCTGTACCTGTTCGTTGCGTGGGTGGTCATCACGGCGATAGCGCTGTTGTGGGTCGGCATAGGTTTTCTTGAATTGCGGCGCCTTCGCCGGGGCTGCCGCACCATCGACAAGGCCGATCCCGGCTGGCAAGCGACGGTCGCGCGGCTTTGTCCGACGCGGCGCGTGGAGATCCTGACGTCCGACGCCATTCACGTGCCGACCGCGATTGGGTTCATCCGGCCCGCTATCGTCATTCCCGCCGGCCTGCTGGCGCAGCTTTCAGCGGCAGAACTGAACCAGGTATTGCTGCATGAACTTGCCCATCTGCGACGCTGGGACGATTGGACCAACGTGGTCCAGAAGTTCGTGAGGGCACTGCTGTTCTTCCACCCGGCCGTGTGGTGGATGGAGACGCGGATTTCGCTGGAGCGCGAGATGGCGTGCGACGATGCCGTGCTGGCGGAAACCAGCAGCCCGCGCGCCTACGCCGAGTGCCTGGCCTCGCTGGCCGAGAAAAGTTTATTGCGGCGCAGTGCCGCGCTCGCCCAGGCGGCGGTGAACCGCATCCGTCAGACCACGCTTCGGGTCGCGCAAATTCTGGATGTCAACCGGCCGCAAGCTGCTCCGGTGCGCAAGTCCGCCGTCGCGCTGGTAGGACTGTTCGCGTGCGCTTGCCTCGGCATCGCCTCGCAGATGCCGAGGCTGGTGAGCTTCCAGGATGGAACGCCGACACTCGCAAGTACGGCGCCGATGCAAGCGCACTTGCTCTCGCCCGATCATTCACCACCGCCGGCCGCCAGGATCGCTGAGCGGCGGAATGCGCGGCCCGCAGTGATTGAGGCGAAGTTCACCAACGCGGTAGCCCGCCAACAGCAGCCCGTGATCGCGGATGCAGCCGAACGGCAGGCTCGTCCTGCGCGCGTGATCCGCGCCAAGGCTGTGGTCGCGCCCCAGCCTGTGCTCGCGACCGGCGTGCTGATCATCATTGTGGACGATCCGGTTTTCGGACCTATGCCGATTGTCTGGCATTTCGCCGTGTGGCACATCGTGCCCTCGCAGACGGTGCCGGGAGCCCACCAGAAATCAACTTAACCAAGGCAGTACAACCCGGGATTTTCTTGTAGCAAGAGAAACTAAACAATTAGTTGTAGAAATCAAAGAAGAGGTGAATCAATGAAAAGCTGGATCGCAAGTAAATGGAAAGCAACCGCGGCGCGGCCGTGGATCACATCGGCGCTCGCGCTGGCGATAATCGCGTCCGTGGGCGCGTACGAATTCGTCAAGCCCGCCGACGTGCACGCCGCCGCCGCCGCCCCGGCCGCGGCGCCTTTGGACCAGGCGAGCGTTAACCCCATCCTGAACCTGGACAAGGCAATGGAAACGCTGGCCGCTCACGTCACGCCGGCGGTCGTAAATGTCTCGGTCACATCGCGCTCGACTGCGCAACTCGCCAGCGCAGATGAGGACGAGCAGATGCCGCAGATGCCCAACCTGCCGCCGGGCTTCGGGCAATTCTTCGGTCCGCAGTTCCGCCAGTTCCGGCAGCAGCCGCAGATCGAGCACGGCATTGGCAGCGGCGTCATCATTTCTCCGGATGGCTACATCGTTACCAACAACCACGTGGTGGACGGCGCGGTGGACATTCACGTCACCATGAGCGACCGCCGCGTGCTGCCCGCCAAGCTGGTCGGCGCCGATCCGCTCACCGACATCGCGGTGATCAAGATCAACGGCGCCAACCTGGCGAGCGTGCCGTGGGGCGACTCCACGCAACTGCGTCCCGGCCAGACGGTGCTGGCCTTCGGTAACCCGCTCGGCTTCCGGTTCTCGGTGACGCGCGGCATCGTGAGCGCGGTGAACCGGCCGAATCCGTTTTCCGACAACGCGCGTAAGCCGGGCGAATTCATCCAGACCGACGCTGCCATCAACCAGGGCAATTCCGGCGGACCGTTGGTGGACGCGCGCGGACAGGTGATCGGCATCAACACCTTCCTGGTCTCGCCCTCGGGAGCATTTGCGGGCATGGGCTTTGCCATCCCGACGCAGATCGCGCGTCCGACGGTGGACACGCTGATCAAGTACGGCAAGGTCGAACACGCGTACATGGGCATCGGCATCAGCGACGTCACCCCGGCGAACGCGAAGTTCTTCCACCGCGAAAGAGCCACCGGCGCCGTGATAACGCAGGTCGAGCCCGATACGCCCGGCGCCAAGGCCGGCCTCAAGATCGGAGACGTCATCACCGAGGTGGACGGCCAGAAAGTGGACGACGCCGGCCAGTTGCAGGTCATGATCGGTGAGAAGCGGCCCGGCACGAAGGTCAATTTGCAGGTTGACCGCGACGGCAAGACGACGACCATGCCGGTCACGCTCGAGGCCATGAACAGCCGCAACGGCGAACTCACCGCATCGGGCAAGGAGCACGGCAAGGCGCGCTGGGGGCTGGGTCTCACCGATCTCAACGCCGACACGCGCCAGCAGCTTGATCTCCCTCGCGACGTGCGCGGTGCCCTGGTGGGGCGTGTCGAACCGGGCAGTCCGGCCGACAACGCCGGCTTGACACGGGGCGACGTGATCATGCAGGTGGACCGCAAGGACACGGCGACTGCCGCGGATGTAAAGGACGCCCTGTCCAAAATTCCCGATGGCCAGGACGTCATGTTGCTGGTCCACTCCAACGGCGGCAACAGCTTCCGCGTGCTGCATCCGGCGGAGAAATCCTCGAGCTAACTTTGCCGGTCAAGCCCGGCACTCCCCGAAACAGGCGGCCTTCGTGGCCGCCTGTATTTTTGCGCATGGCAATGCGAACATCGCGCAAGTTGCCGCATCTGCGCGGAACACCCCGGCATATATTCTTTTCCGGAAGTTATTGTTTGCCTGCGGGGCCGCCGGTCGATCGGGCGGCGATGACCCGCCGCGCGTTCTCGGTCAGTTGTTTTGCCTGCGGTAAAAGCTCGAGTGCCTTGGCCACTTCGGGGTCCGCCTCCGCCCTGGCTTGCAGGCCGGCGTCGACGCCAAATGCCTCGGTAAACAACTCGCCCTTGATGTTCGACTTCACCCAATCCAGGTTCGGCTGCAGGTCGGCCTCGGTCCACGGCACTTTATTGGCGTTGAGGAATTCCCGGAACTGCTGCAGCACCTGATCATCGACGGTGAAGCTGCGCGAGACCGGATGGCTGCTCAGGTACCGCTTGGCGAAATCGAAGAACACATAGTGGATCTGCATCTCGGCCTGGAAGCGGTTCGGCTTCGGCGTGGCGAACTTCACGTCCGGCGTGATGCCATCGCCCCCGTACACGGTGCGCCCGCTATCGGTGGACTTGGCCTCGCGCCCGGCGGTGCTGTCCTGGCTGCCCGCGCCGTAGTAGTAGTCGTAGAGCGACATGCCGGTGTATTTCCGTTGGATCAGCCGGCCGCTCGGTGTGTAGTACCTCGCCGTGGTCAGCGCCAGACCGGTGTGGTCGGACAGCGGGTACACCGTTTGCACCAGTCCCTTGCCGAATGTGTTTTCACCCAGCACCAGCCCGCGGTCGTGGTCCTGGATCGCACCCGACACGATTTCCGCCGCCGAGGCCGTGCCGCGGTCGACCAGTACGATAATTGGGTAGTCCTTGCCGCCGTTGCCGGTCTTGGCGCGATACACGATTTCCGGCGACGACCGCCCGCGCTGCGACACGACGACTGCGCCCTTGGGCAGAAACTTGTCCGCCACCGCTACCGCTTCCTTCAGCAACCCGCCCGGGTCCTGTCGCAGGTCGAGAATCAACCCATTCAGGTTCCCGAACTCCGCCAGCGCCATGTCGAGTTCGTGATCGGTGGTTTCGATGAAGGAACTGATGTGCAGATAACCGATCCCCGGCCGGACGAGGAAATGCACGTCCACGCTGTGCCGTGGAATTTCGTCGCGCGTCACCGTGAACTCCAGCGGCTTCTGCGCGCCTTCGCGCAGGATGCTGATGTGCACCTGCGATCCCCGCGGACCCTTCACCAGGTCGGCGACTTCGCCCGTGGTCATGTTGTCGGTGGACTTCCCGTCCACCGACATGATGACGTCACCGGCGCGAATTCCTGCTTTGTACGCCGGTGCGCCAACGAACGGTGAGATCACCACGATCCTGTTGCCGCGCGGCCCGATCTCCATGCCAACGCCGAAGTAGTTGCCCCGTTGCTCTTCATTGAGCTGCGCGAACGCCTTCGGGTCGAAGAACGTCGAATGCGGGTCCAGCGAGCGCAGCATGCCCGGGATCGCCCCGTCATAGATTGCCTTGTCGGGCTTGACCGGCTCGGCGTAATTCTGTTCCACGACGTCGTACACCTGCGTGAACTGGCGCAGGTTTTGCTGCACGTCGGCTTCCTCGTTCTGCGCCGTTTGTACACGCTGTCCGAAAACCACGCCCAGCAATCCGGACGCAATGAGAATTACGACGAGGGCCGCTGAGGATCGGTTTGACTTTGGCATAGATGTGGGTTCGCCTGCGCGTAAGAGCACAGTCCTTCCGTATAAGATGCGCAACCAGCGCCCGCGACTGCACTACTTGGGCCGGGACGGAGCTTTTTTCCGCTCTGGGGATTCCCCCGGCTCCTTCCGTGTTCCGGCCGATTTCCCAACTTGAACACTCATCACGCTTGATTGTGATCCACATCACACGGTGATTGGCTCCCATGGGCTGACACTGTTATCAGGTTTGCCGGACCGGGTGGGGTTTTTATAGTGTTCCCTTTCATAGGCCGATCATCCCCGCCCTCCGGCACTTGTTGTTTTTTAGCCCCGGTTCCTCAATCCCACCGTTGCCCATCCGTTCCTGACCTGAAGAACAACGGCACGCTTGAAGCCGCGCAGCACATCGCAAACCATGAGTCGCCGCGGACGAGCGAGCTTTACGACCGACGCCAGGACGAGATTTCGCTCGATGAAGTCGAGCGCATTGCGATTTGACCTAACTGCGCTAGGCTGATTCAATGGCTGGACACCGCGTTTCTCAACCAGGCCTGGAACGTATGCCATGACTCAACATCCACCGTTGTGCCTCATAGTGCTAATGCCGCTCCGGGACGACTGGCCCTCCGCCGCGGAACTGATCCGCCAGCTTGACAAAGCCATTTCTTACGATGCCTGCACCATGGAGATTATCCTGGTCGATGATGGCTCGGTGCAAAGATGCGACCGTAACGACTTTCAAAGTGGCTTCTCCGTTGTGCGAGCCATACGGACTCTGCGTCTGCGCCGCAATCTTGGCCACCAACGGGCAATCGCCATCGGGCTGGTACACGTTCAACAAACCACCAGCTGCGACGCCGTGGTCGTGATGGATGCCGATGGAGAGGATACGCCCGAGGGCGTGGCGCAGCTCCTGCGCGCCTATTCCGACACGCATGGCGCAAAGGCAATTTTTGCGGAACGGAGCCGCCGTTCGGAATCTCTTGTGTTTCGATCTTTTTATCATCTCTACAAATTCCTGCATCGATGCCTGACGGGCATCAGTGTACGGGTAGGAAACTTCAGTATTCTGCCCTCCCCGTACCTGAATACGCTCGTCGTGATGAGCGAACTGTGGAATCATTACGCTGCCGCCGTATTTCGAAGCAAACTTCCCTTTACGATGATCCCGATTCCCAGGGGAACCCGGATCGCCGGAACTTCCAGGATGAACTTCGTCGCTTTGGTTTCCCACGGTCTCAGCGCCATCTCGGTGTTCGGAGACATTGTCGGCGTGCGTCTTCTGATCGGTTCTTTAGCCGGTTCCCTCCTGGCCGGCTTGGGGATGGTTCTCGTCGCCATGATCCGGTTCTTCACCAACCGGGCCATACCTGGGTGGGCTACCTATGCAACCGGCACCCTCGCCATTATCGTGATTCAGTTGATCACGATTGCGACGAGCTTTACATTCTTTGTGCTTTCCAACAGGACGAACCTGGGCTTTGTTCCTCTCCGGGATTACTCATTGTTTGTGGAAGAGGCCGTGGACATCTATTCTCATGAGTGAATTCAAGTATGTTGGCTCCGAATTGGACCTGTTCGCGACCGTGTGGAACTGGAAGGCATACTGGTCCCGGCAGATACGACCGTTTCTCGTGGGCGACATCCTCGAAGTGGGCGCCGGAATTGGATCGAACACCCGATTTCTCGATCCCGGCGGCCCAGGACGGTGGGTATGCCTGGAGCCCGACCCTGAACTCATCGGCCAGTTAGTCAAGAATTTAGGAGAAACGGAACCACGGCGTGCGTACGAAACCGTCTGCGGAACACTAGAATCGCTGACCGACCAGCAATTCGATACGATCCTCTACATTGACGTCTTGGAGCACATCGACAACGACCGTGAAGAGCTGAATCAAGCGGTATCGCACCTTCGGCCTGGCGGTCACCTCATCGTCCTATCGCCCGCGCACCAGCGCCTTTTTTCTCCTTTCGATGCCGCTATTGGACATTTCCGGCGGTACAACCGCCCGATGCTGCGAAGCATTTCTCCGCCAAGCCTGCGCCTGGAGCAACTGATTTATCTTGATTCTGCTGGTCTTGTGCTCTCCATCGCGAACTTATTACTTCTGCGTCAATCCATGCCGACCAAAGCGCAGCTTCGTATTTGGGACGGATGGGTCGTCCCGGTCTCGCGAGTCCTCGACAGATGCCTTTTCAACTCAGTCGGAAAGTCGATCGTGGGGATCTGGCGACGGGAGAGAGGGTGAGATGAGAACAAACCTGCCACGCTTGGCTACCAGCACGGAATTCGGGGCCCGAAGAAGCCTCGCGGTCCTTCTGCTGATTCTGCTGGCAGTCGGCCTCTGCTCGGTGCTTCTCGCCGTTGCGAAGCCTTTCTGGTACGACGAGATCTGCACGGTTATTCTGTGCCGTTTGCCGAGTGCGTCAGAGATCTGGAAGGCTCTGGATAATGCGGCGGATACTAACCCCCCGGTCTTCTATCTTGTCGCTCGCTTGACACGTCAACTCGTTTCGGACGATCACCTGGGTTATCGACTCCCTTCGATCCTGGGATTGTTGGGCACTGTCTTTTGTATCTACGTCATTCTATCCAGGCGGGTAAACCATCTGTCAGCACTCGTGGGCGCAACTTTTGTTCTGTGCACTCCGTTGGCGGCCTATGCGTACGAAGCGCGGCCGTATGCTCTCGTGCTCGGCTGTATCTCGGGCGCAATACTCGCCTGGCAGCGCATCGATGATTCAAGGCTCTATTCTCTTGTCGTAGCCATCACCCTGGCTGCGGCGGTATCTCTGCATTATTACGCAATTCTTGTTTGGCCAGCCTTTGTTCTGGCCGAAACGTCAGTGTGGATTGTCCACCGCCGCTTCCGGGTTAGCGCATGGGCGGCGTTACTTGTCGGCGCTTTACCATTGTTGTTTTTTGCAGGTCTATTACTGAAGCTGCGCCAGTATTATGGGCAGAACTTTTGGGCGCGTCCCAGCATCAAGGAAGCTTTTCTTGCGCACAACTGGCTCTTCAATTTTGGCGGTTTTTGGGGATGGACCTTTGCGGCTGGCATTACCGTGATATTTCTTTATTTCAGTATCACAAAAACGGCGAGAATTGGTTCGTCTGGTCACCGACAAGCAGAGGTGAAAGTATTACCGATTGAGGAGCAGACGTTAACTCTCATGCTCCTGTGGTTGCCTGTGATTGCCGTTGCCGCCGCTAAAGTCAGCCACGGCGCACTGACGCAACGATACATGCTGCCATCTGTCCTTGGCGGTGCTCTGGCCTTGGGGTATGTGATCGACGAAGTGCCTAGCGCAGGGAGAGTGCTTCTGCTGATCCTTTTGCTGATGAATTACGCTTTATCCTCAGCTCGCGTCGTGATGAAAGATCTAAATGGTTCCATACTCGAACGGCGAGCGACTGCGACCCGTGAGGTGAAGGCGATCGTCGCTCATCATCACGAGTCCGATCTGCCGATTGTGATTTCGTCCGGAAAGCGGTATTTGCCGATGGCCTACTACACGCCGGCTGACTCAAACGGCAAACTGTACGCTATTGCGGATCCCCACTCGGCTGTTATGTTCACAGATCAAAAGAGCGACTCGGTCGATCTCGCTCTTCTTGTACTACGGCGGTACTTTCCGCTTCAGGTTGAAGACTATGTTGGTTTCGTGTCTAGGCACCGAGAGTTCCTTCTAGTCTCGGGCGGAGACTTTGAATGGTTGCCTGCACGCCTCGCGCACGATGGGTATACTCTCAGGCTTGTTTCAGCAGGGGAAACCACAGTCTATAAAGTGACTGTGAGGCCCTAACTGACTAGCCGCAGCAAAACGGGTGACAGCGTTCTGCTGTTGGCACTCCACACTGAGTAGTTGTAGTAGGAGCGTGTAAACATGTCTTCCCACCAACTGCCGGGCGCCGCGTGACGCCAGCCGATGCCGGCGCAACCTCGCTTCCAACCTCGGAAATTCGTCAGGGACCAGTTCCTCAGAGTTCCCGCAGGGCGACGGCGACGCGGGCGCGGGCGGCGCGGACGGCCGGGGGGACACCGCCGACGATCCCCATCAGCAGCGCAAACACCACGCCTCCCGCCAGCAGCGCGGGCGTAACCCGAAAGGCAAACGCCAGGTGCGAGAAGGTTTGCCAGTTCATGGTGCCGGTGGTTAGCCCATTGAGCGGCAGGATGGCAAGGCAGCCGAGCACGCCGCCAACCAGGGCGATGCAGAGCGCTTCGAACACGAAAGACGAGACCACGCTGCCCGCGCCGAATCCCAAAGCGCGCATGGTGGCGATTTCCCGGGTGCGCTCCGCGACCGCCGAGTACATGGTATTGAGCGCGCCAAACACCGCGCCGATCCCCATGACAATGCCCACCATGGTCCCGAGCACGAGGATGAGATTGGTGATCGAACGCGATTGCTTGTCGTAGTACTCGATCTCGCGGTCCACTTGGACGGAGAGGCGCGGGTCGGAGGTGAGCGCGTCCTTGAAACCGGTGAAAGCGTCGGGCGAGGTGAGTCGCACGGTTACGGACTGGAAATTGTTCGGGGGGCGCTTGTATACGTCCTTCACGACCTTGGCGTCGCACCAGATTTCGGAGTCGAAGGCGCTGCCGCCGGCGTCGAAGACGCCCACCACGGTCCAAGTCCCGCCGCCGAACTTGACCGTGTTTCCGAGTTCAAGCCCGGCGTAGGTGCCGGCCACGTAGCGGCCGACTATGAGTTCGTTGAGGCCGGGCTCGAACATGCGCCCGGAAACAATCTTGACGTGATCGCGGACCTGCAAGGCTTTCGGCGAGACGCCACGCACCTGAACGTTGGCATCGGTCCCGGTCGCCTTCAGGGGAAATCCCGCGACCACCACGACCTCCGGGCTGACCAGCGTCCCCGACGCTCCGCGCTCCACTCCGGGCGCATCTTCGATGATGTGGACTTGATCCACGGAGACTGCGCTCATCATTTCGGAGGTAGAGCCGGCGCGGCTCACAATTGCGTTGCGCGGCGAGCCGGAGGAGACCAGCGTTGCCTTGAATCCCTTGGCTAAAGACAACATGGCGACGAACACGCCAACCGTGCCCGCAATGCCGAGTACGGCGACTACGGTGGACGCCCAGCGCACGCGCAAGCTGCGGAGGTTGTAGGTCAGTGGGATCGCCATGGTTCACACCCTCCGCAAAGCGTCCACGACTCTGAGCCGCATGGCCGAGAGTGCGGGCAGAATTCCACCGAGGATGCCGACCAGCAGCGCGAGGGCGATGCCGGCCACCGCCGCGCCGGGCGCCAGATAGAAGAAGGGCAGCATGCCGCGGGTAGGATCGCCGTGCAAGGTGAGCAGTTTCGCGAGCAGGATGCCGATGCCGCCGCCTACGAATGCCAGCAGCACCGCTTCTCCCAACACCATGCCGAGGACAAATTTGTCGGAGTATCCAACCGCCTTGAGCACCGCCAGTTCGCGGACGCGGTCGCGCACGGCAATAGCCATGGTGTTGCCCGTGACCAGCAGGAGGGTGAAGAAGACCACGCCTCCGATGCTGAGCATCAGGAACTCGATATTGCCTGCCTGCTTCACAAACGATGCGGCAAAGGCCTTCTCCGTATCCGTCTTCGTCTCCCACGGCGAGTTGGCGAAGCTTTCGTCAATCGCCTTGGCGATCCCCACTGCGTGGTCAGGATTGTCAATGCGCACGGTGTACCAGCCGACCAACCCATGCCAGTACTGGTTTTGCCGTTCCTCCAGGAGCTTGTAGTGAAACCAGAATTGGGTGGTGTCGTCGGCCTGGCGGCTGCCGTGATAAATGCCGCGAATGTTGAATTCCCATGTCCCGGGGAAAATCGTGCCCTTGATGGGTACGCGGTCGCCGATCTTCCAGTGAAATCGTTTCACCAGGTCCTCGCCGACGACGGCGCCTTCGCGGTCGCCAACGAAGGCTTTCCATTGCTCCTCGGGCATCACGAACTCGGGGAACATGTCGCGATAGGTTTCGGTGTCAATGGCGAACTGCGGGAAGAAGTTGCGCTCATCCTGATAAACGCCGCCGAACCAGTTGGCGTGCGTCACTCCTTTTACGCCCGGGATCTGCAGCAGGCGCTCCTTGTACGAGATGGGCAGCGGCTGAATGAGCGAAACTTTGTTGACGATGACGAGCCGGTTGGCGCCGGCGACTTCCAACCCCTGATTGAAAGCGCCGCGAACTACGGCCAGCAGTCCAAACAGGAATAGCGCGACCGCAAAAGAGCCGACCGTCAGCGTGGTGCGGATCTTCTTGCGAAACAGGTTCGACGTCAGCAGGTGGAGATACTTCATTTGCCCGCCTCGGCCTTCCTGCCCTCCTCCAGCACGCCCTTGTTGAGGTGCAGGACGACCTGTGCGCGCTCGGCGGCGACGGGGTCGTGCGTGACCAGCAGCACGGTTTTTCCGTGCTCGCGCACCAGCCGGTCGAGAAGTGCCATGATCTCATCGGCGCTCTTCCGGTCGAGGTCGCCGGTGGGCTCATCGCAGAGCAGGAAGGTGGGGTCGGCGACGATGGCGCGCGCGATGCCGACCCGCTGCTCCTGCCCGCCCGACAACTGGCGCGGAAAGTGGTGCATGCGATCGCCAAGTCCAACCACCTGGAGGGCGGTTTCCACGTGCTTGCGGCGCTCCGCCTTAGAGAGCTTGGTCAAAAGCAGCGGCAGTTCGACGTTTTGAAACGCGGTCAGGACCGGAATGAGGTTGTACATCTGGAAGATGAAGCCGACGTGACGCGCGCGCCACGCCGTCAGCTTGCCCGCCGACATGTGGGTGATCTCGTCACCGGCGACAGTGATGTTGCCGGCGGAGGGCAGGTCGAGCCCGCCCAGCAGGTTCAGCAGCGTCGTCTTGCCCGAGCCGCTGGGACCCATGAAGGCGACAAAATCGCCGGCGTCCACGTCGAGGTTCAGGCCCTGTAGCACGTGGATTTCCTCGCTGCCGCGCTGATATTTCTTGTCCAGCCCGCGCACGCGGACCAGGCTGGTGCCGTCGCCGCGACCGTCAACCCTGACCATTGGGTTCTCCTGAAGTGCCGAGTGGTCGGTGGTGAGGGGCCAGTCTTAGGTTTCGCGACCACTGGCCTCTGAGCTCTGGCAACTTACTTTCTTAATCCCCACGCGGCTGCCGTCGTGCAATCTCTCAGCCCCGCCGACTACAACCTGGTCGCCGTCCGAGACGCCGGCCAGTACGACCTGATCCTCACCCCGCGTGCCGCCCGCGCGGATGGCACGGCGCTCCACGCGGCCGTCCTTGTAGATGAAAACCGCCTGCTGCCCGCCTTCGTCGCGCACTGCGGATTTGGGAACGACCACTTGCCTGGCCGCGGTCTGCTTGGCCGCGGGCTCGTCACTCAGAAACGCAACTTTCACTCCCATGTCGGGCAGAATGCGCGGGTCGAGCTTATCAAAAGAAATGCGCACCTTCACCGTCGCCTTCTGGCGGTCGGCGGTGGGAATGACGGTGCGGACCTTACAGGGAATTTTCCAGTCGGGATAGGCGTCGAGCGTGGCGGCGACCGGCTGGCCGGAAGCGACGCGGGCAATGTAGGACTCGTTGACGTCCACCTCGATTTCCAGCGAGTTCATGTCAACCACCGTGGCGATGCCGGTGCGCGTGAATCCGCCGCCGGCGGAGATCGGCGACACCATTTCTCCGACCTGGGCATCCTTGGAGACCACGATGCCGTCGAAGGGGGAGCGCACGGTGCAGTTGTCCAGGTCCTGCTGAGCGACCTTGATGCGGGCGTCGGCGGCGCGGATTTGCTCCTTGGCCAGCGCGATGCGGGCACGATAGCTGTCGGCTGTCGTGCGGGCCAGATCGAGCGCCTGCGGGCTGGCGACGCCTCCGGTCTCCAGCGCCTGGGTGCGATGCAATTCGCGGTCGGCATTGGCGAGGTTGACCTCCAGATCCTGCAGCGCGGCGGAAGTGGCATCGCGATCGGCGATGGCCGAGTTCGAGGCGCACGCGGGCGTCGGAGTCGTCCAGCAGCGCCAGCACCTGACCCTGCTGTACCCGCATGCCTTCCTCGGCGTTCATGCGGGTGACACGCGCGGTGATCTTGGCGGCAACCGTGGCGCGCCGCCGCGGCGTCACGTAGCCGCTCGCATTGAGAAGCGCCACCCGGTCGTTGTCCCCGGTCGTGCGCGCGACCGCAACTTCCACCAGGGGAGCCTGGCGCTGCAGCACGATGACAAGGGCTGACACCAGGAGAACCGCACCCAGTACTGCCGCGAACCAGGGCAGGAATTTGCGACGGCCGCCGCTGGCGCGAGCCCGCTCGTCAATTTTGAGTGGAGACAGATCCGGAAGGGTTGACCCTGGGCGCGAGGACATGACAGCACGCCTCCTCTCGCGGCGCGGCCCGACACCCGAAATTACACGGGGCGCTGAAATCTTGCAACCGGCACAGCCTGCATCGCCGGCCAATGGCAGCTTGGAAAGCCCGTTCAGGGAACGCCGGAACGCCGGCAGTGCGTCCGTCACAGACGGGTTCCGCGTTATTTGTTAGCCTTGCGGCGGCATGAACGGCAGAGTCGTTGAAAAGCTCGCGCGCGCGCTGGATCGCGTCGCCGGTGCGGTTGGTCGTGACAATCCGCAACGGGCGCCGCAACACCTGCTGACCGGGCGACGCGGCGAGGACGATGCGTACTTCTATCTGCGACGGCTTGGATATGTGATGGTGGCGCGCAACTGGCGTTCGCCGCGGCATCGGGGCGAGTTGGACTTGGTGGGATGGGACGGCGACGTGCTCTGCTTTATCGAGGTGAAAACCCGCACCACGCGCGACGTTAAGCCCGCCGAAGCGGCGGTGGACGACGAAAAACGCAGCGATCTTGGTGCAGTGGCGCGCGATTTTCGCCGCCGCGTACCGGGCGAGCCAGCGCTGCGTTTCGACGTGCTGACCGTGTACTACGACGCCGGGGATAACTCTCCGGACATCACCCTATTCAAAAATGCCTTCCCAATGCCGTAATATTGTAGGTAGCGCAGTACTGGGGGAGAGTCCTCATTGCCAGAATTAAGAAAAGATCCCATTGTGGGCCGCTGGGTCATCATTTCCACCGACCGCGCCAAGCGTCCCACTGACTTCGCCCGGGAGCAGAACAAGCTCAAGGGCGGATTTTGCCCGTTCTGCTACGGCAACGAAAGCAAGACGCCGCCGGAGATATTGGCCTACCGTCCGAACCCGAACGGCGGCCCTACGCCGGCGAAGGACTCGCCGGGATGGACCGTGCGCGTGGTGCCGAACAAGTTTCCGGCACTGGGCATCGAGGGGAACCTTAACCGCCGCGCCGAGGGAATGTTCGACCGCATGAACGGTATCGGCGCGCATGAGGTGATTATCGAGACGCCGGACCACGCGGCCAGTTTGGCCACGATGAAGGACCGGCGGGTCGAGGACTCGCTGTGGGCGTTCCGCGACCGTATCCTCGACCTCAAGCAGGACAAGCGGTTCAAGTACATCCTGATCTTCAAGAACCACGGCGAGGCGGCCGGCGCGTCGCTGGAGCACCCGCACTCGCAGTTGATCGCGCTGCCGATTCTTCCCAAGCAGGTGGTCGAAGAACTGGAAGGCGCCAAGCAGTACTACATCTACAAGGAACGGTGCGTGTTCTGCGACGTCATCCGCCAGGAACTGGAGAACGGCATCCGCATCGTGGGCGAGAACGAGCAGTTCGTCACGCTGGCGCCCTACGCGCCGCGGTTTCCGTTTGAGACCTGGATCCTGCCCAAGCGGCATGAGTCGGCGTTTGAGAATTCATCGTCAGCCATGTTTGAACACCTGGCGCGGGCGCTCAAGAGCCTGCTCGCCAAGGCGCACAACGTTCTGGACAATCCGGCGTACAACCTGGTGATCCATACCTCGCCGGTGCAGGACCCGTTCAACGAGCACTATCACTGGCATATCGAATTCATGCCCAAGCTGACCAAGACGGCGGGATTTGAGTGGGGCACGGGGTTTTACATCAATCCGACACCACCGGAGGAAGCCGCCAAGTTCCTGCGCGAGGCCAGCGTGGAGACGCAGCCGCCCGCGCCTGCGCCGGCGGCGCCGGCGACAAAATAGGGTCTTCGGTCGGAAGTCTTCAGTCGTCAGGAAGAACGAAGCGGCTGAAAGTTGACACGGCAAAATTGAAGACGCCCACAGTTCTGACTGTGGGCGTTCTTTCTTGCACGATCCAAGCAATCACCAGAATCGCAAATAGCAACCACAGCATAGTTCACCTCTGCTCAGGATGGTTGTCCTGCTTTGAATAGTGAGGTTCGGGTTGGGTGGGCTGGGTTGCACCGGTATTTCCTTAGAGGCAAGCATTTGAATACAAACCAGCTGCGGCGTAGGTCCCTGCTACATCTTTGGTGAAATGAATAAATGTCTTGACAATTTGATGGCTAATTGGCATAATGTCGCAATAACATGACATAGCGCCATGAGCGGTGGCGCTGGAAGGTGTGACTTGAGTATCTCTGACCTATTCTCCGCGGCCGAAAAGTCGCTAGACGACCTTATTTCATCCCAGCCGCCCAGGTGCGCTACCACTGGGCGGGGCAATTCTTTATGCCGCTAGAAAAATTTCCGGGGGCGCTCGCGGACCGTAATGGATATGTGCTGTTCCCGACGGAACATGAGTACTTGAAGAGCAGCTACCTCGATCATAGGGGGAGCAAGCAAGAACCCTCGGCTCGGAGTGCCTTCGGGAATCAGCAAACTGCCGACGTACGTGCCTTTTTCTTACGCCTTAGCGAAGCACAATTTCCAACGCGGTCGACAGTTCTGACTGTGGGCGTCTTCGATTTGGCTGACGATCAAGCGGCGTGGCGGTCTTCGTACTCCTCGTTCCAGGCCATTTGGATGGCTTCGAGCTTGCCCTCGCTGGACTTCTTCGGGTCGTCCACAAAAGTGGGCAGCTCGGTAATCATGCGGTGGAGGTCGGTGAAGCGCACTTCCAGCGGGTTGATGTCGGGGTAGGTATCGGCCAGCAGCAGGCCGATGTCTTCGGTGTCGTCCCAGTGAAGATCAGTGGGCATAGCGCTCCATTTGGTAATTTCGTAAATTTGTAATTTGGTAATTTGAAAAACCCCGCAGTGGAAAGATGCTGTTCGCACTCAATCAGAGCCTGACAAATCACTAAATTACTAAATCACCAAATTACAAAATTCCTCAGTGTTCTCCGCCCTCGGAGACGTAGTTGCGGTTCCACTCCGGCACGTTGACCACGATCTCGCCGGGCTTGGTGACGACACACTGGCAGCCCAGGCGGGAGTTGAGTTGCAGGTCGGCGGCCATGTCGAGGCGGTCGGCCTCGTCGTCGTCCATCTCGCTGAGCAGATCGGCGCCCTTGATCACCTGCACGTGGCAGGTGGTGCAGGCGCAGTTGCCGCCGCAGGCGTGGTCGAGAAACACGTGGTGGTTCAGCGCCACGTCGAGCAGCGATTCCGGCTTGCCGTGGTCCTTGTAGGGCATCTTGCCCAACTCGAATTCCACCGTCTTGCCTTCCGGCAAGTACGTCACCTTGACGGTGTTCGCGCCCGGTGCGTCCACGGTTGCCGCTCCAGTTCCTTGTGTGTTCTCTTCAGCCATAAATCCTCAATATCAGTCTCCGCTCTTGATTTCCGCGGGCGCGATGGGATGCGGCGACTCCGGCCCTTCGCCCACGTCCGCTTCGTCCATGGTCTTGCCCTTCAGCGCCGACGAAACCGCCGAATCCATCATCAGTTCTGCCAGACGCATGGTGCCCTGGTTCAGCGCGTCAATGGCGGAGCGCATGGCGTGGTGGTCGTCCTGGTCCATGACCGCGCGCAGCGCCTTCTCCTGCTTGGCGATCTGCTTGCGCTCATCCGACGTGAGCTGGTTCCACGCCGGGCTGGTCTTGCCCTTCTCCAGCGCGGTCAGGATGGTGTTGGCCTCGTTGCGCGCCTCGATCACCTGGCGCTGGCGGAAATCTTCCTCCGCGTAGTCGAACGACTCCAGGATCATGTTCTCGACCTGGTCGTCGGTCAGGCCATAGCTGGGCTGCACGGAAATTTCCGCTTCCTTGCCGCTGCGCTGCTCGCGCGCGGAGACGTGCAGGATGCCGTTGGCGTCAATCAGGAACCGCACCTCGATGCGCGGCAGGCCCGCCGGCATGGGCGGAATGCCCTTCAGGTCGAAACGAGCCAGCGAGCGGTTGTCCTTCGCCAGTTCGCGCTCGCCCTGCAAGACGTGGATGGCGACGTTGGTCTGCCCCTCCACGCCGGTGGTGAAGTGCTCGGTGGCAGAGGCCGGAATGGTCGAATTGCGATGGATGATCTTCGCCACCACGCCGCCCAGCGCCTCGATGCCCAGCGACAGCGGCGTGACGTCAAGCAGCAGCATGTCCTTGGTGGCTTCCGAGCCGCCACCGAGAATGTTGGCTTGCACGGCGGCGCCGAGCGCGACTACCTCGTCCGGGTTCAGTTCCGAATGCGGCTCGCGCTCGGAACAGCTCTTTGACGATGGTGCGCACGCGCGGAATGCGCGTCGAACCGCCCACCA
Source organism: Terriglobia bacterium (assembly GCA_963760265.1). GTDB lineage: Bacteria > Acidobacteriota > Terriglobia > Terriglobales > Acidobacteriaceae > JAIQGF01. The sequence continues at coordinate 68,984 of CAVXCR010000012.1, forward strand.
GCGCGACCTCGTCGATCTGCTGCGGCGCGAGCCCGGCGTCCTTCATCGCCTGCTTGACCGGGCCGACGGTGCGCTGCAGAACCGGTTCCATCAGCGCCTCGAATTGCTCGCGCGTAATCTCGCGCTGATACGTCTTGCCCTCGGGGAGGTCAACCTCAATCGTCGTTTTGTCGTTGGACGACAGCGCGATCTTGGCGTCAATCACCGCCTTGCGCACCGCCTGAACGACTTCGGCGTTGCGCCGATAGTCCAAACCCATGTCGCCGCGGATGTCGTCGAGCGCGATGGTGATCAGCAGATTGTCGATGTCGTCGCCGCCGAGGTGCGTGTCGCCGGCGGTCGAGATGACTTCGAAAATCCCGTCGTGCAAACGGAGTATTGAAATATCGAATGTGCCGCCGCCGAGGTCGTACACTGCGACCACACCGTTGTGCTGCTTGTCGAGCCCGTAGGCCAGCGCGGCGGCGGTCGGCTCGTTCACCAGGCGCAGAACTTCCAGGCCGGCAATGCGGCCGGCGTCCTTGGTCGCCTGGCGCTGCGCGTCGTTGAAGTACGCTGGGACGGTGATGACCGCCTTCTTCACCGGCGCGCCGAAATAGCGCTCGGCGTTGCGCTTGAGCTGGCGCAGGATGAAGGCGGAGATTTCCGGCGGTGTGTAATCCTTATCCGCCAGCTTGATGCGCAACACTTCGCCGGGCTGCAGGTCCTCGGCGACGCGGAAAGGAAAGAGCTTCAACTCTTCCTGGATGTCCTCCACCCCGCGGCCCATGAGCCTTTTGATGGAATACACCGCGCGCTCCGGGGTCTCGATGAGGTACTTGCGTGCGGCATTGCCGACAATAATCTGGCCCTTGGGGTCGAGCGCCACCAGAGAAGGGACGAGATTCGACCCGTCCTCGCCAGGGATGACCTGGGGATTGCCGTCGGGCCCCAGAAAGGCCACCAGCGAGTTCGTGGTTCCGAGATCGATTCCGACGACTCTCTCTTCAGCCATGCAATCCAAACCAGCCGCTGATGAACGCAGATGAACGCAGATGATTTTTCCGATCTGCGTTATTCAGCGTTTATCTGCGGCTCAAACTTCTAAGACCTCATTCACGTCGCGCACCAGATTCCGGATATAGCTGCGCCGATTCAGCAGCCCGACCATCTTGTCGCGCACCGCCTTGCGCTGCCCCTCATCGGCGTCCTCCGGCAGCGCGTCCCACTCGTTCCAGTAGCCGTGCAGCTCGTCCATGAGCGCATCGTGTTTGGCCTGGAGGTCGTCGCGCGTGCCTTCCACCTCGCGCAGCAACTCGGGATCGCGCTCGCCCATCTTCTTGTTCATGCGGGCTTCTTCGAGCTGCATGTTCAATTCGAAAACTTCTTCCAGCAGCTCCGGTGGGATCACCTGCTTCTTCTCTTCGCCGGTCTGCCGGGCCTTGTCGGTCGCCGCCTTCGACTGCTCTTCCAACCGCACGCCTTGCAGCTTCAGCAAGTACTGGGTGCGCGTGATGGGGTCGCGCAGGGTGCGATAGGCGTCGTTAAGCTGCGAACTCTTTTCCAGGCTCCAGCTCTGTTCCTGTCCCGAGGCGCGCGCGTAGAGGTCGGGATGCAACTGGCGGCTGAGCTTGTAAAAATCGCGCTCCAGCGCCGCCACATCAAGATTCAGCTTCCGCGGCAAGCCGAAAAATGTGAAGTAATCCGCGGGTACGGCAGGTTGCAGCTTGCCGCAGGATTCGCAGAAGTGCGCCGCGCGCATGTCGCCGCACGACCAGCAGGAGTGCGTGACCGTGCCTTCGTCGAACATCTGCAGTGCGGATTCGGGTTTGTTCGTGGTGCTCATAAACCGGCTATCAGCAATTAGCGATTAGCAATTAGCCATCTGTGCCGTGCCGCAGCTAATTGCTAATCGCTAATGGCTAATGGCTGCTGTTAGCTGAACGACGTGCCGCAGCCGCAGGACTTGCTCGCGTTCGGGTTCACGAACACGAAGCTCTGCTGCATCAGCGTTTCCTGGTAGTCCAGGGTCATGCCGTGCAGATAGATGAACGACTTGGGATCCACGAAGACGCGCACATCGCCGAACTGGAAGATGCGGTCGCGCTCGCGCGGCTGCGTGTCGAAGCGGATGTTGTAGGTCAGGCCGGAGCAGCCGCCGCCCTGCACGCCCAGGCGCAGGCCGCCCTGCTCGGGCGAGATGCCTTCCTTTGCCATTGCCGCCTTGATCTTCCCCAATGCGCGCTCGGTAACCTGGATGCCGCGCGCCGGCGCCGCCGACGCAGGCATCTCCGCTGGCACGGGTTGCTGCCCTGCGCCGTTCGGCGACACCGTTTTCGCGGCCGCCTGCTCTGCCGGCTTGTCGGTCATAGTTGCCATAATACTGCCGTCCGAGGTCACTAGTCGTTAGTCGTTCGCCTGCGTGGCCATCGACCAACGACCATCGACGTCCCCAGTCTCCCGCCTTGGCCATGGGCGCGTGCGTTTCTGAGTGGCCCGCCACGCCGTTCTTTTTCTTCCAGTCGCCGATAGCGGCGCGAATGGCGTCCTCAGCCAGCACCGAGCAGTGAATCTTCACCGGCGGCAACGAAAGCTCACGGACGATGTCCGTGTTCTTGATCGTCAGCGCCTCGTCCACGGTCTTGCCCTTCACCCACTCGGTCGCCAGCGAAGACGATGCGATCGCCGATCCGCAGCCGAAAGTCTTGAACTTGGCGTCCTCGATGACCTTGGTCTCGGGGTTGACCTGGATTTGCAGCTTCATGACGTCGCCGCACTCGGGCGCGCCGACCAAGCCCGTGCCCACCGTCTGGCTGCTCTTGTCCATCGAGCCAACATTGCGCGGGTTGGTGTAGTGGTCCAGTACCTTGTCGCTGTATGCCATTGTTTAACCTTCTCCTAAACTTTGAGAACTCGTGATCAGGTCGCTCGGTCTATCGGTCAGTCGGTCACCGAACGACCGATAGACTGATGGACCGACAGACCAGCGCTATCCTTCCGCGGCCCAGCTCACCGATTTCAGATCGATACCTTCCTTCGCCATCTCGTAGAGCGGCGAGAGCTCACGCAACCGCTGCACGACTTCGATGAGGCGATCCGCCACGTAGTCCACCTCAGCCTCGGTGTTGAAGCGGCCGAGGCCGAACCGGATGGAGCTGTGGGCCAGGTCGTCGCCCGTCCCGAGGGCCTTCAATACATACGATGGCTCCAGCGTCGCCGAGGTGCATGCCGAACCGCTGGAAACCGCGATGTCGTTGATGCCCATCAGCAGCGACTCGCCTTCCACGTAGGCGAAGCTGATGTTGAGATTGTTGGGCAGGCGGTGTTCCATCGAACCGTTGATGTACACCTCGTCCAAGCCGCCCATGAGCTTGTCCTTGAGCCGGTCGCGCAGACCGGAGAGACGCTTGCTCTCCTGCGGCATCTCCTCGTGGCAGATGGCGCAGGCCTTGCCGAGACCAACGATTCCGGGAACGTTGAGCGTGCCGCTGCGCATCCCGCGCTCGTGGCCGCCGCCATCAATGATGGGCGATACCTGCACGCGCGGGTTCTTGCGGCGCACGTACAGCGCGCCGACTCCCTTGGGGCCGTACATTTTGTGCGCCGAGATGGACATCAGATCAATGTTCATCTTCTGCACGTCAATCGGAATCTTGCCCACCGCCTGGGTGGCGTCAGTGTGGAACAGCACGCCGCGCTCGTGACACAGCTTGCCGATTTCGGCGATCGGCTGCAGCACGCCAATCTCATTGTTGGCGGCCATCAGCGTGACCAGGATCGTCTTGTCGTCCATGGCTCGCTTCAGGTCGTCAAGGTCAACCAGTCCGTCCTTCATTACCGGCATGTAGGTGACCCGGAAACCATACTTCTCCAGGCGCTTGCCGGAGTCCAACACCGCCTTGTGCTCGGTGACCGCGGTGATGATGTGGTTGCCCTTCTCGCGGTACATCTCGGCCACGCCTTTGATCGCCAGATTGTCGCTTTCGGTGGCGCCGGAGGTGAAAATGATTTCCTTGGTCGTCGCTCCGACCAGCTTGGCAATGCGCTCGCGCGCCTGTTCTACCGCCTCCTCGGCCACCCAGCCGAACACGTGGTTGCGGCTGGCCGAATTCCCGAACTTATCGGTGAAGTAGGGCAGCATCTCTTCCAAAACCCGCGGGTCCACCGGCGTGGTGGCGTGGTTGTCCATATAAATGGGCAGTTTCACCCCGTTGTGCCCTGTCGTCTTCTGTTCAACGCTCATCGGAATCTCCATGATTGCCTGGTTCAACTCAACGTCACTAATTCTTCCGGCGGCATGATCGCAGTCTGTTCACCCATGTCGCCGATATTGATTTTGCTCAAAACCTCTTCAATACTCTGGCTGACCTTACGCAGCGGCTCGCGGACCGTGCACCGGCTGGTATGGCCGCACTCACCGCGCGTGGTCACGCACGAAGTCAAAAACAGCGGTCCCTCGATCGCCTTGATGACTTCGAGAGCGGAAATCGTGCGCGCATCCCGCGCCAGCAGGTAGCCGCCGTTGGTACCTTGGTGCGAAGTCAGCAACCTGGCCTTGACCAGCTTTTGCAGGATCTTGGCCAGGAGTTCGGGCGGAATGCCGTGCGCCTCCGCGATGTCCTTGGCGCTGCACGAGGCCGCGGCGTTCTCCGCCAAATAGCGCATGGCGATCAGACCGTAATCGGCTTTCTTGGTCAGCTTCAGCACGCGCTAGCCACTCCTGATAATTCCGACCTAATTGGTCGCACATCTATCTTAGATGCCCCAAGGGCCCGAAAGCAACAAAAAACAGGGAATGGGGATATCGGGCATTCGAGGGTAACTCATGGCGGAGTAAACGGTTAAGGATTGGCGATAGATTCGGTCGGATTTCGTCCGGTGCTGGCTACCGCCGGACCGCCGCCAAGACGTAGTCAGACAGTGTTCTGTCCGTCTGCTCGTGCATGCCGCGGGTGTTGAAGTTCGTGCCGGTGACTACCACGACCATGTCGAGGTCAGGGAAGATGGCTACCTTGGTGGCTGCGGACGTTTACTGCCGGAGGGCGGCAGGTCTCGGCGCAGTTTATGCAGGGCAACGCGCATGTCGGTCGCTGTCCCTGCCATCCTGCCGCGCCCGCTACTCATCTTATTATTCCCAATTTGAGCGCTCAGTTGAGCCAGGGTGGAAACCGGAATCGCGGGTGGCTCTTGACAACGCTCAGGGCCGGTCTAAAATACCCAACATTTCCGGGCTTACCGGATATATGAACTCGAACCAGCCGCTACCACCCGCCAAACCTCCCTTGCCGAGCATAAGCATGGATAAGTGTGAACATCCGCGTGTGCGGATCGTGGCCCGCGAAGAGGACTCGGAATTCGTCGAGTGCCTCGAATGCGGCGACATCTTCGAATCCAGCGAGTTTAAGGACATGGCAATCGAAGAGCGATCCACCGGCACGGACGCCTAGAGGACCCCTCCCGCAAGTCGCGCCCTGCATGGCCGCAGCCGCAGTGTGGCCGCCGGCAAATAAATTGCTTGACTCATGCAAGTACTTGCGGGTAGGCTTCCGGCTCATGAGCAGCACCCCCAGTATCGACGCCTGGTGGAACCAGCTCGAACGTCTGGAGCGCGTCCTCATGTGCGTCGGGCCCGACGAGGTTTGCTGCGAGGGCATGACGCCGCGCCAGACGTCGATCCTGCGCACCCTCATCGCGCAGGAAGGAGCGCGCTTGTCTGATTTGGCCGCCGCTTCGCGCATCTCGCCCAGCGCCATGACCCGCAACATTGAAAAGCTGGAGAAGCAGGGCATGGTGGAACGCGTCCGCGGCCAGCAGGACGACGGCCGCGCTGCCATGGTGCGGATCACTGCCGCCGGACGCAAGGCGCGCCGCCGCATTGATCAGCTTATGCGCGACCGCGCCCGCGCCGTCGCCGAAGCGTTTCCGGAAAACCGCCGCGCTGACGTGCTGCGGATGTTGCACGAGTTTAATCACGCGTTGGAATCGAGCGGGTGTTGCGGTCTGCGCCCGGCCGCCCTGACGCAACTGAAAGGATCGTTGCCATGAAGATTCAGGATGCAGTCAATGAACATTACGGCGCGGTGGCGCGTGGCGAGCAGTCCGCATGCGGCTGCGCCTCGACCTCTGACCTCGCCCACGCCATCGGCTACTCCGCCGAAGACCTCGCCCTGGCCGGGGAAGCCAACCTCGGCCTGGGCTGCGGCAATCCGCTGGCTCTCGCCGAAATTCGCGAGGGCATGACCGTGCTCGACCTGGGCAGCGGCGCCGGTTTCGACGCCTTTCTCGCGTGGCGGCGCGTCGGCCCGGCCGGCCGCGTCATCGGCGTGGACATGACCGACGACATGCTGGCCCAGGCGCGCGCCAATGCCGATAAGCTGGGCGCCGCCAATGTCGAGTTCCGCAAGGGCTTGATTGAGAAGCTGCCGCTGGAAGACGCGTCCGTGGACCTGGTCATCAGCAACTGCGTCATTAACCTGAGCGTGGACAAGCCGGCGGTTTTCCGCGAGATCGCGCGCGTGCTCAAGCCCGGCGGACGCATCGCGGTCAGCGACCTGGTGCTCCTGCAGGAACTGCCGAAAGACATCGCGAACAGCGTGAGTGCGTACGTCGGCTGCATCGCGGGCGCCAGCATGATGACCGACTATGTGCTGATGGCGCTCGATGCCGGCCTGACCGACCTTTCGATCCCGCAGATCGCGCATGGCAAGAAATTGGCCAACGCGGTGGCGCCCAGCGGCTGCTGCGGCAGCGATCCGATCGCCGAGGCTGCGGCGAATGCCGTTGCCTCGATCAAGCTCCACGGACGCAAACCGTGAATTGCAGTTTCTAGTTTCTGGTTTCCAGTTTCCACTCGGCTCTAGAAACTAGAAACTGGAAACTGGAAACTAAGTTATGCTTCGCCGCACAGCGAGGGAGTTATGCCGGGAGTCAGAGCGTCGGAGCGATGGCCGATTCGGTGTGAGATTCACTGCCAGGCCGGCGATCAGGTTTTCCAGGCGGAATCCTTTGACGTTAGCGAAGATGGCATGTCTTTCCTCACCGACGCACAGCTACCCGTCAACAGCGAGGCCGTCCTGCACTATCGCCCGCACGCCGAGGATCCGCTGATTGTGGTCCGCGTCCTGGTGCGCTCGCAGGTCGGAAAAAGGGTGGGCGTGCAGTTCCTCGACCTCAAGCACGAGCACCGCGAGCATTTGCGCCGCCACAAGGCACGCGTTGCGGCCGCCGGGAAAAATAGCTGAGGGATCGAGCGCTCTACCTACAAGCGCTACTTCCTCTTCCACCTGACCCCGTCTTTCGTATCTTCCAGAATGATTCCCGCCGAGGCCAGTTCGGTCCTGATCTCGTCCGCGCGCGCGAAATTGCGCGTTTTTCTTGCTGCCTGCCGCTGCGCGATCAGGTTGTCGATCTTGGCGTCACTCAGCTCCATGGATTTTGCGACTTCGACCGTTTCCTCGCTGGCCTCCTGGATGCGGCCTTCCTGCATTGCCCACTCCAGCACCTGGCGCACTTTTTCCGCGTCATCGTCGGTCATGACGGCGAAGACTTCGTCAAACGATGCCAGCGCGCCCAGCAGGGGAGCGACATTCTCCTGCCGCAATTGCCCGGCGTCGGCGGCCGAGTTCGCCTCGCGCACCATGTCGAACATCGCTCCCAAGGCCTCGGCGGTGTTCAGATCGTCCGCTAACGACGCCTTCATCTTCTCCACCGTGGCGTTCGCAAGCTCGATGATTGCCGGTTTGCTGCCGGCAGGGAACTGCGCCGTTTCCAGACGCAGCTTGAAATTCCGCAACCGCTCCACTGCCTGCGCCGCCTGCTTCAGTCCGTCAAAGGTAAAGTTGAGCTGCTTGCGGTAGGGCACCGAGGTCAGCAGGAACCGCAGCGACGACGGCTTGTGGCCCTTCAGAATCAGGTCGCGCAGGGTATAGAAGTTGCCGAGCGACTTCGACATCTTCTCGCCCTCGACCAGCAGAAAGCGAGCGTGGATCCAGAAGCGCGCGAACATCTTTCCCGTGAGCGATTCCGACTGCGCGATTTCGTTCTCGTGGTGCGGGAATATGAGGTCCTCGCCGCCCAGGTGGACGTCGAAGGTCTCGCCCAGGTATTTCATGGACATGGTCGAGCACTCGATATGCCAGCCCGGACGCCCCGGCCCAATCTCCGTGTCCCAGAATGCCTCGCCCGGCTTTGGCGCCTTCCACAAGGCGAAGTCGCGCGCATTATCCTTGTCGTACTCGTCCACGTCCACACGCGCCCCCTCCATGATTCCGCCGAAATCTTTTTTCGACAGCTTGCCGTAGCTGGGGAAGCTCGCAATGCGGAAGTAGTAAGAGCCGTCGTCGGTGCGGTAGGCGTGCCCGGTGTCCACCAGCCCCTTGATGAACTCCGTCATTTCCTTGATATGGTCGGTGGCGCGCACCACGATCTCGGGCTTCTCGATGTTGAGAAAGCTGGAGTCCTCCAGGAACGCCTTCTCGTATTTTTTCGTGTACTCCTGGACGCTGACGCCCTGCTTGGCTGCGTTGCGGATGATCTTGTCATCCACATCGGTGATGTTCATCGCGTGCTGCAGCTTGAACCCGCTTTGCCGCAGAAAACGCCGCAGCAGATCCACGAAGATGAAGGTCCGGAAGTTCCCGATGTGGCCGTAGTCGTAGACCGTCGGGCCGCAGGCGTACATGCGAACGAGGTTGTTCTCGAGGGGCTGGAATTCCTCGACCCGGCCGGTAAGCGTATTAAAAAAACGAGGCATAGGGGTTTCATCCGGCGATCTGGTGATCCGGTGATCGAACGCGAAATCCCCTGCGTGTGGGTAGGATCAGATCACCCGATCACCAGATGCACGGGGAACTTTCGATTGTAGGGGCTGCGCGAAAAACGGGTCAACCGTCGTCACAACTGGGTGAAAAACTACTGTGCCGATGCCGCTGGACGGCCGCTTCGTTCGTGGGTCCGGATCCGTTGGCCGATCAGGAACACGTAGTGCAGTCCCGAGATGAGCGTGAAGGCGAAGGTCGCGTAGAGGCCGACTTTGCGGCAGTAGTAGATCCACGCGGTGGAATCCACCTGGAACAGCAGCACGAAGAAAATGGTCACCACTTGCGCGCCGGTGTTGATCTTGCCGAAGATGCTCGGCCGGAAGTCGCGGATTGAGGTGGTGGCGTACAGCACGGCGCAAGTGAGCAGGATGATTAGGTCGCGGCTGAACACCAGGACCGTGTACTTCCACGGAATCAGATGAAGAATGGAGAGCACGAGAAACAACGTGCTGAGCAGCAGCTTGTCCGCGATGGGATCGAGGTACTGGCCGAGCTTGGTCTGCTGGTGCAGGGTGCGCGCCAGCAGGCCGTCGAGGCCGTCACTCAGCCCGGCGATCACCAGCAGGATCAGCGCCCACCGGTGATTGTTGTCCACGATGTTGATGATGATGAACGGAATGAAGATCAGCCGCAGGAGCGTAAGCTGGTTGGGCGCAGTGAAAAGCTGGCGAAGCATCTAGGGCTGGCGCTCCGAGGAGAATTCGGAAAGGCCGAGCACCTCGGCGAAGTCGTGGCCGCTCTTGGACGCGAAGCGCTCTGTCAGCGAGGGAATGCTGCCGTTGCGCGCGTCCAATTCGATGCGCTCGACGCGGTGCATGGGGAAAAAAACGGCGCCGGCGGCAACCGGTTCGCCCTCTCGCACCAGGCGGGCGAAGTCGTCGAATGAGTTCAGGTCAATGCCGCGCACGCCGAGCCCCGCCGGGGTCAACTCGAGCACGACGCCCCAGAACTTTTCGCGCGGCGTGTTGAGCGTCACCAGGACGGCGGCTCCCCGGGCAAAAATCGCGGCTGCGGCGGTTTCGGGCACGCTTCGATTGTGAACGCGTGAGCGCGAATGCAACAGAGTCTTCAGTCTTCAGGCCAGAAAGAGAAAGAGAAAGTCTTTAGTCGGCAGTGTTCGGGCCTGAAGACCGAAGACTGCCGACTGAAGACTACGTATACAGCGCGATGATGCGCTCGATGGCGCGGCGGCAGACGGCGCAAAAGGCGTCGTGACGGGTGAACATGATGCAGTTCTCCTGCGGGCGGTAGTACCCCTTGGCCTCGTAATCGGCGCCTTCGAAGGCGCCGACTTTGCCGGAGTTCTTGTCGGAGGAGAGCAACTGGTCCTCGTGCTTCTTCTCCTCGGCGAAGAGGGCGTCCATTTCGGATTCGGGGCGATTCTGCTTGCGGATCTCGCGGCGCCTCGCCTGGATTTCGCGCTCGTAGGCTTCGAACGAATCTTTATTCCAGGGCGTGGGTATGGGTGTGCCTGCCGTCACCATGTCTTTCCACTTGAGCGCGGCGGGATCGAGCAGGGCGGTCACATTGGGTTCCCAGGGCTCGAATTTGCGCGTCGGAGGCAGGTAGGACACGTCGGAGGTGTAGTACTCGTCAGCCAGGCCGGCGAAGTGGTGGCCGAATTCGTGAACGAACACGTACGGCGACCACAGGCTGTCGGCAGCGACCGTGCTGTAGAGGTTGAAGATGCCGCCGCCACCGTAGGTCGCGCCGTTGACCAGGATTTCGACAAATTCGTAGGGCGCGAAGGAGGCGATGTCGCGAAAGCGGCGGTTTTCAAAGGTCAGGATGTAACGCTCGGAGCCGAACGCGTCGTAGGTGGCGCCGGCCGGAGTCCGGTGGTGAATGCCGGTGGAGGGGCGCGAAATGCCAGACTCGGGCGAGGCCGGACAGAGCGCCCAAACGTTGAAGTCGGCGCGGTGTTCTTTGAACGGCGAGGTGGAGAAGAGGATCTCGGTCAGGCGGCGGGCGTCTTTTTCGAACTTGGGCAATTCGGCCGCGGTGTAGCCGTCGCCGAGGATGAGGAAATCGACCTTGTTGGCCGGATCGCCTGACTTCTGCAACGTCATCAGCGGGCCCGGCGAGGGCGGAACCGAGGTGTCAATGAACTGATCTTTGGGATCGATGACTGTGGACCAGATTTCGCGGAAGGCATTGTTGGGGTCGCGCTTCATGAGCGTGACCTGAACGGGTGCGGCGGGAGCGGGGAAGCGCAGCGACTCGGAGAAGGTGCGGCTCATCTGCTTGGCTTCTTCGGTGCTCTCCCACTCGCCAAAAATGGAGGCAAAACCGCGGGAGTAAACCACGCGGTTCGTCGCCCGGTCGCGGACTTCAAAGAAATACTTTCCGAGGTTGGTGTCGTCGATCGCCTTGCCCGGGTTGCCGGGCCAGGGCGTCGGCTCGATCACGATGCGATCAAGCGCGAACGTCTCCTGGTGGTCGTTGCCGGTATGGTAGTAATCCACGCGCATGGTTTTGACAGCGGCGGCGGGAAGGGCCGCGAGGAGAAGGGCGGCGAGAATCAAGGATTTCATCGGCGCGATTGTACACAGGCTCAGGGGAGGTCCGCACCCTCTCTCGCCAATGGCAGGCGGCCTGGTTGTCAGGCAGCCGGACCTGTTGCCAATCATTCTGCTTGCGTCGCCGTGCAAGGCCGGGCAATATAAGGGCGCTATTGTTCGGCGGCCTGACCCCTTGGCCGTCTATCTCCCCCGTATTCCCGAGTGAGCAGGTTGTTTCGGGCACTGGCGCGAGTGTCAGCGCAGGAGCAACATTCGAGATGCGAGTTCGATTTTGGGGCACGCGGGGGTCGATTGCGACCCCGGGACCGACCACGGTGCGCTTCGGCGGGAACACGTCCTGTGTCGAGGTGGTCACCAAGGCAGGCCGGCGGTTCATCTTTGACTGCGGCACGGGCGCCCGACAGTTGGGGCTCCACCTGATGTCGCGCGGGCACCCGCGCATCCGCGCCACCATGTTGCTGGGGCATACCCACTGGGACCACATCCAGGGATTTCCCTTCTTTGGACCGGTGTTTCAACTCGGCAATGAAATCCTGATCTGCGCGCCCATCGGAATGACCGGTTCGCTGGCGCACGTGCTCTCCGGACAGATGGAGACGACCTACTTTCCGGTGGAACTGGACGAGCTCCCGGCGAAAATCCAGTACCGTCACTTGGCCGAAGGGGTGTTCGAATTCCACGGCGTGCAGGTGAGGACGCAGGCGCTGCATCATCCGGCGGTGACACTGGCCTATCGACTCGAGAGCGATGGCGTGTCCGTGGCCTACATGGCTGACCACGAACCCTTCAGCGAGGTGCTCTGGCGGCCGGGAGCGAAGCCGGGGAAGATCGAATCCATCCTGCACGACGGCGACCGCCGGCACGCGGAGTTCATGCGCGACGCTGACCTGGTCATCCACGACGCGCAATACATTCCGGAAGAGATGCCGGAAAAGAAGAACTGGGGGCACAGTACGTACGCGTACGCGGTGGAGCTGGCGGGAGCGGCCGGAGCGCGGCGGCTGGCGCTGACACATCACGACCCGGCCCACACCGACGACAAACTGGTGGAAATCGAGAAGCGGGCGCGGAAACTGGCGGAATCTCGAAAGTACGACCTCGAAGTGTTCTGCGCTTACGAAGGGTGCGAAGTCGCGTTGAAACCCCGCAAGGCCAAGTCAGCGAAATCAGGCAAGTGACCGTTCGCGCGCGCATAACAAGTCCCTAAACACAAGAAAATGGTAGGGCCGGAGGGAACTCGAGCCGCTTTGAAGCCGCGTTCTTGCTCCCTGGCTGGTCCAATTCCTGTGAGCTGCGCCGGGGTTAACCACCGTGGTACATAACCTTTTCGTACTGGACGGGGGCGTCTGCCATTGCCAACATGGACAAAATCTTCCCTCGGTTGAGGTGTGCTCGTGCCGGCAAAATGGATGAAGATCACTTCGTTTTTACTACTGTTTCTTATGCCTGCGACGACCATGGCGACGAATGCGGTCGGCATGATTCACGTTTCCGGAGTTGATGCCACCATTGATGGCCGGCCCTGCCACACCGTCGATATGGGATTCGATGGTGAGCGACTCGCTACGGGAGCGAACTCGAAAGCCACGGTCACCAGCCACGGCACGATGGTTTCGGTGTCGTCGAACACGAGCGTGAAGCTCGGTACAAAGGCGCTGGAGCTGATCGATGGATCGGTGGTCGTAAGTTCCGATACCGGCACCTCGACCAAAATCGAGAATCTCACGATCTCGACGCCTCCCGGCGTGCACGCCAAGTTTCTGGCCAAGCGGGCGAATGATGAATTGCAACTGCTCGCGCTGGAAGGCAAGGTTGATCTTAGCGATGGCCAGCAAACTGAACCAGTGCCTGCGGTTAGCGGTGTGAAAGTCAAGCTTCCGAAAGACTCCAACGGTTCAGGTTCCACTGTGGGCGGGAAGAGCTGGTTGACGAATGACGAAATCGGCATTCTGATTGTTGTCGCCGCCGCTGTGGCGGCCGGCGTAGCGCTCGGCATCATCAACTCCCAGAACTCCACGCCCGTCAGCTCACATTAAGAATGTTTCGCTGAACGCGGTGCGCAGTCGCCATTCAGGACCAAGAGAATCCGGGAAACGTGCGATCTTCTCGTCCCCCATCTTAGCCCACGGGCGGAGATGCGGGGCCGTACACATGACTCAGGAGCCAGAACATGGCTGGCTGATGTTTCAACCACGCCGCGGCTAGGTGGTCAAAGCAGAGGATGGCTTCTTCCTCACTGCCGAGGCTGTAGGTCTCGGACAACTCGTCGGGCAACTTCTTCAGCCCGCTGAAGTAGAGTTCCACGAATCGGTTTCGCTTGCGCGCCATCTTCAGCGCGCGTTCGGCGCCTTTGCGATCCCCTGCCAGGAAGCGTTCCAGAACTCGCCCCCAGGCAAATGTCGCCATCGAATCGCGCTCGTATCGTTTCAGCAGCTTCGTGGCGGCCGCCAGTTCGCTGTGCGCCAGATAGCAGCCCAGCAGGAGGTCGCGCACGCCCTGATTATCATTGGGATTCAGTTCCAACAGCGCCTCGTAGTGGCCGATGGCCTTTCGGCCGTGCCCGAGGCTGCGCAACAGCTCCGCCAGTTGCACCCGGGCACGCATGTAGGGCCGCGTCTCCAGCAGACCCCAGAAGTGGCCCTTGTTCTCGGCAAAGAAGCGGGCGCCCAGGGAACGCTCGCCTGCCGCCACGGCTCTTTCCAGGCCGGCAATCACGTCCTTGGGAGAGTTCGCTTCCAGCTCGGTCAAGACCACGATCGCGTCCACGCAATCGGGATCTTTGGCCAGCGCGCGCTCGGCAAGGCTTCGCGCCTGTTCAGCCGTTTCGGCTTCCATGGCCTGCCACGCCAGTTCTTGCGCTTCCTCTTTATTCGAAAGCGGCGCGGCAGTCTGCAGCGCCTGCTGCAAGCCAGGGCCGGACAACGTGGCCAGATAAGCGTTCGCCTCTTCGACGGTGTCAAATTGCTTCTCTGACATCAGCCGCCGCACGTCGCGCATGACTTGCTCCATCGTCAGAGGCGGTGAAGAAGCAACTCGATTTGCACCTGGTGCGCTGCCGCGACTGTCTTTTGCTCGTGTGCGCTTCTCTTTCAACTTGGGTCTCCTTGTATCAAGCCCTGGTGGATGCGGCAGCACGGCGGGCTTTTCGGTTTTCCGATCCAGGAGCGGTTTGTAGTAAAAATGTAGTAAGGGGTTTGGAAGCGGTTCTTGTGGTGGGTACGAATGTGCGTGAAAGCCGCATAAACAGCGGAGAAAAAGATGGTAGGCACGAGCGGACTCGAACCGCTGACCTCTTCCGTGTCAAGGAAGCGCTCTAACCAACTGAGCTACGCGCCTACGCGTGACCTTATTGTAGCCGCGCTGCCGGTCAGGGGCAAACGCGGGCGCGTCATGGCGGTTTCCGTTACGACTCCACGCCAGCCGCTTTCGCCGCCGAGTAGAGCAACTCGACGACCGTGCAGTCGTCCTGCAGGGGGCAAGAGCCGCAGAACTCTTTGACAGCGCGGAACACGCCTTCAAATCCAGCTCCAGCGGCGGCATCGTCGAGACGCTCGTATCCGAAGAATTCGCCCGCCGCATTTTCCGCTTCCACGACGCCGTCGGTGGTGAGGAAGAGCCGGTCGCCGGGCTTGAGTTGCATGCGCATGCTGTGGAACGAAACGTCGGGCAGCAAGCCGATCGCGGGATTGACATTGTCAGGTTCGCTGACCTTGCCTTCCGACACCAGCCGGGGCGGCACGTGGCCGCAATTCAGCAGCTCCATCCGGCCATCCGCCCATAGCCGGACGACGACCATGGTGGCGTACTTCTCGCCGACATCCTTTTCGCAGAGAAAATTGTGGGCGGCGGCGACGGCGGCTTCCAGCGAGATGCCCTGCGCCAGCTGCGAATAGATCATGCCCTGGATGACGGAGCCGAGCAGCGCCGCGGAGACGCCTTTGCCGGACACGTCGGTGAGCACCACCGAGACCGAATCGGGCGTGCGCACAACATCAAAGAAGTCGCCGCCAATTTCCTGGCAAGGCAAATTACGGCCTTGGACTTCGGCAAACGGGATGTCGGGGATGCGCACCGACATCAGCCGCTGCTGGATCGCGGCCGCGATGGACAACTCCTGCTGGTAGCGGCGGGCGGCCTCTTCCACCTCCACCAAGTGCGCGTTCTCCAGCAGGCCGGCGGCCTCTTTCGCAATCGCATGCAGAATGTCCTGGCTCACGCCGGAGAGATCTCGAGAAGCGACACGGCTGTCGAGATAGAGCACGCCGAGAACGGGGTGGCGCATCGATCCGCTCTTGCTGCCCCGCGGAGCCCCGGCCTTTTCCGCAGCCGGGCTATTGCCGCGGCGCAGCGGGATAGCGATGACGGTGCGCAAATCGTGGCTCACGATGCTGGCGCGTCCCGCCAGGTCGGCGGATTGCGAGGTGTCGCCAACCACGAACTCGGAGCCGGAATCTGCGGCCTGTTGCAGCAGGGAACGGGTGATGGTGCTGTCGTCACGCAAAGTCTCGCCTTTGCTGCTGCGCCCCGCACCGAGGTGAAGTACGCCGTCGGAACCGCGCAGGAACACGAATCCGCGCTCGGCTCGGGTGAGGCGCAGACTACAGTCGAGAAGGATTGCAATCACGTCCGCGAGCACCCCGGTGGTGCGCAAGCGGCCGCCGCCTCCAGGAACAACCTGAGCTGCTGCAGTTCTGAGCCCGCTCCGGACCGCGGCGCCAGGGACATCTGGCTCAGGAACTCGGACGCGGTCGCAATGGGCGCGGTGGGATTGAAGACCAGGTAAAAATCCTCGAGGCCAAAATCGCAGCGGTCGTTCGGCTCCAGTGGGTGACGCTCGCGGCGCATGCGGTTGACATAAACCCCGCTGCGGCCGCCCTGGTCCACAATGTAGTAGCGGCCCTCTTCCGCGACAATGGAGGCGTGTTCGCGTGAAACCCGGGAGTCGGGGATGGGCAGGTCGCGGTCGGTTTTGCGGCCGATCGTAAACGGCGTGTGATCAATGACGATGCGTCGCTGCTCGGCGCCTTGGACGAACAGCAGCACCGGCGCCGATGGCGAGACCGCGGGCATGCTGGACATGGCGTGTCCTTCCGGTTTTGCGATTGCCCCGGCAATCTGCCAGGACGTCCCCAACTGCGGCACCAGGGCAGTGCCCCGAATGATCAAGAGCGTAGCATAAGGCGCGCGGCCGGCGGTAGTCGCCGCCGTCCTAACGACAGCGGCATAGAGGAACTACAACCGACCCATCTCTGATTGCGGGTTTCAATCACCCCGGGAGCGGAACAGAACCCGACAGTCAAGAATCGGCAATCGAAGATGGGATTCTGATTTGTTCCTCTGTGCCCTCTGTGGCTAATTCCCGCGCTCAGGCCTGGTCGTCGGGATCGGCGAGCATTTTGGGCAGCGTGGGTTTGTGCTTCGGCCGGGTTTTCTTCGTGACGTCCGGCTCGAACCGGGTGGGCGGAGGCGCGCCGATGTGCTCCCGCGCGGCCGCTTTGACGGCGGTGACGGCGCGAAACGGCTTGGGCTTTTTCTTCTTCGCCATCGTGCTTGGACCTGCGACTCACTGCGGTTTTGGTGAACAGCATACGCCAACACTGTTACCGGGCCGGTTGTGCCATAATTTTTTCCGGCAACATCGGCGAGGTGGCCATGGACGAGCGCGATTTCTATGACGAGCGGCAGGACAAAAAAACGACCACACTGAATTGTCCACACTGCCGTCAGCCTGGGGAATACGAGCTCGGCTGGATCGTGCGCACCAAGAAGCGTCAACTGCCCGGCCGCGCCGATGAGCGCGATCGTGCGAAATTTGCCAAGGCCCGCTCCTACATGGTCCGGCGCGACGACATGGTGATGTGCAAGAACGTGCGCTGCCGCAAGCGCTTTGAAGTCTCCGGCGTGCAATCGGTGGCGTTCCTCGACTAGGCGGCCCGCTTACATTTCGTTCCACCTGCAGGGGTTCATACTCCCCGCACTGGAGCCCCGGTTTCGGCCGGGTTTTTGTTTTGCCAAATCAGGACAGAACCGCCATGGCAACTCCGGCCATGTCCTTTCGAAGCGCAGCCCGCGTCATTTATACTGCGCGTTCGCCTGGACGCCGGCGCGGAAACCTGCGGCGGCGGTCCCACGAGGTGCGGCTTGAAAATTCTGGTATGCATGAAACAGGTCCCGCAGAAAGACGCTCCGTTGAAGCTGAACGAGAGCGGAACCTGGATCCGCGAGGATGTTTCCTACGAAGTCAACGAGCCTGATGCCTACGCACTGGAAGAGGCGTTGCGGCAGAAGGAGAAACACGGCGGTGAGGTGGTGGCGATCACCGCCGGCCCGGCGCGCGCGCAGCAGGTGTTGCGCGAGGCGCTGGCCAAGGGGGCCGATCGCGCCATTCACCTCGAGGATGCCGGCTTTGTCGGCCTCGACGCCCTCAACACCGCGCGGGCATTTGCCGCCGTTATTAAAGATGAGAGCTTTGACCTCATCTTTACCGGCTTGCAATCGGACGACTATGGCTTCGCGCAGACCGGTGTCCTCCTGGCCGAATTGCTCGGGTGGCCGCACGCGACCATCATCATGCAGATTGAAAAGAAGGACGGCGGCATCCGCGTCAAGCGGGAACTCGAGGCCGGCTTCTTCCAGTATGTGGACATGCCGGTCCCGGCGGTGCTGACCATCCAATCCGGCATCAACAAGCTGCGCTACGCGACGCTGATCGGGATTAAGCAGGCCAAGAACAAGCCCATGAAAAAAGTGACGATGGCCGAGGTGCAATCGGCGCTCGGTCCCAACCTTCAGCAGATTCGGCGACTCTACGTGCCTGAGAAGACCAAGAAGACTGAGATGCTGCAGGGCGGACCCGCCGAAATCGCGAAAAAGCTGGTGGAGAAGCTGCGCGACGAAGCACGAGTGATCTGAGCGCGCGGAGGGTCGGAAACCTCAGCAGCACGCGACAGGGGATGCCGAACATCGCAAGGCGGCCTGATCGGGGCCAGTAATTTTGTCAACACGAGAGAAGGCATTGATGGCTGACACCATTCTTGTGATCGTCGAGCAACGCGAAGGCAAGTTGAACCGTGTTTCGTTTGAAACCATTGCGGGCGCGCAGGCGATTGCCGCCGAAACCGGCTGGACGCTGGAAGCGGCGGTGGCCGGCAGCGGCGTGGGCGAGATCGCGAAAGAAATTACGCCCAAGAAGCTGGCCAAGGTTTACGCGGTCGAATCGGCGAAGCTGGAGCCGTACACCCCGGATGGATTCATCGCGGCGCTCAAGCAGTTCATTGGACAGCGCCAGCCGCGCTTGGTGCTGATGCCGCACACCTACCAGGTACGTGACTTCGCGCCGCAACTGGCGGCTGCGTTGGGACGCACGCTGGTCTGCGACTGCACCGGCTTCCGCAAAGAGGGCAGCGACCTGTTGTTTACGCGGCAAATGTTCCAGGGAAAATTTGCTGCTGACGTGGCCTTGGGTGGCGATCCTCCGTACTTCGTGACTTTCCAGACTGGCGCCTTTCGCGCCGATAAAGCGGAAGCGGGCGACGGCGCCGCACCGGTAGAAACCGTTAATGTTGAAATCGGCGAAGGCGTGATCCGCACGCATCCCGAGGCGCCGTTCACGGAAGCGAAGCAGGCCGTGGATTTGACCCAGGCGGAAATCATTGTGGCCGTCGGCCGCGGAATCAAGGAACAGAAGAACGTTGATCTCGCCAGGCAACTGGCTGACGCGCTGGGCGGGGAACTGGCGGCGTCACGGCCGATCTGCGATTCCGGCTGGCTGCCGATGGATCGGCAGATCGGATCCTCAGGCCAGACCGTGGCGCCCAAGCTGTACCTCGCGCTGGGCATCAGCGGCGCGATTCAGCACATTGTCGGCATGAAGGGCTCGCGCACCATCGTCGCGGTGAACAAAGATGCGGAAGCGCCGATTTTCGAGGTCGCGGATTTTGGCGTGGTCGGAAACCTGTTCGACATCGTGCCGCCGCTGATTGAAGAAGTGAAGAAAGCGAAGGCATAGAGGGCGCGCGCATTGATCGTTTTCCGAAAACCGGTCGAAGGTATCGATCGCCCCCAAATGGAAGCCGACGTCGTCATCGTCGGCGGTGGGCCTGCCGGACTCGCGTGCGCGCTGCGGCTTTCTCAGCTCATTGACGAGCACAACGCCAAGCATCCCGACGCGCAACTCTCCAAGGAAAACATCTACATTCTCGAGAAGGCGCGCGAGATCGGCCAGCACTGCCTCTCCGGCGCTTTGCTCGACCCGCGGTCCATGCGCGAACTGCTGCCCGATTTCGAAAAAGAAGCGCCGCTGGAGGCGCCGGTCAGCAAGGAAGCCGTCTATTTCCTCACCCGGAGCGGGAAATTCAAATTTCCCGTCACGCCGCCGCCCATGCGCGATCACGGCAACTACGTGATCTCGCTGAACCGATTCGCCAAGTGGATGGGCGAAAAAGTAGAGGCCACCGGCATCACCATTTTCACCGGATTTGCGGGGGCAGAATTGCTGGTGGAAGGCGATCGGGTCGTCGGCGTGCGCACCGATGATAAAGGCGTGGACAAAGCCGGTCAGCAGAAAGGGAATTTCGAGCCTGGGTACGATCTCAAGGCCAAAGTGGTTGTGCTGGCCGAGGGCACGCGTGGCTCGCTGACCAAGCAGCTTGTCGGACGATTCCAGCTCGACAAGAACCGCAACCCGCAGACCTACGGTGTCGGCGTCAAGGAATTGTGGGAGGTGCCCGCGGGGCGGATCGTTCCCGGCGAAGTGATCTACACCATGGGTTGGCCGCTCACCGCGCGCGAATACGGCGGCGCCTGGATCTACGGCGGCAAGGACAACGTGGTGTCGCTGGGGTTCGTAACCGGGCTCGACTATCCCGATCCCCGGCTCGACCCCCAGCACGTGCTTCAGGAGTTCAAGAAACATCCGTTTGCGGCAAAGTTGCTCGCAGGCGGGCACATGATCCGCTACGGGGCCAAGTCGCTGCCGTATGGCGGATGGTGGTCCATCCCGCCGGTCTCGGGCGACGGGTGGATGATTCTGGGGGACTCCGCGGGATTCCTGAATTCGCAGCGGCTGAAGGGCATCCACCTGGCGATCAAGAGCGGCATGCTGGCCGCCGAAACCGTCATCGACGCGATGGTCGCAGGCGATTTCACCAAGAGCACGCTGAATCTCTACGCCAGCCGCGTCGAGAAGAGCTGGATCAAGCAGGAGCTGTGGCCGGTGCGGAATTTCCACCAGGGTTTCGAGCACGGCCTCTGGCACGGCATGTTCCACGCAGCCCTGCAACAAGTCACCGGCGGGCGGGGGCTGCACGCGAAATACGCTTCCGATGCCGGTCATCGTCGCCTGAAAAAATTGTCGCAACTGCCGGCCGACGGAGGCGCCGAAGCTCACCTTCTCAATGACACCAAGGGCGACGGCAAGCTGACCTTCGACAAGCTGACCGATCTCTACCACTCGGGCACCAAGCACGAAGAGGACCAGCCGGCACACCTGGTGATTCACGATACCAACATCTGCAACACTCGCTGCGTGACCGAGTATGGCAATCCTTGCCAGCACTTCTGTCCGGCGAATGTGTACGAAATGGTGGAAGCGTCAGACGTGCCCGGCGGCCAGCAGATTCACCTGAACGCATCGAACTGCGTGCACTGCAAGACGTGCGACATCATGGATCCCTACGAGATCATCACCTGGGTGCCACCGGAAGGCGGCGGCGGGCCGAGCTACGACGGCATGTGACGACCTTCTCCGCGCATCGCCACCGCGCGCACAAGTCAGGTTACAATCTCTCCGTGCCCTTAACATTTGCGCATCCTGCCGCGGTACTGCCGTTGCGCCGGTGCGGCTTAGTTTTTTCGGCCATGGTAGTTGGCAGCATGGCCCCCGACTTCGAGTACTTCTTTGGCCTGCGGCACCCGGCCTCGCACGCCATGCCGGGTGTGGTTACGTTTACGTTTCCGCTCGCACTGGCGGTGCTTGTCATTTTCCATGCGATCGTTAAGTGGCCGCTGATATCGCTAATGCCGGGCGGCCTGCAGGCACGCTTGATCGGCCCGGCGCGGCGTTTCCGCTGGTTTCCGGCACGCAGGTTCCTGTTGATTCTGCTGTCGCTGGCAACCGGCATTGCCACGCACATTCTGTTGGACGGATTCACTCACCCGGACAGCTGGGCGGTATTGCATAGTGCGGCGCTGCGAACCATGGTGCCTATTCCGGCGCATCCCCCCGTGCCGATGCACGCAGTATTGTGGTATGGGACAACCGCGGTGGGCGTACTCGTGCTGGCAATCTGTTCGGCTTTCTGGTACAGGCGCGCGACCGCGGAGTGTGCGCTACTGCGCCCGCAATTCTCCGCGGTCGTGAAGTGGACAATTCTGTCCATCATGCTGGCGACGGCGGTGGTGCTGGGATATGTGAACGAAGCGGCATGGTACGGCCAGTTATTTCGCGGGGCTTCGCAGCGCGTCCGCTTTGTCTTCGCTTTTGCGATTTCCGCAACCACCGTCGCCGCGGTCGAGCTATTCGGATTCAGCGTGATTTGGCAGACCTTCCTGGGCCGCCGCGAGACCGTGTCGGACAGCCACACCGCTTGATCGCAAGGAGCTGAATAAAGGTTGCAGCAGAGGGAATCTGATCCCTGGCTCGCCACGTCGCTGATGAAGGCAATCGTCCTAGAATCGGTCAGCAAAGCGTTTCGCCCGCGGCTTGGTTTATTCGATCACGGCCGGGGACAATCGCAGCGGGCGGCGATCCACGCTGTGCGGCAGGTGTCCTTGACGGTCGAGCGCGGCAACGTTCTGGTCTTGCTTGGTCCCAACGGCAGCGGGAAATCGACCCTGTTAAAACTGATCGCAACCATGCTGCTGCCCGACGAGGGCCGCGTCGAGATTGAGGGCGATGATGCCGTTCGTCATCCTGAGCAGGCGGTCCGGAAAGTTGCCTTGGCGGTCACATCCGAACGATCCTTCTTCCCGCGGCTGACCGCGCGCGAAAACCTGGATTTCCATGCCGTGCTCGACGAGGTCCCGGCGAGGTTGCGCGCACGCCGCGTGGATGAGGTCCTGGAAATCACCGGACTGGCTGGCGTAGCCGGCAGGCTGGTGCAGAGCTTTTCGGCCGGCATGTATCAGCGCTTGGGGATTTCGCGCGCGTTGCTGAAGAGTCCCGCACTCTTGCTGCTCGATGAACCCTCCAACAGCCTCGACCCCGACACCGCCTCCGCCTTCTGGAGTTGGGTTCGGGAGAGCGCCAGCGCCGGCATCACGGTCGTTGTGGCGACGCACAGCTTTGAAGAGGCGGTCAACGTCGGGCGTCAAATCGCGGTGTTGCGGCAAGGCGAGCTGGTGGGGCTGCACGCGATTGATTCCCAGACCAGCGTCGAAGACCTGCGCCGCTATTATCACCAGCACGTTTCCACTCCCGGCGTCGCCGCTGCCCTGCCATGGAAGGCCCACAGTGTCGCGTCTGCTTGAAAAATTCGTGGCCTTTCTCCGCCGCGACCTGCTCATCGCCTCGCGCTATCGCGGCAGTCTGCTGACCTGGCCGATCGCGCTGGTCACCGAGCTGGCAGGAGCGTACTACCTGGCGCGGGCCATCGGCGGCGGCTTCCGTCCGGACGGTTTCGATTATTTTGCCTTCCTGCTGGTGGGGACGGGCATCACCCAGTTGATCGTCGTGACCATGCATGCCTTCGTCAGCAGCGTGCGCGATGCGCAACTCTCGGGCACGATGGAAATGATGATGGCCACCGCGACCCGCCCCTTGACCGTGATGCTGCTGTCGTCGGCGGTGCTGCTCATCAACCGCATCGTCCTGTTTTTCGTGTATCTGGCGTGCGGCTTCGCCCTTTTCCGCGCGCCCATTCACTCCCCGAACCTGCTGGCGATCGCCGCTGTGTTGCTGGTGCTCGCGGTCATGACGGTCAGCCTGGGACTGTTCGCCGCTTCCATCCAGTTGCACTTCCAGAGGGGCAGCTCCGCCGTCTGGCTGTTCGGCACGGTCGTATGGCTGTGTTCCGGCGCCATGTTCCCGGTGAGCACGCTGCCGGCCGCTCTGCGTACGATCTCGCGTTTACTGCCGGTCACCTACATCGTGAACGCCGCCCGCGACGTGTTGCTGCTCAAAGCCACGCTTCCCGAGGTGGCACGGCCCGTCCTCATCCTGGCTGCGATCACGGCGCTGCTCCTGCCCGCCACCATTTGGTTGTTTTCCACCGTGCTGCGCATCGCGCGATTGCGCGGAACTCTCTCCATGTACTGAGCTTCAATCGCCGCGGCCGGTGCTCGCGACGGATGTCCGCAAGTGCGATTACCTGTAGCTAGTTGGATTCTCTTACGAATGAACGTTGATCCTCAAAAACGGAATTGCTAGGATTAATAAGCATACATGTCGGATCGAGGCAAGCGATGCGGGACAAAAGATCTGTTCATATTGTTATTGTTCTCGCTGTATTTGCCGTTGCGATGTTCTTCGGCAAGCCAATGCCCGGAGGGGGAAGGGTTGTCACCCACCGGGCCAATCCGGAGTTCCACGATTGGAGCACGCGCCACGTCGTCTACTCGAGCTGGGGCTTCCTCCCTGATCTGAACTTGGCAGGTTTAGATGCACGCGCCTCCTTCAGTTGGCGCACACGTGCGTTTGGACTCCACGACAGACGCCCTCCCTGGCGTCCAATTCCCCGGCCCCGGCCTATACGTCCCCCGAGTCCCGCGATGCACCGCGATTGGAGCATCAATCTTGGGACGGCGGGTACCGCGCCGGGCATGTACCCCGCAAAATTCAGCTTTGACGTGACGCAAGCTCCCAGTTGCCCTAACGACTATGTCGTCTACCCGGTCGCCGCGAAGGGCAGCGCAACCCAGCCGAATCTTGTGGCCTTCAACAACCTTTACAGCGGCACAGGTGCCGCGGGCACGGGCATCTGCAATCGCACCGTGAGTGCGTCCGACGTCGGCACCTCCGCGACGGTTCTCTGGTCGTACAACATCCAGGGAATCACCGGTGGCGGCGCTGTGCCGACCTCTCCCGTGATTTCCTACGACCCCAATAACACGAGCTCCGGATCGAAGATAGCCTTCGTCGAGTCCGTCACAGGCAGCGCGGCTCACTTTCACGTGCTCGCCTGGAAATCCGGCGATGGGAAAAATGCCAGCAACGTCCAAAGCGTTCTGACACCCGAGACCATTAGCACTTTTTCTACGACGGCGCCCGTCGCGGGCAGCGGCACAGCGACCGACCTCGCGCTCGGCACCTCCACCAGCGGCACTGACACGCTCTCTTCGCCGTTCGTGGACTACGCCCGCGATGTCGCTTACGTCGGCAATGACTTGGGCGTTTTATACCGGATCAAGGATGTCTTTTGTACCTCGGTCAACGGCGATTGTTCGGGTACCACGAAACCAGCGCCGAGTCTCGACGCAACCTGGGGCATCGGCGGCGCCGTAACAGTCTGCAGCGGAGCACTCACCGGCCCCGTCCTCGACTTCGTCACGCTTAATGTGTACGTCGGCTGCTCCGACGGCAAGCTCTATTCGATTTCGCAGTCCGGAACGATCAAGTCGATCGCGGTCGGCGATGGCATCGCCAGCAAGACGTATGGCGCCATCGTCGATCCGCCAGTCGTGGATAGCGTCAGCGGCTTCGTTTACGCCGTCAGCGGTTCGGCAAACGGCGGCGCAAATGGCGTGGTGGTCCAAGCCACCGTGAACTTCAGTTCCTCCGTTGCCGTACCCATCGGCGCAGGTAATCAGTGCAACATGCACGCCCCTGTCTTCAGCAACGCCTACTACACCAGCCCAACGGCGGCTGGCGCTCTGATCTATGTGGCAGGAGTCTCCGGCACGGTTAGCCAACCTTGCTCAGTTAGCTCGACGACGGGCGGAGATATCAAAATTTATGGCGTCACGTTCGGCGCAGGCGGAGTGATGACCTCGGGAACACCAGCGAACAGTCTCGATGCTGGTGGTGGCCCCGGCGCCGAATGGGCTCCTCTTCTTGAATTTTATAACGCGACCACGGCCACCGATTGGCTCTTCGTCGCTGCTCTCCAAAGCAACCAAACGAACATGGCTTTGGTGAACATCACTGCGAGCGCTTTCGGAACATTCAGCCCGTTTGTCCAATACGGCGCGGGCCCCAGCGGAATGATTGTGGATAACGACGCCAACACAACGACCTACCCGCAGGCTGCCAGCATCTATTTCAATGCTCTGCGGGAGAATGCAGTCTGCAATAACAACACTAACCCTACGGTATTGACGGACACCGGCGGGTGCGCCGTGAAACTGACTCAGGCGGCTCTGCAATGAAAACCATCCCCCAGGCCGCTGCCGCGCGTGGGGAAACCGGCGGTGCCGGTGAAGCGAACAAGAAAAGACCGTGCGTCAAGCCCTCGTTCGAACATGAGCGCGTCTTCGCCATGGCCCTGGCTTGCGGAAAGGTTTCGCCAACGCAAGCCCAATGCCGCTTTAACCGGAAGAATTCTTGAGCCACCCGCCAGCGATGAACACCGCTACCACGAAGCGTTTCGGCACCGGGCGAAATTGCCCGCCGCGACACTTATCGTGTTTCGACATGATTCAGCCGCTCGCAGCCGCCCGACTTTGGAAAATCCATCAAGTTACGGAGGTTGCTTTCTCGGTTCACATGTACCCGGACTGTCATTGACGCTATATCCGAAGCAAGTTAGCATCCGTGAAATTGCCAATAGTTTCCTCGTTCGTATCACGGTTGCAAGCAGTGGCCACGAACTGGGTGGCGTTGTTCTAATTTTAGTGGGTTGAGGTGACAGTACCTTGACATTGGCGAAGAAAGTTGCCGCGCGGCTGGCTCAATTTACCCTCCTACTCGCCTTCGTCGGATTGGCGATCCTTCCCGGGTTCGCGCAGGAGCGCGCGGACCAGCCGCACATCGGGCTGGTGCAAGATTGGAGTCATCGCCACATTGTTTTCACCGATACCAACGATGTGCAGACGCGGGTGAAGCAAAGCAGCGACCTGCGCGCTCGGTCGTTCTGGGTGAAGCGCACGCGTGTGCATCACCCGAATAAGTCCGGCAGAGCACTGGTTAAACACCAGCAGGAGGCAGCCAACAACGAGAAAAAGAAGAAAAAGGGCGGCGGCGGAAGCGGCGGAGCCATCAGCGGCGTGTCCGTGGATTGGGCGCTGAACCTGGGGGGTGGCAGGAACGGCGGCTACGCAGGCTTGTCCGCCGGCGCGTACCCGGCCAAATACTCCTTCAACATCAACGCCGATCCGGACTGCACCAACGATTTCATTGCGATGGGACTCAACAACGCGGGCGGGGCGACCTTCCCCAACCTCATCGGTGTTAACAATCTCTATTCCAATTCCGACGGAACCGGTTACTGCGACGGTTTGACAGAGCCCACCATCTACTTTGCCTATTTCACTGCGGCCGCCAACCCGACCTCCGTAGTGCTTTCGCTGGACGGCACGAAGATCGCGTGGGTGGAAAACGCCGCCACGCCGGTTTTGCACGTGCTTGCCTGGCAGGCAGACGACGGAACCCTGGCCGCGCCGGTTGATTTGAGCGCGCCCGGGCGTGTGGTCACGAGCGCGCCGGGGGTGGGCACTGGAACCATGACCAGCTTGCCTCTGACCGGGGCTGTTAACGATACCAACTCTTCCCCTTACGTGGACTACGCCACCGACACGGCGTATGTCGGCAGCAACAACGGTCGGCTGTATAAGGTCACGAACGTGTTTTGCCAGACCAGCGCCAGTCCCGGGGCGAACAGCACCTGCTCAAATGCGCAGCCCGCTCTCGATGGCACCTGGGGCGCGACCGGAGTCCTGGTCGCCACCGGCACAACCACCGGGCTGACCTCACCCGTGGTGGACACTTATCTGGCCACGCCGCTGGTGTTTGTAGGGGGTTCAAGCGGTTCCGGTTCCTCGACGAAGGGCACCGTGTTCGCGCGCATCGCCGCCACCGGCGCCGCCGCCGGGATCCCCACCATCAGCGTGGGTCGCGCCCTATCGGCGAACGGCGGGATCGTTGATCCCCCGGTGATTGACGTAACCAATCACGAGCTCTACGTGGCTACGGGCTGCGATGGCACCAACACCAGTGCACTGGCTGTCCAGAATCCCTATACCTCTGCCGGCTTCGGACCGTCGGTCACGGCCAACATCGGACAAAACACCAGTGTTCCGGTCTGTCCGACGACCAACATGCACGCCCCCACGCCGGACGACGCCTATATCACCGCTATTCAAGACGGCAATACCACGTTTACCGGCAATATGATCTTCTGCGGCGTTGTGCAAGCCCCCGGCACTAATTACCAGGCGATGCTCTACAAATTCCCGGTTACGAATGGAACCATGAGTGGCGTGGCATCGGCGACGAGCGGCAACGGCTTAGGGGACGGGTTTGGCGTCACCGCCGCCGATGCCGAGTGTTCGTCGATAACCGATGTGTTCAACAGCAACTTCGCGTCCCCGCAAGAGCGCATTTACATGGGAATCGGTAGAACCAAGGATGGCCATCTGCGCAGCTTCGACGCCGCCTTTACCACGCCCGACGCCAGTGTGGCGCAAACTTTCACCGCCCCCTGGACTGCCTTGAACAGCGTGATTACCCTTAACATCGCCGACCCGGCGGTAGCGCCGGGTAACTATGTGACAGTTACGGGCGCGACGACCGGCGGCGGGGTCCCCCTCTGCAACGCCAACGCCAACGGAACCTTTGAAGTGCTCACGAGAACGCCTACCCAAATCACGTACATTAAGCCTACAGTCACAACTTCGCCCTGCACCGGTTCGCCTTCGGCTGCCGGAAATGCGACGGGCGACAGCACCATTCAGAGCGTCTCAATCGTCGATGTAGCCGAGCCACTCCGGGCCCAGGCGACCAGCGGGATCATTATTGACAACGTAGCGGCCACCGGGTCATTCCCGGAAGCTTCGAACATTTACTTTACGCAACTGGGTCCCGGGAATATCGCCGGGGGAAGCTGCCCCGCGGCCACGGCAACCATTAGTACCGCGACGCGCGGAGGTGGGACCGCGACCATCAATACCACTGCTGCTCATGGTCTCGCCGTCGGAGACACGGTAACCATCGCCGGCGTTAGCATCGCCGCTTTCAACGGGGTATTCTCAGTCACCTCTGTTACTCCCCCCACGACGTTCACGTACGCGCTTGGTGGCACAACCTCCGGCGTCGGCGGTAGCGTGTTCACCAAGACATGCTTTTACAAATTGTCGCAATCGGGCTTGCAGTAGAATGAAGGCAGGAGTGACCAACCATATGTCTAAGGAAGACCGCTCCACCTCGAAGTCGAATCCGGCGACCGAGGGTAAGCCGCTGAAGAAGCCGTATCAGAAGCCTTCGTTCCGTCATGAGCGGATCTTCGAAACCATGGCGCTGAGCTGTGGCAAGCTCGACTCCACCCAGCAGCAGTGTCACCTCAACACGAAGAGTTCCTAGGCCGGGCGACGCTTGATTGCGGTGGGCGACAGTCCGGCTATGACCGTAGCGCTCGACGTGCTGAAGAAATTCGGCCGTTTGCGCCTGCGGGCCTGGGGACAGAGCATGCTCCCCTCGGTGTGGCCGGGCGACGTGCTCACGGTCAAGCGGTGCCGTCCCGAACAGCTCGAGCGGGGCAACATCGTGCTCTTCCGGCGCGGCGAGCGCCTGTTTATCCACCGCGTCACCAGCATTCAGGAGACCGGCGGGGAGATGTGGGTCGTCACGCAAGGCGATGCGACTCCGCATTCCGATCCGCCGGTGGCGGCTTCGCAAGTCCTGGGTTGCGTGACCAACATCGCGCGCGGCGCGCGTGGTGTGCGCCGGACGCGCTGGGGACGGGCGCCGCAGTTGGCGTCGTTCCTGTTTCGGCGATCATGGTCCAGCCGCGTGGCGCTGCGGGTACACGCGTTGCGGCGGAGCATGACGTTCTGAGCTTACCCGGCTGATCGAACGAGGAAATGTGTCCGTAGCCGCGCCAACCACGCTCGACCGGATCGCCATTCACATCGGGGGCATCGCCATTGATGTGCGCACCTCCGACCCCATCTTCCAAGACATGCTCCGGGCCCGCTATGACACCTTTGTGGACGACGCCGCCGCGGCGGAGTTCGAGCTGGCGGTTGAGCTGTGCGCGCCGGAGTCTTCCCATCCCGACGAGGACGTCAAGGTGTGGTGCCGCGACGGGCTGTGGTCCATGCGCCGGGGCGACTTCCGCGCCGAGTGGAATCCGGCCGAAGGTCGCGGCCGGGTCCGGCAGACGGCGAATCCCTACTCCATCGACGCCGTGCTGCGCATCCTGCACAGCCTTATCCTGGCGCGCCATGGCGGATTCCTGCTGCATGCCGCCGGCGCCATCCGCAACGGCAAGGCGTTCCTGTTTTCCGGAATTTCAGGCGCTGGCAAGACCACCATATCGCGGCTGGCGCCGGCGGACGTTACGCTGCTCACGGACGAGATTTCTTACGTCCGCCGCGAGGCCGACGGCTACCGTGCCTACGGTACGCCATTCGCGGGCGAACTGGCGAAGCTTGGAGAAAACGTTTCGGCGCCGCTGGAGGCGGTCTATTTTCTCGTGCAAGGTCCGGAAAACCGCATCGCGCCGGTTGACCCCGCCGATGCCGCGGGCATGCTGCTGAGAAATATTTTATTTTTCGCTCACGAGCCGGAGCTGGTGCGAACGGTGTTTCAGAGCGCATGCGAATTTGCGACGCGGGTGCGCATGGAGCGGCTGGTGTTCGTTCCCGACGCCCGCGTATGGGAGTTGATCGGTTGATGTACATTGCACGCAGTTCGGCCATAGCTTCCCGCAACCTGGGTGGCGAGACCATCGTCATGTCAGCGGTGGATTCCACGCTGTTTACCCTGAACCCGGTCGCGACCGCGATCTGGGAATCGGCGGATGGCAATACCACGCTGCGTTCCATCGTGGAGCAGCGCGTCTGCCGCGACTTTGAGGTGGACGCGGACGCGGCGTACCAGGACGCCTCGTCATTCGTTCAGGAACTGGCGCAGCACGGGATCCTGCTGGTTTCACCGGATCCGATTGGGGAAAGCGCGAAGTTGCCGCAACAGGAGCCGCGATGAGCCTGATGGCCGACGTTAATGCGCGCGCGCTTGCGCTGGGTATTCCCATCAGCGCGCAGCTCGACATTACCTACCGCTGCAATGAGCGCTGTGAGCACTGCTACCTCGACCACGACGACAAAGGCGAGCTGAGCCTCGCGGAGATCAAGGAACTGCTGAACCAGTTGGCCGAGGCAGGCGTCTTGTTTCTCACCATCAGCGGTGGAGAGCCGCTCCTGCGGCAAGATTTCTTCGACATCGTTACCTATGGCCGCTCGCTGCTGTTCAACGTCAAGATCAAGAGCAACGCGGTCATGATCCGCGAAAAAGAGGCGCAGCGGCTCAAGAACCTCGGAGTGGAACAGGTGCAGATCAGCATTTACTCGGATCGCCCCGAGGTGCACGACGGCATCACCAAGCTGCCCGGCTCGTTGAAGCGAAGCATCGCCGCCATCCGGTTCTTGAAGTCGCAGGGGCTGAAGGTGACCATTGCCAATGTCCTCATGCGGCAGAACATGGACCACCATCTCGGTGTCCATGAGTTGGCGCGGGAACTGGGCGCGAATTACACCCTCGATCCCACCATCACGCCGATGATGGACGGGAATCCGTCGACCCTGCGCCTGCGGGCTCCGACGAAGGTTTTGCAGGAGACATTCCGGGATCCCGCCGTGGTCGGCAACGTCGAGGAGTTTTGCGCTCCGCCGCCCGCGGCCGACGACGACGTCATGGATGGATTGCCGTGCAGCGCCGGACACACCGCGTGCTACGTCTCGCCCTATGGCGACGTTTATCCCTGCGTGCAGTTTCCGCTGCCCTGTGGGAACGTAAGGCGGGAGAGATTTATTGACATCTGGAAGTACTCGCCGCAGTTGAAAGAAGTGCGCGCGATCCGCGCGCGCGATCTGCCCACCTGCTCCAGTTGCACTCACGTCGCGTCCTGCACGCGCTGCCCGGGCTTGGCTTACATGGAAGGCGACATGCGCGGGCCCTCGACGGCGGACTGCGAGAAGTCGTTCGTGCGCACGGGAACTCCCACCGCGAACATGCTGGCACGCGGAATCAACGCCGCGGCAGCACTCGCAGGCTTGGTGCAGATCCGCCTGCCATAGATCCGCGGCCCTTTCAGCCCCGGACGCTTCGGTACGCCATGCGCCCCGCCTTCGCGATCCCGCGCAGCACGCGCATCCCGGAGTAAAGGAAATGGACGCGGCGCGGCAGGCGCGCGGTCGTCCATTCCTGCATGGTCGGCGTCAGCACGAACCGCGAAGCATAGCGGGCTCTGTCCTGCCAGCGTTCGCGGACGCGCAGGAGAAAGCTGTGGAACTGCACGTCCGAGAATCCCTCGTGGAATACCAACTCCCGCCTGACTTCCTCGGTGAGTGCCGCCACCGCCCGATCCTGCGCGATCGCATGCTGGACATCGACCGGCAGCGGCGTGCGGAACACCGACTGCACCAGCGACAGCGCGAGCAGGACGATTCTCTCGATCCCCGCGCCGCGCGCTCTTCGGATTACCTGGCTGAAGTTGATCTCCGGCGTAATCGCAATGAGCCGGTGGATGTCCAGCATCCACGCAAGCTTTTTCCACAGGTGATGTGCGCCGTGAACGCTGAGCGCCAGCAGCAGGTTTTCCGGCGACAACGCGGGTGCTTGAATCCCCCCGACAACCACCGTCTCCAAGGGAGCCCAGAGTTCCCGCGCCGGAAGCGCCATCGAGAAGTGTCGCGGAGCGATGTCCCAGTGCAATTCGATCAGGATCCCCGCCGGGCTGCAGAATGCCAGTTCATAGTTCGAGTCCAGGAATCGCTCCTGGTGCTCCTCCTTCACCGGGTACACCTGTGAGTATCCGGCATCGCGCATGGCCGCCGCCGCCGCCGCAACCTGTTCGCGCTTTACCAGGACGTCGAGGTCGGAATATTCCCGAGACGCGACGTCGCCGTACAGCGATACGGCAAGCGCCGGGCCTTTGAAAGGAATCGCTTCGATCTGGATTGACGACAGCAGTTGCAGGATGCGAACCAGTTCACTGGTCATCACCAGGCTGCGACGCACGTGCAACTCAAACCGGTGGCGAATTGCCGTCCGCACTTCCTGGTCCAGGAATTGGTTCACCGGTTCCAAGCGGCTGGCCAGCAACGGGAACACTCCTTGCGTTTCGGCCAGCTCGAAAACCTGTGTCCAGTCCAGGTTTTCGCCGGTTTCGCGGCAATACTCGTCGAGGTGAGCCGGGTCTGCGAGAGCGCGGATCAGCAACCGCTGCGCTGGGTCGAATTCGGCAGTGTCGGCGTGAACAATGGGAGTGGCGTTGCTGACGATGGAAACTCCTCAATGCTGCTGGCGTCAACGTCCCGATCAGCCCATGGTGATATCGTGCACCAGCACCGGTCCGTTGTGGTGGGCCGCCAGCGGTTGCCCGGCGCCCTCCACCTCTTCGGCGCTCGCCAGGGCCGCCATGACGTAAAAGAGCACGGCATTGGCGCCCACGTGCAGGTTGAAGTCCATGAAACTGTGCACCAGGATCCCGGTGCATGCCAGCGTGGCCGCCATTTTCGCCGACGACACAACTCCCGGCGGGACTCTGCGCCGCAACCCCGAGCGGAACATTGCAATCAAGAACCACAACATGATGGCGAAGCCGATTACTCCGGTTTCTGCCAGCAATTGCAAGTAATCATTGTGCGCCGCGTTCACGAAACGATCGCTGTAGAAGGTCTGAAATCCGGGGAAAACACGGGTAAAGCAGTCCAACCCCCATCCCGCGATCGGCCTCGCCTTGGCCATCGACAGCGTGTCTTTAAACAATGCCAGCCGGAAGCGCGCATCCAGCGTGTTGCTCATGGTGGCGCCGTCGGCAGTATAGGCACTCTCAATGCGGTTGGTGACCCGCGAGCCTCCGGCCCATGCCAGGAAGACCACTCCGATCACCGCCAGGATGGCAATGTCGCGAAGCCGCTCGCTGGACCGGCCGCGAAGCAGCAATAGCGCCGCCCCCAGCGCGACTTGCACCGCAAAGGCAATCATGCCTCCGCGCGATCCCGACAGGAATATGGTGCTCCCCATCATCAGGGCGGCGAATCCCAGCAGCACCGTCTGCGCTCCGGAGTTGCGGCGTCGCATCATCAACGCCAGCGGCAGCGGTGTCAACAGTTCCATCAGCCCTGCCCAGTGGCTGTGGTTGACGTAGGGGCCGAAGCCCCAGGCGGTGAACTGGGGCCGCCGGATCCAGTAAATCTTCCCATTCGACGTGAAGTCCTGGACGATGCCAAACACTGCCAGCAAGGCCCCGAAGATCGTCATGCCAGTCAGGAAACCGTGAATTTGCTGGCGGCTATGGAAGCACTGGATGGCGACAAACATCAGCAGCCCGTACGCAAGGTAACGGATGGCCTCCTGCAACGTCGCATAGCGATAGACCGAGATTCCGGTGACGAGTTGCACCGCAACCAGTAAGGCGAAGGCGAGCGCCGGAAGGTAAAGCGGGCTGGGACGTACTTCGACAGCCCCTTGCACCACCTGGCGCGCTGCCCACAGCAGGAACAACCCTGCGGCGGCGCACTCGAGGATTAACTCGGACCAGGGCTCCGTCGTGCCGAATGCCAGCACGGCGAAGGCGATGACGATGCCGAGTCCCAACAACAAGCAGGCGGTTCCACAAGAGGGTGCGATCACTTGCTTCCGGCCAGGTCAAACTCGAGGATGTACCGTCCATCACCGAAACGGGCGCTTTCACCGGCACGCCTCCGGTGCGACGCGCGTCAGGCGCACGTCGTCGGCCCACGCGCGTCCGCGAATGGTCGTCAGAGGGCGCTCATGCACGATGCGCAAGTCCAGGAAATGCGTGGCCGGATCGGTGCGAAACGTCTGCCGACGCTGCTCCCATCCGTGCGTGCCCGTCATGGATTCGGTCAGGACGTAACTGCGCCCGGTCTTTTCATCGCGCAGCGAGAATTGCGGGCCGCCAACACCCTCTAACTCGCTGGTACGCAAGAATGCCGAGAACTCATAGCACTCGCCGGCGTCCACCGGGATGGTCTGCCGCAAACCCAACTCGGCCACCGGCTGGCCGGTAAACGTCATCAGCAGCGCGTGGGTTCCTCCGTGGACTCCCGTGGTGTCGATCTCCAGGGGCACGGCGTCGTTGCGGTTGTAGTGCCAGTCGAAGCCGTCATTCAGGATGTTGTTTTCGAAGCGCCCGTTCACCACCAGGTTATCGGTGTACTGATACGGCTCCAGTTCGGGGTTCAGCTTGGCGAGGTCATTCCAGGCGGAACGTGCGCGCGCCGAATCGTTGCGCTCGATCAATGAGGAAAAATAAGCTCTCGTGGATCCGAGGTATACGTGTTTGCCCAGCCCCAGCATGCGCGACCAGATCATGTCGGCAGCATCGAACCGGTTTGTCCTCATCGCCAGGGTGCTGAAATCAACATAAACATCCGGGTTGCGTGGGATTACTTCTTCGAGCACGCGCGCGTAATCGTTGTTGGTGGCGCGCAAGCTGAGCCGGACAGCCCGCCACAAATGCTTGTTCGTGGCGTCACCTTCCAGGGTGACCCGGAACAGAGGCAGCGCGCGGTCCGTGTCGCCGGCGACGAGATAAAAGTTGCCGGCTTCCCATGCAATGTCGGGGTCGTGCGCATCGAACCGCACGGCGTTTTCGATTGCGTTACGCTCGGCCGCCGCGTCACCGGTGTATTCATATGCCAGCCCCAGGTCCAGCCAGTAGCGTGCGTGGCGCGGATCCAGCGAGAGCGCACGCTGCGTCGGCGCAATCGATCCCGGAATATCCTGCAGGAGTACGGAGCGCACCCTGCCCAGCCGGTACCATGCCTCGGCGTTCTGCGGTTCCAATCGCACCGCGCGCTCCAGGACGTCGGGGTCGGTGCTATCCAAGGCACGCGCAACCTCGTAACCGCGCCCCGCTCGATACACGTATCCGGCGATCAGGCCAAGGCAGAGCAGGCCGTACAGGAGCTTGCGTCCGGGAGAGTGCAGCTCGATGCGCATACGAAGTTCGCGGCCGTGCCTGGCAATCCTAAGTGGAGCCAGCCCCGCCGCCGACGATCAACTTTGCCGCGATTCGCTTTGCCGCGATTCGTTGTAGTAGCGGTTCTTCTGCCCGTAACCATACGCGTAATAGTAATAGTAGGACCCAGGCGAGGTCAGGTCCACGCCGTTCAACAACGTGCCGGTCACGCGCGCATTCACCTGCAGGAGCAGGTCGCGCGCCTGCCGGAGCGCATTCTTCGTGGTGACGTCGGAGCGAACCACCAGGACCACCGAATCGGCATACACCGAGAGCACAACCGCGTCGGTCACCGAAAGCACCGGCGGCGTGTCAATGAGGACGTGATCGTATTCCTGCTTCCACTTCGCCAGGCATTCCTGGAAGAACTTGGAGGAGAGCAGCTCCGCCGGTTGCGGCGGCGGCGGCCCCGCCGGCACGGCCCACAAGTTGGGGATCTGCTGCGACTTCAGGACCACGCTCTCGAAGCCCTTGCCCGTCGCCAGTAACGTGCTCATCCCGGTGCGGTTCGGCATGCCCAGCGCGCGGTGAATGCTGGGACGCCGCAGATCGCAATCCACCAGCAAGACGCGCGCGCCCATCTGCGTCAGCACCACGGCGCAGTTGATCGCGGTGGAGGTCTTGCCCTCCTGCGGCAGCGGGCTGGTGATCACGATCGTCTTCGGCGGTGTGCCCGAGCCGGAGAGCAGCAGCGACGTCCTCAGCGCGCGGTACGCCTCGGCGGACTGCGAACGCGGACGGAAATGGGCTACCATCTGCGATTCGCCATGGTCTAGGGTAGCAGCCGTACCGGACCGAGCCAGCAATTTCCGGACCGGCGCGCGCGCGCTCAGCGGAATCACTCCCAACGACGGCAGCGCGGCGGCGGCTTCCGCCTCTTCCGGGGAACTGACGGTGGTATCCAGCGACTCGATCAGGAACGCCAGACCTACGCCGCTCGCCAAGCCAAGTAACAAGCCCAGCATGACGTTGAGCCGCTTATTCGGCCGCGCCGGATGGGACGGTACGGCGGCGCCGTCCACCACCCGCACGTTGCTGGAATTCAACCCCGCCGAGACCTGCGCCTCCTTCAACTTCTGGAGCAGTCCGTCGTAGAGTTGCCGGCTGGTGTCCGCGTCGCGCTTGAGCATCGTGTATTCAATCGCATTCTCGCTGAGCGCATTGGCTTCCAGCTTCTGATTCTCGAACTCCTTCCGAAACATGCCCTCGCGCTGTGCCGCAATCTGGTACTCGCTGCGCAGTCGTGCCGCGCTGTGCTTGAGTTCCGTCTGGATGGAAAGCTGCACTGCTGCCAGTTGGTTGCGCACCTCCGCCATCTTCGGGTGCGACGGCCCGTACAGCACCTGCATTTGTGCGATCTGCGTCTTCAACGCAGCTTCTTGCGTCTTCAGAGTGCCCAGCAGCGTGTTTTCACCTGTCTTGGACAGGTTCGCAATCAGTTCGGGGTCGTTCGTTTGCGTGATCCGGAAGTTGGCCTCTTTCTGGATGCGTTCCGCCTCGGCCTGCGTCAACTGCTTGTTGAGTTCATCCAGCTTGGTGAGGGTGATGTTCTGTTTATCATCCACGCCGACGATCTGCTTTTGCTTCTGGTAATCCACCAGCCGCTGCTGCGAAGTCTCCGCCTTCAGGCGCAGATCTGTCAGTTGCTTCGACAGCCATTCCGACGCCTGCATCGTCGACTCGAAATGGCTGCGGATATTGCGCTCAATGTAAGCATCAATCGTGGTGTTCACGATTTCCGCGGCCACTTGCGGACTCGCGCTGGCATAGCGGATGTCCACCAGCCGCGTCCGCGGCACCGTGCTGACGCTCAGGCCGGACTTGATCTTGCCCGCCGAACGCGCGGTCTGCGTCACGTCGAGCTTCCCCGAGTCTCCGGCCATGGTGCCGGCGCTCGCCTTGATGCCCAGGTAAGTGGCCGAGGGCCCGGAGAGCCGCCGCGCCACATCGGCCGACAGCGCATCGCTCTGCAAGATCTTGACCTGGGTCTCGAGCTCGACCGCGTCGTCATCGCCCCCGCCGCCGGCAAACGCGCTGGCGTCCTTGAACGGCAGGATGTCCTGTGCCGGCCGGTTGATTTCGATTCGCCCCGTCGCCTCATAAATGGGCGTCATCCGCACCGTGGCGATGGTCGCCAGCGTCGTCACGATCACCAGGGACGCCAGGATCAGCCAGCGGTGCTTGTACAACGTGCGCAGGTATTCCCAGATCGAGACACCTGGTTGTTGTACGGGATAGTAGCCGGAGGTTATCGGAATGGCGGGAAATTCAACCGATTGGGGCTCGTAGGGAACGGGAACGTTGTTCCCCGCGCTCAACTGCCTCTGATCCATCATGCTCCTAGCGGCACGCCGTCGATTACGGCAGAGGCCACGATGTTGGCCGATAGTAGCAGTTTTTCTGCTTTATTAAAACGCTCTGTATGTGTCGCGGAGAACAGGCGATAATGACTTTTTGCACACACCTGATTCTTGCCCGGAACTTTCGACGCGTACTCGCGGGTGCTATATTCCTGACAACGGCGGAAACCTGATGCGGAAGAACGCGGGCGGAACTCCTCGTCCAGCGCCGGTTTTGGGCGATGCAGGCGGGCGGCAAAGCTTTCCATGCCGCGTCCATGAGGCGCTTCTGGCGACAACACCCGGCGTGCGATCTCGCGCCGGCTGGCGGGAACGCAACCCTGCGCTCCTTTCCTCCCGGCGCAAGAGGAACCTTTTTAGTTAACCATGTGCGGCATCGCGGGACTCTTGAAGCTGTCCGGACCGGTGACATCGCAGGATGTGACCGCCGTGTTTCGCATGCTCGACGCCGAGGTCCACCGCGGTCCTGACGATTGGGGCATTCTCTTCCCCGAATCCCTCGCCGACGATCCCCTGGTACGGCGGGAGATTGAGGCCCGTGGTCGCGGTCACGATTTCCGCTACGCCACGTCCGCTTCGGGCGCGTCGGCCGTGCTCGGCGCGCGCCGCCTTTCCATCATCGACCTTTCGGAGAAGGCGCGCATGCCGATGGGCAGCTCCGACGGCCGAACCTGGATCACCTACAACGGCGAGATTTACAATTTCCGCGAACTGCGCTCGCAGTTGAGGGAGCGCGGCTACCGCTTCCGCTCCGACTCCGATACCGAGGTCCTTCTCCACGGCTACGAAGAATGGGGTGACGGCCTGCTGCCGCGCCTCCGCGGCATGTTTGCCTGCGCCTTACTGCGCACCGGCAGCGCGCCGGCGCTGCTGCTCGCCAAAGACCGCTTCGGCATCAAGCCGCTCTACTACTATGCCGACGACGAGCGATTACTGTTCGCCTCCGAAGTGCAATCGCTGATGGCCAGCGGCTTGGTCCCGTACCAGCACAATCTCGAAACCATGGTGCGCTTCCTGCAATTGGGATCGGTGCCTTTGCCGCTGACCACCATTCGCGGCGTGCACGCCCTGCCCGCCGCGCACCTGCTCACCTGTGACCGTGGAAACCTTCACAAGCGGAAGTACTGGGACCTCAACCAATGTTTTCATCCCGAGACAGCGACCGACCATGCCCACGATCGCCTCTTGCCGCTGCTCACCGATGCCGTGCGCGCCCACTCCGTCAGCGACGTGCCTCTCGGGATCTTTCTCAGCGGCGGCATCGATTCCTCCGCGCTCGTTGCCCTGGCCAGTCTTGCCGGCCAAAGGCCAATCAAGACCGTTTCCGTCACCTTCAACGAACCCGAATTCGACGAGTCCTTCTACGCCCGCGTGGTCGCCAGGAAGTACGGCACGCAACACGGCGAGGTCCGCCTGACCGGGCGCGACTTCTTTCAGGAATTGCCCCGCATCTTTGACGCCATGGACCAGCCGACGGTTGACGGCGTGAACACCTACTTCGTTTCCAAGGCGGCCAAAGCTTTTGGTTTGACCGTGGTCTTTGCCGGCACCGGCGCCGACGAGCTTTTCCTTGGGTACCAGCACTTGCAGCGTGCCGCCACCCTGTCAACCGTCTCGCGGTTCATGGCGCGCATTCCCAGGGAAGTGCGCTCCCCTCTGGTGCGCACCGCCTACAATGCCGGGCTGCCCTATGGACGTCGTGAAAAGCTCACCTACCTGCACAATCCCACGCCGGAGAACATGTATCTCCTGTTCCGCGGCCTCTTCGGCCCCCAACAGATCCAGGAATTCCTTGGCATCACCCAACGCGAGGTGCGCGACCTCGGCGTCTGCATTCCCGGTTCCGGCAGCCTGCCCCGCACCAGCTTTGTCGATTCCCTCGTCGCCCTCGAGTTTCACCACTACCTGCAGAACCAGTTGTTAAAAGACACCGATGTCATGAGCATGAGGCATTCCATCGAAGCTCGTGTTCCTTATCTCGACAATGATGTTGTCGCCGGCGTGCTCGCCGTCCCCGCCGCTCAGCGCTTGCGTGGTCATGCGCCCAAGCCGCTGCTGGTCAACGCTCTGGGTGATGCCCTGCCGCGCATCGTCTGGGACCGTCCGAAGAAGGGCTTCAGCTTTCCATTCGGCGAGTGGTTGCGGGCCGACCCCGGACTCCTCGAGGCCGATGTCCAGGCGCGCCGGCTCTTCGAATCCCGCGCGGTCCAGGAACTGTGGTCGCAATTCAGGAAGGGCGGAGTGCATTGGTCGCGGCCGTGGGCCCTTTCGGTCCTGGCCCGGGCCATGGAAACCCAGCGCCCCGCTGCCGCTGCCGCGCGCGCCGGCGCCGCGCCCGTGGCCCGCGTCACTTCGTCCGACACGGTTTCCGCATCCTCCCATGGCGTGAAGCCGTCGTCTCTCCATCGCGTTCCCCCTATGCGCCGCGGCGCTCCTCGCACGGGACGGCAACGCGTGTTGGTGCTGTTCACCGATCTGTTCGACGCTGTCGGCGGCATCCAGACCTTCAATCGTTCGCTGGTCAAGGCCCTCGACGGCATCGCCGCATCGCGCGGCTGGCAGGTCGAGCTGCTGGTCCTCAATGACCGTCGACGCACCGCATACGATTCTCCGTATTTCAACCCGGAACTCGTCTCCTGCCACGCCTTCCAGCGAAACACGGCGCGCTTTACGATCGCCGCTATGCAGCACGCCCGGCGCGCCACTACGGCCATCATCGGACACGTCAATTTTTGCCCGGTTTTGCCGCTGATGAAGATGTCGGCCCCGGCCGTCTATTCCGTGCTGGTCGCGCACGGGATCGAAGTATGGAAGCCGCTTCCCGCGTTGCAGCGCTGGGGGGTGCGGCGCCTGGATGAAATCCTGACGGTCAGCGACTTTACCCGCGACGAGATGCTCCTCCACAACCAGATCAACGGTCTGGCCTTCACCACCTTTCCCGACACGCTGGATCCGTTCTACGGCGGTGTCGACATCGCGACCGGCGACCCTCGCGCCCTGCTTCATTTGCCGCCCGGCCCCATGTTGCTGAGCGTGTCGCGACTCCATCAGACCGAATTCTACAAACGCATTGATCTCATCTTGGAGGCGATGCCCGCGGTTTTGAAGCAGGCGCCCGAAACCTTCCTTGTGGTTGTCGGTGAAGGCAGCGACCGCGCCCGCCTGCAGCGCCTCGCCGCCCAGCTTCGCATCGATGATAGAGTGAAGTTCACCGGCCGCGTTTCGGAGCGCGAATTGCCGCTTTACTACCAGGCCTGCGACATGTTCGTGCTCCCCAGCCTCAAGGAAGGGTTCGGCATCGTGTTCCTGGAAGCCATGCAGTACGGCAAACCTTGTATCGGCGCGCGCGCCGCCGCCGTGCCCGAGGTCATTGTTGACGGCGAGACCGGCCTGTTGGCCGCACCCGGCGATCCCCGCAGCCTGGAACTCGCCATCATGACCTTGATTGCCGACGAACCCTCGCGCCTCATGATGGGGCGCGCCGGGCTGAGGCGGCTGGAAAACAATTTTTCCTTCAACATGTTTCGCCAGCGGCTCGAGGAGGTGCTGTGTCGGCCCCCGGAGTGAGCGAACCACAAGTCAACGCGATGCAGGACCTTCCGGCCGACGTGGTCGCTCCCGCACCGGCGGTCACCTTGATCGCCCCCTCTCGGGGTTTGTCTGCGGTCAACCTGCGCGAGATTTGGGAGTATCGCGAACTGCTTTACTTTCTTGCCTGGCGCGACATCAAGGTACGCTACAAGCAGACCGCGCTCGGCGCCGCCTGGGCTCTGCTGCAGCCGCTCTTTCTGATGGCGATTTTCACCCTGCTCTTTAGCCGCGTCGCCAAGGTCGCGGTCCCGGTGCCGTATCCGATCTTCGCCTTTTGCGGACTCTTGCCCTGGCAGTTGTTCGCATTCGGTCTTTCGCAATCGAGCAACAGCCTGGTGCAGAGCCAAAACCTGATCAGCAAAGTCTATTTTCCGCGGCTGGTGATCCCCATCGCCTCCGTCCTTGCCGGCCTGCTGGATTTCGCCATCGCTTTCCTCCTGTTGTTGGCGATGATGGCGTACTATCGCGTGCCGCCCGGCAAAGGCGTGATCTTGTTGCCCGTGTTCGTGCTGTTCGCCGTGATTACTTCCTTGACCGCGGGCGTTTGGCTCTCCGCCATCAACGTCCGCTACCGCGACGTTCAGTACACTCTCGGTTTTCTCGTCCAATTCTGGATGCTCGCCACCCCGGTCGGCTATCCCGCGTCCGTGGTTCCTGCGCGCTGGCGGTGGGTGCTCGTGCTCAATCCCATGGCGGGTGTCGTCGAAGGCTTTCGTTGGGCGCTGCTCGGGACCGGCCCGAGTCCCGGCGCCATGCTGGGCGTATCGGTCGGACTGGTGCTCTTGCTGCTCATTGCCGGCCTGCACTACTTCCGCCGCATGGAAAAGACTTTCGCCGACATCGTGTGAGCCGCAGTTCCCGCGGTCGCTTCGCCATCGGACCGGGCGCTGACGGAAGTCAATGCGGACCTTGGACGAACGTGGCGGGGGCAATGTCTTGGGTCAATGATATCTTGCGTTTCAATTGGGTGGAGTCGTGACGGACGATGCTTAGAACGAGGGTTCATCGGTTGTTGAAGCGCCTGGGTTGGGAGGTCCACCGAGTCGGTCGCCCGTCGGGCTCTCTCCCACATGTCGTGCGGTTAATCGATCGGGAATCAATCAAGGTGGTTTTGGACGTGGGCGCTAACTGTGGACAATTCGGCCGTGAGCTGCGCAGGAGCGGATACAGCGGCCGTATCGTGTCCTTTGAACCGCTGTCGGCCGCGCATCGAGAGCTTCAAGAGACGGTTGTCGGTGATCCCGCTTGGACGGTGGCGCCTCGCATGGCGTTGGGCAACCAGGAAGGCGAAGTTGTTATTAATGTTTCTGCTTTCACGCAGGCCAGTTCACTGTTGCAGCCAAGCGACAACTTGGTTGACATGCTTCCGGAGGCAGCCGCCAGCACAAGAGAAACGGTGCGATGCCGCCGGCTCGACAATGTGGTCGAGGAATATGTCCATCCCGGTGAGAGGGCCCTGCTGAAATTGGATGTGCAGGGATTCGAGAAACAGGTGCTGGAAGGCGCCGAGTCGGTGCTGCCGGACTACTCCGGCATTTACATCGAGGTCTCGGTGGTGCCACTTTACGAGGGACAGGCGCTGGCTCCCGAAATCCTCGACTATCTGCACCGGCAAGGGTTCGAAGTGTGGTACATCACGCCGGGATATGTGGACCCGCGCAGCGGCCAAATGTTGCAATATGACGTGCTGCTGGCCCGCGCCGACCGTCGGCTGGTGGACTGAGAAACTCATGGTGGCGAATCGTGTGCCTTGCTTCCCGCGTCATCTTTCATTCGGTTATAATCCGGCTACTTTCCATTTTTCTTCATGAGCAACATCGCCATTCATTGTGAATCGCTCAGCAAGCGCTACCGGATTGGCGAGCGTCCCACCAACTCCTTCCGTGAAGCGCTCATGAACCGTCTGACAACTTCCCTCCGCCGCGGCCACAAGCGCACCAAGGGGAATGGCTCGACGATGTGGGCTTTGCGCGATATTTCGGTCGAGATCCGCGAGAGTGAAGTAGTCGGGATCATCGGGCGCAATGGAGCCGGCAAGAGCACCCTGTTGAAGGTGCTGTCTCGCATCACCGAGCCCACCCAGGGCTTTGCGGAAGTGCGCGGGCGGGTCGGCTCGCTGCTGGAGGTGGGCA
Source organism: Terriglobia bacterium (assembly GCA_963760265.1). Lineage (GTDB taxonomy): Bacteria > Acidobacteriota > Terriglobia > Terriglobales > Acidobacteriaceae > JAIQGF01. The sequence goes on from CAVXCR010000012.1 coordinate 112,470, forward strand.
CGGGGTTTCATCACGAGCTGACCGGGCGCGAGAACATCTACCTGAACGGGGCAATCCTCGGCATGAGGAAGGCGGAGATCGCGCGCAAGTTCGACGAGATCGTGGCGTTTGCGGAAATCGAGAAATTCCTGGACACGCCCGTCAAGCGCTATTCCAGCGGTATGTACGTGCGCTTGGCGTTTGCCGTGGCGGCGCACCTGGAAACGGAAATCCTCCTGGTCGACGAAGTGCTTGCGGTGGGGGACGCGCAGTTCCAGAAGAAGTGTTTCGAAAAGGTGCGCTCGGTGGGACAAAGCGGGCGGACCATCCTGTTCGTCAGCCACAACATGGCCGCATTGCGGCAGGTGTGCAAGCGCGCGATCGCGCTGGAGAGCGGGGGCATTGTCGCCGACGGTGAGATTAATGACGTCGCCGACAAGTACTTGGCGAGCGTACAGATGGCGCGCGCGACTGGAATGCAGGCGGAAACACCCACCTGCATCGTCAGGGATGTCCAGATCCGGTCCCTCAGCAGCCCGGTGATCAAGACATTCGACCGGGTCGAGGTACGGGTACGGTTCACGGCGAAGACGGCGATGAAGGATCCGGGAATTTACGTGTCGCTTTTGACGTTGGACGGGCAGCGGATCGCGGGCGTGCCGTCGAACGATTTGGCACACTTTGCGCCGCTGGCGGCAGGGGAATCGGTGGAGATGGGCTTCGTGATCGAAGACTTTCCGCTGCTGGCGGGTGCTTACGACCTGGAGGTGCAGTTGCGGGACGCACGGGAGCAGAAGTACGAGTTTGTGCCCGCCATGTTCCGGTTCACGGTGGTGGAAACGCCGGTGTACGGCCAACGCAAGACGGAGGGGGGCTGGTTCGGGAACGTGGGCCTGCAAGCGCGTGCGTTCTGTGCAACCTTCGATGGCCCAGCGGCCGGTCAGAATTGAAGTGATACAGTGCGACTGACGTCATGAATAAGTAAGTAAGATGGCAATTTCCCACTGGAGGCAATCCGAAGTGGTGCAATTTATCCGGCGCGCGGGGCGCGCCCTGTATCGCGAGAGCCCGGAACACAACTTCAAACGCATTGGGACGGCATTGACGGCGCGGCGGCAGGAGCGGCGGGAGCCGACGACGCTGGCGCCGCATTACATCGGCGTCGAGGAAGTATTTAATGCCGGTTGCGTCGGCGACCTGGTTGCATTCCGACTGGCGCGTCAGGACTGCAAGGAAATCACCATCCTGGGCGACAAAGAGCTCCTCGATTCGTGGCAGCTAGCCTCACGCTGTCCGGGTATTACGCTGCAAATTGTGAATTGGGACTGGAAAGACGCACCGCCGGCGGCGCAGGGGTTAGTGTTGATAGCGCGGATTCCGATGACCGACGAGCACTGGAAAACCGTGGCGAAGCTGCAAACAGACGTCGGTTCCCGGATCGCTGTGATCACTCAATTGTTGCTGCCCTTCACCCAGGTTACGGCGCTGATGGCGAGGGTTGATTACGTAGTGACTTCGCTGAATGACCTGGTGGATTTCTATCTCGGGCGTGAACTGTACGGGATTACGCCGTACGAGGAAGCGCCGGCGGTTTCCCCGTTTCGTGAATTGGACCGGCTCCTGCCGCTCAAGGGGAAAAGAGTTATCGAATTCGGACCCTTGGAAGGGGCACAGACGGCGGCCATCCTGAAATTGGGAGCGGCGCAAGTAGATTGTGTGGAAGCACGGGGAGAAAATGCGGCCAAGACTATGGCTGCGGCGCAGGCCTTCGGATGGCACGGAGTGAAGGTCATTTTGGATGACTTCCACAACGTCAGCGGCCGTACCTACGGGCGCTACGATCTGGTGTTCGCCCACGGCGTTTACTACCACAGCATTTCGCCATTCATCTTCCTGGAGAACCTGATCTCCCTTTCCGACCACGTATTCCTCGGCGGATTTTGTGCCACCGACGACATGCCCGCCGGACCGTGGACCGTATTGCGATATGAGGGAGATGAATACCGGGCCAAGACCTACGAAGAACCCACAATATGTTCAACTGCAGGCATCAACGCCTTCAGCTATCTGTTTGACAAGCAGGATCTGCAGAGGTTCTTTTGCAACCGAGGATTCAGTTTGCAGATGATCAGTGACACCCCGCAACGCGCAGTCGCCGGAAGGTATGTGCGTTTTCTGGCATCCCGAGAGACCGCCGGCAAAACGGCAAAGGACAGAGGACTTAGATGGCGTCATTCGTAAGGCGCGCAGGCGGCGTGTTGATGCGCGCGCTGCAAGATCCTCTCAAGGAATACCGGCGGATGAGGTGGCGTTGCGGCCTCACAGTATTCCAACCATTGCTCGATGGCGCCGGCGTGTACCTTTATCCTGAGGAAGCAATCGCCCGACACCTGCTGTATCTCGATTTCGAAAGCGCCGTGCGGCGAGCAATGCAGGATGTCGTCGCACCGGGAATGACCTTCATTGATGTGGGAGCAAACTTTGGACTGTACACGGTGCTGGCGGCCAAACTGGTGGGGGCGACGGGGCGCGTGCTAGCCTTCGAACCCTCGGAGCGGGAGTGGAAGCGTGCGCGGAGAGCGATCGAGCGCAATGGATTCCAGAATGTCGAGTTGTTCCGTGTGGCCCTCAGCAACGCCGACGGAACGATTTCCTTAAACGTCTGCGAACCGGCTTACGGGGGATGCAACTCCGTTGGAACGGTGACGCATAAAGCGGCAGTAGGCCACGTTTCGCACGTCGAGCAGGTGACGTGCCGCACGCTCGATTCCTTTCTCGCGGAGAAGCAAGTTCGGCGGGTGGATGTCATGAAGCTGGACGTCGAGGGAGCCGAGCAGTTGGTGTTGCTCGGTGGCAAGGAACTGTTCACCGGCGCCGGCGCGCCGGTCCTGTTCTGCGAACTGTCCGACTGGACCGCGCGCGGGCTGGGGACAACTGCGGCAGAGACCTGGGACCTGATGGTGTCGTACGGGTACAAGATTTACTCGATCCAACGGAGCGAAGGCGGATACCGCTTAGCACAGTGTCCGCGGGCCGAACGGATCGAGTACGAGGACGTATTGGCGTTGAAGCCTGCGCACGTGAGTGGTCTGGCTGGTCGAATCAGGTTTCCCCAAGTCGAAGTAGCAGATGGGTCCCTGGGCCGGCTGTGTTAGGAGGATGCGTTGGGCGACGGTGAGCAGCGCGGCCGCAGTCTGATGAACGATGCGACTGCCGGCGGGTACGCGAAAGGGGCAGTCAAGAAGATTTTCGGCGCCATGGGTCTCGAGGTGCGGCGCACACCGGCCCCTCTTCCCCGCATGAGGATGGACGGCTTCCTGGAGCACTGCAAAGAGCTGGGGTTTCGACCCGGCGGCATTTTCGACGTCGGTGTTGGAAGCGGCACGCCCGAAATCTACGACACCTTCCCCGGGGTACCCCTCATGCTGGTGGAGCCGGTACCGGATTTCGAGCCGGTGCTGAAGGAACTGGCGCGCGTGTATGGCGCCGAGTACGTGCTGGCGGCCGCCGGCGATCGCAGCGGCACGACGATGCTGCACTTTCACACCGACAACCTGGATTCATCCTCGCTGCTGCGGGAGATCGAGGGCGAGCTCGTGGATGGGCAGGCGCACGAGGTGCGCATGGTGACCCTGGACGAGCTGGCTCTTGCGCGGAGGTTACCGAAACCGTACCTGGTGAAAGTTGACGTGCAGGGGTCGGAGCTGCAGGTGCTGGACGGCGCGTCGAAGGTCCTGGCCGACACCGAGCTGGTGATCCTGGAGACGACGCTGTTCGCCGTGTTCATCGGCGGCCCACAACTCTACGACGTGCTGCGCTACATGAAGGACCGCGGCTTCGTGGCGTATGACGTCTTTGGCCCCTTTTATCGTCCGCTGGATATGGCACTCGGACAAATCGACATAGCGTTCGTGAAAGAGAACGGGTTTTTTCGGCGAAGCCATTGCGTCGCGACGCCCGCGCAGAGGGCGGCCTTGCTGCGTCATAACAACATCCCGCAGGCACTGGCTGCGTTGCGCTCTCGGCCGGCGGTGAACCGGTAAGCGGATGGACCGTCCCCCCAAGATCTCCGTGGTGACGCCCAATTTCAACGGGGCGGAGTACCTGGAGCAGACGATCGCCTCGGTTCTGGGACAGAACTATCCCAACCTCGAATACATGGTGATTGACGCCGCCTCGACTGACGGCAGCGTGGACATCATCCGCAAGTACGAAAAGCGATTGGCGTGGTGGACGTCACGGCCGGACAAGGGTCACGTCTATGCGATTCAAGAAGGACTGCAGCGCTCGACCGGCGAAATCATGGCGTGGCTGAACAGCGATGACATGTACCTGCCGGGAGCGTTTTCCACGGTGGCAGAGATTTTCTCGCAGCATCCGGAGGTGGAATGGTTGGCCACCACAATGCCGGCGGCGTGGAACGAGAATGGTCAGGCGGTGCTGGTTAAAGAACTGCATGGGTTTAATCGCGATTCGTTCTTGCGCGGGGCAAACCTGCCAGGCGGGGATGTGTACACGCGCGGAGCCATCCAGCAGGAGTCCACGTTCTGGCGGCGGTCGCTGTGGGACCGGGCCGGGGGGTACTTAGACACGTCGGTACCGCTGGCGTTCGACTTCGAGCTCTGGGCGCGGTTTTACCGGCACGCGGAACTGTATGGAGTGCACGCGCTGCTGGGAGGATTCCGTCTCCGCAAGAACCAGGCCACGGACCGGTATGCAAAGGAATACCGCGAAGAGTGCGGCGCAATCCTCAGTCGGTACGGCGGAATTCCGTATGGTCGGACGCAATCGTGGCTGCGCCGCAACCTGGCCTGGCGCGTGGTTCCGTTGCTGAAGCGGGTGCCGCGGGCGACCTCCTCGGGAGTATTGTTCCCGGCAAAGGTCTGGGTCCATTCCGGCCGCGGCGGCAGTTGGACGTTAACCACCAAGCTCATAATTTGAGCTTACAATCTGAACCATTTCCTCCAGCAAGGCGGCAACATGAATTCGGTGTTGATAACAGGCTCTTCGGGCTTGATCGGCTCGGAATGCGTCACTTATTTTGACCGGCTGGGATGGTGCGTCCACGGCATTGATAACAACATGCGCATGTCGTTTTTCGGGCCGGATGGCGACACCTCGTGGAACCTGAAGCGCTTGCGGGACGCCTGCCATCAGTTCGAACATCACGACCTCGATATCCGGGACCGTGCGAAAATCCTTGGCCTCGTCAAGCAATTGCGTCCCACGCTGCTGATTCATTGCGCGGCTCAGCCTTCGCACGACCTCGCTAAAGATCGTCCCTTCGACGATTTCGAGATCAACGCCACCGGCACGCTGAACCTGTTGGAGGCGACGCGCCGGTTCTGCGCGCAATCGCCGTTTATCTTTATGAGCACGAACAAGGTTTATGGCGATGCGCCCAACGAGCTGCCGCTGAACGAGCTGGCGACGCGCTGGGAGTACGCGCGTTCGGAAGACTGGAATGGCATCAGCGAGACATGCCGCATTGATGCCACGCTGCACAGCCTGTTTGGCGCATCGAAAGCGGCGGCCGACCTGGTCGTGCAGGAATACGGGCGGTATTTCAACATGCCGACCGTATGCTTCCGCGGCGGATGTTTGACGGGACCGAACCATTCCAGCGCGGAGTTGCACGGCTTTCTGGCGTACTTGGCGCGCTGCTTCCGCGAAGACCGTGCGTACCGCGTCTACGGCTACAAAGGCAAGCAGGTGCGCGACAACATCCATTCGCAGGACGTGTGCGACGCCTTCTTCGCCTTCTACGAGTCGCCGCGCAGCGCCGCGGTGTACAACCTGGGCGGCGGGAGAGCCAATTCGATTTCCATAATCGAGGCGATCGCCCGGCTGGGCGACCTGTTCGGGAAGAAGTTGGCCACAGAATACGTGGACAAGAATCGGGTCGGCGACCACATCTGCTACATCAGCGACCTGCGGCGGTTTCAGACCGACTACCCCAAGTGGCGTATCCGGGTGCCGCTGGAGGAAATCCTGCTACAGTTCGTGACGCCAAGCGTGCGGGCCGTTACGGCCTGAGACCTCTTAATGCCAATCGTCCCCCAGCACTCTTCCACGGAAAAGTCAGGGCAGCGACTCGTGGTCAGTTCTCCCGATAGCGGTTTGCCGGCCACCCAGGAGACACAGAGCGCGCCGGCACTGCTATTCGTTTTCGAGTTTCCGCCGTGCGATGCGACTGCCGGACCCATTCTGATGGCTCGGTTGCTGAAGGGTTATGCCCACGACAAGCTGCATGTGCTGGCGGGCTCTCACTTCCTGAAACGCTTTCAACGCGGCCGCCTCGACTGTCATCACCTGTCGTTTCCCCAAACCAGCAACACCGGACGATGGGGGCTGGGCCGGCTGAAACAACTGCTGGAGCCGGCGTTGTTGCCGGTGCTGGCCGTGTACTGCTGGCGGGTGATTCGCCGGTACCGCATCGCGGCGGTGCTGAGCGTTGCCCACAACATGTTCTTCCTGGCAGCGGCAGTGGCGGCGCGCCTGGCCCGCGTGCCCTTCGTCCTGGTCGTTCACGATGACTGGATTGACTCCATGCGGTCGCGGATGTGGGTGCCGAGCGCAGCGGCGCGCTGGTGCTATCGCCGGGTCTTGCGCAGCGCGACCCAGATTTACGCGGTGTCCCCGGGGATGCAGCAAGCGCTGCGGCAAGAGTACGGCGTGGAGTCGGAGGTGCAATTGCCGGCATCGGAAGCGCAGCCGGCAAGTGGAGACCCGGGTAGTGCGCGCGACACGCTGCGGGTCGCATTCGCGGGCACGGTGACGGCTGTAACCATCCCGAGTATTGACTTGTTGGTGAAGGCGCTGCAATCGCCGGCGTTGCCGGGGATAAAGTGGTCGCTGGAGCTCTACGGAGCATTGCCGAGGCACCTGCGACAGTCCGGGTGGGACGATGAGCGCGTCCACGCGCATGGCTGGGCGCCGCAGCAAGAAGTGCAGGCTGCTTTGCGCCAGGCCGATGTGCTCTATTTGCCGTACTCGTTCGACGACGCGCATTTGAGAGTCGTGCAGACCTCGTTTCCATCGAAGTTGGCCGATTATCTGGCGGCAGGCAAGCCTGTCCTGATTTGTGCGCCTCCGGAGAGCGGCGTCGTGCCCTATGCGCGCGAGGGCGGGTTTGCCGAATTGGTGGACCGCCCAAGCGAGGACCTGCTTGCCGCGGCGCTGGTGCGCTTGGCGACTTCACCGGAGCATCGGCAACGGCTGGCTGCCCGAGGCTTGCAGGTGTTCGCCGAAAACCACGACATCGTGCGGCAGCAGCGCGAGTTCATGGCTTGCCTTACGCGCCTCGTGCAGCAGCGAGGAGTTCTGCAAGGCAAGTGCTGATTCCTGGGGTTGGAGTGGGAATGGGCATGGATCACGGCCCGCTGATCCACTTCGGTTCCCAGGCCATGTGCTCAGCGAGGCCGGCGCTGTACTTCGGCTGCATCGTATAAAGGCGGCGATTCGCTGTCAGCAGCCACCAAAGAGCCGAGCGGCCAAGGCGGCCTTGTTTAAGAAGAAGCCGGTAGGCGGAGAAGTCGCCATGCAGCGCAAGCCGGAAGGCATAATTAGCATCCTGAACGCCGCGCGACCACGTTTCGTACCGCTTACCATACGCAGCCGGAATAGACAAACGCGTCCACAGCCGCCGGTGAATCTCCTCCCCTTGCCAGATGCAGTCCAGATAGGCGCGATGGCGGCGGCTAAACTGCCCGTCATGGTTGCGTAGGAACATTAGGGGCTCGTAGATACAGCAAGTCGGATATCGTCCAGAAATGCGTTCAATCAGGTCAAAATCGGCGGCGAAATTGTAATCTTCCCGGAATCCCCCAACCTCACGGACTACGGCGCGCCGCAGGGTCATGTTGGCGATGTTTCCGCTAATGCTGCCGTTGAAGAACATGATCTCGGCCGCCCAGGCAGGTGGGATCAATTTGGCTGTCTTGACGTCGGGTCGCCGCAAGACAACCCTGCCCAGGTCGTCAATCACGTGGTAGTAGCAGTAGCCCATTCCCCATCCGTTCAACCCGGAGAAATATGCGGTCTCACGCTCCAGGCAGGCCGGCCCCATGACGTCGTCCTGCGCCCACAGCCGGATGCGGTCGGAGCGCGCGGTGGAGAGGGCTCGATTCAAAGTCGGAAACAGGCCGAGATTTGTCGGATTCGAAAATCGCACGATGCGCGCGTCGGAGAAAGATTTCGCAATCTCCCGGCTTTCATCTGTCGAGCCGTCATCCCAAATGATGAACTCGAAGTCAGGAAGGCTTTGCGCCAAAACCGAAGCAATCGAGTCCCGCAGATATCGTGCGCCATTGTAAACAGGAAGTATGACCGACAGCATTGCCGCGCATTGTACCGATTGCGCCACTTCATGCGCAAGATTCCATGTCCGCTGCAACCACGCGTCGGCCCAGCCGCTGTGCTACTATCCGGAAATCGGCCGGAACATTGAATGCTGCGTTCGTCCAAGCTTTACCAAGTCGCTCGATCCGCCTACGTGTATTTATGGGTACTTCCCCGAACGCATAGGTCCTACGGTAAGCTTTCCATGGCGCAGGCGTTCTCGCGAATTTACTCAACCAGGGGCTGGGGATCTCAAGACCGGGAGCCATATTGCTCCGGCACTGGTTCAGGCGGGACAGCCGCGGACGACTATTGCCGTCTCGTCGGTGATTTTATTCGCGAACATGGAATTCAATCCGTGGCCGACCTGGGGTGTGGCGATTTCCGCATTGGGCGACGAATTGTTGCCGACACAGGGGTAAGGTACACGGGAGTGGACGTCGTGCCTGAGCTGGTTTCCTATTACCAGCAACATTTCTCCAGTGAGCAGGTCCGCTTTGAGTGTGTCAACATTGCATCCGATCCTCTTCCCGATGCGCAGTTGTGCTTGCTGCGCCAGGTTCTTCAGCACCTCTCCAACGCTGAAATTCGGTGCGTCTTGGCGAATGTGCGGAAATATTCGAATGTGCTGATTTCCGAGCACGTCCCTGTTCGTCCTCGGTCTTTCAACCGGGATAAGGCACACGGGCCTGACATTCGTGCCTATTTCCGATCCGGCGTCTATCCTGACCGGCAGCCTTTCTCGGAACGGCCAGACCGGGTATGGGAAACACCCCTGGAGCATGATTCCCTGCTGCGTACTCTTCTGCTGCGGTACTGACGTTCGCCGCTCCGGTTGCAGCCCGGGAAGCAACATGTACACGCATATGGGGACCGCGGCTATGTTAGGATCAGAGAACTACATCAGCAGCGACACAAAAGTGAATACGCAACGCAGGCCCCGCTTGCTGTTTGATCGTAGAGAACTTTCAACATGCCATTGCGCCAAATTCCAGTAGGACGGCTACAAGGTAATACCCGGACGCGCGATGACGCCGCCCGACTGCTTCACTATTTGACCTTCCCTGTCCTGGTTACAGCTTTCGTATGGCTAACCGGCGCTGGTACCGCCACCCTCCTGCAATCATCGCTTGCTTTTGTGTTGCTGCTGATTGCGTGGGCCTCCTGGGTCTCCTGGAATGCGCTGCCGCGGGCGGAGAAGGATTTCCCGCTTTTTGCCGTTATCGCCGGTATGTTCTGGCTGGCGTACGGCCTGCCGATCTTTTGGAGCCGGGACGATAGCTGGAATATTGGCGGCGGCTTCGCTTCCGCTGACGCAATCATGCGAGCACAGTTACTTGCTCTGCTCGGAGTCGCGTCGCTTTACCTCGGGATGCATCTCGGTGTCGGACGCCGGCTGCGGCATGCCCCGACGCTTGATCTGCGCGACACGAGCACGTCGCCAAAGTACGTCATGGCCGCGATGCTATTCGGGGTTGCATTGCGCTACTTCCCCACTCTTGGCGGCATGCTTGGAGGTTCGTTCCGTCAGGTATTTGCCATCCTGCGCAGTACCCTTCCCCTGGTCGCGTACGCCATCCTGCTGCGGCGCAGCCTCATGCGTTGGGTACCGTTCTACGAACGCGCACTGCTGATCTCGTTTGTTGTCGGTACTTTTCTGTTAGGGATGGCCACCGGATGGTTAGGGACCGGGGCCGCCATCATCATGGTGACCGGATGTGTCCTGCTCGATACGCGCTTTACGATTCCGAAATCGGCGGTGCTGATAGTTTTCGCGTACATTCTGTTCTTACAGCCCGCCAAGGAGCAGTTCCGGGCGAGGTATTGGGGCAGCGACAGCCAATCCGGCGACGTTTCCCGGGCATCGGATTGGGTTTCAATGGCGATGAAGAATTGGCGACGGGCCTGGTCGGATTCGGACCCCGAGGCTCTCCGCCGGCAGGTTTATGAATCCATGGGCCGCTTTTCTTTGTTGCAGCAAACCGCCAACGTTATGGATCTGACGCCGTCCATTGTGCCTTACCAGGGCTGGAAGATGTATACCTTCATGGCCTACACGCTCATTCCGCGAGCAATCTGGAAGGAAAAGCCGACGGTGAACGATTCCAACCGGTTTTATCAGGTCACCTACGGGATGACGACGGAACGCAATCTCGACTCGGTGTCGATTGGGGTGGGAGTACTGACGGAAGGCTATATCAGCTTCGGGTGGGTTGGCGCCGTTTTCGTCATGGCCCTTGTCGGCGTGGTGCTGGATTGCATCTCGGCTTTGATGCTGACTCGCGACGCCGGCGTGCTGATGAAGGGTCTCGGCATGGCGCTGCTGCCGGGCTTCGTCACCATGGAATCGCAAATGTCGCAGTACCTTGGCGGAATCGTGCAGAATTTGTTTCTGACATTTGTCATCTTCGCGCCGGTGGCAGCCGTTCGCAATCGGAACTCTGTGCGCCTGCCCTACATGAAAGCGCGCCGTTCCGCGCCGGCGGTCGCGGCGGGGCGGATTCGACCATCGCGCGTTCCGCTGATCCGACCGCGCAGCCAACCGGTACCCGCGACTGACCGCACCTGAGGTTTGGGCTTAAGAAATTTGTTGCCCCATATTCTACAGCGCGCGCAGCTCCCGTTATTGATTCTGGTGCTCGCGTCAGCCGCCCTTTTCATTGTGCGCGGGCCTTCGCGTCTCCTTGCACGGTCTGAACACAACGATTTCATTGAGCCTTACATTAGCGCGAGAGCATGGCTCGCCGGAGGCAATCCCTATGATTCAACCACAGTCGCGGAGGTATGGCGGTCAGCTTCCGGTCGGCCTTCATCGTCGCGAATGGCACCCATGTATCCTCCTAGTGCATTGCCCCTGCTGGCCACAATCGCTTGGCTTAACTGGCCCGAAGCGCTGCATGTGTGGGTCGCTGTAAACTGCGCCGCTGCCATCCTGTTGTGTGTTGCGGTGTGGCAAATGGGGGCAGGCACACTGCCCAAGGAAGCTCGGCTGGTACCATTGGCGGTGGTCTTGGGGTTTGCTCCTCTGCACACAGGTTTCGCCGCTGGCCAAATCAGTCTCTCGGTTGCTGCGCTGGTTGTTGCGGCGGTCTGGGTCCGTGCACACTATCCGGTCCTTGCGGGTGCGATGCTCGGAAGTGCGGCGGCGCTGAAGCCGCAACTGGTCATCTTCGTGCTGCTTTTTTTTGTGCTCGCAAGAGAACATCGGATATGGATTTCCGCTACCTTTACAGGTGTAATTTTCGCCGGTGTCGGGTTGCTCCGCATGCAGAGACTGTATCCCGCGTGGGCTCAATCGCTCGAGAGCAACGCTCAGTACTGGTTCCAGCCCGGTTCCGTGCACGACTACGCCCTCGGTCCAAATCGTTTCCACCTGATCAATTTGCAAATGCCGTTCTATGCAGTGCTGCACAGCCGTACCGCGGCAAACCTATTCGCATGGTTGATGTTCTCGATAGCGCTGACCATTTGGGGAATTTTGGTCCTCAGGCATACCCATCAGCGCCTCCTGGCTTTGGCAGGAATATCGGCGATATCGTTGCTACCGGCGTACCACCGCACGTATGATGCCGGACTGCTCGTCCTGGCAATAGTTTGGGCGTTGCCACAGTTCCTGATCACTCGATGTCGCGTTGCCGCGGCATCGCTGATCTGTCTGCTCGCATTCATGTTTCCGACGGGTGCTTTCTTAGGTAGAGCGACAATGCAGGGACGCATTCCGGCCGGCGTGGCTACGTCGTGGTGGTGGCAGTCGGTCGTCTTACCCCACCAGGGATGGGCGCTCCTCGCATTGGTTTGGTTGTTAATTGCCGCTTTAGGGACGAACTCTACAAATCGGGGAAATCGTCAAGAAAAATCCGATGTCTCGGGTGCCGTTTGATACCCGACCAAGACTCAGGCAAGTGCTCGCCACGAGGCAGCTTATCTCCCGTGCAAAAACAACCCAAAGCCATCATTTGGGCGGCGCTCGCCTTGGTATGCCTGGTGTACGCGCTCCCCCATCTGCTTTCCATCGCGCAGACTGGGAAGATTCTGCCGATCTTCCGCATCGATGACCAAATTTACATGGTGCGCACCGCGGCCGCGATGCGTGGCGACACACTCGGGAATCCCTATCTCGCGGGCCACGAGAACGCGCCTAAATACATGCCGGAATTGTCGGAACGGATGGTTGCCCTTGCCGGACGAGCTCTGCATTGGGATGTCGTGAAGATCGCGGCAGCATTCCGCATCCTGCAGCCGGCAGCGATATTCCTGGGGGTTGTGTGGATCTGTTGGGTGTTCGGATTCCCGCCTGCGCTGGCCGCACTCGCGGGACTGCTCACCGTTCTGGCGCCCTCGCTGACCATGCTGCGAATCCACCGGCCGGGATTGGCGGGGTTCTTGCGGTACGCTCGGTTCCTCAGCGCAGGATTTCACACCACGCTCTATCTCGCTGCAATGGGCGCCGTCGCTGTCTGCTGGCAACGGCCGACACGTTTCCGCGCGATCTTGGCTGGCCTTGCCGTGGGCGCCATCTTTTACACGCCAATTTTCTACTGGGCCGTGCTTTGGGCGGGAATTATTGGGTTGGCGTTCGTCAGCCAAGGTGAGCAGCGCCGCGCTATGGTAGTCGTGGCGGCCGTTAGCGCCATGGTTGCGCTACCCTTCGTGATCGGTACAATTCGCAACGCAGCCAATCCTATCGTCCAGGAAACACTGCACCGGTGGCCGACCTATACGATGACGCCCGGGCGCGGGCTTGAGCACGGTATCTTGCCCCACGTTGTGCTTTGCACCGGGTGCGCCGTCCTGGCCTGGATGCTGCGGCGCCGGTCGAATGTGTTTTTGTTTTTGTCCGCATTTTTCGCCGTGACCGCGCCACTGCTGCTCGAGAACATGGTCACGAACCGGAATATCCAGGCGTACCACTTCACCGATGCGCTCAACCCGCTATGGGCGATTATGGGGGTTGCACTGCTCGCGCAACTCCGCATCCCTAGAGTCGTGATCACCTCGATTTTCGCTCTCGTGATCGGATTTGCCACAACGCAACACGTGGCGGATTACCTGCGGCTGCGCAGCCAAGTCGCTGCGCACCCGGAGAGTTGGGCGCTGAACTGGTGCATGCCGCGAACCCTGGCATGGCTACAGGAGAATACCCCGTCCGACTCTGTCGTGATTGCGCCCCGACCGGTGATGGAGATCCTGCCAGTCTTTACCCACAACAAGGTGTACTGGGCCGACTTCGCACGCCAGCACGTGATGCCGACCGACGAAGCGGATAAGCGATTGTTAGAATCGCTTCGATGGACGCCGGCCCAGCCGCTGACCTATCCCGTCAATTACTACCTGGCAACCGGAGCGAACTGCGCGCAGGTGACGCCGTCTTCCGTGGTGTTCCGGGACACCGGAGAGGGGACATGTGTATGGCAAAAACCGGCGAGGGGTAGTGAATGAGAGTTTCATACGGTAAAGAGCTAGGGGGCTGGCCCACCCTTTCCTCTACAACTACTTTGAGGTTGCCCCACCCTTGTCGCTCCCGGGTTTGGAGCGACAGGGTGGGGATTTTCCGTCCAGCATCACAGACACCTGCCCTATTCGACCTTACCCTTGTGGCATGCCTTGGGGACTGAAGCGTTACCAGCAGGCGCGCTGCCTCCACTTCATCACCTTCAGTTGTTACCGGCGCGAGCCGCTGCTGGCAACAGCGCAGGCTCGGGACACCTTCGAGGCGGAACTGGAGCGGGTGCGGTGTTGGTACGGCTTTTTCGTAAGCGGCTATGTCGTCATGCCCGAGCACGTGCACCTGCTGGTCAGCGAGCCGGAGCGGAAGCAGCTTTCGGTTGCCATTCAGATGTTGAAGCAGATCGTGTCGCGCAAGCTGCGCCGCCCCGGTGAGCGTCAGTTCTGGCAGACTCGCTACTATGATTTTCCCGTTTCCAGCGAGAAGAAACGCGTTGAGAAACTACACTACATGCACCTGAACCCGGTCAAACGCGACCTGGTAGAACGGCCCGATGACTGGAAGTGGAGCAGCTTTCTTCATATCGCGACTGGGGCCGAGGGAACGGTGGAAATCGAATCGCAGTGGACGGCGCGCCAGCGAGAGCGCATGGGGAATGCCTTACGGGTGGTGCGCCGTCAGGAACAACCCCACCCTGTCGCTCCAAACCCGGGATCGACAAGGGTGGGGCAACCTCAAAAGTAGTTGGGGAGGAAAGGGTGGGCCAGCCCCCACCGAACAGGGAAGCGGTGGGGAAGGTGGTCAACAGTTTGGTCCCCGTCAACACGGAAGGGCAGCCGGCGCTGCCCTTCTTGCCCCAAATTGCCCCTTAAAATCGGGCATTTCCTTTGTGGCTCAATGAGATGCTGGGGTGGGAGATGGGAATCGAAACCGCATCAATCCCCGACTCCACGGCAGTTTAACGACTTACCGCGCGCGCGGGCGGCAACCGCAGACGCTAGGGACAAATATTACCGCATTTCTCACGATCCGAGCGCCTTAATGGACTGCAGTGGACTGCGCCGATATTTTGGCTGCTCGCGTCCGTCAGGCCAGTGCCAGGCGGTGATGCGCGCGATGTCATCCACCGAGAACCAGCGGGCGCCGTCGCGATCGCGCCGCACCTGCAAAGGGAAGTCCGGCCGCCGCTCCCACCTTAGGAGGGTGCTCTTGTCTACCCGGAGCTCGCGCGCAGCGTGGCCGGCGCTGTAGCGGCGCTGCGGAGCTTCGTGGGCGTCTGGCACTTCGTGGGGCACCGAGAACCAGCGGGCGCCGTCGCGATCGCGCCGCACCTGCAAAGGGAAGTCCGGCCGCCGCTCCCACCTTAGGAGGGTGCTCTTGTCTACCCGGAGCTCGCGCGCAGCGTGGCCGGCGCTGTAGCGGCGCTGCGGAGCTTCGTGGGCGTCTGGCACTTCGTGGGGCACTCCGGCGGCCTGGAAATACTCCCCGCGAGCGATCAGCGCCCACCGCCGCAGCTTCCGCGTTTTGCGGAGCGGTGATTCCGTGTCGGGTCGCGGCCACTCGCAGCGCCGCGCTGGCCAGCCTATTCTGTCAAAAAATGGGAGCGATCGTCTCGTGAGGCCGCGTCCGTTGTAGCCGCACGGGCTGAGGAATCCGCATAATGGGCAAGGGTGACGATCGGCGGGAAAGTTTTGAACAGCACAGCGCACCGCGCCATGTCGAGGGCATTCCAATTCCAAGAGAAAGTACGCGCAGAGGGGCGCCACCGATTTTACCCTCGGTGGCCACGGGGATGGATCTTGCCAGGATCGCACCGGCTGTGATTGTAACTTACTGGTGTGGCAAAACAGACACACTCATGGAGAAGATCAACCGCTGCTTGACGGCGCGCGAGCGTGGCAAGAAGTTCTACGCGCGCTCTGACCGGCTCCTGGAACGCGCCGCACAAGACGACATCACAATCTGTTGTTTTGTGTGGTTTTTTGATTATTTCCGCGCTCTCCCGAGCCGACTTCTGGGCCTTCTGATCGTGGCGCGGGCCTCGCGGGAGAGGAGACCGGTTGCTCCTGGCCATCACCTATAGCCACGCGCTCATGGCCTCGGAAGTTGTTGGGTTGACGAGGGATGACGCGGACGAACAGGGCATCAGGATAGTTGGCCTGAAGGACGGAGAGCGAGTCACGCAGCCGCTGATCTCGCGGCGCGAGGGACTACTTTCTGAACGACAATCGCTACTTGCTTTTGTGGCCGAAATGGACGGAAAGCAAGTTGTCTTCGGGCGAAAATGGGCCCTGCGTGGACTTGATTGTTTTTGATTTATTGGGGTAGCTACATGCGGCAAAGCCGCCAAAAATGCGGGTCCGGGGTGGCCGACGGCCTTTGATTTTTGCTTTGTGGAAGGGGGTAATCAAAGATGGCAGGACACGGCTTATCGGCCCTGCTTCTCAGTCTTGGTTGCGTGCATCGTGTGCGCCCGCCGAAACCCGGCGTCAATATCACCGGAACTGCCAGGTGACCGAGAAATCGTTGCGCACGGCTCGGGCTCGGTTGGCGCGTCGGCCCATTGCTGAATCCGCTGGATGTCTTCGTCGGTGTAGATCCGATCCCCGTTGCGATCCCGTCTTACAGGGGCGACCTTCTGCTGCTTCTCCCAGCGGCGCAGGGTGTCCCGGCTCACGCCTAAGAGCTTCGCTGCGTCCGCCGGCTCACGCCTAAGAGCTTCGCTGCGTCCGCGATTGAGTACCGCGCCATCGCTTCTGGTGGAGTCTATATCAACTGAAGACTTATGCTGATTGGGTGTTTTGCTGCGGAAACCCTCATCGAATCTTGATTCATGGGGGGGCAATCAAGTTCGGGATGGGGCAGCAAACGGGAAGGCGGCGGAGAACGCGCAGTGATGCCGAGAAGCGCCTGTAATAGTGGCGTTCCAAAAACCCTCCGCCGCAGGCGCCCGTAAGTGCCTGTGTGGACATGATCGATTCGGGGCGCAAAGCGAGTTCCGCAATCAGATGAATTGGAACGCGAGCGGGGAGCATGCCTTTGAAGGACGATGCGCGAAAAGGCGGGGGACTCCGATGCTGCCTTGAGGCGATTAATCACCTCTACGCCCACATTCTGGAACTGCCGCAGCCGGCGGAGAGTACCAAGGCCAGGGCCCGGCCAGCACGGGCGCGCACTCGCAGTAGCCGAGCCAAAGTCCGAGATGCAGTGATGTTCACCGCCATTCGACAGGGCTTTAAGGGCCTGGCCTACTGTCGGTGTCTTCATGACCACGGTATCTTTCCTCCAGTGGACTGGATTTCTGACAACTGCCCGCGCGATTACCCCGCTGCCTACCAGCACGGAGCAAAGTGGCAAAAGAGAATCCAAGATGAAAAGCATCGGGCAAGCCGCAAGCTGCAGCGATTGGAAGAGAAGAACAGCCGCGGAGAACTTGCGAGCCTGCTGGCACTCGTCACTCGCGCAACTCGCTCCTAGCGAGTAAATCTTTAGACCCTTCCATATCCGCATTAATCGCGGGCTCGTCGCACATTTCAACTCGTCGCCTTGATGCGGCGAGTTGCTCCGGCAAGCGTGGGAGCTTGTAATCCAGCGTAGAACGCGCAGGAGAGGCGCCCAAATGCAAACCGCGAGCATAAGGTTACTGGCCAGTCGACAAGAGGCGGCCGAGGCTCTCAACGTGTCAATTCGGACAGTGGACGTTCTGGCGGAAAAAGGAGAGCTCCGCGCTGTATGGATTGGGACGCGCAAGTTGTTTCCGTGGTCGGAACTGAGGCGTTTGGCAGGAGAGGCCGCGGATCCTGCCGGCGCGCCGAAGATGACACTCACGGGGCAGCGCGAGTCAGAAGCGGTGCAAGCATGAGCAAACGATCGGTATCAGCTCCGGCGATCTTGGACTCCATTCAGCGGCTCGCAAAACAAGACCCAGAGGCCTTCGGGGCATTGGTTGTTCAGGTCACGGTCACGCTTCAGCAGGTTGATCGGGACGCCTACGACTGGTTTATGTCGGGCATGATCCACCGAACGTCGGAAGCGTGGGGTGTGCCGCACGCCCTGGGCGAAGTGAAGCAGAAACTCGCGTCCGGCGATGTCCAAGGCGCAATCGGAGCGCTCAGGCCGATCGAAACCTGGGCCGATGGCATGGAACACATAGCCTCGGGCGAGAGACTCAAGGCGCGGATCGAATATGTCATGTAGCGGCACAGGGGAAATAAAAAGCAATGGCTAACGACTACGATTACGCTCCGGCAGCTTCGCCGATTGACGACGAAGAAGAAAGACGGCGGCAACAGTATGCCTATCCACCGGCGGCTCCGGCGGCTGCTGGGTCGGCAGCGATACCCGGCGAGCCAACACCGGATCAAGGCTATGCTCCGACGCCGGATTACGCCGCGGCCACCGCTCCCGGTTCACGCGCCAGTCTGATGCTGGGCGCGGGTGGTTATCCCGCCGCGGCGCCGCCGTCGGATGTCTCCTATCCCGCAGGAGCGACGCCGGACCAGGGCTACGCTCCGACGCCGAATTACGCCACCGCCGCCGCGCCTGGTTCACCCGCAAGCGCCATGACGAACGCGACCGGCTACACGCCCGCTGCTTCGGCCCCACGGTTGATACCAGCGGCTCAGCCAAATATCGAGCCTGCCGCGGCATATCCGGCCGGAGCCGACGTACCAACGGCTACTGGGCAGCCGGCGCCACGTCCGCAGTGGAAGGATTACCAACCCGCAGAACTGCACGGATGGCGGAAGGGCTTAGGCGCACTGTTCACCGGCATGGCTGGATTTGGCAATCCCAAAGCCGGCCAGGAAGTTTATAACCGCCTCTTCGTTGACCCGCGAAAACGGGCGGAAGAAAACTACAAGAACGCTACTTCGGAATACGACACGACCTTGAAGCAAAACCGCGAGGCGAACCAGCCGGGGCGGTATATCACCCCGCGGCAGGGCGGTGGCATCTTCAGCGCCGACGAGAACCGTTGGGTTGTACCACCGACGCCGACGAACCAAAAGGAAAGCCCCACCGACCAGCGGAAAGACTTTGCCGCCGACAATCACGACATGTTTCAGGATGACAACGAGCGCAAGAATTTCGTGCTCTACGGCCACGCGCCGCAGAAGGCCACGGCCAATCCCAACGAGTGGCAAACGCGGATCGACGCCGCCAACGGCGACAAGGACGCGCAGCGTGTGCTCGCTCAGCGGTTCGGCGAGGAGAAAACGCTCGCGGGGATTCGCGCCACAGCGGGCACCAATGCGAAGGCGAGCGCCAAGGAGGACCAGGCGAACGCAGAGGGCATCGCCAGCAAGATCCTGAACGAAGCCAAAGGCGACCCCGACAAGGCTTTGCAGTTGTTCGACCAGCATTCACCCAACATCACCGACCCGGAGCAGAAGCGGTTGGGCCCAGAAATTCGCAAGGCGATCCGCGCGCGAAAGCAGATCAATACAGATCCGCTGCAACGGATGCAGCAATGGCTAGACCAGATGCCGCCGGCACAAGAGCAGCCGTAGGAGAGCGATGGCAGACGGTGGCACAACTTGGGATGATGTCCTGACGCCGCCGGCGCCGGGCGTGAATGCAACGGCACCGCCGCCTCCATTCCCAGGTGCAACCGCGCCACGACAGGCGCAGCGCGGCAACATGGTGGGCTGGGATGATCTGTTGACGCAGCCGGCGCCGAAGCCAGCGCGGCCGCCTGCCCAGGCACCGTCCCTATTCAATCGGACGGTTCAGGGGGCTAAGGCGCTCATCGCTGGGCCGCAGGCGGAACAGCCGGAAGAGGTGACGCCGCCCCCGTTCTCTGACGAGAATTACCCGACGCTGACCAAGGCAACCGGAGCGCTCGACAAGTACGTTGCGCAGCCCGTCATCCGCACGCGGAACGCCATCAACCAATCTCTGGCAGATATTCCCAAGGTCTTCAGCGAGCCCGTCGAGGTGCCGCAGGGTGTCACCGGGACCCACGAGGCGCTCTACCGCGCCAACGAGGGAGTGCGCCGCGTCGGCCGCCTCGCCAGCGACGTCCTCGCCCCCGGGATGGCACCGTTCAGCGTCGCGACCGCGCCGCTGGAGCCGGCTGTGCAGCCTTATGCCGCTGCCGCCGGCAACATTCTCAACGCGACCGCAGGTGGCCAGGTGCGCCCCGAACTGGAGAACCCCGCGGAAGGCGCAGCCCATCGCCTGAGTCGCGTCCTGCAGACTCCCGGCGCGGTCCGCCAGGAGAATCCCAACGCGCAGGCGATCTATGGCGAAATCGGCGCGCAACTCCCATTCGCGGCTTTTGGGGGCGCCGAGGCCGTCAGGCGGGGCGCGGTTAAACCAACAATTGAGGCCGCCGTCGAGCACGGAAGGCAATTGGGCTTCGAACCTGCACCCGCGGGCCCGGGCGATCTGACCCCGCAAGGCGCGGACATCATGGGCAGGCTTCCCACCAGGATGCCGGCCACCGAGCGCATGGCCGAGCAACAATACCAACGCGCCACCGGCAGGGCTCAAGAGCGCAGCGTGATCGAACCCAAGAACCCGCCCATCATCGAAGGCGCGCAGTCTCCATATTCTCCGATTGTCGATGCCGAGACTCGAGCCCGTATCGGTTTTGAACGCGAGGCCGACCTGGAGCGGGCTGCCAAGAATCCGCCTCCGTTCACCGTCAATGACCGGATGGCAGGGTTGCGCCAAGCCGCAGAGCAACCGGCGGCAGGGACTTGGGAGAGCATCCTTGCGCAACCGGAGCGGAAGCCGGCACAGCCAGCCATGACGCACCCAGCGGGCGAGGTCACGGGCATAGACGAAGCTACCGGACTGCCGATTGTGCGCAGAGCAGCGGCCCAGCCCGAACAGAACGCCCCGCAGACATGGGAGAACGTACCTTAACCAGCCCGAACAGCCGGAAGCGCGCACGGGTGCCACCCCTGGCGCACCGCAAGGCATCAGGGAGAATGCCGCAACTGCAGGCCGGCCGAGCGCGGCTGAAGCCACGCCAGCGCAGCCCCGGGCGCCCGTCTCGACGGCGCGGCAGCCGGTTGCACTCGCAGCCAAAACGGAGATCGACGGAGAGTACGGCGCCGAGTCTGCCGTCAAAACCCCAACCAGCGACCTTCCGGCGCGTTACAAGCTGGTAGAAGCCTCAGACCTGATGCCTTCGCACAACGCGGAGACATTCGCCCAGACTCCGGGCTATCCGCCAGGGGTGCAAGAGAGGGCTTACCACACCAGCAAGGAAGCGCAGGCCCGGGTCATCGAACAGGCGCAGAACTACGACGCGCGCTATACCGTCAACACCAACCCGGACGCGGTGAACGGGCCGCCGATTGTGACTCCGGACGGAACGGTGCTGGGCGGCAACAGCCGCACCATGAGCACGCAGCGGCTCTACAGCCGCGGCCAGGGCGACGAGTACCGGGATTACCTGCGCGCGAATGCGCAACACTTCGGGCTCGACCCGGCAACCATCGACCGGATGCGCAGTCCGGTTCTGGTGCGCGAGATTCCCACCCCGGCCGACACGGAAGCCGCGCGCCGGCTGGGTTCGGAGCTGAACAAGACGCCCACGGGAGCACTCGGGACCAGCGAGCGAGCGGTGAGCGCCGGCAAGTCCATTAAGCCGGAGAGCCTCGCGCGCCTCTCGGGAATGCTCGATGAACTGGGCCCGGATTCGAGCCTCCGCGATCTGCTCCGTGACCGCGGGCGCGACGTGCTCGCCCTGCTTACTCGGGACGGAGCCATCACCGAGCGCGAGAAACCGCAGTTCGTTGACACCGCAACCGGAGGACTGAGCGAAGAGGGTAAGACGTTCGCTGAGCGGGCACTGCTCGGCACTGTCGTGGATGATGCGACGCTGATGGACCGGGCGCCTAAATCGGTGCTCAACAAGCTGGACGGCAGCCTGGCCGACATCGCGTCGATTGCGCCGCGGACGGACGAATACAACTTGCTCCCGCTGGTGCGCGAGGCCATCCAAGAGCACGCCGACATTGCAGCGCGCGGCATCGACGTAGAAACCCACCTCGCGCAAGCGGGCATGTTCGGGCCAGAGCGCAACCCCGCAGTTGATGCCATCGTGCGCAAGCTGGCCGAGAGGCCCAAGCAGGTGCGGGAAGCCTTCCGCAGCTTCGCCCAGGATGCAAACGCCGACAAACAAGGCCAGGGATTCCTCGCGATGGCCGAAAAGCCAAGCGCCGCGGGCGCATTCAATGAGGCATTTGGAGCAAAGCTGACCGACGCCGACTACATGCGGGCTGTTGTACAATCCTTTGAGCGGGAGACGCAAAAGGGGAAAGACTATGCGAACGCCAACGCGCGCCGAAATCTCGCGCCTGATGAAAGTGTACGTCCAGAGCCCGCCGGACAAGCGCCCCGAATTGCTGCGCAAGGAAATGGCGGCAATCAGGAAAGAGGAATATCAGGCGCGCCCGCTGTCCCTCCGCAGACAGGTCCAGTAGGCGAGTCCGGAACCCTCTTCGCGCAGACTCCATTCTCCGTCGCCAAACTCGCCCTCGACCGGCTCAATCGCTTCTACGACCAGAAGATTGCTGAACCGCTGATCGAGCGAGTCATCAAGACCGGCCGCACGCATCCGGAAGTGGAGAAAGCGGACTCTGGGCTGGCCGACAAGTTGCGCCTGCTCGACAACGCTCCTACCTACTTCCGCCAGTAGGCCGAAGCCATCGTCCGCAACGTGACCAAGGGACTGGACCGCGAGCAGGAGCGGCTCTTTACCCTGATGGCCGATGCGGACTCGCGGGAGAATCTCCGCGTCAACCATCCCGAGGAATACCGGCAGGCGCAGAGTGACCCAGCCGTCCAGGGCGCGCTTCGCAAGTACAAGCCCGAAGAAACCAATCTGACCGAGGCGCGCAAGGCGCTCGGTGGAGAGGTCATTGACGACGATTACCTGCGCCGCGTCTATGACAAATACACCGGCGGAATCAACCAGCGCGAAACTGCCGGTGCACGCGGCATCACAGCCTATGACCGGGTGATCCGTCCGCAGAAAGCCGACAAGTACAGCCGCGAAGCCGAGGCCGAATACCACTACCAGAACGGGCTGCACGAGTTCGGGCCGGCGTTCGGCACGAAGTACGTTGCCACGATGATTAAAGTGGCGCGTGATTGGGTAGCGCGGGATTTCCTTTCGAAAGCAGAGGCACTTGACCCGGGCGAGTACATGCCGCGCCAGATCGAATACAACGGCAAGACCTACTATTCCCCGGAAGCCGCTCGGGACATGCGCGCCGCCAGCAAGGGCAAGGTTGATACCTACGGCATTTACTCGCCGCAAGCGAACAGCACGCGCTTCCTCGGCCCACGGGCGATCACGGATGCGCTAAGTGGGCTGGACGCACGCGACGAAGGCGCGACTAGCGGGGTTCGCCGGTTCCTGCAGGAGCAAGTTGTCGGGTTAGGGTTCGGCGTGCCCCACGGCGCGAACATCGTGCGCCGGCTGACGCAGACCGCTCCGGGTGGGGCAGTGGACCCGCGAGGCTGGCTTACCGCTGCCAAAGCGGCGTTCAGCCAGGAGCTAAAACAGCGCGCGCTGCGTGGTGTCGATGACCCGATGTTTGATCTGCTGGCGCAGTACGGCGCCATCTCCAGCCGCAGCCAAATCTCGCTGTTCCGGCGCTATGCGGGCGGGAATTTCAATCCCGCAAACTGGATGAAACCCTTTGCCAAAGTTGGGCACGATTGGCTGTTCAATCCCGGAGGGTTCGACCAGCGCGCACGGCTCGCGGTTGGGGATCTCGTCAAGTCGCAACACCCCGAATTTAGCGGCTCGCGGATTGCGCAGGCCGTCAATGAAACGCTGGGCAGCTACAACCGGGCCAACTGGACCGCCGTACAGAAGCAGGTCGGCAAGTTTCTGCTTTTCCCTGGATGGGACATGTCATCCATGAATTGGGTGCTGCGCAATCCCATCAAGACCACGCTGCCGCCGGCCATGATCGTATGGGCCGCGAATCAGGCTATCCATGCGCTGGGCGGCAATCGGGAGTCAGACAAGAATGACCTGTCCAACATCCACATCGGCGACCGCACGCTTAACACGAACCTGATTCGGGAACCGCTTGGGCGGGCGCTCGGCGGTGCTCCGCTCCGCCTCGGGCAGGCGCTGGCCCAGGGTAAGAGCCTCAGCGCAGCCGGCGCCGAAGCCAGCCGCGGGCTCGGGCAGGACATCTCCCGTCCCCTTGGGATGCTCGCCCCTTATATCGGACTGCCCATCGAATTGGCGACGAATCGAGAGAGGATCGGCGGCTCCCGCGAGATCGTCAAGGGCAGCGATTTCTATACTCCGGGAAAATACCTGCCAGTAAGCGCCGGCCTTGAGAAACTGGCGGGACACGCGGTCATGCGCATGCTGCCGCAGACTGACCGGGCCAAGCAAGCCAGCGAGGGCGGAGAGTTTGACCTGGCGCA
Organism: Terriglobia bacterium; assembly: GCA_963760265.1. Classification (GTDB taxonomy): domain Bacteria; phylum Acidobacteriota; class Terriglobia; order Terriglobales; family Acidobacteriaceae; genus JAIQGF01. Next base: position 136,648 of record CAVXCR010000012.1, read on the forward strand.
GTGGGCCGGCGGAAACCTCGGCGTCTACAACTACAAACAGGGTGGCGAGGAAAGATTGCGGCAGAAAGTAGCGCAGGCGAACAGTTATGCGCAGGCGAAATCCGCAGTCCTCAAGAGCAACCCGCAAGCTGTCCGCGAGTTGTTCACCAGCGATCCCGACGCCGCGGTCTACATTGTCGCGCGCCCCGACATGCAGAAAGTTTTGGGCGAGCTGCGCAAGGTGGACCAGGCTAAGGAGCTCATAGCTTCCAGCGGGGCAGGTGCGGAGAGAAAGCAGCAAGCCATCGCACGACTCGATGCTTACCGCCAACAGCAAGAACAGAGAGCAGCCAAGGTGGATGATGCGGTTGAAACCCTGCTCCAGCGCGTCAGACAGCGCGGCAGCGCCCCTGCGCGGCGGCCCATGCTGCTGCCCAATCTCTCCGGTCCTTCCATCGCTCCGCGGATCGCGCGCCCATGAGCAATCGCGGCCAGCACAACATGAAGAAACTTGCCCTTGTTCTGCTGATCGCATTCACAACTGCAGCTTTTGCCCAAGGCGTCTCCTATACCGGCACACCCATTGCCCTCACCCGCGGCGGATTGCCAGCGGCCGGCGCCACGGTCACCGTCTGCTCAGGAAACGTCACTGTTACGCTGACCGCCTCACCGCCCTGCTCGCCCTACGCTTCCATCTACTCTGACCCGGCACTGACGGTTCCGATCACCCAGCCGGGATTCAAGACTGATGGCTTGGGGAATTATCCCTTTTTCGCCGCGGCGTCCAGCACCTACACCATCGTGATTACCGGATCTGGGCTGGTCGGCAGCTCAACAGTTTGGACCTCGCCCATCGTGAGTAGAGGGGCGGCCAGCGACCTATCCAACGGCACCACGGGCAGCGGAGCGATCGCACTAGCTGATAGCCCCACCTTCACGACGCAAATCTCTACGCCTAAGGTCGCCGGAGTCACCGACACGAACGTAGTAGCCAACCTGCACGCGGCTAATTCCGACACGCTGGGCGGAGCGACGTTGGACACCGATGGAACTTTGGCTGCAAATTCTGACTCAAAAATAGCATCCCAGAAGGCGGTCGTTACCTATGCCGCGACTCACGGCATAGGCAACGCCAGTGCGGTTAACAGCAACACCATCATTTTTAGCTACGACAGCCCCGGCGCAATCACGGTCAACGCAAATACCTGTACCGAGCGCATGGTTTCTGTCAGCGGCGTGGCTGGCAGCGACACGGAGAGTTTGGGGATTGGAGGAGCATACACGCTGGAGGCAGGGATCGCTGTTGCTGTTGGACAGGTCACCACGAACTCAGCAAAATATCGAATCTGTAACGTCACAACTGGCAATATCACGCTGGGCGCTGGTTCCACGTTTCTTGTCAACGTCATACACTGGACAGGAACGCCACGATGAGAGTGCTCTGTTTACTGCTGCTTTTACTTGTCGGCTGCGGTGGCGCATCTCATCTCCATAGACCACCAGTCCGTTTGCCGCAGTGTACGAATTGTCGGTGAAATCATGGTCCGCAGACTTCCGCCGCTCGCCTTTGTGCTCCTGATTCGCGGCGGTCTACTCCCGCTCGGGAGCGCTGTCAATGTTCCTAAATCACTTGGTTTGGAACTGTCAGAAACCGAGAGTCGCGAGTGTGCTATCACAAGAACTTAGCAGGGCAGAAGTGGCGGGGTTTTTGGAACAGGCGTGACTAAGATCACAAATGGAGGAGCCGTGACAGGTTCAGGTGTGGAGCTTTACTTGGCGAATGCTTTTACTATGCAACGGGTGCTTATGCGTCAGGTTCTGGAAGATCAAAATCTAGGCCAAGAATCTTCGCATGGGCAACGTATTGCGTCCGAACCAGCGAGACCAAAGCGTCCGTCTCGGGACCCGCTTGGTGCGCGGCCTTCTGCAAAGCGGAAAGCTCGGTAGTTGTCAGGATTCTTTTGTCGCGTAAGACATTAATCAGGTCAGCGTACATCTTCAATTGAGTCGCAAACATGCTGACCATGAGCTTGTGTTCTTGAGTTGTCATAGCGGCGCGGATTATACGCGCACTGCATCCCCTGTAGCGCAAAATCGCTCATGGGTTTACCGCTCCGGCCTTGGCCGGGAGTGGCATCCGGGTGCGATCCACAGATAGCGGTAGCAGCCTCATCGCGCCAGTCTTTAGATCAAGCGCACCTGAACACGGTAGCCGTTTAACTGCGGGAATCTGTTCGAGTATCTCATCCCACCCTACAGGTCCGCTGTGCGGTTTGCCTGTCTTCGCCGTAGCTTGCGGCTCTGGCTTGACCGGGATGCACTCCGATACAAACATGAAGATGACGCCGGATCGTGTGTCCACAACATATTGTCTGCCCTCATCATGCTGCAACACATAGCGGCCGTTCTCGGTGAACTGGAACAGCGCGACGACAGCCGCCAGCAGAAGAATCAACAGCGCGACGGTGAATGCGTTTTTCATGTGAGCCCCCAGGACGGATTTTTTGGACCAGGGCTGCCGCGGGTTAGCGCGGCAGCACATCGGCCCGGAGGAAATAAGTCACGGACCCGCCCTCCATTTCAACCTGGACCTTCCCATCTTCGTAGATGTGGCACAGGGTCCCGCGGCCTGCGGGAGTGATGACAAGATCCCCGATCTTGGGCGGAAAGTTATGCGCTGGTAGATTGATTGGTTCTGGCATGGCCTTCTCCTTTCTGCTGCTGCGTGGCGATGACACTCGCGACCGCCATTGGTAAACGCTGTGGTCGCAAGCTGCGGCGCGTCACTTCCCGTTCCTTCTGGGCCCGATACTCACGCGGGTGATTGAGTCTCCAGTGTCGCCTTCTCTCGCGTTCGCGAGCCTCGTGCTTCAACTTGTAACGCTCGTTCTGCTGGCGTCTCAGCAGCTTCCCATGGGGCGTAGCTTGGCGGCGGTGACGTTTTTCCCTCGCGCGGCAGCGGGCGGAACAGTAAATCTGATTGGGCCTGACCTTGCGGAATTTCGCTCCGCAACTCCGACAGCCACGCTTCGGACGCTGGCGATCGTCAAAGCCGCTGAGATCCAGTTTCTGGCGCCGTTCTAGAAACAGTTCGGGGAAGCGAAGGCAGAGCAGCACATCCGCCTCCCGTTCTGCTTGCTGCGGGTCTGCCTCTTGGCAGCGCTTGCGGTAGTAGCGGGCGATCTGGCCGACGGTGAGTTTGGCGACTGCCACGCCGCGGAAATCCTTTAGCATGCGCTTCCAGTCAATCGCCCGATCAACGGTGATTGGTGATGGACGGACAAGGATCGGCACTTGGCCGGGCTTACTGATGCTTGGCTTCGGCGATTGCGGCGAGCCGGCGAGCACGATGGTTCGGCCATGCCGTCCCTTCCATGGCAGGAAGCGGATTCGGCCCTGATGTTCAAGCAGCGTGAGCAGTTCTCTGGTTTGGAAAAAGTCTCGGCGGATGCTGCGCCCTATCTCCTTATAGGTCGGCCCGTATCCCCGCGTCGTGATGTACTCGGCCAGGAACTGATAGAGGCGATCTGCGTCAGCGATTGAAGGCGCGGTCATATGCTTCCCTCATTCGTTTCCAGTTCACTCCGCCGCAATAGCGCATGGTCGTGGCGAGTTTTGTGTGCCCCATCAAGCGTTTGACATCGGAGGAATTGGCCCCACGGTCAATTAGGTGAGTCCCGAAGGCATGGCGCAATGTGTGCGGATGTGTGTCTGACGGAAGGCCCTTCGCGACCGCGATTTGCTTCACGATGCGACCTACACTGCGAGTGGTCAGCCGTTCGACCAGGGGACCTTTGAGACTTAGGAACAGGGCGGGGGTAGCGATTCTCCGCGCCTTGAGCACCTTTGCGCGTGTCGGCAAATATGCCGCTAACGCCTGTCGCGCGGACTCTCCCATCGGCACCTTGCGCTCCTTGCGCCCTTTTCCTCTAACTATCCACTCATCCTCCGCAATGCGGTCGTCCAGGTTGAGCCCGACCAGTTCTGAATTGCGCAAGCCGGAGGAATAGAGCAGTTCGACAATCAGCCGATCCCGCTCCGGCCAACTGGTAGGGATACCGCCGTCCAGCATTCGCGCCATTTCTTCAACGGTCGGAACCCTTGGCAGAATCACCGCTAGACGTGGGCTTTTGACCGCAGAGGCGAAGTTGTCAGGGTAGACGCCCTCCTGGTGCGCCCACTTAACGAACGCCCGCACAGCCGCCAAGGCCCGCGCAATCGAGCTTTTGGACAATCCGGCGGCGCTCAAGTGGCCGCGAAACGTCATAAGCGACTGGACATTAACAGCGTCCGGCTGGGCATCTTCTCCCAACAATCCCGCCAGTGTCGTCAGCTCCTGGCGATACGCCTTGAGGGTGTGCGGACTGGCGCTGATCGCCTTCCACTCCAGATACCGAGACACAAGATTACTCAACGTCATGGTTCGGCTTCTTTCCTGCGCGCGGATGCGTGGCGTAGTAACGCTCTTTCAGGTGAGCGGTCTCGTGGCGGATGTAGCGCTCCGTGGTTTCTGGTGAGTTATGGCCGGCGAGGTTCATCAGGTCGAAGTTGTCCATTTCCTTGGCGGCGGCTTCCGTGAAACACGCGGCCCGCCACTTGTGCGGCGAGTATGCTTGTCCGAGCACCTTATAGGTCCAGCGCTTTGCGATGTTGAAGATCTGCTGGCGGCAGAGGTGATCTCCGCCGTGTCGCACCTTGCGACCGCGGAGGTAGGGCATGATGACACCGGGAAAGAGGTAAGGCACGTCGCGCCCTTTGAGGAATAGCGGCCGCGCTTTCTCCACGTAGTCGTACAACCCCTCCAGCGCTCTTTGTGAGACAGGCACCACATGCTGCTTCCCGTACTTATCTTCCCGGATTGTGATTCGCGCATGTTCCCAATCAATCTCAGAGACACAGATGCGGCTCAGCGCCGTTTCGCGCAACCCACTATCGCGCAGCAACAGCAGAACAGCCCTGTCGCGCAGATCGAGAGGAGCTTCGCGACCAACCGCTGCAATGGTCCGGTCGAGATCCTCAGCGGAGGGCGCACGGGGAACCCGCTCCCAGCCTTTAGGCAGTTGCAGGTTGGCGGTGGGTCTGGACTCGATAAGCCCCATGGCAAATAGAAAGTCGTAGAAACTCCGCAGCGTTGCGGCTCGACGCTGAATCGTCTTGTCGGCGAAGCCTGCTTTCTGATACCGGCGCAATGCTCTACGGACGTCCTGGCGAGTGACTCGGGCGAGGTCTTTGCGCACCGTCTCATAAAACAAGCGAAGGTCAGTAGCCGAAGCGCTGATTGTCTTTTCGTCCAGTCCGCGATCCCGTTGCTCCTGGGCGAAGGCTTCCAGATACGCGGCAGAGCCCGGCCGCAGTGGTTGCTTGGTGAGTGCATAAGGCTGCGCCATCGGGCGCGTGTCTTCGGTTGGCCCTGGTCTGGTGACGGGCATAATCGCCTCCCTCTGCCTCATCAGGCGCTCACTGCGATGGCAGCGCAAGGGCTTTTGGCACGCACTGGAAGCGCGCGATGGACCGAGCCAAGACCAACCTTCAGCTCTCGGGCAATCTGTCGCATGGATGCGCCTTGGGCGCGAAGTTCAATTACGCGGCTGCGGTCGAGGTCTCCGCCCGGTCGGCCCAGGCGCGTACCCTTGCAGCGTGCTCGGGCGATCCCGGCGCGTACGCGCTCCTGAATCAGCGCCCGCTCAAACTCGGCCATGGCGCCGATGATCTGGAACATGAGCCGGCCGCTAGGCGTGGTGAGGTCCAGGTTGTCGCGCAAGCTGATGAACGCTACGCCGCGGGCATCGAGCTCGGCCAGGGCGTTGACCAAATGTTTCAGCGAGCGCCCGAACCTATCAATTTTCCAGACAAGAACTGCATCGAAACGGCGCCGGCCAGCATCGGCCATTAGCTTGTTGAGCGCTGGACGGGATTCTTTGCTTCCCGAAATGCCGTGATCGACGTACTCCTCTGTGATCTTCCAGCCGCGGCGGGATGCGTACTCGCGCATCTCCGCAAGCTGCAGCTCAGGATCTTGGTTGTGATTGAGAGTTGAAACGCGGGCATAGAGCGCAACCCGCGACGGCTGGGATAAACTTTGTGCAGCCATGTTGCCTCCTCAATAGGCGACATCGGTTAGGGCTGGTTGAGTGTTAAGGCACTCGCCCAGCCCGTTCTATTTATCGCACCTTGACGGCTAAGAGTCAAGAAAATAAAGACGCGGGATTTCCACACCCGCGTGTGTTTTCCACAACCTTGACGGGCAAGATATGTGCTACTGTTGCCCCCATGATTCACCCGGAAACAAAGAAATTCTTCAGCGAAATGGGCAAAGCTGGCGGCAAGGCGAGAGCCAAGAAGCTGTCCGCGAAACGCCGCAAAGAGATCGCAATCACGGCCTCGAAGGCCGCAGCGAAGGCGCGCAAGCGGAAGGCGGCGGCCAAGAAACAAGCAAGGGGCTAAAAAAACGAAAGGCCCGATTCGTGGTCGGGCCAGGTCAGCAGGGCTCGGTCGCTGTGCGCTCCCAGATGGGAGTGTCACGCAGTGCCGCGCAATAGTCAACCTTCGTATATCGCTGATTTTGCCAAGCTCGTACATCCGAGAGGCAGCAGGCATAGGTATATGGCGACGCTCGTAGCCTATTTCGATGAAAGCGGCGTCCATGACAACAAGACCATCGTCGCTGTCGCCGGGATGGTAGGCACGGAGAAACACTGGCGCACGCTTGAGCATCACTGGAGTGCGACCCTCAGAAAAGCTGGCCTTCCAGCAGACCAGGCTTCCCACGCAACTGGCCTTGAAGGTGGACGCGATAGAATCCGCTCATTGCGCCGACAACTTGCCAGATGAAGAGCAGATTTTTTATGTCTCTGACAATCTGGACGGAGATTTTAGAGACAACGCCGACGATGCATTTACGCTGTTCAAGAACGACACCATGTGGGAGAACAGGAAAAGGCTCGATGACATAGTGTTCAGGCCGAAAGAAAAATTTCCGGCTCTGCAAGCGGCAGATTTGCTGGCCTATGAATTTCGGAGCGACCTCAGAAATAGGTTTCACATTCCACGGGAACACGAGAAATGGGGATCACGTACCGCGACCAAACTACTGCAACGAAAATACGGGAACCGAGCGCGGTATTGGGATGAAAAAGCAATGCGAGAGTTTCTAACTCCGAGCGTATAATCCGCGCCGCTAGCCATGCCATCGTCATCGCCAGAATCGCTGAGTGCGATCATCTCGTGCCATTGACAGATGTGGTACTTGTAAGCGAAAGGCGTCTGGAGAAAGATTCACTGCGGATAGCTCGCCGGCGACGGCCGACGCGCGACACGGCGGGGCGCCTTCCCGTCCCCGCCTTCCGCGCGATCAACAAACGGGAATGGTCAGGAAGGTGATGAATGGGAACTAGTCCGCAGGCTAACTCCGAATCACAGCAGGGCGGTCACGCGATGACAGGCCATGAGCTGCGCCAATTGCGCGAGCACCTCGCCATGAGCCAAGAGCAACTCGCTTCAATGGTGGGTGTCACCAGACCTTCCCTAAACAACACAGAACAGCACGATAGGCCAGTGCCGGCGACTGTGGCGGCCGCAGTTTTGGCGATAAAGGCCGCGAAGGATTCGGGAGCGGTTTCAAAGCTGCCACAGAAGCCCACTTGGCGGAAGAGCACAAGATTTAAGCAGGAACCTCCCTTTGAAGTTCTGCCTCCCAACGGGACGGTGTGCGGTTGTGGAAGCCAAAGCTGTCATCTCTCCGCGGCGCGTGATGGCGATTGGCCACGCGGGCACCTATGGTGTTTTCAGGCGCGGGGATGCCACCGATATGTGTATCTCGACGCGGCGGGCAAACCTGTTCCGTCGCCTGGCAAGAACGTAAGCCGGGTGCCATCGGAAGTTTGTAGCAGGTGCGGTCAAAAACGCGCGCTGGACGCGAAGAGTAGCAAACGGTTCGGCCAGAAGATCTACATTCGCCGCTGCCGCCGAGAGCCAAACGATTCACCATCTTTGCGACACGACCCTCCGAGCTATTGGTGGGAGAAGAATGGCAAGATGGAAAGACTCTCGCCAGAAGCCGTCGAGAAGCTGCACGGACGCAACACGCGCTCATTCCCTGTCCCAAAATGCCAGCTTGAGGGATGCCCACGGCACGGAAAACCAATGGAGCGCTCGGCCGTTCTCAACCTCGCCGTCCGCACTGGCGGCAGTTGCGAGATTGCAACCTATCGCTGTCGGCCAGCCGAAGCCGACGCACATGCTGAGTATCGGGTTCTGCCACGGGGAGAGACCGCAAGACGGTTGGGCATGGGCCGGTATCGCTGGACGGACAGTGTGACGCGAGAAACGCACGAGACCGCAAGGCTCGGGGACGGAAGTTCCCCCAACTGGCGGCCAGCGGATTGGGACACGAAGCCTGTTGACTGGCGCATCATCGGCACCGAGCTTCTTTGTCGTACCTCCTACTTAAGCAATGTCGATCTCGGAGGAGGTCTCGACAGTTCACGGATCCTCAAGTGCCCCTATGGCAGCTCCTGGGAGGATGTGCTCAGTTCAGACCCAAGGAAAAAAAATCCGCGTGCTATCAAACTGGTCTCAGATGTCCGAAAATGGGTTCGCAGGCCCGGCAAGACGGTACGACGGGGGCAGCAGGAAGCTCGCGGCTAGTCACTCCTGGAGTTACGAATGAGAATGTTTTGGTTACGCGCCAGTTACTTTATGAAACGCAAAAGCCGCTCCTGGAGCGGCTTTTGATGCTTTTCTGGTTACTTCCCGGTTAGATTTTGCACAGTCGCCAATCACTCCACTAGTTACTTAGGTTTCGCTTCGCAAAAACACGGGCTAAGTTCGAGCCCGCATGAACTCACCGCTACTGCCATTCGACACCAGCACCGCCGCGCATCAGCGGATCGCGAGCACCAAGCAGGAGACGTGTACTCGTATCCTGCGGCTCGCGTTTGAACGGGCAACTTTCGGCATCACCGCGGACGAGGTCGCCGAGGCTTTCCACTGTCCCCATAACCACACGAGCCCAAGAATCACCGAACTGGTGAAGGCTGGATTGTTGGTTGAGACAGGACGCACTCGCCTAACGCGCGCCGGTTCACGCGCCCAGGTGCTTGTCCATTTCGAGTTCGCAAAAGAGGACGCCCATGGCTGAGGACATCCGGCTCATGTGCGACTTCTTCGACCGCGCGGAAACCCGACTCCTACAGCATCGCCTTGGGGCCGACGGCATAGTGGGCATTCTCCGGCTCAAGTGTGTCGTTGGCGAGCGCCATCACTGCGGTGAACTGCCGCTACAGGATGAACGTCTCGAATTTGCAGCCCACTGGCACGGCGAACCCGGCGCTCTTGTGCGTGAATTACGCGAGCTTGGATTCGTGGCCGGCGAACCGGGGCAGTATCGAATCGAGGGATGGGAGGACGAGCAAACGTGGCAGATGGAACGGCCAGAACGCTCAGCGGAGGGCAGGGCAAAGGCGCGCAAGAGCTGGGGTAAGGCAGCTAATGACCTTACCCGTTCACAGCGGTTAACGGCAGCCAAGAAGAAGGGCACTCACACTGATGCGGAATGGGCCGCTCTCCTGGAAGTCTGCGAGCACCGCTGCGTCAAGTGCGGCAAAGGCGGCGATCTTCAAGGGGATCACATCCTCCCGCTCTACCAGGACGGCAGTGATTCCATCGACAATATCCAGCCGATGGATTCGAAGTGCAACAAGGCAAAGCACGCGGACACTACTGACTATCGCCCTAAAGACTGGCGCGAGCGCGTTGAGTTCTTACTGCGGAAGAGAGGATTCCCAGAAAACGACTGCAAAAATGACTGCCATGGTTCGGGAAGTCTTCCACAGAAAGCGGCAAGCGCCGAAGTGACGAACGAAGAACCAGTTAGGGGCGAGCTGAGGAAAGGATATTCACAGGATGACTGCTCCCAACCCATAAAGACAAATACAACTACGTTTGAGCGCTGCGAAGATGATGACGAAACCGCTGCCGCGCGGAAAGAGTTTCTGGATGCGCTCAGGGCATTTGGTCAGAGCAAGAGCATGGAGCCGGTGCCGGCGCCAAAGCGTCAGCCGAGCAGGGTAGTCGAAATGCCCGCCGCGCCCGCTCAGGGGGTGGCGCGATGAACGCGATTCCCGCATACGAGCCGGTAGTGGGCGCCGAAGAAGTTGCCGAGATGCTGGGCTGCAGCGCGAAAACAGTTTTGCGCCTGGCCAAGGCGCGGCAGATCCCGGCGGTGCAGATCGGCAAGCTGTGGCGCTTCCGCCGAAGCGTCATAGACGGATGGCTAGCCTCTCAATTACAGTGCGACCGCCGCCTGCGCGTTGCTCAGGAGGAAAGCTGATGTCAACGCGCTACCAGGGAGGATCTGTGATTCTGGATCCCCGCACTGACGTTTGGTACTTCCGATGGCGTGAGGACGGACGGCGCCGCGCTTTCCGCATCGGCACGCTCAAGGAATACCGTAACAGGACGAAGGCTGTACTCGCCGCCGAGCACATTCGATGCAAGATCAATGCGCCGATCGAGGGGGCAAAACAGGTCATCACGGTTTCTGCAGTTGCCAACCGCTACGTCGCCGAAAAACTGCCGCCGCATTTCTCGACTCGCGGCGGCTATCTCTACAACCTCAACAATCACGTTCTTCCGAAGTGGGGCGAGACGGCTATTTCCGACATTCGCGCAGCTGCTGTTTCGGCATGGCTCGACGGGCTAAAACTCGCTCCCAAGACGAAGGCCAATATCAAATCGCTGCTTGGGATTCTGATCGAGCAGGCTATGTTCTGGGAATACCTCAAGGTTGAGCGCAACCCGATGGAGTTGGTCAAGATTCGCGGCTGTACTCTTCGCCAAGAAGAGCCGCGGATTCTAACCGTCGAGGACTTTCACGCGTTGCTGGCCAAGATCGAGACTGAGCCTTTCCGCACCATGCTGCTATTTGACATGTGCCTTGGGCTCAGATTTTCGGAGCTGATCGCGGTGAAGTGGCTGGATTTCGACTGGCAAAACCTGAAGGTGAACATTCGCCGCGGCGCGGTGCGTCAGCGGGTCGATGACGTCAAGACACGCCACTCGCGGAAGCCGCTGCCGATGGATCCACAACTGGCGGAATTGATGCTTGCCTGGTACCGGGCGACGCCGTTCGCCGCTCCGGAGAACTGGGTCTGGGCCTCGCCACATCGCAACGGTCGGCAACCCTACTGTTACACGAAGCTGTACGAAGAGATCGGGGAAGCCGCAAAGAAAGCCGGCGTGGGCCAGGTGAGCTGGCACACGATCCGGCACACCTACCGCTCATGGCTCGATGAAACCGGTGCGCCCATGACGGTGCAGCAAAACCTGATGCGGCATGCCGACATTCGGACCACGATGAATGTATACGGCGACGCCATCCCGGAAACTTTGCGTGAGGCACACGGCAAGGTGGTGAGGATGGCGTTGCGTGCTGCGAGTGGACTGTAACTGGACTGTGCCGCTCGCAAGTTACTGATTCTCTGGGGTGGGAGATGGGAATCGAACCCACAACGTCCGGAGCCACAGTCCGGTGCTCTGCCAGTTGAGCTACTCCCACCGCAAACTACGATTATAGCAGGGCAATTTTAGCGATCAGCTGGTGGTGGCGAGACGCCGGCCCAGCGGCACCGGCGCCAGGTCCATCCAGCGATTGGCGCCGGCTTCGCGCACGAAGGTCGCTTGTTCAATCAAGACGCGCCGCGAATCGCGGTAATTGTCCCAGCGGCGGCGGGCTTCCTCCAGTGCCGGCCCGGCCTGCTCCACCGTATCCATGCGGAAGATCGTCAGGTGCGGCATGTAGGGCCACTGCTCCTCGGCATTCAGTGCTCCCACGTTCACGCGATCGTGCAACTCGCGCATGCGATACGCGGCGTGGGCGACCCGAATGAAAACCGTCGGCGTCACCGGCATGAAAGTCGCGACCTCGCCGAGCACGATTTCAAACGGCTCCACATCCCGGCAGGTGCGCTCCAGGATTTCCAGCGCCTCCAGTTCCGAGCCCTGCAGGATGCGCGGCGGGAGAATACTGAGGTGGGCCGGCAGATGCGCCTGGGTCGGGTGAAACTCGTGCCGCAGCCCTTCGACGAAGCCGCCGACCGGACTCTTCACATACGCGACCAAGGCATATTGCGGAGGGGCCATGGCTGCGCAGCATTATATGCCCTGCCCTCCGGCCATGTCGCTGTCCGCTCCGCGCGCGGCCCCGGGAGCGCAGTGCAGTTATAATTAAATAGAGTCGGGGCGTAGCGCAGCCTGGTAGCGCACCTGCCTTGGGCGCAGGGGGTCACAGGTTCAAATCCTGTCGCCCCGACCATTTCGTACGCACGCGGACTCTTCTTCGTGCGAATTCAGAAATCGATGTTGGCACGCGGTGAGGTTCGATGCGTGTCATGCGCGGCGCTTCGTTTCATCACTGCTGGTACGACCTCGGTTCCGATCGCGGTCGGACTCATCCTGATGATGTACCCGCCTCTGCCAAAAGTCCGCTACGAGAAGCTGCCTGCCGTGTTTCGCAACCGGCGCGTTCCGCTGCTCTCCCTCGTCCAGCCTGGTTAGGCCGAGCCTCTGAGATTGATTAATACACCAAATTTCGGAGACTGACGATCTGCAACCCATCTGGCTTGAGCATGGGCTTATTAGGAACTTTCGCCAGCATGTCGTCGGCCCAGCAGTGGTTGTACTGGATACCATTGCCGCCGCCGCCGCTCCAGCTTGCGCTGGGAGGATTGATGGTGCCCCCGGCAGTGTTGGCAACGAAAACGCTCCCATTGATCTGCCCGTTTCCGCCGCCATTCATCACCGAAGCTCCGGCGCCAATCACCAGGATCAAACCGTTAAAGGAGTAATTGCCGCTAAACGTTAATGTTCCGGTAACCACCAGAATTCCGTAACCGGTGGTGGGTCCCATAGTGTAGTCACCATTCACTACGTTGATGGGGGGATTGGCCGCGGTTCCAAGGTTGATGCTGCTGGGATTGCTGCCGTACACGTTGGTTGCCACTGAGGTGACCTCGCTCACAAAAAAGTCCAAATCCGCCGCGGTCATAGTTCCCAAGTTCGCGTTGGCCACGTCGGGAGTGGAATTCGCTCCGATGTAGTTGTTGGGCTTGCCGAGTTCTCCGATAACGGTTTGCACCGCGCTCGGGTTCGTCGCGCCCGTCGGATCGTAAATTCCAATCGCATCTTTGGGAGAAGAGGCGGTGGAATTGCATCCCGGAGGTGCGGTGGCACACGTGGGGCAGTCAGTCCCGATCATATGGAAAGGGTTGGAATTCGGTGTGCCGAACACCGGGTTGGGTCCGATCAGGGTGAGCGCACCCCCAAGACCTAGGGTGAACGTATTATAGTTGACGACGATTTCCGCCTGCATCATCGCCCGCGCGCCGCTCTTCGTCACCGCGAGCGAGGTCAGCAGATACACCGGCCCCTGGGACGAGCCTCCCGATCCCACGCTGGCTACCGCCGTTGCCCCTGAACCTCCACCACCGGAAAGAGTTACCGTGGGGGGATTACTCTGGGAATAGCCGGTACCGGCATTCGTCACTTGGATGCCGCTCACACCGAAGCTGGGAGTTATGGATGCCGTTCCCGTGGCCTGAACGCCGCCGCAGGCAGAAAGCGGGGTGCAAGGCGGGGCAATGATTAAGCTCGGATTCGCCGTGTATCCGCTGCCATTTCCTCCAACCGGAATAGTCAGGGAGACGACCGGCCCCGGGCTGGCGCTTCCGCTCAGTATCGCTGTGGCTGACGGCGCTCCCCCCACCGGCGTCGCCCCCGAAATGGTCGCAATGGGAGGGTTTCCGGCCTGGTACGAGCCTCCGGCAGTGACGTTTATGGTGTTGATTTGAACTCCGTACGTCGGCGTGATTGTCACCGCTGAGCACGGGGAGGCTACGCTGAATGTAGTGGGCACGGTGCTGTAGTTGCCCGGGTTGGTCGGGGTATTGGCGACCGCGCTTTTGTTGCTGCCGGCGGTGACCGAACCGGCAAAGGCGACCGTTCCCGTGCCATTGCTGGCGGTCACCACGCCCGTGACATTCTTGGAATCGCATTTTCCGCTGGCAGTGAAACTATAGATGCAGGTATTGCCGGTTTTCGTCACCGAGGCGGTGGCGCCTGCCGGGTTGAAACCGACGGTCAGGGCGGCTCCGGCGGCATAGCAAGCCGGAGGCGAACTGGTCCAACTCACCGACTGAACCGGCACGGAGTTGGCCAGGATCGCATTGACCGCGGCGCCGCTGCCGTTCCCGTCCGACGGAGTTATGGTTACCGCAGGCACGCTGGTGTACCCCGCGCCTGGGTTGGTGAGAGTGACGCTGGTGATTCCGGTGGGGAGTTGGTAGATACTCGCGGTTGCCGTCGCTCCCGACCCGCCGCCGCCGGTGATGCTAACGGTAGGGGCTGAAGTATAGCCGGAACCGGAAGCAGTCACCGCGACGTTGGTTACGCCGCCGGACGGCGGAGTGCAGTCGCTGTGATACCCGGTGGCAATTTGCGTTTCGTGGCTGCCATTCCAGCATACCTGCGTGCCGTTGCCGGTACCAACCGTCACCGGAGTCATGTTGTCAGCCTTTAGTTGGACCCGCACCCATTTGTAACCCAAGGGGATTTTGTTTCCGCCGGAATCTTTCAGTTGGTAGGCGGTCTCCAGCCCGGCTGCGCCCCCTGATCCGGTGGCCCCGCCTTTGGCTTGCTTCAGGCTGTTGTCGTACCAGGTATACCAGGCCGTGCCCGTGGGCACCGGGTAGGCTGAGGTAGTCGGGCACGGGGTGCCCGGCGTTCCGGCTGTCACCAAATGATTGTCGACGAAGTAGTTCTCCTGGCATAGCTCGGTGTCGAAGTACTGGTTGGTGGGGTCCCAGGGGGCGACGGTTTCACCCGGCGCAGGATTAATGATGTAAAGCACGTTCGCGGCCGAGGTCGAGGGCAACGCCGTGGGAACGATGTTCAGTCCGCCGGACGACAGGCTGGTGCCCGGGCCGAGGTCGCCGTTCATTGGATGGATGCGATCGCGGGCTTCCTGCAATCCTGCCAAAGCTCCAAAGATCGCCCCTTGCTTATCGCGATAATTGACGCTGATCGTAGTCTCCGTATCGGACGAATACAGCATCGCGATGGCGATACCGGAGAGCAAGAGCAACGCAAAAACCGTCAGGAACAGCGCCACTCCACGCTGTGCCTCGCGTTTTCCTCTGAATCGCATAGTGCTTATCCTCGTTACTTGCATCCCATCACCGTCCCTGTGGTAGTGGGATACGCGACAGAACAGTTATTCAGCCGCACCGTTGACATCAGGGTCATGGTCGGCTTCTGACGGGTTTGGGGATCCAGGTACGGAGACTGAACCTTGAGCGTGATGGCGACGGAGTTGATGTCGGCCATAGCGAGGTTGGTAATATCGATGGGCAGGTCGGCGGCATGCCCGGTGGAGGAGTAGTATGCCTGGAAAATCGGGTCCGAGCTGCTGCCGTTCAGTACGTTCTGAACTTCCGTTTGATAAACTGGTGAACCCTGGTCGGTCAGGGGGTCCCCCACAATTTTGGGCGTCTGGCTCCGCACCAGGCACGGGCATCCGGAACCTGTCGCGACAAGCGTGTAGTGGACCACGGATACGTTTTCGCTGCCATCGATCGACGATTCAAACTGCAACTCCCCCACATCCAGCTTGACCAGTCCGACAGCTTCCTTCGGGCTGTCCTGCGCGGGGCTGTTGGGATCGGCGTCGAAGTTGCGCGTATTGGGGTAGCCGGCGCCGCGCAGGTCGCGCGACATCTGATCCATGAACTGGCGCGATTCCTGGAACAGATCCAGTTTCGCTTCTTGCGCGACCGAGTATTTTTGGCCTTGGATGATTTGACCGAAGATCACCCCCATGATGACCATCGTAATAGCGCATGCGATCAGCATTTCGATCAGTGAGAATCCGGCTTGCGACTTACGATGCATAGCTTCTCTCCAGGCGTTATTGCGGTCCAACATATGTCCGAAACGTGACCGGCAGCGAGAACGTGAACCGCCCGGCTGTCATACCTAGGGGCCGCGACGCCACTGTGACCAGGTACGTGTTGGTGGAAATCTGTGCCACATTCCAGCGCACATCGTAGGTCGCCTGCGTGTTGGCTTGGCCCCCGCCATTGCATACGACAAAGTTCATGTAATACCCGGAGGGCGGGCTAGTCTGGGTAAAATCAATGCCGGAACCGGCCAACGCGGCGCCACCCACATTCGTGTCGATAGACCACGTCGTTGGCGTTGGTGCGCAGTCCGTCATCGCGGGCGGTCCCCCGCGAGCCAGCACCGCCGTGATCTGCTCGATCACTGACTCGGAAAGCATGGTCGCGGTCGTGTCCACCCGGCTGCGCCCGTTGTTGCCGATGGCGGTCGCAAATAAGGCCGTGATTGCCAGCAGCCCGAAGGTCAGGATAAAGGCGGCGATCATCGCCTCCAGTATCGTGAACCCGGCTTGCCGCTTCCGTCTTCGCCCTTGTAGGAGCTTGCTCATATCCCACTTCGCTAGTTCGTCCACCCGCCACCCGTCCAATACCAGGCCTTTACCCGGCCAGCCGGCGAAACGCACATCGCAGCCCAAGTCGTGCTCATGTTCATGCTGCCGTTGTACGTGAAGTAGTACGCGTATGCCTGGCTGCTCGAGCACGTACCGCTGCTGTATTGGCAGGGGACTCCCAGTTGATTGAAGTAAGTGTCGTCGGTGGTCACGGGCGTAATCGCCGAGCCGCAGGCCACCGCATCCAGCGCGGTGGGTGCGCTTCCCGTGGGCGGGTCCACTTTGCGGAAGTTCACCGGCAACGCCAACTGCGGGACCGTGCTGGTAAGTCCGCCCGGATTGACCCCGTTGTCCACAAATGCCATCCAGTTGCTATTAATGAGCTGGAAACGAATCCGCGTTATCGAGTTCCCCCGGACCGCCAGCATGCGACCGTTCTGATACAGGCTGGAAAGATTGCCCATGTTCTGGTGCAACCGCACGTTCGCCAACACCGTGACCATTGTCGGAACCGCCATGGTGGTCGCCGTCAGGATCATGGCCAGCACGATCATCAACTCCAGCATGGAGAAGCCGGCCGCCCGCATTGATCGCTGCAGCGGAGCCTTACAATACCGACGAACTGTTTCCACCGGACTCAGCATCGAGGTCTCCGGGGAGAATAGCGGCACGTCGCTCGCCACAACAGAGAACGATGTAAGTATATGATCTATTGGGATTTAACTACTTTATGATGCTGGCGCTCGTCTCAATTCGATACTCGCTCGGCTCGACATTGAGACGGCCCAACGGAAGCTGCCCCAACCCTTGATTGCCTTGCAGGTATTGCGCCGCTCCGGCACTGCGTTGGAAGGCTGCGAGGGCGTGGCGCAGGCGCAATCTGCCCCACCGCTTCCCTCTGTCTCATGGTTCTAGCCGCGTAGCGAATTGAGACCGCACCGCCGTCGCCTGCTTTCGCTAAGACCAAGAATTCAGACGGGTTACATCTGATCCTGTATGGTGCGAGACGTGCACCTGATTCTTCGGAAGTGTCGGTCTTTTATGACCATGAGCGCCACGGCAAAACTGAGTATCTGACATAAGCGGCGCCCAGCCGGCATTCTCCACCACAGGTTCGTAGCCGTGATGATCGCATCAATCGCCGTCGCCAACGCAGACGCCACCGAGGTGGCCACGATTCCTTGCGCGTCGCCGAATGCCGCCGCGCCCGAAACCGAACAGCCCGCCGCCCCGGCTGCCGCCCTCGACTCCGCCCGACTGCTGCTCATCTCTTCCGCCGACCAGGTTGCCCCCGATCTGCTGGTGGAGGTGCAAGCGGTGGGATTCGATTGGGACGTTTGCACGATCCCGCAAGCGTTGCCTTTTTTGAAATCGAACGCCTATCACGCCGCCGTCGTGGATGTCGGCGCTCCCGAAGAAGCTTTCTCCTTGATCGAGCAGGCGCGGGGCATTTCGACCGGCCGGCAGATTCCCATTGTTGCGCTCGTCGGCCCAGCCGATGTGAACTCCGCCTTTCGTGCCGGCGCCAGCTTCGCGGTTCCTCGTCCCGTCACTCCCGATCTGCTGAGAAACACTCTGGGCGCGATTTACCGCATCGCCGTCGGACTGCGACGCCAATACGCGCGCTATCGCGTCGAGATGCCGCTCACCCTCACCGTCGCGGAACGCTCCGTCGACGCCAAGGCTACCGACATCGGCGACGCCGGCCTGGCCCTGGTTGCTTCCGAGCCGCTGACTTCCGGCGCGGTGGTCAGCGTTTGCTTTGTCCTCCCCGGCAGCGAGGAGCAGATCGTGGCCGTGGGAGAGATTCGCTGGGCCGATCACCACGGTCGCGCCGGTTTATGCTTCAACAGCATCGACGGGACCGGACACGCCTCGCTGGAGAACTGGCTAGCTCGCCGCCACGCCGGCATCGACCACCCCGTACCCTCGCACGCGCCTGCGACCCTTGTGCAGCGCCCGCCCCTGGTCACCACCGCCGACGAGGCCGCCGACCCTGCCCGTCGTACTGCCAGCCTCGCGCTTAGCGCGGTTCTGGTTGCGTTCTGCCTGTTCGTGATCGGCTTTTGGATTTACGTCGCGCTCACCAGTTGATCTGCACACTCCGAAAACGGCTTGGATTTAGGCATTTCTGGCGTCCACCGATACAATGATGATCGGCCCTCATCCTGTCTTGCTTTTTCCTGGAGCCTGAAGCCTGAAGCCCAAAGCCTTATGCAACGCCGCAACCTGATCGTCGCCATCACCGGCGCCAGCGGAACCATCTTTGGCGTCCGCATCCTGCAACTGTTGCAGGGCACCGATGTTGACACTCACGTCGTCATCAGCCGCTGGGGCGCGCGCACCCTCGCCGAGGAAACCGAATACACCGCCGAGCAGGTCCAGGCTATGGCGACACACGCCTATCCCATCGGCGACCAGGGCGCCGCCATCTCCAGCGGATCCTTGGTCACCCTCGGCATGGTGATCGCGCCCTGCACCATGAACACGCTTGCCTCCATCGCCCATGGCCATGGCGACAATCTCATCCATCGCGCCGCCGACGTCACTCTCAAGGAGCGCCGCAAACTCGTACTCCTTGTCCGCGAGTCTCCGCTCAACGACATTCACCTGGAGAACATGCTCAAGCTCTCGCGCATGGGCGTGGTGATCTTTCCGCCGGTGCCCGCCTTCTACAACCATCCCCAGTCGCTCGACGAGATGGTCAACCACGTCGCCATGCGTGCGCTCGATCAGTTCGAACTCCACCTCGATGTCATGCGGCGCTGGGACGGCTCGACGAAAACGGCTTCGCGCTCTCGGGTGACGAACTAGCCAAAATTGACGATTGAAGATTGCAGATTGAAGATTGAAGACGCTCCTGACGCAATCTGCAATCGTCAATCTGCAATCTTCAATTTCCTCAGCCGTTCCGCTGCCGCATCCAGCGTTTCATCGCGCTTGCAAAACGCGAATCGTACCTGCCGCGCGCCGTCGCGCGGATCGCTGTAGAAGCTCGATCCCGGCACCACGGCCACGCCGACCTCCTTCACCAGGTGCCGCGCAAAGCGCACGTCGTCCTCGAACCCGAACCCCTCGATGTCGGTCATGATGTAGTACGCGCCCCGCGGCACAAACACCTTGAATCCCGCCTGCTGCAGCGCGGGCAGCAGCCGGTCCCGCCGCGCGCGATACGACCTCGCCAGGTGCTCGTAATACGACCCCGGCAAACTCAGCGCCACCGCCCCCGCCGCCTGCAACGGCGCCGCGGCTCCCACCGTCAGGAAGTCGTGCACTTTGCGGATCGCGTTCGTCAGCTCCGGCGATGCCACCGCCCACCCGACGCGCCATCCCGTCACGCTGTACGTCTTCGACATGCCGTTGATGGTGATCGTTCGCGCGCGCATGCCGTCCAGCCCCGCCATCGAGATGTGTTCCGCGCCGTCGTAGATGATGTGCTCGTAGATTTCGTCGGTGATCGCCAGCGCGTCGTGCTCGACGCACAGATCGCGGATCGTTTCCATTTCGGCCCGCGTGAATACCTTGCCCGTCGGGTTGTTCGGCGTGTTGACAACGATCGCCTTGGTCTTGCGGTTGAACGCCGCCCGCAGTTCGCGCTCGTCGAAGTGCCACTCGCCCTCGCCCTCCGGAGGTTGCAGCTTCACAAAGCGCGGCTGCGCGCCCGACAGGATTGTGTCCGGCCCGTAGTTTTCGTAAAACGGTTCGAAGATCACCACCTCGTCGCCGGGATTGGTAATCGCCAGCAGCGATGCGATCATCGCCTCCGTTGAACCGCAGCACACCGTGATCTCGCGCTCCGCATCCACCGCGATGGCTTGCCACTTCTCCATCTGCCGCGCGATCGCCTCCCGCAGCGGCTTCGCTCCCCAGGTAATCGCGTACTGATTGATGTCGGCGGCGATCGCCTCCTGGGCTGCGCGCTTGATCTCCTCCGGCGCGGCGAAGTCGGGAAATCCCTGCGCCAGATTGATCGCGCCGTGCATCATGGCCTGGCGCGTCATTTCGCGGATCACCGACTCGGTAAACCGCTCCGCCTTGCCGCTGATCAACTGTTTCGCCCGCTTCGACACCGGCTCCATGCCCGGCAGCCTAGCACATGAACGGCCACCGCTCTCTGGTCTTGAAACTTTCCGCCCGCGCCGCGCATCTCTTCACCAATTCGGCGGCTCAGAACTTCTTTTAGAGGCGAGGGTTTACAATACTCCGGGTGAGCTTGACACAACATTCTACGGTCATGCGCTCCAGGCCGCGTCTGGTCGCCTGGGGTGCCGTAGTGTGTCTGCTCCTGGTTTGTGTAAGCAGCTACGACGCGATCCACATTCATAACTGGGTCGCCTCGCCGCAAGATGCCCCGGTAGCGCCCCATCATTGCTTGTTGTGCCTTTCAGCACACCTGCCGCTGACTGTTCATGTCAGCCCAACTGTTCCGGACGTGGTGTTCAGCCGTTCCGCGGTGCTGGTCGCGGTGGAACCCGGTTCCTACGATTTGGCAAACACGTATTCGCTCTATACGCGTCCTCCGCCGCAAGCCTGAAGTTTTTCTCGCTCTCCATATCCAGGGATCCAGGTGCTACGAGCGCCTCCGATTTTGCTGAAATCGGCGCGCGCGTTCTTGCAACGCAGGAGGATTGACCATTCGCAACTCCGCCCCAGCGACTGGCATGTTAGCCAAATTAATGCGGATCTGCGTGCCCTGCACGTTGTTGTTTGTGTTGTGTCCCTTCGCTGCGGCGCAAAGCCCGCAGCGCATCACGCTCGATGAAGCCATCCAGCTCGCCCTGGTGCACAGCCCCACGCTGAAAGCGACACGCACTCAGATCGAGCAGAGCCGGGCGCAGGAAACCACAGCCAATCTCCGCCCCAACCCGACCCTCGCCTGGGACTCGCAGTTCCTTCCGCTTTTCCAGCCCAGCCAGCTCACCAGCGATTTCATCAACGACACGGCACAGTTCGACATGGGCGTTGGCTACCTGATCGAACGCGGCAAGAAGCGCCAGCACCGCCTGCAAGCCGCCCGTGACGCCACCGCGGTCACCCGCGCCCAGGTCGCCGATGCCGAGCGTACCCTCTCCTTCAACGTGGCGCAGCAGTTCATCAACGTTCTGCTGGCGGAATCCACCCTGCATTTCGCCCAGGAAGCGCTCCACAGCTACCAGGAAACCGTCAACATCAGCGGGCAGCGCTACAAAGCGGGCGACATCAGCGAGGGCGATTTCCTCAAGATCAAGCTGCAACTGCTGCAGTTCCAGACGGACGTTTCCGGCGCTCGCCTTGCCCGGACGCAGGCCCTGCAAAACCTTCGTCAGCTCATCGGCTACGATGCCGTTCCCGCCGATTACTCCGTGGCCGGCGATCTTGCCTACCAGCCGCTCAAGCTCAACCTCGACGACCTGAGGGCCGCCGCCCTGCGCAGCCGTCCCGACTTGCGGGCGGCGCAGACCGGTGTCGCCGCCGCACAGAGCCAGCACACCCTCGCGCAGGCCAATGGCAAGCGCGACCTCGACACCACCTTCAACTACTCCCATGTCTCCGGCCTCAACACCGGTGCGTTCTTCTTCAACATGCAATTGCCAATTTTCGATCGCAACCAGGGCGAAATCGCCCGCACAAAGTTTTCCATTGACCAGGCGGAGTTCGCTTCTACGGCCGCTACGCAAACCGTGCTGACCGACGTCGGCAACGCCTATGAAGCGGTTCGCAGCGCCGACCAGGTGGTCAACATCTATGTCTCCGGGTATCTCGACCAGGCGAAGCAATCGCGCGACATCACCGACTACGCCTACCGGCGTGGCGCCGCCAACCTGCTCGACCTGCTCGACGCCGAGCGCAGCTACCGCAACACCGAGCTTGCCTATCGCCAGGCGCTGGCGACTTACATGACGGACGTGGAGCAGCTTCGCCAGGCTGTCGGTACGAGGCAATTGCCATGAGACATTCCCGGACCGTCGGCCGCCTTCTGTTCGCGCTCGCGCTGCTGGCTGCTTTGTTGTTGGTGGCCTGCGGGGGCGAAAAAAGTTCTGCCGGGGGCATGACTTCGTACTCGGCCAACGACAGCAAAGGCGATCCCACTCTGTTCAGCCTGCCGCCCGACCAGCTTTCGCACCTGCAAATCATTACCGTGGCGCCTACCACTATGCAGCGCGTGCTGCGCCTGCCCGGCTCGGTGGCCTACAACGCGTTCACCACCACGCCGGTAATTTCGCAGGTCAGTGGTCCGGTAAGCCGGATCGCTGTCGTGCCCGGGCAGGTGGTAAATCGCGGCCAGCCGATGCTGTTCGTCAGCAGCCCCGATTATGCGCAGTTGCGCTCCAACTACCTGAAGGCGCGCGACGCCCACGCGCTGGCGCACAAGGCCTACGTGCGTGCTAAAGACCTGTTCGAGCACCACGCCATTGCCCAGCGCGACTTGGAGCAGGCCGAATCAACCGAGGTCCAGGCCCAGGCCGATCTGGAAGCTGCCGAGCAGTCACTGCGCATCATGGGCGTGAACAATCCCGACGCCGTGGTCAGCGGCAAGAACAGCCCGGAAGTGGCGGTGCATGCCCCGATCACCGGACAGGTGGTCGAGCGCCTGGTCGCGCCCGGGCAACTCTTGCAAGCCGGCAATACCCAGTGCTTCACGATTTCCAATATGAGCACGGTATGGGTGATGGTCAACGTGTACCAGCAGGATCTGGCCTTCGTACATGTTGGCGATTCCGCGGTCATCCAGACCGATGCCTACGGAGACAACTTCAAGGGCAAGATCTCCTACCTGGGCGCTGCCCTCGACCCCAGCACGCACACCCTGCAGGCGCGGATCATCACCCAGAACCCGGGCGAGAAGCTGAAGAAGGATATGTACGTTACCGCGCTGGTGAGCGCCGGAACCATCGACAACACGCTCGCCGTGCCCGATGCGGCGGTGCTGCGCACGCCGGAGAATGAGCCCTTTGTGTATATCGCCCAGGGGGACAACAAATTCGCGCAACGGCTGGTCAAGTTAGGACAGAGCCAGGACGGCCGGGCGCAAGTTGTGAGCGGCCTTGCGCCGGGGGACCGGGTGGTCGGAGACGGCAGCCTTTTCATCCAGTTCCAGAATTCGCTCCAGCACTGATTCCATGCACCGACCGGACTTGAATTCATGATCCATCGCATCGTGCAAATGGCTCTCAACCAGCGCTTCCTGGTGCTGATGCTGGTGATCGCCATTGGCGTCGCCGGTACCGTCGCCTTTCAGCGCATGCCGGTGGATGCCTATCCTGACCTTTCTCCGCCCATGGTGGAGATCATCACGCAATGGCCCGGCCACGCCGCGGAAGAAGTTGAGCGCCTGGTCACTCTCCCACTGGAAATCGAGATGAACGGCGTGCCGCGCATGGAGGTGATGCGCTCCATCTCGCTCTACGGCCTCTCCGACATCCGACTCACCTTCCGGGAGGACGTGGACGACTACTTCGCACGCCAGGTGGTCTTCGAGCGCCTCGGCAACGCCTCACTCCCCCAGGGCGTCACCCCGTCCATGGCGCCCCTGTTCAGTCCCAGCGGCTTGGTTTATCGCTACGTCCTGGAAAGCCCCGATAAGTCTCCGCAGGAGCTGAAAACGATCGACGACTGGGTACTGGGGCGCTCCTACCGCTCGGTGCCCGGCGTGGCCGACGATTCCGGTTTCGGTGGCACCGTCATGCAGTACCAGGTCCTGCTTGACCCCGCTCGCCTCTACGGGTATCACCTCACCGTGCCGCAGGTCATCCAGGCCCTTGCGGCCAACAACGGCAACACCGGCGGCGGATTCTATTCGCAAGGCGGCCAGTTCTACTACGTCCGCGGCATCGGCCTGGTGCACTCCACCGACGACATCGGCAACATCCTTGTCGGCAGCAACAAGGGCGTGCCCGTCCGCGTGCGCGATATCGGCCAGGTCACCATCGGCAATGCCCCGCGCCTGGGAGAATTCGGTTTTCAGCAGAACGATGACGCGGTGGAAGGTGTCATTCTCATGCGTCGCGGCGAGCAGGCCCAGGACGTGCTCAAGGCCGTCGAACAGCATACCGACAAGCTCAATCGCGGCATTCTCCCGCCCGACGTGAAGATCCGGCCGTTCTACGATCGCAGCGACCTGGTCCGCCTTACCACCGACACGGTCGAGGCCAACCTCGTTCGCGGCATGATTCTTGTCTTCCTCGTCCTGCTGTTTTTCCTCATGAGTTTCCGCGCCGCCGTCATCGTTACCCTCACCATTCCGCTGGCGCTGCTGTTCTCCTTCATCTTCCTGCACGCCCAGAACATCCCGGCGAATCTGCTCTCCATCGGCGCCATCGATTTCGGCATCATCATCGACGGCACCGTGGTCATGATGGAAAACATCTACCGCGTGCTCGCCGAGAAACAGGGACAGGACTACAAGCTTCGCGACGTCATTCTCGAGGCGGCGCGCGACGTCGACCGCCCCATCTTCTACTCCGTCGCCGTCATTATCGCCGGCTACCTGCCCATCTACGCCCTGCGCGGCCCCTCCGGCAAGCTCTTCCACCCCATGGCGGACACGATGTCGTTCGCCCTGATCGGCGCGCTCATCCTGACGCTCACGCTGGTACCGGTCCTGGCTTCGTACTGGTTCAAGGGAGGGGTGCGCGAAACGGTGAACCGCCCGTTCGAGTGGGTCAAGCGGGTGTATGCGGTGCGTCTCGACTGGTGCCTGGAGCGCCCGGTCACGACCATGCTGATCGCCACCGCGATTTTTGCCGCCACGCTTCTCCTCGTCCCATTCATCGGGGGCGAATTCATGCCGCATCTCGACGAGGGCGCGCTCTGGGTCCGCGCCACTCTCCCGTACACGATCTCCTTCGAAGAGGCGAGCAAGTTTGCCCCGCAGGTGCGGGCGCTGCTGATGTCCTATCCGCAGGTCACCGTCGTGGGATCCGAACTGGGCCGCCCCGACGACGGCACCGATCCCACCGGCTTCTTCAATTGCGAGTTCTATGTCGGCCTGAAGCCGTACAAGGACAAGGCGTGGGACGGCCGCATCGCTACCAAGGCGGAGTTGATCGCCGATCTTCAGGGCAAGCTGAAGTCCTATCCAGGCGTGATTTTCAACTACACCCAGCCCGCCGAAGATGCGGTGGACGAAGCGCTCACCGGGCTGAAGAGCGCGCTGGCGGTGAAAATCTTCGGCCCCGACCTGAACGTCTTACAGGACAAGGCTCTGCAGGTAAAGCAAACCCTGGAACATGTGCCCGGTTTCACCGAGCTTACGGTGGTGCGCGAACTCGGCCAGCCCAGCCTGCTGATTGACGTGGACCGCGAAAAGATCGCGCGCTACGGCATCAATGTGGCCGATGTCGAAGCCGTCATCCAGGCGGCGGTCGGCGGCCAGGCGGCAACCCAGGTCATCCAGGGCGAGAAGCTTTTCGACCTGGTGGTGCGCATGCAGCCCCAATTCCGTAGCAACGCGCAGCAGATCGGCGGCCTGCTGGTCGGCACGCCCGATGGCCAGCAGATCCCCTTGCGTGCCCTGGCGAACATCAGCCAGGGCAACGGCGCTTCCTTTATCTATCGTGAAGACAATTCCCGCTACATCGGGATCCAGTACAGCATCGAGGGCCGCGATCTGGAGCGCGCCGTACGCGACGGCCAGAGTGCCATCAATAAAGTGGTCCGCCTGCCGCAGGGCTACTGGATGACCTGGGGCGGGGAGTACAGTCTCTTCGTCGAGGCGCGCCGGCAACTCAACGTCATCGGGCCGCTGACCGTGGCGCTGATTTTCCTGATCCTGTTCGCCCTCTACGGCAATTTCAAATTTCCGCTGGCGATCGCGCTTGACGTGGTCATGACCGAGCCGGTCGGAGCGCTCATCGCCCTCAAGCTCACCCACACTCCGTTCAGCGTCTCTTCGGTTCTCGGGCTGATCGCGCTGATGGGCGTGTCGGTGGAAACTGGCGTCGTCCTGTATTCCTACATCAACAAGCTGCGGCTGGAAGGTAACGATGTCCGCACCGCGACCCATCAGGCGGCGCTGCTTCGCCTCCGCCCCATCATGATGACCGCACTGGTCGCCTGCCTCGGCCTGCTGCCCGCCGCGCTCTCCACCGGCATCGGCTCCGATACGCAGAAGCCGTTCGCCATCGTCATTGTTGCTGGGCTGGTCTCGCGCCTCTTCCTCGGCTTCTTTGTCAGCCCCGTCCTCTACTCCACGGTGGCGCGAGAAGGCGACGTGCTCCAGGTATAGGAACCCGGGAATATTAAATCTCATCGCGGGCGCGCACGGGGGCTCGGCGCAAGCTCAGAATCCAGGCATTTCCTCCTACCGGCCAAATGGTTTAATATTGAACCATACGCTGAAACTGAAACTGAAACTCGAATGAAACACTTCCACGGCACCGCCAGGCAGGAACGCGCGCTCGATGCCTACGTCAAGCTCCTGCGCGCCGCCGATACCGTGGATTCATTCCTCATGCCGCAACTGGAATCCGCCGGTCTTACGCCCAGCCAGTTCGCGGTGCTGGAAGCGCTCTACCACATCGGTCCGCTGTGCCTCGGCGAACTCGCCCGCAAGCTCCTCAAGACCAGTGGCAATCTCACCATGGTGGTCGGCAACCTGCAAAAACGCGGCCTGGTCACGCGCACGCGTCAGGCCGCCGACAAGCGTTTTTACCTGGTTTCGATTACGGAGAAGGGAAGAAAACTTATCGCGCAGGTCTTTCCGCGGCACGTCGAGCGAATCGTTGCCGCCATGTCCACGCTTTCTCCCGCCGAGCAGAAATCCCTCGCGGCGCTCTCCCGCAAACTTGGCACCACGGTGGCCGCGCGCATCGACAACCGCAAATCATCAGGCAAGATCGAACAACAGGAACTCCGACCTGCCTGACTCCGACCGTCCCGTGACCGTCAGCAGTTTCTCGTTTTCGATGCCCGCGCCGTCGCCCGCCGCAAGCCACTTTCCATTCACCTCGATCGCGCCACTGACAACCTGGATCCAGGCGCCGCGTCCCTGCGCCAACGCGTGTGTCACGCTCGCTCCGGGCTCGAGCAGCGAGCCGTAAACGCGCGCGTCGGAATGCAGGATGACCGATCCGTCGCTGGCGTCCGGCGACGCGACCAGGCGCAGGCGGTTCAGCTTCTCTTCCGCGGCGAACGTCTTCTGCTCGTAGCTGGGCTTCAGCCCGCGTTCGTCGGGAAAGATCCAGATCTGCAGCAGGTGCACCAACTCGTCGCGCGAGTGGTTGAACTCGCTGTGCAGCACCCCGGTTCCGGCGCTCATGCGCTGCACATCGCCGGGAACGATGGTCGAGCCGGTTCCCATGCTGTCCTTGTGCGCCAGCGCGCCTTCCAGGATATAAGTGATGATTTCCATGTCGCGGTGCGGGTGGGCGCCGAAACCGCCGCCGGGCTGGACGGTGTCCTCGTTGATCACGCGCAGGCCGCGGAAGTGCGTGTGCCTGGGATCGTGGTAATCGGCGAAGGAAAAGGTGTGATAGGTGTTCAGCCATCCGTGATCGAAATGGCCGCGCTCGGCTGCGGGACGAAGGGTGATCATAAAGCGGTCTCCAGCCGATGAGATGCTTTAATCTTGAAGTAAGATTCAGAAATAGTTCAACGTTGAAGCACTGTCGGAGTGCGGCCCAGGACCGCCCGTTATTCCATGCAGCAGGCGCCCGGCCCGCGGGAGAGCCCTCAAGTGGAGGGGCTGGCGCCGCACGCGGCCGTGGCGGGAGCGCCGGAGTGGGGCGCGCCGGCGGCGAAGACCGAGAACTGCTGCGCCAGGTTGCGGCCATGGCAGCTCGGGCATGCGGCCTGGCGCGAACCCATGATCAGGGCCTCGAAGCGCTTGTTGCAGTCCTTGCAGACGTATTCAAAGATGGGCATAGTTACCGTGCGCGTCGCCAACAACGATATGCGAAAACTCTTATTGGTTGGCTGCGTTTTATTATAAGTGCCGTCGGAAGAATCCAGCAACGCCGTTGGCCCGCAGCAGGCACGCGTGCGCGATGATTTCGTGCCGCGGCGCGGTCTGCGCGGCGGCCACGTCCAGACCCTCGCCGGCCATTTCCTGCCGCGCCGCAACCTGCTGCCCGAACCCGAGCGCCGCTTCTTCACCGTCGCAGACGGCGCGCAGGTGCGCTGCGACTGCCACTGGCAAAGGGACCGCAGCGCCGCGCTGACCGCCGTGATCGTGCACGGCCTCGAAGGCTCGAGCGAATCCACGTACGTGATCGGCACGGGCAGCAAGGCGTGGCTGGCGGGCATGAACGTGGTCCGCATGAACGTACGCAACTGCGGCGGCACCGAGCAGCTTGCTCCTACGCTTTACCATTCCGGGCTCTCCGGCGACGTCGGCGCGGTGGCGAACGAGCTCATCTCCAGGGACCATCTGCCGCGGGTTGCCATCGCCGGATTTTCCATGGGCGGCAACCAGGTGCTGAAGCTCGCCGGCGAATGGGGCAGCGCAGCGCCGCGCGAGGTGAAGGCCTTTGCCGCAGTTTGTCCCGGCATGGACCTGGCGGCGAGTTCGGCCGAATTGCATCGCTGGTCGAACCGCATTTACGAATGGCGCTTCCTGTGGTCGCTGTGGCGAAGTATGGGACGCAAGGCGCGGCTCTTTCCGGAAATTTATCAGCGGCCGCGATTGCGGACCTTGGGCAGCATGCGAGACTTCGACAATATTGTCACGGCACGCTACTGTGGGTTCACTGACGCCGACGATTACTACCGGCGGGCCAGTTCGTCGCCGCTGGTGCCGAGGATCGCGGTGCCGACGCTGGTGATCCACGCCCAGGACGACCCGTTTGTGCGCATCCTCCCCGAATCGCGGGCGGCGCTGGCGGCGAACCCGCAGGTGCGCTTCATCGAGACCGAGCACGGCGGCCATTGCGCGTTTGTAGGCGAGGACAACAGCTCGGACGGCCGATTGGCGGAGCGGCAGATCGTTGAGTTCTTCCACGAAATTACTAATAAGTAAACCTTAGACGGCAGCCACCCCCCTCCCCCCTGTTTTCTCGGTAGTAATATTAGAATGAACAACTTACACATCGGTATCCCGGCGAAATCGCCCGGTTACCGAGGAGGTCGAACGGGGAATCAATAACTTACGTCCGAGTTTTCTGGAATACCGAACATATTGTGCTGTCAAAGAGCAAAAACCACATCTGACCACAATATATAGGGCCGCAAGGTAGTCGCCCTCCCCTGCGGCCCTGATGTGTCGCCGGATTATTCGGCTGCTTACATTGTAAGTAGATGGTAAACGCTGTCAATAGGGTTTAGTCACAGATGTGTGTGACGGAGGAGTGAGTGATCGGTTGTCGGTTTTCGGTTACAACGCCATTGCCGATTGAAGAAACTGCCCCACCCATCGCCCCTTCGACTCCGCTCAGGGCAGGTTCCACCAGGCGAAAGGGTTGGCCGCCCGCGTGGAATCTGCCAGCGTCAGCAGACCCTCAGCCACGACCATCACCACGGTGCTTGCGCACCGTACAGGATCGGTGTGCCTTGACAACGCCTTCGCTCTTGTCGAGGGGCACCCACTTTATTTATTCCGTCGAAAAGGTGGGCCACCCGCCATAGAATCGTCGCGGGAGGAATCCACGAGATGAAGAGGACCTCCGACATGGCCCCACCCACGTGAACACGAACGGGCAAAAAGAACGCTCGACTAAGGACCTTTCGTTGGCACGCATCAGATGGGTGGTGATCGTGGGCACGCCTGCGGTTGCGATCTGCACCCTTTTCCTGGTCGCGTATCTGCTCAAGACAGCCGACAACAGCCGGCAAGCACAGATCACCATGGCCCAGGTCCAGGTGTACGCGCAAAAAATGAATGGTCTCGAATGGCAGGTTATGGCAGAGCGACGGGTGGCCCCCGAGACTCTTGCTGAGCTGCAAAATGCCAAAGCGGAGTTGCGGGCCGCCGTGTCCCGCTTACCGTCCCGGACCCAGCCTGGCCGGATCTTCCAGGAATTCATGGCGGCGCTAGCTAGCTATCTGACGAGTGCGGATCAGGAGCTTCTCCTGGCCGAGGCAGGTAGGTTCGAGGAAGCGAGGAAATTCGACTCGGAAGAGGTCGACCCTCATTTTGGAGTACTCCAGCAGAAAATCAAAGAATTGAGTGAGGAATATGGCCAGCGGGCAGAGAGCGTAGTCTACCGATCAAAGACCGGAGCGACCATCGGTGCCGTCCTAGCGACGAGTATCATCCTTGTCCTTTTTCAGCGTTTTGAGCGTGCCAAGCATCGTACGAAGGAAGCACTGGAAGAAGTCCGGCGGCAGCACGAGCTCATTTTGACGAAAGATGCACTCAAACAAAGCGAAGCCAAGTTCAAGACCCTGTTTGAAGCGGCAAACGATGCCATTCTGATTGTGAAGGGAGAGAGATTCTCGGACTGCAACCTTCGAGCCGAGACTCTCTTCAGATGCGGAAAGGAAGACATCATTGGCCACTCTCCTCTCGACTTCTCCCCGTCAGCACAACCCGATGGACGGCTTTCCTCCGAAAAGGCGGCAGAGAAAATACAAGCTGCACTGGGGGGCCTACCGCAATTCTTTGAATGGAAACATGTTCGTCATGACGGAACCCTCTTTGATGTAGAAGTGAGCTTGAATCGGGTCATCACTCCTGAGGCAGAGTATTTACAAGCAATCGTTCGCGACGTCACCGAGCGCAAGCGGGTGGAAAGCGCCCTGCAAGAGGCACACGCGAAGTTAAGGATTGCCCTTGGAGAATCGGAGCAACACGCGCGGGAGGCTGTCAAGCTCACGGAATTGGTCGACATTCTCCAGTCCTGCCAAAGCGTCGAAGAAGCCTACCAGATCACCGGGAACACCCTGCCAACGACTCTATCGTCCCCATCTGGGGCCTTGTGCGTAACGAGCCCATCCCGAAACATGGTGGAAGCAGTGGCCACCTGGGGCGACAGCCTTGCCACCGAAAAGATATTCGCCCCAGACGACTGCTGGGCGCTGCGGCGTGGCAAGATTCACCGGGTGGACGATGCGACCTCACCTTTGCGGTGCGCGCATGTCAGCGGGTCTCACGCGGGCGGTTTCGTGTGCGTTCCACTGGCGGCGCACGGAGAAACGCTCGGAGTGCTTTGCCTGGAGCGTCCCCAATCCCCGAATCCTTCTCTCGGGTCCCCAGAGGATCCAATGGAAGTTCTCGCCCGCCAAGCCAGCGCCGCGGGAGAGCGCATTTCGTTGGCGCTGGCGAATCTGAGACTTCGAGAGGTACTTCGCAGTCAGTCCATTCGTGATCCCCTGACGGGACTTTTCAACCGTCGCTACATGGAGGAGTCCCTGGAACGAGAGTTGCGGCGTGCAGAGCGCAACGACGGGTGTGTGACGCTGCTCATGCTCGACATCGATCACTTCAAACAGTTCAACGATACGTTTGGCCATCAGGGGGGCGACACGCTTCTGCTTGCGCTTGGTGATGCCCTGAATCAGCGGACTCGCGGGCAGGATGTCGTTTGCCGTTATGGCGGAGAGGAGTTTGTTCTCATTCTGGTGGGGGCATCCATCGATTCCGCCTGCAAGCGGGCGGAACTCTTGCGTGAAGAACTTAAACAATTGACTGTGCAGCACGCCGGACAAACGCTAGGAAGAATTACTCTTTCGATCGGCATTTCTGCCTTTCCCGGCCACGGTACGACTGCGGAAGAATTGTTGCGTGCGGCCGATCAGGCTCTCTACCGCGCCAAGACGGAAGGACGCAACAGGGTCGTTGTGGCATGCCCCGTGAATACCCGGGGTTAACAGACTGTTACGAAACGCCAAGGTCTCTAGCTTGAGTGGACCGAAGACTCGCATTTAGCGCCGTAGGCGCGACAGTACATAGCCCGGCACGTGAGTGCCGGGTATGCGAGTGGAATAAAATTCGAGTCCCGTTAGGGACGGCACGAGTTTCGTAACAGCCTGTTAAGCCCCGGCCTTTTTCGTGGCTGCAGTTACAAGCAGATTCCTCACTGCGCCCGGAATGACAAAGTTGAGAAGGTTCGCAAGGCTTCGAGACGGTGGGACACTTGGCCTTCGCACATTGCCGATTGACGGTTGACGATGATTGACGGACATTGGGAGAACACCCTCACCCTGCTTCGCCAAGGCCGGGCGAGGCATGGGGGCCACTCGCGAGGTGAAGTATGAAGCGGTACGTTCTGATTATTTGCATCGTCGCACTCACAGCGGTGGCGCAGGCGCCAACGGAAAAGCGCGAGGGTCGTCCGGCGGTGTCATCGGTTGACCAGCAGGAGATCCAGGCCCTGACCAACGACATAGCCCGGATGCAATCGCTGGTGCGCCAAATGGAGATGAACTTGGCGTTCGTGCAGACCACACAGACGCCGCTCAAGCACCAATTTGAGCTGGAAATTGAGACGTGGCGGGTCGTGCTGAACGGGATGGAGCGCCGCGTACAGCGTCTGCGGGGAACGACGACAGGTGGCGTAGTGCCGCCGGACACAGTTCCGCCGGACACAGTTCCGCTTCGGCAAGACTCAAGGCAGGGAAGACCGTAAACGACTCCCGCCGCCACCGGTGGATAGTGAGATGCGGGCCAGTGGCTGTGGGGTGAACGCCGAAGGCAGTGCGGGTACAATAAAGACCGGGGCCCGTAGCTCAGTTGGATAGAGCATCTGCCTTCTAAGCAGAGGGTCGCGTGTTCGAGTCACGCCGGGCCCGCCATTGAACTCTTCTGCTCTTTGGTATTTGCCGCAGAATCGAAACGACTCTCGGGAAGCTGCTTTTCAGGGCTGTACCCAAAAATTTATGCCCACCCCAAGTTTCCGAACGAAATTGGGGTGGGCATCGTGCCGTTTTCCGCCAGAAGGCGCAGGCGCTAGCGGCGCTTTCGAAGACCGGCGCCGAGAGCAACCAGTCCACATCCGAGCAGCGTCAGCGAAGCCGGTTCGGGGACTTGAGAGCCAGGGCCGGAAGAGCCAGCCACGGAGACCTGCACCGAAGTCCAGGGCGTGGGAGGATTACTGCCAAGCTGTGCGTACAAGTACCCATTGGAATAATACAGGTTGGCGAGAGTGCCGTCGTTCAGAGTAAAGCCAACACCATACAGGTCGAAGTACGGGGTATTCATGTTCAACACGTTGTCGTAAGTCATGTACCAGCCATTTACTACAGCCGAGTTGGTTGGCGTTCCCGGACCTGACGTAGCCAGCAGGCCGCCCAGAGCCGAGCCGTTCAGAGTCCCGGTCATTCCCGTAAGGTCGAAGAGGCCACCTCCAGTTGAAGTTCCCGTCAGAGTGGCGTTCAAGTTAATCCCGGTTGCAACAGCCGTCAGATTGAAGGAATCCGCAACCGCGGCTGTGGCTAGGAACAACAAAGCAACAACGACAAGAGACTTGGCCTTCATGGTCGAACCTCGAAAGTAATCCCCGTTACTCCGCTTGCCCTTGCGACAAACAGAGTTCAGGCTTCTTGGGGCAATTCCCGTACCAATCGAAACGGAGAATATACTAAGAGAATCAATCACTTATAGCTGCAAGGGCTTGCAGTCCTTGCCGTTGATGGCAATGTGTTTCACATGGCAGGGAAAGTCTTGAGCCTGAATTAGCCGGGACGGGGAGGTGAGGCGCTGTGCCCAGCCTGTGCCCAATGCAAAACCGGAGCCGTTGGTGGAGAGTAGAGGGGAACGCATGGGGAGATGCGGCAAGACCGCATAAATGTGGGTTCCCGTCACCCGCGCCCAATCGAGCTAACTCATTGGTTCTTCGTGGGGCAAGTCCTTCTAAGCAGAGGGTCGCGTGTTCGAATCACGCCGGGCCCGCCATGTCAAAGTCAGAAGTCAGAAGTAAGAAGTGGCAAAACGATGAGATTCTGACTTCTTAATTCTGACTTCTTACTTTCCAATTCTGACTTCCTTCCCGCCCCAGTTCCGTGCACTGCTGCGCAATCACTTCTCATCGCCGATGACACTATTCAATCCCTGTAACAATTCCTGGGCAGCGGCGCGGAGTTGAAGAAGCTGGCCGGGTTGGAAGCGGAGGTCGGGCCGGTCGAGGTCCTGGCCGATGGCGCGGCAAAGCCGGTAGGCAGCGCGGACGCGTTCTCCGGCGAGCATGGAGAGAACCTTGGAGGGATCGCGCTCGGTGTCTTTGGTCTCGGCGTACTGTTGCGTTGCCCAGGCCGTGGTGCGCACCCGGTTCACGGCGTCGCGGAAGTCGGAAAGAATACGGGCATCGAGATCGGCCGAGGCCAGCAAGGCTTCAACCTCGTGCAACTCACTGGTGGCGCTTTGCAGCCGAACCGAAACGGAAACCGAATCCGCGTCCATGGGACCTCCGGAAAGTCAGAAGCGAGAAGTCAGCAGTAAGAAGTAAGACGAACGGGAGCGTATTGCAAGTAACTATCGGCGGTCGGCCATCGGTTTTAGCCTTGACGGTACCGCATTCTCGTTACCGCTCCTTGATTTTCTTACTTCTGATTTCACTTATTCCGCTGCCGTCACCGAGCGGGCGACGGAAAGCTGGAGTATGGCGTTGCCGATGAGCTTGAGGGCGATGCCCCAGCGTTGGCGGGCGTCGGGCTCGTCGTCGCCGTAAGCCGACAAGTAAAACGTGAAGTAAAAGCCCTCGCGGTGGCTCGCCGGTTCGGAGCCACCGCTTTCGCCGGCGTTCTGGTAGTAGCAGCGGCGGACGATGAACTCGGCGGCGGCGGAGATCTGCGGCGCACGGCCCAGGAGGTTGATCAGGCGGCGCGCGAATTCCTCGTGCTGTTCGAAGGAGAAGCGCGGGGCGCCGGCGGCGAAGAAGACATCCACGTAGGAGACGAATTTGCCGGCCGCGCCGTAGATGGCTTCCGGCTCGCTGAGTTCGGTGCTGTACCAGGCGTCGCACTTGGCGGATTGCAGCAGCGAGGCGGGCAAGTTGATCTGGACGAGGAACTCGGCGAGTTCCTGGTACTGGCTGGCCTCGTCAACATAGAGGAGCAGGTCGGGCCGGCGCTTGAGGTCATGGTAGCGCAGGCGGCCGTCGTCGGAGGACCAGGGAATGGCGAGAGTGGGATCGCCGGCCGCGAGTTCGACGGTTAATTCGGCATCCATGGCGTGCGGGCGAGGGAATTGTACGCGCGCCCGTTG
Source organism: Terriglobia bacterium (assembly GCA_963760265.1). Classification (GTDB taxonomy): domain Bacteria; phylum Acidobacteriota; class Terriglobia; order Terriglobales; family Acidobacteriaceae; genus JAIQGF01. Next base: position 172,188 of record CAVXCR010000012.1, read on the forward strand.
CTGCAGGCCGGAATTTCAGACGCCAATATCTTCGTTCCACAGATCAGGATGGGCGGCGATGAAGGAGCGCATCAGCTCGATGCACTCGGGATCGTCCATCACTTTCAGAGCCACGCCGCGCTCCCGAAACAAATCTTCCGCGCCACGGAAATTGCGGTTCTCGCCGATGATGACCCGCGGGATGCGGAACAGCAGGCTGGTGCCGGTGCACATGACGCACGGGCTGAGCGTCGAGACCAGGGTGAGCCGCGGCCAGTCGCGGCGGCGTCCGGCATTGCGCAAGCAGACGATTTCGGCGTGGGCGGTGGGGTCGCCGGTCTGGACGCGGAGGTTGTGGCCGCCAGCGACGATGCGTCCGTCGGCATCGGCGAGTACGGAGCCGATGGGCAGGCCGCCTTCGGCCAGGCCCAGGCGGGCTTGGGAGAAAGCCGCTTGCAGCAGTTCGGCATCATTCATTGGCGGCATGGTATCAGGTGACCCGGGGATCAGGTAATCGGGTGCTCGGGTAATCCAAGACCTCCGAACACGCGGCGAAATGGCAATCATCGCTCGCCAGAGGGCTGGATCCGGCAGCTCGACTCAGACTTTCCGCGCTCACAACTCAGGCCTCAGGGTACAGGTCACAAGCTTCGCGGCATTCCTGGCAGTAGTACATGCCGTCCTGACAGAGGCGGACGTCGTGGCCGCCCTGGCACATGAAGCAGTACTTGTCGCACTGGCAGCGAGACTCTTCCTGGTCGCAGAGGGTGCAGCGAAACGTTTTTACCATGACGCGAATGTAGCGTGAAACCGGCCGCGTGAGAAGGGCAGGGGTGCGGCCGCCATGGCCCAAAATGGGTTTGAGCCGGTGTTTGACCCGTCCCAGAGCGCGTGATACCTTAGCGCGTTCATCGCTTCGCATCCGACCCGATAGAGGCTCTGGAGAGAAATACCGTGTCTTCCTCGCCCGACGTTTCAACCGCAAAAGTTCGCAAGACGGCACTGAACGCGGTCCACCGCAAGATGGGCGCGAAGATGGTGGACTTCAACGGATGGGACATGCCGGTGGAGTATCCGGCGGGCTTGATCGCGGAACATCTGGCGGTGCGCTCGGGAGTAGGAATTTTCGACGTCAGCCACATGGGCGACATCCGCGTCTCCGGGCGGCAAGCGCTGGCGGCGGTGCAGCACATCACGATGAACGACGCGTCGAAGCTGCAGCACGGGCAATGCCAGTATTCGGCGATGCTGTATCCGCAGGGTACGTTCGTGGATGACGTGATCGTCCACCGCTTCGGCGAGAGCGACTTCTACTTTGTGATCAACGCCGGGACGCGCGAGAAGGACATCACCTGGGTGCGCGAGAACACGCGCTCCTTCGACTGCAAAGTCGAGCACCTGAGCGATGACTTCACGCAGATTGCCATCCAGGGCCCGCGCGGCGTGGACGTGCTGCAGAAGCTGACCGACGCCGACCTGTCGAAGGTGAAGTTCTACTGGTTTACGCGCGGCACGGTGTGCGGGCTGAAAGACACGCTGATCGCGCGCACCGGCTACACGGCCGAGGACGGGTTCGAGATCTACGTGCCCAGCGACGAAGCCACCAGCGAGCGGGTGTGGAATGAGGTGATGGCCGCGGGCAAGGAATTCAACCTCCTGCCGTGCGGCCTGGGCGCGCGCAACACCCTGCGGCTGGAAGGCAAGCTGGCGCTGTACGGGCACGAGATTTCGGATTCCATCACGGTGTGGGAAGCGGGCCTGGACCGGTGGCTGAAGATGGACAAGGGCGAGTTCATCGGGCGCAGGTCGCTGGAGCGCCAGCAGGCCGACGGGATCACGCGCACGCTGGTCGGGTTGGAAATGATCGAGCGCGGCATCGGACGCGATGGTTACAAGGTGCTGGACGAGTCGGGCAAGCAGATCGGATACGTGACCAGCGGATCGTATGAGCCGTTTTTGAAGAAGAACATCGCGCTGGCCTATGTGCCGACGTCGCGGTCAAAGCTGGACACGGTGGTCGGGGTGGAGATTCGCGGTCAGGCAGTGAAGGCGAAGGTGGTGCCGACGCCGTTCTATAAGCGGCCGAGCAGGAAGCAGGCGTAGCAAGGCATTGGTGATTTAGTAATTTGTGATTTGGTGATTTCAGTGGGCCTGGGCAAATCACTCAATCGCAAATCACTCAATCATAAATTTTGCTGGCGAGATTGATTTCTGGAGCGAACGATGGCCTATCCGGCGGATTTGAAATATACGAAAGAGCACGAGTGGATCAAGGTGGTAGGCGATACCGGCGTGATCGGAATCACCGACCACGCGCAGAAGGCGCTGGGCGACATCGTGTTCGTCGAGCTGCCCAAGCCCGGGGCGACGCTGACGCAGGGCAAGAGCCTGGGCACAGTGGAGTCGGTGAAGGCGGTCTCGGACATTTACGCGCCGGCGTCCGGCACGGTGGCCGAGGTCAACCAGGAACTGGCGACTGCGCCCGAAAAGGTCAATGCTGACCCGCACGGCGCCTGGATGGTGAAGGTGAAGCTCAGCAATCCGTCGGAGGTGACGAAGCTGCTTTCCGCCGCCGATTACGAGAGGTTCGTCGCCGAGGAAGCGGGGCACTAGCGGGGCGGACTGATGACATAGAAGTTACTGCGGATTTGTAATTGGTAATTTGTAATTGGTAATTGGGCGGGTGCTCCATGGAAAATCCCCACCCTATCTCGCCAAACCCGGGCGAGATAAGGGTGGGGCAACCGCTCATCAAATTACCAATTACAAATTACCCGATTACAAATTCCTATGCGCTATCTTCCGAAGTCCCCAGCAGACCGGGAGCTGATGCTGCGCGAAATCGGCATCCGCTCCGTCGACGAGCTTTTCGCTCCCATTCCGGCGGAATACCGGCTGAAACGCGAGCTGGATATTGCGCCTTCGATGGCGGAAGCCGACATCCTGGACTGGTTTCGGCAGCGTGCGGCCGACACCGCCGCGTCCGGCTACGCCAATTTCCTGGGCGCCGGCGCCTACCACCACTACCGTCCGGTCCTGATTGACATGCTGATCTCGCGCGGCGAGTTCTTCACCGCCTACACCCCGTACCAGCCGGAGATCTCGCAGGGAACCCTGCAGGCGATCTTCGAATTTCAGACCATGGTCTGCGAGCTGACCGGCATGGAGGTGGCCAACGCCTCGATGTACGACGGCTCGACCGCCGCGACCGAGGCGGTAATGATGGCGGCGCGCGTGACCGGCCGGCGCGGAGCGGTGGTGGCGCGCAGCGTGCACCCGGAATACCGCGAGGTGCTGGCCAGCTACGCCAAGAACCAGGGCATGCCGATCGCGGAGGTCCCGTTCCTCGATACCGGGCGGTTGAACACGGCTGCCCTGGAGAAGGCGATCACCGACGGCACGGCGTGCGTGTTGATCCAGTCGCCCAATTTCTTCGGCACCATCGAAGATGTGGCCGCTGTCGCCGAGATCGCGCATCGCAAGGGCGCGCTGCTGGTGGTGGCGATCGCCGAGGCGGTCTCGCTGGGCATCGTTAAGCCGCCCCAGGAGGCGGACGTCGTGGCCATGGAGGCGCAGTCATTCGGCGTGCCCCTCAGCTTCGGCGGGCCGTACGCGGGCGTGATCGCGACCAAGGAAAAGCTCGTCCGCCAGATGCCGGGCCGGCTGGTCGGGCAGACGGTAGACAAGCGCGGCAATCGCGGTTTCGTGCTGACGCTTTCCACGCGCGAGCAGCACATCCGGCGCGAAAAAGCGACGTCGAACATCTGCACCAACCAGGCGCTGATCGCGCTGATGGCAACCATCTTCATGACCGTGTACGGGCGCGAGGGGCTGAAGGAACTCGCGACCCAGAACCTGGCGAAAACGGCGTACGCGGTGGAGCAGTTCGGCGGGACGGCCAAGGTGCTGTTCCAGGGCGCGCCGCGGTTCAACGAATTCGTGGTGCAAACCGGCGAAGATCCCAAGGCGCTGAACGACCGCATGCTCGAACAGAAGATCATCGGCGGTTTCCCCTTGAAGAAGTTCTATCCCGAGCTGGGGAATGCGTCGCTGTGGTGCTGCACGGAGTTGACGCGCAAAATTGCGATTGACGCGGCGGCGAAGGGGGTGGCGCGATGAGCGGCAAAATCAAGAAGGCCACCACCCACGTTATCCAGAATGAAGGCCTGATCTTCGAGAAGTCATCGCGCGGAAAGAAGGGGTACAAGCTGCCCGAACTCGACGTGCCCGACGTGAATCCCGCGAAGCTATTGGGCAGCGCCGCTCGCGCGGACCTGGGGAACATGCCCGAGGTCAGCGAGATCGAAATTATCCGGCACTTCACGCGCATCTCCACGTGGAACTACGGCGTGGACACCGGGCTGTATCCGCTGGGGTCGTGCACCATGAAGTACAACCCGCGGATCAACGAGATCGTGGCGCGCCTGGACGGGCTGGCGAACGCACACCCGTACCAGCCGGAGAAGGTGTCGCAGGGCGCGCTGGTTATCCTGCAGGCGCTGCGCAAGACGCTGATGGAAATCTGCGGGATGGAGGCGATCACGCTGCAGCCGGCGGCGGGCGCGCACGGCGAGCTGACCGGCATCCTGCTGGCGCGCGCGTACCTGCAGTCGAAGGGCAATCCACGGAAAAAGATTCTGATTCCCGATTCCGCGCACGGCACCAATCCGGCGACGGCGGCGATCGCGGGCTATGAGGTGGAGAACCTGAAGTCGAACGCACGCGGCACGGTGGACATTCCGTCGCTGGAAGCGCAGATGAACGAGGACGTGGCGGCGCTCATGATCACCAACCCGAATACGCTGGGCGTGTTCGAGCAGGAGGTCCACAAAGTCGCCGACATCATCCACCGCAAGGGCGGGCTGCTGTACATGGACGGCGCCAACATGAATGCCCTGGTCGGCAAGGTGCGGCCCGGCGATTTCGCCGTGGACGTGATGCACCTGAACCTGCACAAGACGTTCTCGACACCCCACGGCGGCGGCGGGCCAGGTTCCGGTCCGGTGGCGTGCAAGAAAATTCTCGAGCCGTTCCTGCCCGTGCCGGTGGTGGTGACGAAGCCCGATGGGCTGCTCGGCTTCGATTACGACCGGCCGCAGTCCATCGGCCGGGTGCGCGCCTTCTACGGCAACTTCGGAATGCACGTGCGCGCGCTGGCGTACATCATGGCCTGCGGGCGCGACGGCCTGCTGCAGACCACCGAGGACGCGGTGGTCAACGCCAATTACATCCGGAAAAAGCTCGCGGGCGTCTACGACCTGCCGTACTCGACCCCGAGCATGCACGAGGTGGTGTTCAGCGAACACAAGCAGGCGGCGAAGGGCCTCAAGACCGGCGACATCGCCAAGCGGCTGATCGATTACGGCTTCCACCCGTACACGGTGTCGTTCCCGATGATCGTGCACGGCGCGCTGATGATCGAGCCGACGGAAAGCGAGTCGCTGGAAGAGTTGGATTTATTCATTGATGCGATGAAAAGCATCGCCGAGGAATGCGAGAACACTCCCGAGGTTGTGCTGAATGCGCCGCACACAACGCGCATCGCCCGGCTGGACGAAACCAGAGCGGCGCGGCAGCCGGTCCTGCGCTGGAAGCCGCCGGCGCAAAAGGCCACCGGGGATTAGTCGCAGAGGACGCGGAGGACGCAGAGGAAGAAAGCAAATGGAAATCAACGAGATTACGGGAATCATCGTTGATTCGGCCATGAAGGTCCACAGCGCCCTTGGTCCCGGACTCCTGGAATCGGTGTACGAGCGGTGTTTGGTTCATGAATTACACAAGCGGGGCTTGCGAACGGCATCGCAAGTCCCGCTTCCTGTTATCTACGACGGGGAATTGATTGAGGGTGGCTACCGAGTCGACATCCTGGTCGAGGATGTTGTCATAGTGGAGGTGAAAGCGGCCGAGTCTCTAATTCCTCTCTACTCGGCTCAGCTCTATTCGTACTTGAAACTGAGCGATAAACGCGTTGGCCTTCTGATCAACTTCAATACAGCGCATCTGCGCCATGGCATACGCCGCGTCATCAACAGCCGGCGCGCAGACGCTCCCGCCACCTCTGCGTCCTCCGCGTCCTCTGCGACAAATTCCTAGCTTTTCTTCGAGGTCACGGCGAAAAACGCGGTGGCTTCCTGGTGGACGTGTTTACCGCCGCATTTCGGACATTTCACCTTGCCCTTTTCGTATTCAGCCAGGGTGAGGATCACTTCAAACTCTTTTTGGCAGTCCTCGCAGAAGAATTCGTACCGGGGCATTGGGCACCTCCGGGTCTAGCGGAAATTCTAGTCAGGGGCTGAACTGGACGCAACTGCCATGGACGGCAAACTCGGTCGCGAAGGCAGAAATGGGAAAGCGGATTTCCCGCACCTGCGGGCGCGTGCCACAAGGAAAAGCATGGATCCTGAGCTCGCGAAACCCGCGCGAGCTCAGGATGACGCCGGTTGGGGGTAGCCAGCCGAAGCCGAAACTCACTTATCTACTACGGACCACCGAAAACCGATAACCGAGAACCGGAGACCTACTTGCTTGCCTCACTAAAATCTACCGACGCGCTGGTGTTCTCCCAGTCGAACTTCATCACGCCCGCGTTGGGGCCGCGCTTGTCGAAGGAGATGGTGAAGTCCTGGACCGCCGCGGGCGTCGTCGCCGTTTTCATATTGATGCGCGCAAAATCGTTCTGCTCGCCGGGGTAGGGAATTCCCCACTCGCCGGTTTTCTTGCTGACGATCAGCTTCCACGGACCGCTCTGCTGCGGGAGAATGAACAGCGTGTAGCTGCTCGCGGGCACCGAGGTTCCGCCGACCAGCAAATTCGACTGGGTGACGAACGAGGTGGCTTCGTTCGCGCCGGCGCGCCACACTTCGCCGTACGGGACCAGGCCGCCGTAAATCTTCCGTGGTTGGCCGGTCTGAGGATCGCGAATTTTCGGGCGGCTGTAATTAATAGTGATGGTCTTGCCGTCAGCGAACGTGAAGGTCGCGGTTCCCGGCGGGCTGGGACGCTTGGATTTATCTTGTGCGCTGCTCTGCGCCGCCGGAAAAACAACCGCCAGCATCAGCGCGCAGGCCGCCATTCCATACAGGGTGGGACGCTTCATGCTTCCTCCGAAGTTTGAAGATGTCGGTGCTGTTCGATAGATGCACCGGCGTGTTGCGCGGTGACACTGAATCTGCCGCCTTCCCGTACAATCGGCGGATGTCGGTTTTCGAAGAAAAGCGGGAAGAGCTGGAAAAGTACGAATTCATGATGGGGATTCCGCGCGGGCGGCTGGCGGTGACCATGGACCTGATCACCGACGCGATGGCGTTCGTCGGGCAGCACGGGGTGTATTGCCAGAGCCAACGCTGGCCGGGCAAGCCGGTGATGGACATCCAGATCATCATGAAGCAACTGACGGATGCGAAGGAGTTGGTGCAGAGCGTCATGCAGGAGCTGCAAGCGCAACAAGATTCACAGCATAAGGGGTGAGACGATGAGGAGAAAAACAGTGCTGGTTACCGGCGCGACCGGATTGCAGGGAGGATCGGTGGCGCGCCATCTGCTGCGCAGCGGCAAGTACAACGTGCGCTGCCTGAGCCGAAACACCACGAGCGACAAGGCGCGCGCGCTGCGGCAGGCGGGCGGCGAACTGGTCGCGGGTGACCTGGGTGACCGCGCGAGTTTGAAGGCTGCCATGCGCGGGTGCGACGTTGTGTTCGGGGTCACCAATTTCTGGGAGCACTTCGAGGGCGAGCGCCAACACGGCGCCAACCTGGTGGACGCGGTCGCGGAAGCCAAGGTCCCGCGGTTCGTCTTCAGCACCTTGCCGGGCGCGAAGAACATCACCGGCGGCAAGATTGCGGTCCCGCACCTCGACATCAAGGCGGAGATCGAGCAATACGCGCGCCAGCGCGGACTCAACGCCGTGTACGTCAACGTCGCGTTCTACTATGAGAATTTCATCAACTTCCAGATGCTGCAGCGGCAGCCGGATGGAACGCTGGCATTTGGCTTTCCGCAGGGCGATACGCCGTTGGCGGCGCTGGGCGTGGAAGACCTCGGTGGGGTGGTGGCTGCGCTGCTGGAACGCTTCGATGAAGTAGCCGGCAAGGTTGTGGGCGTGGTGGGCGAGGACGCGCCGTGCTCGCATTACGCCGAAGTCATGACGCGGGTGCTCGGCCGCAAAGCCGCATACCAATACATCCCGCGCGATGTCTATGCCAGGTTTGCCTTTCCCGGCGCCGAGGAGCTGGCGAACATGTTCGAGTTCAACCGCCTGTATATTCCGAATCGCAAGGCGGACCTGGAGCAGTGCCGCAAGCTGTATCCGGCGATGCGGGATTTCGAGACCTGGCTGAAGACGAATCGGGCGATGTTTGAGCCGCTGCTGGCGGCGGCGTAGGGAAGATCCGCGGAATTGAAAGTGTGCTCCTAGAGCTTGTCGAGGAAGTCTTGGAGCTCGACTTGCGCCTGTTTCAAAATTCCGCGGAGAGTTCCGGAAGCAAGCTCTCGATGTAACGGGACCACGGTACCGACGTCGCCTGTCGGCAGCGGCTTTCGAAGAACAACATGACTACCGCGCTGGCGCACCTGTCTGAAGCCAAGGTGTTCCAGCGCGCGAATTGCGTCCCGGCCAGAAATGCGGGGCAATTTTGTCACGTTCGTCGCTCCCGCATCGAAGCATAGCGGCACCGCAACGCGAGGGATGTCGTCTTTGTCGGGTTTTATTTTTCGGGGCGAGCCCTGTTATAAGTAGCTGATTCTACGCTACTTCTGCCTCGAAATTTACAATCACGGCGGTACCGTTCTGGTTCGCCTGTGGAAATTCCTCGAGGTACAACTCGGTGGCTTCCTTAAGGTTGGAGACCGCTTCTTCGACCGTCGTGCCCTGGCTCACGGTGCCGATCTCGGGACACTCGGCGACGTAGAGGTTTTCTTCCTGGTGGACGACGGCAGTAAATCGGCGCACCGACATGGGCACACAATAGCACGGAGACACGGAAAATTGAATCTCCGTGCCTCCGTGTCTCCGTGGTGAATCAGCGCATCACGCGGTCACGTACTTGCCCTGCTCGATGACGCGCGCGGCGATTTTCTCCCGCAGCGCGATGGTGTTGATCGGCTCGTATTTCAGCAGGCGGCGCAGGATTGCCATCTGCGTGCGCAGCATGTCGCCCTCGGCGATGGCGGCGATCACCTTGCGCGCGGCGGCTTCAATCGTCTCCATCGCACGCGCCACATACACCTGCGTCATGGCCATCGCCAGGTCGGCGTTGCGTCCCTTGAGTTTCTCGGCCCGCAGTACCGCCGATTCCATGCAGTAGGTTTCGATAATGATGTCGGCCAGCGCGCCCATGATCTCCTGCTGGTCCACCAGCTTCTGCATGTATTTCTGCGAGGCGGCGCCGGCGGTGAACAGCGCAATTTTTTTCGCGTTGGCCATGATCGCCCTCTCCGCGGCCAGCGGGCCTTCCGGAGCTTCCGACATCGAAGGTCCGCCGAGGACCTCGTCCATCAGCCGCTTGATGGCGGGCATGAGCGGCAATTGGCCGGTCATGGCTCGCTTCATCAGAAAGCCGGTGATGATCAGGCGATTGATTTCATTCGTGCCTTCGAAGATGCGGTTGACGCGCGAATCGCGATACGCGCGCTCGGCCGGGTACTCCTCGACGAAGCCGTAACCGCCGTAGACCTGGACGGTCGCGTCCACGGCACGGTCCAGCGCCTCCGAGCCCCAGACCTTGATGATCGAGCACTCGACCGCGTACTCCTCGATGGCCTTGCGGATTTCGCGCGTCGCCTCGGGCGAGCGCTTGTCAATTTCGCCGAGCGCGACGTCCATCATGCCCACCGTGCGATACACCGCGCTTTCGCCCGTCCAGATGTCCACCGCCATGTCGGCAATCATTTCGCGGATGAGGCCGAAGTGCGAGATGGTGGTGCCGAACGCCTTGCGCTGCTTGGCGTAGGCGATGGCGTCCTGCAGCGCGGTGCGCGTGCCGCCGATGCAGCCGGCGCCCAGTTTGAAGCGGCCGAAATTCAGGATGTTGAAGGCGATGATGTGTCCTTTGCCGATGTCGCCGAGCAGGTTCTCCACCGGGACTTTGCAGTCGTTGAGGACTAGCGGGCAGGTGGAGGAGCCGCGGATGCCCATCTTGTGCTCCTCGGCGCCGACCGCGAAGCCGGGGAAAGTTTTTTCGACGATGAAGGCGGTGAATTTTTCGCCGTCCACCTTGGCAAAGACGATGAACAGGTCGGCAAAGCTGGCGTTGGTGATCCACATCTTTTCGCCGTTGAGGATGTAGTGCTTGCCGTCGGGGGAGAGCACGGCCTTGGCGCGGCAGTTGAGCGCGTCGGAGCCGGAGGAGGACTCCGACAAGGCGTACGCGCCGACGAATTCCGCGCTCGCCAGCTTGGGCAGATATTTCTGCTTCTGCTCTTCCGTGCCGAAATAAACGATGGGCAGCGTGCCGATGCCGGAGTGCCCGCCGAAGGTGACAACAAAGCTGCCGTACTTGGCGATGTGTTCGGCGACAATGGCGGCGCTGACCTTGTCCATGTCCATGCCGCCGTACGCTTCGGGAATTTCGACCGACGTCAGGCCGAGTTCGCTGGCTTTCTTCAGCAGTTCCCGGGTGAGCGCCCAATCTTTTTTCTCCAGCTTGTCGGCCGCCGGCGCGATTTCCTTGAGCGCGAACTCGTCCGTGGTCTGCGCGATCTGCCGGTGCTCGTCAGTGAAGTCCTCAGGCGTGAAGACTTCGTCCAGGTTGCGTTCTTCAATAAGAAAACTTCCGCCGGTGATCTTCTTGCGGGTTACGGGTGTTGCAGTTGCCATGTTTAACCCTTCCTAATTCTTAGCCACAGAGGTCACAGAGGAAGAAATGGCAGGCCTGTCCCAACCACGTCCGTAGACAAGCCGTTTAATTCCATCCTTCAAATGAGCCGTCTGGAAATTGATGAGGAGCCCGACATTCTTGTTGCTGAGCTTGAGATACGAGAGCAACTGAGCTTCATGTAGAGAACTGAATGAATCCACGCATTTCAACTCAACCACAACCAATTCTTCCACGAGCATATCAATTCGGTATCCCAGTTCGACGCGTACGCCGTCATACGTTACCGGGAGCTCAACTTCAGTGCGGACGTTTAGGCCGGACTTCCGGAGCTCATGGGCGAGGCAGACTTTGTAGGCATTTTCCAACAGCCCCGGCCCGAGCGCGGTGTGCACCTTCATCGCTGCGGTAATTACGGCCCTGGTGACCTCGTTCACCTGCATTGTCTTTCCTCTGTGTCCTCTGTGGCTAGGTGACGTTTTCGAAGATTCCCGCCGCGCCCATGCCGCCGCCGACGCACATGGTCACCATGCCGTAGCGTCGGTTGCGGCGTTTGAGTTCGCGGATGATGGTGGCCGTCAATTTTGCGCCGGTGCAGCCCAGGGGATGCCCGAGCGCAACCGCGCCTCCGTTGGGATTCACGCGCGCAGGATCCAGCCCGGTTTCCTGGATGACACAGAGCGCCTGCGCGGCAAAGGCTTCGTTCAATTCAACAACGTCGATATCCGACAGTTTGAGCCCTGCGATTTTGAGTGCCTTGGGAATAGCGTAAACCGGCCCGACGCCCATCTCCTCCGGCTTGGAACCGGCGGTGGCGAACGCAACAAAGCGAGCCAGCGGCTTGATCCCGAGCTGCTTTGCCCGTTCCGCGGACATGACCACTGCGGCCGCGGCGCCGTCGGACATCTGCGAGGAGCTTCCGGCGGTGACGATGCCATGCGCGTGGAACGCGGCTTTCAGCGAACCCAGCACTTCCATCGAGGTGTCGGCGCGCGGACCTTCGTCAACTTTGAAAATGATTTCCTGGCGTTTCGGCTTCGATCCGTTCGGCGTGGTGAAGCTGACGGGCACGGGAACGATTTCTTCCTCGAAGCGGCCCGCCTCGATTGCCACCAGCGCTTTCTTGTGCGAGTTGAACGAGAACTCGTCCGACATTTCGCGGGTCACGCCGAAGCGCTTGGCCAGGCGCTCGGCGGTCAGGCCCATGGAGAGGTACGCGTCGGGATAATTCGCCACCAGCCACGGATTGGCCGAGACCTTGTGCCCGCCCATGGGAATCATGGTCATGGATTCCAGCCCGCCGGCGACAATTACCTCCGCGCCGCCGGCCATGATGCGCTCCGCCGCCATCGCAATCGCCTGCAGTCCGGAGGAGCAGAAGCGGTTGACGGTCATCGCCGAACATTCCACCGGCAGGCCGGCGCGCAACGAGGCGATGCGGGCGACGTTCATGCCCTGCTCGGCCTCGGGCATGGCGCAGCCCATGATGACGTCTTCGATCTCTTTGGGATCGAGCTGCGGCAGGCGGTCGAGCGCGCCGCGAATGGCGATGGCGCCCAATTCGTCGGGACGGGTGGCGCGCAGCGTGCCCTTGTAGGCCTTGCCCACGGGCGTACGGACGGAAGATGCGATGACAATGTCTCTCATAAATAGCTCTTAGCTGTTAGCTCTTAGCTTTTTTGCTCGTTATCGATCGACCCAAAACTCAGAACCACCCGAAGCGAGGCCTCTCTTGCGATTTACGCGAGCGCATGCGATGCGAGCGGCGCGTGATGCGATCGGCGACGACCGCGAGATCAACCTCGACCTTGCGCCATTCCTTAAAGCCGTGCAACTGGTTCCAGGTTTCAATGAGCGCGTCCTGCATAACGCGGGAAGTCAGGCGCCGTTTCGGACGGCGGTGACGCCACTTAGCGATCTGCTTGCGCGCGTGTTCAGCTTCACGGCGGAATTCATCCGGCCCGCCGAGAAGCCGGTTGTTGAGCGCGCGAATGATTTTCCTGGTCAGGAACATCGTGCTGTTCCTACGAGACTCATTTCTCTAATTACGCTCCCACCCAGGATCATTACCGGCGTCAGAGCATGATCGACAACCAGAGCCTCACACCACTCCACCGCCTCGTACTCGCGACTGAGGCCCGCGGCCATTTCGGTGTAGCCAGATAGAAGGTCGTAGTTCATTTCGTGCCGTCCCTACGGGACTCGGTTTCCTTTTTTGCGAGCTACCCAGGGCTTCCGCCCTGGGCTAACGAATGCCGCGCCTACGGCGCTGGTTTCCAGTGGCTACTGCCAGTCGACCGTCGACCATCGGCCATCGACGTGTTCAGTTCCTCAGCGGCTTGCCTGTCTTTAGCGTGAACGCAATCCGCTCCTGCGTCTTCTTCTCGCCGCAGAGCGATTTGAAAGCCTCGCGCTCCAGGTCGAGCAAATACTGCTCGCTGACCGGCGTGCCGGGCGTCACGGCGCCGCCGCAGAGGACTTCTGCGACCTTGTTGCCGATTTTCACTTCGTGGTCGCTGATGTACTCCGCCTGTCGCATTAGATGGACGCCGAGCTTTAACGTCGCCAAAATGCTTTCGCCGGGCGCGGGAATATCGGTGCGCGGGCGCGGCGGTTTATAAGAGCGCAGGAGTTCTACTACGTGCGACTTGGCGTCAGCAAGCACGCGATCGCGGTTCATGGTCACCTGATCGCCGCTGGAGAGGAAGCCAGAGGCGCGCGCCTCGGCCGCCGATGTCGAGACCTTCGCCATCGCGACCGTCTCGAACGCCTTCTTCACTGCCTCCATGAATTCCACCGACTCGCCGCGGCCTTCGGGGCGGATCCCTGCCGCCGCATCCACCGCGCGTAGCGTCATCTCCTTGCAACCGCCGCCACCGGGCAGCAGGCCCACGCCGACTTCCACCAGCCCCATGTAGAGTTCGGCGTGCGGATGCCGCGCCGCGCCGTGCAGCGAAACCTCGCAGCCGCCGCCCAGGGTCATGCCGAAAGGCGCCACCACCACGGGTTTCGGCGAGAACTTGATCGCCTGCGTCATCCCCTGGAACTGGCGGATGATCAAGTCAATCTCGTCCCACTCCTCTTCCTGGATGGCCATCAGCAGCAGCATGATGTTGGCGCCGGCGGAGAAATGCTGGCCGTCGTTGGTGATGACGAAGGCGTCGAAATTGTCGCCGGGCCCACCGGGCTTTAACGATTGCGTGACCAGTTGGAGGATGTCGCCGCCGATGGCGTTCATCTTGGTGTGGAACTCGATGCAGCCCACGCCATCGCCCAGGTCCACCAGCGTCGCGCCCGGGTTCTTCTTGACCACGCCGCCGGACTTTTTTGCCACCTGCACCGACCAGATTCCGGGCGAAACCTGCCGGTCCTTGTAGCTGGAGGCGGCGACGTCAAAGTAGGCAACGCCCGACGGCGCGCCGATGGCATCGCTGTACCACGTCTTCTTGCCGGAAGCGAGCAGGCGCTCCACGTTCTCCGCCACCGGCCGGCCCTCTTTCTTCATGCGTGCCACGGTGGCTTCGACGCCGGCGGCGTCCCACAGTGCGAACGGCCCCATCTCCCAGTTGAAGCCCATGCCCATGGCACGATCGATCTCCACCAGCGAATCGCAGATTTCGCCGATGCGGTTGGCCGAATACGTCCACAGATCCGATAGCACCGGCCAGAGGAACTGCCCGGCACGGTCGCCCTTCTGCGGACCGCCGCCGGCGTTATCCATACCGAGCAAGGTGCGCAGGCGCTGCGGCGTGTCCTCGATTTGCTTCGCCATGTCCAGGGCCGGAAATCTTGCCTTCTGCCGTGGCCGGTACTGCAGCGTCTTCCAATCCAGCCCCAGCCGTTCGTCGTCTTTGCCGTCAGCGCCTTTTGCCTTCTTGTAAAAACCGCCGTTGGTTTTGTCGCCGAGCCATTTGCGCTCCAGCATGGCCTTGAAGAAGTCGGGAAGCTGGAGATCGCTGCGCTCGTCCTTCATGTTGGTGGTCATGTTGGCAACGACGTGACCCAGGATGTCGAGCCCGACCATGTCGGTCAGGCGGAAGGTGCCCATCTTCGGCCAGCCGACGGCGCTGCCGGTGAGCGCGTCCACCTCCTCGATGGTGAGGTCCATCTCCTGCATCAGGCGCATGACGTTGAGCGCGGAGAATGTGCCGATGCGATTGGCGATGAAGTTGGGCGTGTCCTTGGCGGTCACAATCCCTTTGCCGAGCCGCGCGTCGCAGAAATGCGAGATGGCTTCCACCGCCGCGGGATCGCTGTCGGGCGTGGGAATGATCTCCAACAGGCGCATGTAGCGCGGCGGGTTGAAAAAGTGCGTGCCGAACCAGTAGCGGCGGAAGTCGTCGCTGAAGCCCTCGGCGATTTTGCCGACCGGCAGGCCACTGGTATTGGTGGTGACAATTGTGCCGGGCCGGCGGGCGGCTTCCACCTTCTTCAGCAGCGTGCGCTTGATCTCGAGGTTTTCCACCACGGCCTCGATCACCCAGTCGGATTCGGCGACAAATTTCATGTGGTCGTCGAAGTTGCCGATGGTGATCAAGTGCGCCAGCGACGGTTCGAAGAAGGCCGCGGGCTTGGACTTGCGCGCGGCCTGCAGCCCGGCGGCGGCGACATGGTTACGCGCGTCGTCATCGGCATCGGGCGCCACGATGTCCAGCAGGAACGAGGGAACGCCGGCGTTGGCCAGGTGCGCCGCAATGCGCGCGCCCATGGTCCCGGCGCCGAGGACAGCAACTTTATCAATTCGTTTGATCATGGCAGAAATCCCTGGAGGTCCCCGCGACAATATAGCAGCTTGAATCGCCGCCAGCCTGTGACGCGGCCGGCTGTCAGGTGAAGAAATTCTGCCCTTCAGGGGCACGATTTTCGCGGGAATTCACCCCATAAAAAATTTCGGGCGCGCCGCGTAGATGTGGGGTGAGGATGGCAACGGCGCGCCCTTTTCTATTAGTTGAGTTGAGGGTAGCGGAGGGCTCTGCCGGCGTCAAGATAAATCCTTACCGGTCCGTCACTTAGGAGATAAGCCTCGCTAGCACGTAGGCGGCGGCAGCGGCAAGTGCACCCGTCACCAGTGTTTGTGACGCGCTCCGAATTGGGACTGCGCCGGTGAAGCGCCCCTTGATGTACCCGAAGGCCGCCAGCGCCATCAGGGTCACGCCGACGGAAGCGGCGAACGCGGTCGAGGCCTGGTTCAGGATGATGTAGGGCGCCAGCGGGATCAGACCGCCGGCGACGTACGATACGGCAATCGTGCCGGCGCTGCGTACGGCGCGGCCCGGCTCCGGCGGTTCCAGGCCGAGTTCGAAGCGCATCATGAAATCCACCCACGCTTCCGGCCGTTTCTCCAGCGCGGCGACCACGGTACCCGCCTCGTCCGCGGCCATGCCGTAGTTCTGGAGAATTTGCGAAACTTCCCGCGCCTCTTCATCGGGAAGCTCTTTCACCTCGCGCCACTCGCGCCCACGCTCCTGCTCGTAATGTTCGGCATCGCTTCTGGCGGCGAGGTACCCACCCAGGCCCATGGCGATGGACCCGGCGGCGATCTCCGCCAACCCGGCGACCACGATCACGTGCGTCGCCTTGATTGCGCCCGAGAGTCCGGCCGCCAGAGCGAATGGCACGGTCAGCCCGTCGGCCATGCCGATCACGATGTCGCGCACCGCTTCGCTGGAGGTGAAGTGGCGTTCAATGTGCGGCGTCTGCGGCATCTTTGCCTCGCTCTAAAGTTCCGGATGCGCCTTGACGTATTCCTGCGCCAGCTTCACCACGTCGCGCTCGCCGCGGTAGCTGAGTTTTTGCGGGGCCTCGTCCAGCGGCAGCCACATGGCTTGCCGCACTTCGCGGCGCATGCCCGGCGTAATCTGCCCGATGCGCCCGCTGTGGTACCGCAGCAGGAAAAAGCTTACGACTTTGAATACGCGCTGGCGGTCGCCCCAGGAGCGCACGTAGATGTACTTGATGTCGCTGAGCTTGGCAACCAGGCCGGCTTCGACGCCGGTTTCCTCGCGCACCTCGCGCACCGCCGTTTCTTCCGGCTTTTCGCCTTGGTCCACGTTGCCCTTGGGAAGCGCGAGCACGGTGGCGGGAGCCCTCCCCCCCGGAGTGCCCGGCTTCCGCCGGCCCTGCGGCTCGATGACCGCCACCCACCACCGCTCCTGCCTGGGGCGGAGGACCACGCCTCCAGCCGAATATTCGCGCTCCATGCGGAAAGGTCGCCTTTAGTTACCTCGAAATGCGTTCGTCGTGACTACCGTAACCTGGCGTGGCCAGGGTCGATGCTTCATCATCGGTGCAGAACCGGGCATCATACCGAATGTAACCTCCGCGTGGGGCCGGATGTGGAATTAGGCACGGTATGCTAAACAAAATAGCGCGTTCGGTTCGCGCGTTTGCTCGCGGGCTGCAACGCATTTCGGATATGCCGCTCGCCCCGGCGGCGCCGGAAACACCGACCGTCGGACTTGCGCTTGGGGGCGGCTTCGCCCGCGGCCTGGCGCATATCGGCATCCTCAAGGTCCTGGAAGAAGAAGGAATTCCCGTCAATTTCATCGCGGGCACCAGCGTCGGCTCGGTCATCGGCGCGGCCTATTGCAGCGGCATCTCCGCCCGGGAACTGGAGGAGATCGCCGCCCTGGTTCGCTTCAAGGATTTCGCGCGCTGGACGCTTTCGCGCTACGGCTTCGCCAGCAACGACCGCATGGCGCGGTTCCTCGACAAGATGCTGAGGTGCCGCACCTTTGAGGACCTGAAAATCCCGCTGGCGGTGGCGGCCACCGACTTCACCAGCGGCGAAGGCGTGGTCTTCCGCTCCGGTTCGCTGGTGGACGCGGTTCGCGCCAGTTGCGCGTATCCGGGCATGTTCCTGCCGGTCAACATCAACGGGCGCCTGCTGGTGGACGGGATGCTCGCCCACGCCGTCCCTACCGTCCCGTTGCGCGAAATGGGCGCACAGCGCGTCATTGCCGTTTACCTGAGCGCGCACTGGGTGGACCTGGACGGCCCGCGGCACATCTTCGACGTCATCGGGCAGTGCCTCTCCATCGCGCAATCGAGGATGTGCGGGTTGTGGGAAGCCGCGGCCGACGTGATTCTCCAGCCCGACGTGCGCGGCTTCAGCTACGACGGCTTCGACCGCGCGCCGGAACTGATCCGCGCCGGAGAACAGGCGGCCCGCGCCGCGCTGCCGGCGATCCAGCAGTGGTTTGTACGGCCGGAAACGGCGGCGCTCGCGACGCAGGTGAAGGCGCCTTCGCCGGCGTAGGCTGCCGAGGTCCAGGAGAGTTACTAAGCTTTCTTGTTTTCCTTCAGCAGCTCTTGGAATTCTTCCCGGGTCAATTGGTCGTGGGCAGCGAACCATCCTAAGACTGCGCTGCCGACCTGCTCCGGGTCAGCAGGCCCGGCCTGTGCGGGTGGCGCCGGAGACGCCGAAGACGCCGTCGGCCGAGGCTCCCCACCGAGCTCAGCAATGACCTGATCGAGCTTTTCCCTCTCGCCGGGCGGGGTATCGGCGAATTCCAAGCCCATGCCCATGTTGGCCTGGGACACGCGAACGATCGCCGGCAATTTCAAGACATGGTCGCTCAATTTGATGTCGAGATTGACCGGGGTGCCGACGCGCATGGGCGACATCATCTCGACGTAGCAGCCGCACATTGAAATATCCAGGACGCGGCCTTCAACGCCAAACTCCCGGTTCGACTCGCGCACACCGGCGATGCCGGCGCAGTTGTAGCGTTTGTATCGCCGCCGTTCTCCCTCGCGACGATCGCTTTCACGCCGCTCACCTCTATGCGTCGAGGACGCCGCAGCTTCCACTGACAGCGGCAGGGAATAGGTGTCGACCTCGGCATCCGTGCCCGCCGAGGCTGGCAGATGATCGCCAAACAACAGCTTGGCCCCTTCCACACCCTCCAACCCCAGCGTGTCCGTTTCCTGTTCCATCCAGATGACGCGGTAGCGTCCCCGCTTGTCCTTGTATTGCACCCGCACGATTTCGCCCGGGCCACGGACGCAATGAATGCCAGTCAAGCGGATGCCACCCCAACTGATATCCACCGTTCTTGCGCTCTTGACGAAAGGGTTGCCATTCGTATCGAAGCCGGAAACAGATACGGGCAGTTCGATGTGCAGCCGGTTGGCTCTTCGCCTGCCCATGGACGATTTCTCTCCGTCTCGCGATTATCAGCGGTGGTCGAGTTCTACGCCAGCGAAAAGCCGCCAATCCCATCGGTGGTTTATTGACCCGGCAAATCGGCGCGGATAGACTTGGAGCATTCCCTTCGTCCAGGTATTGCCGTGAAAACTTATCGTTCTGCGCGTGAAGTGCTCGGGGCCGTCGAGCAGGTGCTGGTGGCCAAGCCGCGGCTTGCCTCGCGCGGCCGGCTGCCGCTGCGTGAAATTCGCGGCGCACAGTTTCAGGAGTCGCCGCTGGTGCAGGTCGCCCGGCTGCTGCAAAAGGGGCGGCAGTATTTCGCAGTCACCATCTTCCTTGAGGCCGGCGGCCGCGTGTTGCGTGTCGCGTCGGCGGGTCCTGCGCCGCGCTGCGCTGCGATGCGGCTGGGGGAGGGCAACGTCGGCCAGGCGGCGAAAGCCGGCATGGCGAAGGTGGTGCCCGACGTCACCCGCGATCCCCAGTACGTCAAAGTTTTTTCCGAGACCCGCTCCGAGCTGGTCATGCCCATCAAGATCGGCGTGCACGTCAGTGGCGTCATTGATGTCGAAAGCGATCGCCTGAACGCCTTCTCCTACAAGGACCGCGTCCTGCTGCAAAAAGTCGCCATCGTGCTCGCGAAGTTTCTTAGCGGACGCGGAAAATACCTGGTGAGGAAGGTGCGCGAGGCGGCGCACGCCATCCCGGCTGTCTTGCCCAAGCAGCCGCAAGCTCCGGGGCCCCCAGCGCGTGCCGGTGTTGCGCGTGCTGCGGTGGAAGTTGAACGTCAGGAGCGGTTGCGCGCCGCCGCCGGGGAGAAAGCCCGTTCATGAGCACCGTGGTGGCGCCGCTCACCGACCTGAAGCAGATCGCCAACCGCATTCGCATTGACATCGTCAAGATGATCGGCGCCGCTGGCAGCGGGCACCCGGGCGGATCGCTCTCCGCGGTGGAATTGCTGGTTGCGCTCTATTTCCGCGTGATGCGGCACGACCGAAATCGTCCCGACTGGCCCGACCGCGACCGCTTCGTGCTCTCCAAGGGCCACGGCGTTCCGGTGCTTTACGCGACCTACGCCGAGGCCGGTTACCTCGACCCGGCGCTGCTGCCCACGCTGCGCAAACTCGGTTCGCCGCTGCAAGGCCATCCCGACAAGCGCATGCTGCCCATCCTGGAAGCCTCGACCGGATCGCTGGGGCAGGGAATCTCCATCGGCATCGGCATGGCGCTGGCGGCGCGCCTGGACAAGCGCGACTGGCACACATTCGTCATGGTCGGTGACGGCGAAATTCAGGAAGGACAGATCTGGGAAGCCGCCATGTACGCTGGTTTTCACCGCCTCTCGAACCTGACCGTTATCGTGGACTACAACCAGCAGCAACTCGATGGCTTCCTCACCGACATCCTCGATCCCGCGCCCGTCGGCGAAAAGTTCCGCTCCTTCAACTGGAACGTGATCGAGATTGACGGCCACAACCTGGAGCAGTGCATTGACGCGCTGCAACAGGCGCGTGCCGGCCTGACCTCGCGGCCCACGGCGGTGATCGCCAACACGATTAAGGGCAAAGGCGTCTCGTTCATGGAGAACAATCCCGAGTGGCACGGCGTGGCGCCGAAAAAGGAGCAGGTCGAGGCGGCGCTGAAGGAACTGGAGGCCAACGCGCGGTGAAGACCACGAGCAGCAAATTCGAGCTGAAGATGGGCGTCGCCACGCGCGAGGCCTACGGACAGGCGCTGGTGGAGTTGGGCCGCGCCAATCGCAACGTGGTTGCGCTCGACGCCGACCTCGCCAAATCCACTTTCAGCGCGAAGTTCGGCAAGGAGTTTCCCGACCGCTTCTTCACCATCGGCATCGCCGAGGCCAACATGGTCGGCATGGCGGGCGGCCTGGCGCTCAACGGAAAAATTCCCTTTGCCTCGTCGTTCGCCGTATTCCTCATGGACAAGGGCTACGACCAGTTGCGCATGTCGGTGGCGTATCCGCGCGTCAACGCCAAGTTCGTCGGCTCGCACGGCGGCATTTCCATTGGCGAGGATGGCCCCAGCCAGATGGCCATCGAAGACATCGCGCTGGCCTGCGGCCTGGCCGGTTTTGTCGTGCTGGTTCCTTCCGACGAATTCTGCGCACGCGCGTTGGTGCATCGCATGGCCGAATGGAGCGGCCCCTGCTACATGCGCACCGGACGGCCGAAGACGCCCATCCTCTACACCGCCGATGACCAATTCGAAATCGGCAAGGCGAAACAGCACGGCAACGGCCGCGACGTGGCCATCATTGCCTGCGGGCTTGAAGTCGGCTACGCCTTGCAGGCGCAGGCGCAACTGGAAGCCGAAGGCGTCTCGGCGCGCGTCCTCGACATGCACACCATCAAGCCGCTCGACGACGAAGCTGTCGCCGGCGCGGCCCGCGAGTGTGGCGCCATCGTCACCGCCGAGGAGCATCTGCTCGACGGCGGCCTCGGCGCGCAGGTGGCGAAATCGGCCGCCGCCTCGCAGCCTGTGCCGATGGAGTTTGTCGGCATTCAGAACACTTATGCCGAATCCGGCACGCCCGACCAGTTGATGGAGAAGTACGGGCTGACCGCCCCGTACATCGTCGCTGCCGTCAAACGCGTCCTGAAGCGCAAATAAACCAAAGTCCATCGCACAACCGTGACGTAGCCTTCTTGGAACCCGGCTGCTAGGTTCTAGGGATGGCCATTCACGGTGAAGAGAGGATTGCGAGCCTGATCGCCGCGGCTGGTGTGATTTGGGCGGTCAGGGTTACCGCCACCAGCATGCTCCCGGCCTACGCGACGGAGTTAACGGTCGGACCGCTGGAGACTTGCGCCATCGGCATCCTCATCTGGCTGCACGCCAAGTGGAGACGCTCGTACAAGGCGCATTGATCGGCGCCATCGTTGTGCCAGTGCATTCTTGACGGCGAAAAACTACTCAGACGACAACGAAAGCAGTCTTCCGTCCTCGGTCCACGGTCGTCTGAAAAACGAAAGCCGCGTAGATTCCGCGGCTTCGGCGTTTCCTGACGACTGAAGACTGACGACTGAAGACTGACGACTGAAGACTGACGACTGAAGACTGAAGACTATTTGATCGCCACCAGCTTCTTCACCAGTTCCGAGTAGTCTTTCTTCTCGACGCCGTGCACCTGCTTGTTGTACTCGTCCACCTTCGCCGAATAATTCATGGAGCAGAATTTCGGCCCGCACATGGAGCAGAATGCCGCTTCCTTGTAGTACTTGTCGGGAAGCGTTTCATCGTGCATGGAGCGCGCCGTCTCCGGGTCGAGCGACAGCTCGAACTGCTTTTCCCAGTCGAAGGTGTAGCGCGCATAGCTGATCGCGTCGTCGCGGTCGCGTGCGCCCGGCCGTTGCCGCGCGATGTCGGCAGCGTGCGCCGCGATCTTGTAGGCGATGATCCCGTCCTTCACGTCCTTGTCGTTGGGCAGGCCGAGGTGCTCTTTCGGCGTGACGTAGCACAGCATCGCCGCGCCGTACCAGCCGATCATCGCCGCGCCGATGGCCGACGTGATGTGGTCGTAGCCCGGCGCAATGTCGGTGACCAGCGGACCCAGCGTGTAGAACGGCGCGCCGTAGCACATCTCGACTTCCTTCTCCACCTGCTCCTTGATCTTGTCGATCGGGATGTGCCCCGGCCCTTCGATCATCACCTGCACATCGTCCTTCCAGGCGATGGCCGTCAACTCGCCCAGCGTCTTCAGTTCGGCGAATTGCGCTTCGTCGCTGGCATCGGCCACGCAGCCGGGACGCAGTCCGTCGCCCAGCGAGAAGCTGACGTCGTACTTCTTGAAGATCTTGCAGATGTCCTCGAAGCGCTCGTAGAGGAAGTTCTGCTTGTGGTGGTAGGCCATCCACTGCGCCAAAATCGCGCCGCCGCGGCTGACGATTCCGGTGATCCGCTTCGACACCAGCGGCAGGTACTGGATGAGCACGCCGGCGTGGATGGTCATGTAGTCCACGCCCTGCGCCGCCTGCTCCTCGATCACTTCCAGCATGATGTCCGCGTTCAGGTCTTCCAGCCGCTTGACGCGCGCGATCGCCTCGTAAATCGGCACCGTCCCGATCGGCACCGGCGAATGCCGCAAGATGGCCTCGCGGATCTCGTGGATGTCGCCGCCGGTGGAAAGGTCCATCACCGTGTCGGCGCCGTAGTGCACGGAGGTGTGCAGCTTGCGCAACTCCTCTTCGATGTTGGACGCGACCGCGGAATTGCCGATGTTGGCGTTGATCTTGCATTTCGACGCCACGCCGATGGCCATCGGCTCCAGTTCCGGATGATTGATGTTGGCCGGAATGATCATGTGCCCGGCGGCGACCTCGTCGCGCACCAGTTCCGGAGTCAGCCGCTCGCGTTCGGCGACGAACACCATCTCCTCGGTGATTTTTCCCTGGCGCGCGTAGTGCATCTGCGAAAAATTGGCGTCGCCGGTGCGCGCCGCCTCGTCACGCCGCTTGGTGATCCACTCTTCACGCGGCTTCCGAATCCACGCGCTGTGCTCGTGCCCGTTTCCGTTGTCGTTTGCATCACTCATGGGCTTGGTCGGCTCCCCCCCAAACCTACATTATACCCCGCGGCTCTATTTCTGCAGCCGCCACAACGGTCACGGGTAGTGTCCTAATTTCCCTTCGATGCGTCGGTGTCCGGATCTGGCGAGAAATCTGGTGCATGCGCAGACGCATGGCGGTCACTTGGTTCTTGGCGCTGTTTTGGGTATGGGCCAGCGCTTGTCAGGCGCTTGAGTTCCGGGGTGTAGACATAGCAAAAGTCAGCGAAGCAGCTCTCTTTGTCACTGAACATGTGGCGATATTGCACCCACCCATAGAATATCGCTGTAGCGCGATGATCCTGAATTCTCCCGAAACTCTCCGCAGACTGCGTAATGGAAGCGTGCACGTCAATCGACGGATCGAAGATTTCGATAGCCTCTTTACCTGCGAGGAAGTGGTTAAACGGGTACATATGTATGAGCTGCCCCTGAGTGTTGGCTGGCAGCTCACTGACCGACTGCTGCGGAAGGCAGGTGTAATTGACCTGGATGCTAATGACCTGTGCGGGAGTAGAGCCCATATTTGTAAGTTTCACAAAGCACCGCAGATGTTCGCCTCGAAGAATTTCTTCGGTAGTCAGCGCCCGATCTTTTGTGTGCCAACGCCTATCGGTACCAATTCTGGCGAAGGGGAGAAATTCTGGAATAACCCATGCACGCTCAGCGTTAATCTGAGCATCGGTGTTTTCTTTCGCGGCTGTCGCCGCCCGTTCTTGAAACGGGAGGCTATCACGCATTGCCTGCGCGGCACGTCTAGTTTCGATAGCTTGCCAGCCGATGATTCCAAGAGTGACGAGCCCTACACCAACAAGCCACCATTCGGGCCGTTTGAAGGGTGCGTACCACTTTGGCGAGTCGGGATTGGCTGTGCTTATATGTTCGGAGGTGTCGTCGTTATGTACAGAAGGAACCGGAGGCTGGTCTTTGGCTGCGGGTGCGGGTTGCCTAGTATCGGGAGCTTTCTGTGGCTGTCCGGACATTATGACTGCGCTGAGGACAAGCACGGCTGTAGCCAACAACTGTTTCGAGTGGATTAGAGGCACAATCAATGCTGCTCTCCAATAGGTTCTTCCTGATGCCGGTGCTTCGCATTGTCGTGTACTCGGCGACTACGCTCCCATTCCTTGTCGGTCATACGAGGAAACTGCTTGCCGCATTTCTCGCAAATTCTTGGGATAGCCCCTGCTGGAAATTTCGTTCTGCGCGCCATGACGCAATCTTCTCACCAAATAAAACTAAGTGTCACGGCAAATTAGGACACCACCAGCTCACGGCATCTTGTGATGTTGACCGGGAATTCCGGTACGGGTAGAGTTGGCAGAGTGGGGGTCTATGCTGGAGATGAAAAGTCGGTTGACGTATATCCGTTTCGGCGTTGCCATCGCCGTTGTCATCGTCTCCTTGGGTTACCTGGCCTTCACCGGCGTGCAGCAGAGCAAAAGCTACTACGTCACCATCAAGGAATTGCGCGGCATGAACGACAGCCGCTATGCCAAGCGGCTGCGCGTCGCCGGCAACGTGGTGCCCGGTTCGATCAAGCGCCAGGGTTCGCACGTCGAATTCGCGCTCAAGGAAGACGAGCTCACCCTTCCCGTGGTTTACAGCGGGACCGAGACCCCGCCGGACACCTTTAAGGACGACTCGCAGGCCATGGCCGAGGGCCGCTTTGGCCGCGACGGCGTCTTCCACGCCAACCAGCTCCAGGCCAAGTGCGCCTCCAAGTACGCGCCCGCGCCGGATCAACCCGGCACGCCCGGGTCGCAGCCTACGAACACCCCGGCCAAGCCGCTGCAGAAAGCCCAGGCCGGAACCGCGACGACCACCGGTCTCGCGCAGTAGAATCTTCGCGACTGACCCCGACTGACACCCAACTCGCGCCCGCCATCGTCCTGACCGAAGTCACGAAACTGTTCGGCCGCTTCGCCGCCCTGCGCAGCGTGAGCGCTGCCTTCGTCCCCGGCCGCCTCTATCTCGTGCTTGGCGACAACGGAGCCGGGAAGTCCACGCTGCTGCGCGCCATCGCCGGGCTGATGCGTCCTTCCCGCGGCGCGGTCACCGTGCTGGGTTCGCCGGACCTGCGTTCCGTCGCCGCCGAAATCGGTTACATGGCGCACGCGCCGCTGCTCTATGACGAAATGGACGGCATGGAGAACCTCCGCTATTTCGCGCGTCTCTACGGCATCCGCGGCGGCCAGCGTTGCTTCGAGGTCATGCGCGCCGTCGGTCTCGATCCCGATCTCCCGCGACGCGTCGGGCAGTATTCCCAGGGCATGCGGCAGCGCCTTTCGCTCGCCCGCGCCATTCTCAACGACCCGGCCATCGTCCTTCTCGACGAGCCTTTTTCCAACGTGGACATCGCCTCCGCGCGCGAGATGGTCCGCCTGCTCGCCGCCATGCGTGACGCGGGCAAGACTGTCTTCGTCGTCACTCACCAGCCGGCGCTGCTGGAGGGCATGGCCGACGAGGCGGTCACCATGAATGCCGGCCAGATTGTCGCCCGCGACCGCGTGCGCCGCGAACTTCTGCCTACTGCGGGTGTGGCGAGCATCACGGAGCTTTCATGAAGACTCTGTGGACGGCTGCGCGCGCCTTGTTCTTCGCCAGTGGATTCCTGTTCATAGCCGGCTGGCTGGCGCTGCGGCTTCGTACGCTGGATGGGCGCATCGGGCTTGCGCTCCCACTGTGGACCCCGGTTCTCGGCTGGGTCATCGCAATTCCGGCGCTCGCCATCGAACTGCTTTGCATCGGCACATTTGTAGTGGGCGGCCATGGTACCCCGGCGCCCTTCGATGCCCCGCGGCAGGTGGTCGCCGCCGGGTTGTACCGCTACGTGCGCAATCCCATGTACATTGCCGGCCTGGGGTTGCTCGCTGCCTTCGGACTCTACCTGCGCTCGGTTTCGGTGGTTCTGTTTGCGGTCGTATGGTCGTGGTTCACGCACCTGGGCGTGGTTTACCTGGAGGAACCTGACCTGCGTCGGAAATTCGGCGCCTCTTACGACGAGTACTGCCGCTCGGTTCCGCGTTGGATTCCGCAATTCAGCAAGCGTCCGGAGCAGGCGAAAACGGCGGCGCCGCGATGAGCGCCTCTGCCGTCGCGCCCCGCCGCGCGCAGACTCCCGCGTTCTTCGATATTTTGCGCGTCACCCTCGCCAAGGACATGCGCCTGGAGTGGCGCTCCAAGGACGCCATCAACTCCATGCTGTTTTTCGCCCTGCTGGTGGTGGTGATCTTCAGCTTCTCCTTCGACCTCACCGCCGAAGAGTCGCGCCGCATCGCCGGCGGGCTGGTGTGGGTGGCGCTGCTGTTCGCCGCGGTGGTTGCCCTTAATCAGACCTGGGCGCGCGAGCTGCGCAATCAAGCGCTCGATGCCTACCGCGTCTCGCCGGCGCCCGCCGAATCGCTTTTTCTTGCCAAAGCCATCGGCAATTTCCTCTTCGTCATCATCCTGGAAGCCCTGATGACGCCGCTGTTCGTCGTCTTCTACAACCTGCGCAGCGTCGGTCCCGTCTATCAACTCGCCATCGCCTCCGTGCTGGGCACATGGGCGCTAGTGGTCAACGGCACGTTTTTCGCCGCCATGTCCATCCGCACCCGCAGCCGCGAAGTCATGCTCCCGCTGTTGCTGTTCCCCATCTCGATTCCCGCGCTGCTGGCCATGGTTGCGGGAACCACTGCCATCCTCACCGGCGACAACTCGCCTTACCTCTCGCTCGTCTTCCTCGCCGTGTACGATATAGTGTTCACCATCATCGGATACCTTCTCTTCGACACGGTCTTGCACGCGGAATGAAATCAGCCTTCTCCATCTTCGCCCTCATCACGCTCGCGCTGCTCTCCTACGGCCTTTACCAGGCGCTCATCGTCGCTCCCAGGGAAATGACCATGGGCGATGCGCAGCGGATTTTCTACTACCACGTGCCCTCGGCCTGGACGTCGTTCTTGTGCTTCTTCGCCAACCTGGCCGCTTCCCTCTGGTATCTCGCCACGCGTAACCCGAAGGCGGATGCCGTCGCGCTGTCCACCGCCGAAGTCGGCGTCGTCTTCTGCACCGTGGTGCTGGTCACCGGGCCGATCTGGGCGAAGCCGATCTGGGGCATCTGGTGGACCTGGGACGCGCGCCTCACCTCGACGCTCGTCCTCTGGCTCATCTACGTCAGCTATCTGCTGCTGCGGCGCTACTCGACCGCCGGCCAGAATCCGGTGCTGGCCTCCGTGCTCGCCGTCTTCGGCGCCGTGGACGTGGTGTTTGTTTATATGGCGATCCGCTGGTTTCGCACCCAGCATCCGCAGCCGGTCATCGGCGGCGGCGAAGGCTCCGGCATTGATCCCCGCATGATGCACGCGCTGCTGATCAACTGGTGCGGATTCCTGGCGCTCGCATTTCTGGTGATCTGGCTTCGCTACCGCCTCGAACGCCTGCGCCAGCAGGTGGAAGAAGCGCACGCCATGAAGGCCATTGCCGGCGCGAAAGGGGCATCGCGATGAAGTGGGTTTACGCCGCCTACGGCGCCGCTTGGGCGATTCACATCGTGTACCTGGTAATCCTCACCCGCGGCTACCAGCGCCTGCGCGACGACATCGACGATCTCAACCGCAGCTAGCAAACTAAACGATTGTCATCCTGAGCGAGGTCCAACGCGCCCCGGTTTTGGGCGCGTTGCGACCGAGTCGAAGAGCCTGCCCCGAGCGAAGCCGAGGGGACCCCTACGATGCTGCATTCGCACCAGCGCCCGCTTGCACTCTTACCCGCCTACAGACTCCGCACTACTCTGAACCCATAATCCGCATACTGAAACGCAGGCGGAATGCTCGACCGCGTGTAGCACTTGGAATTCTTGACGTGGTGCCTCCACGATCCGCCGCGCGATGCCCGCCGCGTTCCGCTCTCCGGCCCGCGTGGATTTCGTTCCGGCGAACTGGAGTAGTAGGACGGGTCGAACCAGTCGCTGCACCACTCGTGTGCGTTCTCGCACATCTCGTGCAGGCCGAATCCATTCGGCTCGCTCTGCCCCACCCGCTCCGGCCCCGTCTTCCACCTGTTTCCATATCCCGGACGTGACTGCGGCGGCGCATCGCCCCATGGATACGGCGTGTCGTCCACGCCTCCGCGCGCCGCCCGTTCCCACTCCGCCTCAGTCGGCAAACGATATCGCTGCTCCGTCACCGCGCTCAACCACTCGCAATACGCCACCGCCTCGAACCATGACACCGCCACCACCGGCTGCTCGGCCTGGTTGAAGTCCGGATGTTCGAAGTACGGCGGCGGCGCCGCTCCGGTCGCGCGCAGATACCGCGCGTAGTCACCATTGGTGACCTGCGTGGCTGCCATCTCAAAGCCATCAACCCACACCCGATGCCGCGGACGCTCGCAGTCCAGGCCCGCGTTGCTGCCCATCCAGAACCAGCCCTCGGGCACGCGCACCATCCGCGGTTCAGCGACAACAGCCGCTCCCTTGGCCCGTGTAGTTGCGGAAACGTCCATCCGTGTCGAGGCTAGCACAGGGCGCGCATGGCGACCGTTCTAATAACCAGAATGGCACTGCCGGCTCGCGAAAAAGTTTTGCCAGAACCTGCGCGGAAGCCGTCGAAATGGTAGTCTTGTACCGCCCGCAGAGGGCGAGGTACTGCTACTTCGGTCTAGAGATCGCGAGCCGCACTCGGCACTGCCTTCGCTGCTTCCGAGCAAGCCCCCAATCAACAGACCTCAACCGCGAGGACAATATGAAGAACATTTACGTGGGCAACCTTGATTTCAGGACCAGCGAGGAAGAACTGCGCCAGCTCTTCGAGGGCTATGGCACGGTGGAGCGCGTCAACATGATTCGCGACCGCGACACCGGACAGCCCCGCGGCTTCGCCTTCGTCGAGATGACCAACGACGCCGAAGCCGAGAAAGCCGTCGCCGGTGTTAACGGCAGCAACGTCGGCGGACGCAACTTAAACGTCAGTGAAGCCCGTCCCAAGCCGGAACGCGGTGCTGGTGGTGGTGGTGGCGCCGGCGGCGGTCGTGGTGGACGCGGCGGCGGCGGCGGCGGACGCGGCGGCTACGGTGGTGGCGGCGGCGGCGGTGGTGGTTACGGCCGCGGTTACTAAGAGCGGGTCTCTCGGTCGATCGGTCGATCGGTCAATCGGCACCGAGGTTGCCCCACCCTTGTCTCGCCCGGGGGAGCCTGCCCCGAAGCGTAGCGAGGGGGCGAGACAGGGTGGGGACTTTCCCACTGGATCATCCCTGCCCGGCACCCTGTGACGCGGCGCACGCTTGCGCGTGACGTTCTCGTTTCGTCACTGAATTTGCCCTCCTCCCGCTTCTATAATCCGCCTCGCAGTCATCGTTCTGTCGTTCATCTCGCGAGGAGGCGACGTGAAGATTTCCAAACTGTTTTATTTTTTGTTGGGCCTTACCCTGCTGTTGGTCATGTGCGGCCCCGCTTTTGCCGCAGATAAGACCCCGCAGGATACTTACATCCTGAAGGGCAATCCCATGGGCGGCGTGAAGTTCATGCACAAGCTTCACGCAACCGACCGCAAAATCAAGTGCGACACCTGCCACCATGCGTCCAAGCCGGAAAAACCAGCTACCGCCAAGGAGCAGGCTTGCAGCGACTGCCACACCAAGGTGGCCGTGGCTCCGATGAAGACCACTTACAAACTGGCTTTCCACGATGCCATGGCCAAGAAGGGCACCTGCATCGATTGCCACCTGGCGGAAAACGCCAAGGGCAAGAAAGCCCCGACCAAGTGCACCGAGTGCCATCAGAAAGCCAATGTCTGATCGCACTACCGCATTGCCTTGAATTTTTCAGCACCACAGTTTTGCGCCGGCCTTACCCTCCGGCGCAGTTTTTCTTGCTCGCGACTCGCAACTCGGGACTATCTCCCCCGTAGCGCAATCGCCTTTTGATATTCCGCGAATGCTTGTTCGGACTTCCCCTGCTTTCGCAAGCATTCCGCCAGGTACGCGTGCGCTTCAAAGCTCGCCGGATCCAGCCGCGCCGCGCGCGCCAGGTGCTGCTCCGCCGTCTCCAGCTTGCCCTGTACCAGCAATGCCGAACCCAGCTTGGCCTCGGCCGGCGAGCTGCTGGGCATCAGTTCGACGGCGCGCGCCAGGTGCGACTCCGCCTGCGACGCCCGCTTTTGCCGCATCAGCATCACCCCCAGGTTGTACTGCGCCGCCGCCAGCTTGGGGTTGATCCGCACCGCCGCGTCGTATTCCGCGATCGCTGCTTCGACGTCTCCGTTTTTCTGGTACTCCGCGCCAAGATTGTTGTGCACCGCCGAATATTGCGGATTCAGTTCCGCCGCGCGCTTCAGGTTGGCGATGGCCGTGGCCGCATCGCCGCGCTCGCTCGCCGTCAGCCCAAGTCCCGCCCATGCCGCCCACGCCTGCGGATTGCGATCGAGGGTCGCGCGCCACAGCGTGTCTTCGTCCCGATAATGCCGAGCCTGCATGAACGTGAGCGCGCCCAGCACGACGATGATGGCGGCGGCGACAACAATCTGTTGGTGCCCCACGTTTTCGTCTCGCGGTTTTCGAGACGAATACGTGGGATTCGTAATCCCTGAAACCACCAGCGCGATCGCCGCGATCATCGCCGGATACTGGAAATGGTCGGCCACCGGGGCGAACTGCATCCACGCCATGTCGAACAGTCCCAGCGCCGGCAACAGCAGCGCCCAGAAGCATGCCAAGGCGACCAGCGGCCCGCGTCCCCATGGCGCGCGCATGCGCCACAAACAGGCCGCGACCGCGATCAAGGCCACCATGCCGGCCACTGTGAATCCGTCAAAGCCGCTGTGTCTCCAGTTCGGGTAGAAGAACATGAGATCGCGCGGCAGCAGCAGTTTATAGACGTAAAACCATGCTGCTTTCGTCACTTGCGCCAAGCGCTCGGCAATCCCGCCGAGCGGAATGTGTTCCGTGCCGATGGAGCGCCTCTGGTACCAGATCGTTACCGGCGCAACCATCGCCGATAACGCGAAGAATGGCGCGCTTCGCAGGTATTCGGTGCGCGTGATCGCGCCGCGCTTCCACCACGCCAGCAGCAGCAGGATCACCGGAAACATGATGACTGCCGGCTTGGCGAACAGCGCCAGGGCAAAGGTGACGACTGCCATCCAATACCGCCGCGGCCGGGAATCCAGGTACAGCAGCAGCGCGCTAGCCGCCAGCAGCAGCGACAGCGTGTTCTTCTCCTCGGCGATCCATGCCACCGACTCTGCGCACACGGGATGAACCGCGAAAATGGCCGCTGCGATCCATGCGCCGCGCACTTTTAGCCGGCGCAGCACGCGCCACAGCATGACCGAAGCGCCGCCGTGCAGGAGCACGTTCACCAGGTGAAACGCCACCGCGCTGTCCTGCCAGATGCGCCATTGCAGCCAGTACAGCGTGTAGGTCAGCGGCAGGTAGTCGATGACCTCGGGTGCTATCCATAGCTTCCAAAGCGGGCGGCGCATCAGCGCGCCCTCTGTCAGGTACATGCGGTCGTCCCAGATGAAGCCGCCGCGCAAAGCGGGCAAGTACACGACAATCGTCATGGCGATCAGCGCCGCGGCTTGTAACCAGGTGTGATTCCACCACGGGCGTGAGACCGCGGGCTTAGGCGTGGGCTGGGATGTTTTGCGGCGTGGCAAGCTCGGCAGTTCCTCAGGGGAAAGTGATGGAGCGCGCTCGCCCTCGAGCGCGTTCCCGCTGGTGGCGCTTTCCCCAGCTCACGGGCAAGTGGCCCATGGCGACTTTGTTGTATCACGCGCCGGGGGCATCAGCACCGTGGTTCACGCCCCCAAGTAATCTCTTTTTTTCGCCGCAACACCGCTAAGATTGAGATGCATGGATACCGGCGCGATCACGAATCCAAGCTCCACGGATACAGACGCGACCCCGAAGTCGAATACTTTGGCCAGGGCGAGGCTCGCGGCGGTTGCGGTCGTCGTCATGGTCGGGCTCAGCCTCGGGGTTGCGCGCGCCGCCAACCGCGCCGGCTGGGTGCCGCACCGCGAGGATACGACCGTGTATTTTGGCCGGGCCGACTGGGCCGTCGGTGAAGAGCGCAACTGCATTGCGCTGCCGGAGAGCGATGGCGCCATGATCTTTCTCGGCTGCGTTGCCGGGGGGACGCCGGAACTTTCACCCGAGGTATGGCCGGTGACCTACTGGGGCCAGACGCAGCGCCCCGACATGTACGAATACGTCCACAGCAATCCGGGCATGCGCACCTGGAACTGGCGCTGCCGTCGATACCGCAATTCCTTGACCTGCTGGGCCGTCAATTAACCTCTCCAACTCAGGTTTGCAGAATGTCGGGCCGGTTGAGCGCCTGTTGCCATTGGATCTCGACCTCCGGCGGAGCCACCTTGTAGTGCGCCTGCATCTGCGCGATGACGTACTTCTGGGCCTCGGCAACGGAGGGGTGATTGTGGGCGGCGGCGACGGCCTGTTTCTTGCCGAAGTCGAACAGCATGGCGGTCCAACTCGCGGGCGCCTCGCAGGTGAGCAGCAGCGCGACGTCCGGGCGCTGCAGGATGGCGAAAATGCGGTCGCCGGCGCGATAGGATTCCTTGGTGGCGAACAGTTTCACGGCTAGCCTCCCCCCTGGCGTGTGCAACCTTAATGCGCGACTTCCAGCGCTGCGTCAAGATGGCTGTTGTCTTAGGGCGCGGGCAACCGGCATACCGAGGCTCGGCGATCACAACTCGAGCACGCCCTTGGGCGTGTTGAGGGAGACGGCCAGGCGCGGGGCCGTGCCCTGGCGGACGCCGGCGCGGATGCCGAGCGCGCGCCTCAGTCCGCCTTGAGTTTCGGTGACGAGGCTGCGGCGGGCTGGTCGTTTTCAGCGCGGATCGTGCCGGTGTCGTCGGCGAAGAAGGCGCGGTGGGCGGCGTCGAATTGCTTGGGGACGAGGGAGAGGGAAAAGTTCTTGCCGGTACGGTAGAGGTGAAGTGGACGGTGTAGTCGCCGCGGTCGGGATTGGTCATGCGGCGGGTGAAGGAACTGGAGCCGACCAGCTCGGCCAAAGAGGTGGCGTAGGCGGCGTGTTTCTTGTGATAGACGCGCTGTGCGTAGATGACGGTGCGCATGTAGCCGAGTGCGGCGGCCTCGGCGGTGGAGTGAGCGGGGTCACCCTTAAATTGCGGTGTGTAGGTGGTTTGCGCGGCGGCGAGCAGCGATAGGGCGAGAACGGCGGCGGCGAGCGGGCGGACGTGGTTGAGCATGGCGTGATCCTCGGTGCAGTCGGTACAAGCTATCGCAGAAATGGGGCGGGTGGGAATAGGGGGCGAGAAGGGTTGTTCACAATAGCGTTGACTCATAGGCTGCGGGATGCGCTTGTGTCCACCCGGTCACGGACGGAGGTTCATGCGGCGCAGCAGGTCGACAAAGCGCGGGTCGGAGCGAAACCGGTCCCAGATAGGGTCAACATTGACCGCAGGGAGTTGCGGATCGCGTTCACGGTATGACTTTTCGAGCCAGGCAAAAATCTGATCGTCACCAGCAACTCCGACCTGAGCGATGGCTAACACGTACGGGGATAGATAGCTGCGCCTCGATTCTGCCATCCAGCCCGCGTACACGCGCCGGGCGTCAGCGGTCTTGCCAGCAGCCGCATAGGCACTTACGAGTGCGGTAGATCCATTGTTCCCGTTAGCGTTATATCCCCTGCTCAATTCGGCCACGGCCTCGGTGAACATACCCTTCTCCAGGTAGCTCTTGCCCATGAAGTTATGGCTCTGTGAGTCGTCAGGCGCGAGTTCGAGTGCTTTCTGCGATGCCGCGATGGCTTCGTCATAGCGGCGGGCGTTGTAGAGGACGGCCGCCAGGTGGGAGGCGATACGGGTCGCAAGCGGGTCCAGTTCGTGGGCACGCCGGTTGGCCGCTATGGCTTCGTCGTGGCGGCCACGAAAGGACAGAAGGTTCGCGTAGGCAAGGTAGGCGTCGGCGGAGTTTGGATTGAGTACGATGGCCCGGCGATACTCTGCTTCCGCGCGTGCCCAATCCCAATCGAAATTGCGGTACACGCGACCGAGAGCGACATGGGCCTCAGCAAGGGAGTCGTCCAGCGCGACCGCCTTTAGCGCCGCCGCCTTCGCCTTGACCCTTCCCACCTCGGGAGGCTGGAAGGTGCTGTTGGCGCTGGTGCTGTAACCATCGGCCAGCCCGGCGTAGGCGAGGGCATAGTTAGGGTCCAGGGCGATTGCCTGCTCGAACAGCTCGATGGCCTTGGCCAGTTCCGGGGCACTTCGCTTCCACCAGTAATAGCGGCCCTTCAGGTATAGTTCGTGCGCTTCCGGATTGACCGGCCGCGCCGACGCCAGTTGTTGTTGCTCGGCTGGCGTTACGGCCACGCGTATTTCCTGAGCGATGGCGCGGGCCACCTCACTCTGCAGCGTGAGCACGTCGCGCAGGTCTCTATCGAAATTGTCGGCCCACACATGCGTGTCGTTCACCGCATTGATCAGTTGGGCCGTGATCCGTACGCGATCGCCGGAGCGCAGCACCGAGCCTTCGATGATGCCGTTTACGCCGAGTTCGCGCGCGATCTCTGGGAGCGGCTTCTTCACTCCCTTGTACTGCATCACCGAGGTGCGCGAGATCACTTTCAGCGCCTTGATCTTCGACAAATCCGTGATTAGCGCCTCCGTCATGCCGTCGGCGAAATATTCTTGTGACGCATCACTGGACAGATTCGCCAGCGGCAGCACCGCCAGCGAGGTGATTTGCGGCGGCGCGGCCGCTAGCTTCTTGTGGGCCACATAGAGATACGCCGCTGCCACCACGATGGCGACCACCACCACACCGGCAATAGCGAGGCTTCTCGCCGGTACTTGTCGGCGCCTTGCCGGCACCGAAGCCGTCGCTGTCGGCGTGCCCAGCCGCCGCAGGTCCACCAGCAACTCCTTTGCCGACTGGTAGCGGTTCTCGGCATCCTTCTCCAGGCACTTCAAAATAGGGTCGGTCAACCGGGCCGAAAGTTTCGGCTGCAATAATTGTGGAGAAGGGGCGGGCGCATGAAGGATTTGGTCCGCCAGCGCGGTGCTGGTCGTGCCGTGAAAGGGACGCCGTCCCGTCGCCAGTTCATACAGCACCACCCCCGCCGCCCACACATCGGCGCGCCTGTCCACCTTCTCGCCCTTGAGCTGTTCCGGGGCCATGTAGGGTAGCGTGCCGCCCGCTCCGTCCTGCTGCGACTTGCTTTGCGTGATCGTCGCCTGGTCCACTGGATCCATGCACTTGGCCAGCCCAAAGTCCAGGATTTTCAGCCGGCACTCAGGCGTCAGGCGCAAGTTCCCGGGCTTCAGATCGCGATGGATTACCCCCTCGCGGTGCGCGGCTTCCAGTCCATCGGCCATCTGCAGGCCAATCCCGAGGACCTCTTTCTCCGGCAGTGGGCCCGCCATGATCCGCTCATCGAGAGTGACGCCGGGGACCAGCTCCGTTACCAGGAAATCGATGCCTTCCTCGCTGTCAAAGTCATGCACGGTCGCGATGTTGGGATGGTTCAGGCGAGATAGGGCGAGAGCTTCCTTGCGAAAGCGTTTGCGCGCGGAGTCATCAACCAGCGTGCCCGGCGGCAGAACCTTGACCGCGACGTCGCGTTCCAGGCGCTCGTCGCGTGCCCGATATACGACGCCCATGCCGCCGGCGCCGATTTGCTCAATAATCCGATAATGGCCCAACATCCGCGAGATGAGGGATGCTGGCGAAGACTGCATAATGGGGCGAATCGTATGTTGTCAGCGTTTCCAAGTCAACGCGTACTGTTGCAGAATGCCCCAGTCTATTGGGCAGTGCTTCGTATGGCAGCGTGGTCCTTGAACAAGCAAACTGGATCGGCTGCACGCCGCTGATGGGCACCGGCCGCGTCTTACTCATTCAATTGTTGGGCCAGGCGGGCGAGGCGGGAGTCGTCCACGGCAACTTCGTGCGGTTGGTAGAGCGCGATGCGGTCGAGCAGCCCGGCGTAGCGCTCACGGAGTTGGGGGCCGATCGTCTCCCACGTGCCGCTGACGGCGATGGTCGAGAGCATCTCGTCGGTAATGAGCGCGGCCATGCCTTGCCAATCTCCCTGCAGGGACTTGCGGTGCAGCTCCGGAGCGATTCCTTCCCAACCATGCGAGGCCAGCACCGGTTCGTAGGTGCGGGTGGAGGCGTAGAACGCAATCTGCTGGCGGACGGCTTCAGCGTTGCGGGCACGCTCCTGTTCCGTGTCACCCACGATGACAAACGCGGCGGTGGCGTAGGTGAAGTCCTGGCGCGAGCGGCCCGAGGAGCGCAGGCCTTCGCTGACCGCCGGGTGAACGTAATCGCGCAGGTATTGGGGAGTGTGGAAGGGGTGGACGTGGAGGCCGTCGCAGACCGCGCCCGCGACGCGGCACATGTAATGGTTCACGCCGGCGATGAAGACCGGGATCTTGGGGTGCGCGATGGGGCCGGGATTGAAGAAAGGCGTCATCAGATCGAACTGGTAGAACTGGCCGTGGAACTTGAGCGGCGTGCCGTTTTGCCAGCAATCCCAGATGGCGCGCAGGGCCAGGACGACCTCGCGCAGCTTGGGGCCGGGGGCTTCGAATTTGACGGAGAAGCGGCGCTGGTTGTGCGCCTTGACCTGCGAGCCGAGTCCGAGGATGAAGCGCCCCGCCGAGGCTTTCTGCAGGTCCCAGGCGGTGTAGGCGAGGACCATCGGGCTCCGCGGGAAGGCGACCGCGATGGAGGTGCCCAGCTTGATTCTTGACGTGGCGGCGGCGGCGACGGCAAGCGGGAGGAAGGGATCGTGCTGGGTCTCGGAGGACCAGAGGCAGTCGCAGCCGGCGGATTCCATCTTGCGCGCGTAGTCGGCGACGGTACGCAAGTCGTAATCGCGCAGGCCGATGTCGAGGTTTATCACGAGCACATTTTACAAGTTTCAGTTCGCGCAGAGCTGCCGTGGCGTTATCGGTCGTCGGTTATCGGTCTTCAGAACTGAAACGCTCACCGATAACCGATAACCGACAACCGACCACGACAACCGACCACTATTTGGGCGTGATGTCGGTGACGGGAAGGTCCCAGTGGGCCAACAGAATCTCGAAGCGGCGCTGTTCCTCGCGCTTGAAGGTCTCCTGGTCGGGATAGAGCTGCTTGGTGAGCGCTTCCTCGCCGGGATTGGCGGTGGTGGCGGCGGTGGAATTCTTGAATTTGAGCGTGACGCGGTAGTCCCAGCGGGAGTCTTCTGTCATGTGGTTAGCGGGTGTTTCGATCTTGACGGCAAGGATGCGGCCGCTCTCCACGCCCTTTTTCAGCACCGGGTAGTGGTTCTTAAGGAAAAGTTGCAGGAATTCCTGCTGGTGTCCCCATTGAACTTTGTAGTAGTACTCCATGGTATAGGGCTGGTCGGCGGCGGCTTGCGGGGGCGCGCCCTGGGCGAAGACAATGGACGCGGAGAGCAGGATAGCGAACAGAAAGTTTCTCATCGTTCCTCCGAAAGGCATCTATCGGTCTATCCTGGTCATGAACCGATAGACTGATCGACCGAGAGACCCAAGATTGTGACTAGCGGACATGGCCGGAAGGACATTGGCCTTTCGCCGATTTAGGGTATGCTACGCGCCAGGTACAAGGATGAACATATGAAAGCGGCCGCGGTAAAAAAACCCAAGATCCGCGTTGCTGTCATTGAGCCCGATCCGCTGCGGCTGATCGGTTTTCGCGCGTTGTTCGATTCCCAACCCGAATTCGAGATCGTGTCGGTCCCGCTGGACAAGGTGGCGACCGAGCCGGATCTGGATTTGGTGATGCTCGGCAGCCACGGGTCGCAGAACCTGTTCGACCTGATGGCGGGGCTGAAGGCGTCACGTCCCGACTTGCGCTTGC
Source organism: Terriglobia bacterium (assembly GCA_963760265.1). Taxonomy (GTDB): domain Bacteria; phylum Acidobacteriota; class Terriglobia; order Terriglobales; family Acidobacteriaceae; genus JAIQGF01. The sequence goes on from CAVXCR010000012.1 coordinate 210,538, forward strand.
TGGTGTGCGGTTCGGGCGCGGACGACGAGACCATCCTCAAGGCGGTGGCGGCCGGCGCCAAGGGGTACGTGGACGAAGCGGCGACGCCGGAGGAGTTCGCGATGGCCATCCGCATCGTGAACCAGGGATCGGTGTGGGCGCCGCGGCGGGTGCTCTCCATTTTTATCGAGCGGGTTACGACCTCGCCGGGGCGCATTTTCCCGGCCGGACGCGTCACTTTTACCGACCGCGAAAAAGAAGTGCTGGAGATGCTGGTCGCAGGACGAGCGAACAAGGAAATTGGGGCGGCGCTGGGCATCGAAGAGCGCACGGTGAAGGCGCACGTCGCCAAGCTGATGCGCAAGGTCGGAGTGCAAAACCGGATCGCGCTCTCGGTGCATGCCATCACGCATTCTTTGGTGACGAAGTAGCAAGGCTTAGCCACGGATTTCCACGGATCAGCGCGGATCGCAAGGAACCTTCTTCTGATCCGTGAATATCTGTGGTAATCCGTGGCTGTTTTTGGGCTCCAGGGCTTCGGCAATCGCGGTTACTTTAGGTCAGGAACGAGCGAGATTTGCGCGCTTCTGACGCCCGACGCATACTGCGCTCACCTACCACAGAACCCTGGGAGTTAATTCCCCGGGTCGCGGACGCTAAAACCGCGAACCGGGGTCCGAACGGAAGTCGGGAGCGAACTGGGCCTCGCTCCCGGCTTTTTTCTTTTCCCGCACCTACGACGCCACCGCCATCGGCAGCATCTAACCTGTAGAATTTGCATGTGCGCCACGGAGAACCATTTCTCATGAAAAAAGTCCTGGTTTGTTTGCTGCTAAGTGCGTTCACAACCCTGAGCTGGGCACAGGGCGATCGCGACAAAGTGATGGATCGGGTCAGCGAGGCGGGCACGGTGATGAACGAAATCATGGCCGCGCCCGACAAGGCGATACCGGAAGACATACTCGGGTCGGCGCAGTGCGTCGCCGTGGTGCCCTCCATGCTGAAGGGCGGATTCGTTGTCGGCGCGTCGTACGGCAAGGGCCTGGCGAGCTGCAAGACATCGAGCGGCTGGAGCGCGCCCGCGTTTTTCCGCGTGGAAGGCGGCAGCTTCGGGTTCCAGATCGGCGGGCAGGCGGTGGACCTGGTGATGGTGATCATGAACGAGCGCGGCATGCGGGCGCTACTGTCGAGCAAGTTCAAGCTGGGCGCGGATGCGTCGGTAGCGGCGGGGCCGGTGGGGCGTCACGCCGAAGGCGCCACGGACTGGAAGATGCGCGCCCAGGTGTTGACCTATTCGCGGGCGCGCGGCGTGTTCGCCGGGGTGTCGTTGAGCGGCGCGGTGATCAAGCAGGACCACGACGACACGCGCGCATTCTACGGGCGCATGGTGCCGTATCGCACGCTGCTCACCGGCGCGCACCCGGCGCCGGCGGATGCCAATCCTTTCCTGGAGACACTGCGGCAATACGCTCCGGTGAAGGTGGCGGAAGCGCCGAAGCCGGCGGCGCCCGTGGCGGAAAAGCAGCCGGAAAAGCAGCCGGACAAACAATAGAGAAGTTTTGAGTTGTGAGTTTTGAGTTGTAAGTGCGATCGAGCGCTTGCCTGCTCGAAACTCGCAACTCAGAACTCCACTCGTTTCAGTCTTTGTGGTCGTGGTGCTGGTGCGGCGGTGAGGCGGACGCCCCGCCTTCCCCAGCATGCTTGTGTTCCTCTTCCGCCTCCTTATAGATGGCCGGCGAGCCGAGGGAACCTTTCGCGGGCAGGTGGCGGATGTAGCAAATGGTGGCCCACTGCTCGTTGTCGTCGAGGACGCCGGTCCAGCCGGGCATGCCGGTGAACCGGATTCCGTTCTGGATGATCCATTTCAATTGGCCGTCGGTGTAGACCTGCACGCTCTTGTCGCCGAGGTCGGCGACCGGAGGCGACATGGTGTCAGCGAACGGCACCCCGGTGTTGTGGCCATCGAGGCCGTGACAAATCTGGCAATGATGCTGGAAATGCTCGGTGCCGGTCTTCTGGTTCTCCGGTGTGTCGGGCAGCGGATTTTTCCAATCCTTGCCGCCGATGGTCTCCTTCTTGATTTCCTTGACCAGCGCGGCCTCGGCGCCGCCCGGGGCCTTGGCGCGGCAGGCGGTCAGGAGCGCGATGACGCTGGCAACGACAACGATCTTCCACGAATACCTGCAATCAACCATGAATGCCATCCTTCGAGCAAAGAAATGATAAATGGTTGGGGCACAAGGTTACGAGAACCGGGGGCTTGCTCGGTTTGACACTGAATTGGTCGGGTGCTAGCGTCCGGTCACCCTTCGAATGCGCCATCGTCTCGAGTATGCGTTGGTCTGGCCGGTCGTGAAGATCCTGGGCGCCTTGCCGCGCCCGTTGGCGCGGACGCTCGGCCTTTTGCTGGCGGGCGCGGTGTATCACCTGCACCGGCGCTTGCGGAAAGTGGGGTTGCGCAACCTGGAGATTGCCTATCCGGAAATGGCGGCCGCCGAGCGAAGGAAGATCGTGCGCGGGGTGTTTGTATCGCTGGGGCGGCAACTGGCGGAATTCTGCCGGTTGCCGCGCTACACGCGGGACAACGTTTCGCAGGTCGCGGTCTATGAGGGCTTCGAGAATTTCGACGCGGCGCAACGCCGTGGCAAGGGCGTGTTGTTCCTCACGGCGCACCTGGGAGGATGGGAGGTCGGGTCGTTCGTTCATTCCATCCACGGCCACGCCATGCGGATCGTGGTTCGCGCGCTGGATAATCCGTACCTCGACCGGATGGTGGAGCGCTATCGGACGTTGCACGGCAACTCGACGTTCGAAAAACAGGACTTCGCGCGCGGGCTGATTTCGGCGATGCGCGCGGGCGAAACGGTCGGGCTGCTGATGGACCAGAACATGACCCCGCCGGCGGGCGTGTTTGTGGAATTTTTTGGCGTGCCGGCATGCACCGCAAGCGGGATCGCGCGGGTGGCGCTGCGCACGGACTCGTCGGTGGTGCCGGCGTTCACCGTCTGGGACGATGTGCGGCGAAAATATCGCATCACCTTTGCGCCGCGGCTGACGCTGCCGAAAACCGGTGATGACGAGCGCGACGTGGTCAACGCCACGCAGTTGTTCACCCTCGTGATCGAGGAGTACGTGCGGAAATATCCTGACCAGTGGTTGTGGGTGCATCGCAGATGGAAGACAAGGCCGGAGGGGGAGCAACCGCTGTACTAGAACTGGTTTCAAAAATCGGTCTTTGGGTAGGGCACGGCTTCAGCCGTGCCGCTCGAGGCCGAAAAAATGGTGGGCTTTAGCCCCTGAGGGATTCCGTCCTCAGCTTATGAATGCGAGTTCCGAGTTGTGAGTTGCGAGTGGCAAACGATGAAGCTCAGCGAGATTGCAAAACGCATCGGCGGGAGCGTGGTGGGCGCAGACGTCGAGGTCGGCTCGGTGGCGAGCATCGAATCGGCAACGGCGCGGGATGTCGTGTTCGTCGACAACGAAAAGCATCTGGCGGCGGCGCTCGGGTCGAAAGCAGCGGCGGTGATTGCGGGTGAGTTTGCGGACACGGGTCAGAGACCCGCGCCCCACAAGTCGTTGGTCATCGCCAGGCAGCCGAGGCTGGCGTTTGCCAAGGCGTCGGAGTTGTTGTGTCCGGGAAAAAGGCCGGTGGCGGGGATTCACCGAACCGCGGTTGTGCATGAGAGCGCGCGGCTGGGCAAGGGAGTTGCCGTCGGGGCGCATGCGGTGGTTTCGGAAAACGTCACCATCGGTGACCACGCCGCGATTGGCGCCGGCGCGTTTATCGGCGCCGGCGTGCGCGTTGGAACCGATTGCGACATCAAATCCAATGTCAGTATTTATCCCGGCACGAGGGTGGGCGACCGCGTGATCGTGCATGCGGGAGCGGTGCTGGGCAGCGACGGTTTCGGATTCGTGCGCGATGAGCCGAGCGGCAGGTACACGAAATTTCCGCAGATCGGCAGGCTGGAGATTGGCGACGATGTGGAGATCGGCGCCAACAGCACGGTGGACCGGGGCGCGCTCGACGCGACCGTGATCGGGCGAGGCACGAAGCTGGACAACATGGTGCATGTCGGCCATAACGTGCGCATCGGCGAAAATGTGGTGATCGCGGCGCAGACAGGGATTTCGGGAAGCGCCGTGATCGAAGATGGCGTGGTGGTCGCCGGGCAGGTGGGGATCGCGGACCACGTCACCGTCGAGAGTGGCGCGATCTTGGGCGCGCAGTGCGGCGTGCCGAGCGGAAAGGTCATCCGCGGCAAGGGCATTCTGTTTTGGGGAACGCCGGCAAGGCCCATCAAACAGTATTTGAAAGAGCTGGCCGTGCTGGCGAGACTGGCGAAAAAATAGTTTCTAGTTTCTGGTTTCTAGTTTCCAGACCGCCGCGACAGTGGGCCACTAGAAACCAGAAACTAGAAACTAGAAACCAGAAATTATGGCACTTGTAGTGATTGGCGGACATTCACGGAGCGTGGGAAAAACCAGCGTGGTGGCGGGGCTGATTGCCGCCATGCCGGAGCGGCGCTGGACCGCCATCAAGATTACGCAGTATGGCCACGGCATTTGCTCGGCGAATGGAGGGCTATGCGATTGCGCCACCGCCGATCATTCGTGGGCGATCACGGAAGAGCGCGACCGGTCGGGAGAAAGCGACACGTCGCGGTTCCTGCTGTCGGGGGCGGAGCGCTCGCTGTGGGTGCGGACGCGCCAGGGCAATTTGGCGGAAGCGATGCCGTCGTTGCGGAAACAGATGGCGGGCGCCGAGAACGTGATCGTCGAGTCGAATAGCGTGATGAAGTTTCTGCGGCCGGACTTGTATATGACCGTGCTGGATTACGGCACGGCGGACTTCAAGCCGACGGCGCGCCAGTATCTGGACCTGGCATCGGCGGTAATTTTGCACGACGCGCCGCCGGATGCGCTGCCGGCGTGGAGCGGAGTGTCGCTCAAGCTGATCCAGGGGAAGCCGGTGTTCCGGGTGCGGCCGCCGCGCTACGTGAGCGAGGAAGTGGTCGCGTTCGTTCGCCAGAAGCTGGAGGCGGTGCGCCATTTGTGATTTAAACCGGTTTCAAAAATCGGTTCTTGGGTAGGGCACGGCTTCAGCCGTGCCGCTCGAGGCCGAAAAATAGTGGGCTTTAGCCCCTGAGGGACATTATTCCTAAGGCGAAAATGTATTTTTGAAACCAGTTCTTAGTGATTTGGGGGTGCTGATTTTCTGTTGTGCTGCACTTCAACTCACGATTCATAACTCACAACGTACAATTTCGTATGCAAAAGTTCGAGGTCCTGTTTGACGAGGGCGAGCCGGCGGCGGTGGAGGATGCGGCCTACGAGCCGTACGGCCGCTTGGGATTTCCCCCGGCGCCGGCGGGCAGGCCGTGGATTTACTCGAATTTCGTTCAGTCGCTGGACGGGATCGTGTCGTTCAAGGGCAAGCACGCGGCCGGGTCGGACATTGCGCGCTCGCAACCGGACCGCTGGCTGATGGACCTGCTGCGGGCGCATGCCGACGCAGTGCTCATCGGGGCGAACACGCTGCTCGGCGAGACCGAGCTCGGCGACCGGCCGCGCGGACCGGTGTTCCGCATCATGGACGCGGAACTGCGGCGTTTGCGGCAGAAACTGGGAAAGCGGCGGGAGATGAACATTATCGTGACCGGCTCGGCAACGTTGGACTTGTCGGCCTTCCGGGTGTTCGACGGTGAGCTGGTGGACGCGGTGGTGGTCACCACGAAAACCGGGGCAAAGCGGCTGGCGGAGAAGCAACCCCATCCGCGGGTGCGGGTGATCGCGGCGGGCGAGGACAAGTTCGTGGACTTGACCGCCGCCGCCGGGCTGCTGCGGCGCGAACTTGGCGTCGAGTACCTGCTGTGCGAGGGCGGCCCGACGCTGTATGGATCCTTGTCACGCGCCGGCTTGGTGGATGAGAAGTTCGTGACCCTGTCGCCGGTCGAGGTCGGACAACTGGCGCCGCCGGAGCAGGAGAAATCAGTGGCGGACCTGCGGAACCCGTCGCCGTACCGGCCGACGACGTTCCATGCGCCTGGATTTACGTTCGAGAATGCACCGTGGTGGCGGTGGATGAGTTGCCGGAGAGTGGCGGACCACCAGTTTTCGAGGTACCGGAAAAAATAGTTTCGAATTCTTGGTTGTTAGGTGCCGGTCGTGAGGGCGCGGCGAGCCAGGCGCCTCTTGCCTCGAGGCTCAACCGACTCGAGCTACATTCCGGCGCTGCGCAGGCGATCAAGGTCAATGTGCACGGGGCGCCGCCGGAATAGGTACCGCGCCATCAGAAGCCCCACCCAGAAATAAATCGCACGCCACATGACCGTGCTCCTCCCGAAGCGCCGCAAGCCGTTTTGGACGGGCGCGGCCCGGCAGGTTTGCCGGGCCGCGCCCATTTGGCCCTTGAGCGACGATGTGACCCAACTGCCGCTAACCTATCGCGGCACGATAAAGGGGTAAAGATAGCGGGCGTAATCGGGGGAAGTTACCTCCGTGATTCGGGCTGCGCTTTCAGGGGTGGAAGATCTGCGGAACGTGACCCGCTGCTGAGAGCGCGAGACCGGTCATCGCGCGTAGCGCCCCATCAGTTCGCCGCGGGCAAGAATATGCCCTTGCAGGGCGCGCTCGAGTTCGCCGCGGCCGGCGCCTGCTTTGACGGCAGGTGCGTTGTCGAGCGCAAATAAACGGAAGAAATAGCGGTGCGGTTTTCCCGGCGGAGGACACGGTCCGCCGTAACCGACCTTGCCGAAATCGTTGTAGCCCTGGCGGGCGCCGTCCGCCAATTCCGCGGTCTTCGGCAGGTTCTCCGGCAACTCATGCGTGCCGGCGGGAATGTTCCACACCGTCCAATGTGTAAAGGTGCCGCCGGGAGCGTCGGGATCGTCGAGGATCAAGGCAAAGGACTTCGTGGCCGGCGGGGCGCCGCTCCAGGCCAATTGCGGGGATGTATTCCGGCCGTCGCATGTCTCCCGTTTCGGGAATTCGCCGCCGGGAGAAATGAATTTACTGTTGACCTGCATGGCTCCCTCCGGAGGCGCGGCATAATTTGTCGCGTAAGGACCGGCGGCGAAAAGAGCGGAACCGCCGAAACCCCAGATTTCATGCCCCTCCGCCGCGGTCCGCATGTACACCGATGCGGTGAGCAAGGTCACAATCAGGAGCGACATTCGCCTCCTGCGCTGCCATTTCATCATAAGCCGGAACGGCTTGCCAAGCGGGTGCGGAGGGCGCGCCGGGAAACGGCGGAAACCCCGTGTCCATGCGGGTTCCCGCGGGCACGCACGAACGTCCGTTCGGAGCGCCGAACAGCCGTTCGAAAGTTTTTCCTTGACCGGCAGCGTAAGATGGAATGTCACAGGGGGTTGTGTCATGCTATCACCTTATGGACTCGATATCATAGAAAGCTGCTTCACGTGCAAGATGCGGGCCGACCGGATCTTCTGCGATCTGCCCACCGCCGCCCTGCAATCATTCGAAGCTATTAAATACGCCAGTGCTTATCCCAAGGGCGCAGTCCTGTTTGTCGAAGGCCAGGCTCCCCGGGGAATCTTCGTTCTTTGCAAAGGCCGGGTGAAGCTCTCCATCTGTTCCACCGACGGAAAAACGCTGATCCTGAAAATCGCCGAACCCGGCGAAGTGCTCGGGCTCAGCGCCACCGTTTCCGGCAAACCGTACGAGCTCACGGCGGAGACGATCGATCCCTGCCAGGTGAACTTCGTCAAGCGCGAGGATTTTCTGCGCTTCCTGCGCGAGCACAGCGAGGCCTGCTTCCGCGTCGCCGAGCAATTGAGCGAGAAGTACAACACCGCTTGCCACGAGATCCGCTCGCTGGGGCTTTCCCACTCGGCGGCGGAAAAGCTGGCCAAGCTGCTGCTGGAATGGAGCTCGAGAAACGGGGAAGCGAGCAAGCAGGAGCCGCGCGTGAAGATGGCGCTCACGCACGAGGAGATCGCGCAGATGATCGGGACCTCGCGCGAGACGGTCACGCGTCTGTTCGCCGAATTGAAGAAGCGGCAGATCGTGCACGCCAAGGGCTCGACGTTGCTGATCCGCAACAAGGCGGCGTTGAAAGCCCTGGCCAGCGTCTAGGGATGCCGCAAGTCTGCGCCGGAACTCCGCCGCGCCATGACCCTGTGCGGCGGAGGAAGCCCCCTTCTATTTCCTGCCGAAATCCGCTCCGAGCGTTGCTTTTCCGGTTATGCATCACTATAAACGGTGATAGCAGTCACTGTTTTGGTTCCCCGCAGCAAGCATGATTCCAGTGTTATGGACAGCGCCAAGAACCAGAGCTGCTTCACCTGCGAGCTGCGGCCGGACCGAGTTTTTTGCGACTTGCCGGCCGAAGCGCTACAGGCATTCGACGCCATTAAGACCACCACGAGCGTGCCGCGCGGAGCGACATTGTTCGCCGAAGGCAAACAGCCGCGGGGAATTTATGTCTTGTGCGAAGGGCGCGCCAAGCTCTCGGTCTGTTCCGACGCTCGCAAGCGCCTGATGCTGCGCGTTGCCGGGCCGGGCGAGGTGCTGGGCCTGAGCGCCAGTATGGCGGGGCGGCCCTACGAAGTGACCGCGGAAATGCTGGACACTTCGCAGGTGGCCTTCGTCCGCCGCAAAGACCTTCTGCACTTCCTGCGCGAACACCGCGTGGCCTGCCTGCAGGTGGTTCACCTGCTCAGCCAGGACCTGCACCAGGCGTATGACCGGGTGCGGTCGATCGGACTGTCGCGCGCGCGCCGGCCCCACCTGGTGCACCCCGCCTCGCACGCCGCCGCGCACAGCAACTGACCCGATCACCGAGGATCCTGCAGACGCCCGCTTCGGCGGGCGTTTTGTTTTTCCGGCGGGAGCCTGGCGAAGGGCCGGGACCTCCACCGGCCGCGTCAGGGCTGGCCGGTCAGTCACCCAGGGCTGTGCGCGGCCTCACATCCTCTCCGCCCACGATTGTCTGATGCTACCGCTGCACGTCCGGGGACCGCTGCGGATCCGCCCCGGTTGTGCCTAGGAGCTAATCGCAATGGACGAATTCAAAAATCACAAGCGGTTCGCGGTCCCCCTGGCCGCTGTGATGCTGGTCATGCTGGTAGTGACCGGCGTCAGCGTTGCCGGCCAGCAGCCCGTGGCGCCTTCCGCCCCGGCCGTCGGCGGCGACTACGTCGGCAGTGACATCTGTATTACTTGCCATGAAGATCAAAACCGCCGTTTCAAGAACACGGTGATGGGCAAAGCTTTTGCCAAGCCCCACACATCCGACGAAAAACTCGGATGCGAAGCTTGCCACGGACCCGGGAAGGCTCACGTGGAGGCCGGCGGCGGCAAGGACACCATCCCTATCCGTTATGGCAAAGACACCAGGAACTCAGTCGAAGAACAGAACGAGTCTTGTGTGCAGTGCCACAAGAGAGGTAACCGCATGTTCTGGAGCGGCAGCCCGCACGAATCGCGCGGGATGCGGTGCGTCGACTGCCACCAGGTAAAGATGCAGCTAACGAGGTCACTGAGCAGCGAGGCATTCTTGACTGAACCGCTGAAGGACACCGGAGGTCTCATCAAGCCGGAGACCGAGCTCTGCCTGCAGTGCCACCAGATGCGCCGCGCGCAACTGCAGCGCTCTTCCCACATGCCATTCCGCGAAGGCAAAGTTACTTGCACGAGCTGCCACAACCCGCATGGCTCGCCCAATCCGTCACAACTGAAGCAGGCCACCGTCAACGAGAACTGCTATAGCTGCCATGCCGAGCGGCGCGGCCCCTTCCTCTGGGCGCATCCGCCGGTGACGGAAAACTGCGACACTTGTCACGAGCCGCATGGTGCCTTCAACCCGCAGTTGCTGAAAGCGCGCATTCCGAGGCTCTGCCAGGAGTGCCACAACGAATTCTCGCACGGCGGCCAGTACCCCCTGGGCAATGTGCTTTCCAGCAACGGCAACCCCGTTGGGTACCCCAACAAGGTCTTGAACCGTGGCTGTGCTAACTGCCACTCCAAAATCCACGGGACCAACGCCCCGTCGGGTAAGTTTTTCGTGCGCTAGGAGATAGGAGAGAGCAATGAAAATTTTCAAGCTGCTTGCGCTTTGTGCACTGCTCGCGCTCCTGCTTGTTCCGGCTGCGGTTTCGGCTCAGGAACCGGCGGCTCCCGAGCGCGGCGTCGTGGAGTTTGGCTTCCGCGGGGTCACGGGTACGGTTTACGGTCGCACCAATCCGGGTGACGTTCCGTTCAGCAACGGTTTCCGTCCCGATCTGTTGACCTCCCCGCTCAACACTTATTACGATTTTAGAAATTCCTTCTACATTCCTAAATTCAACTACCAAGTCGATAGCTTTCTTGGCTCCCAGAGCTATCTTAGGGTTCAGTCGGCCAGCAACGGCCTCGCCTTTGAGGGAGGAACTCTGGGTCGAGATCAGAGCGTCCTGGTTACGGTCGGTCAATACGGCCACTACAAGGTCCAATTCCGCTTTGACGAGACGCCGCACATCTTCGCCGGCACCACGCGTACGCTGTTCAACAGTGGCGGCGCGGGCGTGTGGAACGTGAATCCTGCGCTGCAGGCCGCGCTGTTCAACACCCTCTGCGGCGGAGTTAAGGCTAACTTGTCATGTAACATCACCCCCACGGTCAGCACCATTTCCAACACCATCAACAGCGCGGTGGCCGGCAGCCTGGTATCAGGTGTTTCCGGTGTCCAATTGTTTACGCAACAGGAGATCCGGAAAAAGGGTACTGGTTTGGTGAGCTGGAACCTCAACCCCGACGTGAACGTCTCAGCCTTGTTCTCGCGGGAGCACCAGCTCGGCACCCGGCCCATTGGCTTCGTCATGGGCGCCTCCTCGGGCGGCTACGTCGCGGAAGCGCCGGAGTCGATCGACTACTTCACCAACGATATCAGGGTCACCACCGAGTTTGGTCAGAAGCGTTGGGACACACTGCTTGGGTATCAGGGGTCGTTCTTCCAGAACAACATTCCCAACATGGTGGTGACGAATCCGTTCTCGACCGTGTACAACAACAGTACGATGGGCCCCGCCACGGCGCGGATGGATCTGTACCCGAACAATAACTATCAGCAATTTGTGGGTCAGGGTGCAGCCGAGCTTGGCAAACACATCCACTTGATGGCTAACATCACTCCTGGGTGGATGGCCCAGACAGCCAATTTCCAGCCTCTAACGACGAATACTTTTGTTACCTCAACCCCACCGGCCGGCTATCCGAGCTTCCTGCCGACGCCGAATCTCAACGGCAAAGTGAGCACGCTGGCCATGAACTACACCGCCGTATTCAAGGCCAGGAAAGACCTGGTATTCGACAGCGAAATACCAGCATTATGACTACGATAACAGACTCCGGAATTGCTGGTTAGGCCCGTGGTGGGCGACACGTCATTCTTAGTCAGCAGCTCCTTCCACGGTTCGACGGCAGGTTGCTATGACCCGGTGGTGGGACCCAGCAGCGAGAACGTCGTTAACGCGGCCTACACCTACTACTGCCCGGCCGAACAAAGCTCGTTCACCAGTAAGCTCTTTGATGTGGGCGGCACTTGGTTCTTCACCAAGAAGAACTCTGTGAAGTTCGGCTATCAGCGGGGGTGGATGGATCGCACGAACCGCGAAGTTGCCGAGAGCATCGAGGATTCGGTATACGGAGCGCTGGACATGCACCTGCCGCAAACATCTGCTGCTGCGGGTGTCGGGACGTCACCAGAACCGCATGCCGCAAGGGGGCGTCGACGCCTACGAAGTCGACCCCAGCAACGTGTATGCGCGCATGCCCGATCAATCCACGCGCCTTCGTAACCGCGGCGATGTGTCGCTGCAGTGGGATGCCACTCAGAAGCTGAGCCTCTCGGCCTACTGGGGAACGCTGCAGGACAACTACAACCAGCGCGACGCGGTCAACAGTCTGACGCCGCTCGGGAATGCCGCCTATAGCAAGCTGCTGGTGGCCGGCACTACCCCGACGCCGATCTATGGACCGTATTACGCCTATGGGTTGCTGAACAGCATCGGACGGAACTACGGCTTCGATGTCGATTACGCGCTCACGCCAAAGGTGGTCGTGTTCGCGGAGTACGGGCGTGAGAAGAACACCGGTGTGTTGATCCAGGGGAGGGGACTCAACGACGCAACCTGTGTACCCAGCGGCACCGGCTACATCTATCCCAGCGCCTGCGATCCCATCAACGACCTCCTGACCGCCACGAAGGATGTGGTTAACAACTACTATGGTGGAACGGATATCACTGTTTCCAAGAAGCTCGACCTCAGCCTGTATTACAGCCTGTCGCTGGCGCAGAGCTTCGTATTCAGCGATGGCGCGAACTGCCAGATCGGCAACGGCCCGAACAGCTACTGCCGCACGCACTTCACTAACTGGAGCTTGGACACGGCTGCCAATCCTGCCGTGACCTTCAGTTATCCGCAGGACGTCAACCGAGTTCACGAGGTTGGCGCCATTGCCAGGTTCAAGTTGACGGATAATTTCGTACCGAAGTTCCAGTACGTCTTCCGGCAGTACGCCAACAACGATTGGCAGACCGTTGTCGTGAATCCTTATAGTTTTGTCGGGACTGCCATTGACCCGGGCGGCACGAGTGCCCTGCAGAAGCTCCTGTTCCTAGGGGCAGATCAGCCGTCTTACAGGGCGCACGTCTTCACGGCTACACTGGAATACCACTTTTAGTTCCGTAGTTATGTACTTACCGAACGTGCGAGGGCGGCCCACCGGCTGCCCTCTTTTTTGCCCCGTATTTCCCATCCTTGCGCCGATTCATCATGACGTGCCCGATCCGCGCAGGTCACTTCCGTCGCGTGATGCAGCTCACGCCCGCTAGTGATGACCGCAGCGGGGGTGATTCAAGTCACCTTCAGACGTGAGGCGACTCACAGCCGGTTGGTCGCCGATCTGAGAACGTAGAGTTGACCCCGCCTGCGTGACGTGCGTCACCGGCGCAAGGGTCGAGGCTGGCCACGGCGCACCGAGCAGGTACTGGATGACTGGATTACGACACATCACGACCCGGACGCGAATCCCGTTGGCGCTGCTTCTTTTCACCCTGCTGTTCGCCGGCGCCGCCGCCCGGGCCGAGGACAACCCCAACGACACCTGCCTGGCCTGCCACGCCGACAAGACGCTCACTACCAAGCGCGCCGGGCGCACGGTTTCGTTGTTCGTCGAGGCCAAGAAGTTCTCGTCATCCATCCACGGATCGCTGTCCTGCACCAACTGCCACGCCGATCTCGAAGGCAAGGACCTGCCGCACGAAACGCCGCTCAAGCGAGTGGATTGCGGCGCCTGCCACGGCGAGGAGGCCAGGCAGCACGCCAAGTCGCTGCACGGCCGCGCCGTCGCCCACGGTGACCCGCTGGCGCCGCGCTGCGTCAGCTGCCACGGCAATCACGACATCCTGCCGGTGCAGGACCCTCGCTCTCCGGTCTCGCCGCTGAAGGTGCCGTTTACCTGCGGAAAATGCCATCGCGAAGGCACGCCGGTGCAGACGCAGCGCCCCATCGAGCAGCACAACATCCTGGAGAACTACACCGAGAGCATTCACGGCGAAGGCCTGCTGAAGAAAGGCCTCATCGTGGCGGCGAACTGCGCTTCCTGCCACACGGCGCACAACATCCTGCCGCACACCGATCCCAATTCCTCCATCTCTCGCGCCAACATCGCCAAGACCTGCACCAAGTGCCACGCCGAAATCGAGATGGTGCACCGGAAGGTCATCCGGGGCGAGCTGTGGGAGAAAGAGGCGCACGTGCTGCCGGCGTGCGTGGATTGCCACCAGCCGCACAAGGTACGGAAGGACTTTTACACCCAGGGCATGGCCGACGCGGACTGCATGCGCTGCCACGCCAACCAGAACCTGAAAGCGCGCGACGGCCGTTCGCTGGCGGTGGACGCCGCCGAGTTGGCGTCGTCCCGCCATGCCAAGGTGGCCTGCAGCCAGTGCCATTCGGAAGTGAACGCCTCGCGCGTGCGTCCCTGCGAGACCATCACCACGGTGGTGGACTGCACCAAGTGCCACGAGCAGATCGGGCAGGACTACCAGCGCAGCAGGCACGGCCAGCTCTTCGCGCAGAAGGACCCCAACGCGCCCGTCTGCAAGGAATGTCACGGCACGCATCGCGTGCTCGGCAAGCATGACCCGCAATCGGTGACCTTCCCCACCAATATCCCCACGCTGTGCGCGCGCTGCCACCGCGAGGGGAAGAAGGCGGCGGTCCGCTACACCGGCACGCAGCACGAGATCATCCGGCATTACCAGGAGAGCATTCACGGCAAGGGCCTGTTGATGAGCGGGCTCACAGTGACGGCGACCTGCACCAGTTGCCACACCGCACACCGCGAACTGCCCAAGTCGGATCCGGAGTCGACCGTCAATCCAAAAAACGTTCCCGCGACCTGCGGCCAGTGCCACCACGGCATTCAGGAGCAGTTCGTGCAGAGCGTGCATTCGGCCACGGTCACCAGGACCGACAAGCCGTTGCCGGTGTGCAGCGACTGCCATACCGCCCATGCCATCCAGCGCGCCGACCAGGACCAGTTCAAGCTGGAGATCATGAACAAGTGCGGCCGCTGCCACGCCGAGATCGCCAAGACCTACTTCGACACCTACCACGGCAAAGTATCACGGCTCGGCTACACCAAGACCGCCAAGTGCTACGACTGCCACGGTGCGCACGACATCCTGAAGGTCACCGATCCGCGGTCGCACCTGAGCCGCGCCAACGTCGTGCAGACCTGCCAGAAATGCCACGCCGGCGCGACGCGGCGGTTCGCCGGCTACCTGACTCATGCCACGCACCATGATCCGAAGAAATACCCCTACCTGTTCTGGACGTTCTGGGGGATGACCTCGCTGCTGATCGGGACCTTTGTCATCGGCGGCGCGCACACCTTGTTGTGGCTGCCGCGCGCCTTCCAGATGCGCCGCGAACTGCGCGCCGAGGAAGCGGCACGGAAAGCCGCCGAACAAAAAACGGCGGAGGAGAAGCGCGATGGCAACCGTTAAGGAGCAGATCGAGACCGTCGTGGCGGAGCCAAAACCCGCGGCACTGAACGCCGGCGCCGCGCATGATGCCGCGGTCATCGCCAGCGATGAATGGGGGCCGGAGGCGCCGCCCGACCGCCGCGAATTCGTCCGCTTCACCCACCTGCACCGGGCGCTGCACGCGTGCATGATCGTCAGCTTCATCACCCTGGCGTTGACCGGCTTGTCCCTGAAATTTTCCTACACCGGCTGGGCGCGGTTCATGTCGCGCACGATGGGCGGATTCCAGACCGCCGGCTTCATTCACCGCACCGCCGCGGTGATCATGTTCGGCGCGTTCATCACTCACATCGTCGATCTGTTCAAGCTGAAGAAGCGCGAGTACGGATCGTGGAAGGCCCTGATCCTGGGCCCCAACTCGATGCTGCCCATGAAGCAGGACCTGCGGGAGTTCATCGGCACCATGAAGTGGTTCGTGGGGCAGGGGCCGCGGCCGCAGTACGGGCGCTGGACGTACTGGGAAAAATTCGATTACTTCGCCGTGTTCTGGGGCGTGTTCATCATCGGCTCCACCGGGTTGACGCTGTGGTTCCCGGTTTTCTTTACCCGGTTCATCCCGGGATCGTTCATCAATGTCGCCACCATTATTCACAGCGACGAGGCGCTGCTCGCCACCGGGTTCATCTTCACCGTCCATTTCTTCAACACGCACCTGCGGCCGGAAAAATTTCCCATGGACACCACCGTGTTCACCGGGCACATGCCGCTGGCGGAATTGAAGCGGGACAAGCCGCGTGAGTACCAGGCCTTGGTCGCCAGCGGCCGCCTGGAGCAGCATTTGGCGGATCCGCAACCGGCCATCGTGGTGAAGACCATTCGCGTGTTCGCCTGGGTGGCGTTGTCCATCGGCTTCAGCATCGTGGTGTGGATCATCTACGCGATGCTGTTCGCGTACCGGTAACCCGGCGCGCAGAGAGAAGGGTCCCGGCATGTTGAAACCGAGCAGTGCACGGATTGCGCTCGCGCTGCCATTCATACTCATCTTATTGAGCGCGCTTTCGGGGGCCGCGAAGCAGCCGAATCAGCCGAAAATCACCGACGCCGAATGTCTCGCCTGCCACGCCGACGCGAGCATGACCAAGGAAGTGAACGGAAAGCAGGTTTCACTGGCGGTGGACGAGGCGAAGTTCAAAGGCTCGGCGCATGGGATGTTCG
Source organism: Terriglobia bacterium (assembly GCA_963760265.1). GTDB lineage: Bacteria > Acidobacteriota > Terriglobia > Terriglobales > Acidobacteriaceae > JAIQGF01. The sequence continues at coordinate 226,727 of CAVXCR010000012.1, forward strand.
CCTGCACCGACTGCCACACCGACATCAAGTCGGCGCCACACGACACGCCACCCGCCAAGCCGAAATGCGCCACCTGCCATGCCGACGAGGATGCCGCCTACAATCGCGGCTTCCACGCGCAGGCGGTGAAGAACGGCGACAAGCTGGCTGCGAGCTGCCAGGACTGCCACGGCAACGTGCACCGGCTCCTGCCGGTCACCGATCCCAACTCCAAGGTGCATCGCAAGAACATCCCGGCGACCTGCGGCGTCTGCCACGGCCAGAAGTTCGTCATGGAAGCCAGCGGACTGACCGCCGAGCCGTTCATCAACTACGAGCAGAGCGTCCATGGCTTGTCTATCGCCAAGGAAGGCGACAAGAGCAAGGCGGCGGTATGCACCGATTGTCACGGCAGCCATGAAATTCTTGCGGGCAGCAACCCGAAATCCTCGATCTTCAAGGCCAACGTTCCCTTTACGTGCGGCAAGTGCCACACCGAAGTGGAACAGAAGTACATTGCCAGCATCCACGGCCAGGCAGTCACCCGCGGCAACTGGCAGGCGCCGGTGTGCACCGATTGCCACGGCATCCACACCATCAAGGCGCCCAGCAACCCCGCTTCCTCGGTCAGCGCGCAGAACATCTCCCGGTATACCTGCGGGCGCTGCCATGAGAGCGTGCGCCTGGCGAGCGAATTCGGCATGCCGGCGCGACGGGAAAGTACGTACCTGGCGAGCTACCACGGCCTGGCCTCGGAGAGCGGGTCCACGGTGGTAGCCAACTGCGCCAGTTGCCATGGCTCGCACAATATTCTGCCTTCGTCGGATCCCAGGTCGAAGGTCAACCACGCCAATCTGAAGGCCACCTGCGGCCAGTGCCACCCCGGTATCAGCGACAAGTTTCTCCAGGGGAAGGTGCACATCAACGCGCCACTCTCGGCCGATATCGGCAGCGTGGCGGTGCGCTGGATCCGCCGCACGTACCTGACGCTGATTTTCTTCACCATCGGGGCCATGCTGCTGCACAACCTGATTATCTGGCGGCGCAAGGCCCTGCTCCGCCGTGACGCCCACCGCCGCATCGTGCGCCGCATGGACATGAATCAGCGGGCGCAGCACCTGACGCTGCTGATTAGCTTCTTCGTCCTGGTGCTGACCGGGTTCGCGCTGAAGTATCCGGAGTCGTGGTTCGCCTCGTTGCTGAGCCTGAACGAAACCCTACGCGGCATTCTGCACCGCACCGCCGGCGGTGTGCTGATCGCCGTGGGCCTGTACCACGTCGCGTACTTGATCCTCAGTCCCGCGGGCCGGCAGCTCATGTTCAGCATGCTTCCCGAACCCAAGGACGCGCTCGACGCGCGCGACACCATGCGCCACTACCTCGGCTTTAACGTTCCCAAGCCGCAGTTCAAGCGCTTCAACTATGCCGAGAAGGCCGAGTACTGGGCGCTGGTCTGGGGCACCGTCGTAATGGCCAGCACCGGTCTGGCGCTGTGGTTCAAGGTGCAGGTCGGACACCTGTTTCCCCGGTGGTGGCTGGATATCGCCACCGCCATCCACTTCTACGAGGCTGTCCTGGCCACCTTGGCCATCCTGGTCTGGCACTTCTACCAGGTGTTCTTCGACCCCGACGTCTACCCGATGAATTGGGCGTGGTACGACGGCCGCATCTCGGTGGAGCACTACCAGGACGAGCACGGCCTCGACAGCGAAACCGTCCGCCGGTCCGTGGATGCCGCGGCGGCGGAGAGCGGCGCGCCCGAGCCGGTGCCGGAACAGTCGGAGGACAAGTGGTCGGTCGGCCCGCGCCCTTGAAGACTCCAGGATGCCGACCGGCGGGCAGGTATGGCCTGTGGCACAGGTCACACGCGATTGTGACTTGCACCACAGGCCATCGTTTGTCAGCGGATTACACTTGACGTAAGCTGCGCGGTTGCTTTTTTCACCGGCGCAGCCGCAGCCGGTGCAGCACCGCCGCAGGAAATCCAGGAGGATTTTGGATGGCCGATCAGCCCCCCGATGCCGTAGCCTCGCCCGCCTCCCCGAATAACGGCCCGCCGGGCCTGTTCCGAAATCCGATCAGCCTGATCGGCGTGGCGCTGGCCCTCATCAGCGCGGCCAACATCGCATTCCTCATTTTTATTGATTACATCTCCGCCCGGCCTAGTCCTTACATCGGCATCTTCGCGTACATGATCATCCCCGCGTTCATGATCCTGGGATTGCTGCTGATCCCGGTGGGCATGTGGGCAGAGCGCTCACGCCGCCGTACGCAGGCGCCCTCGATGGCGCGTTATCCACGGATTGACTTGAACGATCCCCATCAACGCAGCGCGTTTGCCTTCTTCGTCACGTTCGCCATCGTGTTCGTCGCGCTCAGCGCGGCCGGCAGCTACCGCGCCTACGAGTTCACCGACTCGGTCCAGTTCTGCGGCCAGCTTTGCCACACCGTCATGAACCCCGAGTTCGTCGCCTACAGCCAGTCGCCGCACGCGCGCGTGCGCTGCGTGGATTGCCACGTCGGCCCCGGCGCCGGATGGTACGTGCGCTCCAAACTTTCGGGCGCCTACCAGGTGTACTCCGTCATCTTCCACAAGTATCCCAAGCCGATCCCGACGCCGGTGCAAAGCCTGCGCCCGGCGCAGGAAACCTGCGAGCAGTGTCACTGGCCGCGCAAGTTTTACGGCGCGCAGTTGAAGGTGTTCTATCACTACGGCAGCGACGAGAAGAACACGCCGCGGCAGATCCGCATGCTGATCAACACCGGCGGCGGCGATCCCACCACCGGCGCGCCTTCCGGCATTCACTGGCACATGAACATCGCCAACCAGATCACCTACATCGCCAGCGACAAGGAGCGACAGGTGATTCCGTGGGTGCAGGTGAAGGACCAGAGCGGGCGCGTCACCGTCTACCAGTCGAAGGACAACCCGCTCAAGCCGGAACAGATTGCCAGCATGCCCAGGCGGCGCATGGACTGCGTGGACTGCCACAACCGTCCGACGCACATCTATCCCTCGCCGGACCACTCCGTGGACGAGTCCCTGGTTGCCAGACGGATCGATCCGACGTTGCCCTTCATCAAGCAGCAGGCGGTGGAAGTGCTCAGCGCCAAATACAACACTACGCCTGAGGCGTTGCAGGCGATCGCCACCGGCCTGGAAAAGTTCTATAACGAAAAATATCCGGCGCTGACCAAGAGCAGGGAACTGGAGATCCGCAACGCCATTGCGGAGGCGCAGCGCATCTTCAAGACCACGATGTTCCCCGAGATGAAGGTGGACTGGCGCGTGCACCCCAACAATATCGGGCACTTTCTTTCCTCCGGATGCTTCCGCTGCCACGATGGCGACCATGTCAGCGCGGGCGACGGCAAGGCGCTCACGAAAAACTGCGATACTTGTCACACCGTGATCGCGGAAGTGGAGAGCGGGCAGCCCGTCTACGGCAGCACCCAGGGCATGGCGTTCAAGCACCCGGTTGACCTGGGTGACCTGACCGCCGTCAACTGCTCCGACTGCCATACCGGCGGCGTCGGGCCG
>CAVXCR010000013.1:0-59788 GCA_963760265.1 Terriglobia bacterium
AAGGAAAAATCCCCACCCTATCGCCTCCAAAACCGGGAGGCGATAAGGGTGGGGCAACCGAGTGCGCGCTCCACTCAAGGTCGCCAGCACGTATTTCTGCAAGCGACGCCGATTGATGTGTCGCAAATCCTGCGCCAGTACCTGTTCGACAAACTGGAAACGTCGGTGCTGACGTCGGCGACGCTGGCGGTGAGCAACGGGTTCGAATACGCGCGCAAGCGGCTGGGGCTGGAGAACGCGCGCGAGCTGGTGGTGCCGTCGCACTTCGATTACGAGTCGCAGGCGATGCTGTACATCCCGCCGGACCTGCCCGATCCGCGCATGCCGGAGTTCACGGCGAAGGCGGCGGAGCGCATCCGGCGCCTGCTGGAGATCACGCAGGGGCGCGCGTTCTGCCTGTTCACCAGCTACGCGCAGATGCACGAAATCCACGAGCGGCTGCTGAGCGAGCTGGCGTACCCGGTGATGATCCAGGGGCAGGCGCCGAAGAACGCGCTGCTGGAGAAGTTCCGGGCCACGCCGAACGCGGTGCTGTTCGCGACGGCGTCGTTCTGGCAGGGCGTGGACGTGCAGGGCGAGCAGTTGAGCTGCGTGATCATCGACCGGCTGCCGTTCGCGGTGCCGAACGATCCGGTGGTGGCGGCGCGCATCCGGGCGATTGATGCCGCCGGCGGGAACGCGTTCTTCGAGTACCAGGTGCCGGCGGCGGTGATCGCGCTGAAGCAGGGCTTCGGGCGGCTGATCCGGTCGCTGCACGATCGCGGCCTGCTGGCGCTGATGGATAACCGGATCTTGAAGAAGCAGTACGGCAAGGTATTCCTGGAGAGCTTGCCGAAATATCGCAGGACGACACAGATGGCGGACGTGGAGGCATTCTTCGGAGTGGTTTAACTGTCGGTCCTGGCATTGCATCTACGAATTCCGCGCCTCCGGCGCTGTGGAGCGTGATAGAAAAGTAGCGCATGTCCTCCGGCCCATCCACCGCGCCCGTTGCTGACACCGAGACCACAGCCGCCGCAGCAGGGCGAAGGCGCGAGTACGTGGTCATTCTGGGCTCGCCGGTGGGAATTCCCCAGATCATTGCCGGCGTGCTGCTGGCTGCGTTTCTGGCGCAATGCTTGTGGCTGGCGGTGCACTCACCGATGCGCGCGATGGAGCTGGCGCAAATCGAGCGCGGACAAGCGCTGTTTCACCAGCACGTATTCGCGGCAGAAGCGGCGCGGTCGCCGGTGATCCCGGTGCTGGCGGCGACGCCGTTGATTGGATCGGGGATCAGGATTGGGGAGGGGTTAGACACTCACGGGTCGGAGACCCGTGCCACACAGCCCCGCGTCACACCGTTTCCGGGGGCTACCCCGTTCTTCTATCCGCATCCGCGGTCGTGGCGGTGGCGCGCGCGGCTGCCGTTCATCGCCATCGGCGTGCTGCTGGGGGCGTCGCTGTGGTACGTGGCGCGGCGGCTGTACGGCAATGCGGGCGGATACATTGCGCTCGCGCTGTACGCTTTTTCGCCGGCGATCATCATGCGGGCGGCAGCGATCCAACCGGCGATCGTGGCGGCGTGGGGCGCATTCGGCATGGTGTTCACGGCGATTGCCGTGTCGCACACGCTGTACGCACCGCGCGAGGTGGTGCTGTGGAACTGGAAACGGATCGGGCTGCTGGGGCTGGCGATGGCGCTGGCGGTGGGATCGCACGTGGCGCTGGCCGCGGTAGCAGTGCTGGCGCTGGGGTTCCTGCTGTACCTGGTACCGGAGCGAACAGGGGCGGCAGTGGCGATTGTGGCGGTGGCGTGCGCGGTGGCGTTCGCCTTGCTATTGGCCGCTTATGGCTTTGACGTGCCCGCCATGGCGGCTGCCGTACGCGGATTGCGGGCGGCCGACTTCGCGCCGCGGCTTCTCGGGCGCAAGCTGACCTACGAACTGGTGGCGGTGTTCTTCCTGCGCATGCCGGGAGTGCTGGCGGCGCTGGCAGCAGCGTTGATCGGATATGCGTCATGGAAGCGGCCGCGGTTCTTCGGGGTGACGGCGCCGCTCGTGACCTTCGGTGTGTTGATCGTGCTGGGAATCACCCTGCCGCACCTGGGCGGCTACGATTTGTTTGTCGCGTCGCTGCCGTTCGCCTTCGTGTTCATCGCCGGAGTCTTCGCCGACCTGCTGGAAACCTCGTACGGGAGCCTGGTGACAGGCATCCTGACCGGGATCCTGGCGGCGCACGCGGCGTTCAGCGTGGCGGGGCTGATGAGGATTGGGTAACGTAGGCACTGCCACCGGCACCGGGAATCACTTGCGAGTGCAGATTGAAATGCCTCGTGAACGGCAAGTGAATTCCTGAAGCGCGTAGGGGTCCTTCGACTCGGGCGTGCGCCCTCGCTCAGGATGACAGCACCTTAAATTTGCATGATCCCCGGCACACGGCGAGGACGCCGGTTCGGGGACGGATGGCGGCAACAACTTCCACTGGCGGCGCGGGTTTACCGAGGTAAGGGCCGGGTCATCGGGGCGGCGGTGGGCCTCCTGTTGCAAGACCGCCGCTCCGGTGGCCTGTATGAGTCGCGAGACCCGAGACGACCCACATCTGCCAAAGGCGGGCAGATGTGGGGCACCAGACGAGCACCATACGAGTTTGAGTTGTGAGTAAGAGCAGCCGGGTTCCGATTTGATACGAAAAGAACGGGGATGAATCGGAGCGCGTGCAGCATGGAAGCAGCGGGGCTATGCTAGACCTATGAAGCGGGCATGGTACATAGCGGCAGTGGTCGCGCTGGCGCTGGTGTTGCCGGCGATGGGGCAGATGCGGGGAGTACCGGCGTCGGTGACTTCAATGGCGCCGTGGCGGAGCTTTAATCCCGGACCTCCGGCCAGCGTAACCTCGCTGGGCCCAAACGGCTACTCGAGACCGTGTTCCGGCACGGGCTGCACGCCCACCCGCTTTACCAGCGGGTTTTACTTTCCCGGCGCGCACAATAGCGGGCCGGTGAACCTGCGCCCAAAGCGGCATCACAATAACTACGCGGGCGCCTATTACCCGATTTACGTGCCTTATGCGTATCCGGTGGCGGTGGCAGCCGAACCTGATCCGGAGGCGGAAGCGGAACCGGATCCGCCAGCGCCTACGATCTTCGAACATCGCCCCACCACCGAGCGTGCCCCGAGCGCGGGCGCCGATTCGTCCCGCTACGGGCGCCAGCCGGCAGTCGCGGCAGAGGAAGATCCGTCTCCGGCAGATGCGCGGGAGCAGATTCCGGTGGTGCTGGTGTACCTCGACGGCCACGAGCAAGAGGTCAAGAACTATGCCATCGTGGGACCAACGCTGTACGACCTGGGCGCGTTTGTGGCGCACAAGATTCCGCTGGCGGAGCTGAATTTGAAGGCGACGATCAAGGCGAATGACGATCGCGGGGTGGAGTTCAGCGTGCCGGCGTGGGTGAAGATGGATTAGGTTGTGCGATAGGAAAATCCCCACCCTATGTCGCCCCCTCGCTGCGCTTCGGGGCAGGCTCCCCCAGGCGACATAAGGGTGGGGCAACCGCATCCCATCGAGGCGGTATTTCTGCTATAATGAGCAGTGCTCTTCTTGGGCGTAACTTCCTGTAAATTAAGAAGGTTAGCTTATGTGGCGCGGGTCTCTGACCCACGTTTTCCATCCCCTGCGAAAACACGGGTCGAAGACCCGTGCCACACAGGCTGAAGGTGAAAGCTGAAAGCTGAGAACTAAATCATGGCAGACGAACAGAATCCCCAACTTCCCCTAGCACCGGACGGCGGCGGGCCGCAAGGTCCGAGCAACATCCAGCCGATCAACATTGAAGAGGAGATGCGGCGGTCGTATCTCGACTACGCGATGTCGGTGATCATCGGGCGCGCGCTGCCCGACATTCGCGATGGGCTGAAGCCGGTGCATCGCCGCATTCTGTACGCGATGCACGACATGGGAATGTTTCACAACCGCAAGACTGTGAAGTGCGCAGGTGTCGTTGGCGAACTGCTGAAGAAGTACCACCCGCATGGCGATGGCGCCGTTTACGACGCACTGGTGCGACTGGCGCAACCATGGAACATGCGCTACCGGCTAGTGGACGGACAGGGCAACTTCGGTTCGGTGGACGGGGACCCGGCAGCGGCGTACCGGTACACCGAGTGCCGCATGACAGAGATCGCCGAAGAGATGCTGGCCGACATTGACAAGGATGCCGTCGATTTCGTGCCTAACTTCGACGAAACCACCGTCGAGCCGGTTGTGCTGCCGACCATGATACCGAACCTGCTGGTGAATGGCTCCGATGGAATCGCCGTCGGCATGGCGACGAAAATCCCGCCGCACAATCTCACCGAAATCGTGGACGCCACCATCACGCTGGTGAACAAGCCGACGGCGCAGTTGGCGGAAATTCTGCAAATCGTCAAGGGGCCCGACTTCCCCACGGGCGCGTTCATTCACGGGCGCGCGGGAATTGCGGAGGCGTACAAGACAGGGCGCGGGCGGTTCATGATGCGCGCCAAGGCGGCGATCGAGAACATCACGAAGGAACGGCAGGCGATCATCATCACCGAGATTCCGTACCAGGTGAACAAGGCGCGGCTGGTCGAGCGCATCGCCGAACTCGTCAACAACAAAAGCATTGACGACGTCAGCGACATCCGCGACGAAAGCGATCGCGATGGCATGCGCATCGTGGTCGAACTGAAGCGCGGCGCCGAGCCGCAGATCGTGCTCAACCAGCTCCACAAGCACACCCAGATGCAGGAAAGCTTCAGCATGATCTTCCTGGCGGTGGTCAACGGACAACCGAAGGAGATGGGGCTGGTGCAGGCGATCCAGCACTTCATCGATCACCGCATCGACGTGGTACGGCGGCGCACCGCGTACTTGCTGGGCAAAGCGAAAGACCGCGAGCACATCCTGGAAGGCTACCAGCTGGCGATTGACCAACTGGACAACGTGATCGCGATCATCCGCGGCAGCGGCAACCGCACCGAGGCGCGCGAGAACCTGGTGGCGTACTTCGGCGGCAAGGCGATCGAGGTCGACGTCAGCGGCAAGAAGTCGAGTGTGTCGGTGGGGCGCAACAAGCCGGAGAGGGGCTTCGACGCCAAGCAGGCCGACGCCATCCTGGAACTGCAATTGCACCGCCTGACGCGGCTCTCCATCGACGAAGTGGTGAACGAGCTGAAGGAAGTCCGCGATCGGATTGGGGAGTACGAAACGATTCTCGCGTCGGAGAAGAAGCTGCGCGGGGTGATCGTGAAGGAGATGGAGGAGGTCAAGAAAAAATTCGGCGACGAGCGGCGCACGCAGATCGTGGACGAGGCCGCCGAAATCCAGCTCGAAGACCTGATCGTGGACGAGCAGGTGGTGGTCACGGTGTCGCACAGCGGGTACCTGAAGCGCACGCCGATTACGATCTACCGCTCGCAACGCCGCGGCGGCATGGGTCGCACCGGGATGAAGACGCGGGAGGAGGATTTCGTCGAGCGTTTGTTCATTGCCTCCACCCACGCCTACCTGCTGATCTTCACCAGCGCCGGCCGGGTGTACTGGCTGAAGGTGTACGAAGTGCCCGACGTGGGCGCCGCCGGCAAGGGCAAGCACATCGGCAACCTGGTGGCGCTGCAGCCGGGCGAGAGCGTGCGGACGATTGTGCCGGTGCGCGACCTGGAGGAAGAAGGCAAGCACATCTTCTTTGCCACGCGGAACGGCACGGTGAAGAAGACGGCGCTGAAGGACTTCAGCAACGTGATGTCGCGCGGCATCATCGCCATCGGCATTGACAAGGGCGATGAACTGGTGGCGGCGGCGGTGACCGACGGTTTCCAGATCATCTTCCTGGCGTCGCACGAGGGCATGGCGATCCGCTTCGGCGAAGAAGACGTGCGGACGATGGGACGTCCGGCGTACGGCGTGCGCGGCATGGACATGGACAAGGGCGATTACATTGTCGGCATGGCGGTAACGCCGAAGAGCGAGGCGCGGGTGAATGGCGGAAAGAAAAACGGCAAGGACGAGAGTGGGGAAGCCGAACCCACGGCCAACCTGATCCTGTCGATCACGGAAATGGGCTACGGCAAGCGCACCGGCGTGGACGAGTACCGCCTGCAAACGCGCGGCGGGAAGGGCGTGATCAACGTCAAGACCGTGTCGCGGAACGGCAAGGTGGTGGGAATTCTGCTGGTCAGCGACCAGAGCGAGGCGATGGTGATTTCGCAGTACGGCAAGATCATCCGCATCGCCACCAACCAGATCCGCGAAGCCGGGCGCTCGACCCAGGGCGTGCGCTTGCTGCAACTGGATTCCGACGACAAGGTGGCGGCGGCGGTGGTGATTCCGAAGGAAGAAGTGGACAACGGGGAGCCGCCGCTGATTCAGTAGGAGCCGACTAATGCTTACGGGTGAAACGGTTCCATCGAGGATCTTCTTCTAGGCTAGTAAAGGTAGGTCCTACGGGGATACTTTTCACCCGTGTCTCTGAAATGGGTTCTGCTCGAAGTAGGACAAGTTGTCCAACTCTTGAACCGGGCCGCAATCCGATCGGCACCTCTCCGAGGTTCTCCAGTTCCAACGTCAGGCAGCCTTTCCATCCCGGATGAACATAAGTAGCAGTCGCAATCAATAATCCGGCGCGACCGTAACGAGAACGGCTTAAGACGAATCCGGCCACGTCAGTGGGCAAAGAGATAAACTCGAAGGTGCATCCCAACGAAAAGCTACCCGAATGCAACGTGAACTTCTGGTCGAACGGCACTACAATCATCTGCTGATATCGCCGAATATCCTCTGAAGTAATTTTTGCCGGATCTAGCTCACCGAGTTGCGGCCGTTCATTTACTATGAACTGCGTCCCAAGCCTTACATCGACGGAGCCATCCCCGATTTGGTCGTCCTCAAGGAGTGGTGAGATGACAATGTTACCGGAGCCGATGCGCTTCACCAGAGTGTCCCGCGTCAGCACGGCGCCTTTTGGAAGAATGTTCATTACCACGTTCCCTTAAAAGTCCCGACGACATATGCCGACTCGATTGCCTTCAAGATCAGCTGGTCCAATGTTTGCCACCTCTGCGGTACTGGTACATTGGTTTTGAATAGATCGAGGAACTTCGCTGAATGTGTTTTCTTAACGTGCCAACCAGCATTTAGGATCGCCACCGACGACGCCCCAATGATCGACCCTCCTGTGCCGGGAATTTCAATGGGAGCTATCCCGGCGATGAGCTTATCCACGAGTGGGGGAACCTCTTTGTCGTATTCCTCTGCCGTAAACGAATGCGAACCAATGATATTTCGAATGGGAACTAAGATTCCCGACATGTTGCTTTCGACAGTTGCATTCACGACAAGGGCCTCACGGGTGTACGACGTCACACCGGCCTCGCTTTGCACATTTGACCTAACAGCCGTAAGGTGCCCTAGAATCCCGGTTTTGACGTCAAAGTAGTGCATGTCTTTCAGTTCGCTAAAAAGCATCAGAAGTCTTTTTGCTGGTGCGGGGTGCTCCGTGTCGTGCGTATTCTCAGCAGCAACCACCGCAAAGAATTCCATGAACGAGAAAAGGTAAGCCGGCCCAAGCGCACGGATTGCCAATACGTCTGCAATGATTTCCATCAACCAGCTCTCGAGCATCTTGTTACAGGTTTGGAAGTACCTATTCTCAACTTGTTGCACCATCTTCGGGTCTGGTTTCGCGCCCGTGGGAGTTTTGAGCTGGACTTCCTGCTGAACTGCGCTGTCGAAAGTAGGTTGATCAAGTGTGAGAGGGAGAATTTTCTTATAGATGCCGAGTACGTAATCTACTAAGTGCCCGAGTTCATGTGAGGCTACCGCTAAATTGAGCGCAGAACTCTTGTCCAATGCTGGGAATGATACAAATGCAACATCCTGCGGCAGTTGGTTTGCAGCGTCGATGCGCGCCTTTTGTTTAGTCGTATCCACATAGGGCAGCTGTAAAAGGTAAACCGCCGGGAAGCGCCGGATTCCTGTGAAGCTGTACATGTACTCAAAACTCGGTAATAACGTGAGTTCAACATTATGATTGCCGGTAAACGCTGCAACGGCCGCCTCAACACTAGGGAGGAGTAGGTATTTATTGGGTTGAGCCGCAGCTTCAAGGTAGGGCAAGAGGCGCCAATGGACATTCTTGAGAATACGTAGGGCTATCTTCGATTGTGCCCGAATGTGGTCATCGCGTACTGACGTGTTTAAGGCAAAACTGGATTGAACGTATGTAAACCAGTCGAGGTGTGCTTCCTCGACGGAATCGAGCAGGAGTTTTATGCCAACACGGAAGCTTGACGAGGTTCCCTTAGGCAGCTTTGCATCGTACTCCTCGAGGAGTTGACGCAAAGCAAAGACTCTTTCAATAACAGCTTGCGAGTATGTGTCCGCGTCGATCGATCTCAATCAGCGCCTATTCTCCGTAACTAACACGCTCATAAATCTGTGCGTCACCAACAAGAGCAATATCGCGCAGGACTTGAAAGAAACTCGCAAGTACTTTCAAGTCGTTTAGGTCCCCCCCCTGTTGCCTGCGGATATTTAGTGCTTTGTCATGCAACACCTGCACGAACCTAGCCGGCTCACTTTTCTCATCGGGCGTCACTTGCAGTTTGTCGATGACTTCAATGGCTTCGCCGAATGCCAGGGCGCACTCGTAGGATCGTTCCGCAACTTCTCGATTACGCGTGTAACTGTTTCCCTGAAGTATCGAATCAAAGAACTCAACCGCACTATCGAGCGCTGATTCACCGAAGGCGGTGCGGCGATTGGCTTCTAATTCATTGAGGCCGGCCAGAATGCGTGCCGCAAGCAGCGAGTGCTCAAGAGCGGCCGGCATGATTTCGCTTCGTCGAATCATATGAACCTCGGAACTCTAGATTCCAGCACCGACGTTGTCGATAGCCCGGGGGTAACTACCATATGTTGGGGCGCATCGGCAATCGGTACAATGCGTTGCGTAGATGTTACAAATGTTTCATAACATTTGCAAGATATAAAGCTTATAAATGTTTGCAATATTGTAAAATCGCGTCGCTGTGGCGGCGGGACTTGACGAACTCGACATCGAGCGGTTGGAGCGTGTCTCAAGCACGGATTTGCGGCTCCAGTTCACTGAGATCTGGAACAAGGCTGCTTTTCGCAATGAGCCGACGATCATCACGCATTATCACAAGGATGTCGCAGCCGTAATACCTATGAAAATGATGAACCGGGTCGCCGATACTGCCAACGAAAAGCAGCAGACTATTGGCCCCCGCGGTTCCAAAATGAAACGAGGCAATCGCCGTCGGTAGGTGCGGGGTTTTGCCAATTTCAGCCCACCCGCTTCTCCGCTGCCGCATCTTCGTAACTGCACCACTCGTGTAATTTGGGAGGCACCATGAGGCACATGCGATTTCTAACCATATTTCTGCTGCTGGCGGGGCTGGCGGCGTGGGCGCAGACACGCACGCTCGGGGAAGGCACGGAAATCAAGGTGCGCACCGACACGGCGATTCCGGCGCATCCCACGGCCGGGGCGGCGTACACGGCGACCGTCAGCGACGATGTGCCGGGCACCTCCGGCGCCATCGCCATTCCACGGGGCAGCCGCGCGCGGCTGGTGGCCGTGCCGACCGATAATGGCAAGGACACGCTGCTCGATTTGCGCTCGGTGACCGTGAACGGCAGGCGCTACAACCTGGCGGCGGGTGGCGGAAAAAGCACCGGCGGCGGCGGCCTGGGCGCCAACACGCGTACCGCGAAGTATGTTGGCGGCGGGGCGGCGGTGGGCGCGGTGCTGGGCGCCATATTCGGCGGCGGTAAGGGCGCGGCCATCGGCGCACTCGTAGGCGGCGGCGCCGGAGCGGGCGCGCAGGTGCTGACGGGAAAGAAGAAGGGCATCCCGGCGGAGACGCAGCTCAAGTACAAGCTGGCGCAGCCGTTGACGATGCGTCCGGTGGCGGCGCGGTCGAGCGGATTGCAGAAACGCCCGGCGCAATAGCAGGCGCCAGGCTGCAGGGTGCAGGCTTCAGGTAAGGCGAAGTCGCGGTGGGCCTTGGTGGCCGCGGTCGGCGCCGCGCAGGTGAGTTGACCCTCGGCTAGGGGGCAACCACATTGCTGATTGTCGATTGGATTGGAAGAGGGCTTTGCGTCGGCAGTCGCGGGCGAGGGCGCCCGCGCCACATAGATTTCGGTATGGTCGAGGACAGCCCCGGCGAGGGCGCCGGGGCCTACAAACCAGACAATACAATTTTGTTGAGCAGGCTCGCCGGGGCCTACAAACCAAACAATTACACTTGTTCAGAAGGCTCGGCGGGGGCGCTCGGATCAGCGGGCGGTGGGCAGCGATAGTTTTTGCCAGCCGGCGAGGCCGTCCTGGTAGATGACGACCTTGTTGTAGCCGCGGCTCAGCAGGACGCGGCCGACGGCGCGGCTGGCGGCGCAGACATCGGCACTGCCTCCGGTTCCACCTTCGTAGAGGACGATGGTTTTGTCGCGCGGCAGCTCGGTGGCGCGGCGCTGCGCTTCGAGCAGGGGAATATTGACCGCGCCTGGTATGCGAGCGGCGCGAAAGTCGTCGGACGAGCGGACGTCCACGAAGACGGCGCCGCTGTGGAACAGCTTCTCCGCTTCCGCGGTGTGGATCATCGCCGGTTCAGGTCCCTGGGGGGCGTCTTCGGAGCAATCGGTGGAGCTGCCGGCGACGTTGAGGAAGGGATTGGACGCGGCGCCGAATGCGGCGTTGACAGGCGAAGATGATGCTTGCTGTTGTTGCGCAGGCTTGCTCGAAGATCCGCGCGGGGCAGAGGCGGGCGCCGGAGCGGCCGCAACCTGTGTAGAAGCGGATGAGGAAGCGAGCGCCCGGTTCAGCATCTGCTGGAATTGGGCCATTTCGGGCGCGCCCATGATGCGCTGGTTGGCGAGAAAAAACGTCGGCGTGCCGCGAACACCGAGGGCGCGGCCATCCTCGCGGTCACGCCGAATGACCGCCCGGGTCGCGCCGCTGCTAAGGCAGGACTTGAACATCGCGGTATCCAGACCAAGCTCTGCGGCGTAGCGCAGCAGCGATTCGTCCTTGAGGTCCCCGTTGGCGGAATAGAAGCGATCCAGCGACTGCCAAAACTTTCCCTGCTGGGCGGCGCACTCGCTGGCCTCGGCGGCCTTGAGGGAATAGACGTGGATCTGTTCCAGGGGGAATTGACGGAAGACGAAGCGCACGCGGTCGCGGTAAAGCCGGCGCAATTCGCGCATCTCGGGCTCGGCGGCGACACACGACGGACACTGCAGGTCGGCGAATTCGACCAGCGTGACGGGAGCTTGAGGATTGCCGGTACTGTGGCTGTCAGGACGCACCAGGCGGGAGGCAACATCGGCGGCGCTGGGCGCGGCGGCCTCGACGGGGGCTTGCTCGCGGCGCTGGAGCCAGGTGAAGGCGCGAGAGCCGACGACGATGGCCAGCACCAGCACCAGCGCGTGACGCCAGAAGGCGGCGCGGGAGCGGGCGCGGTCGTCGAAGCGCGAGCCCAACAGCGTGAGGGAAAGAATAAAGATGAGCGTGACAGCGATGGCCTGCACTACGCACCAGGTGCACCAGGCGTGGATGACGAAGGCTTCAATCGCGGTCAGCGCGGCGGAGGCGATTACGCCCAGGGCGGCGATGACGCTAACGGCGCGGCGCAGCAGCGCGCCGGTTGCAGGCGCTACCAGCGGTTCGGCGAAGATGAGAAGCGCAAGGGTGACGTACATGACCACGCCGAACAGGGGAGTCGGAACTCCGGCGATGTGGGCAAAGCGGCTGGCGCGGACCTGGTCGCAGCCGCCGCCCAGGCAGACCATCGGCTGGGAAGGCGAGGCGTAGACCCAGAGCAGGTAAAGGGAGTCGAAGAGACCCAGGAGAGTGAGCGCGAATGTGATGGAGCGGCGCACGGGAAGTCTACGGTCATTCTAAAACACGGAGTGAAGCATTGCCGATTGCCGATTGTCGATTTCGCACACGGGCCTACGGAAGCATTGTCGATTGTTGATTGCACGGACGCGGTCGAAATTTCCGTTGGGCTGGCCAGGGCTGAAGCCCTGGTTTTTTGTGCACTTTTTCGCCGGGCTAAAGCCCGGCGCTTCCACCAAAGCACAGAGCCCGGCGCTTCCACACCTTCTGGGGAAGAGGAAAAAAAACTCCTCCCGCCTGCGCCTGGTGGTGCGTCCTAGGGAGCCCTTGACAGAGCCGACCTCGTCATAGAGGGGCCTACGGAAGCATTTCCGATGTCGATTGTCGATTTCGCACACGCGAGGGCGCGTGTGCCACACCGCGCGTGCCGCACGCGTGTGCCACGGCTGCGTGGACGCATTCATCCCAAGGAGATTCTGCGTGAGGCCACTGTGCGGCGGATAAGCGAAGTACAATGGTTCCAACCGAAGAGTAATTGGTAGAGCAGTCCAACCGCGAGATTCCCAGACGTGGCAGCCGCAGCATAACCGAGTTTGCGCGCCATCTTGCAACAGCCCGATTTCCGCAAGCTGTGGCTGGCGCAGTTCGTCTCCGTCTTCGGCGATTTCCTGGCGCTGTTCGGGGTGATCAGCCTGATCATGTTCCGCTGGCATGGAAACGCGGTGCAGGTGACGTTTGTGATGGTCGCGTACATGCTGCCGCTGGCGCTGGTGGGGCTGCTGGCGCTGGGGTTTTCGACGGGATTGCTGAGGGCGTTCGCCAATATACCCATGGCGGCGGCGAGCCTGTTCGGCCTGGGGCTGGCGATTTCGTTCGTGATCGTGCCGGCGCAGACGCTGATGCAACAGGAGACGCCGCACGCGCTGATCGGGCGCGTCAGCAGCAGCTTTATGTCGCTGATTTCGGTGGCGCAGGTGACGGGACTGCTGCTCTCGGGATGGCTGGCGCAGAGGCTGGGCGTCCGCCACTTGTTCCTGGCAGCCGCCGTCGCGCTGGGTGCGATCACCGTGATCGGCTACACCAGGCGGGGCGAAGCTCAGCAGCAGGTAGCGGCGGAGACGGAGGGTTAAGAAGCAGTTGGGAGTTGTCAGTTTCCAGCAGAAGACATTGTCGATTGAGAAAAACCCCACCCTATCTCGCCAACCCCGGGCGAGATAAGGGTGGGGCAACCACGACAGGATGACAGCCGTTAACGGTACAATAGAAAAGGCATGTTTGAGATCAGCGTGGAAGATTCGTTTGCGGCGGGGCACGCGCTGCGCGGGTATCGCGGCAAGTGCGAGAATCCGCACGGGCACAACTACAAGGTCTGCATCACGCTGGCGGGCGAAGAGCTCGACGGCATCGGACTGCTGTACGATTTCAAGGACTTGAAGCAGGCGATGAACCAGATTATCGACCGGCTCGATCACCAGTTCCTCAACGACATCGAGCCGTTCCGGCAGCAAAACCCATCGGCCGAGAACATGGCACGGTACTTCTACCAGGAGGCCACGTCGCACTTGAAGCAGGCGACGGGCGGGCGCGTGCAGGTGAAGCAGGTGAAGATCTGGGAGACGGATACGACCACGGCAACCTACTTTGAATAGTTGCGAGTTTCTGAACTACCCGAGTACCTAAGTACCTGAGTACCTGGTACCTGCAGCGCGCCGCGAGGTTGTAGAAACTCCTCTTTCTCAGGTACTCAGGTACTGAAGTACTGAGTTACTCATGCAGATCACGGAAATCTACCGCTCCATCCAGGGGGAGAGCTCGTTTGCCGGGCTGCCGTGCACCTTTGTGCGCCTGACGGGGTGCAACCTGCGCTGCACGTGGTGCGACAGCGAATACACCTTCACCGGCGGAAGGAAGATGTCGGCGGAGGAGGTGGAAGGCGAGGTGCGCCGGCTGGCCGGCTCCGGGTTGGTGGAGATTACCGGGGGAGAGCCGATGCTGCAGGAGCGCGAGCTTGTTCCCTTCATGCAAACATTGTTGGATGGCGGCTACACGGTGTTACTGGAGACCAGCGGCGAGCGTCCGCTGGCCGCGGTGCCGCGCGCGGTGCATAAGATCGTGGACGTGAAATGCCCCGGGTCCGGAGAAGGCGGCAGGTTTGACATGGCGAACCTGGCGACGCTGAACCGGGGCGACGAGGTGAAGTTTGTGCTGGCCTCGCGCGAGGATTATGAGTTCGCGCGGGAATTTGTGCGGCAACACGGGTTGGCGAGCATGGTGGCGGGCGCGATCTTCTCCCCGGCATTCCGCAAGGACGCCGGCGGGGAGCGGGACGCGTCGCAGTGCCTGCTGGATCCGCGCGCGCTGGCGGACTGGATGGTGGCCGACGGGCTGAACGTGCGCCTGGGGCTGCAGATCCACAAGTTCATCTGGGCGCCGGAAACAAAAGGGGTGTGAATTAAGAATGAAGAAGTCAGAATGAAAAATGACGGACCAGCGCGCGTGAAAGTGGTGGTGTTGCTGAGCGGCGGGATGGATTCGTGTGTGTGCGCGGCATTGGCGGCGCGCGATTATGACGCAGCGGCGCTGCACGTCATGTACGGCCAGCGGACGGAAGAGCGCGAGCGGCGGGCGTTTGAAGAAGTGTGCCAGCGTCTGGGGATCGAGCGGCGGATGGTGATCCGGAACGAAGCGCTGCGGCAGATTGGGGGATCGGCGCTGACGGATCGTTCGCTGGCGGTGCCGCGGGCGGCGGGAGAGTTTGAGGGTCGCGACCCGGAAGGTGCGGGTGGGAGTAGGGGTCCTTCGACTCGCGCGGCGAAAAGCGCGCCGCGCTCGCTCAGGATGACAGATGCTCGCGCGGCAAAATCGGCCGCGCTCGCTCAGGATGACAACCGCAGAGATATAGGCGGTAGGGAAGGACAGTCTGGCAGCGAGGTTCCGATTACGTATGTGCCGTTTCGCAATGCGCACTTTCTGGCGGCGGCGGTGAGCTGGGCGGAAGTGCTGGGGGCGGAAAAGATCATCATTGGGGCGGTGGAGCAGGACAGCTCGGGGTATCCGGATTGCCGGCCGGCGTATTATCGGGCGTTCAACCAGGTGATCCGGGCCGGGACCCGGGAAGGGAAGATCGAAATCGTGACCCCGCTGATCGGGATGCGGAAAGCGGAGATTGTGACGCTCGGCCTTGAATTGGGCGCGCCCTTCGATTTAACGTGGAGTTGCTACAGCCGGGAAGACCGGGCGTGCGGGGTGTGCGAAAGCTGCGTATTGCGGCGGCGCGCGTTCGAAGCGGCCGGCGCGCGCGATCCCATCGCTTACGAAACGGATGCCGCGCAATTCATAACGGGAGATGTGCCATGAAACGCAGAATTATTCTGTGCGTATTAGCCGCGGTGATGGCGGTGTTGTCGGTCCCGGCCGTCTGGGGACAAAACACGTCTGTGAAGGGCTACCTGCACGACACTAAGGGCGAACCGGTTGCCGGCGCGGTGCTGCAATTCACCAACAAGGAAAATGGGCGCAAGTACGAGCTGAAGACGAATGCCAAGGGCGAATACTACTCGCTGGGCATTGTTTCAGGCCGGTACGACATCGTGGTACTGAAGGACGGCAAGCAGCTCTACAAGGAAACCGGCGTTCCCGTCCAGTTCAGCGATACAGAGAACGTCATCAACATTGACCTGAAGAAGGAGCTGGAGGAGCAGCAGGCGCAGGTCAGCCCGGAACAAAAGAAGCAACAAGAAGAGCAACTGAAGGAAGTCACCAAGATCAAGAGCCTGAATGAGAAAATGGCGCAGGCCAAGGCGGCGCAAGATGCAGGGAATCCACAACAGGCGGCGGCCATCCTGGCGGAGGCGGCGCAGATCGATCCCAACCAGCCGGTGATCTGGGCGGCGTTGGCGGAAACCGAACGCGGTCTGGCGGCGAAACTGACCGACCCGACAGAAAAAAAGGCGGCGTTCTCAAAGGCGGTCGAGGATTACAAGAAGGCCCTCGCGCTGAAGCCGAACGGCAGCTACTACAACAACATGGGCGACGCGCAGGCCAAGTCGGGCGACACCGCAGGAGCCATTGCTTCGTACGCCCAGGCGGCGCAGATCGATCCCCAGAATGCCGCGATGTATTACTACAATGAAGGCGCGGTGCTAACCAATACGGGCAAGGTGGACGAAGCTACCCAGGCGTACGACAAGGCGATCCAAGCCGATCCCACCAAAGCCGAAGCCTATTACCAGAAGGCGATGAATCTGCTGAACAAAGCGACTCTGAAGGGGAATAAGATAGAAGCGCCTCCGGGAACTGAGGAAACTCTGAAGAAGTACCTGGAACTGCAGCCGACCGGCGAACACGCCGAGATCGCGAAGCAAATGCTTGCCCAGTTGGGGGCGACGGTGGAGACCACGTTCGGCAAGGGCAAGAGCACAAAGAAGAAGTAGGTTGAGAGACTTTCGAGAATGCGGCCCGGGGCGAGAGCTTTGGGCCGTTTCTATTTGAGTTATCGGTTTTCGGTTGCCGGTTCTCGGTTGGGGAGATCCCTCGCGTCGCTCGGGATGCCCGCCCGCGGCTGCCTTCGACGTCGCTCAGGCCAGGCTCCCGCCGGGAGGGTGGGGCAACCAGCAGATGTGGGGCACCAAGCAAATGCATAGATCCTGAGTTCGCGCCGTTCGACTATCCGTCAGGGGAGGCTCACTCCGGGCGCGAACTCAGGATGACGCCCTTCCAAAATGTTAGCCAAAACGCCGGCTGAAACGCGCGCCCACTTGCAACTTGAAACGCGAAACTTGAAACTAGCGGACACATGCTCGAACTGAATACTCCGGCGCAGTACGTGAAGGGGATAGGTCCGCGCCTGGCGGAGGTGGTGGCCACCAAGGGCATCACCACGGTCGAGGACCTGCTGTACTACCTTCCGTTTCGCTATGAAGACCGGTTGAATCCGCGGCGCATCGGGGAATTGCGGGCGGGCGAGATGGCGAGCGTGATCGCCGAGGTGAGGACGTCGGCGCTGTTTCGAACCAAGAGGATGCCGCTGTTTGAGCTGACGGTGGGGGATCCGACTAGTCCGACAGAAACCCCCCACCCTATCTCGCCAAAACCGGGCGAGACAAGGGTGGGGCAACCACGGGGCGAGACAAGGGTGGGGCAACCCGCAGGCCCGGGCGAGACAAGGGTGGGGCAACCAGGGGGCGAGACAAGGGTGGGGCAACCGGCGGGTTTGTTTGGGGCTGGGGCGCGGGCGATGCTGAAGTGCGTGTGGTTCAACGGCACCTATTTGAAAGACCGGTTTCAACCGGGACAGTTGGTGGCGCTGTACGGGAAAGTTGAACCATCGAAGAGGGGGCGCGAGCGGCTGCAACTGATCAACCCGCAATTCGAAATCCTGGAAGATGGCGACGCGCCCGATCCCGCGTCGTCAAGAATTTCGCAGTCAACCGAGATCGGGCGGATCGTGCCGATTTACGAGTCGGCAGGCAGCGGCAAGGTGACGTCGCGCTGGTTCCGGCGAGTGATCCACGGCGCGCTGGAAAATTTGACGCCGGACATCGTGGACGCAATTCCCGGGGCGGTGCAGCGGCGGATGCGGCTGATGCCGCGCCGGGAGGCGTTCCGGATGGCGCATTGGCCGGAGGAGTCGGCGCGGCTGGAAGACCTGCAGGCGGCACGGACGCCGGCGCAGATCCGGCTGATCTTCGAAGAACTGTTCTTCCTCGAGCTGGGATTGGAGCTGAAGCGGAAACGCATGCGGGCGCTGCCGGGGATCGCGTTCGGCATTGACGAGCGGGTGCGGGAGGCGATCAAGCGCATTCTGCCGTTTCATCCCACGGCGGCGCAGAAGCGGGTGCTGAAGGAGATCGCCGAGGACATGAAGCAGGCGGCGCCAATGCGGCGGCTGTTGCAGGGCGATGTCGGGTCGGGGAAGACGATTGTGGCGCTGGAGGCGGCCATCATCGCGATTGAGAACGGCTACCAGGCGGCGTTGATGGCGCCCACGGAAATCCTGGCGACGCAGCATTACCTGTCGGCGCGGCGGATGCTGGAAAAGGCGGGGTATCGCATCGTGCTGCTGACCGGGTCGGTGGAGGAGGGGCGGAAGCGCGACATCAGGCGGCACATCGCGCAGGGCAACGCGCAATTGGTGATCGGGACGCACGCCTTAATAGAAGAGAAGGTCGAATTCGGCAACCTGGGGCTGGTGATCGTGGACGAGCAGCACCGGTTTGGGGTGATGCAGCGGCTCAAGCTGATGAAGAAGGCGCTGGCGGGGGAGGAGGAACAGTCGACGGCTGACGGTCGACGGTCGACGGCCGGAACGCGAAGCACGGATACCGCAACCGGCCCCCAAGACCTTCAGCCGGACACGCTGGTGATGACGGCGACACCGATTCCGCGGACGCTGGCGCTGACCCTGTATGGCGACCTGGACGTCAGTGTGCTCGACGAGATGCCGCCGGGACGGACGCCGATCGTGACCCGGCGCGTGGGCGACGAGCGGGCGGAGGAGGTCTTCGCCTTTGTGCGCAAGCAGGTGGCGGCGGGGCACCAAGCGTACGTGGTCTACCCGGTCATCGAGGAAAACGAGGAGAAAGAGATCAAGGCGGCGACCAAGATGTACGACGAAATCCGGCGGCGGATCCTGCCGGATTTGCGGATCGGACTGCTGCACGGGCGCCTGGATGCCGAGCAGAAGGACGAGATCATGCAGCGCTTCCAGGCGGGGCAGATTGACGTGCTGGTTTCGACCACGGTGATCGAGGTGGGGGTGGACGTTGCCAACGCCACCCTGATGGTGATCGAGCACGCCGAGCGCTTTGGGTTGGCGCAATTGCACCAGTTGCGTGGCAGAATCGGGCGGGGAGCGGCCAAGTCGTTTTGCGTGCTGGTGACCGGCGGCAAGGTGACGGCGGAGGCAGAGCAGCGGCTGGACACCATGGTACGTACCACCGACGGATTCGAAATCGCCGAAACCGACCTGCAACTGCGCGGGCCGGGCGAGTTCTTCGGCACCCGGCAGGCCGGACTGCCGGGGTTTCGGGTGGCCAACCTGCTCCGCGACCGGGAGCTGCTGGAGGCGGCGCGGCGGGAGGCGGCGACGGTGGTATCGGGCAAGGACCCGGAAGTTTCACCGCTGGAGGTGTCGCGGGCGTTGGTGCATCTGCGGTCGCACTGGCAGCGGAGGTACGGTCTGGTGGAAGTTGGCTAGGACGGTGTCAGTGACGCCAATCACCGAAGGCGAGTGACTCTGAGGTTAAGGGGACACTCCCGTTCTGGACTGGAATCCAGATTGACACTCCTGTAACACTCTGGTAACTTCTAACGTTCCGATGTAGCTCCTTTATTTGCAGTTAGGAGCGCAGGACTGTTCCGCACGAGATGCGCCACTCCGAGGCAAACCAGCCTCAACGCGGGACATCAAACCAGGCTGCGAGCAGTCTTCTGGCCAAGTACTTAGCGGAGAGACATTTGCGCAAGCGCTTCTACATACTTTTTGTAGCCCGAGACGCCGAAGGCCAACTCCGCAAGATTC
The DNA here is from genome assembly GCA_963760265.1 of Terriglobia bacterium. Lineage (GTDB taxonomy): Bacteria > Acidobacteriota > Terriglobia > Terriglobales > Acidobacteriaceae > JAIQGF01. Next base: position 19,380 of record CAVXCR010000013.1, read on the forward strand.
CCATTCCCTTGCATTATGCCCTGGTATTTCTCGCCGGGACGCTGATCGGCATGCTGAGCATCACCGGGATGGCGGGCTCGTATGGCCGCATGCTGATGAAGACCATGCGCTTCAATCAGGTACGGGCGGAGAAGGAACAGCTCAAGACGCGCTATAACCGTTTGGAGAAAGTGGCGCAGGAAAAAGATATCCAGGTAGCGTCGCTGGGATCGCTGGCCAGCGAGGTAACGGCGCTGTACGGGCTGAAGTCGCTGCCGCTGCTGGCCATGTCGCGGCACGATGCTTCCATGCCGGACGAGCAGGTGAAGAAGTCGCTGGACCAGTTCTGGATGTTGAAAACTTCAGCACTGAACGGCGGGGCGGCAATCGGGATCAGCATGATGGGCCGCCGGAACTTTACCGCGGCCGACTGGCTGAAGCTCTCCGAAGAGCCGAATTTGTGGCCGGTGGAGGGCCGGATAACCGGATCGTTTGGCGAGCGGATTGATCCATTCAACGGAGAAGGCGCGTTCCACAGCGGGGTGGACATCTCGACCGAATACGGCAGCCGGGTAATCGCGCCGGCCGATGGGGTTGTAACCTTTGCCGATTTCTACGCCGGCTACGGCCGGATGCTGGAAGTCGAGCATGCCCAGGGGTTCATCACCCGCTATGGGCATTTGTCGAGTTTCGCCGTCACACCGGGGCAGAGCGTCCATCGCGGGCAGGTGATCGGGTACGTCGGGCTCAGCGGACGCAGCACCGGCCCCCACCTCCACTACGAAGTCTGGCTGCACAACAATCCGGTGAATCCTTACAACTTCCTGCGCACCACGATGGCAAGGGTCACGCCGCCCAACGCGGGAGAATAGTCTTCAGTCGCCAGTCGTCAGGAAAGCCAAGTAGTCTTCAGTCGCCAGTCTTCAGTCGTCAGGAAAGCCAGCCGCCAACTTCCAAAGAAACCTTAACTCGTGCCGCGATCAGCGTGCTGCGCTCGCTCGGGATGACATGGGCAACGATCTGGATGAGAGTAGGGCTCCCTCGACTCGGGTTTCCCGCGCTGGAGACAGCGCGCGGGAACCCTCCCTCGCTCGGGATGACAACCGCGATGATTTTGGCGAGTAATACTGACGACTGGAGACTGGACGACTGGAGACTGAAGACTGAAGACTGAAGACTGAAGACTGAAGACTACTTCTTCCGTCTTCCGTGCCTGCGTGTGTCCGGGGTGGGTTTCTTTTCCGGTTGGGGGGCAGCGCTGATGGCTTCGACTGGCGGCTCGGAGACGAGTTTCTTGACGAAGCCGGGAGGGATGGTGGCGTTCAGCTCGGCACGATCGGGAAACTGGCTGATGCTGATGCTGTCGAAAAAGGCTTTGAGGTCGGGGTCGACGGCGCCGGCCTGGGCGCGGTATTCGACGGTGCGGGCGATGGCGAGAAAGGCGTTGAGTTGGTCGGAGACCCGCTGCGCGTCTTCCTGGGTGTGAGTAAAGGCGTCGGCGCGGACCTGCACCGAGCCGAGATAGCGGACGGCAGCGACGATCACGGTGTCGGGCGGAAAAAACAGGTCGAAGCCGCCGGGCAGGACGAATTTCGCGTTGCCCTGCTGGCCGGCGGAGGCGGTGCGCGCCACCGCCCAGGCCAGGCTGGCGAGCGGGACGTGGCGGTAGTAGCGGCGGAGCAGGTCGGGACCGCCGCCGGTGAAGGTCTCGGCGTAGCGATCGATGATCTCCTGGATGGCGAACTGGCTCTCGGTGTTGGACGAGGCCACCATGCTCTTGTTGAGCACGGCGACGCGCAGCGTCCGGCCGGGCAGCGGGATGGAGTAGATGATGGTATTGCCGTAGGGACTGCTGGAGTCGGCGGTTCTGCGCAGGTAGGCGGCGAGCTTGGCGCCATCGAAGCGGCCGACAAAGACTTCCGAGTAGCGCGTTTCCGGCGGCGTCTTGGAACCGGCCAGATCAGCCGTGGAGGGCAGGTGAACGGCGAAGGCGGCCTGGTCGAGGTCGCGCTCGAACTGGAAGCCGGTATCGCGGACGAACTGGGCGTAGTCGGAATCTATGTTTGCCGGGGCGTTTTTGAACAGGCCGGCGGTGCGCAGGGGCGTCAGGTCAATGTAGAAGTAGGCGTCGGCGGCGGGGAGCAGGCGCGCGGCTTGGGGCGCGTTGCCGCGTCGCAGCAGCACAATGGCAGTGACTGCCGCCAGGACCGCGAGGACGACGACAATAATGAAGATGTTGCGGCGACGCATTGCACCTATTTGTAGTTCAGCAATCTGTAATTTGCAATTTAGAACGTTGTCGGTAGTCGGTTGTCGGCGGGCAGTCGACTACAAACCCTGAACCAGGTCGCGGGAAATTGCAAATTACCAATTGCAAATTCCCCGACTGGCGCTTGGCGGCTGAATTGGGTAAAATAATCTTTGGACTGGAATTCCAGGCTTTTGCTGTCGTGTCCACTCCCTTGCTGCTGATTCCGGAATACAACCAGGCAAGCGGAAGTGTGCCGGAGGGCGGAGGCGGGCGGCTAGACATTTCCCCACCCTATCTCGCCAAAAAGCAGCGAGATAAGGGTGGGGCCCAACGTCTCTGTCTCGCCAAAAAGCAGCGAGATAAGGGTGGGGCAACCAACGTCTCATATCTCGCCAAGAAGCAGCGAGATAAGGGTGGGGCAACCAAGGTCTCTATCTCGCCAAAAAGCAGCGAGATAGGGGGCGACCAACGTCTCTGCGGCGAAACAGGTTCTCTGCTTGCACGCGGAGTTCCGTTGTGATAACTTTTATAGTTTGTGCCGGGCGGCGGGAAGGATTTTGCTGGCGTAGCTCAGCTGGTAGAGCATCTGATTTGTAATCAGAGGGTCAGGGGTTCGAATCCCTTCGCCAGCTCCATAAGCACGAACAGGAAACCCAGGCGTGTGGCGGTACGCCAGGGAGCAGTCACGGTTGCGGCGCGCGCTCCTCAAGAGATCGAACTCCTACAGGATGCTTCCCGTAATGCGGTGGTGAGGCGCGGAAGTATGTTTGCGCCGAGTGCTTTTCCGTCCGCACTGGCCGACATGCACAGGTGGCCGAGCGGTTAATGGCAGCAGGCTGTAAACCTGCCGCTCCTTGGAGCTACGGAGGTTCGAATCCTCCCCTGTGCACCAGGATTAGCAAGGTGTCTCGTTTCTCGATCGCGCTGGCCGTATACGGATTGCTGGGACTGGTGTCGTGGCTGACCTTGCCGGACCAGAAAGTCTGTGGAGTAACGCTGGCTTTGCTGGCGATGTTCGCGGTGAAGTCGTGGCTGCACCATCGGCGAATGGCGCTGGAGAGAAACGAAAAAAAAAGTACCGAGTACTGAGCACCGAGTACCGAGCAGAAGAATCGAGCGCGGCGTTCGGTAGTTTCAAGTCAGCCGATGTAGCTCAGTTGGTAGAGCACTCCCTTGGTAAGGGAGAGGTCATCAGTTCAATCCTGATCATCGGCTCCAGGGATTGCAGTAGTTGTGCGAACGTCCAACAGAGAGCGGGAGTAACTCAGTGGTAGAGTCACAGCCTTCCAAGCTGTTGGTCGTGGGTTCGATTCCCATCTCCCGCTCCAGATTTTGGGTGGTGACCTGCGGTGGGTTTTGAACGAGCGGCGATTCCGGTCGAGAAGGAAAAGGAATTCGCGGAACTCCGTGGCGCGATTGAAAGGATCTTTGCTTCCGGGCGGGTAGAGAAATTTCTGGCGGCGCTGAAGAGCAAGGGCGTGCGGATACGCGATTTCGAAATGGTGCTGGCGAAACAGATGTTGGAGAACGCGGCGCCGGAACTGAAGGGATGCGGGGCGCAGGCGCTGTACGAGGCGCTGACGGTATCCCGACAAGGGCCAGATGAGGGAGTTTTACCTGGTGCAAGTGGAACAGGCGCCGGGGGAGTTGCGGCACAAATTTCATCACGTCTATCGAGATTCTTAGAGGCACGCAATCATGGCGAAAGAAAAATTTGCGCGCACCAAGCCGCACGTAAACGTGGGCACGATCGGTCACATTGACCACGGCAAGACGACGTTGACGGCGGCCATCACGAAGGTTTTAGGCAAGAACAATCCGAACGTGAAGTTCCGCTCGTTCGACTCGATTGACAACGCGCCGGAAGAGAAGGCGCGCGGCATCACCATCGCCACGGCGCACGTCGAGTACGAGACCGTGAACCGGCACTACGCGCACGTCGATTGCCCGGGCCACGCCGACTACATCAAGAACATGATCACCGGCGCGGCGCAGATGGACGGCGCCATCCTGGTGGTGGCGGCCACCGACGGCCCCATGCCGCAGACGCGCGAGCACGTGCTGCTGGCGCGCCAGGTGGGCGTGCCCTACGTGGTGGTGTTTCTCAACAAGTGCGACGCGGTGGACGATCCGGAACTGCTCGACCTGGTGGAGTTGGAAGTGCGCGAACTGCTGAAGGGCTACGGCTTTCCCGGCGACGACGTGCCGGTGATCCGCGGGTCGGCCCTGGGCGCGCTGAACGGCGAAGCCAAGTGGGAAGCCGAAGTCGACCAAGCTGATGGCAGCGGTGGACAAGAGCGTGCCGTTGCCGGTGCGCGATCTGGACAAGCCGTTCCTGATGCCGATTGAAGACATTTTCTCGATTCAGGGGCGCGGCACGGTGGTGACGGGCAGAATCGAGCGCGGCAAGGTGAAGGTAGGCGAGGAAGTGGAGATCGTCGGGTTCCGGGAGACGCGCAAGACGGTGGTCACGGGCGTGGAGATGTTCAAGAAGCAGTTGGACGAAGGCATGGCGGGGGACAACGCCGGCCTCTTGCTGCGCGGCACGCCGAAAGAAGACGTGGAGCGCGGCATGGTGCTGGCGAAGCCGGGCTCGATCACGCCGCACACCAAGTTCAAGGGCGAGGTGTACGTGCTGTCGAAGGAAGAAGGCGGGCGGCACACGCCGTTCTTCAACGGGTATCGTCCGCAGTTCTACTTCCGGACGACGGACGTGACGGGAGTGGCGCACCTGCCGGCGGGCACGGAAATGGTGATGCCGGGCGACAACGTGAGCCTGGAAATCGAGCTGATCACCCCGGTGGCGATGGAAAAGGGGCTGCGGTTTGCGATCCGCGAAGGCGGCCGCACGGTCGGGGCGGGAACGCTGACGGAGATTGTTTAGTAGATTTGGCGATTTACCGATTTACTGATTTGCCGATTGGCACTCAGCAAATCAGCAAATCACGCAATCGGTAAATCAGGAGTTTGTATGCCACGGGAAATTGTTCAGTTGCAGTGCACGACGTGCAAAGACAAGAACTACTCCACGACCAAGAACCGGAAGACGACGCCGGACCGTTTGGAGATGAGCAAGTTTTGCCGGAAGTGCCGCAAGCACACGCCGCATAAGGAAGTGAAGTGATTGGTGATTTAGTGATTTGTGATTTAGCGATTTGGTCGAGATTCGACGCGGGTTTTGCAATCACTCAATCACTCAATCACCAAATCACGCAATGGGATTCAGGGGCGTAAGCTCAACGGTTAAACTGCCGGTCTCCAAAACCGGACTTGGGGGTTCGAATCCCTCCGCCCCTGCCAGTTTGCAGAGCCGGACAGGAAACGGGTGAGCGTTCGAGAAGAGCCCGCAGCAAAAAGAGAAGGAACGAATGGGAAAGTCGGCAGCAGTGACAGCGATGAGCGAAGGCAGCTTCACGGAACGAATGAAGTCCTGGCCGCAGCGCATCAAGGCCTTCTACAGCGACGTGCGCACGGAGATGAAGAAGGTCACCACGCCCAGCCGCAAGGAAGTGCAGGCGACGACGGTGGTGGTGATCATCACGGTGTTCCTGTTCGGCGCGTACTTCTGGTTAGTGGACAACACAATCGCGCGGATCATTGACACGGTCATGCGCCACTTTACCCATCGGTAAGGCCACCCCAACGCGCGCAAAAGCGGCGCGCGTTGGGGACCCCGGTAAGCAAGGAGGGCACACGCGAGGGGGCGTGCGCCACACAAAACAAGTGATGGAAGAAGAACAGAAAAACGAAGCAAGCGGGGAACCGGTTCCTCCTCAAGCTCCGGTTGAAGGGGGCGGGGCGCCGCCGGAAGGAACCGAGCCGAGCCCGATCCCGCCGCCGTCGAACCCGAACATGCGGTGGTACATCATCCACACCTATTCGGGATTCGAGCGCAAGGTGAGGGAGTCGCTGGAATCGCGCAAAGCCGCTTATGGGTTGGAGAGCAAGATCGGGCAGGTGGTGATCCCCACCGAGCCGGTGACCGAGATCCGCGGCGGCAAGAAGTACACCACCGAGCGGGCATTTTTGCCCGGCTACGTGCTGGTGGAGCTGGAGATGGATTTGTCCAACCCGGAGGGGCAGAACCTGTGGCACGTGGTGAAGTCCACGCCGCGGGTGACCGGGTTCCTGGGGGCGGGCAACCAGCCGACGCCGATGTCGGAAGACGAGGTGAACACCATCATCTTCCGCGTCGCCGAAAGCAAGGACAAGCCGAGGCTCAAAGTCAAGTTCGAGAAGAACGAATCGGTGCGCATCACCGAAGGGCCGTTCGCGACGTTCACCGGAATCGTGGACGAAGTGAACGAAGACCGCGAGACGCTGAAGGTGATGGTCACCATCTTCGGGCGCTCGACGCCGGTGGAGTTGGAGTTCGGGCAGGTAGAGAAAGTGGCGTAAGACAGTTTCGAGTTTCAGTTTCAGTTTCAGCAAGAGTCCGGGCCGAAAATCCTAGACCCGGCGTAAAGCAGAGGTAGAGGCGAAATGGCGAAAAGAGTAACAGGATCAGTGAAATTGCAGATCGCGGCGGGCAAGGCGACGCCGGCGCCGCCGGTAGGCCCCGCGCTGGGCCAGGCGCAGATCAACATCATGGAGTTCTGCAAGCAGTTCAACGCGCGCACTAGCGCCAAAGAACTGGAAGGACTCATTATCCCGGTGGTGGTGTCGGTCTATAGCGACCGCAGCTTCACCTTCATTACCAAGACGCCGCCGGCGTCGATTCTGCTGAAACGCGCGGCCGGTATCGCCAAGGGCTCGGGCACGCCGAATAAGGACAAAGTAGGCAAAGTGACCGCGAAGCAGGTGGAAGAGATCGCGCGGCAGAAGATGCCCGATCTGAACGCGGCGTCGCTGCAAGCGGCGATCAACAGCGTGAAGGGCACGGCGCGGAGCATGGGGATCGAAGTAAGCGGGTGATTGAAAAAGTCGAAAACACCACGGCACGCTGAAGCCGGCGTAGCGGTGGGAGACGAGGAAAAGCGAATGGCAATCAAAGCAGGAAAAAACGTTACCAAGGCGCGCGCCGCGGTCGAGAGCCGTGCGTATCGGCTGGACGAAGCGGTGCCGCTGCTGCAGAAGGTCAAGTACGCCAAGTTCGACGAGACGGTGGACCTGACGATGCGACTGGGGGTGGATCCCAAGCACGCCGACCAGATGGTGCGCGGCACGGTGGTGCTGCCGCACGGACTGGGCAAGACCAAGAAAGTGCTGGTGATCGCCAGCGGCGAAAAGGTGCGCGAGGCGGAAGCCGCGGGCGCGGATTACGTCGGCGGGGAAGACATGGTGGAAAAGATCCAGAAGGAAAACTGGGTTGACTACGACGCCGTGGTGGCCACGCCGGACATGATGAGGTCGGTGGGAAAACTGGGCAAAGTGCTGGGACCGCGCGGCCTGATGCCGAACCCGAAGACCGGGACGGTGACCACGGACGTGGCGCGAGCGGTGATGGAAGTGAAGGCCGGCAAGGTGGAGTTCCGCACCGACAAGACGGCGCTGGTGCACGTGCCGGTGGGCAAGATTTCCTTTACCCCCGACAAGCTGATCGAGAACGCGACGACGGTCCTTACCAGCGTGATCAGGGCCAAGCCCGCGGCCGCGAAGGGTAAGTATTTGAAGGGCGTGTACCTGAGCTCGACCATGGGCCCGGGGATCGCGATTGACACCGCGGCGGTGGAAGCGGCGGCGAAGGCTTAGTGACACCCACATCTGCCAAAGGCGGGCAGATGTGGGGCACCACCGGAGTTTCAAGTTTCAAGTTTCTGGTTTCTAGATAGCGACCGGTTGAGCGTGAACGCTCCCGAATCGCAGAAGGTTAAGGACCTGACCATGGCGGTTACGAGAGCGAAAAAGATCGAGCAAGTGGAAGAGCTGAGCCAGGACATGAAGCAGGCGACGACGGCCATCCTGGCGACGTTTTCCGGGTTGAAGGCGGCGCAGACGGAAGATCTGCGCAAGACGGTGCGCAGCGCGGGCGCCAAGTTCCAGGTGGTGAAGAACACGCTGGCGGAGCGGGCGGCGCAGGGCACGGCGCTGGAGGCGGTGCTGAAGGACCTGACCGGCGTCACCTCGATCGCCTACACGACCGGCGATCCGGTCACGCTGGCGAAGGTGCTGCAGAAATACGCCAAGGACAATCCGGAGCTGAAGTTCAAGGTGGGCGTGGTGGAAGGGCGCGTGATCCAGGTGAAGGAGATCGAGGCGCTGGCGACCATGCCGTCGAAGGAAGAGATCTTCTCGAAGCTGCTCTTCCTGATCAATGCTCCGGCGCAGCGGCTGGTAACGGTGATGAGCGCCGTGGGCCGCGACCTGGCCGTGGTGGTGAACCAGGGCGTGAAGGAGAACAAGTTTGCCGGTGGCGAGGAAGCGGCCGCCGGAGCGTAAAGGGATTTGTAATTTGCAATTTGTAATTTGCCGTTGGGGCGCATCGGCCTCGACCAAATTACGCAATTACAAATTACCGATTACCAATTTCGTTATCGGTTGTCAGGGGTTGCGGAACGGAAATCGTAGTCGCGTAGTCTGGCGCGACGGCGGACCCAGCCGCACTGGAAACCTGGCAAGGGATAACAAAGGCGGGGCGACCCGCAGGGCAACTGATAACAAAGAAACTGATCACAAAGAGTGGAGAATCGAAATGGCGGATCTGCAACAGTTGGAAGAGCAAATCGTGGGGCTGTCGCTGCTGGATGCGGCACAGCTGGTGAAGAAGCTGGAAGAGCGGCTGGGCGTGTCGGCGGCGGCTGCGGCCCCGGTGATGGTGGCGGGCGGCGGCGCCGGCGCCGGTGCGGCGGCGGCTGCGGTGGAAGAGAAGACCGAGTTCAGCGTCATCCTGAAGGAAGTGGGCGCGAACAAGATCAACGTCATCAAAGCGGTGCGTGAAGTCACCAGCCTGGGCTTGAAGGAAGCCAAGGACCTGGTGGACGGCGCGCCCAAGGCGATCAAGGAAGGCGTCAACAAGGAAGAAGCGGAGAACATCAGGAAGAAGTTCACTGATGCCGGCGCAACGGTTGAAGTGAAGTAGAGATAGGTGCATCCCACATCTGCCAAAAGCGGGCAGATGTGGGGCACCAAGCACCAAGGATTCGCACCGAGGATTCGTGAAGTAAATGGGAGCCCACATCTGCCAAAAGCGGGCAGATGTGGGGCACCACAGATTGAAGTAAGCGGACTGAGGGTGCACGGGTCGGGAGACCGGTGCCACACGAGTCAATTCTGAATCAGGACGTGGCCGGGGGACATCCAACGGAGTACACCGGCCGTGTCCTGAACAGGTGACACACAACAGGCGGGCGGTCCTCACGGGACCGTAGGAACAGGCCATCTACTGGCGCGGAATACAAAATTTAGATAGCAGAAGTGGCGCACGCGGCGCCCACGGAGAGACTTGTCCCCGGGGGCGCTGCCGTCTTTCGTTTGCCGCGCCCACCCTGTCTCGCCAAACCCGGGCGAGACAAGGGTGGGGCAACCAAACTGGGGCGGGACGAGACGAAGCACGGGCGGATTCCAGGCCGCCGTTCGCAGAGCTGAGGAGTTCTAATGCCGACAAAGAAGCATAATGCTTTCCGTAAGCGCCTTGATTTTTCCAAAATACCGGCGACTATCCAGATTCCCAACCTGATCGAAGTGCAGAAGCGCAGCTACGACCGCTTCCTGCAGATGGACCGGCTGCCGAGCGAGCGCGACGACGCCGGGCTGCAGGCGGTGTTCCAGTCGGTGTTCCCGATTGAAGATTTCCGCAAGGTGTCGCAACTGGAGTTCGTCGATTTCGCCATCGGCAACTGGGAGTGCAAGTGCGGGCACCTGAAGGGCCTGCACCACCTGCGTACGACCTGCCGGAACTGCGGGTTCACGGTGATCACCGACCCGTTTCATCCCGGCGAGGTGCTCTGCCAAAAGTGCGGAACGTATAACGCCAACACGCCGGACTTCTGCAACAAGTGCGGCGACCCGGTGGGGCTGCAGTTGAAGTACGACGTCAGCGAGTGCGAAGAGCGGGGCATGACCTACTCGGCGCCGCTGAAGGTCACCATGCGCCTGACGATCTTCGAGAAGGACGCGGAGACCGGCAACCGCTCCATCCGCGACATCAAGGAGCAGGAAGTCTTCTTCGGCGACGTGCCGCTGATGACGGCGAACGGAACCTTCATCATCAACGGCACCGAGCGCGTGATCGTCAGCCAGTTGCACCGCTCGCCGGGCGTGTTCTTCGAGTCCGCCAACAACCGCACCTACTTCCTGGGCAAGATCATTCCGTACCGCGGCTCGTGGGTGGAATTCGAGTACGACCAGAAGAACATTCTGTACGTGCGCATTGACCGCAAGCGCAAGTTCCTGGGCACGATCTTCCTGCGCGCGCTGGGCCTGCGGTCCGACGAGGACATCCTGAAGACGTTCTACACCGTGGACCGGGTCTCGCTGCGCGAGAAGAAGGTCCGCTGGACGCTGGAGGCGGGCAGCGAGCGTCCCACGAACCTGGTGGGGATGAAGCTTTCGCACCGCATCACCAACAGCAAGGGCGAGGAGATCGCGCACGCCGGACGCAAGGTGAACCACGCCCTGCTGCGGGAAATCCAGAAGGCGCACGTGACCGAGATCGAGATGGACATCACCGACCTGGAGGGCGGGTGGACCGCGTCCGACGTGGTGGACACCACGACCGGCGAGGTGCTGCTGGAGGCCAACAGCGAAATCACCGGGGAGCTGCTAAGCAAGTTCATGGATGCCGGCGTGGCCGAAATCAGCGTGTTCTTCCCGGAGCGCGACGACGTGGGCATGGTGGTCAGCCAGACGCTGCGGCGGGATTCGGTGAAGACGCCGCAGGAAGCGCTGATCGAGATCTACCGCAAGCTGCGCCCGGGCGATCCGCCGACGCTGGATACGGCGACGTCGCTGTTCCACGGCATGTTCTTCGACCAGCGGAAATACGACTTCTCGCGCGTCGGCCGGCTGAAGTTCAACATCAAGCTGTTCGAAAAGGGCGATGCCACCAGCCTGGACGCGCGCACGCTGGAGCCGGACGATTTCTACGCCACCATCCGCTACCTGCTGAAGCTGCGCAAGAACATCGGCTCGGTGGACGACATCGATCACCTGGGCAACCGGCGGGTGCGGGCGGTCGGCGAACTGCTGGAGAACCAGTTCCGCATCGGCCTGGTGCGGATGGAACGCGCCATTAAGGAAAAGATGAGCGTGTACCAGGAAATGTCGACGGCCATGCCGCACGACCTGGTCAACGCCAAGCCGGTGATGGCGGCCATCCGGGAGTTCTTCGGGTCGTCGCAGTTGTCGCAGTTCATGGACCAGACGAACCCGCTGTCGGAGATCACGCACAAGCGGCGCCTGTCGGCCCTGGGGCCGGGCGGGCTGTCGCGGGAGCGCGCCGGATTCGAAGTGCGCGACGTGCACCCGACGCACTACGGCCGAATCTGCCCGATCGAGACCCCGGAAGGCCCGAACATCGGACTGATTTCGTCGCTGAGCTGCTACGCGCGGATCAACGACTACGGCTTCATCGAATCGCCGTACCGGCGGGTGAAGCAGAGCAAGGTGATGGACTTCATCACCGTGGTCAATGCCGGGGACAGCGATTACCGCGTCGGCGACCACATCGAGAAAGCGGAAGCCCTCAAGGCCAATGCCGACCTGAAGGAACGGCGCAAGAAGCTGATCGATACCGAGCCGTATTCCTTCTACCTGTCGGCCTGGGAAGAGGACAAACACACGATCGCGCAGGCCAACCTGGAGCTGGACGACAAGGGACGCATCGTCAACGAACTGGTGAACGCGCGCAAGGCCGGCAACTTCGTGCTGGTGTCGCGCGACGAGGTGGACTACATCGACGTCAGCCCCAAGCAACTGGTGTCGGTGGCGGCCTCGCTGGTGCCGTTCCTGGAACACGACGACGCCAACCGCGCGCTGATGGGCGCCAACATGCAGCGGCAATCGGTGCCGTTGCTGCGGGCGGAAGCGCCGCTGGTGGGCACGGGCATGGAAGGAGTGACGGCGCGCGATTCCGGCGCGGTGGTGCTGGCACGCCGCAGCGGCCTGGTGGATTCGGTGGACTCGGAGCGCATCATCGTGCGCGTGGAGGGCGAGCATCACCCGATGCAGCTCTCGCGCGAGGTGGGCAGCGACATCTACCAGCTCACCAAGTTCAAGCGCTCCAACCAGAACACCTGCATCAACCAGAAGCCGATCGTGCGCAAGGGACAGCGGGTGATCAAGGGCCAGGTGATCGCCGACGGTCCGTGCACGGACTTCGGCGAACTGGCGCTGGGGCGCAACGTGCTGGTGGCGTTCATGCCATGGCGCGGCTACAACTTTGAGGACGCGATCCTGGTCTCCGAGAAGCTGGTGAAGGAGGATTACTACACCTCCGTCCACATCGAGGAGTTCGAGATCGAGTCGCGCGACACCAAGCTCGGCCCCGAGGAAGTGACGCGCGATATCCCCAACGTGAGCGAGAGCGCGCTGCGCGATCTGGACGAGAGCGGCATCATCCGCATCGGCGCGACGGTGAAGGCGGGCGACATCCTGGTGGGCAAAGTCACGCCCAAGGGCGAGACCCAGCTCACCCCGGAAGAAAAGCTGCTGCGCGCCATCTTCGGCGAAAAAGCCGGCGACGTGCGCGACGCTTCGCTGACCTGCCCTCCGGGCATCGAGGGCACGGTGGTGGACGTGAAGATCTTCTCCCGCAAGGGCCAGGAGAAGGACGAGCGCGCCAAGGTGATCGAGGCGGCGCAGGTGGCGAAGCTGGAGAAGAACCTGGCGGATGAAATCCGAATCCTGACCGACGAGCGCCTGAAGCGGCTGGAAGCGATCCTGGGCGGCAAGGAAGTGCAGGCCGACCTGCACGACGAGCGCACCAACAAGCGCCTGCTCACCAAGGGCACGATGCTGGACCGCGACACCATCGAGCGCATCTCGACGCGCAATCTGAAGCGCATCAAGTTCGCCGACAAGGACCCGCGGAACAACGAGCAGATCGACGAAATCGAGGAAATGACCTCGCGGCAGATCGACGTGCTGCGCAAGATCGTCCGCGAGAAGGTCGACAAGCTGCAGAAGGGCGATGAGCTGCCGCCGGGCGTGATCAAGCTGGTGAAGGTGTACATCGCCATGAAGCGCAAGCTGAGCGTGGGCGACAAGATGGCCGGGCGGCACGGGAACAAGGGCGTGATTGCCCGCATCCTGCCGGAAGAGGACATGCCCTATACGGGGGACGGCACGGCGGTGGAAATCGTGCTCAACCCGCTGGGCGTCCCCAGCCGTATGAACGTGGGCCAGATCCTGGAAACGCACCTGGGCTGGGCGTCGCACGAGTTGGGCCGCAAGATCGCCGAGATGGTGACCGCCAACGGGCGGGCCGAAACCATGCGCCGCGAGTTGAAGTCGCTGTTCAAGGACACGCCGTTCAGCGAGGAAGTGAGCGACCTGGACGACGAGACGCTGGAGAACGTGGCCGAAGGCATGGGACGGGGCGTGTACTTTGCCTCGCCGGTGTTCGACGGCGCGCGCGAAAACGAGATCAAGTCGCTGCTGAACGAGGCTGCGCTGCCGGAGTCGGGCAAGACGACGCTCTTCGACGGCATGACGGGGGACAAGTTCGAGCAGCCGGTCACGGTCGGCTACATCTACATGCTCAAACTTTCGCACCTGGTGGACGACAAGATCCACGCCCGCTCCATCGGCCCGTACTCGCTGATCACGCAGCAGCCGCTGGGCGGCAAGGCGCAGTTCGGCGGACAGCGCTTCGGAGAAATGGAAGTGTGGGCGCTGGAAGCTTACGGCGCCGCCTACATCCTGCAGGAGCTGCTGACGGCGAAATCGGACGACGTCTATGGCCGCACCAAGATTTACGAGGCCATCGTGAAGGGCGAGGCGGCGATCGAGCCGGGCGTGCCCGAATCGTTCAACGTATTGATTCGCGAATTGCAGTCGCTCTGCCTGGACGTTGAGCTGATCAAGATAGGCGAGCGCAAGCCGACGCAGGCGGCAACGGCGGCGGCGGATTAACAGAAGTGGCCAGTGGTCAGTGGCCAGTGGTCAGCCGACCCTGGTCACGCCACGACCCGCACAAGTTTCGAAGTTTTGGAAAACGGATCTGCCGGTGACGCTCCCGAAACGGCAGATCGAAAATTGAAACTGGCCACTGATCACTGACCACTGGCCACTGATTTCGGGGGCCGCCCGCAGCGGCGTTGGCGCTGCAAATCGGAGGCTACTTTGTACCGTTCGAGCCCATTCGACCTCGGCAACACGATCGCTGATTTCGATGCCATCCGCATCAGCCTGGCCTCGCCGGAAAAGATCCGGAGCTGGTCGCACGGCGAAGTCACCAAGCCGGAGACGATCAATTACCGCACCTTCAAGCCGGAACGCGACGGGCTGTTCTGCGCCCGCATCTTCGGGCCGGTCACCGACTGGGAGTGCCTGTGCGGCAAGTACAAGCGCATGAAGCACCGCGGGGTGATCTGCGACAAGTGCGGCGTGGAAGTGACGCTCTCCAAGGTGCGGCGCGAGCGCCTGGGGCACATCGAGCTGGCTTCGCCGTGCTCGCACGTGTGGTTCTTCAAGGGCCTGCCCAGCCGCATCGGGCACCTGCTCGACATCTCGCTGCGCGACCTGGAATCGGTGCTGTACTTCGAGGCCTACGTGGTGGTGGAGCCGGGCGACGCGCCGGTGAAGGACCACGAGGTGATCAAGGAAGAGACCAAGTTCCGCGAACTGGACCAGCAGTTCCGCGCCACCGGCTTCAAGGCCATGATGGGCGCCGAGGCGATCAAGGAGCTGCTGAAGCGGGTGGAGGTGGAGGAACTCTCCACCGAACTGCGCGAGAAGATGAAGAACGAGACCTCGATGCAGAAGCGCTTGAAGTACGCCAAGCGCCTGAAAGTGGTCGAGGCCTTCCGCAAGAGCGGCAACAAGCCGCACTGGATGATCCTGGACGTGATCCCGGTGATCCCGCCGGAGCTGCGTCCGCTGGTTCCGCTGGACGGCGGGCGCTTCGCCACCAGCGACCTGAACGACCTGTATCGCCGCGTGATCAACCGCAACAACCGGCTGAAGAAGCTGATGGACCTGCACGCGCCCGAAGTCATCGTGCGCAACGAGAAGCGCATGCTGCAGGAGGCGGTGGACGCGCTGTTCGACAACGGCCGCAGAGGCCGCGTGCTGCGCGGCGCCAACAACCGCCCGCTGAAGTCGCTCTCCGACACGCTGAAGGGCAAGCAGGGGCGCTTCCGGCAGAACCTGCTGGGCAAGCGCGTGGACTACTCGGGCCGCTCCGTGATCGTGGTGGGCCCGGAACTCAAGCTGCACCAGTGCGGCCTGCCCAAGAAGATGGCGCTGGAGCTGTTCAAGCCGTTCATCTATCACCGGCTGGAGCAGACCGGGCACTGCACCACCATCAAGCAGGCGAAGGAAATGGTGGAGTCGCAGGAACCGATCGTGTGGGACATCCTGGAAGAGGTGATCAAGGACCACCCGGTGCTGCTGAACCGCGCTCCCACGCTGCACCGCCTGGGCATCCAGGCATTCGAGCCGGTGCTGGTGGAAGGCAAGGCGATCAAGATTCACCCGCTGGTTTGCACCGCATTCAACGCCGACTTCGACGGCGACCAGATGGCGGTCCACATTCCGCTGTCGCCGGAGGCGCAGGTGGAGGCCAGCGTGCTGATGCTGGCATCGCAGAACATCCTGTCGCCGGCATCGGGCCAGCCGATCACCGTGCCCACGCAGGACATGGTGCTGGGAATCTATTACCTGACCAAGGCCAAGCCGGGCGCCAAGGGCGAGGGCCGCGCCTTCGCCAACATTGACGAAGTGCTGCTGGCGCTGGAGATGGGCGAAGTGGAGACGCTGACGCCGATCCGCCTGCGCTACACCGGCGACGTGATTGACCTGCTCTCCGCCTACGACGACCAGGACGTGCTGCACACCGATCCGGTCCACCTGGAGCGGCAGTTCATCAACACCACCGTGGGACGGGCGATCCTGAACGATCACCTGCCCGCGGGCATGCCGTTCATGAACGGGCTGCTGAAGAAGAAGGGTGTGGGCCAGTTGGTGAATTACTGCTACCTGCGCTTCGGCCTGGAGACCACGGTCCCCATGCTGGACGAGATCAAGCAGCTCGGGTTTCTGTACGCCACCAAGGCCGGCCTGTCCATCGGGATTGACGACATGGTGATCCCGGCGAACAAGAAGATCCTGGTGCGCGACGCGGAGAAGCAGGTGGTGAGCGTCCAGCAGCAGTACCTGGACGGCGCCATCACCAACGGCGAGCGCTACAACAAGGTGATCGAAATCTGGTCGGCGATTACCGAAAAAGTGGCCGACGAGATGTTCTCCGACATGGAGAAGCAGGACAAGCAGGGCAACATCAACCCGATTTACGTGATGGCCGACTCCGGCGCCCGCGGTTCGAAGCAGCAGATTCGCCAGCTTTCGGGCATGCGCGGACTGATGGCCAAGCCCTCGGGCGAGATCATCGAGACGCCGATCACGGCGAACTTCCGCGAGGGCCTGACGGTGTTGCAGTACTTCATCTCGACCCACGGCGCGCGCAAGGGCCTGGCCGACACCGCGCTGAAGACGGCGGATTCCGGCTACCTGACCCGCCGCCTGGTGGACGTGGCGCAGGACGTGATCATCAGCGAGTACGACTGCGGCACGGTGGACGGCATTTACGTCGGCTCGATCGTCGAGTCGGGCGAGATCATCGAGCCCATGCGCGACCGCATCGTGGGCCGCGTGTCCCTGGAGAAGATCAAGGACTACGAAGGCAACGTGATCGTGGACATCAATCACGACATCACGGAGGACCTGGCGGGCGCAATCCAGGCGGCGGGCATCGAGCGGGTGAAGATCCGCTCCGTGCTGACCTGCGAGTCGAAGCGCGGCGTGTGCGTCATGTGCTATGGGCGCAACCTGGCTTCGGGACGCCTGGTGGAGCTGGGCGAAGCGGTGGGCGTGATCGCGGCGCAGTCCATCGGCGAGCCGGGCACGCAGCTCACCATGCGCACCTTCCACATCGGCGGCACGGCGTCGCGAGTCAGCGAGCAATCGCGCCTGGAAGCCAAGAGCAACGGGGTGGTGCGCTTCATCAACCTGCAAACGGTGAAGTCCAAGACCGGCGACCTGGTGGTGATGAACCGCAACGGCTCGATCACGGTGCAGGACGAGAAGCTCCGCGAAAAGGAGCGCTACGCCGTGGTTTACGGCGCGCGCCTCAAGGTCGAGGACAATTCCCCGGTCACGCTGGGCCAGGTGATGGTGGAGTGGGATCCTTACACCTTCGCCATCCTGACCGAAATCGGCGGGACGGTGCAGTTCAAGGACCTGCAGGAAGGGCTCACGCTGCACGAAGAAGTGGACGAGGTCACGGGCCTGTCGCGGCTGGTGGTGACCGACTCGCCGGATGAAAAGCGGCAGCCGATGATCGTGATGAAGTCGAGTACGGGCAAGGGCACCAAGCGCTACCTGATGCCTTCGCGCGCTCACCTGATGGTGCAGGACGGCGACACCGTTTTCCCCGGCGACGTGCTGGCCAAGATCCCGCGCGAAACCACCAAGACCAAGGACATCACGGGCGGCCTGCCGCGCGTGGTGGAACTGTTCGAGGCGCGCAAGCCGCGCGAGACCGCGGTGATCAGCGAGATTGACGGCTCGGTCAAGTTCGGCGAAATCTCGAAGGGCCAGCGCAAGGTGTACGTGATCGCCGATAACGGCACGGAAAAGGAATACTCGGTGCCGCGCGGCGTGCACATCAACGTGCAGGAAGGCGAACGCGTCCGGGCGGGCGAGCCGCTAATGGATGGCCCGCTGAACCCGCACGACATCCTGGCGGTCCTGGGCGAGAAGGAGCTGCAGGCTTACCTGGTGAACGAAATCCAGGAGGTCTACCGTCTGCAGGGCGTGAACATCAGCGACAAGCACATCGAGGTGATCGTCCGCCAGATGATGCGCTGGGTGAAGGTGGAAGACGTGGGCGACACCCAGTTCCTGCTGGAGCAGCAGGTGGACAAGTTCCGCTTCCGCGAGGAAAACGAACGCGTCATCCAGCAGGGTGGGCGCCCGGCGACCGGACGTCCGCTGCTGCTGGGCATCACCAAGGCGTCGCTCTCGACGGAGTCGTTCATCTCCGCCGCGTCGTTCCAGGAGACCACGCGCGTGCTCACCGAAGCCTCGATCAACGGCTCGGTGGACCACCTGCGCGGCCTGAAGGAAAACGTCATCGTCGGCCGCCTGATTCCCGCAGGCACGGGCATGGAGTACTACCGCAATGTCCGCCTGTCGCCGGAGCTGGAGGAAGCCGCGCAGAAGGTGCAGGAGGAGGTCTCGCAGGCGTACGAGGAAGCCGAGCGTGCCCTGGAACTCATGCGCCACGAGGGCGAGAACGAGCCGGAGGAGCTGGCGGCGGAGTAGGGGCAAGGGTCAAGGCGCAAGGCACAAGGACGCGGGGCCGAGAGGCCCCGCGATTTATTTGGGAGCAGTTGAGTTGTCGTCAGAGGTCTTCAGCGTTGGAAGTGAGTCGCGGGGTTGAGAGGCCCCGCGCCGTGTGTTGGGAAATTGAACCTATTGTTTCGCACTGCAAGTCGTTTGGGGTTAACGATAACAGGTGTAAGATGCACCCTCCGAGGTGCACTTGGCCGATGACGACATTCCGGAGCTTGTCCGGACGCTGACTGCAGCTGGGTTCGAACTCGCAAACGTGGAGCGCAAGTCCAACTTCTTGCTGTTCCACTTGGCCCGAGCGGACGAGTTTGGCATACCCATCCGCTACCTGCTCGCGTACGCCGGCCAACAGCGGATTTCATCTGGCGACACCGAAGTTTTAGGCAAGATCGCTGCCCGCGAAGCAGCATCGGTCGTAATTGTAGGCGATGCCCAGGAGACGTCCACGAAACACGTCGTCCTTTCATCGGACGAACTATTTGGCAAGCTGGGCGGAACAGTCAGTTCTGTGTTACCGCTCGAGCCAGGCTACGGCGAAGAACTGGTGACGCTCGGATTTAACAATATCCTGATGACAGCTCCCGCATGAATACCAGCGAAGGCATCCGTATCGCGCTGCACTCGTTGTGGGCCAACAAGCTGCGCTCCACGCTGACGCTGCTGGGCGTCGTCATTGGCGTGGCGGCGGTGATTGCCGTGGTCACGTTCGTCAACGGCATCAACGGCTACGTTGCCACCAAGATCTTCAACCTGGGCGCGGACGTGTTCATCGTCAGCAAAGTTTCGCCGCTTGTGACCAGCATCGATCAGTTGATCGAGGGCGAGAAGCGCAAGGATTTCACGCTCGACGACTACGAGGCCGTGCTGGCCGGATGCACGCATTGCAAGTACGTCGGCGCGAGCATCTACAACCTGACCGGCAAGGTCAAGTACGCAGACCAGTCCAGCAGCGACACCATCGTCCGGGGCTTGACCCCGAGCATGGCGCCGATCCTCGACCTGGACATCGTTGCCGGGCGCATGCTCAACGACATTGACCTCAGAAATGCTTCGCGCGTCGCGGTCATCGGCAATGACATCCTGGAGAAGCTGATGCCCGGTCTGGACCCGATCGGCCGCGAAATCCGCATTGACGGCGAGATGTACACCGTGATCGGGCTGGGCAAGAAAGAGGGCAAGACGCTGGGCCAGAGCCGCGACAATTACGTCCTGATCCCGGTGACGGCCTGGATGAGGAAGTACGGGTCGCACAACAGCATCCGCATCGTCGCGAAGTCGGCGGGGCTGGGACCGCAATTCGAAGCCGCCATGGACGAGGCGCGCGCCATCATGCGCTCGCGCCGCCACGACCTTCCGGGCGCGCCCGACTCCTTCGCGGTCGAAACCAACGCCAGCTTTCTCGGCATCTGGGCCAACATCAGCGGCAGCTTCTTCATCGCCATGATCGCCATCGCCGCGATTTCCTTGGTCGTCGGCGGTATCGTCATCATGAACATCATGCTGGTGTCGGTGACCGAGCGGACGCGCGAGATTGGCATCCGCAAGGCGCTCGGCGCGCGCCGCAACGACGTGCTGCGCCAGTTCCTGATCGAGTCGAGCACGATGGCGATTGTCGGTGGCTTTTTCGGCATCGGCCTCGGCGTGCTGATCGCAAAAACGGTGACCTTGTTGATCGGCATGCCGTCGGTCATCAAGCTGTGGGCGATCGCGGCCGGCTTATTGGTTTCGGCGAGCGTGGGAATTTTCTTCGGCGTGTATCCGGCCAAGCGCGCGGCGAGCCTGGACCCGATCGTCGCCCTGAGGTTCGAACAGTAAATGATTCAGCGGCGCGATTACGGCGTGATCGTACGCATGGCCTGGGAGACCATCCGCAAAAACAAGCTGCGCTCGGGGCTGACCATCCTGGGCGTGGTGATTGGCGTCGCGGTGGTCATCGGCATTTCTTCCGTGGTGCGCGGCCTCAACGACAACGTCACCGGGGCCATCCAGTCCATGGGCTCCAACATCATCGTTGCCTACCACCAGGAGCCCTTCATCTTCGGCCGCATTCCCGACGAGATGCGCAAGCGCAAGGAACTGACGTACGAGGACGCGGTGGCCATGCGCGACCTGCCGCACGTGCAGTACGTCACCGCCGGCGTGCGCTTCTTCATGCGCCAGTTCGGCACCGGCACCTATCGTGGTCAAGTACAACGGTCAAAAGGCGAAGAACGTGATCCTGGAAGGCGACATGGCCAGCGCGCGCCAGGTTTACGACCTGCCGATTTCGCAGGGGCGCTGGTTCGACGAATTCGACGACCAGCACCGCACCAACGTCATCGTCCTCGGCGCGGAAACCGCCCAGACGCTGTTCCCCGAAGGCAATCCGATCGGCAAGGAGATCACCATCGAGGGACAGTTGTTTCGCGTCATTGGCGTCATGGACCCGGTCAAGAGCGCGTTCGCCGGCGGCAAGAACCCCGACGACAACATCGTGCGCTTTCCGCTGAGCACGTTCCGCAAGCTGCATCCCGAGATCAAGGACCATTGGATCAGCGTGAAGGCCACCTCCCATGGGGACATGCCGAAGGCGATTGACGAAATGCAGCAGCTCTTGCGGCGTCGCCGCCACGTCCCGCCGAGCGCGCCCGACAATTTCGCCATCCTGACGCAGGATTCCCTGTCCGACGTCTGGAACCAGGTGACCGGCGCGGTGTTCGTCTTCATGTTTGCGGTGTCGAGCGTGGGGCTGATCGTGGGCGGGGTCGGAGTGATGAACATCATGCTGGTCTCGGTGACCGAGCGCACCCGCGAGATCGGGGTACGCAAGGCGATGGGAGCGCGCAAACGCGACATCCTGCTGCAATTCACCCTCGAGGCGGTGACCTTGACGGCCCTGGGCGGCGTGCTCGGCGTGGTGCTGGGGGCGGCGCTCACTTACCTGGTGCGCGTGATCTGGTCGTCCCTGCCGGCCAGGATGTCGGTGTTCTGGACGATGACCGGTTTCTGGATTGCGTGCGCCACCGGGTTGGTGTTCGGCATCTACCCGGCATGGAAGGCGTCGAAACTCGATCCCATTGAGGCCCTCCGATACGAGTAGAATGCGGCCCTTAGCGGGAAATTACTGACAGAGGCCGCAAGCCATCTGCTACTCTGTCGTGTCGTTGTGCGACGCCATTGCGTTCGCAAAGAAGGGAGTGAGCGCCGGGCGCGCCGAGCTTGGATGTTGCAGAACCTGGTCCAGTTTGTGGAAGCGATCGCGCTGCTGGCCGCCGCCGCCGGCTGCGGTTACTACCTGCTTTGCCTGTGGAGCGCGCGCAGCTTCCTGCGCGACAGCCGCCGTTCGCCCGCGCCCCCCTGGACACCGCCCATCTCGATCCTGAAGCCGCTGCGCGGCACCGATCCCGATCTGTACGGAAGCTTTCGCAGCCATTGCCTGCAGGATTATCCCGAGTACGAACTGATTTTCGGCGTCAGCGATCCCGATGATCCGGCCGCGGAGCTGGTCGAGCGGCTGCAAGCCGAGTTCCCGCAGCATGACATCCGGCTGATGGTCTGCCCCAAGGTGCTGGGGACGAATCTGAAGGTCAGCAACCTGGCGCAAATGTTGCCGCAGGCGCGCCATGAATACCTGATCGTCAACGACAGCGACATTCGTGTCGATCCCGACTACCTGCGCCGGGTGGTGCAGGAGTTCGCCGACCCTCACGTCGGCATGGTGACCTGCCTGTATCGCGGCATCGCCGGCAAGACGCTGGGATCGAAGCTGGAAAGCATCGGGATCAGCACCGATTTCAGCGCCGGCGTTCTGGCCGCGCGGCAGATTGAAGGCATCCGCTTCGCGCTCGGCTCCACGCTGGCGTTCCCACGCAAGGTGCTGGATGCGATCGGCGGTTTCGTGCCGCTGGTGGATTACCTGGCCGACGATTTTGAGCTGGGCGCGCGGATCGCGAAGGCCGGATTTGAGGTCCGCCTCTCCGATGTCGTGGTCGACCATCATCTGCCGGATTACGGCGTGCGCGGCTTTCTCCAGCATCAACTGCGCTGGGCGCGCAGTACGCGCGACTCGCGCCGCTGGGGTTACACCGGAGTTGGCCTGACCTTCGGCCTGCCGTGGGCTTTGCTGGCGCTGCTGCTGTCCGGCGGCGCCGCCTGGGCCTGGGGCGTGCTCGCCGTGGCCGCCGCGCTGCGCCTCACCATGGCGATGATCGTCGGCAGAAAAATCCTGCATGACGATGACGTCCCCCGCTTGCTGGCGCTGCTGCCGCTGCGCGACGTCGTGGCCTTGGCAGTCTGGATCGCCAGCTTTACCGGCCACACCGTGGCTTGGCGCGGCGACGAATTCATTCTGGAAAAGGGAAAGCTTCGCCCCATCAGACAGTGGCCCGTGGTCAGCGGCTAGCGGCCCGTCCGCCAAACAAAGGATGTCGCAGAATCCAATTGACTCGCCATCGCATCTTCCTGTAATGAATCTCGTAACGGTGAAGGAGTTCACCGCATAACCGCTGTCCCACCTCATGCCGGGACAGATGATGACTCCTGACGGGAATCCTTGTCGCGGAGTCATGTGTCCGGCAACGATCCTGCAATCCAACCTTGGAGCGAGTCATGGAGAGCGTGTGGCTTTTGGCAGCGGTTTGGGTCGGCTTGGCGGTAGTTTCCACTCTGCTGGGCAACTGGCTCAAGATTTCTGTTGCCCTGACTGAAATTGTCGTCGGCACGGTTGCCCAACTGGTGATCGTGTCGTTGGTGGTGAAGTCGGGGTTGGCGGGCGGCACTGGATGGATCGGCTTTCTCGCTGGCACGGGCGCAATCGTTCTTACGTTTCTGGCCGGGGCGGAACTCGATCCGGCCATTTTCCGCGCCAAGTGGAAAGAGGCATCGGCAGTGGGCTTGGTCGGCTTTTTCGGGCCGTTCCTCGGCTGCACGGCCATCGCGCACTACATCCTGCACTGGAGTGCCCGCTCCAGTTGGCTGGCGGGAGTGGCGCTTTCCACGACTTCGGTCGCGGTTGTCTACGCGGTCATGTTGGAGCTGGGCTTCAACAAGACGGATTTCGGCAAAGCGATTCTCGCAGCCTGCTTTGTCAATGACCTCGGGACCGTGATTGCTCTCGGACTGATCTTCTCGCCGTTCACGATTCGGACGCTGATCTTTGTGGCCGTCAGCGTGGCCGTGTTCGCCGTTCTGCCGATGGTCACTCCCAAGTTTTTCCGCCGCTATGGTGGGCGCGTATCCGAGATTGAAGCCAAGTATTTATTGTTGGTGCTCTTCGCCATGGGCGCTCTAGCGTCGTGGGCAGGGAGCGAGGCTGTACTTCCGGCCTACATCATTGGAATGATCCTGGCCGGGACGGTCGGCAAGGATCACGCGCTCATCCGCAGGCTGCGAACTCTGACTTTCGGGCTGCTGACGCCGTTCTACTTCATCCGGGCTGGTTCGTTTGTGTCCGTACCCGCTCTGATCGCAGCCCCATTGATTTTCGTGGTCTTGTTCTTCGCCAAGATGCTGGCGAAGATCACCGGTTTGCTGCCGACCGTGAAGGCATTCAAGTACCAGCGCGAGGAAGGGCTGTACTACACGCTGATGATGTCCACCGGTCTGACGTTTGGTACGATTTCATCGCTCTTCGGCCTGAATCACGGCATCATCGACCAGGGGCAGTATTCGTTTCTTGTTGCCACGGTCATCGGGAGCGCAGTCGTTCCGACGATGATCGCCAATGCGTTCTTCCTGCCACGGCATCTGTTGCCGCGCAAGCACGAGGAACAGGTGGGGGCCGTTCCTCAGGTGTCGGCCTCGACTGCGGACTAGATTGGGGAGACAAATGACTGGACGAAGGCAGAATCCGCATTTCCGCAAGATCATGGTTGGATACGACGGGTCTGCGCAGGCGGACAAGGCCGTCGATGTCGCGCTTTCCCTGGCCGAGTCGCTCGATTGCACCGTCCTGATCTTCGCTGTCGCTCGCCCTCCCGAACCTGCCACGTCAGTCGAGATGGAAGCGGTGCTCGATGACGCGCGAGAACACTACGAGGAAGGTTTTAAGAAGATTGTCGAAAAGGCCAGGGGCCATGATTTGGAAATTACCACGGACATTGCTGTGGGCCACCCGGCAGAACAGATCGTGCATCGGGCCGAACAAGACGAAGTGGACCTGATCATCCTGGGGCGTCGAGGAATGTCGCGGTTCGAGAAATGGCTGCTGGGTTCGGTATCGGAGCGCGTACTCCGGTACGCCCACTGCCCGGTGATGGTCGTCCGCTAACCCGTGGGCCTGGTTGGATCGGAACACCAGGCTTCCCAGCTTGGAGTTTGACCGCGCGCGACTACTTCACCTCAACCAGCGGCGGCGATTCTGCCTCGCCGCTGCCCGGCACGGCCGCGTCCAGCACTTCACGAACCTTGCCGGCCAGTGCCGTCAAGGTGAACGGCTTCGGGAGAAATCCCGCCGTGGCCTCAACGCCGTGCTGCACGACCGTGGACTCGGTATAGCCGGAAATGTAGATCACCCGGGTGTCCGGCCGCAGCTCGCGCACGCGCTTGCCCAGCTCCGCCCCGCTCATGCCCGGCATGATCACGTCGGTAATCAGCAAGTGGATCTTCCCCGCGAAGTGTTCCAGGATCTGCAGCGCGTCGGCGCCGTTTTCCCCCTGCAGGACGGTGTAGCCGCGCGCGGTCAGATATTCGCTGGTGGATTCGCGCACCGCTTCCTCGTCTTCGACCATCAGTATGGTCTCCGAACCCCGCGGCGGGGGCGCGGCCGGCCGCTCCTCGTAATATTTCTCCGCCACCGCAGCGGAGCGCGGCAGGTACACCTTGAACACCGTCCCACGATCCACTTCGCTGTACACCCATATGGACCCGCCGCTCTGTTTCACGATACCGTACACCGTCGGCAGTCCCAGCCCGGTTCCCTTGCTCAGTTCCTTGGTGGTGAAGAACGGCTCGAAAATGCGCGGCAGGATGTCAGCGGGTATTCCGCACCCCGTGTCGCTGACCGTCAGCATGACATGCTCGCCCGGTAAGACTCCCACGTGCCGCCGCGCGTATTCCTCGTCCAGTTGCGCGTTCGACGTCTCCAGCACCAGGTGTCCGCCCCGCGGCATGGCATCGCGCGCGTTGACCGCCAGGTTTATGATGACCTGCTCGACTTGCACCGGATCGGCCTTCACCTTCCACAACGATGCATCGGGCCGGATTTCCACCTGGATGTCCTCTCCAATCAGTCGGGGCAACATTCGCCCGATATCGGCCAACACGGTGTTCAGGTCCAGCAGGCGGGGAGACATCACCTGCTTGCGGCTGAACGCCAGCAGTTGCCGCGTCAGTCCCGCGGCCCGCCGCGCCGCTTTCAGGATCTCCTCCGCCTGGTATTGCGCCTTGGCGTTGCCGCCGATGGAGTCCGACAGCAGCTCGGCATAACTGCTGATCACCATCAGCAGGTTGTTGAAATCGTGGGCAACGCCTCCCGCCAACTGCCCCACCGCGTCCAACTTCTGCGAGTGCAGCAGTTGCTCCTCCAGCGCGCGCCGTTCGGTGATGTCGCGATCGTTGGAGACGAAGTTGCGAATCTGGCCGCGCTCGTCGACGATGGGCGTAACCGTTTTCTCCGCCCAGTACAGGTCCCCATTTTTTTTCCGGTCCACCAGCACGTCGCGAAAGACCTTGCCCGACAGCAGCGTGGCCCACATGCGTTCATAGAACGCCCGGTCCTGGCGCCCCGATTTCAGGATCCGCGGCGTCCGGCCCGCCGCCTCCTCGCGCGTATACCCGGTCAGCGTTTCGAACGCCGGGTTTACATACTCGATCGACCCCGTTCGGGTCGGTCATGACCACGATGTCGGCCGACTGCTCCACCGCGCTCGACAGTTTCCGCAGCTTGTCGGCCGCCGCGTTCCGCTCCGCTTCCGCCTGCTTGCGCTCGGTGACGCCCCGTACGTTGATGACCACCGCCCCGACCGCCGATTCCTGCAGCCGGTTTACCCCGATCGCTTCCAGGAACCGCCATTCGCCATTCTTGTGCCGGGACCGGTACTCCAGCCGTAACGCCATCCCCGGCGCCTGCAGGATCGCCATGAACGTTGCGCGCGCGGCGGGCTCGTCGTCGGGGTGGAGGTACTCAAACGCCTTCGTTTCCACCAGCTCTTCCGGTGCGTAGCCCAGTAACCCACGCGTGGACTGGCTCGTATAGATGATCGTTCCCTGCGCGTCGAGCAAAATGATCGCGTCCGAGCTGTTCTCCACCAGCGCCCGAAACCGGTGCTCGCTGGCGCCCAGTGCCCGCCGCGCCACCCGCACCGCCTCGTGTTCCTTGCCCAGCGTAAGCGCATAGCGCACCGCCGCTGCCAGCGACTGCGCATTAAGCTTCGATTTCAGCAGGTAGTCGGTCGCGCCCGCCTTCATCGCCTGCACCGCGACCTCTTCGTCTCCCTGGCCGGTCAGAAAAATCACCGGCGCCGCCTCGTCGCGGTTCTTCAGCTCCCGTAAAACCTCCAGGCCATCCTTGTCCCCCAGGCGGTAATCGACGAAGCACAGGTCGTGGGGGTGGTCGTTCGCCATCGCCACCGCCGCCTCCGCCGTGGCCGCCCTCTCCACCTCCGCCTCGCCGACACTCTTCTTCAGCAAGTGGCGGATATGCAGGAAATCGTCCTCGTCGTCCTCCACCACCAAAAATTGCAGCGTCTCCGTGCTCATGACGGCCCCCTACGACGGCAACGCCACCACCTCAAACCAGTACGTCCCCACCGCCTTCATCGCATCCACCAGACCCTGGAACGTCAGCGGCTTGATGATGTACGAATTCACCCCGAACTCGTACGAGCGCACCACGTCCTCTTCCGCTCGCGACGTGGTCAGCACCACCACCGGGATGTGGTGCAGGATCGGGTCCGCCTTGATCTCCCGCAGCGCCTCCCGCCCGTCCATCTTCGGCATGTTCAGGTCCAGCAGGATCAGCCCCGGCTTCGGCGACCGCACGGCGTCGTTGAATTCCCCGCTATGCCGCAGGTAGCGCATCAGTTCTTCGCCGTCCTTGACACGGCTGATTCCGTTGCGCAGCCGGCTCTCCTTCAAGGCGCGCTCCGTCAGGTAGAAATCGTCGTCGTCGTCGTCGGCGAGCAGGATTCGGACGAGCTCGGCTCCGTCTCTGGTTCCCATAATCCTCTCCTTTCTCCATCTGTGATCTTGACTGCGGGCAGCGTCACCACGAAGGTGCTGCCCTCGCCCGGCCGGCTGTGCGCCGCGATCATTCCTCCATGGAGCGCGACCACCTTGCGGCAGATCGCCAGCCCCATGCCGCTGCCTTCGTACTCGCTTCGTCCATGCAGCCGCTGGAATGGCCGGAAAATCCGCTCCAGGTACTTCGCTTCGAACCCGATCCCGTTGTCGCGCACGCTGATCTCGCACCCGCCGTGGTCGATGGTCCGGCCCTCGATCACTACGTGGGGCCTGGTGCCGGGCCGCTGGAATTTGAGCGCGTTGGCCACCAGGTTTTGTATCAGTTGCCGGACCTGCGTGGCATCGGCCATCACCTTCGGCATCGGCGTGAATTCAATCCGCGCATGCGACCGGCTGATCCGCGCTTCCACGTCCGCCACCACCCCGAAGACCACGGCCAGCATGTCCACCGGCTGGAAGGGCTCCGCTCGCGCGCCCACCCGCGAGTACTGGAACAGCGCCTCGATCAGCACCGACATCCGTTGCACCGCGTTCTGCATCCGCGCCAGGAAATCGCGCCCCAGTTCGTCCAGGTTGTCGCCGCAGTGTTCCTTCAGGTGATCGCCGAAGGCAGTCACCTTGCGCAGCGGCTCCTGCAAGTCGTGCGCCGCGATCGCGGCGAAGTCCTGCAGCTCCGCGTTGCTCCGCTTCAGTTCCTGCATGTAATGCTGAAGCTCCCCCTCCGCCTGCTTGCGCTCGCTGATGTCGGTGCACGTCCCAACCCACTCGCGGACTTCGCCGTCCTCGCCCACGACTGGGACGCCACGAACTGCCATGTGGCAATACTGTCCGTCGTGATGGCGGAGGCGATATTCCGTTTCGTACCGCGACCGGTTGTGCACGCCTCCGCCATTCTTTCGTAGCCCGTTCCATCCGATCGTCAGGATGGATCGACTCAAGCCACCCCTCAGCCCTGGATTTGGTCCAAGTCTGCCGGTGAAGGCCTCCACGTCGGCATGTCGTCCATGACCATCCCTTCGGGTTGGTCGTCCACACGATCTGGGCCGTCGCAACCACCAGCAAGCGGTAGCGCTCCTCGCTGCACCGGAGTGCGTCGTAAGACTTCTGCGCCGCCAGCTGCTTTTGGTAGGCCACCGCCCGGTCTCGGGTACGGCGATACACCTCCGCCATCACCGCCATGCAGACGCACACGGCGGCAAACAGCACTATGGCCACGACATCGGTGAGGCGTGCGATTCCCATTCCCTGACGAGGCAGAATCCAGTAGCGCCGTCATGAGCACCGAGAACAGGGTGGCCAGCAGCCCTTGTCGAAGGCCGAACACCAGGCTCACGATCATCACCGCGGGATAAAAGGTGATATAGGGCGGCAATGGGCCGTCCAGGTTTCGCACCATCGCTTCCCGCCACACAAAAGCCACCACGGCGACGGCCAATGTGCTGCCATACGGAAGGAGCCGCCGATTCACCCAGGTCGTATTTTTTGCCATATGTCTCTCGAGCAGCCGGCAAGACGTCGCAGGCGGAAGCTTTGCGAATCCACCCTAGCACTCATGCTTCGCATCGCCGCGAAAGAACGCCTGCGCCATACCGCGCCAAATCCCGGAAAGACCCGCTGTTTCACATCGGAACGCCGAGCATCGCCGCGATTGTTGTGCACTTCCGCCTTGTGCCGCCGCAGTTCTGCTTTTGTATTGGTCGTCGGAAGGGGGCTACAGCCAAAAAAATGCCGCCCCCTTCAGGGCGGCATCCCTAATTGCTAATCGCTAATTGCTACTTCAGTCCCGCCAGCTCCTGCAATCTCCGCCAGTTTTCCAGGCGGTCCTGCTGCGCCGCCTTGATGGACGCGTCAGGATTGCCATCGGCGTCGAAGTGCCGCGAGAAGCGGCCCTCCGTCTTGGCGAAGCTGATGAAGTCCACGGTCTGGTTGTTCCGCGGGTCCACGTACCAGTCTTCTTTCATGGCCGGATTGCCCGCCAGGCTCAGCCGCTCGCGGAACTTCTCGCCCTTCCGCGGATCGTAAACCAGCAGCGGGAACGCCCTCGACTCCACCGCCAGTTTTTCCTGCAGCATCGAACGGTCGTCGGCCACGCCGTGCTCCGGTTGGCAGGTGGTGTAGGCAATCACCACCGCAGGCCCGGGATACTCGTTGGCCGCCATGATCGTCTTGTAGAAGTGGCTGGGATTGCCGGCGATGGTCTGCGCCACGAAGGCGTTGGGGTGCATCATCAGGATCTGCGCCATCTCCTTGCGATGTTCGGTCTTCCCCCCCGGGTTCGCTTTGCCCACCGCCGACATCTTCGCGTCCTGCGAGGTGAAGGTCGCCGTCGAAGCCTGCCCGCCGGTGTTGGAGTACACCTGCGTGTCCAGCACCAGCACCTTGATGTCCATGCCCGAGGCCAGCATCCGGCTCAGCGACTGGAACCCGATGTCGTACATGGCGCCGTCGCCGCCCAGGCACCACAGTTTGTAATCGTCGTGGCCTTCCTGGTGCCAGCGCAGACGGATGCCCATGGCGTCCGCCGGCGCGTTCTCGAATAGCGAGTTCGTCCACGGCACGGTGTACGGATTGAACGGATAGGTCGAACCGTACACGCTGTTGCACCCGGTCGCGCCCACGATGCCGATCTTGTCCGCTCCGTAGACGAACCCGGTGGCTGCCAGCATCAGCCGGATCGCCGTCGCCTCGCCGCAGCCCATGCACGATCCCGCCCCGCCCACGAACAGTTGCGAGCGGTGCGCCAGCATCATGTCGCCCAGCGCCTTCTCGTTCAGCAGCCGCTTCGGCGTTTCCGGCAGGTGATGATAGAGGTCCATCATCAAATCCATCCGGCTGACGTTTCCGTTCTTCGGCTTCATCGCCAGCGCCTGGTGGCTGCCGCAGGCCACCACGCACTCGCCGCAGCCCTTGCACTTGTCGGGGTCCACGAAGATGCTGAACAGTCCGCCCTTCTCGCCTTTCTTTTCCGGGATCGCCCAGTACTTCTGTGTCTTGAAGAATTCCGCCTGCAGTTGGGCCCTCATGGCGGCAATTTCTATCTTCGCCAACTGTTCCTGCAGCGCCTCCGGCTCCACCACCTTGCCCAGGATCGCGGTGTCCGGACAGGCGCTCACGCATTCCATGCAGCCCACGCAGTTTGCCGCAATCAGCTCGGGGATGTCCGGCGCCAGCGTCCGGAAGCTTCTCCGCATGGCGCTTGCCGCCGGCATGAAACTGCGGCCCAGGTATTCGTCCGCCGCCAGGTCGCTCTCCTTGCCGCGCGCGTAGTTGCCGATCACGTGCTCGCAGAAGTCCGCCTCCACCACCTCCGGCTGCGCCGTCGGGATGTCGGCGACCTGGAACTTGTACGATTTCTCCGCTGCCAGTTCCACGTCCTTCGCCGGCGGAACAATCTCCGCGACCTCGTCATACCCGCGCCGCGCCGCGTTGATGTTGTCGTCCACCACCGATCCGCCGCGCTTGCCGAAGTACTTGGTCAGCGTCTTGCGCAGCAAGCCGAACAGTTTCTCTGCGTCCAGTCCGGCCTTCGCCGCGAACGGCGTCAGCTTCAGGAACGCGCCCAGCAGCACGATGCCCTGCATGCGGATCTGCAGGTCCGCCCGCGTGGCGCACTCGCGCGCGATCTTCTGCGCGTCCAGCGCGTACAGCTTCAGGTTGCGCTCGCGGATCGTCGTGCGCGCCTTCAGCGGCAGGCTCGTCCACACCTGCTCCTGCGGCAGGGTTGATTGCAGGTAGATCGCGCCCTCCGGCCTCAGTCCCGCCAGCGGGTCGCTGCTCAGGAACGCGTTCTGGTCCTGGATGGCCACAAAGTCCACCAGGTTCAATTCCGCGTGCATCCGGATAACCTCCGGCGCCAGCGTCAGGTAGTAGTTCGTCGGCAGGCCCTTCTTTTCCGAGCCGTATTTCGGGAACGCCTGCGCGTACAGGTCGAACAGGTCGCTGGCCACCGCGGCGATCACCTTGTTGGTGGTCACCGACCCAAACCCGCCCACCGAGTGCCCGCGCAGCGAGAACGCCCCCTCGGGCCGCACGTCGGGATCGATCGTGATCTCCAGCGCGTCAGGGTGCCTCACGCCCAGCACGAATGAGCGCTTGCCGTTGCCGTGCAGCATGTTTTCCGCCGCGGCAACGAAGTGGCCGGGACGCAGGTCGCGGCCACCCAGGCCCGCCACGCCCGAATAAATTTCCGGAATATGCCGGATGCGGTCGCCGCTGGTGCCCATGTGCGCGTCCGCCAGCGCCGCCTTCACCTCGACGGCCAGCGGGTTCGACTCCATCAGCGGGACGTCGCAGCGCTCGATCACCGCCGCCGCCTTCACGTGTTGCAGGGCCAGCGCCAGCTCCCACGAGGGGAACGGCCGGAAGCTCACCACCGTGATCGCGCCGATGTTCATGCCCTTGCTGCGCAGGTAATCCACGGTCGCTTCCGCCGTGTCCATCATCGAGCCCATGCCGATGATGGCGTACTCCGCGCCTTCCATCCGGTATCGCTTCAGGAAATCGTAGTGCCGCCCGGTCAACTTGCCGAAGGCCTCGAAGGCGTTCGACAGCGCCGGCGACACCCGGTCGTAGAAGTAGCGCTGCGCCACCTTGCCCTTCATGTAGCTGTCCTGGTTCTGCACGCAGCCGGTGAGCACCGGCTTGGCCGGGTCGAACAGCTTGCGCAGCCGCAGCTTCGGATCGCCGATGAAGTCCTTCATCAGCTCTTCTTCCGGCAGCCGGATCGTTTCCAGCGTATGCGTCGTCAGAAACCCGTCCTGGATGTTCATGAACGGCGTTTCGCTGTCCTCGGCGGCGCGCCGCGCGATGATCGCCAGGTCGGCGGCTTCCTGCGCGTTGCGGTTGAACAGCATGCCCCAGCCCACGTCGGCCACGCCCATCACGTCGTCATGCCCGGCGTGCACGTTCAGCGAATGCGAGGTCAGCGCCCGCGCTCCTATGTGAAACACCACCGGCAGCCGCTTGCCGCTGATCACGTACAGCACTTCCTTCATCAGGATCAGCCCCTGCCCGGAGGTGAAGTTGGTCACGCGTCCGCCGGCCAGCGCGAACCCTTCGCACGCCGACGCCGAGCTGTGCTCCGACTCCGGCTCCAGG
Organism: Terriglobia bacterium; assembly: GCA_963760265.1. Classification (GTDB taxonomy): domain Bacteria; phylum Acidobacteriota; class Terriglobia; order Terriglobales; family Acidobacteriaceae; genus JAIQGF01. The sequence continues at coordinate 52,321 of CAVXCR010000013.1, forward strand.
AACACCACCGGCTCGCCCCACAGGTTTTTCGTTCCGTTGGCAAACTCCACCGCGAAGCCGTCGCCCATCGGCGTCGAGGGCGTAATCGGATACGCGCACGCGCCCTGCGAGATGTGGCTCTCCACCCATACCACCGCGCCCGATCCGTCGGTCGTCGTTACCACGCCCGGATAGCGGACGTCCTTGGTTGCCTCGGCCGGTTTTTGGATTTCGATTGCGGTTGCCATTTCGTCCTCTCTTCTCGCGCGCACACCGGGGCGCGCTGTCGGCTGGAAAAGGTGGTTATGAATTCGTATGAATGGTGCCGGGTCCCTGTCCTGCCATCTTGGGATTCTGCCTGGATGCGTTCCGCCGGAGCACCACCGTCACCTCGGGGAAGTGGAGGTGACGGACCATCCCGTCATGGGCGCTCCGTACCGCAAGCGTCCCCTTCACCCCTGGCCTGAAGCAAGGCTTCAGTCCCTGCCTTCATGGTCGTCCTACCCCTACTGAGGGGCAGTGATAGGGGTCACCATCAGGGGTGATAGACCTCACTTCCGTGCGCCCCCGGGCGGGTCTACTCTCAGCTTGGATCGTGGTTGTGTGGCACACGTGCCCTCGCGTGTGCGGCCTGGACGCGTCTGGCAAAACACAACCGGGTGGAGCGGGGGTCGGTAATCACGAGGCGCCGAGCGCCGAAGCCCTTCGGTTGAGCTTCGATAGCACTGGCGGTTTTTGCCGCTGAGGTATCTTGCTCGCAACTCACAACTCGCAACTCGCGACTCTCCCCGCCATCGACGTTCTTTTTCACCCTGCCGCACGCCCCGCCGCCGGCGCCTGCCCGCTGGTTCTGCCGACCGATGCCGCCATGGACGCCGCTGGAATCGCCCGCGTGCTGGTTTCGCAATGCAAGCGCTGGTCCTGCGAGCGCCAGTGGATGTGCGTGGACACTCGCCTGGATGACGTCTTGCGCTACACCGCTTCCTCGCCGCGCTTCATCGGCCTTGCCGGCTACAATCCTTTCGACATCGCCGAAAGCTTCCGCGAAATCGAGTTCGCCGTCACCACCCATGCGTTCCGCGGCGCCTACCTGCATGCCGACAGCTTCCGCCTGCCGCTCACCGACGCGCGCATGTACCCGCTGTTCGCCAAAGCCGCCGAACTCGGCGTACCCGTGCTGCTGCAATCGTCCCCGGTTCCCAGCGGCGACCTCGACCGCGTGACCGCCGATTTCCCGGACCTTTCCCTCGTCCTGGCGCAGGCTTGCCCGCAATTGGCGGAGGTCACCGCCATCGCCGCTGCCTGCGAAAACGTCTACTTCGCCCTCGACCCCGGCGCCCTGGTCCACCTCATCCACCAATGGACCGCGCTCGCCGTCGCGCACGACGAATCCAGTTCAAGTTTTCTGTCGGAAGTTTTTCAACAGCGATGTATGTGGGGCAGCAACCCGCTGGATTGGTGTGACGCCCTGCGCTCCGTCAATTCCTTGCCCTTGCTGCCCGAAACCCGCGCCTGTTTCCTCAGCCGCAATGCCGAGCGCGTCTTCGCCCTCGGGCAGCCTGCCGCGTCGCGCGCGCCGCGTTCAGCCCTCACCGAAGTCCTCGCCGCCGAACGCTAGCCGCTAACTCCTAACTACTGCTTTTCTCTTTCCGTCGATCCTCGACGGAGCACGCGGCGCTTCTTCACGTAGGAATCCCAAGCTTGGGCAGAACCCACCGGCTCAGCACCACCCAAGCCAGCACCGCTACCACGAACCACATCCATTCCGGCATGATTGCGACCCCTTGTGTCCGTCTTCATCATAGCGCGTGCCAGGAAATTCTTAACCGATATCATCCTGACCTGAAGCCTGAAGCCTACTTCCACCACAGCCCCCACACCACATCCACCGTCGTGTGCGTCACCGCCGAACAGGTCAGCCGGCGCCGGTCCAGCCAGGCCCGCCCGTAGAACACGCCCGCGATCGCCGCCAGGATCACGTAGCGCCAATTGAACGGCAGCGGCTTGTTGAAATGCGACAACCCGAAAATCACCGCCGCCGCCGCCAGCGCCCGCCCGCGTCCCAGCCTCGGTTCCAGCAGGTTCTGCAACAGCCCGCGAAAAAAGAGCTCCTCCGGAATGGCGATAAAGAAAAAGGTAATCAGGTACGACGCCGCCATCACCGCCACCCGCGGTTTCCACGGGTTCCAATGAAGGAACCCCAGCGCCAGTCCCAGCCCGATGGCGATCGGCGCGTAGAACGCCCACTCTCGCAGCCCGGTCGCCAGATCGCGCAGGCGCAACCGGAAATCGAACCCCACCCCGTCCAGTCCGCGCACCACCAGGAACGCGTACAGCGCGCTGTCCACCAGCAGGAACTTCGGCAGCGCGCTCAGCCCCGGGTGCGGCCACGCTCCCGCCAGCAGGCGAAACTCCACCGGCGCTCCCACCACCACCAGCGCGACCACGTCCTGCCACGCCAGTCCGAGATTGTGTTGGTGCCCCACATCTGCCCGGTTTTGGCAGATGTGGGTCTTTTCGTCGGTTGCCCCACCCTTATCTCGCCCGGGGGTTGCCCCACCCTTATCTCGCCCGGGGTTGGCGAGATAGGGTGGGGAAGTTCCGCGCGCGGGCACAAACTCGAACATCGCCGCCAGTCCCACCGGGATGGCGAACAGGATCGCCGCGTAGTACCACCGCAACTCACCACGCGGTATCGAAAAAATGAGATAGGCGATCACCAGCGTGCCGGGCGCCAGCACGCGCGCCACGCGATTCCTTACTGCGCGCCGCAGCGCATCCGCGGCGCCGAACCCAAACGCCCAGTAGGGCGCCAGCAGCAGGGCGAAGCTGGCGAACCCGCTTGCCATGTGCCCGCCAATGCGCGTGCTCACGTCGTACCGCCACGCCACCAGCCCGAATGCCGCCAGCAGCGGCGCCAGCGTCCCCGCCCAGAGCAGTGCGTCGAACCGCTCGCCGCCTCCCGCGCTCGCTGGTACCGTCGTGATAACACTTTCTCCAGAGCCGCTCATCGGCCATAGGATGCCAGCGCGGCACTCAAGGATGAAGTTGGAGCGCGTTCGCCCTCGAACGCGAAGAAGCTTGAGCGCGCACGCCTATATCGCAGTAGATGAAGCATTCTGACGATTGTCATTCCGAGTCGAGAGCCTGCCCTGAGCGAAGTCGAAGGGAACCTGCATTCCTCAGCGTTACACTTAGAGCGTGACTGTAATAATACCGTTCTAGTGAAGGCACATGCACCCGACACAATCATCAATCGGCAATCGACAATCGGAAATTCCTCGGCTTCGTACCGCAACCCGACCGAAACTGAAACTGAAACTGTGAAAAAGCTCTCCTGCGCCGCCATTCTCTTCGACCTCGATGGCGTGCTGGTGGAATCCCGCGCGGCGGTCGAGCGCCAGTGGGCCCTCTGGGCGCGCGAGCACCACCTTGATCCCGCTCAGGTCATCCGGGTCGCCCACGGTCGCCCGACCATCGAAACCATCCATGAGGTCGCACCCCATCTCGCCGCCGCCGCCGAAGCCAGGACCATGGAGCAGCGCGAAATTGCCGACCTCGAGGGCGTCCGCGCCATCGCCGGCGCCGCCGACCTGCTGGCGCGCATTCCCGGCGGCCGTTGGGCGGTGGTGACCTCCGGCACGCGCGACTTGGCGACCACCCGCCTGCGCGCCGTCGGCTTGCCCGTTCCGCCCACCATGGTCTCGGCCAGCGACATCGCCCGCGGTAAGCCCGATCCTGAGCCTTACCTGAAAGGCGCTGCCGCCTTGCGTTTCGAGCCGCGCGAGTGCCTGGTCATCGAGGACGCGCCCTCCGGCATCCGCGCCGGCAAAGCGGCGGGCATGCGCGTCATCGCCGTGCCCACCACCTACCGGTTCGAAGAACTCGGCGAGGCCGACGTTCTCGTCAAGCGCCTTTCCGATTTGCGCGTCGCCGCCGCCAACCCGCCCGGCCGCCGGGCCATTCATCTCGAAGTTCGGGTCCCGGGCCGTTGAAAAGGAAACTCACGCGCGGCTTGCTGTACGCATTGTTCGCCGCCGCCCTTCTCTACGCTGCCGATGATCTTTCGCTCCGCTTCCGCATCCCCGACCGCGAACCCTTCGGATCGGTCACCGTACAGCGCTACTACGCGCTCCACAAGAACAAGCAGAAAACCAACTTCATGTTCGCCGATCCCGAGGCGCAGACCTGCGTCCACTCGCTGTTTCCGCACTCCGGCTACCCGCCTTGCTGGTACCTCAGCCGCCACGCCGAACAGCGCATTGATTACGAATAGCTTTGTGGCACACGCGCCCTCGCGTGTGCGGGTGGAAGCGCCAGGCTCTAAACCAGCGGAACAACGGCGCCAAGTAACTGTCATCCTGAAGAATTTCGCGCTGGTAGGGCAGCGCACGACACCGCGCGTGCGCGCTGCTCCCTTAGTAGTGCAGGTTCGCTGCCCCGCGCAATGGGGGGAATCGCCTTGCACACCGGTTCCCGATTTCGAACTCACCCCAATCCGGCAGCGGGCGCCAGATATTCCGCCCTGCAACTGCTTCATTGCGGGCATTCGCGCTTACTCTTTTCTTCGGGGCCGCAGATCATTGCGGCGGGGCCGATATGGGCAGGCGGCAATACAAACGGCTTCACATTGCGCTCCCGGTGACCATCTCCGGGGTCGACAGCAATGGCAACCGCTACACCCAAAGCGCGACTACCGCCGAAATCGGCGTCAACGGCATGCGCCTGCGCGGTGTCCTCTGCTTGCGCGCTCCCGGCGAACTGGTGCAGGTGGAGTACCAGGGCCGCCGTGCGCGTTACCGCGTCGCCTGGATCGGAGCGAAAGGCGCTTGCTGGGAAGGCCTGGTCGGCCTCCAAGGTTTGGAAGGCGCCAGGTTCCTCTTCTCCGATCACCTGCCCCCAACCACTTACTCGCTTGCCGGCGCCGAGCCCGACACCTACACCGCCGCAACCGCACCGCCACCCGCCGCCTGCCCGGATCATGCCGCGATCGAGCGCCGCGACCAGAACCGGCGCGAGGAAGAGCGGCGTCGTCAGCCGCGCTACAACTGCGCCGGCAGCGCGAAACTTTGGGAGAAAGGGAACGAGCACTCGACCGCCGGCCGTATCAACGAGATCAGCCGGGGAGGCTGCTATGTCGAGATGATGTCTCCCATGCGCACTGGAACCGCGATCCGCCTGGAGCTTTCCGTCAGCGGCCGGACGCTCCGCCTGGAAGGCATCGTTCGAACCTCGCAGCCCACCATCGGCATGGGCGTGGAATTCACCATGATGGCGCCGGCGGAAGCGGACAGGCTGTGCCAAATCGTCGCCAAACTCGCCGGCGAGGCTCTCGCACCGGAACTGGCCGCCGCGGAGACCCCCAAGCTCTGCACAGCATCCCCGGAAAAGGCCGGCGAAGTCGTGATGCGCTGGTTCGGCTGGCACGAGACGCTGACCCGCGAGGAATTCCTCAAGCTGATGGAACAACCGGCACGCGCCGAACTTACGCGCGCATGAATGTATGGGAGGCTAATATGGTCACTTCGACCGAGATGCGGGTGGAGCAGCGGCGGGCGTCACGCGTTCTCTACCGCGACCTGAAGATCGTCTACGACGGCATGGCTGATGTCGTTTACGAGCGCTCGCCCGACCTGACAACCAGCGGCATGTTCATCAACACTCCGCGCACCTATCCTACCGGCGCGCAGATACAGTTACGCTTTGACCTGCTGCGGACCGGGGTCATCGTGCAGACGCTGGGTGACGTGCGCTATTGCCTGCCAGGCATCGGCATCGGCGTGCATTTCGTCGACCTGCTGCCTACGCTCGCGCGCCGCGATCGAGAAGGAACTGGAGATAATGAAGAATGAGGAAGTAAGAAGTTATGACGAAACCTTCTGGTAGTGCGCAAGGGCGGTCGTCGGTCGGCGATCAGCTATCGGGTTCTTCGACCCGAAAGCCGAAGGCCGAGAGCCGATGGCCAGTGGGATTTTACTTCTTGCTGCTCACGCTTGATCCTAAGAAGCTTCCGCCGACTCCGCCTCCTCGTCGTCGCCGCGCATGAGGCCGAACTTTTTCAGCTTGTAGCGCAGCGCGTCGCGGCTGATGTCGAGCAGGCGCGCGGCGTGGGTCTGGTTGTTGTTGGCCTGGCGCATCGCCATCTCCACCAGCGCGCGCTCCACTTCCTCCAGCGACGTGCCGCCTTCCGGAATCGACAACCGCGGCAGGCTGCGTCCGTTGGCCAGTGGCGGTCCCGTCTCGCCCCCGACCGCCTCGAACGCCGTCATCCCGTTCGGCGCGCGGCCCACGGAAAACGGCAGGTACGAGGGGCGCAGCGCATCCGCGTCTTCCAGGATCATGGCGCGCTCAATGGCATTTTTCAGCTCGCGCACGTTGCCCGGCCAGTCATGGCTGAGCAGCAGCTTGCGCGAGTCTTCGGTGATGCCGCGGATCGCTTTCTTGAATCTTCGGTTGTAGCGCTCGATGAAGAACTCCACCATCGGAGGGATGTCTTCCTTGCGCTCGCGCAGCGGCGGCAGAAAGATGGAGATGATCGCCAGCCGGTAATACAGGTCCTGGCGGAACTGGCCCTCGCGCACCGCCTTTTCCAGGTCGCGATTGCTGGCGGCGATGACGCGCACGTCCACCTGCATGTCTTTCGTCCCGCCGACGCGCCGGATCACCTGGTCTTCCAGCACGCGCAGCAATTTCGCCTGCAGCAGCGGCGAAAGCTCGCCGATCTCGTCCAGGAACAGGGTTCCGGCGTCCGCCACTTCAAACAGGCCCTTCTTCATCTGCTTGGCGTCGGTGAAGGCGCCGCGCTCGTGGCCGAACAACTCGGCTTCCATCAGCATTTCCGGAATCGCCGAGCAGTTGATGGCGACGAACGGCTTCTCGTGCCGCGAGCTCTCGTAGTGGATCGCCTTGGCGATCAGGTCCTTGCCGGTTCCGCTCTCGCCCTGGACCAGGATGGTGGTGGCTTCGCTGGCGGCGACCTTGCGCACGAAGCCCATCAGCTCGATCATTTTCTTGGATACGGCAATGACCTCGTGATAGCCCGTCCGGCGCCGCACCTGGCCGCGCAGCTCTTCGACTTCGGTCTTCAGCTTGGTGGCTTCCAGCGCGTTCTTGGTGGTGACGGCGAGCTCGTCGAAATCAATCGGCTTGCCGACAAAGTCGTAGGCGCCCAGCTTCAGCGCCGCCTTCACGTCGTCCAGCCGCGGGTCGGCGGTGATCATGATGACCGCGCGCGCGTCGCCGTTCAGCTTGAGTTGTTGCAGGACCTCGAGCCCGCCGAGGTCGGGCAGGCGCACGTCGAGCAGCACCAGGTCGGGCGATTCGGCGTGGGCAACCTTCAGCGCGGTCTCGCCGTTTTCGGCTTCCACCGTCTGGTAGCCCCACTCCTCGCACTTCTGGCGCAGCGACCAGCGCACCAGCTTCTCGTCATCGACGATGAGGACCTTGTCTCGGGACATCTCTAGTTACTGTACTACGCGGGACGCACAAG
>CAVXCR010000014.1:0-359954 GCA_963760265.1 Terriglobia bacterium
GTTAGTTAGTGATTGTTGGCCACCGAAAACCGACAACCGATCACCGATTACCGCTTCTCCGGCAGCTTCCCCTCCAGCAGCCCACCCAGCGCCGCCGCCGGCACGCGCACTCCCACCATGAACTGCCCGAACAGCGCGTACACTGCGCTGACTTCGTCAAAGCGCATCTCGTAAATCAGCTTCTTGAACACCAGCGGATCGTCGGCGAACAGGTCAACGCCCCATTCCCAGTCGTCAAATCCGATGGAGCCGGTGATGATCTGGCGCACCGTTCCCGCGTAGCGCCGCCCGATCTTCCCGTGCTCGTCCATCTGCCGCTGGCGCTCTTCGATGGGCAGCGTGTACCAGTTCTTCTGCTCGCCCCGGCGGCGGTCCATGGGATAAAAGCAAACGTAGCGCGCGGCGGGAATCTCCGGCCACAGGCGCGGCTTCATCGCTTCCTTCTGCCGCTCCATGGCTTCCGTGATTTCCTTGTTCCACTCCGCCGAGTGCGGTTCGACGCCGCGTTCGCGCAGCGTGCGATAGAGCTTCACCGAAGACTCGTACAGGCCCAACTCCACCACCGACAGGTACGACTTCGTAATCTCCAGGTATTCCGCCAGCGCCGTGCGCCCTAGTTCCAGCTCGATCTGTTTCAGCTCGTCGAAGCTGTTGCGAAAGTGGACCAGCATCAGGTCGCCCTTGTGTCCCAGCACCGAATACAGAGCACTCTGTTCCCGCTCCAGCCTCTCCAGGACGCCTGTGGCTTCGGCGGCGATCCTGGAACGCTCGACGGGCGTCAACTTCCGCCACTCCGGCCAGCGGAAGCGCGCCACCTGGTGCAGCACACTGGCGCCCTCCAGGGTCAGCGGTACGGGAAAAAGCTCGCTGGGCATGCTTTGCAGGCGGGCCTCGCCTCTGATGGAAGATGCCATCCTCAACTCCCGAAAACAATCTTGCAACCTGCTGCTGACATCCATTCTACTCGTGAGGCTCGAAATCTACTCCCTGGAGATGTGCTCCCGTGCCGGCGCGCATCTGCTACTATTTCGGCTCGGCAGACACGAGGACGTTTCATGCCCGAATCCATGCACCGCGACCCGCCGGACCCGCGCCGCCAGGTGATTAGCTTTACCTTTTACAAGGTCCAGCCGGAATGGCGGCGGCTGCCGGCGGCGGACAAGGCGGAGCACCGCCGCGAATTCGCTTCCATCCTCGGCAAATGGCGGCAGAGCGAGCAGATGACCGTGCTCACCTACTCGCTCTCCGGCCTGCGCGCCGAGGTCGACATGATGTTGTGGCGCATCTGCTACTCGCTCGATTGTCTGCAGCAGATGCAGGCTGAATTGATGCGCACGCGCCTGGGCGCCTACCTGGAAACGCCGCACTCCTACCTCGCCATGACCCGCCACTCGCAATACAAGATCGGCCGGGGAGGTCACGACGGAAACGCCATCAAGTGTGGCGGCTATCGCTACGCCTCGGTGCTGCCGTTCACTAAAACGCGCGCCTGGTACCAACTGGCGTTTGAGGAGCGCCAGCGGATCGTCAATGAGTACCGTGACTCCATCGCCGACTTTCCTCGCATCCGCATGAACACGCTTTACTCCTTCGGCATTGACGACCAGGAATTCGTGCTTGTCTTTGAGAGCGATCACCCCGCCGACATTGTGGACCTGAAAATGCGCCTCCGCGAAACCGAGAACGCAATCTATATCCAGCAGGACACGCCGGTGTTCACCGGCATCCAGTGCGACACCGACCAGATGCTGGAGCAGTTGGGCTGATGGCACGCGGCATCGTTCCCCGACAGCCGTCCAAGAGCGGACGCCAGGAGGGCCGCCGAGCCCCCGTGCGCGCTACATCGCCACTTCAGAAATCATCGCGCCCGTCGCGCCTCAAGCCTCCGGCGAAATCGGAAGGCAAGGGCAGGAAACCGGCGAAGACCGTGAATGCGAAATCGCCCAAGTCTTCTGCTGGGGTGCTGTACGATCCGCTGGCGCCGCAGCGCGTGCAGGAAATCCTGAAGCGGCTCGATGCCACCTATCCCGACGCCACCTGCGCGCTCCACCACAACAACGCGTGGGAGCTGCTGGTGGCAACCATCCTTTCGGCACAATGCACCGACGAACGCGTCAACAAGACCACGCCTGAAGTGTTCCGCAGGTATCCAACGGTGCAGGCGGTCGCCGCCCTGAAACCGGAGCAACTGGAACCTGACATTCGCTCCACCGGCTTCTTCCGCAACAAAGCCAAATCGGTGGTCGGCGCGGCCAAAATGATTGTCAGCGATTTCGGCGGCGAAGTGCCGTCGCAGATGGAGCAGTTGCTCGACCCTGCCGGGCGTGGCGCGCAAGACGGCCAACGTCCTGCTCGGCACATGGTTCCACAAGAACGAAGGCGTAGTGGTGGACACCCACGTGTACCGCATCTCGCGGCGCCTGGAACTGACCACCAACACCGACCCCAACAAGATCGAGCAGGACCTGGTGCGCATCATCCCGCGCGAGCGCTGGACCAGCTTCAGCCACCAGGTGATCTGGCACGGGCGCAAGCTGTGCACGGCGCGCTCGCCCAAGTGCGTGGATTGTCCGCTGGAGTCTATCTGCCACGCCGCCGACAAGACCTGGAACACGGTGGAGATCCACAAGAACGCCAAGCCCTAGCACTGCGGGCACAAGATCTGTCACAGAATCGTCAGTGAGGCCCAACGGACGACCTTCTCGTCAAACGAGAGCACGTTCTTGCCTGGAGTTGGGCTAGTCGACGGCAAGACGATCTTGCGCAGGGAAACGCTGGCTACGGTGGGCTGCGACCTCTCGATATACCGCAAGAACAACGTCTTTGCCTTTCCGCCGTTAAAGACGATGGTTTCCAAGGTCGTATGGGTCATTAGAAGGCCCGCAAAATCGTTGATGACCTCGTTCTTGATAGCGGAGTCTAAGCTTCCCGCGCGCTCGGCGCACCGTAGCACATCCCAGAGCGCCAGGCCCCGGTGGTGCAAGAAGGCAAGTCGTTGGGAGTATTCCGCATCTACGGCCTCTCCGTAGACCTTGGAGAGAATCTTCCAGAACTGATTGTTGATGTTGGCGTAGTACTGCTTGAGTCAAAGTGAGTCGTCGCCGGGCAACGAACCCAAGATCAGGATTCTCGAACGCGCGCTGATTACCGGCGGTAGCCCAAGCTTCAAGTTGTCCACCAAAGCCTTCCCGTATGTTATCGACTACACCGGTAGGTTCGCTTCCTGAATTCCGCTTTATACCGTGGTTGCGATCGTCGCCACCAGGCTCGGAATGGTGTACTCGCGGGCTTCGATGTCCACTCGCAGACCATGCTGGCGCATCGTCTCCGAGGTCACCGGCCCGATGGAGGCCAGCTTCGTGCCGGTGAGCAGCGCGTGGTTTCCCTTCCCCAGCAGGTCGAGGAAATTCCTCACCGTCGAGGAACTTGTAAACGTGATGACGTCGGGCTTGCGGCGCGGGTCGCGCAGCACCTTCGCCAACTCCGTGCGCGAAGATTCGGGCAGCACGGTTTCGTAGGCCTCGATCACGTCCACCTTGGCCCCGGCCTTGATGAGTTCATTGGGGATGACGTCGCGCGCCACCTTGGCGCGCACCAGCAGCACGCGCTTGCCTTTGACCTCGGGCTTCAGTTCGGCGACCACGGCTTCGGCGACGTATTCTTCCGGCATGACGTCCACCGGCAGGCCGCGCTTTTCGATCGCCTTGCGCGTCGCCGGGCCGATGGCGGCGATGTTCAGATGCAGCAGGTCGGCCTCGCTCTTGCCCAGCTTCTGCCAGCCGCGCGAACAGCGCCTGCACGCCGTTGACGCTGGTCAGGATGAGCCAGTCGTAATCCAGCAGGCGGGCGATCGCCTGGTCGAGCGCGCGCCAGGACGACGGCTCGCGGATCTCGATGAACGGGATTTCGATCACCTCGGCGCCCAGCAGGCGCAGCGCGTCGGAGAGCGCGCTTGCCTGGTGACGCGCGCGCCCCACCAGTACGCGACGGCCCGCCAGCGGCCGGGTTGGAATGTCAGCGCTTGCGTTCATGAAGTCGTCGGCTAGTCGATGGCCCATTGTCGATGGTGGCGCATGGCGCGCGCTCACTCGATTCGATTTCCTCTGACGACTGACGACTAGAGACTGACGACTGATTTCACGGTTGCTGCGGGGCCGCGGCGGTTGCGCCGTAAACTTCCTGCAGGATGCGATCGCCGCCGCGCTCCAGCAGGCGCTTGCCCACCATTTCCCCAAGCTGCTCGGGATCGCTGCCCGACTGATTCTCCCGCAACACCTTCGACCCATCCGGACGCGCCACCACGGCGGTCAGGTGAAGCACGCCGTCCTTCATTTCGGCATACGCGCCGATCGGCACCTGGCATCCGCCGCCGAGCTGGTTCAGCAGCGCGCGCTCGCAGGTGGTCGCGGCGCGGGCGGCCGCATCGTTCAGAAACTCCAGATGAGCGCCGGTTTGCGCATCGCCGCTGCGAATCTCGATGCCCAGCGCTCCCTGTCCAACCGCGGGGCACATCAGCTCCACCGGCAAAATCGCGCGAATCCACTCCGTGCGGCCCAGGCGATTCAGCCCGGCAGCGGCCAGGATGATGGCGTCGTACTCGCCCTCCTCCAGCTTTCGCAGGCGTGTGTCCACGTTGCCGCGCAGCGGAAAAATGTTCAGGTCGGGACGCAGCGCCTTGAGCTGCGCCTGCCGCCGCAGGCTGCTGGTGCCCACGCGCGAGCGCTGCGGCAGGTCGTCAATGCTGGTGAAATGCCGCGCCAGGAAAGCGTCGCACGGGTTCTCGCGCTGGGTGATGGCGGCCACCTCGAATTCCGGCGCCAGTTCCGTCGGCAGGTCTTTCAGGCTGTGCACCGCCAGGTCCACGCGCCCCTCCAGCAGCGCTTCCTCGATCTCCTTGGTAAACATGCCCTTGGTGCCGACCTTGGCGAGGGCGACGTCGGTGATCTTGTCGCCGGTGGTCTTGATGATTTCCAGTTCCACTTCGTGCCCGCGGGCCTGCAGCAGTCCGGAAATGTGGTTGGCCTGCCAGAGCGCGAGTTGCGACCCGCGCGAGCCGATGCGCAGGCGCGCCATCAGCGCTTCGCTCCGTTGGCCGCCGATTCCGCTTTTTCCTTTTCCTGTTTGTGCTGCAGGTTGAACAGCCGCCGCACCACGTCAATCACGGTGGTGCCCTGCTCCTCGCGCGCCGCCGTTTTCAGCGTGGTGATCGGGGTATGCATGATCTTGTTGATGATCCCGCGGCTCATCGCCTCAATCGCCATCTCCTGCTCGGGCGAAAGCTCGCCCAGCCGGCCGCGCACGCGGTCGATTTCCGCCTGGCGGATGGTCTCCAGGTGCTCCTGCAGCGAGACGATCGTCGGCACCACGTCCAGCGTCTGCATCCGCGCCAGAAAACGCTCGACCTCTTCGCTGATGATGTCTTCCGCGCGTTGTGCCTCGCGGTGCCGGTCGGCGACGTGCGTGGAAACCACCTGCTGCAGGTCGTCAATGTCGTACACGAAGATGCCGTCCAGCTTGTTGACCTCCGGATCCACATCGCGCGGGACGGCAATATCAATGAAGAACATCGGGCGGTTGCGCCGGCGGGCGAGGAATTTCTCGCCGTGCTCGCGGCGGAAGATGGCCACCGGCGCGCCCGTCGAGGTGATCACGATGTCGGCCTTGTCGGCCGAATCGTAGAGCTGGTCCCAGGGCAGCGCCTGGCCGTTGAATTTGCGCGCCAGGTTCTGCGCCCGCTCCAGCGTCCGGTTGTACACGAATATCGACCCGGCGCCGTGCGCCAGCAGGTGGCGCGCCGCCAGTTCGCACATCTTCCCGGCCCCCACCAGCATCACCGTCTTGCCCGTCAGGCTCCCGAAGATTTTTTTCGCCAGTTCCACCGCCACCGATGCCACCGACACCGCCGAGCTGCCCACCGCCGTCTCGGTGCGGACTTTCTTGGCCACCGCAAAGGCGCGCGTGACCAGCGCGTCGAGCTGCGAATTGACCGCGCCCACGGCGCGGGCCACCGCGTAGGCTTCCTTCACCTGCCCCAGCACCTGCGGTTCCCCCACCACCATCGAGTCCAGGCTCGCCGTCACCCGGAACAGGTGGCGTATGACGTCCTTGTCGGTGTACTCGTAAAGGTGCTGGTCAAACTGCCCGGGATCAACTTGGAAATAGTCGCCGAAAAACGCGCGCAGGTCGGCGCCGCCATTGCGCGAGCGCGCCAGCAGTTCCACCCGATTGCAGGTGGAAACGATCATCGCTTCTTCGATCCCGGGATGCTGCGCGAACTGCTGCACCGCGGCCGGCAGCTTCGCTTCCGAGATCGCAAACCGCTCCCTCACCTCCAGGGGCGCGGTGCGATGGTTCACTCCGATGAGCTGAAACGTCATTGCGCGATGAACCTGTGAACTCCGCTAAAGTAATTGGCCGCCCAGGCGCCGACCGCGGCGATGAAGGCGAAGGTTGCCAGGTACGCGGCCCTCTTCCCGCGCCAGCCGGAATTCCAGCGCGTGTACAACAGCACCATGTAAACCGCCCACATCAGCAGCGACAGCAGGATCTTGGGATCCAGGAAGTACATCGGCCCGAAATGCTCCTGCGCGATCACCGAGCCGGCGATCAGCCCGAAGGTCATGAAGGGAAAGCCCAGCAGCAGCGACTTGTAGCCGATGTCGTCGATCACCTCCAGCGCCGGCAGCTTGGAAAGATAGCCCGCCAGGTGCTTGGCCTTCAGGCTGCGCTCCTGCAGCAGGTACAGAATGCTGGCGCCGAAACTGAGGAACAGCGCGGCGTAGCCGGTGAAGATCAGCGCGATGTGCGCGAAGATCCAGCCGCTGCGCATCAGCTTGGTTTCGAACAGCGGCGGCCCCTGCGCGATCGACGAGGCAAAGGTCAGCAAAAACGCCAGCGGGAAAACGAAAATTCCCGGCGAGAGCGTCCGGTAGCGCGCGTAGATCACCAGGAAAAACGCCAGGATCACGAACGCCAGCAGCGATTCCGATTCATGGATGGACACCAGCGTCAGGGTGAGGTGGCCGGTGGCCATTGCGCTCTCCGCCAGCGAGACAAAGTGGAACACCATCCCCAGGCCGAGCGCGGGGAGCACCACCTTCGACAGGAAATTGCAGGGACGGCTCACCGCCGCCGTCGCCCACAGCAGGCCGACGACGTAAAAACCGACCGCGACTTTTAACCATAACAGCGGCATGAATTCGGTCGCCTGCGCCATCGGCACGGGCCGACACGCGGGGTGCCTGTAGGCGGGAAGTAACAATTATAGCGCCCGCTACACACCCATGGTGCTTCCCGCGGCGCCGGCGTGCAACGAACGTGGTCACAATGAACTGTGACTTGCGTCACCATGCGCTCCCCGGCTACTCGATTCCCAGCCCGCTCAGCAGCTCACCCAGCTCGCCCGCATCCAGGGTAAGGTGGCGGCCGGACTCCAGCATGTCTGCAATATCGTCGAACCCGCGCAGCAGGCGCAGCTTGGCCGCGGCGTATTGCTCCGGCTCGGTGAGGGCCCGCCCGTGCGACGACGCCCATCCGCTCACCGCCGTATCGGCGACAAATACACTCACCGCGAACTTGGTCTTGCGATCGGAACTGACGTCGAAGACGAACTCCGTCCCCGGGGCCTCCTCGGGCAACGCGCGCCGCTTGCCCACGAAGTAGTACTCGTAAACATAGCCGGTCTGCGCGCTGTGGGTCTTGACTCGGCGGACAGTCATAAACAGCCTTCGGGTGTCACGCTCCAGGCCTCAGGCGCTCACGGATGAGAGATGAGAATTGTACGGGCGATACGACTCGGCCATACGCCCCGCTAGCCTTCCACTGAGATCTCGCGCAGGCGCGCCGCCGCCGTTTCCGATGTCACCGGCGTGAAGTACACCTCCTTGAAGGTGTACGACTTCGCGGTCTTGGGCAACAGCGGCAGGATCTCGATGTGCCAGTGGTAATCGTCGTCAATCGTCTTCCAGTAGTTGAGGATTTCCGAGCGATGCAGCGTGTTGGGCGCGGTGTGCACCACCAGATGGAACTGCTCGGTCATGGCGCGAATGCGCAGCAGCGTGCGCCGCAGCAGAGCGCTCAGGTCGCGGGTGCCCCCGGGCCGCTGAATGGTGCGCTCAAAGAATGCCTCGTGCGTGCGCGGCATGATCCATGTCTCGTACGGCACGCGCGGCGCATACGGGCAGAGCGAAATGTAGTCGCCGCGACTTTCCACCACGCGCGTCGCCTGCTGCTCCTCCTGCGCGATGATGTCGCAGAAGACGCAGCGCTCTTTTTGCTGGAAGTACTCGCGCCCGGCGCGCAGTTCATAGAGAACCCGGCGGGGCACGAAGGTGCTGGCCGTGATCTGCGACGTCGGGTGCTCGAATTCCTGTCCCGCCATCGGACCGTGATTCTTGAAGACGGTGACGTACTTGAAACGCCGGTCGCGCTTGAGGTCTTGAATGCGGTGGGCGATCAGCACCAGGAACTCGTCAATTTCGGCGTCGGCCGCGCTCCACAGGTGGCCGTCGTGGCGCGGGTTCTCCACCAGCACCTCGTGTGCGCCCACCGGGCGCATGCGGTCGTAGAGGCCGTCCCCGCGCCGCTGCGGCTCGCCTTCGATGTGGTACAGCGGGTTGGGGTGGACCACCGCGCGCGCCGACCACGGCCCGCCGTCGATGGAGGGCCGCGTGGAGATGACGTGCGGGGCGTCGGTCGAATCGGGACAAAAATGGCAGCGGGTTTCAACGGCCGGCGTGGGTATGTCATCGCCGGTGATCACCCAGGAGCGCGTTATCGGATCTTTGCGCAGTTCCATCGGACTTAGGAAAACACCCTCTTCCGCGCGCGTCAACCTCGGCAGCGTTGCTGAACGGCGCAGCGGTGGCGAGCATTGTACGCAAAAAGTGTCTTCCAGGAGTAGCGGCGCCCCCGCAGCTTGCTATAATCCGCGCAAGTTTTGCCGCCGATGGACGAGTCTTCCACCCCGAAGCCCGTGGCCGATGCCGAGCCGGGCACGCCGTTGATGCGCCAGTATTCGGCCATCAAGAAGGAACATCCCGCGGCGCTGTTGTTCTTCCGCCTGGGCGATTTCTACGAGCTGTTCTTCGAAGACGCCGTAGTGGCCGCGCGCGAGCTGCAGATCACGCTCACCTCGCGCAACAAGGAGAAAGGCATCGCGGTGCCGATGTGTGGCGTCCCTTACCACGCCGCCGAAGGCTACATTGCCAAGCTGATCAGGAAGGGATACAAGGTCGCCATTTGCGATCAGATGGAAGACCCGCGCTTGGCGAAGAAGCTGGTGAAGCGCGCGGTCACCCGCGTGGTGACCCCGGGTACGGCCGCCGATTCCACGCTCAGCTCCGACGAAAACAATTTTCTTGCCGCCGTCGCGCGGCTCGACCGTGGCCGGCCGGGCGTGCTGGTGGCGGGTTTTGCCGTGCTCGATCTTTCCACCGGAGAATTTCGCGCTACCCAGTTCACCGGCGAAACCGCCGAGCGCCGCGTGCTCGAGGAATTGGAACAATTGCGCCCGCGCGAGGTCTTGTTCGGCTCTACCCTGCCGCTGTTTGAGCTGTCGGCTCGCGGCGGCGCCCGCACCGCGTATGGCTGGGCCGAGACCCCGCTGGATGACTGGGTGTTTTCCCCCGATTACGCCATTCCCCTGGTCGAAAACCATTTTGGCGTGCTCTCGCTCGAAGGCTTCGGGCTGGCCGGACGGCCGGCGGCAGCCGCGGCCGCGGGCGCCATCCTGCATTACGTGCGCAGCACGCAGCGCGGCACGTTGGACCACGTGGACCGCATCGGCTTCTACGAGCGCCAGAACTGCCTCGTGCTGGACGCGGTCACGGTGCGCAATCTCGAGCTGGTGGAGCCCCTGTTGACCGGCGCCGGCGATGCCGTCACCTTGTTTCGTGCCATCGATCACAGCCTCACGCCCATGGGCAAGCGCCTGCTGCGCGCCTGGATGCTGCGTCCGGTCATCGACGCGGCGGAAATCAATGCCCGCCTGGACGCCGTCGCAGAACAGGTGCGCTCGACCGTCGAGCGCGAAGAGTTGCGGCGCGCCCTCGATGGCGTCCTCGACATCGAGCGCCTGCTCAGCCGGATCACGCTGGAGACGGCGAACCCGCGCGACCTTCTGGCGCTGGCGGCGTCCCTCGCCCGGCTGCCCGGAATTCGCGCAGACGCTGGCCCGGTTCCAAAGCGAGCGCATGGCATCGCTTTTGGCATCGGTGGACGATTTGGCCGACCTGCGGGCGCGCATCGAGAGCACTTTGGTCGAGGAACCGCCGCTCACCCTCGCCGATGGCGGCGTGATCCGCGCCGCGATTGACGCCGAACTGGACGAACTGCGCACCCTCAGCCGCAACAGCAAGCAGTTCGTGGCGCAGATCGAAGAACGCGAGCGCCAGCGCACCGGCATCGGCTCGCTGAAGGTCAAGTTCAATTCCGTCTTCGGCTACTACATCGAGATCAGCAAGGCGAACCAACACCTGGCGCCGCCCGACTACGAGCGCAAGCAGACGCTGGTCAATGCCGAGCGCTTCACCACCCCCGAGCTGAAGCAGTACGAGGCGAAAATCCTCGACGCGCAGGAGAAGATTGTCGAGATCGAGCGGCGCCTCTTCGCCGAGCTGCGCGCCGCCATCGCCGGCCAGGCAAAGCGCATTCGCCAGACCGCGCTCGCCGTGGCGCAGGTGGACGTACTCGCCGGCCTGGCCTACCTGGCGGCCAATAGCAATTACTGCCGCCCGCAATTTTCCGACAGCGGCGAGATCGAGATCCGCGAGGGCCGCCACCCCGTCGTCGAGCGCCCGGAACTGACCGGCAGCAACGACCGCTTCGTGCCCAACGATCTCTACCTGAATCCGACCAGCGACACCATCCTGATACTCACCGGGCCCAACATGGGCGGCAAGTCAACTTACCTGCGGCAGGCGGCGCTGATCGTCATCCTGGCGCAGATGGGATCGTTTGTGCCGGCGCGCTCGGCGCGGCTCTCGGTGGTGGACCGCATCTTTACCCGCATCGGCGCCAGCGACAACCTGGCGCGCGGTCGCTCCACCTTCATGGTCGAGATGACCGAGACCGCCGCCATCCTGAACACCGCCACACCCAATTCGCTGATCCTGCTCGACGAGGTCGGGCGCGGCACCGCCACCTACGACGGGTTGGCGATTGCCTGGGCCGCCATCGAGTACATCCACGCCCGCACCCGCGCGAAAACACTCTTCGCCACCCATTATCACGAGCTAACGGAACTGGCCGACCGGCTTTCCGGGGTCAAGAACTATCACGTTTCGGTGAAGGAGAACGCCGGTGGCATCGTGTTTCTGCGCAAAGTGGAGCCCGGCGCGGCCGATCGCAGTTACGGCATCGAGGTCGCCAAGCTGGCGGGTTTGCCTCCCGAGGTGATCGGGCGCGCCCGCGAGGTGCTAGCCGAGCACGAGTCGGCGGAGCATCGCCTGACCAGCCAGTTGGCGTCAGACGAACTCCAGCCCGGCTCGGTCCAGCTCACCATGTTCACCCCGCTCTCGCAGAAAATCGTGGACCAGTTGCGTGAGACCGATCTCGACCGCCTCACCCCGCTGGAAGCACTCAACCTGCTGCATGCGCTGAAGCAGCAGATGAAATGAGAGATTCATGCCTTCAAGCAGCAACTGAAATGGGAGCGCGTATGAAATGAGAGCGCGCGCAGCGCGTGGCAGAACCTAGCCCCCGGCGTAAGCCGGGGGTAGCTGTCCAAGGAAGAGACCAGCCCGCTTCAGCGGGCGACAGATTACACTCATGTATTACCTTAGGAATCATAAGTGGCGCAAACAAGACTCAATAGGTTAGACCTCCGCCTCCAGCTCGGCCAACTCCTCCTCATGGGCTTTGACGGCACCGAAGCCTCCACCCGGCTGCGCTCCATGTTGGCCACCCTCCAGCCCGGCGGCATCATCCTCTTCAAGCGCAACATCACCGCCGCGCGGCAGACCTGGGAACTGCTGCGCGAATCGCAAAAGTGCGTCCGCACGCCGGCGTTCCTGTGCGTGGACATGGAAGGCGGCACCGTGGACCGCCTGAAGGACGTGATCGCGCCCGCGCCGTCGGTCGCCGACATCGCCGCCAGCGGCAACCGGAAGCTTTTCCGCCTCCACGGCCGCGTGCTGGGAGACGAATGTCGCCTGCTCGGATTCAACGTGGACTTTGCGCCCGTGGTGGACCTCGGGCTGGAGCCGTCGCGGAAGGTGCTGACCTCGCGCACCGTGTCCGACGATCCCAAAAAGGTGGTGGTCTACGCGCGTGAATTTCTTCGCGGACTCAAATCCGCCGGCGTGCTCGGTTGCGGCAAGCATTTTCCGGGGCTCGGCGCGGCCAACCTGGACACGCACAAAAACCTGCCGGCCATCAAAACTCCCGCCGCTCGCCTGCTGAAGGATGACCTCTACCCGTATCGCGAGCTGCACCGCCAGATGCCATTTGTCATGGTGGCGCACGCCGCCTATCCAGCGGTTACCAAGGACAAAACGCCGGCCAGCCTGTCGCGCAAGTGGATCACCGATATCTTGCGCCAGCGGATCGGCTACCGCGGACTCATTCTTTGCGATGACCTGGAAATGGGTGGCGTGCTGTCGGCGGCGCCCATCGAAGTGGCCGCGGTCGAGACGCTGAAGGCCGGCGCCGACATCTTCATGGTCTGTCATAACGAGGAAAAAGTCTGGCGCGCCTACCAGGCGGTGCTGACCGAGGCGGAGCGCGATCGCCGCTTCGCCCGGCTGGTCGGCGACAAAGCGCGGCGCGTGCTGGCGTTCAAACAGCGCGCACGCGAGCTCAAGCGCCATGCGCCTGCGCCCACCGAGGCAACCGTGGACCGCCTCCGCCGCCGGCTCTGGGAGCTGTGCGAAGAAGCGCGTCTGGTCGTGGCGGCCGCAGGAGATTAGTCTTTACCACCGAGACACCGAGGCCACCGAGGCACACCGAGAATTTGTTTTCCTTTTTTGTATTTCTCGGTGATTCTCTGTGTTCTCGGTGTCTCGGTGGTGAAGCGGGAATCTGAGGAGCGACCTTGATCGTTGCCGGCGTAATGAGCGGCACTTCGGCGGACGGCATTG
Source organism: Terriglobia bacterium (assembly GCA_963760265.1). Taxonomy (GTDB): domain Bacteria; phylum Acidobacteriota; class Terriglobia; order Terriglobales; family Acidobacteriaceae; genus JAIQGF01. Next base: position 13,080 of record CAVXCR010000014.1, read on the forward strand.
ACGTCGCCGTCGTGCGCGTACTCGGGCGCGGATTTCGCACCCGCTTTGAATTGCTCCACCACCAGGCGTTTCCTTATTCGCCGCGCGTTCGCCGGGCCGTGCTCGCCATGATGAACGCCGACAAAGCCAGTGTCGCCGATCTCGCCCGGCTTAATTTCCTGCTCGGCGATTTGTACGCGGACGCAGTTCGCGCCTCGGCCAAGCATGCGCACCTTGCTGTGGATCTGGTCGGCTGCCACGGCCAGACCATCTACCACCAGGGCACAGCGCGCGCATATCTGGGCCGCAATATCGCTTGCACCTGGCAAACCGGTGAAGGTGCGGTGATCGCGGCGCGCACCGGCGTCCCTGTGGTCAGCGATTTCCGCCCCGCCGACATGGCCGCCGGCGGCACGGGCGCGCCCCTGGTTCCCTTCCTCGATTACCTGCTTTATCGCCACCGCCGCCGCGGACGCATCGTGCAGAACATCGGCGGCATCGCGAACCTCACCGCCATTCCCGCAAAAGCGGCGCCCGAGCAGGTGATCGCCTTCGACACCGGGCCCGGCAACATGGTGATGGACGCGGTCACTGAACGCCTCTTCGCCCGGCCCTACGATCGCCATGGGCGCATCGCTGCCCGCGGGCGCGTGCTCGACGTGGTGGTGTCGGAACTGATGCGGCAACCGTTCTTCCGCCGGCCTCCGCCCAAGACCGCCGGGCGCGAGGAGTTCGGGCGCGAGTTCGTCGCCAGCTTTCTCCGCCGCTGCCGCCGGGCGCGCAAGGAAGATGTGGTCGCCACCGCCACCGCATTGACCGCCTACTCGATTGCCGATGCGGTGCGGATGTTTGTTGCCCCACCCTTGTCTCCCCCGGGTTTGGGGAGACAGGGTGGGGAAGTCCCGCGCCGTCTACTGAATCCCTATCGCGAAATGATCGTCTCCGGCGGCGGCGCCAAAAATAGCACGCTCATGTCCATGCTCGCCGCCGAATTGACCGGCCTCAAGCTGCGCACCTCCGACGAATTCGGCCTGCCCTCCGAGGCCAAGGAGGCGGTGGCGTTCGCCGTCCTCGCCTATCAGACCTGGCGCCGGGTGGCTTCCAATATTCCCGCGGCCACTGGTGCCAAGCACCCCGCCGTGCTGGGCAAAATCTCGTATCCTTACACCAATGCCGATTAGCCACAGAGGGCACGGAGGCCCACGCAGGTTTTCCTTTTCTCTTCCTAACTTCTGTGTCCTATTTGGTTGTGCCCTTTTCGCGAGCCGCGCCGCGAGGTTTCGAAATCGTAGAGACAAACCACGCGAAACTTTGAAACGTGAGTTTTTGAAACCTGTTCTTGTCTTCCTCTGTGTCCTCTGTGGCTTGCTTCTTTTCGGCTGCTCGAAAAAGCCGCCCGCGGACACGCTGGTGATGATCATCGAGACCAGCCCCACCAACCTCGATCCGCGCGTCGGCATTGACGCCTATTCGGAGCGCATTGACGAGCTGCTCTTCGACGCGCTCGTCCATCGCGACGATCACTTCAACCTGCAGCCCTGGCTCGCCACCAGTTGGGACGTTCCCGACCCGCTGACCTACGTCTTCCACCTGCGCCGCGACGCGCGCTTCCACGACGGCCGCCCGCTCACCGCGCGCGACGTCAAGTGGACCTTCGACTCCATCATGAACCGCAGCGTGCGCACGGTGAAGACCGGCACCTACCGCTTCGTGGACCACATTGACGCCCCCGACGACGCCACCGTCATCTTTCATCTCAAGGAGCCCTGGGCATCGCTGCTGTGGAACGTGGCCAATGGCGCGATCGGAATTGTTCCCGTACGGCAGCGGCCCCGATTTTTACCGCAATCCGATCGGCTCGGGCCCGTTCCGGTTAATCAGCAATCAGCAGGACCGCGAAGTGGTGATCGAGCGCAATGAGCAGTACTGGCGCGAGCGCCCGCGCGTCGCTCGCGTGCGTTTCACGGTCGTGCCCGATACCACCACGCGCGCGCTCGAGCTCCGCAAGGGCAGCGCCGATGTTGCGCTCAATTCCCTCACCGCCGACATGGTGCTCGCCCTCCGCCGCGATCCCAAGCTCGAGGTCCAGCAGACCCCCGGCACCGTGCTCGCCTATGTGGCGATGAATCTTGACGATCCCATCCTCAAGGATGTGCGCGTCCGGCGGGCGCTGGCCTACGCGCTCGACCGTCGCCCGCTCATCCATTACCTGTGGCGCGACGAGGCGCGCCCAGCCTACAGCATCCTTCCCACCCAGTCCTGGGCCTTCACCTCGGACCTGCCGACCTATGACTGCAATCCGCAGCGCGCCCGCGAATTGCTCGACCAGGCTGGATACCGCGCCACCAACGGCGTGCGCTTCCACCTCACCATGAAAACCTCCACCGAGGAGACCTCGCGCCTGCTGGCGGCCGTGCTGCAGCAGCAATGGCGCGCCATCGGCGTCGAACTCGATATCAAGACCTACGAGTTCGCCACCTTTTTTGCCGACGTGCAGAAGGGCGCCTTCCAGCTCTATTCGCTGCGCTGGATCGGCGGCAACAACGATCCCGACATGTTTCAGTACGCCTTCCATTCTTCCTTCACGCCGCCGGCGGGCGCCAACCGCAGTCATTACTCCAACCCCGAGGTGGACCGGTTGATCGACTCCGGCCGTCGCGAAGTCGATCCCGAGAAGCGCAGGCAGATTTATGTCCGCATCCAGCAACTGCTCGCCGAAGACCTGCCCTACATTGATCTGTGGTATCTCGACAACGTCGTGGTGCACTCCCGGCGCACCAGCAACTTCACCATCAGCCCGCCCGGCAATTACGATTTCCTGACCACCGTCGAACTGCGGCCGTAGCAGTCGTTGGTCGCTGGTCGTTAGTCGTTCGCAAATCCGGAGCAACACCGGTCATCGTTCTTGCCGTCGACCATCGACCGTAGACCGTCGACTCTTTTCCCCGTGTTACCATCCAAGGTTTAAGGTATCCGCATTGCGCATTCTCTTTATTGGCGACATCTTCGGACGCCCCGGCCGCGTCAGCGTGCGCGAGCACCTGCCGGCGTTCGTCAAGCAACGCCCCGTCGATCTGGTCATCGCCAACGCGGAAAACGCCGCCGGCGGTTTCGGCATCACGCCCTCCATCATCGAAGAACTCTTCGATCTCAACATCGCGGTGCTCACCACCGGCAACCACGTCTGGGACAAGCGCGAGATCATCGAGTATTTCCAGTCGGCGAACGGCAATCCGCACAGCCCGGCGCGCCGCGTTTTGCGTCCCGCCAACTATCCCGCGGGCACCCCCGGCGTCGGATTTTTCGAAGGCGCCGTGGGCCAGGTCCCCTACGCCGTCATCAACCTGCAAGGTCGCGTGTTCCTGCCGCAGAACGACGATCCCTTCCGCGTCGCCGACGCCCTGATCGAGAAGACCAAGGCCAAGGTCATCCTGGTTGACATGCACGCGGAAGCGACCTCGGAGAAGGTCGCCATGGGCTGGTATCTCGACGGCCGCGTCACCGCCGTGCTCGGCACCCACACTCATATTCCGACCGCCGACACGCGCATTCTCCCTGGCGGCACCGCCTATCAGACCGATGTCGGCATGACCGGGCCCTACGACAGCGTCATCGGGGTGCAGAAGGAGTTGGTGATCCAGCGCTTCCTCACCAACATGCCGGCGCGCTGGGAGGCCGCCCACGCCGACGTCCATTTCTGCGGCGTTTACATGGAGTGCGACGACGTCACCGGCCGCGCCACCGCGGTGGAGCGCATCATGATTCCCGGCCACCCGGGCGCCAGCCTGTAGATCGCCTGCGTGGCACACAACCTGCCCTTAACGGCTGTCATCCTGAGCGAGGCATCGCCGCTTTTGCGATGCCGAGTCGAAGGACCCCTACCCTCTCGTGGAATGCAGGTGCGGCGTGTTTTTCAATCGACAATCATCAATCGACAATCAGCTGCCAAGAATTTCTTGGGTCGGAGCTGCATCTGACTAACCCGAATCGCTGCTGCGGCGGCCGCCCTCGGCCGCCGCTCCCGACCTTTGCCTGAGTTGCTGCCCCGAGTTCCTGCCCGCCGTCCGTGTTGCGCATCTGCCGCCAGCGGTTACAATTCCAAGCATGCGCCGTCTCGCCGGGATCCTCGTCCTGTTCTCCTCCGCGGCCTGGGCGCAGTCTGCACCGCAGCCCGCCAATCCCGGCCTCGAACAATTGAAGCAATGCGCGCAGCAGCGCACGCCGGCGACTTGTGGCGTGTCCAAGCAGGAATTGAAGCAGGGGAAGCACGATTTCGCCCGCGGCCTCAAGCTGCAGAAGGCGGGCAAATCGGCTGAGGCTTTCGACGCCTTTGATGCCGCTGCCCGTGTCGTCCCGCGCAACCTCGAGTACGCCACCGCCCGCGAGATCGTCCGCCAGAAGCTGGTTTACGATCACGTCCAGAAGGGCAATTCCCTGCTGCTCGGGGACAAGGAAATCGCCGCCGCCGCCGAGTTCCGCCAGGCGCTGCAATTCGATCCCAGCAATTCCTTCGCCTTGCAGCGGCTCGCCGACGCTGCCGCACAGAAGCCTCTGCCGGGCCCGCACGAATTTCGGGTAGTGGACGATCCGGGCGAGTTGCGCCTCCAGCCGCTCACCGATTCGCGGCATGACTTTCATATCCGGGGCGATACCCGCGCGGTCTACGAAGCCATCGGCAAGGCTTTCGGCGTCGCCCCGAAATTCGACGAAACCGTGGTCAGCCGCCCGATTCGCTTTGACCTGGAAGACACCGACTTCCGCACCGCCATGCGCCTGGCCGGCGTGATGAGCAAGAGTTCCTGGACGCCGCTGTCGGCGCGCGAGTTCCTCGTTTATGCCGACAACGCGCAAAACCGCGCCCAGTTCCGGCGCTTGTCGCTGCGCACCTTCTTCGTGCCCGACGCGGCCGCCGCGCAGGATCTCACCGAGATCGTCAACGTGCTGCGTACCGTTTTCGAAATCCGCTACATCACAACCCAGGCCGCGACCTCCACCCTGGTCGTTCGTGCGCCGCGCCCCATCCTCGACGCCGCCACCGCCTTCCTGGCAGCGCTCGACCAATCGCGCCCGCAGGTGATGCTCGACTTCCAGGTGTACCAGATCAGCCGCTCCCTCATGCGCAGCTTCGGCGTCAGCATGCCGCTGCAGTGGCAGACCTTCAACCTGACCTCCTCGGCGCTGGCCTTGCTGCAGCAGCCCAACGTGCAGGACCAGATCAACCAGCTCATCGCCTCCGGCGGCATCAACCAGGCCAACACCGCCGCCGTTGCCGCCCTGCTGGCGCAACTCCAGAGCCAGTCGCAAAACTCGCTCCTGCAGCAGCCCTTCGCCACCTTCGGCAGCGGCCAGACACTTATGGCCGTGCCTGTCCCGCCGGCCTCGGTGAGTTTCTCGCAAAACGAGTCGCAGGTCTCCAGCATTCAGCACATGACCCTGCGCGCCTCCCACGGCAACCCCGCCACCATGCGCATCGGCGAGCGCTATCCCATCCTGAACTCGACCTTCGCGCCCATCTACAACTCGCCCGCCATTTCGCAGGTCATTCAGAACAGCACCTACGTCGCGCCCTTCCCTTCCTTCAACTATGAAGACCTGGGACTGCTCGTCAAAGCAACCCCGCAGATTCACGGCTCCACCGACGTCCGCTTGGAATTGAGTGTTGAAGTGAAGGCGCTGAGTGCGCAGTCCTTCAACGGCGTGCCCGTGATCAGCAACCGCGCCTATACCGGCACCATTGACATCAAGGATGGCGAGGCCGGCGTGATCGCGGGAATGTTGGATGTTGAGGAGCAGAACACGCTGACCGGAATACCGGGGGTGGCGCACCTGCCGCTGCTCGGCACCCTCACCTCCAGTCACGGCAAGCAGAAGACTTCAACCGAGCTGATTATCCTGATCACGCCCCACCTGACCCGCACCCGCGAAGCCAGCCCGCCGGCGATCACCATTCCTAGTAGCTAGAAGGTGGGGTTGATACTTCGTAGACTGGTTGGGAAGGGCACGGCTTCAGCCGTGCCGCAAAAGGCCCTAATGTTGGCGGCTTTAGCCGCTGAGGGAATCCGAACTCAGCTCATCAAAGTGATTTTTGAAACCCGTTACGTTCTGGAAGTTGGGGCCAGGGGTCAGAAGCGATCTCGCAAATATCGGAAAGTTGCACCGCCGTGGAAGCGCGGGCCTTCAGGCCCGCGAATTTCGCTGGGTTCAGTTCCACGGGCTTTAAAATAGCCCCTGTGCCAACCCGCCAGGATTTGTGAGATGGCTACTACAAGCAGTCCCACAAATGAATCAGCTTTTGCAACACGAGCGTAAGTTGTTGTAACTGCATGACCGTGATGAACTGATATCTGGTCGGAGCGCAATGCGCAGCATCGTCGATTCAACAACTTCGATTACGTGTTGCTCAGTTCGGTTCATTTGCGAGAGGCCTTCTAGTAGTTGGTAGTTGGTACGTAGAAACACAGCCCCGCAGGGGCGGCAGATAGTAGCCCGGCACTTCAGAGTCTGTGTGAGAACTCACTTTCGGGAAGCGCAGTGGTCCAAACGTACCCAGAATCCAGCCGCGGAGCGGCGGAATTCGTTAGCCCAGCGCGGCAGCGCTGGGGAAAGTGGAACAGAATTGTCGAGCGCCAGCGGCGCGGCACAATTCTCACACAGACTCTTCAGTGCCGGGGAAGCATTAATAATATTCAGAGTCCCGTAGAGCCTGCCCTGAGCGCAGTCGAAGGGGACGGCACGAACGAACCCAGCGGAATTTCAACCCGGCCAAAACGCCGCCAAGCCAGCGCTTTCGCTAACTCCCGCCCCTGATTCAATTTCAAATTTTCAAATTTCCCATTTCAAATTGCTTCTGCCTACTTCCCCGTCGCCATGAATTCCGCGATCTTCTTCAACTGCTCTTGCGGCAACTGCCCCAGGTTGCTGATCCTGCGCCCGCCGATGAACAGCGTGGGCGTGCCGGTTATCTCCATTTCCTTCCCCAGCTCGACCGACTGCTTCACCCGCTCCGCGGTTGCCGGCTGATGGGCGCACGCCGCCACCTTCTGCCCATCCACGCCCGCCGCCGCCGCCAGCGCTTGCAGCTTGGCCGCCGCTTTCTTGCCCGCATCCTCGGTGTTGTTGGTGTCGGCGGTGATCTGTTCTTGCGCGCCGTACACCGCGTCCACGAATTTCCAGAACGCCGCCGGATTTTCGCGGTGCACGCACTCGCCATACTCCGCCGCCGCGAACGCCCAGTGGTGCATCTGCGTCAGCGGAAATTGCTGGAACACGAAGCGCGCGTTGGGTGCGTCGGCCACCAGCTTTTGGATGACCGGCAACGCCGACTTGCACGCCGGGCATTGCAGGTCGGCAAACTCGACGATCGTCACCGGAGCATTGGCCGGCCCGCGCGACGGCCCGTTGATGCCCTTCTGCAGCTTGGCGCGGTTGGCCGCGAACGGATCGGCGCCAAACGCCACCAATTCGCCCATCAGCGCATGCTTGCCGTCCGCTGTCACCAGGAACGCCACCGGCCCGCGACCCTGCGGCGTGTTCACCATCACCACCACTTCCGTCAGGTCCGACACCGCGTGCGGCTTCACATCCGCAATCGTCCACGTGATCGCCGGGTTCGTGCCCCCGGTCATCTGCCGTACGAAGCTGTTGATCGCCGTGTCCGAAGGCCGTGCCCCTTCGCCGGGAAACGGCGCCAGGTTGCCGGCCATCGCCTGCTTGTGCCCCGGCAGCACGAACAGCTTGCGTTCGCCGTTGTTCTGCGCCGATTTGATGCTCAGGTCGATTTCGGCAATGCCCGGCGCTTCCGACGGCTTGATGCTGGTGATCGTCCAGGCAACGTTCGTCTCGTAGCCGAACATGTGCCGCATGAACGAGTCGGCCGTAGCCTTGGATGGCAACGACGTTCCGTTTTCGCTGGCTGACGGCTTGGGCTTCGCCGACGCCTGCGCTAGTGCAAGCGCGGCGATCACGGCCACGGCTGACAATGCCAAAGTTCGGCGCATGCGTTCCTTTCGAAAACGGTTTTCGGTTCTCGGTTGTCGGTTCTCGGTCCTTAGGTTGACTCTTGGTCTTGCTTTACCGAAAACCGATAACCGATAACCGCCAACTTCCTTCAATAATCCGACCGCGCGGCGATCGGAAATCTTCTCCCCACGCCAAACGCCTTTTCGGAAATCTTCAATCCCGGCGCGGCCTGCTGCCGCTTGTACTCCGAGCGTTCCACCATGCGGATCGCCTTGCGCACCAGGTAGAGATCAAAGCCGCGCTTCTCGGCAATCTGCTCCGCGCTCTTGTAGTCCTCGATGTAGTCTTCCAGGATCGCGTCCAGCACCTCGTACGGCGGCAGCGAGTCGCTGTCTTTTTGATTCGGCCGCAGCTCAGCCGACGGAGGTTTTTCCAGCGTCGCCCGCGGGATCACCGGCTTGCGTGCATTCACGTACTCTGCCAGCCGGTACACCAGGGTCTTGGGCACATCGGAAATCACCGCCAGCCCGCCCACCATGTCGCCGTACAGCGTGCAGTAGCCCACCGCCAGTTCCGACTTGTTGCCCGTGCTCAGCACCATGGAGCCGAGCTTGTTGGAGAGCGCCATCAGCAGCGCGCCACGAATTCGCGCCTGGATGTTTTCCTCCGTCACGTCTTCTTCCCGGCCCGCGAACACCGGTTTCATCGCCTTCCGGTAGACGTCGAAGATTTCCGTGATCGGAATCAGCTCGAACCGTATTCCCAGGTTTCCCGCCAGCGCGCGCGCGTCCTCAATGCTGCCGCTCGACGAATACGGCCCCGGCATGCCGACGCCGGTCACGTTCTGATTCCCCAGCGCATCGGCCGCAATCGCCGCCGTCAGCCCCGAGTCAATTCCGCCGCTCAGTCCCACCAGCACGCGCTGAAACCCGCACTTGCGCACGTAATCGCGCGTGCCCAGCACCAGCGCCGCGTACACGCTGCCCTCCAGTCCCTCGATCTGCGGGTGCAGGTCGCCGGCCAGTTTCTCGGTGTCGAAAAAAATCAGGTCTTCTTCGAACGACTTCGCCCGCGCCACCACCCGCCCGTCGGGCGCGATCACCACGCTCGAGCCGTCAAACACCAGGCTGTCATTGCCGCCCACCTGGTTCACCATGGCCACCGGCACGCCGTACTTGATGGCCAGCGCCGCCAGCATCTTCTGCCGCAGTTCGCGCTTGCCCGCGTAGAACGGCGATGCCGAGATGTTCAGCAGCAGGTTGCCGCCGCCGCCCATCAGCGCCTCCACCGGGTCGAAGCCGTACAGTTGCCGGTTCCAGAAACTTTTGTCGTTCCACGCGTCCTCGCAGATGGTGAGCCCCACCTGCCGCCCGCAGAAGGGCAGCAGTTCCTGCTTGCTCGCCGGAGCGAAGTTGCGCCATTCGTCGAACACGTCGTAGGTCGGCAGCAGCATCTTCGACTGCAGGAACCCCACTCGTCCGTCCTTGACCAGCGCCGCCGAGTTCATCACCGACTTGCCCGACTCGGCGTGCGCTGGCGTCACCAGCCCGCAGATCACCGCCATGCCGCGCGTCTCCTCGGCGATCCGCTCCAGCATCTCCTGATTGCGTTGGACGAAGCTGGGATTCTCCACCAGGTCGCGCGGCGGGTAGCCGCAGATGGAAAGCTCGGGGAACATGGCCAGGCCGGCGCCCGCCGTCAGCGCGCGCCGCGAGAATTCAATGATCTTGCCGCCATTCCCGCTGAAGTCGCCTATGGTGGTGTTGATCTGCCCGAGCGCAATCTTCACGCCTTCAGTCTAAAGTGGTTGCCCCACCCTTGTCTCGCCGCTTTTCGCGAGACAGGGTGGGAGTCCTTCAATCGGCAATCGACAATCGGCAATCGAAAATGTTTTTCTGCGCCGCGTGTGCGGCGGTTGCCCCACCCTTATCGCTCCCGGTAGAGCCTGGACCGAAACAAAGCGAGGGGAGCGATAGGGTGGGGACTTTCCTGAACCCTTCCGCGCCCCGTCGTATAATTTCGCCCCTTGCCCTCTGGAGCCAACGATGAAGTCCCCCAACCGCCGCTCATTCCTGAAAGCCGCCGCCATCGCAAGTGGCGCAGCCATGCTCGCGCCGGTCATTTCGGACACTCCAGCGCGCGCCGCTTCGCCCTCAACTGCGGCAAAACCTCCCGCCTTCGAACTGGACGAGATCACCATCGCCGATCTGCAGCAGGGCTTGTCGTCGGGCAAGTTCACCGTTCGCCCGCAAGCCGCCGCACTTTGCCCCCACCGCCGATCTCAGTGTCTGATCATTAGGTCCCATTGGGGGGATGTGGCACACGCGCCCCCGCGTGTGCCTGTGGAGATCCATAGGACGCTGTAGACCCCGGCGCCCTCGCCGGGGTCGCCGCTTGCTCTCCCCAAAACCCTCGTGAGCGCGGGAGCCCCCGCGTGTGGTTTGACCACGCAAATTTCAGCGGCTGTCATCCTGAGCGAGGTCCAGCGCGGCCCGCCTTTGGCCGTGCTGCGACCGAGTCGAAGGACCCCTACACTTTCAAGGGACGCATGATCCTCAACCGCATCCCTACCCGACATCCTTAATCGACAATCAACCATCGGCAATGCTTTAGTTTTTCAACCACCGTTCACCAATCGCATTCCCCCCTCCCCCATAATCCGCGCTCCTGGTGTATCCTGTCTCAACCTGCCTCGAGGCGTCCCCGACGAGGTTACGTGTTCCCTTCTTTCCCCTATCCGCGGCAACGCCACCTCGCCACGCCGGTTCGCGCTGTCCTGTTTACCCGGCTCACCGTCGTCCTGGCCGCGTATTTTCTGGCCGGCAAGATTGGTCTTGCCATTCCTTTCACCAGCGGCAATGTCTCCCCCGTTTGGCCGCCGGCAGGCATCGCGCTGGCCGCCATGCTGGCGTGGGGCTTTGGCATGTGGCCCGCGGTCCTGGCGGGCGCGTTTCTCGTGAATTTTTTCAGTCCCGTTCCGCACGCCGCTTCCCTCGGTATTGCGGTGGGAAATACCGGCAGCGCGCTCGTGGCTGCCTGGCTGGTACGCCGGACCCCGGGATTCCGGCCGTCTCTGCCCCGTCTTCAGGACGTCCTGGCGCTGGTGCTTCTCGGCGGATTGAGCACCACCATTGCGGCCACGGTCGGTGTTACCACACTCAATCTCACCGGAGTGAAGCCCTGGTCGGGGTTCACCTCGGCCTGGCTGATCTGGTGGTTGGGCGATGCCATGGGCGTCATCGTCGTCGCTCCCCTGATCCTGAGTTTTTCTCGCCTCGCGCGCCTGCAGTTTGACAGTCGCCTCGAGTTCGCCGGATTGGCGGCCGCCGCCTTCGGGGTTGCATTCCTGGTCTTCGGCCATCGCTTCGGCTTGGGCGCCGCCGACAACGTGCTGGTCTTCCTGGTGTTTCCTTTTGTCATCTGGGCCGCCATCCGATTTGAAATCGCCGGCTCGGCCGTGGTCAGTGCTCTCGTTGCTGCCGTTGCCATCTGGCGGACCGCCACCGGCCTGGGACCTTTTGTTCAGCCGAGCCCCATCCGCGGCGCCACCTTGCTCCAGGTATTCCTGGCCGTCATCTCCGTCAGCGGACTGGCGCTCGCCGCCGTGATCGCCGAACGCGAAGCCGCCCAAGGCGCCTTATATTTGGTCCAGGACCTGGCCCGGCGCCGCGACCTGGCCGAGCAGGCTCTCCGCAGCAGCGAACAGCGCCTCAGCGGAATCGTCAATTCCGCCATGGATGGAATTATCACCGTGGACCGCTTCCAGCGGGTCGTCCTTTTCAACTCCGCTGCCGAGAGCATCTTCCGCTGCCCGGCCGCCGACGCTATCGGCCGCGATCTCGATCATTTCATTCCCCCTCGTTTCCGCGACGCCCATCGTCATCACCTCCAGTCCTTCGGCGAGACCGGCGTCACCACCCGCTCCAAAGGCTCTCACGGGGCGCTATTCGGGTTGCGATCCGATGGCGAGGAGTTCCCCATCGAGGCCACCATCTCCCAGGTGGATTCGGAAGGCCAGAAGCTGTACACCGTCATTCTGCGCGACGTGACCCTGCGCCGGCAGGCGGAAGAGGCTCTGGTCAAATCGGAAAAGCTGGCCTCCGCCGGCCGCCTCGCCGCCACCATCGCGCACGAAATCAACAATCCCCTGGCCGCCGTCACCAACCTCCTCTACCTTGCTCGCGCCGCCGAACATCTCCCGGAGGCCGCCCGCCGGCACCTCGAGCTCGCCGATACCGAACTCCAGCGCGTCGCTCACATCACCAAGCAGACTCTTGGCTTCTATCGGGACCAGAGCGCGCCCGTCCTCTTTGACCCGGCTGAACTCCTCGATAGTGTTCTCGCGCTGCTGCAAACCAGGATCGAGGCCCGCAACCTCGCGGTCGAAAAGCGCTACGGCACGCATCTTCAGGTGCTGGCCTCGCAAGGTGAAATTCACCAGGTTTTTTCCAACGTCATCAGCAACGCCATTGACGCGCTCCAGCCCGGCGGACGCCTTCAGCTTAAGGTCGCCTCGTCCCCGGATTGGCGCTCGCCCGCGAATCGGGGCGTGCGCATCGCCGTAGCCGACACCGGCCACGGCATCGCTCCCGAAAACCTGCCCCGGATTTTCGAACCTTTCTTCACCACCAAGAAGAACGCGGGCACCGGCCTCGGACTGTGGGTCTCGCGCCAGATTGTGGACAAACACGCGGGCTCCATCCGCGTTCGCTCCCGCACCGCCCCGCATCGCTCCGGCACCGTCTTCTCCATCTTCCTGCCCATCGCCGCCGCGCCCGAAAACACGAAACCGGCCGCCTGGCATTCCTGAGCGCCGGTAAGATTCCTCTTCGCGCTATAGGACAAATCGATAATCGGCAATCGACAATGCCTTTCGTTTTTCAATCACCAAGCACAAAATAAAACAGCCCGGACTCCCGCTCGGGCCAACTTGAGACCGAAACTGAAACTGAAACTGAAACTGTTTCCCTCAATCAGCGACGAAAACCGACGCGTCGTGATTCGCCAGGAATTTTGCCCGCAACCCGGCAAGGTCCTCGGCCAGCACCGGCTCGCTAAAGAAGAACCCTTGTGCCTCGTCGCAATCATGCGATCGTAAGAATGCCACTTGCTCTTCCTGCTCGACACCTTCGGCAATGACTTTCATGCCGAGGTTTTTTGCCATGCTGATAATTGTGCCGGTGATCGCGGCGTCATCGGGATCAACCGCCAGGTCTCGTACAAAGGAGCGATCGATCTTCAGCTTGTAGATCGGGAAATGCTTCAAATAGCTCAGGCTGGAATAGCCGGTCCCAAAGTCGTCGATGGACAGCTTCACCCCCATCTCGCTCAGTTTCCGGAACACCGCAACCGTCACATCCGCATTGGACAGGATCAGGCTTTCGGTAATCTCCAGTTCCAGGTATTGGGGAGCGAGCCCGGTCTCTTTCAGGACTGTCCCGACAAGTTCGACAAATCCGGTTTGCCGAAATTGCACGGCCGACACATTCACCGAAACCGGGACAGCGGGAAAGCCTTCCTCTTGCCATTGCTTGGCCTGCGCGCACGCGGTTCTCAGCACCCATTCGCCAATCGGCACGATCAAACCGCTGTTCTCCGCAATCGGGATGAACTTTTCGGGTGTCGACCAGGCCCAACTCCGGATGCCGCCAGCGGATCAGCGCTTCTGTCCCCACCATCTCTCCCGTGGCAATATCCACTTGCGGCTGGTACATCAAGTAGAGCTCGTTCTTCGCTTGTGCTCGACGCAGGCTGTTCTCCAGCACTAGGCGCTCCATGACCTCGGCGTTCATGTCCTCGGTAAAGAACTGGACATTATTTCGGCCACTGTCCTTGGCGCGGTACATGGCGGCATCGGCATGCTTAACCAAGGTTCCACCGTCGGTCGCGTGGTCCGGAAATAGGCTGACACCGAGGCTGCACGAGACATGCAGCGCGTGTTCCAGAACCACAAACTCAGCCGTTAAGGCCTTCCGGATGCGCTCGGCGGCAATCGCTACATCAGCTACTTCCTTGATGGAAGTCAGCACCACCACGAACTCGTCGCCGCCCAGCCGCGCCACCGTGTCTTGTTCGCGGGCGCATGTTTGCAGGCGCTCGGCAACATGCTTCAGTAAAACGTCGCCCACCGAGTGCCCCAGCGAGTCGTTTATGACCTTAAAACCGTCGAGATCGAGGAACAAGACAGCCACTTTTTCATGATGGCGGCGGGCCCGCGCCAGCGCCTTGTCTAATCGGTCCTGCAGTAGCACCCGATTGGGCAAGCCGGTCAGGGTATCGTAGAAGGCCAGCGATTGGATCTTGGCTTCCGCCTCTTTCCGCTCCGTGATGTCGATGAACGCGACCACCGCCCCAACGGTCTCTCCCCCCTTCCTTTGCGGGTGGGACCAGTATTCGGCCGGGAAGGTCGTTCCATCCGCCTTCCACAACACTTCATCCTCAACGTGGCTCCCGCTCCCGGCATTGAGCGCCTGACAAATTCGGCATTCCTCCACCGCCAGCAGCGTTCCGTCGCGGCGCGAGTGATGGATCAAGCCGTGCATCTCTTTGCCGAGAAAGTCATCCGCATGTCGATAACCCAACAGGCGGAGACAGGCAGGATTGCAAAACGTACAGCGGCCTTGGAGATCGATTCCGTAAATCGCTTCGGCGGTCGATTCCAGCAGCAGGCGGAGTTTGTCCTCGCTGTCGCGCACCATTTCCTCCGCCCGCCGGCGTTCCCCGATGTTTTCCGCCAGAGCATGGGTCATGGAGTTGAAGCCAGTCGCCAGCTCTCCCATTTCGTCGTTGGAGGTGGCCGGTACCTTGGTGCGCAGGTCCCCGCGCTTGAAACGATCGATCGCGGCGGTCAGCATCGATACCGGGACCATGATTTTATGCACGAGCATGTAGGGAACACCGGCCGCTATGAGCAGGAAAAACCCGCACAGCCCGGCGATCAATGCTTCGGTCCGGTGCAGCGTTGCGCGCAGCCGGTCGGTGGCCTCTCGCAGGTCAGCCGCTTGCAAGGTAGCGAGTTTATCCATGCTGGCGTGCAGGGAATTCACTTGTGATTCGAGCTGGTCCTCGAGTTCGCTTCGGCTTTGCGATGGAAAATTGGCAGGCAAATTTGTCAACTGGCTGCCCAGCGACGTGACCAGTTCGTAGCGTTCCCGAATTGCATCGACCAGTTTTTTCCCATCATCGTCAGACGCACCTTGTTCGCTCCTCTCCAGATCATCAAGCGCCGCCATAGTCTCGGCATGCCGATGCTTGATTTCGTGCAGGCGTTGGGCAGAGGAATCGCTGCCGTCACGCAACGCCCCATAACGCGCCAGCGCAGTCATTTCAGAACCGAACCCGAGGATGACGCGCTGAACCAGCGCTATTTCATGGGCCTCGGGACTCACTTGCTCGGCTGCCCGGCACATTGCCGAGCTCCGCCTAAATATCGCTTTGCAGCTTGCTACCAGGTCCGCGGTTACACGTTCAACTTTCCCCTCGCTCGCCACCGCATGATTTCTGGCCGGTGCCGTCGCTTGCACCAGAATCTGTCCGGCTTCTACCCCGGCCTGGGTCCGCGCAGCCCCCACATCCGCCGTCGCAAGCACTCCCGCCGCCGCCGCCACCCTCAGCTTGGCCGACGCAAATTCCTTGGCGAACGATTGCAGGCGCACAACGTCGGCGAGTTCACCAGCCGCCTCTCTTTCCTGTCGGAACTGCTCGAGGATCTTTTCCAGTGCGGCGGCATCTTTCCCGACCTCTTCCTCCTCCTGGGATGTGTCGCTCGTCGAGAACAACTCCCAGTAGTCGGCCTGATAACGGTCGCTGGCCCTGACCAGCCGGCCACTCCAAAGTGCACCACTGGCCGCATGTTCTACCTGCGCTACCTCTCCCCGAACCTGCCAGGTCGCATGCACCATGGCCAACGTCAACGACAGAAAAAGCCCGACCAGCGGCGCCATGATCAAGTAGCATTTGGTTTTCAGTGAAGTACGAATTTTCATTGTTTCCCCGCCTCGCGCGAGAATTCGAGAATGATTCGGGTGGCGATTCCCCAGCCTGGCGCGTCACCGCGTAACCCAACCGGCACGCCGCTGCCGACTTCGCGCAATTTCCCGCGACCTGCATGGATCAAACCGGGCGCTGCCGAGACAACTGCATGCGTCACGTCAGACTCGCGACTCAGGTCCAGTCAACGAGTGCAAGTGGCAATCGCTGGCCATCGGGCAGTACTCCACACCCGACTGTATTGCAGCCGGCATTTCCAACTGCGCTTCTTTGAAGGGAACGCGCTTAGTGATTTCCCGATCTTGCGCGCTATCCGTTTTGGGACGCTTGTCCAGGAACTGGCCGGGCGCTGCGGCTGGCTTCAATCGTCAATCGCCAATCACAAATTGCAAATCCAATCACAAATGGAAAAGCCCGGGCTCCCCAGACTGTTACGAAACGCCAAGGCCTCTAACTTGGGTGGATCGAAGCCTCGCATTTAGCGCCGCAGGCGCGACAGTACATAGCCCGGCACGTGAGTGCCGGGTATACGAGTGGAATAAAATCCGAGTCCCGTTAGGGACGGCACGAGTTTCGTAACAGTCTGGTGAGCCCAGGCTTACTCGAAACCGAGACTCGAAACTGAAACTGTCTCCCCGCCGCGCCGGAGAATCCAGCTTCCGGATCTAACGCACTCGTAGTCCGGCGATCTTGACCGCGCCCCGGTGATAGCCATCGGGAAACAGCTTTTCCAATTTCTCTAACTCCAGATGGTTGACCTCGCAGGTTTCGTATACCGTGGGCACCATGTTGTTCTTTTCAAAGCTCTCCCGAAGAAAATTGATCACCTGCCAATGTTCTTCTGTAAGCTTCGGCATCTTCATCTCCCAGGCCTTATGCAGGGCATAGTTCTTGTCCCATTGAAAAGGGTTGATCAGGAAACCACGAACATCCACCTCGTAGGATTTCCCCTCGGTTCCGGTTGTG
The DNA here is from genome assembly GCA_963760265.1 of Terriglobia bacterium. GTDB lineage: Bacteria > Acidobacteriota > Terriglobia > Terriglobales > Acidobacteriaceae > JAIQGF01. Next base: position 29,973 of record CAVXCR010000014.1, read on the forward strand.
ATCTGCTCCGCAAAATCCTCTACCCAAGCTTGGTCCAGGTAACCTTCCCGGTAGGTCATGCCCGCCAGCCTGCAGGCCCCGCGCAGGTATCCCGCCGGGAAAAGCTGTTTCAGTTCCTGCAAGTGGAGTCGGTTCGTGCGCGCGGTTTCATACACCAGTGGGCAGCGGCCGGTTTTCTTGTAGCTGTCGCGGATAAAATGGATGACCTTCCAATGGTCTTCGCTCAAGCCAGTAATGATGCCAACCTTGGGGGCCATGCCGCGGGCGTAATTCTCATCCCACGCGTTGAAGTCCGAAAGGAATTCTTCGGTGTCGACGGAGTACGTTTTATTGCCAAAGGAAAAAGTCGTAGCAGCAGCCATGATTTCATCTCCCTGGTCCGGCGAAAGCGATGGGCCTGATCGATTCTCGGCGTCCTCAGCTGATTCCCTTATCCCGTGTTCCTTAAACTAGTCGTGCAACTGCAACCTAGGATCGTTTGCCATGACTTCGCTGACGTCGATTTTACGGTGCTGCGAAGAAGATAGGGCCGGCACGTGGCACGGAACACCCGATTGTCTTCCCAAAATGGGAGCTGAGAGAACTCCGCCATCTAACGTCTGGGCTGCGGGCACTGAATTGTCGTTGCTCTTCAACGAAACCAACACGGAGTTCCCCCATCTCGACAGTGCGCGCCTTCACCTGCGCTGGTGCGCTGGTGCCCCACATCTGCCCGATTTTGGCAGATGTGGGCTGCACGCGATAGCCCCGGTCGGCCAGAAATAGCATCTGATCTTTCCCAGGCGTCCGCGCCCAGCGGCCAGCCATGACTGAACACGACCGGCTGGCCTGTCCCCCAGTCCTTGTAGTAGATCTGTGTGCCGTCTCGTGTCGTTCAGCATCCTGTTAGATGCACCAGTCTCAGTGTGTAGGATGTCAGAGTAAATGACATCATCGGCAATTGATTTCAAAGGAGAAATTGCAGGTCGAGTCGACAATTCATGACAATTCTTGCCGCGATTGCTGGTCACTATCCTACAGTTTTGACGCTGTTGCTGACATAACCCTACCGCGGCTGTCCCGTCCGAACCGAAGCTGCCGGCGGACGAGTTCAAACGTGGGATTGACCTGCGGGGAGCGCTTTTTCAGGGCCGAGGACGCCCTGCCGTTATAACGATGTCCACGAATTGCGATCAGTGTCGTATGTCTTCTGATTGTCCCTTTCGACGGCTCGCTCCGGAAGAGCGAAGTCAGTTACGGGCATGGCAACACACTGACCTGCTCCCCTAAATCCGCACACAACTGAGTATGATTTCACACTTCGCGGAAGCGAAAGATAGGGGAGGAGCATGTCTCGGAGCAGGCACACGGAAGCGGAGATGATCGCGGCGCTGAAGCAGGTGGACGCAGGTCGCAAGGCGGAGGACGTGGCGCGGGAAGTCGGAGTCAGCAAGCACACGCTGTACTCGTGGAAGGCGAAGTACGGCGGCATGGACGCGAGCCAGGCGCAGGAGGCCAAGCAGTTGCGCGACGAGAACAACCGGTTGCGCAAGCTGGTGGCGGATCTGTCGCTGGACAAGGAAGCGTTGCAGTCGGTGATCCGAAAAAACGGCTGGAGCTCGTAGCGCGGAAGGCAGCTATCGAGCAGATGCAGGCAGAGTTTGCCTTCACAGTGCGGCGGGCGTGCGCTCTGATGCTGGTGGCGGTGGGAACGTATCGGCATCGGTCGCGGCGTAGGGATGAGCCGCTGCGGACCAGGCTGGTGGAGTTGGCGCGGGAGAAGCCGCGGTTCGGGTATCGGCGGCTGCACGTGTTGCTGTCGCGAGCGGGAGAGCGGGTGAACCACAAGCGTCTGCATCGGGTGTATCGCGAGGCGGGATTGATGATTCGGCGGAAGAAGCGGAAACACTGCGTGCGCGCCGGGAAGCCGCTGGTGGAGCGGACGGCGCCGAATCAGGAATGGGCGCTGGACTTCGTGCACGACGCGGTGGAGTGCGGGCGCACGATCCGCGTCTTGACCGTGGTCGATGCCTTCACGCGGGAGTGTCTGGCGCTGGAGGTGGACACGAGCTTCGCATCGCGAAGGGTGACGCGGGTACTGGATGCGATCATGGCCGAGCGCGGTGCGCCCCTTGCGATCCGCTGTGACAACGGGCCGGAGCTGACCAGCCGGCATTTCCTGGCTTGGTCGATCGAGCGGCAGATTGAGCTGGTACACATCCAACCCGGCAAGCCGACGCAGAACGGCCGCTTGGAGAGCTTCAACGGGAAGTTGCGGGAAGAGTGTTTGCGAGTGAGCTGGTTTCAGAACCTGTTCGACGCCCGCAGCAAGATCGGGGCGTGGCGGAAGGAGTACAACGAAGAGCGTCCGCACAGCAGCTTGGGCTATCGGACGCCGAAGGAGTTTGCCGCGCAGCTGAAAGCGGAAAGCTTCTACAGAGATGGAGTGGGGCAAGAGGCCTCAAACGCCGGCCCCTTGCCCCACACCCCCATCCCCGCTGAAAAGGAGGATGGAACGGACGGAACTTGTCGTAGTCTCAACTGTGCGGAGTAAGGGGGCAGGTCAAAGTACGACCCATTCGGCCGGCGCATCCAGAAAGTTAGCAGCACCGGGACGACGATTTTCCTGTACGACGGAGCCAATGTCGTGGATGAAGTGAACAGTGCCGGGACCGTCACGGCGCAATATGCCCAAGGCGCGGGGATCGATGAACCGCTTGCGGCGATCCTCACCGGCACACTCGCGTTCTACGAAGCCGACGGGCTGGGATCAGTCACATCGCTGACGAACAACTCGGGTTCTGCCGTGGGTGCGTACATCAGGGACTCGTTCGGCAAGGCTGTGTCGACTGCCGACACTCTGGGCAATCGGTTCCGATACACAGGGCGTGAGTGGGATGAAGAAACGGGTCTATATTACTACCGCGCCAGATACTACGACCCGACGCTCGGCAGATTCATCAGTGGAGACCCGATCGGGTTCAAGGGTGGCGTCAATTTCTACGGTTACGTTGGCAACAACCCTGCCTTCTTCACTGACCCGAGCGGCCTAGCAGCTACCTGCGAAGACAAGAAGAAATGTCCCCCACGGTGGAAACAGAAGGTGTACGACGTGCTGATCCACGCACTAGGCCCGCAGATTGCGGCAGCACAAGCTATACCGAAACTTGGACATGGGGGAGTGTTCCAAGTCGGTGTCGGCGGAGCCAAGAGCTTCGGTGACTCCCAGAACTGGCCGAAATGGTTCCCGGCCCTTGGTGCAGTTTCCGGTTCCGGCACATTGGCGTTTGACCAATACGGAAATATTGGATTGGTTGTTTCGGGCAGCGGCGTTGGAAACGCACTGGGGGTGGGCTACGCCGCTGGTATTCAGATAGCGACCTCTCCGTTAGCAGACAATATATTCCAGTTGGAAGGTTGGTCCAAAACCGGCGGCGTTGGTGGTGGATTCGGCGTCGGCGGCGCACTGGAATACAGCTGGGGTAGTACCCCAGGCGGCACATATACTGAAACCATGGGGGTGGGAGCAGGTGAATTCACTCCAGCTGGTTTCGTTGGATATACGCACGTGATTCCGCTCGTGTGCCAGTGAAGATGCGACGACGCTAGGGAGAAACAACCGGTCATGCGCGACTACTATGGATATTTCCTTGTCAGCGTGGTCGTCTGGATCACGTCGGGACTGTTTTTCGAATTTATGTTCAGAAGGTCAAAAGTCCCGCACTTGCGTTCAGCACGGTGGAAGGCGGGCGTGACATGGATAATTGTTACAGGATGGATGATCTATAACCTCGTCATGTGGAGACGATTTCCTTAGCGGCCAAAGGGGCTCACCGAGGTGTTCCAGCACCGGAACGGGGCCGGGGGGTTGGCCCAGGTTTTCCTTCCGCACTTCTGAGGTTGCTCTACCCTTGTCTCGCCTGGGTTTGGCGAGACAGGGTGGGGTGTTCCAGGCGGCGCTGGCCGGCTGACGCATCCTCGCTTTTGCCTCACTTCCGTCACCTTGCCGGGTCTGGGCCAGCCCCGCGGGTCATCGGGTCGAGATCTAGAAAAAGTCCGCAATAATAAACCCCAAGATTGAGACAACAAATACCAGAACCCACAATGTCCTCTTTGAGCTATCAGGAAACAATCGCTCATGTTCCTTGAAGATACGATCAAAGAGTCTCCAGCCATATTCGCTTCTTGTTATTGGTTTTTTCCCTTGCTGCACGAGCTTTTCATTGACCTCACGAGCCAATTTGTACAAAAACAATATCTCAAACAAAGCACACATACCCATCGCGACTTGCTTAGTTTCCAACGGACTCATGCTGATACCCCTTTGCTGCCTCAACTCATCGCAAGTGCAGCAAGCAACCGTCAGCGGCAGGCCCTCTTCACTTTGGACATATCAGGATTACTTTGTTACCTTTAGAGACCGCCGATGGACTCCAGTCTAGATTGTGGCCAGTCGCGAGACTCACGTTGGCGTACGTCGCTACGCCAGAAGAATTAGACGCCGTCCCAAACCCTGGAACTAATCCAACTCCTCCGCTGGCTTCCCACCCATAGCTCGGGCCCTCAAATCCACTTACATTTTGATACGTAGCAGAACCAATTTGAAGCCCTCCGCCACCGCCCGGAGTTCCCACGGTTGCCGCCGCGCTAGTTGAAAGAACCAGTGCCTGGTTCCCCTGCGGGTCAGTTGCATACACGGCCGAAGCTCCCGCAGTCACACCCATCAACCCTCCGCCTGTGGCCGTACCGGAAACTTGCATTCCGACAAAATATGTGACACCTGTCTTCTTTGAGGCGAAGCTCATGAGCGCCAGTTGTGCCCGCAGATTCCAGGGGAGCCTGCTTCGAGGTATACACTTGTTGTCGCTGTCGCAGAGGCCCCACGGGTCAGTCAGATTCGCCGGATTGTCGTGAACGTAGCGGTAGAAATTAACGTCAGCAGCAAACCCCAGCGGGTCCTCGCTAATGAACCTGCCGGTCGCGGGATCGTAGTATCTGGCGCGGTAGTACGGGTTACTGACCACGAAACGCACTAGAGTTGCACCACGGAGAGCCCGGGGATACGCTGGAAGTCACGGGGATTGCCGGTCAACACCTGGAAGCTGAGCGACAACGCTGTGGCTCCGATCAGCAGGTCGGCGAACGGGATGACCACGCCCCGGCTCTGCTGCTCGCCGTCGATCTTCCCGGCCAGCAGAGCGGTCTCTTTCGTGTACGGGTACACCGTTAGGTCGGCCAACAGTTCGTTCAGAAACGATTCCCGGCGCAAGCGTATTTCCGGTGTGCGGGCACGATAGATGCCGTGGATGAGTTCGGTCACGCCGATGGCAGAGAGCGCCGCTTCCTGGTCGCCGATCCGGTTTACGATTTGCTCGAACAACTGCTCCACCGTATCGCCGCGCCGCTCGGCGGCAATCACCACGCTGGAGTCGAGGATTAGTCCCATGCGGGCGGGTTCAGCGGTTCACGATGGCTGTTGATGACTTCTTCGAGATCGCGGGCAAAGTCCTCGTCGAGCGTGGCGGTAGAGGCGTGTTCTTTGGCCAGCCGGAGCGACTCGGAGAGCCAGCGAACATTTGGCTCGGCGGGACGAACCACGGCCACCGGCCGCGCGTCATCTCCGATGACGATCTCGGCCCCGGCGCGCACCCGCGCCAGCACGGCAGCGAAGTCGCTGGCGGCTTCCGCTTCCGAAATGTGGATGATGTTCTTCGCCATAGAGGGCATTATATGCCTACTCACCGGCTGTTTTGTTAAGCAGCACGCCCACGGCATGGGCCCCGGCACAGATCGGCACGGCCCGACAGCGATGGGATGGCAGCTAAAGGAAAAACTCATTCCGGGGCAACTATGCTGGCGGCCCGTACAAGAAGCCGCGCCCCTTGGTCCAGTCGATTGCAAAAAGCTCTAACGCAGTAGTCGAAGCCGTTGCGGGATCCTCAACTACGTAAAGTTGAAGTCCCGCTTGATGAATCCTCTTCGGGTCAAGATCTCCTTCAAGGAAGGAAGGCCACCACGACTTCCTCGGCATTGGCACGTTCCTTAAAGAAGGCGGTAGGGTATCGACGGGCTTGAGGGACCTTCGCAACTGGTCGGAATCCGCAGGAAGGAACTCGAACACGCACCATACCCTCGATGGTGATAGATCGCCCGTTACGTGGATATTGCGAGAACTCCCAGGCAGGAAGGAAGGAATCCACCCACGCTCAACAGCGCGGTCCTTCACTGCATCCCCGAGAGAAGGATAAAACGACTCAAAGCGGTCGTCGTGGCACCCGGCAAGAACACAGGTTAAGCAAAGGCAGAGTGCCACTCCAAGGAGTTGTACCTGTCTGCTTGTAGTCGGGAAACTCATTGGTTTGGTCATCCCGGGAAAGGTGGGTTTCGAGGCGACGACCGAGGAAAGAACGGGGCACAGATCTTATCGCAATCACCGCCCCTCTGCCCACATTGGTTCGCCACCTTGTCGTTTCGTCAATCAGTAGGTTCTGTCCACCTGGATCGCACATCGGTTCTGAAGAAGCTGATTATCTTCGCTGCTGCAGCCCCTCCTGAGCCTGCGTTCGTCGCTCGGCAGTTCGCCATACAGTGGAAGTACTTGTCGGAGTTCCGCCACTTCATGTCTCTCATTCTTGCGTAGCCTTCCCACATCCAGAAACTCCCCTGGGCGAATTCACCACACCAGGTGCATACAAACGGCCCAAAGGCCTGCGGCGACAGGCCAAACGGGTCGATCAGGCCGGTTGGTCTGCTCTTCACATACAAGTAGAGATTTGGCCATTCAAGATCAAACGCGGATGGATCTTCGCTAACAAAACGCCCGACCTGTGGATCGTAGTATCTGGCGCGGTAATACGGTTCGCCGGTCACACCGAAGCTCGTGCTCCTGCGCTGTATCCAGGTTGCAACTCGATCATGAATTCGAAATAGTATACCGCCCGGTTCACGACATCTGAGCGAATTCTCCGGTCGCAGTATTCACGTCGGCAACGGCGAAAAGCCGATAGCGAACGGAAGTGCTCGCCCTACGCCGCCGTTTGATCGCGGTTGTCCTCGAAGCGGGATGTGTCTGCGAATGCACGATCTTCAACACTGGAATCGAGACGTGGGTGTAGATCTGTGTGGTATCTAACCTCGCGTGGCCCAGCATCTGCTGGATGAAGCGGATATCAGCGCCGCCCTCCAGCATTAGCGTTGCCATCGTATGGCGGAACAGGTGACAGGCACCACGTTTAGGGATTGCTGCTGCCCCGACATACTCCCGGACCAGTGCGCTGAGGTGATTGGGGGTGAACGGCTTTCCTCGACTGGTCAGGAACACTGTTTGTTCGCCATCGTCGACAAGAAAACGCGGGCGTGCCTCGGCGAGATATCGTCCGATCCAGGCTAGACAGCGATCTCCGATCGGAATCACGCGGTCCCTGTTGCCCTTCCCTCCCCGAATCGCAACCACACCCCTCTGCGTATCAAGATCGTGGAGCTTTAACTGCAGGAGTTCGCTACGGCGCATGCCGCTTGAATAGAAAGTCTCCAAGATCGCCCGATCTCTCAAACCAACTACCGTCGCAGTGGTTGCCCTATGCAGAACCGATTCACTCTCGCGCGAGGTCAAGCATTCCGGCAGCTTGTACACCGGCCGAGGCATCTCGATTTCGGCAACCGGGTTGTATTGTAAGAGGTTTCGTCGTGCCATCCATTTCAGCCAGACGCCCAAAGAGGTCAGGCGCGCGTACTGCGTGGACCAGCTCAAGGCCTGACCGCTGCTTTTCCGGTAACTAAACAGGTATGCCTGGTATTCCTCTACGACCGCACGCGTGATCGCGCCTGGTTGTCTGAGTCCGCGACCGGTGCACCAGTTCAGAAACATGTTCAGGCGAATGCGACGCACTTTCACCGTCGCGTCGCTGTAATGTTTAAGCGTGAGATACTCAAGGTGAGCATCGCGCAGCATAGCGAGTACCGTAATGGCGGCGACGTGGCCGCTTCCTGTGCGGTCGCCATTCGTTGTGTACGTCATTCGTTCACCTCCACAGCGATTGATTCATGCGCTTGCGCGTGCCCATGCACGCGGTCTACGAATACTTCTTGTCACGCATCCAGACTTGCACCGCCCTCTCGAGTCTCACTCGGGGGTCTGGGCTGTGGGCTGACGCAGCGGAACCCCTTGCGTTCGGCGACATCTGCACGCGAGACACTCACGCCCTAGACTCGTGGCGTGATATTCGCAGCGATTTCTTTGGGAAGAAACAGCGCGGGGCCTCTCCCCGCCTCGGGTATTGGTACGGCAAGCAGCGGTGTTCCAGACTTTCTAGAGTAGCAAGCGAACAAGCGGCCGCTGAGATTGAGGCGTTTGGCGACGAGCGTCGCTGACACGTAGCATTCAGCGAAACGTCGCGTGTCGGCAGCAGATACCAGCTTGGAGAGGCCGTTCCGATATCCGGCAGGAGCGCCAAGAATCCCTTGTGCAACCAGGCCGCGAATTACAGGCGTTCTGACCCCCAACAAGGCTGCCGCCTCCCGGTGGTTGAGGAAGCCTTCCGCCGGTACTTTAATGTCCGCAACCGGCCGGTACTTCCGCAGATCTTCGGACAGGAACAGGTAGCCAGTGATTCCCGGGAATTCTCTGTCGTACCCAACCGGTAAGAGATTGCCATCACTCGACGAGCTCTGGCGGATGGAAAGAGAGGTCCCGAGCAAGCTTCTCGGACAGGCGGCTGGCGGAACGGACGGATTCCTTAACCGTCACAACAAACGATAGCTCGTTTCGGGAGAACTGATCGAGAAGATCTCTCTCATCAAGGGTGCACCATTCACCCGTGACGGTGTTTTGCAACTGCCACCGACCTTCCGGCAGGCGTTGCACGATCAGGAACACCGTTGGCCCGATCTTCACATGATGCCCTGCTCTCAATGCATGTAGCGACATCTGGCCTCCTGAAAATCCGATGGCGGAAAAGGCCATACCTTTCGACCAATCGGTGTCGTGCTGATTCTGGAATCAAGGCCAAGGGGATTCCACCAGTCGATATGTAGCGTCCCATCGAGCACGATGGCGAAGCACATTTTGGACTGCCGTCTTGGACGTTTCGCACAAGGCGCGCAAGTGCCATTCGGGCGTGGAGGAAAATATTCGGCGCAGTTTTTCATGCTCCGCGGACGGGACCGCAACACAGCGATACCGCAATACAAGGCCGGCATTCGTGAGGCGTGGCTCGGCGCAAATCTCGGATCTCTTCCAAAGCCTGTAATGAAAGCCATGCTCGGCCAGCAGTTCGCCGACCAGCGCAAAATTCGCTTGATTCTCAGGCAATTCAGCTTCGGAGTCGTCCTGGACCTCAACGACTTCCTGATAGGCTCCCCAGACAACCAAAATATCCGGCGTGTACCGATGTTTTTTCCCTTCGTTATGGTATTCCAGACGGAATGGCTGCTCCTGCCAAGTGTCAGAACGCGCCGTGGCCATCAAAAGCCGGAATGCCTTAACAGCCCGTGGTGCAATGCCCAGACTGCCGGGGCCGTAGAACGGTGAACGGCAGCGGAGTCTGGGGACCGGTTCGGCACGGGGATTGGCGGCGTTCGTGTTCCCGGGCCGAGGGTAAAGCTTTCGGCGCGTGAACAGCGCGAGGAAGAGAGCAAAAAGTTTCCGAACGCGGTTCCTCCACTCCCGTGGCGTTCCGGCCCCCATCAACTGGCGCAGGATCAGGCTCAGGTTGAATGCGCCCACGTGGATCAGTTGCCGCTTCAGGATGTTCGGGTGGCCCCGCAGATGCGTGCGCCGCATGCCGCCGGTCTCGTAGCAGTGCGCGAAGCTGCGTTCCACCAGCTCGCCGCGCCGCCGCAACAAGCTCTTGCCGTACTCGCCCCGCACTCGCTGCCGGTTCTGGTACACCGCCTGCTGTTGCTCGGCTTTGCCTGCCCAGTGGCGACGGCCCTTCTGTTTTTTCTCCGAAATGTAGCTGCGCACCCCGTACGACTTCACCCGCTTGGCCACCGCGCCGCTGTGGTAGCCCTTGTCGGCCACCACCTCCTCGATGCCGTTCATGTTCACCTTGGGCGGGTCGTCAGGCCGTAACTCGGCCTCGCGTCCGACCAACTCCGCCACCGCCATCCCCGCCTCGCTCAGCGTTTCATCCAGCGTCGTCGTGTCGCCTTGGTCCGCTCCCTGAAGAGTGACCGCCACCACCGCGCCCGTGTCCAGGTCCACGGCGTGCTCGGCCTTGTGCGCCAAGTGCGTCCGCCCGTCCTTCATCTTCGCGATGCGTGCATCTCCGTCCGCCGGACTCTTCCATTCCTTATTCGATGTCCGCTTCTTGCGCTTGCGGTCCAGCCGCGCCAGCTCTTCCCGCGTCGGCGTCTCGATCCCCGAGGCCTTCGCCAGCCCGCGCAGAAACTCCTCGTAGCTTGCCCCCGTGTCCCGCCGCACGATCGAGCGCATCGCCGCGTTCGCCTCCAGCGTCGTCGCATCGATCGCCGCCCGCTTCCCCTGCAGCAGCCCGCGATCTGCCAGTACCCCCAGCACCCAGCCGAACACTTCACGATGGGTGTCCAGATCGATCAGCCGCCGCGTGCGCGAAATCGTCGAGTGATCCGGCGTGTACTCATCCAGCGCAATCCCCACAAAGCGCCGCAGCGCCAACGAGTCCGCCAAGCGCCAGGCGATCCCGCGCTCGCCATCGATGCCTTCGAAATACCCGATCAGCAGCGACCGGAAATAGATCCCCGGCGTCAGCGACCGCCGCCCGTACTTGGCCGCATAGAACTTCGCGCACCGCCCCTCGACAAACTCATCGAAGCGCTCCGCCTCCAGCAGCTCATTCAGCCGCTGATAGAACGGATGCCCCGGAGCCGATGCCAACTCCGTGTGCGCGATCCAGATGTCCGCTTGCTTCTCCCGCTGCTTCCGCGTCCCCATCGCCATGCGCGCATTCTACGAACAATGCCTGTGGATACTTCAGCACTTTCCGCTCACGAATCCAGACTTACACCACAGGCTGTTAAGTTCATTTTGTGATTCAGCGTGTCGCGAGCGGCCAGCTAAAACGTCGGCCACTTTGCCCTGTATGCTCGACTTGGATCGGCTCACCGGCTCGCGAACGCGCCGCAGACTATCGAGGTGAATGGGCCATTCCTTGGAAGCCGCAAAAGTCACTTTGCTGAGGCGAGGTCCCTCGACCGGTTCCCGCATGTGTCCCCCATGACAATCGAAAGCACTTGCATTGCTCTCGTGCCTATGGCGCTCACGTGTTCTTCCCCTATTAGATGAAGAGTCCGTAGAAGGCGGAAACCTCAATATTGAATTGCATCGGTAGCAAGATTGCTGAGCGGCGCACGCCCTCAGCAGTGCAACCGCCAACATCGATGAATCGCGAACTCGGAGAAGTGACCCCGTACGCACTATTTAAGAAGGACACAGCAGGCACAACGGGAGACATGAGACTGCGGCGGCGAAGCGGACAGATAAGGCGCAGCGCGGGTCTATGTCATTAATCCTGACATTTTGTGTCACGTACCCTGGCACGAATGTCATTAATTCTGACATCCTACACTCAGTGCAACTGCTCTCCCCCCTTGACAACATAATTCCAGCCATTTACACTTGGCACTCGACAGGCTGGAGTGCTAACACTCGATACAGTTAGCCTCCTTGTCAAGGTGCATGTTTTGGCGATATCAAGTTGCAAACACAGCCACTTAGAGTAAGGATCAAGATCAAAACCAGTGTCTAGCGTTTGAAAAGGAGATCGTTTCATGGCTAAATTCACTCCCCTGCATGACCGCGTTCTGGTCCGCCGGGTGGAAGAAGCAGAAACCACGCGTGGCGGCATCATCATTCCCGACTCCGCCAAAGACAAACCGCAGGAAGGCGAAATCATCGCCGCCGGCAAAGGCAAGGTCAACGAAGAGGGCAAGATCCGCCCGCTCGACGTGAAAGAGGGCGACCGCATTCTGTTCGGCAAGTACTCCGGCACCGAGATCGTGATTGACGGCGAAGAGCTGATCATCATGCGCGAGGAAGAAGTTCTCGGCGTCCTCACCGGCTCCAAGAAGGAAAAGGAAGAGAAAGCCGGCTCGCGGCGGTAACGAGCTTTCGGTTGTCGGTTATCGGTTAGCGGTTTTCGGTCAAAACCAGCCGAAGCAGCACTGAAAAACTGACGAACTGAAAACCTGATCGACCGATAGACCGATCGACCGACCCAAGACATTGTTGAGCACAGCCGAAGGCGGCTGTGCCACGCAGACATCGAAGAGGAGATACACAGATATGGCGAAACAGATTGTTCATGGCGAGGAATCGCGGCAGGCGATCCTGCGCGGCGTCAATATACTGGCCGACGCCGTCAAGGTCACGCTCGGCCCCAAGGGCCGCAACGTGGTCATCGAAAAGAAATTCGGTTCTCCGTCCATCACCAAGGACGGGGTCACCGTAGCCAAGGAAATCGAACTCAAGGACCCGCTGGAAAACATGGGCGCGCAGATGGTGCGCGAAGTCGCCAGCAAGACCAGCGACGTTGCCGGCGATGGCACCACCACCGCCACCGTGCTGGCGCAGTCCATTTTCCGCGAGGGCGTAAAGACCGTGGCCGCCGGCGCCAACCCCATGGCGCTGAAGCGCGGCATCGAGAAGGCCGTCTTCGCCATCACCGGCACGATCGACAAGGACGGCAACCGCGTCCCCGGCGCGCTGGACAAGTACAGCAAGCCGGTGGCGGGCGACATGACTGCCATCGCGCAAGTCGGCACCATTTCGGCCAACAATGACGAGACCATCGGCCGCATCATCGCCGAAGCCATGAAGAAGGTGGGCAAGGACGGCGTCATCACGGTGGAAGAATCCAAGACGATGGAGACGCAGCTCGAAGTGGTCGAAGGCATGCAGTTCGACCGCGGCTACCTGTCGCCTTACTTCGTCACCGACCCCGAGCGCATGGAATCGGTGCTCGAGGACCCGTACATCCTGATCAACGAAAAGAAAATCAGCTCGATGAAGGACCTGCTGCCGCTTTTGGAGCAGATCGCGCGTTCCAGCAAGCCGCTGCTGATCATTGCCGAGGACGTTGAGGGCGAGGCCCTCGCCACCCTGGTGGTGAACAAGCTGCGCGGCACGCTGCAAGCCGTCGCGGTCAAGGCCCCTGGCTTCGGCGACCGCCGCAAGGCCATGCTAGGCGACATCGCTACGTTGACCGGCGGCAAGGCCATCACCGAAGACCTGGGCATCAAGCTGGAAAACGTTCAGCTTGCCGACCTGGGCCGGGCCAAGCGCGTCACCATCGACAAGGACAACACCACCATCGTCGAGGGCAAGGGCAAGCACAGCGAGATCGAAGGCCGGGTGAAGGAAATCCGCGCCCAGATCGACAAGACCACCAGCGACTACGACCGCGAGAAGCTCCAGGAGCGCCTGGCGAAGCTGGTGGGCGGCGTGGCGGTGATCAAGGTGGGCGCCGCGACCGAGACCGAGATGAAGGAAAAGAAGGCTCGGGTCGAGGACGCCATGCACGCCACCCGCGCGGCAGTCGAGGAAGGCATTGTCCCCGGCGGCGGCGTCACCCTGGTGCGCTGCGTCGAGGCCATCGACAAGCTCAAGCTGCACGGGGATGAAGCCATTGGCGGCAACATCGTGAAGCGCGCGCTGGAAGAGCCTCTGCGCCAGATCGTGGAGAACGCGGGCGACGAAGGCGCGGTGGTGCTGGGCAAGATTCGGGACAACAAAGACCCGAATTTCGGCTACAACGCCCAGACCGGCGAGTTCGAAGACCTGGTGAAGGCCGGCGTCATTGACCCGACCAAGGTCACCCGTACCGCGCTGCAGAACGCGGGCTCGATTGCCAGCTTGATGCTGACCACCGAAGCCCTCGTCGCCGAGATCCCGGAGGACAAGAAGTCTGCGTCGATGCCCGGCGGCCACGGCGGCATGGGAGACATGTACTAAAAGCAGGGCTAGGCGTCAGTTGCTAGGCGAAAAACAAAGGCCCCGCTCGCAAGAGCGGGGCTTTTTTGTTTTGCCGCGGATTAACGCAGATGAACGCGGATCGGAGTTGACAATCCCACCCTTCGAAAATCGCCTTTCGACTCCGCTCAGGGCAGGCTACGGGTGGGTCACCCGGCTGGATTGCGGCATTCCCGTGGTTTAGGTGGGCACTGAAAAGAGCGACGCGGTCGTACCGTCCCTACGGGACTCCGAACGGCATTACGCATTGCGACCCGGGACTCACGTCCCGGGCTATGAACTATCGTCCTGCGGACTCTGCATTCAGTCCCGCAGGGACGGCAGTCCATAGCCCGGCACGTCAGTGCCGGGGACGCTTGGACCTAATTTTTCCGGAGTCCCGTCAGGGACGGCACGATTTGCAAGAACGTAACCTGGCAACTCGAACCATGCGCCCGCACGGCACTACGCCACCGCGTGCATGTGGTGCTTGCGCAACATGGCCGCAAGTTCTTCGCCATAACCGCGCCGCTTGTGGTGTTCCGCTTGGTTCTGGATATACGCGACGGTCGCATCCGTATGCGAAATGCTCACACTGAATGCGGCGTACCCTTCCTGCCATGCGAAATCGCGTGTGGTCTCGCGTATCCACCGCGATGAATTTGCCTTGATCGTCTGCACCGCTTTCGCCACCGGCATCATCGGCGGGATGCCGATAAATACGTGCACGTGATCGTCGGTGCCGCCCACGGCGTACACCGTCGCGCCGACATTTCGCGCGATGCCCGCGATGTAGGACCACAATCGCGGTTGCATGTCAGGTTTGATCAGGTGTTCGCGTGAAGCGGTGCCGAACACATAATGAATGCGGACGCTGACGAAGGTGTGCGCTCCCATAATTGTGCCGTCCCTGCGGGACTCGAATGTTATAGGAGAACCTGTCCCGGCACTCACGTGCCGGGCTATGAACTGTCGTCCTTCGGACTGTTTTGGGAAAGGCGGCCTCGGTCGCGCAAGGCCCCGCTCGCAGGAGCGGGGCTTTCTATTTGCCGAACGCCGGGGGCGAACAACTGCGCCGCCAGATGCCCGGTTATTAACAGCCACTACCATATATGGGTGCCTTAGTGCTTGACACGCGATATATGGGCATGATATACATATACTTGTGATTCAGAAGTTGCGATTTTAGGTTTCGTTCTTCTGCCTGACAGCCGAGACTAACTTTATTCAGCCCAACGACTCGCCAGCCGTCACCCGGCCCCTTCACAACTTCGATTCGAGGTTCAGACTGAAATGGCAGGGAGTCCAATCAGCATTTCCGCCAGTTGTGTTGCGACGTTTCTGAACGCGTCGCCAGAGACGCGCCTGAAAAAACTCGTGCCGTTCAAGTACAAGAACGTTGGTGAGGGCGCCGGCCGGAGCGGCCATTACAAACCAATGATCAATGCTGCCGCCGAGTATCACCGTGTCGGCAACGACCGCGGTGTCTTTCGGCGGGTCACTGCGGAGATGATCCTGATCCAAGAGGATCAGTCCTTGTCGCGGATTCAACGTACTAAAGGCACGAGCAACATCGACGCCATCTTGGCGTATGAACGGATATATGAGCACCGAAAATTCGAATTTCTTCCGAACCGGCGTCTATCGTTCGCAGTCGGCGGCGTAGTTGTGACCGCGCAGCCAGACATGTGGGTGGTCGATGAGAACGGTAACCAGGTACTATTCAAGATCGGAGCAGCAAAGTCGAAACGCAGAGACTACATAGATTTCATGCTCCACCTGATTCGCAAAGCTGCAGCTGCGAGTCGGCAGCGAATCGGTACGCGAATTCGAGGAAGCAATATCGTTTGGCTAAACGTTGCTACTGGCGAAGAGATCATCTCGCACTTACCCCTAACGCACTTCAACCGCACGATCGCAAATGCCTGTCGTGAAATCGCGGCTTTATGGCCATTGGTCCCTGATCCGCGAGTTGCAGAGTCGATCACACCTCCAAGAGCAACGGAAGATCGGGCGAGAGAAGAGGAGCGGCCTCGCCCTCAATGAAAACCAACGGCGCGATGCTGTAGCGCTGGGGCGAATGCGGCAAGAGCTTTATATGCTTCGTACTCTACGTATCGAAAATTTTCGCTGCTTCCGCGACCACTCTCTGTCGTTCGCCGATACAACAGTTATCGTGGGCAAGAATAACGCCGGTAAATCAACCATAATCGAATCATTACAACTCCTGAGCACGGTGACAAACCGCCGTGGAGGCTTAACGGCTCCTGCACCGCCCGATCTGGGGCTCCCCGGCTTTACTCAGTGCCTCATTGTTGGTCTTGACGAAGAGCCGAGGAACTGGGACACAATCTTTCATCGTTACGGAACACCGCCCGCCAAGATCACCGCCACGTTTGAGGGAGGGGCAAAGGTCCGGATTTTTATTGGTGCTGAGAAGAAACTCTACGCCATCCCGCAGGCAGACGACCGTCCCGTTCGACCGGCACAATTTGAACGTACCGGCATTTCCCATATTTACATTTTGCCGCAAATAGGACCTCTTCTGCTAAGCGAGCGAGTCCTCACTGATAACTACGTCGACGACCACTTGTTTTCCAATCTTGCGTCCCGCCACTTTCGAAATCAACTACTCCGGTCACCGGACGAGTTTGCCGAGTTTAAGTACTTGGCGGAAAGCACATGGCCAGGGCTTAGGATTGAGATTCCGGAAACAGTCATCGAGCCGAAAGGATGGTCCTCTATATCATTGTTCGTGAAAGACGAAGACTTTGTAGCGGAAGTTGGATGGATGGGCCATGGCTTACAGATGTGGCTGCAGACTATATGGTTCCTGTCGCGCACACCTGGTGCTGGTGTCGTGGTTCTTGATGAACCCGATGTTTACATGCATCCAGACTTACAGCGTAAGCTTTACCGACTTGTGCGCGAGCGATTCCGTCAGTCCATCATTGCAACTCACTCGGTGGAAATCATGGCTGAAGCGGAGCCATCCAAGATCTTAGTTGTGAATAAGAAGCACTCTAGATCTCGCTACACCAACAGCGAACCCGCTCTTCAACAACTCGTCGACAACATCGGGGGAATTTACAACGTGCATCTTGCTCGCCTTTGGAACGCTCGTAAGTTCCTGCTGGTCGAGGGCAAAGATCTCGCAATTCTAAAGCACCTGCACGCCCGACTGTTCCCGAAAGCCGAGTTGCCGGTCGATGCATTGCCTAATTTACCTATCGGGGGGTGGGGTGGTTGGGACTGGGCGGTGGGTTCCTCGATGACCATTCAAAACGCATTCGGGGACCGCATTCTTACGTACTGCATTCTTGACCGGGACTATCACTCCGACGAGCAGATTGAAGAACGTGCCCGAGAAGCTCGCACTCGCAACGTGCAACTTCACATCTGGATGCGGAAGGAGTTGGAAAACTATCTTCTGGTACCTCCGGCAATCCACCGTGTGATCCTCGGTAGGTCTACAGCCAATGACAGCCCATCCATGGAGGAAGTACATGCTGCGTTGCTCAGGATTTGCGATGAGGAACGGTCGACTGCTGTCTATGGCACCGCAGAGTGCTTACTTCATCGAAATCGCGGACTCGGAGTGTCGGCCCATCGAGTTGCAGAGCAACAGATTGCTGCAGTTTGGGGAGAGGAACGTCACCGACTATCCCTCGTTTCGGGCAAGGCTGTGCTTTCAGCGTTGTCACAATGGTCGCAACAACGGTGCGGCGTCGCGTTCGGTCCCTCCGCTATCGCAAGACAACTCCGCCCGACTGAGATTCCTGAAGAGGTAAAGCTAGTCCTCGAAGTCATTGAAGCGGGCGAAGAATTCGAACCTCTCACTACCCACGCCTAGAAGGTCGAGGATTTACTCCAAGTACCTCAGGGGCCGGGTGCCCCATCCTAGCGTTTCCCGGGTTTGGAAACGCTAGGGTGGGTGAACTTCCCATACTCCAACAACCGCCGATCCCACGGATAGTCGCGATAAGCCACCACGACCACTCTCGCCGCCTCCCGGTGCATGGGGTTCAGCAGCACGTTGAAGCTTTCCGGCGCGATGGCGGAAGGCACCCTCAACAGCGCGGTCTCATTCGACGCCAGCCACTCGTCGCCGATGGTTCGTGTGACGACCTCGTCCTGCACCCAATTTTTCGGAAGATCGGCCTTGGTGACGCTTCGGATGGAGATGTCGTCAGGGGCTTCGCTCTTCAGGAGTTTGTAATTGCGGGGAAGATTGTTGGGATCGAGTTCCAGGTGGACCAGTGCTTCCGTCAGCGCCCCCGTTGCCGTTTCCGCCAGGTACACAATCGGCCGGCCTCTAGTATGCCATCTCGCCGAGGCGTTCCTACCTCCACGCCCGTCTAGCGTCCGGTGATTGCTGATCCGCCAGAGGATCATAGGCTAGTGAAGCGTCGAAAACCGAGATTCCTCCCCTTCGACTTCGCTCAGGGTCGGAATGACAAAAATTGGGGTTCGTCTGGCCTGAAGACTGACGACTGAGGACTGACGACTGTTCTAGGCGAACATGCCTTCGTCAATCTGGATCAGCATCTCCTCCACCAGCCGCCCGCCCGGTTCAGTCGCCAGCATCTGGATGGGCGCGCGGCCCTCGAATCGCTTCTTCGGGGAGCGCAGCCAGGCCAGCGCGGAATGGTCGTCGCCGAGCACGGCATTCGCCGTGGCCAGGATTCTTATCGTGCGCACCACGCGCTCCGATTCTTCCTTCGACAGCGGCTGACGCTTGCTTTTCCGATGCTTCAGCGTGCGCGCCGGGATGATGACGTCGAACAACTCAGCCTTCGATAATCCCCGCTGCATGAGCCGATTCAGCACCGTCAGCGGGAGACCGCTCTCCACCAGACGTACGAGGTCTTGCTCAGACCGGGTTCGCCTTCCCAGCAGGTCTTCAAACTCGTCTTGAAGCTTTTTCGCCGTTGCTGTAACCATCCCCGTTGCCGTCATAGCTAGTGTCCTGTCCCGGAAATACGTGAACAAAGTCGCGCGATCTTTTGCAGGATCGAATCGGCCGTCGCCGTCCAGGCGAAGGGCCGATGGGAACGGTTGTAGTTTCGCACAAAAGCGTCGATCTTTTCGATCAGGTCCTTCACGCTACGGAAGGAGCCACGACGAATCGCCTGCTGGGTGATGAGAGCGAACCAGCGTTCCACTTGGTTGAGCCAGGAGGAGTAGGTGGGGGTGTAGTGGATGTGATAGCGGGGGCGTTGCCCCAGCCAGGTGCGCACCTTGGGGTGCTTGTGGGTGGCGTAGTTGTCCACGATAAGGTGCACGTCGAACCCGTCCGGGATGGAGGCATCCAAACGGCGCAGGAAGGAGAGGAACTCCTGGTGCCGGTGGCGCGGCTTGCACTCGGTAAAGACCACGCCGCTGGCGATGTCGAGGGCGGCAAACAGGGTGGTAGTGCCGTGGCGGACGTAGTCGTGGGTGACGCCTTCGACGTAGCCCAGTCCCATGGGCAGCACCGGCTGGGTACGGTCCAGGGCCTGAATTTGGCTTTTTTCATCGACGCACAGCACCAGAGCGTGGTCGGGCGGGTTGAGGTAAAGGCCGACGATGTCGCGGACCTTCTCGACAAAGAACGGGTCGGTGGAGAGCTTGAAGCTGCGGCTGCGGTGCGGCTGCAGGGCAAAGAGTTGAAACACGCGATGAACGGTGGACTTGGAAATGCCGCTCGCCTGGGCGGCTTGCCGGACGCTCCAGTGGGTGGCGCCCGCCGGCTTGCGCGAGAGGGTTCGTTGCAGCAGGGCCGCGATCTGCTCATCCTCGATGCTGCGCGGTCGGCCGGGACGCAGCTCGTCGTAGAGTCCCGCCAGCCGGTGCTCGACAAACCGCCGCCGCCAGTTGCCCACGGTGGCGTTGGTCCAGTGCAAGCGGCGGGCAATTTGCGTGTTGCTTTGCCCCTGAGCCGACCACAGCACCAGCCGAGCGCGGCACACCAAGGCGTGGGGCAAAGTGCGAGAAGCAGCCCAACTGCGCAGTTGGGTTTGTTCCTCGGGGTTCAGAGTAAGCGCAGGTTTGGGGCGACCGGTTCGCATGTCCGGCAGCTTAACCCCAAGCCGGTACTTATACTAGTTACTTATGGGACACAACACTAGATGATGCCACAAAGGCGGGACACAATGCCACTAATTCTTCGGCAAAGTGTCCGTCCAGGGTTGACGGCGCCCTCGACTTCGCTCCGGGAACAGTCGTCGGTCGCCAGTCGCCGTCATCAGGAAAAGCAGGAACAGTCTTCAGTCGTCCAATAGAGAATCGGATGATCGGGAGATCGGGTGATCGGTGATCGAAAAACAAAGCCAAGAAGCGACTTTTCTCAGTTTGGCACGTTGCGGGAAATTCTTGTCAAGCCCCCTTTTCCTGCCGAATCGGGCTAAGTCGCTGTAAGCAAGACGAATAAAGTGTTGGCGATGTGGCGGGTTTACCCCCTCGGAATTGGTAAAATATAAGTAGAAGGTTGGGCGCAGGGATTTATCCCGTGCGCCCTTTTTGTTTTGGGGCGTGACGGTCGATGGTCCCCTCGACGCTCGGGCAGGCTGGTCGTCGGCAAAACTGCCTACGGTCGATGGTCGTTGTCGTGGTCGACGGCAAATCTGGAGATGACATGCAGCCACGGAAAGCAATCGTGATTGATATACCGATAAGGAAGTTCATGGACGAGCCGCCCCATGGGAATCGGGTGCTGGTGAGACCGGCAGAGAATCCGGTGATCGGGAGAACGGGTGATCGGGTGATCGAAACGCAAAGCCAAGAGGCTCTCGAACGGGTCGGACAATCGGGACTACCCCACCCTATCTCGCCCCCTCGCTACGCTTCGGGGCAGGCTCTCCCGGGCGAGATAAGGGTGGGGCAACCGGCTACACAGGCGCTGGCGGCGGGTGCGGTGTGCACGTGGAGGCGCGGCAATGGCGACGATGTGCGGGCGTCCGGCGGACGGAGGGCGCGACGAATGCTGGCTGCATGCGGAGTGGTATTCGCTGCTGCCGGCGGTGTTCGGCTTGCCCTATCCGGAAGATGCGGTGGCGATCCACCAGATCCTGTCGAGGACGATGTCGATGGTGATCGGCGGGGAAATCTCGCCGCAGAAGGCGCAGGCGATCACGAAGTTGTGCCGCGAGCTGAGGCGAAACCTGATGTGGTATCAGCGGGAATTGGGGATGTGGTGAAAGAACAGTCGTCGGTCGTCAGGCTTCAGTCGTCAGCAAAAGCAGATTCTGTCATCCGGTGATCGGGTGATCGGATGATCTGGTGATCGAAAGCCAAAACACAAGAAGCGGACAATCGGGTGATCGTGAAACCGGCAGAGAGGTTGGACAAACGGCGCAACCTTTCACCGAATGGAGCATCTGTGTTGCCATGACACCACTGCGAGTAGTCGCTTCCCTGCTGCTGTTCGCGGCCCTGTGCGTTACGTGCTCGTCGGCGCAAGACTGGGCCAAGGCCAAGCTGGAGAAGAGCCCGCGTCACGGCGAGTGGGTCACCATCAAGCACGGCAATCGCAACGTGCAGGCGTTCGTCGTCTATCCGGAAGTGAAGACGAAGGCGCCGGTGGTGGTGGTGATCCATGAAATCTTCGGCATGACCGACTGGGTGCGCGGCGTCGCCGACCAGCTGGCGGCCAACGGATACATTGCCATCGCGCCCGATCTGCTCTCCGGCATGGCGCCGGGTGGCGGACGGTCGAGCGATTTCCCCAGCGGCGACGCGGCGCGCGAGGCCAACTCCAAGCTGCCGCCGGAGCAGGTGATGGCCGACCTGAACGCCACCGCCGACTACGCGAAAAAACTGCCGGCGGCGAATGGCAAGCTGGCGGTCGCGGGATTCTGTTGGGGAGGCGGGATGTCGTTCCGCTTCGCGACCGTGCGCAAGGACCTCGCGGCCGCATTTGTGTTCTACGGGCCGCCGCCGCCGAGCGAGGCGATCAACAACATCACGGCGCCGGTGTACGGCTTCTACGCCGGCAACGACGCCCGCATTGACGCCACCATTCCCGACACCGAGCAGAAGATGAAAGCCGCCGGCAAGAAGTACGATCCGGTCACCTACGAAGGCGCGGGACATGGCTTCATGCGCGCCGGCGAAGATCCCAGCGGAAACCAAGCCAACAAAAAAGCGCACGACGACGCCTGGCAACGCTGGCTGAAGCTGCTGAAGGCGAGTACTTAGTAGCGAGTACTGAGCAGCAAATTATTCAGTCGCGACGAATTAGAAGCTAGCCCGCTTGGTCCGAGATTTCTTGACCGGTGTCAAGCGAACCGGCGGCGGCACGCTCAGGTCGCTGCGCAGGATTTCCTCCTCGGCCTGAAGCCAGTCGTCGAGGGCGCGGCCGTGTTCTCCGCCGCGCTTTTCGAAAAGCAGGTAAGCGCGAATGCGGATCTTTTCTTCGACGGACTGTACCTGAGCGGGATTGCTTGGAACGCGCGCGGCGCTCATGAATGCCTCCAGAAGCAGCGATTCGTAGCTAGTGGTTAGTGGGCGGTGCTGCGCAACGGCCGGTCGGTGGCAGCTAGTCAAATCCGGTCATTGCCCAGAGTACGAAAAACCAGGCCGGGAGTCGACGCGAAAATTTCTATTTGCACCATAAGAATTTCTGTTTTGGGAAAAAGTTTGCGATGGCTGGCGCGCACCAGCAGCCTCGGCAGAAATGTCTGTGCACCCCAACCAGGAGCCACACATCAAATCGCTGATGCCGGAGAACGGGCCACCAGTCTATAATTCGGCCCAGCCAGGGGACGGCACTCCAGCCCTTCATTCAACATGACACTGCAAGCGGGGACGAAGCTCGGGCCCTACGAAATCCAGTCCGTGGCGGGCGCGGGCGGGATGGGCGAGGTGTACCGCGCGCGCGACACGCGGCTGGAACGCACGGTGGCCATCAAGGTCCTGCCGTCGCATTTGTCTTCCAACAACGATTTGAAGCAGCGCTTCGAGCGCGAAGCGCGGGCGATCAGTTCGCTGTCGCATCCGCACATCTGCACGCTGCACGATGTCGGCTCGCAAGACGGCATTGATTTCCTGGTGATGGAGTACCTGGAAGGCGAGACGCTGGCCGACCGCTTGGCGAAAGGGCCGCTGCCGATCGAGCAGGTACTGAAGATCGGCGGCGAGGTCGCGGACGCGCTCGATAAAGCGCACCGGCAAGGCATCGTGCATCGCGATCTGAAGCCGGCGAACATCATGCTGACCAAGGCGGGCGCCAAGCTGATGGACTTCGGGCTGGCAAAGCCGGCGGCGGCGGCGATCGGGGTGGCCACCGGACAACATGCGCGCGCCAGCAAAATAGGCGCAGGCGGGGCGCCCTTCACGCCGTCGAGTCCGACGACGCCTCTGATCTCGCTGACCGGGCCGGCATCGCCGCTGACGCAGAAGGGGACGATTGTCGGGACGTTTCAGTACATGGCGCCGGAGGTCTTGCAAGGCGTGGAAGCCGACGCGCGCAGCGACATCTTCAGCCTGGGGTGCGTGCTGTACGAGATGGCGACGGGCAAGCGGGCGTTTGAAGGCAAGAGCCAGCTCTCGGTGCTGGCGGCGATCCTGGAGAAAGAGCCGGAGCCGATGTCGCAGGTGCAACCGCTGACGCCGCCGGCGCTGGAGATGGTGGTCAGAAGCTGTCTGGCCAAAGATCCTGACGAGCGCATGCAGACGGCGCATGATCTAAAGCTGCAATTGAACTGGACATCGCAGACGGCAGCGGCCGCGGTCGCCAAGCAGCCGAAAGTGCCGGCGAAACGGCGCGAGTGGCTGGCGTGGGCGGTGGCGGCAATCGCGCTGCTGCTGGCGATCGGCGCGGGCGTGAAGTATTGGACTGCACCGGGGCCGAAGCCGATCCATGCGGTAATCCTTCCACCGGAGAAAACGGCATTCGAGTCGATGGGCGATTTTGCCGGAGTTGCCGTCATTTCGCCCGATGGCGAGAAGATCACCTTCGCTGCCAGGGGGCCAGACAGTCCCAAGGCGCTGTGGGTGCGAGCTTTGAATAGCCCGACGGCGACGAGGCTGGACGGAACCGACGGAGCTTATGCTCCGTTCTGGTCAGCGGATTCGAAGTACATCGGATTCTTTGCCAACGGGAAGCTGAACAAGGTCCCAGTCAGCGGGGGCCCGATTGCAGTGCTGGCGGACGCGCCGGATGCGCGCGGCGGCACGTGGAGCAAGGACAACGTGATCGTCTATGCGCCGGACTTCAACCGGGGGCTGGTGCGCGTCAGCGCGCAGGGCGGAACGCCGCAGCCGGTGACCAAGCTGGACCTGAGCCGGCATACGACGCATCGCTGGCCGTGGTTTTTGCCCGACGGCAAGCATTTCCTCTACCTGGCAACCAACCACAGCGGAGGCATGCGCGACCAGAACGGCATCTACTTCGCCTCGCTGGACGGCAAAGAGAACAAGCTGGTGATGGCCAGCGACTCGGGAGGGCAATACGCGTCCGGGTACCTGCTGTTCCACGCGCAAACCGCGGTGATGGCACAACGTTTCGATCCCACGAGGGGGACGTTGTCGGGCGAGGCGGTCCCGGTGGTGAATCGGGTGCAGTACGACGACAGCGTGTGGCGAACGCTGTTTTCCGTATCCAGCAATGGGGTGATGACGTATCAGATTGGGTCGGGCAACGCCGGGTCACAGTTGACCTGGTTTGACCGCGCGGGCAAGCAACTGGGGCTGGTGGGGGATCGCGGGCTGTACATGGATGCGCGGATCGCGCCGGATGGGAACAAGATCGCGGTTGCTTACGGGGCGCCGTCCCAAGACGTATGGGTATTCGATATCGCGCGACAGATCAAGACGCGGCTGACGTTCGACTCGCCGACCAAGTTCCAGCCGGCCTGGTCGCCGGACGGGCAGACGATTGCGTACGCGGCCCTGACGGCGGGAGCACTGCAAGGCGATGGGACGCTGTATATCGTGCCGAGCAATGGCGGCGGAAAGCCTCGGCTCCTCGCGCAGGAGCCCGGAAGGTCGTATGCATTTCCAACCTGGACTCCGGATGGGAAGACGATTCTGTATACGGGTAACACGGGGCCGACGGGCCAGTCGATTTATTCCTTGCCGCTGGACGGCACAGGCAAGTCAACGCTGTTGATCGCGCCCGCTAATCCGCAGGCCAACATCACACACTTCCGCATCTCGCCGGACGGGAAATGGATCGCGTACACCTCGAACGAATCAGGTACCGACCAGGTGTACGTGGCGGCCGCATCGGGACAGGGCGGCAAGTGGCAGGTGTCGGTGAATGGCGGCGACTACGCGGCGTGGCGCGGCGACGGCAAGGAACTGTTCTTCTTCGACGCCGCCGATACCCTGTTCTCGGCGGACGTGGGCGAGAAAGGGCCGGAGTTCTCGGTGGGGCAAGTGCGGCAGTTGTTTCACCAGGACGCGTCCGCAAGCGGGGTGGCGTATGACGTGAGCCGCGATGGCAAGCGGTTCCTGTTCAATGTTGGGTCGCGCGACGCGGCGGCGCCGCTCGACCTGGTGGTGAACTGGACGGCGGAAGTGAAGAAGTAGTTTCAGTTTCAGTTGCGAGCGGCGGCGGCGCGGGTAGAAGCGCTGCTAATGTTTTTGCGCGGAGCCACATTGCCGATTGAAGTGCCTGGCGGGCGTTTCTAATGATTACGTGTGAAGTAGGGGTCCTTCGACTCGGTCACAACGCGCCCAAAATCGGGGCGCGTTGGACCTCGCTCAGGATGACAGCCATATAGATCTGATGACAGCCATATAGATCTACTGACAGCCTCCAGATTCAATTCACTTATAGCCTTGCGGACAATCACGGCACCGTGAGCAGATCGGTTTGCAGGCGGGCGCGGTAGATCTTACCGGTCTCGGAATCTTCGGCGACGGCGTCGGCGTGGACAACGTAGGTGTCGCTCGGGAGCGTGGAGCCGAAGGAAATGCGCTGCGACCCCCCGCCGAGAGAGAAGTGCTGGTACCCGAGCGCGAACGCCTTGTTGATGGTGTTCACGGCGACCACGATGACGGTGAGATCGAGTGCGCCGGCAGTGCCGTTGATGACCTGCAGTTCGCCGGCGATGGCGCCGCCAGCGGTCACCTGCGGCGGTTTTGTCCAGGCGGCGGTCAGGGGCGGGGCCACGGTGAGGACATAATCGCGCGTCTTGGCGACGGGTGTGGGGCCCGAGGAATCCGTGGCTTCGAGCCTGAAGTGAAATTCGCCGGGTGCCGTGGGCGTGCCGGCGAGAATGCCGGACGGGTCAAGCGCGATGCCGGGTGGCAACGAACCACGGACGCTGCGAAAGCGCCACGGCGGTGTTCCCTGCTGCGGAGTCCCAAGCTGGTAATAGTAGGCCTGGCCGAGAAATCCGTTGGGAAGAAGAAAGGCGGGCGCCGCGGTGCGGGTTTGGGCGACGGAGGCCGGGGACCCGACACCGAGGCCGCAGAGGACGCCGAGAAGCGCGATTGCGCCGGTAACGCGCATGATGTGCAAGATTAGATTGCCGAGTGCCGATTGTCGATTACTGATTTGTCAGGGCTGCCGCGGACGAGGGCAACCGCGGCGGCTCCGATTGGATCAGATCAAGGGCAGTGCTACCGGAATCCCAAATGAGCCGAGCGGGCGGGTTGGGCCGGTGGAATTCTCGTAGCGTGTAACTTTGTGGGGTTCCGCTCATCGAATATTTGGACTCGCGGCAAGACCGTGAGGAGGAGGCGTATGAAGAAGCTACTGCCGATTCTGGCTTGTGTGGCGTTGCTGAGCGCGATGGCATTCGCCAGCAGCGCGACCATGACCGGGTACATCGTGGACGAGAAGTGCGGCGCCAAGATGGCGCATCCGGGCGCGGAGGCCTGCGTCAAGAAGTGCATCGAGGCGGGCTCGCAACCGGTATTCGTTAGCGATGCCGACAAGAGCGTGCTCAAGCTGGACAATCCGGACGCCACCAAAGGCCATGAGGGACATCACGTCAACGTGACCGGATCGGTGAAGGATGGCGTGCTGCACATTGACAAGCTGGCGATGGCAGTGGAACAGCCGGCGCCGGGTGGAGGGCATCAACACTGAGTTTCTAGTTTCTGGTTTCTGGAAAGCCCGGCGAAACCGGGCTTCTTCATTGCAACTCAATCCGGCCGCCCATCTGCGAATTCAGCGCCGTCCCTCATCCGATCCCCCGATCAGCGCACGACGCCCTCCGCCGGGGAGCTGGCGGTCGCGTAGAGCTTCTTCGCCATGCGGCCGGCGAGGTAGGCGCCGCGGCCGGCGAGCACGGCGTGTTTCATCGCTTCGGCCATGAGGACCGGGTCCTGGGCGGCAGCGATGCCGGTGTTCATGAGCACGCCATCGGCGCCGAGTTCCAGAGCGATGGCGGCGTCGGAGGCAGTGCCCACGCCGGCGTCCACGATCAGCGGAGCGTTCAGCATCTCGCGCAGAATGCGGATATTGGCCTGGTTCTGGATGCCCATGCCGCTGCCGATGGGCGCGCCCAGGGGCATGATGGCGGCCGCTCCGGCGTCGAGCAGGCGCTTGGCAACCACAATATCGTCAGAGGTATACGGCAGAACAGTAAAGCCTTCCTTCACCAGCACGCGGGTCGCTTCGATGGTCGCCTGCACGTCGGGATAGAGCGTGGCCTGGTCACCGATGACTTCTACCTTCACCCAGTCGGAGAGGCCGACTTCGCGGCCCAGGCGGGCGGTGCGGATGGCATCGTCGGCGGTGTAGCAGCCGGCGGTGTTGGGCAGCAGAAAATATTTCTTGGGATCAATGAAGTCGAGCAGCGATTCCTTGCTGCGGTCGAGGTTGACGCGGCGGACGGCGACGGTGACCATCTCGGCGCCGCTGGCTTCGATGGCGCGCGCCGTCTCCTGCCCCGACTTGTATTTGCCTGTGCCGACGATCAGCCGCGAGCGGAAAGAGCGGCCTGCAATCACGAATGAGTCCATGCGGGTATTGTAGCAATCCGGAGGGAAACAAAGGCATTGACCATTGAAGATTGAAGATTGCTGATTGAGGAATTCGCGTGGAGAGCCTGTTGATAGCGACGGCGCCCCGAAACTATAGAGGTCCTTCGACTCGGTCGCAACGCGGCCAAAAGCGGGCCGCGTTGAACCTCGCTCAGGATGACAGCCGCTTTAAAGTTCCGTTCGTTATGATTTGCCGGCGGCGACGTCGGCGGGAGTGGTGTTGGCGGAGTTTTCGTAGAGCTGCTGGATGGGCTGGCGATAGCGCTCCTCGACCACGCGGCGCTTGAGCTTGAGCGTGGGCGTGAGGCTGCCGTCGGCGACGGAAAATTCGTCGGCCACGAGCAGAACTTTTTTCAATTTTTCGAACTGGGCAAGATGGCGGTTGACCTCGGCGACGATGCCGTCGAACAGCTCGCGGACTTTTTCCTGGCCGATGAGGTCTTCGCGGGAGTGGAATCCAAGCCCGTTCTCGCGCGCCCAGCGCTCCAGTTCGGCGAAGTTGGGGGCGATGACGACCAAAGGAAACTTGTGGCGGTCGCCGATCACGATGGCCTCGCCGACGTAGGCATTGTTCTGCAGCTTGCGCTCGATGGGCTGCGGAGCGATGAACTTGCCGCCGGAAGTCTTGATCAGGTCTTTCTTGCGGTCGGTGACGGAGAGGAAGCCGTCGGCGTCGAGATTGCCGATATCTCCGGTCTTGAACCAGCCATCGGGAGTGAAGGCGGCGGCGGTCTCGGCCGGCATGTTCCAGTAGCCCTTGAACACCGAGGGACCGCGAACCAGGATCTCGCCGTCGTCGGCAATGCGGACTTCCACGTTGCGCAGCGGCCGGCCGACGGTGCCGATCTTGTGCGCATCCGGCTTGTTGAGCGCGATGACGGGCGAGGTCTCGGTGAGGCCGTAGCCTTCGTGGATGCGGATGCCGACATTGGCATACCACTCGGCGAGGTCGAGGCCGAGGGGCGCGCCGCCGGAGATGTAGATTTTCACGCGACCGCCCAGCCCCTGTCTGATCTTGGAGAAGACAAACCGGTCGGCGAGCTTCCAGGCGGGCGAGGTGGGACGCTTCCCTGCCAGGATTTCGTCGCGATGGGCGCGGCCGACCTTCAGCGCCCACTGGAACACCTTGTGCTTCAGGCCGGACTTGGTTTGTACCTCGACCTGGCTGCGGATTTTTTCGTACACCCGCGGGACGGCGACAAAGATAGTGGGGCGGATTTCAGGAAGCGCCGCCTTGAGGTCGTCAATGTAGGGACAATAAGCGACGGTGACGCCGTGGTAGAACATGGCGTAATCCACATGGCGGGCGGTGATGTGCGACAGCGGGAGGAACGACAAGCTCACGTCGCCCGGGCCCATCGCGTAACTCTCGAGGGAGTGCAGCAGGTTGGAAGCGAGATTGCCCTGCGTCAACATCGCGCCCTTGGGCGTGCCGGTGGTGCCGGAGGTGTAGATGATGGTGGCCAGATCGTCGGGGCGGATGGCGTGCGCGGCGGCGTCGAATGCGGCATCGCGCTCCACCGGGCCGCCGTGCATCAGGCGGTGCATGGGAATCGCGTCGGGGATTCCGATGTAATCCATGACTACGATTTTTTCCAGCTTGGTGATGGACTGCACCGCCTGGAGTTTCTTGAGCTGGTCCACGGTGGACACAAAGGCGACGCGTGCGCCGGAGTCGGCGAGCATAAAGGCCGACTGTTCCGAGGTCAGCGTCGGGTAAATGGGGACGATGGCGCCGCCGATCAGCAGTGTGCCGAATTCAGCGGTGGCCCACTCGGGGCGGTTCTCGCTGAGGATGGCGACGCGATCGCCCTTGGCAATGCCCCAGCCGGTGAGCGCGCGGGCGATTCCCACCGCGTCGCGATAGAGTTCACGCGAGGAGATGGGGATCCACTTGACCGTCTGCTTGTAGAGCATGGCGCGGTCAAGCTGGCGGTCCACAACCTGATAGAAGACCTGGTTGACGGTTTCGATGCTCATGCGGGGAGGACGGTCCCCGGAAGCAGGCGCATTGTGTGCGTCACCTGACATAGGATGCGCGACATCGAAAATTTGCGGCAGAAAGTGTGGGTGCTCTGCGACCCAATGTAGCGGGAAGCAGGCAGGCAGCGCAACGGCGGTGGTGCGATCGACAGGCTCGAATTGCGCGTTGCCGGTTCCGAAACGGAAGACCGATGTAACCTAAGCGCGATGGACGGCATCAAGAGTCGGTATCGGGTGAGGAAAAAATGAGAAAAATCGCGATTTACGCTCTGCTTACAACACTGGGTCTAGCGGCTGTCCTGAGCACACCGACGCCGCTGGGAGCTCAGGAAAAGGAAAAGCCGGCGCCGCTGAAGCTGAAAGTCGGCGACATGGCGCCCGATTTCACGCTGAAGTATTTCGACGGCGCCAAGGTGCAGGACATCTCTCTGCACCAGTTTCGCGGAAAAAAGAACGTGGTGGTGGCGTTCTTCGTCTTCGCCTTTACCGGCGGTTGAACCACCGAGATGCGCAACCTCCAGGCGAATTACAAGAAGCTGGAGGATGCGGACACCCAGGTCGTGGGTGTGAGCGTGGACAGCCCGTTTGCCAACAAGGCTTTTGCCGATTCACTCAACGTGACCTTCCCCATGGCCAGCGACTGGTTTGACGACGGAGCGACGACCAAGGCGTACGGGCTATGGGAGCCGAAGTACAAGGCGGCGCGGCGGGCGACTTTTCTGGTCGGCAAGGATGGCAGGATCGAGGAGATCCAGGCGGACAAGGAAGCCATCGATCCGACCAAGGTTGTGACGGCGTGCGAGAGGAAGAAGAAAGGCTAGTTTCAGTTTCAGTTTCCGTTTCAGCTTCGAGTTGGCGCGAGTGACAACGCCCGCGCCATTCGTGTTTTTAACTGAAACTGAAACTCGAAACTACTTCTTCGCGCTGGCGTTGGGCGGCGGGGCGTTGGGATTGGGCTGGCCGGGAGTCAGATAAATGACCTCGCCCGGGCGGGCGTAGTGGAGTTGCTCGCGCGCTTCCTTCTCGATGGCGCTGGGATCGGTCTTCAGCGCTTTAATCTGCTCTGATAATTGCTGGTTTTCCTTCTGCAACTGGTCTACGTCTTTCTGCAGGGTGCGGTACTCGGACTTCTTGTTCTTGTAAACGACCATGCCGTTGGCGCCGAAGATGACGTGAAGGGCGATAAAAATGGCGAAAGCGGCGACGGCGGCGGTGGCGAGCTTGGTGCGAAGGTTGTAGAGCGCGTGAACGACGCGCTCGGCGAGCGCGACGGCGCGGACGAGACGTGGATCGGTTGCCCGGATCGCGATGGGCCGATACTTCCTGGCGCGTCTTGAGAAGACCGAGAGCAAGAGTATCGTTCCTTCAGGCGGTCCTACATCATTCAAGAATCCACTGCTTGGCGGCGGCGCTGAGCTTTTCCAGGCCGCCGGGTGTGCGCGCTTCCGAATAGACGCGCACCACCGGTTCGGTGCCGGAAAGGCGGTAACACACCCAGGAGCCGTCGTCGAAAATCAGTTTGAGCCCATCGGTGCGGACAACTTCGCGGACCCGGCGCCCGCCGAGTTCGCGAGGATCCTCCCGCACTTTGCTAGTGAACTTCGCTTTGACCTCGGGGGTCAAGCGGAAGTTCTCGCGGCGCGGGTAAAAGGAACCAACTTTGACAAATAAATCGTTGAGCTGTTCGGCGAGGGTGCGCCCGCGGCGCGCGACCATCTCGCAGCACAGCAGGCCGGCAAGCACGCCGTCTTTTTCCGGGACGTGATGGCGAATGGAAAGGCCGGCGGATTCTTCCCCGCCGATGGCGATCTTGTCCTGGTCAATGAGTTCGCCGATGTACTTGAAGCCGACCGGCGTTTCGTACAGCCGGACTTTGTGGTGTTCGGCCAAGGCGTTGACCAGGTTGGTGGTGGCGACGGATTTGGCGACGCCGTTGCGCCAGCCGCGGGTCTCGACCAGGTAATCGAACAAGAGCGCGATGATGTAATTGGGCGAAATAAATATGCCGTCCTGGTCGAGGATGCCGAAGCGATCGGCGTCACCGTCGGTGGAGATGCCGATGTGGGCGCCGGATTTTTTCATGGCGGCACGCAGGTCGGAGAGAAGATGATCGTCCGGCTCGGGGGCGTGGCCGCCAAAGAGCACGTCGCGGTAGTCGTGGACGGTGACCACGTCAACCCCGGCGCGGCGCAGGAGGTAGTCGGGATAGCCGCGCGCGGCGCCCCACAGCGGATCAAAGCAAACGTGCAGGCCGGCTTTCTTGATGGCGGCGACATCAATGATTTCGTTCAGGCGCGCCAGGTAGTCGCCGGCGACGTTGAGCTCTTCCCTTTTCACCGCGCTCGAGGGCGAGCGCGCTCCAACTTCATTTGCGGGCGCGCGCGCGCCATCGAGCGACGCGATCTCCGCTTCGATCCGCTGGGTGACCTCGGGCAAGGCGGGCGCGCCGTCGGGCGTGGAAAACTTGATGCCGTTATACTCTGGCGGATTGTGAGAAGCGGTAAAGTTGATGGCGCCGTCGGACTTGGTGCGAATCACCGCCCAGGAAATTGCGGGGGTGGGCGCGGGTTCAGGAATGACGCGCGGGGTCACGCCGTGGGCGGAGAGAATGTCGGCGGCCATGGTGACAAAGGTTTCGCCCAGAAAACGCGGGTCGCGTCCGACAATGACCGAGGCCCCCTGCGGCTTTACCGACGCCACGTAGCGGGCGATGCCGGTGACGGCGCGGCGAACGCTGGCGAAGGTAAACTCCTCGGCCATGACGGCGCGCCACCCCGAGGTGCCGAACTTGATGACGGCTGGCATGCGTGCGGCTCCCGGAATTCAGAAGTAAGAAGTCAGAATGAAAAATGGCAGAAAATCATTGCCGATTTTCGATTGCCGATTGACGATGGATGCATGCCGCGCACGGTTCCGGCGCGTGAGGAATTGTAAATGACCGACAAGAAGATTGTGCTGACAACGACAGCAACCCGCGAGGATGCGGGCAAGATCGCGCGTGCGCTGGTGGAGCGGCGGCTGGCGGCGTGCGTCAACGTGGTCGCCATCGAATCGGTGTACCGCTGGAAGGACGAGGTGGAAAGCGCCGAAGAGTGGCTGCTGCTGATCAAAACCACTGGTTCAGCGCTCGACCAGGTAAACGCGGCGATCAAGGAACTCCATGTCTACGAACTGCCGGAGTGCGTGGTCCTGCCCATCGAGAACGGCAGCGAAGAGTACCTGGCGTGGATTGGGGAAAGCGTGCACCTGGAGTAATTGGGTAATTTTGCAATTGGGTAATTGGGTAATTTGAAAAACGCAAGATCCCTCGACTTGGCCTGCGGCCTCGCTCGGGATGACATGCCTTAATAATTCTTGTTCGTTCCAGTCATGGCTTGTGACTGCGCGGCGCGTTTGCGCGGCGCTCGAGCAGTGCGTGCAGGTAAGTTTTGACGTTGGCTTCCAGGCGCGAGTGATGGAGGACGTCGCGCAGGACCTGGCTGGGCAGATTTTCCGCGAACGCCAGGGCGCGCGCCAGCGGCGTCTTGTCGTTGCGGAGCAGCGCGATTTGCACGTCGCGGCGCAGCGACCACTTGGGGTGGCGGCACACCGTGTGCACCAGCGGGATGGGCGCGTCGTCCCGCAGCAGGGGCTTCACAATCCACGCCTCGGTCATGTACGGATTTTCCAGCGCGGCGTGCATGACGCGCTCTTCGCAATCGGCAAGCAAGGCGGCGGCGACGCGCGTCGAACCGCGTTTGGCGAGGGTGAGCCGCTCGCCGCTGGAAATGGATTCCATGCGCGCGATCAGCGATTCCTCGATGGACATTTTCAGGTCGGCGGCAATCGAGGGCGTGAGCGCGATCTGCATCAGCTCGAAGGTGTAGAGGTGGCGCGCGATGGGCAGCGAGACGTGGCGCGGCGTCCGCGGATGCGCTACCACGGCCACCAGCACCTTGCGGTGCTTCATGACCGCGATGTTTTTCGAGAGGTCAACCATCGCCTGGTGCGGCAGGTCGCGGCGGGCGAGCAGGAAGAGCGCCAGTTCTTCGGTGAGACGCGAACTGGCGGCGACGCCGCGCAGGATGTCGGGTTCCTGGCTGCGAATCAGTTCTTCGAGCCTTCCCTGCGGCTCAGGGGCCCTGCGTGCGCCGGCGCCGGAGGCGGTGGTCATGCGCTATTCCCGCGTGCCGGCCCCGTCATGCGGCGCGCCATCCATAAAGCGCCGGCGACGGGTTGAATGATCTTGAAATTCACGGCGGCGCCGGGGCGCGCGGCGCGCAACTTTTTCCGGAACGTAAAGCGCACCAGCGGCGAGTGGGCGAAAACGCCGCCACCAATCGCGACCGGCACGGGCTGCTCTTCGGGCCAGAGGCGGCCGATGACGACGCTGGCCAGGGTAGCCAGTTCGCTGCCGGCGGCCACGAGAATCTGCTGCGCGACCGGGTCGCCCGCGGTTGCCGCCGATTCCACCGTCGGAAACAATCCCGCAAAGCCCGGCAAAGAATTCCCTTTCTGCAAAAGCTCTTCGAGCGAGTTGAGCCGCCAGCAGTCGAGAATGCCGCGCAACAGCGTGGTGCTTTCGGCGGCGTCGTGCGCGCGCAGCACGGCGGACACGGCGGCGCGCCCAATCCAGTATCCCGAACCTTCGTCGGAGATGGCCGAGCCCCATCCGCCGGCGCGCGCGGCTTCGCCAAGGTGATTGCGCCCGAACGCAAACGATCCGGTGCCGGAGAGCACCACCACGCCGGGCAGGCCGGGGAAGGCGGCTTCCATGAGGATGACCATGTCGCCCACGACTTCAATCTCGCCGGGGACGAGGTCTACGATCATGGCGGCGACAGCATCCTTCACCGGCGGGACGGATGCGCCGGCGATGCCGATCACGGTGGCTTCCACCGCGGCCGGGCTGACTCCAGCGGCGGCACAGGCCTTGGTGATCGCCTCGCGGAGATTGGTCCGCGCCTCGCGTTCGCCGACCCGGACAATGTTGCTGCCGCCGGCAACGGCAGTCGCCAGCACGCGAAGGTCGTCGCCCACGGCGCAGGTGGTTTGCGTACCGCCGCCGTCAATGCCGAGATAAAGGGGCACGGGTGCCTCAATTTTTATCATGGCAAGAGCGCTACGGGCGCGGGTTTTTGCGGGAGGAAACGTAACTTTTCGCGCATAATGCGGGCTGCCAGTCGCGAGACCCGAGTCCCGAGTCGCGAGCGCGCAATCTTCGCGTGTTCAGGCGCTAAGGGTGACGCGCCAGTATGAGCTACTCGGGACTCGCGACTATGGACTCGGGACTCAAAAGCATGGGACTGGATCGGCTGGATCTGATCATCATTGCGGTGTACCTGGCGGGCATCACCGCCTTCGGGGTCAGGTTCCGCAAGCGCCAGCACACGCTGCGCGACTACTTTCTCGCCGACCGCAACGTGCCGTGGTGGGCGATTTCGCTCTCCATCGTCGCCGCCGAAACCAGCACGCTCACCATCATCAGCATTCCCGGGCTTGCCTACCGCAGCAACATGACGTTCCTGCAACTGGTGTTGGGCTACGTGGTGGGGCGCTTCATCATCAGCTTTCTGCTCATCCCGCACTATTTCCGCGGCGAGCTGTACACCGCCTACCAGTTGATGGAGAGGCGTTTCGGCGGCAAGCTGCGCTCGCTGACCGCGAGCCTGTTCCTGATCACGCGCTCGGCGGCGGAAGGGGTGCGCGTGTTTCGCCGTCGCCATCGTGGTGCGGATCACGCTGGGCGCCGTGCTGCGCGGCTTCAGCGAGTTGCAGCGCGACGCGATCGCCATCGGCATCGTGACCGCGCTGACGCTGATCTACACCTTCGAAGGCGGCATGACGGCGGTGATCTGGACCGACGTGGTGCAGATGTTCATCTACGTAGCCGGAACGCTGGCCGGGTTCGTGACCCTGCTGCACCTGGTGCCGGGCGGATGGCCGGGTGTGCAATCGTTGGCCGGCGCGGCGGGAAAATTCCGCGTGTTCGATTTCTCGCCGGAGTTTTTCAAGGTGTACACGTTCTGGGCAGGCTTGATCGGCGGCGCGTTCCTGACCACGGCAAGCCACGGCACCGACCAACTGATCGTGCAGCGGCTGCTGGTGGCGCGCTCCGAGGGACAGTCGAAGCTGGCGCTCATCGCCAGCGGCTTTGCGGTCTTTTTTCAATTCGGCCTGTTCCTGCTGGTCGGCGTGCTGCTCTACGCGCTGTATCACACCGCCGCCCAGCCGCCCGCGTGGGTTTCTTACGACGAGATTTTTCCCACGTTTATCGTGACCCGCATGCCGCACGGAATTTCGGGCCTGCTGATCGCCGCGATTCTGGCGGCGGCGATGAGCAACCTGAGCGCCGCGCTGAATTCTCTCTCCTCCAGCTCCATCGTGGATTTCTATTTGCGGCGGCATCCCCAGACCAGCGACCGCGAGCGCCTGCGCCTGTCGCGAGCTTCCACCCTGCTATGGGCGCTGGTGCTGTTCGCGCTGGCGATGCTTTCGCGCAACATCAAGGTCGTGGTTGAGGTCGGACTGGCCATTGCCTCGGTGGCCTACGGTGCGCTGCTGGGCGTGTTCGTGCTCGGCGTCCTCACCAAGCGCGCCAACGAACGCGGCGCCATGGTGGGCTTCTTCTGCGGCTTCGTTTTCAACCTCTATCTCTGGCAGGAGCAGCGGTTGTGGGCGGCGGTGGCGCGCTCCACCGGCTTCTCGCTGGCGCTGCCGCACGGAGGCGTGCCGTTCACCTGGTACGTTGCCCTGGGTTCCGTGCTGACATTTGCGGTCGGATACGCGGCCAGCCTGCTCTACGCGCGGGAGAAGAGGACGGGCGTCGCATGCCTGAGACGGCGCCGAATTCGAGTAAGGGGCGCGAACTGGCCCGCGACCTGACGGTCAGCCACGCCGGCGCGATCGTGGTGGGCACCATCATCGGCAGCGGAATTTTCCTGGTGCCGGCGGAGATGATGCAGGCGGTCGGCTCCGCCGGGGTGGTGTACCTGGCGTGGATCGTGGGCGGGCTGCTGTCCATGTTCGGAGCGCTCACCTACTCGGAGCTGGCGGCCATGAAACCGCAGGCCGGCGGCGAATACGTGTACATGCGCGACGGCTACGGTCCGCTCGGCGGATTTCTGTACGCCTGGACGTACTTCGTGATCGCCAAGCCGGGATCCATGGCCAGCATCGTCACCGGCTTGGTGCGCATCCTCAGCAACCTGAACGCGCTGCAATTCCTGGGTGAGACGCGCATGGATGGCTGGCATCCGACCATCCCCGGACAAGCCGTCGCCATCGGCGCCATCGTGCTCATCAGCTTCATCAACTACATCGGCGTAAAAAAGGCGGGCGAGTTCCAGTTGTTTTTCACGTTGTTGAAGGTGGCGCTCATCCTGGCGATTGTCGGCATGGGCTTCGCGTACGCAAAAGGCAGCCTGGGGAATTTTGCCACTCACTATTCGCTGGCGCGCGGCGGCATGGCGGGATTCATGGCGGCGCTGCTGGCGTCGCTGTGGGCTTATGACGGGTGGAACCTAGTGACCACGGTGTCGGCGGAGATTCGCGATCCGCAGCGCAGCTTGCCGCGAGCCTTGATCGCGGGGGTGGCCACGGTCGCAGGGTTGTACATCCTGGTGAACGCGGCGGTGCAGTACGTGATCCCGGCGGAGATGATCGCCCGCTCCAGCAGCCCGGCGCTGGACGCAATCCGGTGGGCCGGGCATGGGATCTTGACCGTGGTGCTGATTGCCATGGCGCTGGCCATGCTCGCCACCTTGAACGGCAGCACGATGACGGGAGCGCGCGTGCCGTTTGCCGTGGCCCGCGACGGCTACTTCTTCCCCGGCCTGGCAAAAGTGCACGAGCGTTTCCGCACGCCTTCCACGGCGATCGTGATGCAGGCGGTGCTGGCCATTGCGCTGCTGCTGTTCGCAGGCAGTTTCCAGCAACTGTTCTCGCTCACGCTGTTTGCGGAATGGCTGTTCTACCTGCTGACCACCAGCACCGTCTTCATCTTCCGGCGGCGCGAGCCGGACGCGCCACGACCGTATCGCGTCTGGGGCTATCCGGCGGTTCCCGTGGTGTTCATTGCGGCCTCGGCGGTGCTGCTCTACTACACCTTTGCGGCCAACGTGCGCAATTCGCTGCTGGGTTGTCTGGTCATCCTCGCGGGAGTGCCGGTGTACCTGGTGTTCAGAGACAGGCGGCAGGCAAGGCGCCAGGCATAAGGCGCAAGGCACAAGGTAAAAGCGTGGGTGAGACACACTTACAGTTGCAGCTTTCGCCTTGGGCCTTCCACATTACCAACGGAACCTTCTAAGGTGGAATTGTGCTTGCTCCTCCGGCGAGTTCCAAGTAATTTGCAGCAAGGCATATGGCGAAAGCACAAAGCGATAAGCGGTCAAGCAAGCGAGTCAAGGCGCAGGACAAGGTGAAGGTCAAGGTGGGAAACGGCGCCGTCCATCACGCCCAGGCACAGCTTCGCGACGTCAGCCTGCGCGGTGTGTACCTGTACCTGCAAAACAAGGTGATGGAGGGCTCGACTCTGGAAGTCGTGCTGCCGTTGCCGGCGGGCATCCTGGCCGGACCGGAAAATTGGATTCGCTGCAAGTGCCGCGTCGTGCGGGTGGAAAACAAAGGCGGCCCGGAGTTCGGCGTGGCCGCCACGATCGAAGAATATGAGCCGGTGGACACCACGAAATTAAAGCAAGCGTAGGAACAGTTTCAAGTTTCAGTTTCAGCTACGCCGCCGTGACACTCCGCAGTTGCCGCACGCGCTCGTATATCTTCACGTACTCCCTGGCTGACGCGGTCCAGGAAAAGTCCTTATTCATGCCGTTGCGCATCAGCACCTGCCAGCTTTCCTTGTTGCGAAACGCCTGCAGCGCGGCGCGGATGGTGGCCAGCAGCGCTTCCCCGCTGTACTCGGTGAACTTGAAGCCGGTTCCCTTGCGGGTTTGCGGGTCCCAATTTTCGATGGTGTCGTCCAGGCCGCCGGTGGCGCGCACCACCGGCACGGTGCCGAACTTCAGGCTGTAGATCTGGTTCAGGCCGCAGGGCTCGTAGCGCGAGGGCATGAGGAACATGTCCGCGCCGGCTTCGATCTTGTGCGCGATCTTGTTGTCGTAGGCGACCTTGACCGCGAACTTCTGCGGAAACTGCTTGTTGAGGCGGCGGAAGAGGTCTTCGTACTCCTTGTCGCCGGCGCCGAGCGCGACCACGATCATGTCCTCGCGCGCCAGCCGGTCGGCAACCTGCGAGATCAGGTCAAAGCCTTTCTGGGCCGCGAACCGCGACACGATGCCGATGACCGGCAACTTGGGATCGGCGTTGCGAACACCGAACTCGGCCAGCAGGTCCTGCTTGCACTTCGCCTTCCCGCCGAGGTCTTCGGGCGCATAGTGGGCGGCGATGAACTTATCGGTCAGCGGGCTCCACTCGGTGTAGTCCACGCCATTCAGGATGCCGGTGACCGTCCCGGAGCGCCCGCGCAGCACGCCTTCCAGGCCGAAGCCGTACTCCGCGGTCTGGATCTCCTGGCTGTATTTCCGGCTGACGGTGGTGATGAAGTCGGAGAAGACGAGCGCGCCCTTCAGGAAGTTCAGCTTGCCGTAGAATTCCAGCTTATCAATCGTAAACAGGTCCCAGGGGAGCATGAGCAGCGGCAGCGTGTCCGGCGGAAACAGGCCCTGGTAGCCCATGTTATGAATGGTGAAGACGGTAGCGACGTCGCGCAGCGCGGGATCTTCGGCATAGACGCTGCGCAGCAGGATGGGCACCAGCGCCGACTGCCAGTCGTGGCAGTGGAAGACATCGGGCACGCCCAGGACCTTGCAGCCTTCCAGCACGGCGCGCGAATAGAGGGCGAAGCGCTCGGCGTTGTCGCGGTAGTCGCCCAGCGGCGTGCCGTAGAGGGCGTCGCGTTCGAAGTACCCCGGGTAGTCGATAAAGTAGAATTTGACCCCGGAGTGAGTGCCGCCGTCCACCACGGAGCAGAAGCGGTAGCGGTCGTCGAAGGGGACGGTGATGCTGCGCACCACGGTCTGGGCGTCGGTCAGCTTGGTCTGCTTGTATTTCGGCAGGTAGACGGTGACGTCGTGGCCGAGAGCGGCGAGCGCCGGGGGCAACGCTCCCACCACGTCGGCCAGGCCGCCGGTTTTCGCGAATGGCACACACTCGGATGCCGCAAAGACGATTTTCATGTTGGGGAAGCCTCCGGGGATGGAACAATTCCGCGTCGAGGAAGTGAAAGGCAAGTCTAAATGGCAAGTCGAAACAGGGTCAATGCTGCAATCGCCGACCAGAAACCCCCACGACACCCGCCCAAGCTCGGGCAGCACTTCCTGGCCGATCGCGGCACCGCGGAAAAGATCGTAAGCGCGCTGGGCGGTGTCGCCGCCGAGACCGTGGTGGAGATTGGGCCGGGCAAGGGAGTGCTCACCACCATCCTGGCAAGAAATGCCTTCAAGCTGATTGCCATTGAACTCGACCGCGTGCTGGCGGCGCAGTTGCGCATGAAGTACGCGGCGTGGCCGAACGTCGAGATCATCGAAGGCGACATCCTCAAGATTGACCTCAGCACGGTGCTGGGGCCGAGGCCGGGAGCGCTCGCCGGTTTGGCCGATGCGCCCAAGCAAATCGCTCAGGTGATCGGCAACATCCCGTACTACATCACGTCCGACATCCTGCTGCGGCTGTTCAGCTATTACGCGTATTTCCAGCGGATCGTGATCATGCTCCAGAAAG
Organism: Terriglobia bacterium; assembly: GCA_963760265.1. GTDB lineage: Bacteria > Acidobacteriota > Terriglobia > Terriglobales > Acidobacteriaceae > JAIQGF01. Next base: position 70,498 of record CAVXCR010000014.1, read on the forward strand.
AGGTGGCCGACCGGATCGCGGCCAAGCCCGGCGGCAAGGATTACGGGCTGCTCTCGGCGACAGCGCAACTGTATGCCAAAGTCGAGAAGCTGTTCACCGTTCCTCCGGGCGCGTTCGCACCGCCGCCCAAGGTGCACTCGGCGGTGCTGCGGCTGACGGTCGCACCGCAATGGGAGCGCCTGCAGGTGCCGGAGCGCGAATTCATTGAGTTTCTCAAGCTGTCGTTCGGGCAGAAGCGCAAGACGCTGGTCAATAATTTGAAGCCACGCTACGACACCGCACTGCTGCAGCAGGCGCTGAAGAACGCAGGCGTGCGCGCCGATGCCCGAAGTGAAACTCTGCCCCTGGAAAAAGCCGCGGCAGTGTTTCGATTGTTGCGTGGGAATGAGCTATCGTAGGCTACAGGCGTTAGGCTTCAGGTCTTAGGTTTTAGGCCTAACGCCTAAAGCCCAAAGCCTAGCGCCTAACACCCCCGGAGGAAGTCATGGCGACATTCATCCGGCCTCCCGCGGTTGCAGGACGTTTCTACCCCAGCAATCCCGACCGATTGTTGCAGGAAGTCCGCGGCTACACCGATACGACGGGCGAAAAGCTGCGCGCCATCGGCTGCGTGGTGCCGCACGCCGGATACATGTACTCCGGGCACGTTGCGGGCGCGGTGTATGCGCGGCTGGAGCTGCCGAAAACATTCATCATCCTGTGCCCCAACCACACCGGCATGGGGCAGCCGCTGGCCATTATGAGCGAGGGCGCGTGGATGACGCCGCTGGGCAATGTGCGCGTTGACAGCGCGCTCGCCCATGCGCTCATGCAAACCTTCCCGCAGCTCAGCGAAGACGTGGTGGCGCACCAGGCCGAGCACGCGCTCGAAGTGCAATTGCCGTTCCTGCAGGCGCTGGTTGGCGACTTTTCCTTTGTGCCGATCACCGTCGGCGTAGGTCATGTGGAGGTGCTGGAGGCGCTCGGCGACGCCATGGCGCGCGTCATCAGCGCACAGGCGCAGCCTCCGCTGATCGTTTCCTCCAGCGACATGAACCACTACGAATCCGACAAGATCACGCGGGTGAAGGACCACAAAGCGATCGACAAGATTCTCGCGCTCGATGCCCGCGGGCTGTTCGACGTGGTCAAGCGAGAGAACATCAGCATGTGCGGCTACGCGCCGACAGTGGCAATGCTCACCGCCGCCCGGCGCCTGGGCGCGAAGCGAGCGCAGGTGATCAAGTACGCGACCTCCGGCGACATCTCCGGCGACCGCAGCCTAGTTGTGGGATATGCGGGAATCGCAGTGATTTAGCGATTGAGTGATTTAGGGATTTGCCGATTGGGTGATTTAGTGATTGAGTGATTTAGTGATTGAGCCCGCTCCCGACGTCAATCACTAAATCACAAATCACTAAATCACCAAATTACTTCGGCGGCCGGCTCCCACCACTGCTGTGGCTTCCGCTGAAGCCGCCGCTATGTCCACCACCCGATGGCGGAGCCGACATGCGCGGCGCCGGCGGAGCCGACATGCGCGGCGCCGGCGGAGCGGACATACGCGGCGCAGGCGCACTGCGCTGCATGGGCAAGCCCGGCGCACTGCGCATGGCAGGTGCACCGCGACCCAGGTTGCGCGTGCGCATGTAGGAGCGTGGGCCGCGCAACGGCGAGCCCGGGGCAGCGATGCCCGTCCCCGGAGCGATGTTGAGCGCAGGCGCCGAAGCGGACGTCGAACCAACCACTGCAGAGCCCATGGGAACGGCAACGGTCGTACCCGCGTTTCTGCCGCCCAAGAATCCATCGGCTGCCGGCCCGACCCTGCGGGGATCGCGAATCAGACCGTTGTCCACCACCACCGTCGGATGGGGGTTCGCCCTGCCACCTCCGCCGAACACTGTCACCGGAGGCGGAGGCTTGGGACCGTGAAAGAACGGCGGCGCATTGTAGACCGGCGGCACGGTGTACCAGGTGTTCCACCCTCCTGGCTGCCATCCCCAGCCGAAGCTGGGAATGAACATCCACGAGCCGTAGCGATAGGGCGTCCAGCCCCACGGATAGGTTGAAACCCAGGTGTATCCGAAGCCCGGATACCAGGCCCAGGCGCCGTTATAGAACGGATCCCAGCCGTAGCCGACTCCATACGGCTGCCACATCATTCCGTAGCCCGGGTAGCTATACCAGGAGCCGTAATAGTTCAGATCGCTGGCGCCGTAATAGTAGGGCGAGTGCGTGTTGTAAGAGCTGGTCGCGTACTGCGAGGCGTAGTTGATGCGGTCGTTGTCCCACTCGTCGTAGCTCTCCGCCGCGATGTTCTTCGCCAGATCGAAGCCGCGGTTATCGGCAACATCGAGGGTGAGCGTTTCGTTTTTCTTGACCGTCAGGTGCGCTTGCGGGTCGTTGATATCCAAGTCGCCCTTGAACACCGCCAGTTCGGGATTGCCGCCGGCGAGATCGAGGCGGAAGTGGACGTTGCGGTCCGCGTTAATTTCGCGGTTGGCAAAGGCGACGCGGAAATCGTCGTCGCGCTTGTGCCGGACGTTGAAATAGGCGGTGCCCTGGTTCACCAGCACGGTGGTGACGCGCGCGCCCGAGGAACGCAGCCGCAGCGCCGGGAATTCGACATCGGTGCGCGGCGCCAGGCGCAGCGTGGTGCCGTCTTCAAACTCCACTTCGGCGCGGGCGTCGGCGGCGGTGGAAAGTTTCATGCCCTGCGTGATGGGCATGTTCATGATGGCTTTTTCGAATCCCTGTCCCCGATCGATCTGCACCGCGCCGTCCACCAGGCTGAGGCGCACAATGCGGGCCTGGGAGTCGGCGCGAGCCGCGGGGGCGAACACCAGTGCTGCTACCAGTACGAGCAGCAAAGACACCACCACCCTGCGAGTCGTCATAGCAGCCTCCACGGATTACTCCGTCTACCCTATCTAACCCGTATTGTAGCGCGGAGTTGCGGCGGGATAGCCACCACCCGTCCCAGGCACGGCCGCTAGTTCTTGGGCCACTCGTAGGGAAACATCTTGCCGGCGGCTTCCGGGCTAAGCTTCACCCCGGCCAATTCGGCGGCTCGAGCCATAGCTGGGTCGCGGCCGCTGGCCAGATCCGCCGCGGTCGGCAGGACGACTTCGTCGGGAATGACTCCGGCGTGCTCCAGGCTCTTGCCATCGGTCATCACCACGTCGGCATCGGTGATCGAGGCGCCGAAGTACATGGTGGTTCCCTGTCCGATGTGGTAGGTGTAGCGTCTCGATTCCATGACGCTGCCGGAGGTGTGGTCCCCAATAACAACACCACGCTTCTCGATCTGGACGACACGCGCGAACAGCTCCGCCGCCGAGGCCGACCGGCTGTCCACCAACACGATGAGCTTGCCGGTAAACGCACCGCCGTGAGACTTGGTGATCATGGGCTTATTGAAGTCCCGTCCAATGCGGTCGCCGATTTTGACTTGCTTGTCGAACATCGCTCCCAGAAAGCGCTTCAGGATTTCAACGCTGCCTCCGGGGTTGCCGCGCAAGTCCAGGATCAGCGCCTTGTGGTTACGCACGCGGCTGACGAGCGAATCGATGTCCCCTTCGGAGGACATGAAATTCGGGAACTTGACGATCAACAAGTCATCCTTCACCTCGGACGAACGAATACGCATCAGGCGTTCTTCGTTTTCGGATTCGCGGATCGCATCCCATATATCGGATCCTCCGGTCTCGCCGGTCGCGAAATTGAGGACCCTCTTCAACTCTTTCATTTTCGCCAGCACCTCAACTTCATGCTGAACGCCGGCGGTGTCCCGCAGGGTTAAGCGCAGCGACTTCTGCGGCCGAAGGACCCCGAAGACGTATCCGATGGTCCAGAGATTGTCACGCGCGGGAACAAACCCGTTGACGGACAATAGTTCGTCCCCCGCTTTCACGCCCTTCGCCTCGCCGTCGCTATGCGGGCGCACCCGGATGACGTAGCAGCGGTCGCCGACCAACTGCGTCTGGTAGCCGTAATCGTGGCGGTAGGGCCGCGGTGGCGGGAGAAAAAAGGTGTGCGAGTCATTCAGACTGTAGAGCGCCGCGGCCACCTGCGAGAACGCCAGGTTCAAGGTCTCCGCTTTCCTGATCTTCTCCTTGGCCTCCTGGACCTCTGCCTCCCAATTGAACCCGTGGAACTTGGGATCGTAATAGTGCTTGCGCACGTCGCTGGCGATGTCCTGCAGCATGTCCCGGGCACGCTCGCGCTCGAACTTGGATAACCGCTGCGCGCTTGCCGGGGTTGGACCTGCCGCGAATAAGCCGATCAAGGCAATGATTGCCGCCAACGGTTTTGTGGACTGCATGAAATCCTCTGCCTAAGAGATCCCGGCCGCCGCCGGAAATGTGAATGAGAGCGCGGTAGATTAGCACCGGAATTCGATTTCCGCAGTGATATTTGCACTAATTTTTGTGCGCTGATCGCGGCGCGCGTGCTCAGCGCGGGAGAGCTTCGGGAGGCAAAAGCGCGTCTGGAATCCGAGCTGAAGCGGCTTTATTATGGAGCCGCGGCGCGGGCCGCGGGATTCGACTTGATGACTTGCAGCAGGTGCTCGGCCCGGTGGCGGGTCACGTTCAGGATGGAGCTGTCGTTGACGATGCGCTCCAATTGCGGCGCAACCGCCTGTAGCTCCGCCAGGTGCTTGTTCTTTTCCTGTTCCTCCATGGACTTCAGTTCCGCCTCCAGCCCGAGCTTGTCATAACGGTGGAGATAGTCCAGCCGGCGGCCGTATTCCATGGTGTTCGATATGTTCTGGAATAGGGTCGTCAGCTCCTGCAGTCGCGGGTTGGTGGAGTAGTTGTACGTGGTATGGGTTTCCCGGTCGGCCCAGGCGCACTTCAGCGTCTTGGCGCCCATGTTGGCGATACGGCCGCCGCGGTATTCAAATTCGCCCTGAAAGCACTGAAGAGCGGCGGAGAGGTCGAAAATGCGCGCGCGCGTCGGGTCGGAAACCAGGAACTGCTGCGAGTAAGGTTGCATCGGCGCGGCGCCGGCAGCGGCGGGAACCTCGTCGGCGTGGTACGTCGCCTTGCCATCGGGTTCCACGGCGATCCAGTAGTGCGGCGGCGCGCTGCCCTCCAGAAGGAAATCAAAGGAGACGATCGGGAGCACGGCCTGCCCGGCCATCGGCTCGGGATTGGGAGATTGCGCCCGGCATACGCATGACAATGCGAGCCACGTAAACAGGACGGTCAAGGTGCGATAGACCATGCGGAGAGTTTAATTGACGCACTGCAGAAATTACGAATTGACGAATGGACCGGTTGAGCCACAGAGGGCACAGAGGAGCACGGAAACAAAAAACGCAAACAAGAAAATGTAAGACTCCGTTCCTCCTCCGTGACCTCTGTGGCTGATCTTTTCAATTCTTCAATTCGAAAAATTCGTCAATGGGCAGGATGCGCCGCCTGGCGGCTGAGCGTCGCCGCGGTGTGCAGGTGGCAGATGGCGATGGCCAGCGCGTCGGAGGCGTCCTGCGGTTGGGGCATGGCCGGCAAACGCAGCAGGCGCGTGACCATCTGCTGCACCTGCGATTTGTCCGCCTTGCCGTATCCCACCACCGCCGATTTGATGGACAGCGGCGAGTATTCCGCCACCTCCAGGCCGCAGGACGACGCCGCCAGCATGGCCACGCCTCGCACCTGCCCCAGCTTGAGCGCCGACTTGGCGTTCACGGCGTAGAACACATCTTCGATGGCGACCGTGTCCGGCCGGTGCCGCTCGATGATGTCACGCAGTTCGGTAAAGATCTGCAGCAGGCGCACCGGCAGCGGCTTTTTCGGATTCAGGTGGACCGCGCCGCAGGTGATGTGACGCAACTCGCCGCGCGCATCCTGCTCCACCACGCCGTATCCGGTGTATTCGCCGCCGCAATCAATGCCCAGGACCCGCATGCAAGCGGAGTGTACAACAGGCGGCTGGCGTTAGGCTTTAGGCGTTAGGCTTTGGGCGCTAGGTCTTGGGCTGTGGGCTCAGAAAAATATAAGGGCAGCCGTAGCTGCCCTTTTTACGTCATCGGTGAAAATTAGCGCCAGCCCCAGGCGTGCTGGTCGCGATAGATGTCGCGCCTGTCGTGGCGTACATCGCGATAATCGCGGGCGACGTCGCGCCGTTTGGCGCGGATTTCGGCGCGCTCGCGATGAGCGGCGGCATAGTTGCCCACGCGGTAGTCGTGGCGCAGCTCGGCGCGATCGTAGGCGATGCCGCGCTTGTCCTGGTGAATGTCGCGCCAGTCCTGGCGGCGGTCACGGTAGTCGTTACGCACATCGTGCCTGCGCGCGCGCCAACCCCAGTCATCGCGATCCTGCGCCATGGCGGTTGTGCCGGCGAGCGCGGCAAGGAACAAAACTCCCATCAACAGTTTCTTCATTTCTGATCACCTCTCGGTCCGATCCGGGGACCCTATGGTGATGTGAACCCGGCACAAGAAAAGAGTTGCGTTACCAATGGCGACGGGAGGTTGGGCTTTAGGCTTTGGGCTTTAGGGCTAACGAGTGAAGACTGCCGGCTGGTGACGATGCGTTCAGTCCAGCGCGGAGGCGCTGGCGGCGGCACGGGTTTCGGCGGTTCGGCGTGTGCTATCCGGTCAGGGCCGGAGCTTTGCCGCCTTGAGCAGCTCAAGGATATTAGCGAGGCGTTCCGCCCTGACACGCAATTTCGCCGCAACCTCCGTGAGTTGGCGGTGTCTCTCCTCGGAGTCGGCCGCCAGCGCCCGTTGGCAGGCAAGGTCCCTGAAGGTATTCAACTCCGCGATCTCGTTCTCCAGCCATTGCGCATCCGATTTGTATTCGGAACGGCTTGACGACATGAGACGAGTATGGCAACAGGCATTTGGCTCGTCCATGTCACCGAGGTAAGTTTAAAGCGGTGCTGCCGTAACGAAAGTAATCGGTAATTTCGTCGCGCCAGGCGTCGTTTCGTATTAGTCCTGCGCCGAGGCGCCTGCAGACGCGCGGCTGGCGGCGGTTTCGGCGCGTGCCATCCAGACCTGGAGGCGGCCGGTGATCATGAGGCCGAGCATGCGGAAGTCGCTGATCAACGACCACCACGGGTGGCCCCAGGTGGCCGGCCGGTTGCCTTCCACCAGCAGGTGCCCGACCCAGGCAAACCCGTAACCGACCGGGATCCATAACAGCGCGAACCAGGGATGATGCAGCAGCAGCGCGGCCATGGCGATGGCCAGGCCCAGCGAGGTTCCCAGCGCGTGCAGCAGGCGGTTGGCGCGCTGGCTGTGCTGCCGCAGGTAGAAAAGAAAAAACTCGTCGTAGGTGCGGAATTCCGTGCTCATGCTCGTGACACCGTTGATCACAAGGTGGTGTGACCCGGCCAACAGCGTGCCCCACATCGGATGATCTAAATAGTACCTCAGGGGAGTACGCGTAAGCGGTCGCAAGCTCATTATCTCTGCAGCGTTACCTGGATCGGAAATTGATCCACTACCCTGGGCTGACTGGACACCTGGGAAGGCTTAGACTAGCTCATTGGGCCGCTTTCGCCGCGCCCGCCCGAGCCGATCATGACCGCCATCAAGCAGCCGACTCCCTTCCCTGCCGATCTGGAACGCCGCGACCCTGAGCGCGAGCGTGTCTTCGATGTCTTTCGCCGCTGGGGATACCTGCAGGCGTCGCTCGACCCGCTCGGGCTTCATCTGCCGCCGCTGCCCTTCCCCGATCTCGACGACCTGCGCGGCCCGTATTCCGAGGAGGCCCGCCGCATTTACTCCGGCACGATCGGCGCGGAATTCATGCACATTCCCGACCGCGAGCAGCGCCGCTGGATCGCCGCGCGCATGGAAGAAGCATCGGACGCGCCCACGCCCGATCGCGCGCGCATTCTCGACCTGCTGCTGCGGGCGGAATTGTTCGAGCAGGCGATTCAATCGCGCTATCTCGGCACCAAGCGCTTTTCCCTCGAAGGCGTCACCGCGCTGATTCCCTTCCTCGACCAGATGATGCAGAACGCTATCGGCCGCGGCGCCGAGCAGGCGGTGCTCGCCATGAGCCATCGCGGCCGGCTGAACGTGATGGTGCACATTGTCGGCACGCCGCCGGCCGACATCTTCTCGCGCTTCGAAGACGTGGACCCGCGCAGCGTGTTGGGCGGCGGCGACGTCAAGTACCACATCGGCGCCACCGGCGATTACACCGCGCCCGACGGCCGCACGATGCACATCCACCTCGTCTCCAATCCCAGCCATCTGGAAGCGGTGGATCCGGTGGCCGTGGGCCGCACGCGCGCCAAGCAGATACGCCGCGGCGAGAACGGCGCCGACCAGGTCTTCGCCGTCGTCATCCACGGCGACGCCGCCTTTGCCGGCCAGGGCATCTGGGCCGAGACGCTGAATTACGCCGAAATTCCCGGCTACACGGTCGGCGGATCGGTGCACGTCATCGCCAACAACCTGATCGGCTTCACCACCGAGCCGGTGGAAGATCACAGCACGCGCTTCGCCTCCGACCTCGCCCGGCGCAACAACATCCCGATTTTTCACGTCAACGGCGAAGATCCCGAGGCCGTGGTGCGCCTGGCGCAGATCGCGCTCGAGTATCGCTACACCTTTCGCCGCGACGTCGTGGTGGACATCCTCGGCTACCGCCGCCACGGCCACAGCGAGGTGGACGATCCCACCATCACGCAGCCGCTCGTCTACCGGCGCATCAAGGAGCATCCGCCGCTGTGGCAGCTCTATGCCGAGCGCATCAGCGAAGACACGAGTGCCCGGGTGAAGCAGGTTAAGGACGAACTGGCGCAGGCGCAGAAGCAGGGCGCCGCCGCCACCAAACAGCCGAGGCTGGCGGAACTGCCGGAATACTGGTCGAAGTACAAGGGCGGTTGCCACAAGAAGGAATACGAGGTGGACACCGGCGTCCCGGCAGACGAACTCCAGCGCATCGCGCAGGTCATCGGCAGCGCGCCCGACGGTTTCCATGTTCATGCCAAGGTCAGGAAGCTGCTCGAGCAGCGCCGCGAGATGGGCTCGGGCAAACGCCCGGTGGACTACGGCATGGCGGAAGCGCTGGCGTTTGGTTCGCTGCTCGCCTCCGGCACGCCGGTGCGCCTCAGCGGCCAGGACAGCCGCCGCGGCACTTTCAACCAGCGCCACGACGTGCTCATTGACACCGAAAACGCCGACGAGTACATCCCGCTGGAACACCTCTCGCCGCAACAGGCACGCTTCGAGGTGTACAACTCCTCGCTGTCGGAAGCCGGCGTGATGGGCTTCGAATACGGCTACAGCCGCGACTTTCCCGAGACCCTGACGCTGTGGGAGGCGCAGTTCGGCGACTTCGCCAACGGCGCGCAGGTGATCATTGACCAGTTCATCGCTGCCGGCGAGGACAAGTGGAACCTGCTCTCCGGGCTGGTCCTGCTGCTGCCGCATGGGTACGAGGGGCAGGGGCCGGAGCACTCCAGCGCGCGCATCGAGCGCTACCTGCAACTGGCGGCGCGCGACAACCTGCAGATTTGCCAGCCCTCGAATGCGGCACAGTACTTCCACCTGCTGCGCCGCCAGGCGCTGCGGCCGTGGCGCAAGCCGCTGGTGGTGTTCACGCCCAAGAGCATGCTGCGCCGTCCCGAGGCGGCCTCACCGCTGGCGGATTTTTCCGCACCGCGCTTCCAGAACGTTCTCGCCGACCACGATATCCAGGACGCCTCGCGCGTCCTGTTGTGCAGCGGCAAGATCGGCCACGAACTGCGCGAAGAACGCAAGCGGCGGAAGGATATCTCGACCGCGATCGTCTTCCTGGAGCAGATGTATCCCTTCCCCGAAGCCGAACTCCAGGCCGAACTCGACCGCCACGCGACCGCGCGCGACATCGTGTGGGTACAGGAGGAGCCGGCAAACATGGGCGCACTGTGGTTTGTGATGCCGCGGTTCCGCCGGCTGGCGAAGGGACGTCCCGCCCGTTCGGTGAAACGTTCCGGCAGCGCCAGTCCCGCGACCGGCTCGGCGAAGGCGCACGCGATGGAGCAGAAAACGCTGCTGGCGCTGGCCTTTGCCTGAGGTGGATTGCTTCCCCGTGAGTTGCACCCCGCTGTATGCGCGCCCGCTACTCTGATAGTGTTATGCGCCGATGCCAAATGTGACGGAAGTCGTGGTAGACCGCAAAGTGCTCGTCTCCTTCAAACGGCGGGCTTTGAAGGCCTATCCCCGCGAAATCCTGGAGCAGGTCGTGGGCAAAATGGTGGGCACCCAGGCGCGCATCTTCGCCTTCCGCGAATTGGAGTACCAAGCCTCGACCAGCGCCGTGGTGATGGACGACGATGTTAACCCCATGACCGAGGGCGAGGAGGGGATGCGCTTTTCCATCCTCGGCACCATTCATACTCATCCCCAGGACACGGTGGCGCCCAGCGAACTGGACTGGCAGACCATGCGCCAGGACGGTGAACTGGTGATGGGAGTCTGCGCCATCCGCAAGACCGCCAAGCGAAGATTTGTCAGCTTCGCCTTTTTCAACCGCATCCGGGAACACGTCCAGTTGACTATCGCCGAAGCCGAATCCTCTGCCAGGGGCGCCAGCGCGTAGACTTGGCTTTGCGGATGTCTGTCGGTCTGTCGGTCTGTCGGTCTATCGGTCTGTCAGTCCTTCGGTCGATTGGTTCGTTAGTTTGTCAGTTTTTCAGTAGGTCAGTTCTGTGCACATGCAGTGTTCCATCCCGACGCACTGACGAACTGATAGACCGATCGACCGACAGACCGATCGACCGACAGACCGATCGACCCGTTCACAACTTTTTACAACTTGCCGCGTCGTTTTCCGTTCACCGTTTCCCGTTCTACTCGTTTAAAGTAGTGGCGGATGTCACCTCGGGGTGAGCGGGACATCCAATACCTGCCACGCGGAACAGCGCTCCCCACGCCGTTGTGCAAACTCGACACCAGGATGGAATGGCCGAACTGGGTAAATCACTGAACGGCATTCAACTCAAGCCGCCGGGCACCCCGCTGAGCGCATGGGCGCCGTTGCGCGAGCCGCTCTTTCGCTCGCTGTGGATCGCCGCCGTGGTCTGTTATACCGGCCGCTGGATCCTGAGCGTCGCCAGCGGCTGGTTGATGACCGGTCTTACCTTGTCGCCGCTGATGGTGGCCCTGGTGCAGGCCGCCAGCACGCTCCCCGCCTTTCTCGTGCTGTTGCCCGCGGGCGCCCTGGCCGATATGGTGGATCGCCGCCATTTTCTCCTGGTGATGCAGACCTGGATGGTGGTGGCCGCCACCGCCCTCGGCATTCTCACCTTCCTGCATTTGGTCACGCCCTGGATCCTGCTCCTGTTCACGTTCCTGATCGGCTTTGGCGCCGTGATGAACGACCCCGCATGGCAGGCGATCACGCCCGAAGTCGTGTCCGAGGAGAACTTCGCCGCCGCGGTGGCGCTCAATTCCGCCGGGTACAACGTGGGACGCGCCGTGGGACCCGCCATCGGCGGCGTCATCATCGCTGCCGTCGGCACCGGTTCCGCGTTCCTCATCAACGCCGCGTCCATCTTCGGCGTCATCTTCTTTCTGTATCGCTGGAAGCGCCGCCCGCATGAGGCGCCCGTGCCGCGCGAGCGCGTGATGCGCGCCATGCGCACCGGCTTCGAGTACGTCCGCCACTCGCACGAGGTCAAGGCGGTGCTGGTGCGTACGGCGGTGTTCAGCTTCTCCGCCAGCGCGCTGCTGGCCATGCTGCCGCTGATCGCGCGTCCCTTCGGGTCCATCGGCTACGGAGCGCTGCTCGGATTCTTCGGCGCCGGCGCCCTGGGCGGAGCCATTGCCTTGCCGGCGCTGCGGCGCGGGGTTTCGGTCAACACGCTGGTCGCGCTCGCCACCGTGCTGTACGCGCTGGCCAGCTTCGCTTCCGGGCGCGCGCACATGTTCGCCTTGCTGTGCGCCGTGCTCTTCGCCGCCGGCGTGGCCTGGATCGCCATTGTCGCCAGCCTCAATGTTTCGGCCCAGACCATGTCTCCGGCATGGCTGCGCGCGCGCACGCTTTCCATTTACTTGCTGGTGCTGCAGGGCGGAATGGCGGCCGGCAGCGCCGCCTGGGGCGCGGTCGGCGAGCGCTGGGGAATTCCAGCGGCGTTGCTGGTTTCCGCGCTCGGATTGCTCGCGGGACTGGCCACCATCCGGCGCTTCCGGCTGCGCGCCGGCGGTTTCGCCTTCCCGCCCGCCGGCGCCGGCGAAACCATTACGTAACCAGGTCTTTCGGTCTTTCGGTCAATCGGTCCTTCGGTCGTTCAGTCTTTCAGTCTGTCTGTCGCTCAGTGCGGTTTGCGTACCTAACGCACTAAGGCTGACATACCGATAGACTGACAGACCGATAGACCAATAGACCAGTTTCCGGAGTCATTTCACTTTGAGAGAGAGATACATGAAAACACTCGTTTCCCTGCTGTTGCTCACTTTCCTGTTCGCCGCCGCTGCGCCAGCTCAGACACCCGCAACGCCGCCGGCCAAGCCGGCACAACCGTCGCAACCGCCAACCGTCACCATGATCCTGGACAGCGGCCTCAATTACCCGGAAAGCGAATTCGTTCCCGCCGCCGAGGCCATGCCTGAGGACAAGTACAACTTCGCTCCCACCAACGGCGAGTTCAAGGGCGTGCGCACCTTCGGCCAGCAGGTCCGCCACGTGGCTGCTGCCAACTACATGATCTGCGCGGCGATTCTCAGTGAAAAGCCGCCGGTTGACACGGGTGGTGAAAGCGGACCGGCCTCGGTGAAGACGAAGGCGGACAGCGTCAAGTTCGTGAAGGACTCTTACGCCTATTGCCACAAGGCGTACAGCTCGATCAACGAAGGCAACGCGACGGGACAGGTGCAAAACCCGTTTGGGCCCAATAAGGTTTCGCGCCTCGGCCTGGCCGTGCTCAATGTCGGCCACAACTTCGACCACTACGGCCAGATGGTCGAGTACCTGCGCATGAACGGCATCATTCCGCCGGCCAGCCGGGGACAATAACCAGGCGTCTGGCTCAAGGCTTCAGGCTTCAGGCAGGGCGCGCTGACGTGTCCCACCCTTGTTCCGCCGTAACCGGCGACAGGGGTGGGAGCTTCTCTACACCAGCGTCGCTTCTGGCGTTTCACAATCGGCAATGGTCTCGTTCTTAGTTTCAATCACCCGATCCCCGGATCGCCCGGTCACCCGATAGAATCCTCTTATGCCCGACTACTCCCTCTCCGGACTCGACCGCGTCCTCACTCCCGCCCTCGCCATCTATCTCGACGCGGTGGAGAACAACATCGCCTTCACCCTCGAGCTGCTCGGCGGCGATCCCAACCGCTGGCGCCCCCACGTCAAGACCGCCAAGATCGGCGCCATCATGCGTATGCTGGTGGAGCGCGGTGTCGCAAACTTCAAGTGCGCCACCACCCTGGAGCTTCTCACCGCCTGCCGCGCGGGCGCCGGCGACGTGCTGGTCGCTTACCCGCTGGTCGGCGCCAACGCGCAGCGCGTGCGCGATATCGCCGCGGAGTTTCCCCAGGTGAGTGTTGCCGCGCTGGTGGAAAATGCAGACCAGGTGCGCCAGTGGAAAGGCAACCGCGTCGGGTTGTTCGTGGACATCAATCCCGGCATGGACCGCACCGGGGTCGAGCAGGCGCGCGCCGAAGAGATTGTCGCGCTGGCCGGCTACATCCGCGAATCCGGCCTGGAGTTCCGCGGCCTGCACTACTACGACGGCCACCTGCACGATGACGATCTCCAGCGCCGTTGCCGCCAGGCGCACGAGGGCTACGATCGCCTGATGCAGATTTCTTCGGCGGTTCTCGAAGCCGGCATCGAGGTCGGTGAGTTGATTACCGCCGGCACGCCCGCTCTTCCCTGCTCGCTGTCCTATTTCCCGTTCGGCAGCCGGGACTTGATCCACCGCGTCTCGCCCGGCACGGTGGTGTATGGCGACACAACCAGCGCCGCCCAGCTTCCCGGCGATTATCGTTACCAACCGGCCGCGCTGGTCGTCTCCCGAGTGGTCAGCCATCCGCGCCCCAACATCATCACCTGCGATGCCGGGCACAAGACGGTCTCCGCCGACGCCGGCATTCCCAATTGCGCCATTCTCGGCCGCCCCGAACTGAAGCCGCTCCAGCCCAGCGAGGAGCACCTGCCCATCGAAGTCCCGCCGGGTGCGCCGGTTCCGGCCGTGGGCGAGGTAATTTATGTCGTTCCACGACACGTTTGCCCCACGGTCAACAACTTCGACCACGCACTGCTGGTGCGCGACGGCCGCATCGTCGCCGTCGAGCCGGTCAGTGCCCGCGGCCGCGAGGCGCCCCTGCTGCCGGCCGCGGTGAGCGCCTGACAACCGTCCCGCAAGCGTTCCCGCTTTGGGGCCGCTCAGCGTGACTTGCTGGTTATCTTTTCCTGGATTTCGTCCCGGATTGGGCTTTTCCACAATTGTTCTACGTAGGACATTTGTGCGCCTGGCCGCCGGCCTCGCCCTTGCCCTCGCGCTCCTCGCCCGGGGTCAGGTACTTGATGAAGATTACTTCATTATGCTTCTCATTATAAAGGAGTTCATCCGCGACCGCGCGCACCATCATCAGCCCCAGCCCACCCGGCCGCAACCCCATCTGCTGGCGCACTGCCTCATGCGTGAAGACTTCCCCGGGCGCGTTGCTGATGGCGGCGTGCGGCAGGTCCTCCAGCCGGAAACCCGGGCCCGGATCGGAGACCCGGTACTGGAGCATGCGCGGGGTGCGCAGCAGCGAGATGCGCACCCGCCGCGTCGGGTCAAGCTCGCCGCCCCACTCCACGGCGTTCATCAACAGCTCACGGAAGGCCTGTGCCACGCCCTCGCGCGCGTCTTCCGGCAGGTCGATCTTGATCTGGCGCATGAACTGGTCCATGCGCTCGGCGGCGTCGCGCGAGCATGGCACCGAGAGCTCCAGCCAATCGGGCTTGGCGGAGAGGACCTCGATCCGCTGCGGCTCCTGCGCCTTGAGCGCGCTCGCCACCAGGTCGCGCAGTTGCTCCGGCTCGAAGGGCTTGCGGATGTATAGGTAGGCGCCGCCGCGAATGGCGGTCATCAGGGTCTCGGCGGTGTCGTCGGCGGTGATGACGATAACCTTGGTGCCATTGCGCCCGCGCCAGACGTGGAGCAGGTTGAGCCCGTCTATGTCCGGCAAGGCAATGTCGAGCAAGAGCAAATCGTAGCGGCGCTTGCGCAGCAGGTTGACGGCCTCCACACCGGTGCAGCAGGTCACGACGGCATGTCCCTGCTGCTCGAGAATGTGGGTAATGAGCGTGCAAAGGGAGGCATCGTCGTCGACGACGAGAATGCTCTTGGAGGGGTCGGCCATGAGAGAGGTAATGATAGCGCCCAATGGGGCCGGAGCGCTATTGGCAGAAATACAATCCTCTGCGTAGCGCCGGATTCACGCCCGGGTAAGTTCGCGGATGAGTGGCGCGCTCGAGAGCGAGCGCGCTCCACCGCACGGTTAACTCCACCACACGCTTAAGATGGTCGTGATGTCTTTTGCCAAGATCTATCGCGGGCGGCTGGCGCCGTCGCCGACCGGGTACCTGCACGCCGGGCACGCGCGCACGTTCTGGATCGCCTACGAGCGGGCACTCGCGGCGGGCGGTGTGCTGGTGCTGCGCAATGAAGATCTCGACCCGCAGCGGTCGAAGCCGGAATACGTGCGCGCGTTCATCGAAGACCTGCGCTGGTTCGGCATTTCGTGGCAGGAAGGGCCCGGCGGTCTCTACGCGCCGTATTCGCAGAGCGAGCGGCGGGACTTGTATCTGGAGGCGTGGCGGAAGCTGTACGCGGGCGGATGGACTTATCCGTGCACGTGCTCGCGCAAAGATCTGGCAGGGGCAGCGCAGGCGCCACATGAGTCAAACGACGAGGCGATATATTCCGGCAAGTGCCGCGGGCGGAAGTTGAGCGTGGACTCGCCGGCGGGCGTGAACTGGCGGTTCCGCGTGCCGGATGGGCGCGTGATCTCATTCCACGATGGCGCGCAGGGAGAGCAGCAATACACGGCGGGAAAAGATTTCGGCGACTTCGTGGTGTGGCGGCGCGATGACGTGCCGGCGTACCAGTTGGCGGCGGTGGCCGACGATGCGGCGATGAAGATCACGGAAGTGGTGCGCGGGTGCGATCTGCTGAAGTCCACGGCGCGTCAGATTTTATTGTGCGAGGCGCTGGGGATTGCGCCGCCCAAGTATTACCACTGCGATCTGCTGGTGGATGACAAAGGCGAGCGGCTGGCGAAGCGGACGGATGCAGTGAGTCTACGGGCGCTGCGGGCGAGGGGAATGAGGCCGGAGGAAATTCGGGAGAATTGGCTGGGCTTGCGGGTTGTTTGCCATGCAAGGACCTAACCGCAATGGACGTGATAGACGCGAAGGAAAGCAGCGTACCGGTTTAGCTGATTTCCACTCTCCGGGAACACCCCCCACCCTATCGCTCCGCCTCGCTGCGCTTCGGGGCAGGCTCCCCCGGGAGCGATAAGGGTGGGGCAACCACCTGACAGGTTGCTCCGCTCCGCTGCAGGGTTCATTTCTTCCCGGTGACAAAATCTTCCTGCATTTGCAGCCAGTAAACCTCGTCGGTAACGGAGGTGTCGCCAAGTTGGACGCGGCGGAGGATGCTTGCCAGGCGCTCCTGTTCCGCGCGTTGTTCCGTGGACACCGCAGATGTGGCGGGTACGACAGGTTCCGTGTCCATGGGGGGAAGTGTGGCAGGAGACGATGAGGAGGTCAGTGAGGCCGGTGACATGTCGGTGTGACGACCAAACGCCAACGTCTTCGCAATGGCGCTCGAGGGCGAGCGCGCTCCACAGGATTACTTCGCCAACGCAATGCGTAGGGTAAGATGTAACGACCATTCGCTGCGTTACTTCGCCAGCCCGCGCGCGGTGACCAGGTAGACGGCGAAGCTGCCGAGCCAGTGGCCGCCTTCGTAGTGTGCGCCGGTGACGGAGGCGAGGCCGGCGGTGCGATGGGCAGCGGCAACGGCGCGCAGCGAGGACAAGCGGCGATCGTTGGCGGGAAGGCCGGAGGCGATGCCTTCCAACATCCAGGCGCGGCTGAGATTCAGGCCGTCCAGATGCGCGAGCTTGGGGTCGCTCGGATCGGTGACCACGGCGGGCTGCAGCCATTCCGCGGAACCGTTCACCGGAATTTCCGGCAGAAATCCATGCAGCCAGCGCGCGAATTCGGCGGGCGGCAGGACGCGGCGCATGACGTCCGCTTCGCCGAGACAGGGTGAGAGGAAGTCCTCACCGGAGAGGTCGTACGCCAGCGGGCAATTCTTGTCGTCAAAATAGAAGGCACGCGCGCGATCGGCGGCAAGAGCGGCGAACTCGCGATTGCCGGAACCGCGGGCGGCGTCGAGGATGAGTCCGAGGGCGAAGGCGGTCTGGCTGTGCTCGCCGGAGCGCACCGGGTGCGAGAGCTTGGGCAGCCAGGTCTTCAGGCGCGCGGTGGCGGCGTCTTCCAGCGGACGGAGGTTGGCCGCCATCTCGCGCGCGGCGGGATGGTCCCACTCGCGCAGTTCCTGTCCGAGTTGCAGCAGCCAGGCGAGACCGTAGGGGCGCTCGAAACTGGCGCGGCCCTCGCCATTGAGGTAGCGCGCCTCCGCTTCCAGGTTGGCGCGGGTGAGGCTTTGCCGCAACGCTTCGATCGCGTTGGGCGTGAAAGGCGCGTCGGGAAAAGTGCGGGCGAGGCGCGCCAGCAACCAATGTCCGTGCACCGAGGAGTGCCAGTCGAAGCAGCCGTAAAAGGCAGGCGTGAGCTTGCGCGGCGGCGCGACGTCGGCATCGCTGTTGAGCACGTGCCCGATCTTGTTGGGATATTCCTTGTGCACGCAGGCAAGAGCGAGCGCGGCGAATCGTTCGGCGGTGGCGAGGGAGAAGTCAGGCATGGGGGTTTGTTGTGCTGACGCGGAGGTGACGACGAGGAGCAGCAGCGACGGCAGTTCGGAGCACGGGGGAATTATACGGTTATCGGGTTGTCGGTCGGTTGTCGTTGAAGTGCCTTGCGGGAGTCGGGAAGCAATCAGCAGTGTAGGGGTCCTTCGACTCGGCGTCGCCAAAACCGGGCGACGCCTCGCTCAGGATGACAGCCGTTAATATTTTCGCTATGCGCGTTTAGATTTTTTTCATTAAAGTTTGCGGGCGGTGACGGCGATGGTTTTCTGGGTAAAGAATATCTCGCCGTCGCGCCGGAAGGGGTGAGTGCCGCTGAGGTCTTCGCGCTGGTCGCGGGCGAACATCTCGCGCACCTGGGCGGCGCGGTCAGGCGGCGTGTGCGAGTTGGCCAGCCACGGCTCCAGCGGTTGCACCAGATCGGTGGTGTAGAGCGTTTCGATTTCCAGGCCGTGCTCGCCGAACATCCGCAGCAGTTCACTCATAGCGAGCGCGCGGGTATGCGAGGTGTCGCGCAGGCGCTCGAAATAGTTGTAGAAGGCGGCGCGCTCGGGAATCTCGCTGGCGGCGATGTCCTCGACCGCGATGCGGCCGCCGGCGCGGCAGACGCGCGTCATCTCGCGCAGCGGAACAGTCGGGTCTTCGAAGTGATGCAGGGCGAAGCGGCAGAGGACGATGTCGAACTCGGCGTCGGCGAAGGGGAGTTGCTCGGCGTCGGCGCGCTGGAAACGAACGTTGGTGAGCCCGCGCTCGCGGCAGGTGCGCTCGGCGATGGCGAGCGGCGCGTCGGTGAGGTCCACGCCAATGACCTGGCGGCAGCGCTCGGCCAGCGCCATGGCGACGTGGCCGGGACCGGTGGCAATCTCAAGCGCGCGGGCGTCGGGCGCGGGGTTGATGGTGCTGACGAGACGCTCGAGGCGCTCGCGGCTGTGGAGTTCGCGCAGCGCGGCGAAAGCCTCGGCCTGGCGGGTGAACTCTTCGCGGATGGTGTCTTTGTGCGACATGAAAGTCTTCAGTCTGGTGGCGGAGCGAATTCGGGTGAAACATTGTCGGCGTAACCGTGGCGAAGTTCAACCCGGGCGTTGCGGGCGACGGCGACGGCGGTGACCACCACAACCGCAGCCGCGATCATCGGTGCGGTGATGTTTTCGCCGAGCAGCATGGCAGCGAATACAAAGGTGCAGAACGGCTGCAACAGTTGCAGTTGTCCGATGCGCGCGATCCCGCCGGTGGAGAGGCCCTTATACCAGGCAAACATTCCCAACCATTGGCTGACGACGCAGACATAGGCGAAGGCGGCCCAGGCGCCGAGCGGGGCGGCGGGCGGATGGGCGCGGACAGCGAGAACGAGTGGAACAATGTGCAGCGGCGCGCCGAACACCAGGGCCCAACTCATCACCTGCCATCCCGGGATCTCGCGGGCGACGCGCGCGCCTTCGGCATAGCCGAGGGCGGAGGCAGCGACGGAGAGCAGGAGGATGATGTCGCCGGGCTGAATGCGTCCGGCGCCGTTGATCCATGCGAAGGCAAGTACGGCCACGCTGCCGACAGCGCTGGCGGCCCAGAAGCGTTTTGATGGGCGCTCGCCGGCGCGCAGCGTCGCCACCATTGCGGTCGCCAGCGGCAGCAGGCCGAGGGTGATGGCGCCGTGCGCGGAAGGAAGCGCGTGCATGCCCCAGGCGAAGGTCAGGGGAACGCCGATGACGACGCCGATCACGATGAGGACGAAACTCTTCCAGTAGCGGCGATCAGGAGGGCGTTGGCGGGTAATGATGAGCAGGGCGGCGGCGAGCACGGCGGCAACGACAGGACGTCCGAAGGCTACGACCGCGGGATGGAGATGAAGGACGGCGGCACGGGTCGCGGGCAGGGTCAGACTGAAGGAGACCATGCCGAGGGCGCCGTACAGAGTGCCGATTGTCTTTGGGTTCGAGGACATTTGCGATTTGCCGATTTCTCGCGGCGGCGATCATCCCACTAATCGAGGTTAGCACGGGGGGGGTGCGGGGCGTGGCCTTGAGTGCTGGTTCGAGGATTGTTTGAGCAACGAGTGCGCGTGACAGTGTAGGGGTCCTTCGACTCGGTCGCAACACGCCCCAAAAAGCCGGGGCGCGTTGGATCCTTCGACTTCGCTCAGGACAGGCTCTCGCTCAGGATGACAGCCGTTTAAGAAGAGGTCAGAAGGAAGAACTCAGAACTCGCAACTCGGGACTCGCAACTATTTCTGTTGCAGGGTTCCGATGTAGTCGGTGAGGGCGTGGATGCGGGCGGAGACCTCTTTCTGATTTTCGCGGGTGAGAGGGCGGAAGGCGACGCCCCAGACGGGCATATCGCGGGAGCCGTGGCTGGCAATGGCGCCGCCCCACTCGATGACCTGGTAGATATGTCCGTCGGGATAGCGGCCGCCGTTGCGCTTGGCCAGAACGGTGAGGTCGGGCGGCGGAACCTTCAGCGCGGGCGCGGCAGGACCGTCGCCTTTGCCGGTGACGCCGTGACAACTGGCGCAGTAATCGGTGTACATCTCGGGGCCCGAGGCGATCCCGCCGGCGGGCGGCGGCGCCTGCTGCGAGCCACGGGAACAGGCAAACCACATGAGCAGTACAAGGAACGGAAGGAAGGCCCAGCGCGATAGAGCTGCCTTCATGAACGCAGCATGCTCCTCTCCGAGCGCGCTTACAGTGATGCAGATCACAAGCGGGTGCACCAAAGTACCCACGTCATCAACAGGTCGCGGCATGTCGCGGCAACTCCCTGGATACAAGCGGGAATTGCGGTTCGGGAAGTGACCGTTTCAGGCGCGGGCGGGGTCAATTTTTTCCGTGTCCACGCCGAGTTCGGCAAAGGCCTGCTGGGCGCGGCGAACGTCAAACTTGTGGTCGCGCGCGAGCCGCGCCAAGGCGGCGGCGGCGATGGATTCGGCATTGACCTCGAAGTGGCGCCGCAGGTGCTGGCGATTGTCGCTGCGGCCGAAGCCATCGGTGCCCAGCGATTCCAGGCGATCCTGCAACCAGGGAGCGAGCTGGTGGGGAACGATCTTCATGTAATCGGTGGCGGCGACGATGGGGCCCCTGGCGCCGTTGAGCGCGGTGAGAATGTAGGGCTTTTTTTCCGGCTGGGAAGGATGCAGGCGGTTCCAGCGCTCGATGGCGAGGGCCTCGCGGCGAAGCTCGTTGTAGCTGGTGACGCTCCACACGTCCGCCTGCACGCCGTATTGTTCGGCGAGGATGGCCTGCGCGCGCACGGCTTCGTTCAGGATGGCGCCGCTGCCGAACAACTGCACCGCGGCCTTGCCGCCGGGAGCTGATTTCAGTTTGTAGATGCCGCGGAGAATGCCATCGCTCACGCCGGCGGGCATTTCGGGCATGGGGTAGTCTTCGTTGTAGACGGTGAGGTAGTAGAAGCGGTCTTCCCTCTCCTGGTACATGCGGCGAATGCCGTCCTGGATGATCACCGCGATCTCGTAGACGTACGCCGGATCGTAAGTAGCGCAGGTGGGGACGACGCTGGAGAGGACGATGCTGTGCCCGTCCTGGTGCTGCAGGCCTTCGCCGGCGAGGGTGGTGCGTCCGGCGGTGCCGCCGACGATGAAACCCTTGGCGCGAGCGTCGGCGAAAGCCCAGATGAGATCGCCCACGCGCTGGAATCCAAACATGGAATAGAAGGTGAAGAACGGAATCATGGGCACGTGGTAGTTGGAATAAGCGCAGCCGGCGGCGGTGGTGGAGGACATGGAACCGGCTTCGGTGATTCCCTCTTCCAGGATCTGGCCGTCCTTGGCCTCGCGATAGTAGAGGAGCATGTCCTGATCGTGAGGCTTGTAGAGCTGGCCCTGGCTGGCGTAGATGCCGACCTGGCGAATGATGGCTTCCATGCCGAAGGTGCGGCCTTCGTCGGGAACGATGGGGACGATGAGCTTGCCGATGTCGGGGTGCTTCAGCAGGTAGCGCAGGATGCTGACGTAGCCCATGGTGGTGGAGACGGCGCGGCCCCTGGAGCCCTCGAGCCATTCGGTGAAGCTATCGAGGGGCGGAGCGCTGAACTTCCAGTCGCCGTCTTCGCGAATGACGATGTACCCGCCGAGTTCGCGGCGGCGGTCCTTCATGTAAGTAATTTCTTCGCTGTCCTGCGGCGGGCGATAGAACGCGCCCTGGCGGGCCGCCTCTTCGGGAATGGGGATGTCGAAACGCGTGCGGAAGGCGGCAAGCTGCTCGTCGGTGAGCTTCTTTTCCTGGTGCGTGGCATTGCGCGCCTCGGCGGAACCGAGACCGTAGCCCTTGATCGTCTTGGCGAGAATGACGGTGGGTCCGTTCTTGTGTTCGACGGCGCGCTTGTAGGCGTTGTAGATCTTCTGCGGATCGTGGCCGCCGAGACGCAGCGAGGTGAGTTCGGCGTCGCTCAGGTGAGCGACCAGGTCGAGCAACTCAGGATACTTGCCGAAGAATTCCTTGCGGATGTAGGCGCCGCCTTTGACTTTGAGCGCCTGCCATTCGCCGTCCACGGTTTCTTCCATGCACTTCAGCAGCAGGCCTGACTTGTCGCGCGCCAGCAGGAGGTCCCAGTCGGCGCCCCAGATGACCTTGATCACGTTCCAGCCGGCGCCGCGGAAGGCGGCTTCGAGTTCCTGGATGATCTTGCCGTTGCCGCGGACCGGGCCGTCGAGGCGCTGCAGGTTGCAATTGACCACCCAGATCAGGTTGTCGAGTTTCTCGCGCGAGCCCAAGGTGAGCGAGCCCAGGGTTTCCGGCTCGTCGGTTTCGCCGTCGCCCACGAAGGCCCAGATCTTGCGCGGAGTCGTGGGAATGATGCCGCGGTTTTCCAGGTAACGCATGAAGCGCGCCTGGTAGATGGAATTGATGGGACCGAGGCCCATGGAGACGGTCGGGAAACGCCAGAAGTGCGGCATCAGCCAGGGATGCGGGTAGGAGGAGAGACCGGGTTCCTGGCGGAGTTCGTGGCGGAAATTTTCCAGGTCCTTCTCCGAAAGCCTGCCCAGCAGAAATGCGCGCGCGTACACGCCGGGCGAGGCGTGGCCCTGGAAGTAGACGAAGTCGCCGGGCTGGTTGCCGTAGTTGGCGTGAAAGAAATGATTGAAGCCGACTTCCAGAAGGCTGGCGATCGATGAGTAGGTAGAAATATGGCCGCCGATGCCGGGGTCCTTCTTGTTCTGGCGATGGACCATGGCGAGCGCGTTCCAGCGGATGAGGCTCTTGATGCGGCGCTCGATGATGCGATCGCCGGGGTAGGCCTCTTCTTCATCTTCACGAATGGTGTTGACGTAAGGCGTGTTGAGCTGGACCGGGACATCGACGCCGGCGAGGCGCGCACGGGCGGTGAGGGCCTTCAGGATCTGGCAGGCGCGGGTGGCGCCTTCCTCGTCCACGACCTGGTCGAAGGCTTCGAGCCACTCCGAGATTTCATCGACGTTGGGCTCCGGCGCGAGTACGGGTTTGGTGTTCATAGATTCCTTTGTCCGAGTTGAGTCCTACCCCACAACGGTGGCCGGCATGACGCATCCCGGGAAAAAGATTTCCCGGACAAAACGGGCAGCGCTGTTCGCGTGCAAAGAGATTGCTTCAAGTTTAGTCCGTTCGATATGGAGCCACAAGCGAGTGATGCAGGCGGAAGGCTCAAGGCACAAGGCGCAAGGCTCAATCCATCGAGGTCGCGGAGTAAGACCCACATCTGCCAAAACCGGGCAGATGTGGGGCACCAGTCGATAGCAATTCCCCACCCTGTCTCGCCAAACCCGGGCGAGACAAGGGTGGGGCAACCGCGCGTGGGGCAACCGCAGTTGTTAGTTCGGCAGTTCACACGTCGCGGAGCTGGTCTTCGTCCATGCCGAAGTAGTGGCCGAGCTCGTGGATGACGGTGCGGCGAACTTGCTCGCGGATTTCCTCCTCGGAGGAACAAACAGCTTCGATGTTTTTCTGGTAGAGGACGATGGTGTCCGGGCCCGCCGGCAAATCGAAGACGCTCCGCTTGGTCGCCGGAATGCCGCGATATACACCGAGCACCAACTCGCGCGGCGGCAGCGAGCGCGGGCGGCGGGCACCCCGCGATTCAATTTGCTCAGGCGGCAGGTCCTCGACCAGCACCGCCACATTATGAATGCGGCTGCGAAACTGGCGGGGCAGGCGATCCAGTTCGGCCGTGACGAGTTGAACAAAGCGGTCGCGTTGCACGACTTCATGGTAATTCCCCACCCTGTCTCTCCCAAAACCGGGGAGAGACAAGGGTGGGGCAACCGCTATCAGTTCATGGTGATGTTCGCGGTGGTTGAGCGCTGCAGACCGCCCGAGCTGCCGGTGATGGTGATGATCACGGTGGTGCTCTGGGTCGTGTTGTTCTGAGGAGCGAAAGAGGCGCCGCCGCCGCATCCGGTGTAGACGATCACGGTCAGCACCAGCACGATCAGCAACAGAGTCCAGGCGCGGCCGCGCTTGGCGCCGACAACGACGATTCCAAGGACGCCGAATAAGCCAGTCCACATCGCCCACAGGGGACGCGGCGCGCGCCGCCCTTGAGCCAGGCCGGTGGAGGTCAGGGTGAGGACGGTATTCGCGCCGGAGGCGCCGGGTTGAACCGCCGGCGGGGAGAATTGGCAGGTCATGGAAGCGGGCAGATTGGCGCAGCCCAGCGTGACCGACTGGTCGAAGCTGCCGCCCTTGGGCGTGATGTTCACGTTGAGCATGGTGGACTGTCCGTGCTGGAGGCTGGCAGAGGTCTGGCTCAAGGCAAGGACGAAGTCGGAGACGACGACGTTGACGGCGACCGGCGCGGAGTCCACTTCACCGTCGTTGACGATGAGCGTGACTTTGGAAGCGCCGAAGGGCAGCGTGACGGACGGTTTCGCTCCCGTCGCGACGCCGTTGCCTTCGGGGAACGGCCCGGTCCAGCGGTAGGTGAGCGGGTCGCTGTCGGGATCGGTGGAAGATGAGCCATCCAGTGCGACCGAAGCGCCCACCACGCTGGCGCCGGATACGGTGCGATCGGCGCCCGCGTTGGCCGCCGGCGGATGGTTCACCGGCTCGAACAGGGCGAACGGCGAGAGCGATGAGGTCAACGCCGACACGGTGTAGGTGGAAGGATCCATCGCCACCGTGCGGTCCACCCAGGCGCCACCCTCCATGTGGAACAAGTGGACCTGCGCCGGCTTGTGGAACTGGGCCGGCGAGAATCCAAACGACACGGTAAGCGGCGGATTGTAGAGCGCCGAAGTGCTCAGGTCGAAGGTAGCGGGCTGCGCGCCGGTGCGGAAGCCCGAGGACGCGGTGGCGCCGGCAGTTCGCGTGAGCGACGTGGTGCCGGGCTGAGTGACCTTGGAAAAGATCACGCGGGCCAGGGTGCCGGAGGGGACGTCGGCGAGTTGCACGGCGACGTTGTTGCCGTTCGGAGTGTTGAAAGAGTCCAGCGGAGGCGTGATCTGGGCGAAATTGTTGACCGGGTTGGGGTCGCCCTCGGTGGCGGACGCGTTGCAGTTAATGCTCGCCCAGCCGGTGTCCGGCGGCTGCACCTGCTGCGTGACGCCGGTGCTGGCGCCCACGGCCAATGTGCCCAGGGAACACGTCAAGGACGTGCCGGAATACGTGCAGGCGCCATACGGAGTGCTGTAGCCGAGGTACACGTAACGGTCGTAGGCGCAGGTCATGGATACGTTGGAGGCCGACGAAGGCCCGTTGTTGGTCACCATCATGGTGTAAGCCGGCGTGCCGGAGACCGTGGTGGGCGCGCTGGCGCCGATGACGGCAAGATCGGCGGCCAGCACAGCCGAGGTCAGGGTCAGGCTGTTGTTCGAGATCAATGGATCGGTCTCGTTGCCGGACGCCGTACCGCTCGCCGGGAAGCCGGCGACCGCAGTGGCGGTCATGGCGACGGTGACGGTCGCGGTGCTCGCCTTGGCGAGGTTTCCGATGTTGCAGGCAAGCGGGCCCGTGCCGGTGCAAGTGCCGGCGGTGGTGTTAACCGAATTCAACGTCGCGTTAGCGGCGGGAGGCAAGGTGATGTTGAGCGCCACGCCGGTGGCGGGCGAAGGCCCGCCGTTGGTCACGACGAAGGTGTAGGTGAAGCTGCCGCCGGGCAGAATAGACGCCGGATTCACCGTGCCGGTCACGGCGAGATCGGTTTGCGGACCGGTCCCGGTGCCGCTCAAGGTTACTCGATGCGGACTTCCGCCGGCGCTGTCGGTGATGGTGATGGCGCCGGTCTCCGGCGCGACCACCGAAGGCGTAAACGTGACGGTAAGGGTGCAGAACGAACCTGCGCCGAGGGTCGCCGGGCAATTATCGCTTTCCGCGAAATCGGTGCTGGGCACGATGGAGGTAATGGTGAGCGCGGCATTGCCCGTGTTGGTGAAGGCCGCCGATTGCGGAGCACTGGTCAAACCGATCGGCAAACTGCCGAACGACAACGAGGAGGGCGACAGTTGCACCTGGGGTCCGGTGCCGACGCCGGTCAGCGAGGCGGTCTGGGTACCGGCGTTACTGGTCACGGTGATGGAACCATTCCGCGTTCCCGCTCCGGCGGGAGTGAAGGTGACGCTGATGGTGCAACTCACCGCAGCCGCCAGCGAGGACGGGCAGTTGTTGGTCTGAGCAAATTCGGAGCTGGCGGTGATGGCGGAAATCAGCAAGGCGTTGGTGCCCGAGTTGGTCAAGGCCAAAGGCAGAGAAGAACTGGTCGTGCCCAGGCTGATGGTGCCGAAATTCAGGCTGGGCGGATTGAAGGTGACCGCCGGTCCCAGGCCGATGCCGCTGAGCGGCGCCTGGTGCGGGCTGCTGGCGGTGTTGTCGTAGATGAGCAGGGCGCCGTTTCGCGTCCCCACCCCGCCGGGCGTAAAGGTCACTGAAATCGTGCAGTTAGAACCAGTAGCTAAAGTAGCGGGACAAGTGTTGGTCTGGCTGTAATCGCCGCTGCCGCTGAAGGCGATGTCGGTGATGGTGAGAGCGGTGCTGCCGGTGCTGGACAGGGTGATGGTCTGCGCCGGGCTGGCGGTACCGACGGTGACGCTGCCGAAATTCAGCGATGCCGGACTCAATCCCGCGACCGGCCCGAAACCAACGCCGGTCAGATTCAGTGCCGCTGTGCCTCCGTTGATTCCATTGGTGAAGACATACAGCGTTCCGCTTTGCGTGGCGGCGGCGGTCGGGTTGAACACCACGGTGACGGTGCAACTGGCGGCGGGCGCGAGCGTGGAGGCGCAGTTGTTGGTCTGGCTGTAAGGCGGGGTGTTGATCTGGAAGCTGGTGATGTTCATGGTCACGTTGCCGGTGTTGGTCAGCGTGACGGCCGGGGCGGTGGTGGGTGTGCCGACGGCAACGGAGCCGAAATCGAGCGACGTAGGACTGAACGCGGGTTGTGCGCCGAGGCCGACGCCGGTGGTCGAGATGGAATGCGGGCTGCCCGCTGCGCTGTCGGAGATGCCGATGCTGCCGGCTTGCGTGCCGATGACGGTGGGAACGAAGGAGACGTTGATGGTGCAAGTTGCGCCGGCGTCGAGGTTGTTGCCGCAGTTGCTGGTCTGCGCGTAACCGGCAGTGGGCAGGATGCTGCTGATGGCCAGTGGGCCGCCACCGCTGTTGGTCAGGGTGACGGGCTGCGATGCCGAGGACGTGCTCACGTTCTGGTTGGCGAAGGTAAGGCTGGTCGGGGAAAGCGTGACGACGGGCAGACCGATGCCGGTGCCGCTGACGGGAACGGTTTGCTGGCCGGCGCCGGCGTTGTCGTTGATGGTGATGGTGGCAGACCGGGTGCCGACCGCGGTGGGGGTGAAGATCACGCCAATCGAACAGCTACTGTTTGTCGGCAGCGTGCCGGTACTGATCGGGCAGTTGTTGGTCTGGGCGAAATCTCCGGCGGTGATGCCGATGGATGAGATCGTCATCGGCGAGCCGGAATTGGAAATGACAATTGATTGCTGCGTGCTGGCGACGCCGACCTGCTGGTTGCTGAAGATGAGGCTGGCGGGACTCACCGAGATGGAAGGCGAGCCCACGCCCGTGCCGGAAAGACCGACGATGTGCGGATTACCCGCTGCGTTATCGGCGATGGTGAGCGTCCCACTCTGTGCGCCGCTGGCGGTGGGCGTGAAGGTGACGGTGATGGTGCAATTGGCGAGGGCGTTCACCGTGGCTGGACAGTTATTGGTCGCCACCGCGAATTGCGAGCTGGCAGCGACGCTGGTGATGGTGAGGGCAGCGTTGCCCTGGTTGGTCAGGGTCACAGTTTGCGGCGTGCTGGTAACGTTCACTGCCTGGTTTCCGAAGGAGACCGAGGTGGGCGAGAGCGCAACCAGCGGGCTCGCCGCCAGGGCGTTCCCGGTTATGTTCACCGACTGCGAGCCACTGGGATCGTTGTCGGTGATCACCAGCGTCGCGCTGCGCGTGCCGGGGCCACCGGTAACAGCAGACGGAGTAAAGGTGACGTAGATATAGCAGGCGCCATTCACGGCCAACGTTCCGCAGGAATTGGCGGGGTACAACGTGTAGTCGGCTGTCGCAGGCGCAAAAGCAATGCCGCTGATGTTTAGCGTAGCGGTTCCGTTATTACTCAAAGTGAAGTACTGATATGCGCTGTTAGTGCCGATGTTCTGCGAGGCGAACACGAGGTTGTTGGTGGACAGGGTCGCGATGGGAAATGGATTGACGCCGGTACCGTTGAGGGTGATGGTGCGCGGGCTGCCGGCGCCGGTGTCGGTGATGGTGATGCTGCCAGGGCGCGCGCCGGTCGCGGTGGGCTTGAAGTAGATGTAAAACACGCAGCTTTGAGTGCTGTAGATGTAGGACCCCGTACCACACCCGCTGACCTGATAGTCGCCGGCGACAACAAAATTGGTGATGTTGATCGCAGTCGCGCTCTGGTTCACCAGGTAGACATACTGGACCGGGCTGGTGCTTCCCACCGCCTGGTTTCCAAAGGTGAGGCTGGTTTGCGAGAGCTGCACTGCCGAGTTGGCGGCAACGCCGGTTCCTGCCAGCGCAATGCTATGCGTACCGGCGGTGGTGGTATCGGTGATGGTGAGGGTGCCGGACAAGGGCCCGGAAATCGTCGGGTTAACGGTCACGTAGACGTAGCACTGGTTGCCGAAATTTTGCAGCGTGCTACAGCCGTTGTAATAAAGAGCGAAACCGGAGCCGGTGATGGTGTCGGTGACGTTGGCGCCGGTGATGGTAACCGGGGAATTGCCGGTGCTGGTGACGGCGACATATTGATACGAGCTGGCGGTGCCGACCACCTGGGGCAGGAATTGCAGGTTGCCCGGAATAAAGGTGACGGACGAGGTGGGAGTAAGGCCGTTGCCGCTCAGCGTCACGGTGTGCGTCTTGGCGGCGGAGTCATCGGTGATGGTCAACGTGCCGGTGCGAAGGCCGGTGGCCGTAGGAGTAAACGTCACGTAGATCTGACAATAGGATTTCGGGGCAATCGCGGCGGGGTTGCAGGTGTACGAGTAGGGATTGCTGAAATCGCCGGTGACGTTAACGTTGGAGACATTCAGCGGCACATTGCCGGTGTTGTAGAGCGCTACGGTCTGATAGGCGCTCGTGATACCGACTGCCTGGTCGGGAAAAGTGAGCGCGGTGGCGCCGACGCGGGCGTCGTGGACAACCGCAACACCGTTGCCGGTAAGAGACACCGGGTAGGTTCCGGCAGAGCTATTGATAGTCAGGCTGCCCGCGCGCGTTCCCGTCGCCGTCGGCTGGAAGATCACGTACACATAACAGTACGAGCCCGGAGACACCGAGCCCGACTGGCAGCCGCTGTAGTAGGCGACAACGCTAAAGTCGCCCACGGTGGTGATCGGCGTAAACGTGACCGGCGCCGCGCCGGTGTTGTAAACCACAAAGTACTGGTAGTTGCTCGCTGTGTTCAACGGCTGGTCGGCAAAGGCCAGGGAGGTGGCGGTCAGAGTGAGCGCCTTGGTTGCGGGGATGCCGTTGCCCGACAGTGCGATGCTGTGCGGGTTGCCGGTGGCGTCGTCGGCAATGTCCAGCGAGCCGGAGCGCAGACCTGTTTGTGAAGGGGTAAAGGAAACCTGCAGAGTGCAATAGCTGCG
Organism: Terriglobia bacterium; assembly: GCA_963760265.1. GTDB lineage: Bacteria > Acidobacteriota > Terriglobia > Terriglobales > Acidobacteriaceae > JAIQGF01. Next base: position 100,407 of record CAVXCR010000014.1, read on the forward strand.
GGCATATACCGTCGAACACGGGTTGTAGAACACCGCAAAGTCACCGTTGGGGGTGACGGACGCGACGGTCACGTTGGTGTTGCCGGAGTTATAGAGCGTGAGGAACTGCACCGAACTGGTGAAGCCGACAGGTTGATCGGGAAACTGGATCGAGGTGGCGCTGAACGCCAGGTTCTTGACCGGACTCACCCCATTGCCGGCGAGGGTGACCACGTGCGGGCTGGCGGGATCGGCCAGGGTGTTGATAGTCAATGCGCCGGTGATCGTGGTCGCCGAGGCCGGCTGGAAGACCAGGTAAGCGTAGCAGTAGGAACCCGGCTGGATGGTGGCCGAATTACATGAAGTGGAGCTGATCGCGAAATCGGCGGGAGTGATGCTGATGTTGCCGCTGACACTTACCGGGACCGTCCCCTGGTTCCAGAGGTACACCAACTGAGCGCCGCTGCTGGTGCCGACGACCTGGTCGGGGAAGGAGAGAGCGGAAGGCGTCAACACCAGCTCGGTGGTGGCGGGCTTCGCGTATCCGGACAAATTAATCGCAATGGTGCTGCCCGTGCCGTAGGTGAAGGTAAGCGTCGCGGTGCGGACGCCGCTTGCCGTCGGTGTGAAATTGACGCTGACCGCGCAACTGCCAGTGTTGGGAACAGAGCCGCAATTATTGCTGTTGACGGCGAAGTCCCCCGGCGATGGTGACACCGAGGAGACGGTCACGGATGATCCGCTGTTGTTAATGAAGGTGGCGCTCGCCGAGGAAGTCTTCCCGACCACGGTTTGAACGAAGGTCAGGCCGTTGGGCGAGATGGAGACGGCCGGCGCCGTGCTGGTCGGCGTGCCGGTCAACTGCACTGTGTGGTCAATGCCGGTGGAGGAATCGAGCACGGTGATGTTGCCGATTTGTGCAGTCGTTCCGCTGCCCGTGTAGGTCACCGATATTCCGCACTGCGTGCCTGCGCTGATGGCGCCAACACACCCCGAACCCTGGAAGAAATTGCTCGCAGTGACGCTGGTCACGTTGACGGGCTGCGTGCCCGTGTTGGTCAGGTACAGGGCTTGCGCCGGCGAGGTGGTTCCGGCCAGGACGTTGCCGAAATCCATGGTGGTGGGCGTGAGCGTAAGGCTGGCGCTGGCGGCCAGGCCGTTGCCATAGAGAGACACGCCGTGCGGGCTGCCCGCGGCGGTGTCGGTCATGGTCAGCGTGCCGGTACGCGGGCCTGAGCCGGTGGGCGAGAACGTTACGTATTCAACGCAGTAGGACTGTGCCGGGACTTGTGTGCTGCAACCATTGCTGTAGATGGCGAAATCGCCATTGATCGCAACATTGCTGACGCCGACGTTGGCGTTACCGGGATTGAAGAAATAGATGGGCGAGTAGTTGCTCGTCGTTCCGACAACCTGGTCCAGGAAACCGAGGCTGGACTGGAGTGGCAATGACTTCGAGGAAGGGATTGATGCCGTTGCCGATCAGGGTGGCGGTGTGCGGGCTGTCGGGGGCCGAATCCATGATGCTGAACGTGCCGCTTCTCTGCCCCGCCAGGGTGGGCGTGAACACGACGTACTCCGTGCAATAGCTTTCCGCGTAGATGGTGCCGCAGTAATTCGTCACCGTGAAGTCGCCGCTGGCGGTGGGTGGGCTGGTCACCGTGATGTTGGTGTTGCCCGGATTGTAGAGCGTGATGGCTTGCGCCCCGGAAGCGACGCCCAGCACGGTGTCAGGAAATCCCACGATCAGCGGCGTGACCACGAGGCTGTTCACGCCCGTGAGTCCATTGCCCAACAAGGGAACGGACTGTGGGCTGTCGGGCGCGGTGTCGGTGATCGTCAGCGTGTCGGACCGTGGTCCTGCGCTCTTGGGCGCGAACGTGACGTTGACGGTGCAATATCCGAACGCGGGTACGGTGGTGCAGCCGCTCGCAGTGAAGTCTGGGAGGCTGGTGGCCAGCTTGGAAATGGTGATGTCGAAGGTGCCCGGATTGTAGAGATACACGGTTGTGTAGGTGGAAGACCCCAGGACGGTGTCGTCAAATCCGACGCTGGGCGGGGACACAACCAGGGTTTCAACTGCCGTGACACCGTTCCCCGACAAGCCGATGGTTTGCGGACTGCCAGGAGCATCGTCCACCAGCGTGACCGTGCCGGTGATTGGACCGGTGGTGGTGGGAGTGAAGGTCACGCTCGATGTAGCAGGAGGAGCCATGCGGCGCCAAAACGGTAATGCAACCGGTGCTGGTGACGCGGAAATCGTTACCGCTGTCAAACACGCGATCGATGGTGACCGCGGTGGTGCCCTGGTTGGTGACCACGAATCTGCTGTGTTGCCGAGGTTGATCCGACCGCCGAGTCGGGGAACACCATGGCGGCGGGCGAAAACAGAAGGCTCCCGACTGCCGGGATTCCGTTTCCCGTCAAGGAAACCGGCACCGCGGCGCCGGCGCTGTTGGGCAGCTGAAAGTGCCGGAACGAGCACCGGTTGCGGTGGGTGTGAAGATAAAGCCGATCGCGCAAGAGTAGCCGGGAGCAACTGCATATTGGGGGCAAGTGTTGTACGGCAGGCTGAAGTCAGCGGGGTTGGCACCGGCGATGCTCGGCGTCCCGAAAGTAACCGGGACGGTGCCGGTGTTGTAGACGTAAACATACTGCGTGCCGCTGGCGGCGCCGACTGCCTGATCGACAAAGTTGACCGCGGTGGTGCTTAACGTCAACCCCGCCGGGCCAATGCCGGTTCCACTGGAAGCCGTGCCATCCAGGCTCACGGAGAAATAACTGGTGTTCGCCGAGTTGGTCTGAACGACGAGCGTGGTGCTGAAGTACCCGACGGTGAGCGGCGAGAAGGTGACCGCCACGCTGCAACTCGCACCCGGCAGCAGCGAGGCCGGGCAGTTGTTGGTCTGGGCAAACTCCGGGTCTCCCGTATAAGTGTAGATGGAGCTAATCGTGACCGGCAGCGTTCCGATGCTGGTCACCGTGATCACCTGCGTCGAGCTGCTGGTGTTGACCGCCTGAGTTCCGAAATGCAGCGAAGTAGGTGTGACGCTGACCAGCGGTTGGTTCGCACCGAAGCCGGAGAGGGCGATGGTGGTCGGGTTATTGGTTCCATCATGGTTGATGGTGAGACTGCCGGAAACCTGGCCGGTGTAAGTGGGCGTAAACGTCAACTGGAGAGCGCAACTGCCGCCGCCCGCAATGGAGCCGCCACAACTGTTGGTCTGCGCAAAACCGGGAGTGGTGGTGAACGTGGAGAGGGTCACGGTGGCCGACCCGTAATTGCGCAGATTCAACGTGACGGGCGCACTGGCGATGTTGATCGTCTGGGTGGGGAAATTAATCTTGTACTGGTCGGGAATGACGATGCCGGCATTGGCAGGACTGATTTTGGTGAGGTAGCCACCGGTCGAACCAGGCCCGGTCAACGGAAAATTGGGGGAGTTGGTATTCCCGGCGATAAAGATGTTGGGGGTTGCGCCGCCGTCGAGCGAGACCTTGGGCACGCGCCGATAGTAATAGTAGTAGTAATAATAATAGCTGGCATCAATGTTCTCGTCGTAAATGCCGCCGAGGTAGGAAGAAAACAGAGCGCTGGAACCGTTGCCGCTGACCTCGACGATGAAGGCGTCGGAATTGCCGCCAAGCGTCTTCTGGATTGCGTTTGCGGTGGTGGGGAAATCGTTGGCGGTGGTGAAGCCGCCGACGTAGACGTTGCATGCGCTGGCGCATCCGGCGGGAATCGCAACCGAGGTGGGAGTCACATTTCCGCTGGGGCCGCCCAGGAAGGTCGAATAAACCAGCGCGGAACCGGACGGGTTGAGCACGCTCAGGAAACCGAACGGGAATGTGGTCTGGTAGGCGCCGGTGGTGGCCGGAAAATCTCCGTAATTAGGGTCGCCGACGACATAGGCGTTTCCGGATGAATCGGCAGCAATATCCGCGGCATTGCCGTATCCGAGATAGGCAACGTATTGGGTGGCGCCGGCCGCATTCAGCTTCACCACGTACACGCCGCCATAGGCGACGTACACACCGTCATAGGTGTACGCACCCGGCGTGGTGGTGAGCGTTTGGGCCTGCACCAGAGCGTAAATGTTGCCGCTACCATCCGCGGCCACGCCCTGCCCGAAAGACGAAGAGGTTCCCGGCACAACGGTGGAGTAGAGCAGCGAAGCGACGCCGCTGAGAGTGGGATCGAACTTGGCAACGAACGCGGTTTCGCTGCCGTTCAGGGTGACGCCGCTGGTGTTGGGAAAGTCCGTGGAGTAGGTGAATCCGGTGATCACCGGCAATGGGTGTGCGCCACTGTTGTCCAAGGCAAGCGCGACGGCGGAATCGACCGAACTGCCTTGCAGGTAGGTGGAATAAACCAAGGTAGAGCCGGTGGGATCCAACACCGTCAAGTAAGCATGCGATCCGGATCCGGAAACGGGCTGATAGGCCGTGGAGGTCGTCGGAAAGCCCGGCCCGGTTGTGCCCGTAAGGTACAGGTTTCCGGCGTTGTCCACGACCACACTGGCAGCATTCGCCGAATAGCCGGAGCCGATGCTGGTCTGATACAGCATGGTGGCGCCGTCGGTTGCCAGCTTGGTGACCTGGAGGATGCCGGAGGCGGAAGTCACGTACGCGTTGCCGGCGCTGTCGGCCGCCATGGAACCGAGGTATCCATAAGCGGCGGTCGTGGACGTGGAATAGCTCAGGACCGGATCGATGACCAGCGCGCGGCGGTGGTCATACGCGCCCAGGTCGAAGCGCACCAGGGTGCCGCCATCGGTGGGCTGAAGATGATAAGAACCGGCGACGTACTGGCGCCCGTACTGATCCGACTGGTAGATGACCGGTTTCATGAACCTGAGTTCGGCGCCGCCGGCTTCCAGCACCAGATCGCCGGAGCCGGCCAGGGTGACGGCGGTGGTGTCGAAGCGCCAGGCAATCTGCCCGGCATCGGCGCCGGGCGCCACCGTGAAGTCGTACTCCAGCCGGTTGCCGGCGCCGTGGAAAACGACATCAATGCCGCGGTAGAGGTTGCCATAAAGAACGCCCGCATAGGTGGGCACGCCGGTGATCCAGGTGGCCGGATCCGAAGCACGCAGGTAGTTGGCTTTTCCCGGCAGCTCGCCCACGGCACTCAACTGCGGATGTTCGCTGGCGCCGAGAAGTTCAAGACCGACGGTGGTTTCGCGCGCGGCTGAAGCCGGCGGCAGCATCGGCCCGGTAATTGCCGGGCTGGAAAATAAGTTGAACGTCAGCGCCCGGTCCTGCAGTTGGACATCGTAGCCGGGAGCGCGGGCGATAAAGCGCACATCGCTGGCGGTCTGACCGCGGTTCGGTTGAAAATTGATGGGCACCAGAGCGGTGCTGGTCCGAGGCTTCGATAATTGCGGCAGCGGGTTGGCCGCCGGCATGAATAATGAGGGAGTATTTGCGGACGAAGGCGGGCCGGGGAGGATGACCAGGCTCGCACTGGAACGCGAATCGGGCGCGGGCAGCGAAGCCGGCGGCGCCTGAACCGATAACGCTGCACCGTTGTGCCCGCCCACGATGGCCGGAACGGATGCCGGTTGGCGCGCGTCGCCGCGGCGCACATCACCCTGGAAACGACCCGGTACACCCAGGCTTACGACCAGCGCCGCGGTCGCGAGGCAGATTAAGAAGGTGGCGACAAACAGTTTCCTGCCGCAGCCGAATACGATCTTCATTGCACCCCCTTGAAGTTCCGCCGAGCCGGCGGACCAAGGCGCACCGATACCAATTGAATGAATACAGGCCGAAAACCTGGGGAAAATAACGGCCCGGGGGGAGTTAGAAGATAGTACGGTTTGCCGCCGCCTTCAACTGCAAAACCGTTCAAAACGGTGGGACGATGCTGTGCAAATTCCCAAAAAAAAGCGAGATGCGGCCAAGGGCCTTAAGCGAGGTACTTCACGAGCACAACTTCGTTCTGCGCTTCGTTGTAAAGCATCTCATCTGCCATGGCTTGCACCATGGCCAGACCCAGGCCGCCCGGACGAAGCCCCTTTTCCTCGCGGACAGCGCTCGATCCCACCGCTCCTTCGGGATTGACCACCGCGGCGTGGGTCAGTCCTTCGAAGCGGAAACCGGGCCCGGGATCGGCGATGCGATAAAACAGCATGCGCGGCGTGCGAAGGCAGGCGAGGCGAACGCGGCGCGACGGATCCAGACCACCTCCCCACTCCACGGCATTCATCAGGGCATTCATCTGCATGGCTGCACCATGACCAGACCCAGTCCGCCCGGACGAAGTCCCTTTTCCTCGCGGACCGCATCCGATCCCATCGCTCCTTCGGGATTGACCACCGCGGCGTGGGTCAGTCCTTCGAAGCGGAAACCGGGTCCGGGATCGGCGATGCGATAGAACAGCATGCGTGGGGTACGCAGGCAGGCCAGGCGGACGCGGCGCGACGGATCCAGACCACCTCCCCACTCCACGGCGTTCATCAGGAGCTCGCGAAAGGCCTGCGCCACCGGCTCCATGAGTTCCAAACCCAGGTCGGCATCGAGCTGGCGGACGATGTGCTCAATCCTTTCGGCGGAGTCGCGCGTGCAAGGAAGTGATAACTCCAGCCACTCCCGTTTTGCCGACACGACTTCAATGGCGGGATCGGTTTTCGCGGCCAGCGCCCGGGTGACCAGCTCCGCGAGTTCGGTCGCGGTGAACGGCTTGCGGAGGTAGTCGTAGGTATCCTGCCGGATGGCGCGCAGCAGGCTCTCCGGCGTATCGTCGGCGGTGATCACGATCACGCGAAAAGCGCGGCCCATCTGGCGCAGCCTGGCCAAGACCTCCAGACCGTTGATATCCGGCAAGCCCAGGTCCAGCAGGGTCAGGTCGAAGGCGCGCTCTGCGATCCGCCGCAAACCCTCGCCCGCCGTCTCACAGGACACGATGTCCACGGGCAGGGAGCGAAGGGCATGGCCGACAAAATCGTGGACCGAGGGATCGTCGTCTACCACCAGCAGTTGTTTTCGCAGAGAACCGGTCGCCATAGGTGTGGACCTTTCTTTCTCGATCTGCGGGCCAGGGTGCGGGCACACGCCGGGATGCGCTCCCTTGAAACAGACGAAGTGCACTATTAGCATTGTTCGCGCGCGCCCGTGCAATAATCTCTTCCCCCACGCCCCACTTCGGCGTTCCAACGCGGGCGAAATGGCCCTGGTGTCCGCACAAATCAGCGCGGCATAGCCGCAGGAAGGACCACCTTCTTCCATGGTCCGCAAGCTCTCGAACGTGCGCAAGAAGGTGCTCAAGCTCCCGAACCTGCGCAAAAAGGTGCGAGGAATCCCTATGACCGATCAGAAGAAAATTGCAGTGGTCCCGGCGGAGGGCAACGGCGCGGAGCAGGGCGCCGCCAGCGTCGACAAGATCCGCGACATCCTGTTTGGTTCGCAGATCAAGGGCTATGAAGCCCGGTTCGCGCGCCTGGAAGACACCCTGGCGCGTGAAACCACGGAAATGAAGGATACGATGCGCCGCCGTTTCGAGTCGGTGGAGGGCTTTTTCCGCAAGGAGGCGGAGGCGCTTTCGGGACGGCTCAAGGCAGAGCGGGAAGAGCGCACGGAAGCGCTGAAGAGCATTGCTCGCGACCTGAAAGGGGCGAGCGACATGCTCAATAAGAAGATCCTCGAACTCGATAACAAGACGGCCGAAGAGCAGAGCAGCCTGCGGCAGGAACTCATGCAAGAGTCCCGCAAGCTGCTGGAAGAGATCCGCCACAAGAGCGACAGCCTGAGCGCACTGGTGGAGCGGCGTGCCGACGAATTGCGCGACCAGAAAGTGGACCGCGCCGCTCTGGCTTCCCTGCTGACGGAGATGGCGCTGCAACTGAGCGAAGAAGGCGCGGTGAGCGGCAAGCCGGTCAGGGTAGCGAAGGCAGCGGGACAGTAGCCAGCGAGGCTCAGCATGAGCACAGCGCCTTCACGGGACCTGGCGCCAGAGGACGAGCCCAACGGCGGTCCCAGCGGCGAGTACACGCGGCTGCGGGAACTGATCGTCGGTCCGGAAAAGTCGCGTCTGGAAGAACTCCAGCGGCGGCTCGACGACCGCCAGTTGCGCACCGAAGAACTGAGCCAGGTGGTGGCGGAAGCCATCGCCTTGCGCTCGCGGCGGGACCGCGCGCTGCAGCAGACTCTGAATCCCCTGGTCGAAGAAGCGGTGCGGATCTCGGTCACCCGCGATCCCGACATCCTGGCCAATGCCCTCTTCCCGGTCATTGGCGAAGCAGTGCGCAAGTCCGTCGCCCATGCCCTGCGTGGCCTGGTGGAATCGATCAACCAGACGCTGGAACGCAGCCTGTCGCTGGAAGCCTTGCAATGGAGAATCGAGGCGTTGCGCACTGGGCGGCCGTTCGCCGAAATCGTGCTGACGCGCAGCGTGCGCTACCGGGTGGAACAGGTCTTCCTCATTCACCGTGAAAGCGGGCTGCTGTTGCAGCACGTGGCACGATCGGACCAGATTGTGCAGGACTCGGACCTGGTCTCCGGAATGTTGACGGCGATCCAGGATTTCATTCGCGACTCCTTCGCGGGAACCGGCGACCGGGATATCGAGACGATTGAACTGGACGAGTTCAACCTGTGGGTGCAGCACGGACCGGCGGCGATCCTGGCGGCGGTGGTCAGCGGCGCACCTCCTCCGGAACTGCGCAACCTGTTAGCGCGCACCCTGGAGCAGGTTCATGCGGAATATGGGCCGTTGCTGGCTTCCTTCAACGGAGACGGAAGCGCATTTGCCGCGACGCGTCCGCTGCTCGATTCCTGCCTGCTCGGCCGTCAGGAGCAGAAGTCCGCGAAGCAGTCGAAGCCGTTCTTCATCGTTTCCGCAGCCGCGCTGCTGGTGGCGATCGCGCTTGTGACCTTCTTCAGCGCGCGGACCCACCGGCGCTGGGACCACCTGGTGGAGCGGTTGCGGCAGGAGCCCGGGATCATGCTGACCAGCGCCAACCGCTCCTGGGGCACGTACGAACTGGTCGGCCTGCGCGATCCGCTCTCCACCGACCCCGACAAAATCGTGCGCGCTTCCGGCATCGATCCGGCCAAGGTGACTTCGCGCTGGGAACCCTACGTGTCTCTGGATGCCAAATTCAAAATCTTCCGGGAATTTTTGGCGGAGAAAGACGCTCTCGAGCGGGCGGTGCTGCGGTTTCCGTTGAACTCAGTTCAGCTTTCGGCGGAACAGTTGCCGAAGCTCGATGACATTGAGGCACACATCATCAAGCTGCAACATGAGGGGGCCGCGATCGGGAAAAAGTTTGTCATCGAACTGCACGGCCACACCGATCCCACGGGAAACGAAGATAGGAACGACACGCTCAGCCAGCAGCGCGCGGACGAGGTGGCCAAGGCGCTGGTCAGCCGCGGCATCAGCAAAGACATGCTGCGGACCGTCGCCATGGGCTCACGCGAGCCGGTGCGCGCAGCGTACCTCACCGAACTGAACCGGCGCGTCTCCTTCCACGTGATCATCGAAATCGAGGCCGGCCGGTGATCCAGAAGAAAATCTGCATGGTCGGAGCGTTTGGAGTGGGCAAGACCAGCCTGGTCGCACGGTTCGTGCACACCAAGTATTCCGAGAAATACCAGACGACGGTGGGCGTGAAGATCGACAAGAAGGTGGTGCAACACCCAGCCGGCGACATTAACCTGATCCTCTGGGACATGGCGGGGGAAGACGCGCTCACCACGGTGCGTCCGGCACACCTGAAGGGCGCCTCCGGCTACATTCTGGTGATGGATGGCTTGCGCCGAAACACGCTCGAGGTGGCGATCGATCTCCACGGGCGCGTCCGCGAAGTAGTGGGGGCCGTCCCCTTCGTGTGCGTGGTCAACAAGGCCGATCTGCGGGAAACCTGGGAAATCCAGCAGAGCGATCTCGACAACCTGGTCTCTCGCGGGTGGATGGTGGTGGAAACCAGCGCCAAGACCGGCGCCGCTGTCGAAGCAGTATTCCGGACGCTGACCGACGCGATGATGCAGGAGCACCATGTCGACGACTCCACAGCCGGCGCCGTCGCAGGCTGACCGTTCCGTTCAGCGATCCTGTAGCCCTCCTGCTGGCGACCATGCAGATGGCCGCCTTTGAGCCTTTACCCAGCGGCTCATTCCGGTTGTTCTCAACTCCGCCCGAATGGCTGCGCGATCTGTTACCCGGAATCGAATCCGCTCGAGAAGCTGATCTGGTCGAACGCTTTCCCCTGTTGGAGACATTTCTTCCGGAAGCGCAAGAGGCCTGGCAGGCAACCGGCAGCGGACGAGCCTGCTCCGATATCTGGTCGGAGACGCATCCCAGCGGTGGCGAGACGCACCTGCAGGCTTGGGCCTTCAATATAGCCGGGCGGCCGATTCTTTTGATCGAGGCGGCCGACATCCTGCACCGCGAACGGCAGTTAGTTCTTCAATATGCCCACGAAACGGCGCTGCAATACGACACCATCGCGCGGCTCAATCGCGAAGTCCAGCGTGCGGCGCAGGCCAAGAGCGATTTTCTGGCCATGATGAGCCACGAAATCCGCACCCCCATGAACGCGATTCTGGGCATGGCCGATGTGCTGGCGGAAACTTCACTGACTCCCGACCAGCGCCGCTACGTGGAAATTTTTCAGCGCGCGGCCAGCAGCCTGCTCGATCTGCTGAACGATATTCTGGATATGTCGAAGATCGAGGCCGGCCAGTTGACACTTGAAACCGTTCCCTTCGAGCTGCGCGATGTGGTGGCGCGAGCCGTGGAACTGGTGGGCATCCGGGCGGGGACGAAAGGGCTGAAGATAGAATCGGAAATCGCTTCCGATGTGGCGCCCTGGGTGAGCGGCGATCCGGTGCGCACCCGGCAGGTGCTGATCAATCTGCTGGGGAATTCGATGAAGTTCACCGAGCAGGGGCAACTGACGGTGCGGGTGGAGCGGGACCCGCAGGGCAAGGGCCCGGCATCGTTGCGCTTCGCCGTGTCGGACACCGGGATCGGTATTCCCGAAGACAAGCTGCCGAAGATCTTCGAAAGCTTCTCCCAGGCGGATTCTTCGACCACACGCAAATACGGCGGCACCGGACTGGGATTGACCATCTGCAAGCGGCTGGTGGAGGCGATGGGCGGCAGGATTTGGGTGGAAAGCACGGTGGGAGTTGGCAGCACCTTTTATTTCACGGCTGAGTTCGGAGACGCGGCGGCCCCGGCGACGCCGGCTGCAACGGCGGCTGCGGTGGCTGCGAAGCCGGCTGAAGCCTTGCGTATCCTGGTGGCCGATGATTCCGAGGACAACCGTTCGGTCATGCGCGCGTACCTGCAGCACTCGCCGTACGAACTCGACTTCGTCGAGGACGGCGCTTCCGCCCTGGAAATGCTCCAGACCGGCCGGTACGATCTGGCGCTGATGGATGTCCACATGCCTCGCATGGACGGATATGCCGCGGTGCGCGCCTTTCGGGATTACGAACGAACCAAGAACCTGCAGCCGCTGCCGGTGCTGGCGTTGACCGCCGATGCCTTCAAGGATGCGGTCGAGAAGAGCCTGGCGGCCGGATTTACCATGCACCTGGCCAAGCCGATCCGCAAGGCGACGCTGTTGGAAGCGATCGCCCGACACGGGCAGGCCCATCCTGAAGCCGCGGCCGGAGCGAAACTCGACGTCGTTGTGGATGAGGAGCTCTCGGCGATTGTGCCCAAGTTCATCAGCAACGTCCGGCGAAATCCTTCCGCCATCGCGGCCGCGCTGGCCCGCGGCGACTTCGGCGCCATCCGTTCGCTGGGTCACAACATGAAAGGGACTGGCGGCTCCTTCGGTCTGCCGCAGATCAGCGAGATCGGCGACCGGTTGGAGCGCGCGGCCAAAGCGCAAAATGCCGACTCGGTCCGCACCGTCACCGCCCAGTTGGTCCAATTTCTCGATTCCGTCGACATCCGTTTCAAGTAAGTGAGGCGAACTGCGCGTGCGGTTCTCAAAGTGACGTAAGAATATGTTGCGGAAATTGCTGCCCGGAAGATTCGTTTATCTCAGCGGGCTCAGTTGTGCTCCCGCCATGGGGCAGAGTTCCGCACCGCCGAGCCCCGCGCTCACTCAGCAGACTGATAAGAAGGGGGAGGACGTCAGGAAGGCCGCCTTCGCGGCATTCGAGCAAGGGATGCGACTGTATCGCGAGCCGAAGCGGAGCCGCTGCGCGCGGCGATCCTGCAGTTCGAGGCGTCGGCAACGGCTCATGGAGAAGCGGGCGATCAGCCGGACCGGGGAAGGGTGCTGATCTGGATCGGGCTTGCCTACAACGATCAGGGCAAAAGCGAGAGGCGCTGAAGACTGGAGATGCGCGAGCGGGTCAAGCAGCGCTACGGAGAGGATCGCCCACGCCTGTGGGGAGCGTTCGTTCTGGTCGGCCGCTAGAAAGCCGACTGCGGCGGATCTACTGCCAGTTGCCCATGAGGATGAAGGGCGCCCAATAGTAAGGATGCGAGTACGCCGGCGCATCCGGTGGGCGCGCGTCCCCTGACAAGGGTACGGGGTGGAAGCCGCGCCCGGCGTTGGCGGCATCGCCGGCGCCGGAACCCGTCCCTTGCAGCAGCGCCAGTTGCGCCTGGCGCAATGCCTCCGCCTTGGGCAGCGAGCGCGTGCCCGACCAGCGCCGGTAAAAATCCGCCATCAAACGTCCGGTGCTGGCGTCATTCACGTCCCACAACGAGGCCAGCACCGCCTGCGCCCCGCGTTCGCGGCCGATGGCGGCCAGGCTGTCTACCTCTTTGCCGTCCGCCTCCTTGTTCGACATCGCCGTCTGGCAGGCCGACAGCGCCAGCAACGCGGTGCCGTCGAAACTCAGGTTTTGCAACGTCTCCACGTCGCTCAGCCGCAGCCGGTATCCCTGCCCGCCCTTGTCTTTTCCTCCCAGCAGCAGGTACGACTCGTCGGTGCCCAGCCCCACGACGAAGTGGCTGGCGATGTGCACCAGCGGATATCGCAGTCGCAGTTGCTGCTCCAGCGCCTGCTCGGTGAAGGCGTCGTCGAGCAGGATGCGGCCGGGCAGGGGGCCGTGCGAGTCGCGGTCCTGCTGGTCATGCACAATGGTGCGCAGCTCGCCGGGCACCGCCGGCAGCGCATTCAGCTCAGTCTCGTACTGCTTGGACACTCCCAGGCCCAGCGCCTTCCATGCCGCGATCTCGGGTTTTTGCTCCAGGCCCGTGGTGTCCGCCGGGGTGTAAATCACGTTGGTGTAGCGTTCAATCAGAAACTGCCGTCCGTCGTAGAGCGCGTTCACCGGCATGTAACGCAGAACGCCGTCCAATGACCAGGCGATGGTGGCCGCATGCGCGCCCTCGAGATCGGCGGCGATGGGCGCCACCATCCAGTCGTAGAGACGGCGTGCCGGCGCCAGCAGCGCGTCGCCTTGCTTGCGATCGCGAATGGCAGCGCGGAATTGCTCGACCGTGTCGGCCAGCTCCGTACGTTTGATGGCTACGCTCTTCTGCGCCATCGCGTCCGGGTGGACGACGATCAGGTCGAGCTTGTCGTCGAGCACCAGGGTGTAGACGACGACGGTGCCCGCCGGCAGCCGGCGCAGCAGCTTCTGCGTAGCCGAGGCCTCGACCTTGGTTTCCCGGGCCTCAGCCGGAGGCAGGCCGTCTGCAGCGCTTGCCAGTAGTTGGCGAGATTAACGTTGTTGGCGGAGAGCGCGGCCGAGAGCTGCTGATAGCGGGCCTGCTGTTCGGCACTCCGATTCGGGATTTGGTCCAGCATTTGCCACTCCAGGGCCTGCGCGAGGATGCTTTCGGCGTGCTGCTCGCTCGCCGTTAGCGGCGCCGTGCGCGTGCTGGCGGGCGTGGTCGCAGCGCCGCGGGTAAACTCCTTGAACTCCTGCTCCTTGAGCATGCCCAGCACCTGTTCGGACTCGGGTAGGCGGCCATCGGCCAACAGCAGGTCGGCCAGGCTGCGGTAGGCGCCGGTGATGGTGCCGACATAGGTCTTCTGGATATCTTTGTCCAGGCCTTGGATGTCGCGGCGCAGGCTCTGGTAGACATTCACCGCCTGCTTGCCGAAGAGAATGGCCAGGGGACGATTGTGCTGCTCTTTCCACCATGTCCTGAGCCAGGAAAGGATCACGGCCTCGCCCTCGCGGTCGCCCAGCGCGCGCTCGACGGGCAGCGCCTGCTGGTAGTACTCCAGCGCCTTCTGCTGCTCCCCTAACCACCAATAGACCGCGCCGATGTTGTTGAGGGTCATGGCCTCGCCTCCGCGGTCACTCACCGCGCGCTCAATGGGCAGCGCCTGCTGATAGTACTCCAGCGCCTTCTGCTGCTGCCCTAACGAGGAATAGACCAGGCCGATGCTGTTGAGGGTCGGGCCTCGCCCTTGCGGTCACCCACCGCGCGCCGGATAGGCAGCGACTGCTGGTAGTACTCCAGCGCCTTTTGTTTCTCCCCCAACCAGACCAATAGACCAGGCCGATGTTGGTTGAGGGTCCTGGCTTCGCCCCCGCGGTCACCCACCGCGCGCCGGATTTGCAGCGCCTGCTGGTAGTACTCCAGCGCCTTCTGATGCTCCCCCAATCAGGAATAGACTCGCGCCGATGTTGTTGAGGGTCACGGCTTCGCCCCGGCGGTCTCCCACCGCACTAAACTTGGGCAGTGCCTTGCCGCACGCTGCCAGCGCCTCCTGCCTCTCGCCGTGCTGGCTATGCGTTGCACATTCGTCGAGCAGTCGTCGCGCGTCCTCGGCGGAAGTTTTCTGCTGGGCGTGTGCGGCGAGCGCTGAGACGAGCAGTATCGACATCGCCAGCGTTCGAGCAATGGCAAACGCCAGATTTAATAAGCGGAACATTGGGGCTCAGAATCCGGACTGCGGTTTGTCAGAGTTTAGGCTTGCAGTGGGCAAAGTCAAGCACGCAACGCGTCACGGCTGTGGGGCACACGGCTGCGTGACTTCTTGGGTCTAAGAACGGCCGGGGAGAGGATGCACGCCGCGCCCTGAACTTTCCTGTTTACAACAGATTTTCCTTTTGGTAGCTTCTCGCAATTCTCTAGGAGGGACCAATGGCAAGACCGCAAGCGCTTTGGACT
Source organism: Terriglobia bacterium (assembly GCA_963760265.1). Taxonomy (GTDB): domain Bacteria; phylum Acidobacteriota; class Terriglobia; order Terriglobales; family Acidobacteriaceae; genus JAIQGF01. The sequence continues at coordinate 115,435 of CAVXCR010000014.1, forward strand.
AACAGTTTTTTCGCCACGATTGTCCTGGCCGGTTGTGTTGTGCTGGCGACTGTGGCGGCCGGCGCCCCCCAACAGACCCCAGCCAAAGACAAGGCAGCCACCGGCAAGGAAGTTGTCAATGAGAAGGCTAAGACGGGCAAGGCCGGCGCCGCCGACACCAACATTAAGCACGACTCCGATAAGAACGACCCTAAGGCCAAGCTTGCGCCGCCACCAGAAAAGGGCGGCCCCAAGACGCGGGGCGCGGGTCCCTATCGCTGCGGCATTCACGTTGACAATCACACCGCGTGGATCGTTCGCACCTACGTGGATGGCATCTATGCCGGCGCCGTGAACCGGTACGGGGACATCGCTGGGATCACGGGCAACGGTCCCACCACCCTTTACGCCGTGGCTGTATTTGATGATGGCTCGACGAGGACCTGGGGACCGCACCTTTTTAACTGCTCTGCGGGCGACATTTACACCTGGCGCCTCGGTTATTAAAGGGCAGCAATTGCGCGGATCTCCCTGCGGCCCCGTATTGATCATGGAGTCGCTCGTGGGCTCCGAAACACCTCACCCCGGGACTGCGCCATGCCACCGTTGTCGTTCCCTGTCCGCTTTTCTGGCCGTGGATTTCTCGCGTGGGCCTGCTTGTTCTGCTGCCTCGGCTCATCGAGTCTGGGCCGGGCCGAAACCAAGCGGGCGCTCTTGATCGCCATCAATACCTACGACACGAGTCATAGGCCGGTGCACGTCCCGGCGGGAACCGCGGCTGGAAAACCGGGGTCGGGAGGCCGTTGGGACGGTCCCGTGTGGCACAACCTGGATGGCGCGCTCAACGACCTGAACTCGATGCATGAGCTGTTCATCAGCTCCAAGTTCGGCTTTGCGGATCGAAACATTCACATACTGCGGAACAGCCAGGCCACGCGCGAGCAGATCCTCGCAGCCATGCGCAAGTACCTGCTGGAGGAACCAGCCCCGGGCGACACGGTGGTGTTCTACTACGCCGGGCATGGCTCCCAGCGCTACAACTCGCGTTCGGAAAAGCCCAGCCACCTCGATGAAACCATGGTTCCCGCCGATGCCAACACCGGCGTGTTCGACATTCGCGACAAAGAGATCGCGCGCTTGCTGAATCAGGTGGTGGACAAGGGCATTCGCCTCACCGCCATTTTCGACAGTTGTCACAGCGGTTCGATCGCGCGCGGCATTCCGGTCGGCGCCCCCGCCAAGGCACGCTTCCTGCCCTACGATCCCCGCGATGCCAATGACCCGCCGGACCGCACTGCAGATGGCAAGCCGGTCCCCAGGCCCGAGGACCGGCCCAACGGAGCCTTGATCCTTTCCGCGACGCAGAGTGACCAACTGGCCTCGGAGTGGATGGCGGAAGACACCTCCCATGGCGCGTTCACCGTGGCGGTGATGGACGCTTTGCGGGTGCTTCCTGCCGACGCACCGGCCCAGGATATCTACAAGCGAGTCAAAGTGCTGATGCAGGGAATGGGGCTGGCCGAGCAACAACCCACGCTCGCCGGACCAGCGGAGCGCAGGCAGGCGCCCTTGCTGGGTCCGGGTCCTCGCACCAGCGCTCTTACCGTGGCCGTCCGTTCTGCGGGCGTGAGTTCGGATGGAATTTTGGGATTAGATGCAGGTCTTGATCTTGGCCTGGGTAAAGGCAGCGAGCTGAAAAAAGTAGGTGTGCCGAACGGAGAGCCCGAAATTCGAGTGCGGATTACTTCCGCCGAACTCGGCCGGTCAAAGGCCGAATTGCTTCCCCCCGCCAAGCCCAGCCAGCTCGAAGCGGGCGACTTGTTGGAACTCGACAAATGGGTGCCACCGGAACATACCCGCCTCAAGGTTTGGATGCCCCCGGCCAACCTCTCCCATGCCCAGTTGACCGGAGTCGCGGCGGAATTGCGGAAAGCCAAGGAAGTCGTCTGGGTAGATGATCCCCTGCTAACTTCTCCGACTCATATCGTGGCCTGGAACGGCTCCACCTGGACCCTTTCCAAGGCTGGCGCCGAAGCACAAGATTTGGGCGCCACCCCCACCGCGGAAAGCCTGCTGCAAAAGCTCGGGTCCGGCGCCTCAACAGCCCGCGTCTTCCTGCAACTGTCACCTTCAAAAGAGCTGAAGGCAGCGCTCGAACTGAATCCGGCGGGTTCGGTGGAAATAGTTGCCGGGCCGGAGTGGGCCCAATATCTGCTGGTTGGCCGCGCCAAGGCGGGCAAGATTGAGTATGCCTGGGTGCAGAAGAACCTGAGTGAAGATGACAAGGCAAAATGGAGCGCGGACGAGCGCGGCGTGCTCTGCTCGCCCGATTCACCCTACCCGCCCAGAACGGATTGGGTGGAAGCAGGAGAAACCGCGGACGCTCTGCGCAAGACTTCCGCCACGCTGACGGAATACGCCTACGGCCTTGCCCGCGTCCGGGCCTGGCTGGAGTTGCCCGTTCCTCCAGGAGGACAGAGCGGCGCTTTTCCTTATCGCCTGGCCCTGAGAAAACTGGGCGCCCCGGCTGGAGGTGCGGGCAAGCCGGCTCTGGTGGAGGAAGGACCCGTCTTTGACGGCGAAAGTTACGGGCTGGTACTCCAGGCGAGTGGCGACATCCCCGCCAACCTCCGGCCGAAATGGGTGTACGTGCTGGGTATCGAGTGCAATGGCGAAGGACACTTGCTGTATCCGCTCGCCAGCCAGGGCAATTTGCAGCCACAAAGAAAACTGGGCGACGCCGAATGGCCGCGGACAGTTGAGCTGACCGGCGACACGGAGCGGATTGACATTAGTGCGCCCTACGGGATCGATACTTATGTGCTGCTGACTACTTCGGACCAACTTTCCGACCTGAGCGCCTTCAACTTCAAACCGGTGCTGACTCGCGGCGCCGAGCGAGGCTCGCTTTCGCCCTTGACGCGGCTGCTGGAAGGCGCCAACTCGAATACCCGCGGTATGAGCCCCAGCGTTCCTGCGAACTGGTCAGTGCAATATGTCCCGATCCGGAGCATGCGAAAACCCTCCGCTTCCGCAAAGTGAGGCGACGGCCACGGATACTCATGCTCCCGTGATTCATGCGGAGAAATAGAACGGCGGAGGTCGAAGATGAAATCTCGTCGTGCGCTTCTGGTGTTGCTGAGCGCGTTCGTCTGTTGTGCTGCGCTGAGGGCGCAGGAAAGACCGGCGCCGACGGGCCAGGACACGGCTTTGGTGCAAGCGGTCTTCACCAAGCTGCTGGCGGTTCCCGCCGCGGCGAAGTCCACCGCTGCGTATGACGCTTGGCCGCCGCGCGCGCTGATCATCGATCCGGGACGCGAGCCCAGCCTGGCCGCGGCGGTCGGCAAGTACAACGCCTTTGCCACTGCTCCTGACTGCATACCGCAGGTGCGGGTGACCGAACCGTTGATGATCGATGTGATCCAGGGCGATCCGGACCGGTTGGCCCTGATCCTTGGCCATGAACTGGGCCACCTGCTGCTGGGCCATTCCAAGTGCGGGCACGTGGCGGACAAAAGTCGCGTGGTGGAGGCGGCCTTCACCCGCGACCAGGAATTTGCCGCCGACAAGATAGGAATGCAGTTGGCGCTGGCGGCCGGCTTTTCAGCCCACAAGGGCTTGCAGGGCATGCTGGCCCTGGCCGCGATCAGCGATTACTCCTCCTTCGAAGCGCTGAGCGCCGATCATCCCTCCTGGGCGGAACGGCTGGCGCGCCTTGACGCCGCCCAAGCGAAGCTGTGGAAGTCCATGAGCGGCTTCCAGGATGGGGCCTATTTTCTGGAAACCGAGGACTACCCCCAAGCTGAGCGCTGCTTCCGCGGGGTCACGGCGGAGTTTCCCCAGGCCGATGATGCCTGGGCCAATCTGGGCTACAGCCTGCTCATGCAATACGCCGACAAGCTCACCACCGATGACCTGCGCTCACTGGAAATCGGCCAGGTCGTGGCCGGCGCCTTCTACAGCCGTCCGGCGTGGCTCAGTGGCAAAGTACGCGGCGTGGATGCGAAGTTGTGGGGAGAGGCGGTTGCCGCACTGAACGAAGCCGCAAGGCTGAACCCCGGCCTGGCCCTGGTGCAGGCCAACCTGGGCGTGGCCTATCTGCTGCGTCCCACGGGCAAGGACACACCGCGCGCCATAGCTCACCTGGAAAAGGCCAGTTCCATGCTGAAAACAGATGCGTCACTGGCGGCTCAGCTCAAGGCTGATCCACGCACGCCGCTGCTTGCCGTGGCCAATAATCTGGCCGTTGCCTACGCTGCCGCGGGCCGCGTGAATGATGCCGGCGAGCTGATTACTTCTGTCGCAGAGTTTGGCGCCAATCGCTCTTTCGTCGGCCTGCTGCAATCGGATGCCCTCACCTACAACTATGGCATGTTGTTGGCTGCTACCGCCGATACCAAGAATCACCAGCGCGCAGTCCTGGCTCTGGAAGATTATTTGCGCGGGGCCAGCGCAAGCTCTTCCTGGTGGCCGATCGCCTACCAGCGCTATGCGCAGCTCTGCCGGGAATCATCCGTACCTTTGAAGACCGAGGCACAGTTGCAGCGCTCGACCCGCCGCATGCTGCGCGGCATCGCTTCGGTGCAAGTGAACGGAGGCCGGACGATTACGCTCGGTCAAAAAACCAGCGAGCTTCCTGTGCCGAACGGCTGGCAGGAAGTCTCTACCGTTGGCGGAACCAAAATACGCCGGCTACGCTCCGCCAATGCGGGCGTGGATGTGCTCGCGGATTCTGACCGCGTGCTGGCCATTTTCCTGCGCTCCGCCAAAGGACCAGCCTTGCCGGTAACGGGAATCGGGATGCAATCCAAGACCGACCAGCTTCGCGTGGGCATGAGCACTGAAGAAGTGGACAAGGTCCTTCCCGATCAGCCGTACCGGTTTGAGAGCCTGACCGATACCTGGGCCCCGTATCGCTTCTACCCTTATCTCGGAGTCGCCATGCAGATCGGTCCTGATCGAGTGGTGCAGGAACTGGTGGTGGTGCAGATCGCACGGCGCTAGCGTGGCTTGAAAAGGGTTGCCGCCGTTGAACCACCCACCGATAAGTCCCTGAAATCCACAGCCTTCGACAGGAATTCCTCATTCTGCACCGATATCCACAACTTCTTGCATTGCGTTGCCCCCCTACCCGCTTCAATTCCGTAGAATATTCATTGCAGATAACCCGGCCTTGTTCTGTGTCTGAGAGGATGGCCGGAAAAACCGCCTTGTTCGCCACCGGCGTATGAAGATGCACGATCAGGTCGCAGTTAGGGCCCCCCGTTGGGACGACGCGAACGAGTGCAGTACCCCGGTTGCGTGGGCCGCACGGCCTAGCTCGCTGCAGGATATCGCCGATCTCGCGGTCGAAGTCACCGGCGCCAGCGGCGCGGCCCTGGCGCTGGAGAAACCATCGGGTGAGATTGTCTGCGCCGCTCGCAGTGGCGAGGGCGCACCGGCGGTGGGCGCAGTCCTGAATCGTTCCCTCGGAATTTCCGCATTTTGCGTTCGCAGGGGTGTGGTGCAGCGTTGCTCCGATACCGAGGCCGATCCCCGGGTTGATGCCGAGGTGTGCCGGCAACTGGGAATCCGCTCCATCGTGGTGCTGCCGCTTCGCCGCAACGGGCGGGTCGCCGGCCTGCTTTCCGTTTATTCCCGTTACGCCTCGAAGTTCGATCATCAAGATGTGGCCGGGTTGGAGTACCTGCAGTCGGTCGCCGCCGGGCTCGCCGATGCCGACGAGGCGACGGCGCAGCTTGCCCCGGAACTGATTGCGGCCTGGCGCCCACGCGAGGAACCTTGCATCGAAGCCGCACCGCTGGAGACAGCCCCGCCTCCGAAGATCGAAGCGACGGTTATTGATTTCCCGCAACCGGCAAAGGCCGGAGCCGGGCTTGAATCTCCGCCTGGTGACCGCGTTGCGCCTGCATCGGCGCCGGACGCCGAGGAATTGGCCGGATGGCTGCAACCGCAGAGGTCCGTGCCACGGTTGCGGACCTTGATCATTGCCTTGGGAATATTTGCGGTCGCAGCGCTTGCCTTGGCCGGGTTGCGGTTCACGAGAATGCACAGCAGCGCCGCCCGTGCGCACCTGCCTCCGCTGGTGGTGATCAGCGAAGCGCCGCCGAGTACTCCGTTCGCCCCGTCCGCAAGTTTGCCGACGGCGCCGCCGCGGAGCGTTGCGGAAGAACTGGCAGCCGCGGGCACGGCGCCGGTTGCGGAAATCGGCGTGGGACATGTGCAATCGATCCAGTCGTTCTTGGGCTCGGGCTATGCGCGCGTCACGATTGGGCTCGATCGCAACGTTCAGTACACCGCATCTCGGCTCGACCGGCCGGAACGAGTTTATTTCGATCTGCGCAACACACGCTTCGCGCCCGGAGTGCGTTCCCAGGAAATCGCCGTTGCCGGACCGGCATTGCGCAGCATTCGAAGTTCGCAATACGCGCAGGACGTGGTCCGTGTGGTGCTCGATTTGAACACCCGGGCTGCTTACCGCGTCGAGTTTCAGGCCGATCCACCTCGGCTCGTGATCGAAATAAATTCCGGGCGTAAAGCGCCCCTCCGCACGGCCGATAGCCCCGCTGCTACGCCAAGAGCCGGCGCCAACCATGTGGAGAGGGGCAAATCGATACTCTACCGCGACGATCACCTGTCTTTATTCGGCGGTCTTGCGCACCGAATTACCGCAAGTTCGCTTCCTTGATGTTGGCAGGTCTGTCCTGCAATCCCTCTGCTATTTTTCTGCCGCCTGTAGCTCCAGGCTCACGCGGTCACCATTGATAAGAACGATCCCGGCATTGACCAATTGTTGCCCGGTGCAGTCGTAATTGGCGTAGCAGCGCAGCGCCTTCAATGGAAAAATGAATTCCACCGCCAGCGGACTTGCAGAAGTCGAGAGCTTGACCGACGTGCCGAAATCCATGCCGTCGAAATCCGGGTTCTTGGCAAAGTAAGCCAGCACCGGGCGGACCAAATGCGCGATGTGCTCGTCGAACGCCAGAGCAGCGAGCTTGTAGCGCGAACTGCCCGCGAGCGCGGCGTCAAGCGGCGTGTTGACCGGCAACTGGAGGTAAGCGCCGTTGTGGAACGCGATAAAGCTGGGCGGCGCGTAGGACACAAAGTGCGCCTGTGAGTCCAGTTCGCGCACCAGCCGCGTCATGGTCGCATCGTGCTCTACCTGCAACGAGCCGAGTGTCTTGTCGGTGACGATGCGCGGCGGCGGTTCCTTGAAGCCGAGCAGCTTCAGGCTGACGGTGGGCTCAATGGGATCAGCGGCACCGACTGTCGGTTGCAGGGCGGCGATTTCCCTGTTCCGTGGCTTCTCAATTTTGCGTGGCCGTTCGGCGCCTGGCGGCGGATCGCCGGTCAGCCACATGGAGAAGCGCTCGCCATCCACCAGAATCTGGCTATCCAGCACGGCGGCCTGCTGCTGTTCGGCGGTGGTGGCATTGACGAGCCGCCCAACCGCGGCGCGAGGGAAGATGAAGACCACGTTTTCCACCGACTCGGATTCGACGCCGATCACCTTGTGCCGCACGTGATGCGAAATCTCGAACGCGTACGCCTGGAATCCTTCTGCCTTGGCGAGACGCGGCGCGGCCATCTTCAACAGCGGCAGAACGACGTCGTTAAAATCCTGCCGTACCCGGTGGTTGTAATCCATCAGCAGCGAGGAATAGGACGCGAAGTAGTTGCCGGTGATCTCCAGTACCACCTGCCGGTTGAAAGTGTCGAAGCGGATGGAACGCTGGTCCACCGTGGCCTGTTGCGGCTGCTCGATGTCGAGCACGCGGCTGAAGTAGAACGCGTAGGGAAATTTGTGGGCGCGCGCCTCCTCGCCGAACTGCTTGAGCTGGTCGAAATATTTTTCCTGCAGCGCGCGTTGCCGGTCGTCGCCAATCTCTCCCGGACTGAGCACCTGCGCGCACGCGGTAATGCAGCCGGCAACCATCCCCAGGAGGAGGACCAGGCTAATTCTTCGCATAAACGACTCCTTTCGTCGGGAGCGGCGGATCGGCGACGGCACGAATATAGGAAAGCAGCGCCTGGATATCCGTCTTGGACAGCGTGTAGCCGTAAGGCGGCATCTCGGCGGACTTGTTCAGCGCCGCGCCACCGTGGCTGATGATGGCCGTGAGGTCGGCATCGCTGATCTTGTTCAGCGTCTCGCCGTCGGTGAACGCGTGCGGCTTGGTGGCGAGGTTGTCCATGTTGGAGACGCGCTCCGGCGTGGACTCGGGATCGTGGCAGCGCGAACAGTATTGCCGGTTGATTTGCCGGCCCAGCACCTGCTGGTAGTCGAGCGCAATTTCCTCGAGCTTAAGCTCGTAGTTCTTGCCGCCCTTGTCGCGCGTGATCGCGGTCAACTGGTATCGCCCGGCTGTTCCGCCCAGCGTGACCTTGGCGGTGAATTGCCCGCTGGAATCGGTGAGACCGGCGGCGGGATCAAGCATCACGCCCGACGGAGCGTGAATCTCGACGTACGCGCCGGTGACGCCGTTGCCCTGAGCGTCGTTGACCTGGACGACCACCGGCTGATCGAGGAGGGCGCCGACTGGAGCAATCTGTTTTCCGCCGCTGACTTCGGCGATCGCCGTGCCATAGGCAGTGGCAGCAGGCGCCGCAGGCTTCACCGGCTGGCGGCTGCAGCCGATCAGGATGACGAACCAGAGCGCGACCAAGCCAATCCGCTTCATCGCCCCGCCTCCGCTTGCGCATGAGGTGCGCCGGCTGCTTTCGTTTTCGCCGCCTGCCCTTTGAGCGACATGAGATAGGCAGTCAGCGCGCGCGCGTCATCGTCGCTCATGTGCTGGTTGGGTTCGATGGCGCCGGGACGCAGCTCCTGCGGATTCTTAAGCCAGTGGTAGATCCAGGCGGGCGTCAGTCGTGAGCCGACCTGGGTCAATGTCGGCCCGATGTAACCCTTGTCCTTCGCCGGATCCACGATGTGGCATGAAGAGCACGCGTATTTGGAGTAGAAAAGCTGGCGCCCCTGGTCCACCGTCGCCGGCGGATACGTGGCCGGCACGGAGTCGCGCTCGAACGCGGGCGTCTGATACACGGTCATGATGTAGTCGGTGAGCTCTTTGATTTCCGCCTCCGTGAGGTTGAACTTTGGCATGCGGCGGATGAGCGCCGGACGCAGCGTGTTCGGGTTCTTCAGGAAATCAGCGAGCCATTTCGCCTGCACCGAGCTGCCCTCCCATGTGAGGTCGGGCGCCATGTCGCCGCCGCGCCCGTTGATGGCATGACAACTGAAGCAGCGCAGGTCGCCCATGAGCTGGCCGGCGTGTCCGGCAGGCTCGTAATGCGATGGCTGATGCGAGGCGATGCGCATTGACGCCGGCTGCGATTGGGCGCGGTCGGTGAGCGCCAGCAGCGCGGTGGTCATGGCATCCACCTGCTGCGGCGTGAGAGAAAACTGCGGCATCTTCAGGCTCGGCCCGAAGGCGCGCGGGTTACGCACCTTGGCGGCGATATAGTCGGGCAGCGTGTGGGAGACGCCCGCGGCAAACACAAGTTGTGCCAGCGAACGGCTGCCCACGTGACTGAGGTCGGGCGCGAAGTTGTCGGGCTTGCGCACGCCGTTGATCACGTGGCAGGACGCGCAGCCGTATTCATTCACCAATTGCTTGCCGTGCGCGATCTGCTGCGGCGTGGCATCGGGCAGATGCACGTTGGCGAGCAGGTCCGAATCCGTCTTCGCTTCCAAAAATCCGGCGAGCGTTTTGATTTGCTGCTCGCCGAAGCGATAGTGCGGCATCTTGGTGTCGGGATCGTAGGCGCCGGGATTGCGCAGCCAGGATTCCAGCCACTCCGGCTTCGCCTTGCTGCCGATCCTTGTCAGCTCAGGGCCGAGGTCGCCACCCACCATTCTGCCGGCGGCGTTCTGCACCGCGTGGCAGGAGGCGCAGAAGGATTCACCGTACAGCGAGGGGCCGGCGGTGGCGTCGGCCGAAGCGCCTGCTGGCGCCGCGGATTTTTCCGCGCCGGGCAGCGCGATGGGCGTGCTCTGCGCCATCAGGAACGCCGTGACATCGCGCGCGCCGTCGTCGCTCAGGCCGAAGTTTGGCATGGTGGCGGTGGAGGAGTACGCCTGCGGATTCTTGATCCAGGCGTAGATCCACTCGCGCGTGGTCTTTTGCGCAATGTGTTGCAGGGGGGGCGGATCATCCGTCCCCTGCATCAGCACGCCGTCCGGTTGACGAACTGCGTGGCAGCGCACGCAACCCTCGCGCGCCAGCAGTTTGCGGCCGTAGTTGAGTTGCGGCGTTCCGGGCAGGTCGGCGAGATGGCACTGGCCGCAGGAAGACTCGATGTACTTCGCCGGCAGGATCGGCTGTTCCCAGGCCAGCGTGCTGCGATGCGCCTCTTCCACCGTGGTGGCGGGGCCCTGTCCGCGATGGCACGTGGAACAGCCAAACTCGGTCAACTTGTGCGGAATCGCCGGATGCGGGCGGAATGGCTGGGTGCTGACGGTGGAGAGGCTGGTCTCGCGCAACGCGGTATGACAGGTGGTGCAACGGTCCACCACGCCGTATTCGGGAATCCAGATCTGCTGAATGCCGGTTTCCAGGTGGCGCTGCAGAGTGACGGCGTCGGCGCGCGTGCGGATGAGCTTCAGGTACTGCTTCTGATAATGGCGCCACTCGCTGAAGTGATCCTTGGCGGGCGCGATGGCGAGCGAGACCAGGAACACCACGCTCACGATGCCGAAGGTGCGGGCGCTGTCGCCGAAGATGCGGCGTCGCAGCGATGTGAGTGTTTCTCGCGCGCTCATCTCAGTACCCCTGCCATGGCCAGACCCAGGACCAGCCCGGGCCGCGGAAGAAGGTTCCGACCGCGGTCAGCACCACCAGTTCGCAGAGGAACCAGGTCATGATCCAGAACGAGATCGACTTCGCGACCAGCCAACGGCGGAAGCGATCGGGTGGATGGGGCGCGGCCTGCGCAGCGATCACCATGAAGACCGCCACCACAATCGTTGGCGCCAGCGCGACGAATACGTCGAACACCACCAGAAAAATCGAGAACGCAACCACAACGGCGCCGAAGATCCGGAGCCGGCGCGCTTTGTCGTTCAGCCACAGCCCTTCGGATTCGATATTGACGTTGAAGTACGGAATGATGATGAGCGCGATCACCACCAGCGTGGGAATCAGCACGCCGGCGACCACCGGCGGAAAATAATGCAGCAATTCCTGCAAGCCGAGGAAGTACCACGGCGCCTTGGCGGGGTTGGGCGTGTGCATCGGGTCGGCAAGTTGTTCCAGGGGTGCGTCCCACAGCAGCGCCATCCACACCAGGGCGATGGCGCCGGCCATGACGGCCACCGCCACCCGGAAGAATACTTCCGGGTAGGTCATGACCCGCTCTTCGTCCTGCACCACGACGGCCGGCGAGGTGCGGCGCGTGACGAACGCTACCCGCACCGGCGCCTTGCGCGCATCCGAGTTCATGCCGGCAACGAAATCCTTGTCGCTCATTTCGCCTCCGGCTTCTGCGGCGCGCCGGCGTAGAGTCCGCCGTCCTTGCGAATGCGCCAGAAGTGAATCGCGATGAATGCGATTGCCGTCAGCGGCAGGATCATGCAGTGCAGGACATAAAACCGCAGCAGCGCGTTGGCGTTCACCAGGTTGCCGCCGAGCATCAGGAAGCGGATTTTCGCGCCGAACACGGGAACCGCCGACGCGATGTTGCTGCCCACCGTCACCGCCCAGTACGAAAGCTGGTCCCACGGAAGCAGGTAGCCGGTGTAACTGAGCAGCAGGGTGATCAGCAGCAGCACCACGCCGATCGCCCAGTTGAATTCGCGCGGCGGGCGGTACGCGCCGCGATAAAAGACCCGGAACATGTGCGCGAACACCAGGAACACCATGGCGTGCGCCGACCAGCGGTGCAGGTTGCGCAGAAAGACTCCCGAAGACACCACGAACTGCAGGTCCTTCATGTCGGCGTAGGCCTGCGGCACCGAGGGGTGGTAGTACAGCATCAGTAGAATGCCGGTGATCACGAGGATCAGAAATGTGCAGAAGGTCAGCGCTCCCAGATACCAGGTGACGCTGAAATCCAGCGCGCGCCGCCGCGCTTTGGCCGAGAACAGGTGCAGAAAAACGTTTTGCTGGATGGCGAGCACGTCGTGCAGCCGGGTGCCGCCGCGCCCGCTACGGAAGATGGAGCGCCAGGCGCGGCTGGCGCGAACGGTTTCGAAATACGTGCCCAGTGTTTTCGCCATAACTAAACCTTCACGAACTGCCGCGACGAAAGCGGCACGGCGCGGTCCACCATCAGGTCGCCTTCATCGCTGAGCCACATGCGGAACCAGGGCAGCGGCCTGGGCGCGGGACCTGCGATCTTGGTGCCGTCGCGTTTGAACTTGCTGCCGTGACACGGGCACGCGATGATGCCGAGTTCCGGCTGCCAGGCGGTCAGGCAGCCCAGGTGGGTGCAGATGGCTGACAGCACGTAGAACCCCTGCGGGCTGTTGACGATGAAAATGGCGGCTTGCGGGTCCAGCGTCACCGAGTCAGGCGGGTAACTGTCCGGCTTGCCCACGTTCACGATGGGCGACGGCTCATAGAGCACGTTGGGGGAAAGAAACTGGTAGGCGAACGCCGCCGTGCCCGCCGCCGCGACGGCCACCGAGCCGATGCCGATCTTGACAAAGAACTGGCGCCGGTCGACGCCCGCCTCTTTTATTTTCTCGTTCTCCGACATAGCCATCCTTCACTTACCTGCGGTTTGCGCGCCGGCCGGTTTCACGTCCATGGTTTGCAGCGGGATGAGGCCGCTGGGTTCCGCCGATGCGAGCCGGTACGCTTCCATGGTGATGGTGTTCGCCGGGCAGCGGAGCGCACACAGTCCACAGCGGATGCAGCGCGTCTCGTCCTTAATCATGGCGGAACCGGTAATGACGCCGAGCTCGTCGGCCGCCACGTCGTCCAGCTCAACTCCGAAAACCTGGGAGTTGTCGCGAATTGCCTGCAGCACGCCAGGCTCAAAATCAATGCGGTCGAGCGATACCAGGCTGAGGCAGTTCTCGGGACAGACATCCACGCAGCCACCGCAGAGAACGCACTCGGTGCCGTCTTCCGGATTGCCTTCGAAAACGGTATTGATCCAGCAGCGCAGGCAGCGGCGCGCCTCGGCCATCGCCGATTCTTCGTCAAAGCCGATCTCGACCTCGGTGACTCCGGTGCGCCGGTCGATCGGGAGCATGGGCACATCCTGGCGAGGGATGTCCATGAAGTCGGCAAACATGCGGTGCCGGTCGAGAATGCTGACTTCGATCAACGGCTCGGGATGCTGGCGGCCGCGCAGGAACTCGTCAATCGCAATCGCGGCTCGCTTGCCGTCCCCCACGCTGTCGATGATCAGGCGCGGGCCGAACACGCAATCGCCGCCGGCGAAGATTCCCTGCGCCGTGGTCATCAGCGTCTCGCGGTTCACCGCAATCAGCCCGCGCGGCGATGTCTGCACGCCGTCTTCGGGGCGCAGGAAATCGAGGTTGGCCGCCTGCCCGATCGCCATGATGAGGGTGTCGCACTCCAGCTGTTTTTCGCTGCCTTCGATGAACGCGGGATTGAAGCGCCCGGACTGGTCGAAGACCCACTTGGTGTCCAGCGTCTCCAGCGCAATCACTTTCCCGTCGCGGCCGACGATGCGCTTGGGCCCGAACCCGGGGTGCATGATGATCCCCTCGGTCTCCGCTTCCTCGATCTCCTCCAGCGCCGCCGGCATCTCGTGCCGCTTCTCCAGGCAGACGATGTGGACCTCGCTGGCGCCCATGCGCAGCGCGGAGAGCGAGACGTCCACCATCTCGCGCGTGGCCACGGCGGCGATGTTGTCGTCGTCGGGAACAATCTCGCCCTCGGCGTGCTGTTTCACCACCTCGCGCGCCGCGGAACGGGCAACGTCCATGGCGACGTTTCCCCCGCCCACCACAATCACTTTTTTCCCGATGGTGAATTTGTAGCCGAGGTTGACGTTGAGCAGGAAATCGATGCCCTTGTGCACGCCGTCCAGATCCACGCCCGGGATGCTGAGGTCGCGGCTGCGGTGGGCGCCCACCGCGATGAGCACCGCGTCGAAACCCTGGCACCGCAGGTCTCCGACCGTGAAATCGCGCCCCGCCGCGTGTTTGAGTTTCAAGGTGATGTCGCCGGTCTCCAGGATCTCGCGCACCTGCGCTTCCACCACGTCGCGCGGCAGGCGGTACTCGGGAATCCCGAGATACAGCATCCCGCCCGGCACGGGCGCGGCTTCGAAGATGGTTACCGAATACCCCAGCAGCGCCAGGTCGTGCGCCGCCGACAGCCCAACCGGACCGCTGCCGATAATGGCCACCTTGAAACCGTTGGGCTCGGCGGCCACCGGCGCCAGGTCGCTGCGATGCCGCGACTCCGGCCCATAGCGCTCGGTGAGAAAACGTTTCAGGGCGCGGATCGCGATCGGCTTGTCGATCTCGCCCCGCCGGCACGCGGTCTCGCACGGGTGCGCGCAGACGCGGCCGCAGATGGAAGCCATTGGGTTGGGATCGCGAGCGACCTTGTACGCTTCAGCGAATCGGCCTTCGGCGATCAGCGAGACGTAGCGCCCGGCGTTGGTATGCGCCGGGCACGCCATCATGCACGGGAAATTGGTGTTCAGCCAATCCCGGTCCACTTTCTTGTCGCTGAATCGCTTCTCCATTGCCGTCGCCCAATCGCCTGTCGTTTCCTACTTGGTCACCGTGAAGTCCGCCTTGGCGTCGCCCTTGACGGCAACCTGCTTCGAAGCCGGCTTCGCGCCCTCGTGCCACGCCACCACCTTGTAATCGCCGTCCGGCACGTTGGCGATTTTGTAGTTGCCCTGCGCGTCCGTCTCCGCGTAGTACGGCGTCGGCGTCACGATGAGGTAGCCGGACATCTCCGGGTGGACGTTGCACAGCAGCGGCACCACGCCGGCTTTGTCGAACTTGAAGGCCTTCTTTTCGCCCTTGGGCCAGGTGCCGAGATTGTGACCCGCCTTCTTGTCGCCGGAGATGTTAGGCCAGAAAACGTTGTGGGCGACGGCGTCGCTGTTGAGGAAGTCAACCGTCGTGCCTACCAGCACAACCGCGATGTGCGGCTGGAACATCAACCCTTTCTGATCGATGAGCACGTGTTTTTCCGGTGCGGGGAATGTCTTGCCCGCGATCGTGTCCACGTAGACAACCGATACGCCGGAGGCGCCGCTCACTTTGCCGCTCAGCGTGCCTGCCAGAGCGACGGCGGAAACCATGAGGACTGCCAGGACAATTGCAAGAGTGCGTTTCATGCGTGTCATTCCTCCAAACTTTGTGGGAGGTGCGGCGCACACGTGGCGCGCCACACCTCCGCGGTTCAGTACACGAATTCCAGTCCGGCCGTGGCCGTGTTGGTACGGAACGGAGCGATCGTGACCGGCAAGCCCGTGATTGGGTTAACGCCGGCTGCGACCTGCTGCTGCGGGCGGAACTGGTATTCGAACGAGGCCTTGATGTTGGCGTGAATCAGGAACTGCACGCCCGGTGTGAAGCGGTTACGCGTGTGCTGCGCCGGACCGAAGAAGTTCACCCCTTGGCCGAGTGCGCCGGCGGTGATCGACTCTTGCCCGTTGGCGAAGTCCGCCCAGGAGTTCACCCCGTCATAGCGCATGATCAGCATCATCCATGGCAGGGGCATGTAGTCGGCTTGCAGGAAGCCGCCGCTGAACGTCGCCGGTGTACTGCGTACGAACCCCACCGGCACCGCTTCTACTCCCGTCGCCACCGGCAGCGGGATCAGCGCTCCTGTCGAGTCGAAGGGCAGCAGGTTGTGGTCGCGGCCGTACAGGTACTGGCCGAAGAGGTTGAAGTTGCGGTAATTGAAATCGAAATCGCCGCCCACGCGATAAAACGGCTCGCGTGCAGTCAGAGCCACGGCGTTGCCAAGCGCATCCGCGCCCACGAACCGCTGCACCGAGCGCCCGTAGTAGTACAGACTGCCCAGCGTGAGATAGGTGTGCGTGCGCGGGCCCATCGCTCCGGCCGCCTGAATTGCCCGGCGGCTTTCACGATCCCGCTCCAGGTTGAAGCGGTACGCGAAACGTCCGTAGATGTCCTTGAAGTTGGCATCGGAAAAGAATCCCAGGCCGCCACTGTTGGCGCCCAGAGCAGACGGCACCAGGCCGCTGCTGTCGATGGTTTGCGACCCGGCGTTCTGGTTCACAATCGCCAGCGCCCAGAAGTAGCCGCCATAGTGATGCCCGCCGCTGAACTCCACCCCCTGGGCGGCGCTCGACATGGCAAACCCGTTGTTGACGTTCTGCTGGCTGAGGTTCGGATTAATGGCGCCAATCGCGGCTTGATCGTAAATGTCCCACGGGCTGAGGTTCCAGCTCCTCGCCGGCGAGAAAGGCAGTTCCAACTCGAATTGCCCAACGCGCAGGTGGAGAGCGTCTTTGGGCAGATGCAGGAAGCGCCCGATGTTGACGAACCGGAGGTAGCCGTCGCCCAGCCCGCCGTTGCCGCCCGAACCGGCGACGCTGAGGTCGTCGTCCACCCAGAAAGCGATGTCGCTGCCGAAATTGCCCGCCGTGAAGATGCTGAACAGACCGGGCTCGAAATCGGTCCGCGGAACAAATCCCGCGCCCACCGGGGCAAAATTGCCGCGATTTCGACCCACGACCTGAAAGAAGTTGTTCATCCGCAGCCCGATCGGCGGCATGCCGGGCATGACGCCGGGCCAGACGGTTTTCGGCCAGAGCTCCTTCTGCGCCGGAGCCCCCAGCAGCACCGGCGGCACCTTGATGAAGCTCTCGTCATCGCTGGGAAACTTGAAACCCGCGTCCTTGAACGCCTTGCCAAAGTCGTTCAGGTGCGGAAAGTCGTCGTGGCACGTGGTGCAAGAGGTCTGGTACTTGCGGGCGAACGCCGGAATCCCGTTCGCCTGCGGCGGTGTCACCAGCGCCACGGTCAAGAGCAGGGCAAATACGAACACAATCATGATTGCCGCAGGTTGTTTGCGCATCAGCGCCTCCGTTTACGACCTGACCCAACCGTTATATCCGCGCCGCGGGTTGGGTTCGTCGCTTCCTTGCGTTACTTTCTTCCGCTTACGTAGGTGTGCGTCTGCACCGGCGCGCCGTCCTTGCCGTGGCAGGTCCCGGTCGTCTTGCAGCCGCACAATCCGCACTCGCCGACACAGCGCGAGCACTGCACTTCCCAAACTCCCGGCTGCAGGCGAATGCTGCCCACGTGATGTCCGCAGTCGGGGCAGTACAGGTAATCCACGCCCGGCAGCAGTTGCTGCGGATTGAGCAGAACCTGCCCCTCGCTTTCGGTATGCAGCACTTCGCGTTTGCGACTCTCCGATGTCATCTCTGTTCCTGCTCAATCCAGGCGGATCGTTTTCCTGGTTATGCCCGCCGCCGCCACCACGACCTCGTAGCTGCGCTCGTCCATCGCTTCGTGCCAAATGCGCACCCGATGGCGCCCCGCCGGCACGTTGTCGATCCGAAAACTTCCGTCGGCCGCCGTGCGCGCGAAATACGGGCTCTTCACCACCACGATGAACGCCGACATTTCCTGGTGCACGTTGCACAGCAATTGCACGACGCCGGGCTGGTCGAACTTCATGCGCCGGCTCGTTCCGCGTCCGTACAAACCGAGGTTGAAACGTTTCGGGCTGGAGATGGAGAACACGTTGTGCGCCAGCGGGTCGCTGTTGGCAAACTCCACGGTCGTACCCACCTGGATCGCCAGCACGTGCGGCACAAACCGCAGACTCTTCTGGTCCATCAGGACCACCCGGTCAGGGGTAGGAAAGGGCCCAGCAACGTCGTCCACGTAGGCTACGAATCCCGCCAAGTCGAGCTTCGCATCGTGCGTCTGCACGCGGCCCTCGAGGGTCCCGGCGGTTGCGGATCCGGCAGCGAAAATCAAAATCGCTGCCCACCAGAAACCGCGTTGATGTCCGAATCGCATCCGGCCCTTTCCTGTGGGGTTGTGTGCCGGGAAGATGAATTGCACGTTGCGTGCCGGGCGGCGCCGCCGAGGAGAACTTAAAATCAGCCTACATTTTCAGGAGCTTGCAGCGATCTCCGGAAAGACGCACTCCTCCCCGACGATGGGAAGTGTTACGTGGAGGTAACAGCCCACGGTGGGTGTTACGCGGAGGAAACACTTGGTGCGGGCGGATCGGCGCCAGGCTGCCGCGGCTCGATCTCGAAGCGGTGCAGCAACTCGTAGAGCGACTTGCGGCTGATCTGCGCCTCGCGCGCCGCTGCCGATACGTTCCCGTGATGCCGCTGCAGCAGCGACACCAGGTATTGCCGGCCCTGAACATCAACCCACTGTTCGCGCATCGCCTTGTATCCTGGCCCAACGCGCGCGTCCTCGCCGCGCTGACGCAGCGCTTCCGGCAAATCGCGCAGGCGCACCGCGTGGTCCTCGCACATCACGATCGCGCGCTCCACCACGTTGCGCAATTCGCGCACGTTCCCCGGCCAATCGTGATGTTCGAGAGCTTGCAGGGCGTCCGGGCTGATCTGGACCGGACCCTTGTTCGCGGCCTGGCAGAATTTCTGCATGAAATGTTGCGTCAGGATGGCGACATCGCCGGCGCGTTCGCGCAGCGGCGGCAGCGCGATGGTGACCACGTTGAGCCGGTACAGCAGGTCCTGGCGGAAACGGCCCTGGCGCGCTTCGGCTTCCAGATTGCGATTCGTGCAGCAGACAACGCGAATGTTGACCTCGATCAGTTTCTCGCCGCCGACGCGCCGGAACGCGCGCTCCTGCAGCACGCGCAACAGTTTCGCCTGCAGCTCGGCATTCATTTCGCCGATTTCGTCAAAGAAGACGGTGCCGCCGTTGGCCATCTCCAGCAGCCCGCGCTTGGCCTGGTTGGCGCCGGTGAAGGAGCCTTTCTCGTGGCCGAACAGTTCGCTTTCCAGCAGGTTCGAGGGCAGCGCCGCGCAATCTACGGGGACAAACGCCTGGTCGCGCCGCGCGCTGTTGGCATGGATGGCGCGTGCGACCAACTCCTTCCCGGTTCCGCTCGGCCCGGTTACCAGTACGTCGGCATCGCACGGGGCGACTTTGGCGACGGTCGCCAGCGCTCTCTGCAGGGCTTCGCTGCGGCCCACGATCCGGTGCAGCGGGCAGCACTGCTCGAGATGCTGCAGCTCGGGCGAATCGCCCTGCATCCGGCGCCGGTGTTCCAGGCCCAGCTCGATTTCCGCCAGCAACTGCGCCGACGTGAACGGCTTGGTGATGTAGTTGAACGCGCCCTTCTTCACCGCCTCGACCGCCGATTGAAACGTGCCGTGGCCGGTGAACATGATCACCACCAGGCCGGAATCGATCTTGCAGGCGCGCTCCAGCACTTCCAGGCCGCTCATGCCGGGCAGCTTGAAGTCGAGCAGCACCAGATCGAAGGTATTCTCGCGGATCGCTTCCAGCCCGGCTTCCGGCGTGGACGCCAGCGTCACTCGGTGACCCGCGTCTTCCAGGATCGTTTCGCAGCTCTGCAACACGGCTTCGTCGTCGTCAATGATCAACACATGCTGATTCATACTGATTCACCCCTACGGAGAGCGAAACTACCACGGTGGTGCCCACTCCCGGTTCACTGCGGGCCCAGATTTCGCCACCGTGGTCCTTGACGATACCATGGCTGATGGACAGTCCCAGCCCGGTACCGCGTCCCGGCGCTTTGGTCGTGAAGAAGGGATCGAAGATTCGCGGCAGGTTTTCGGGCTCGATGCCCGACCCGGTGTCTTGCACCTCGACGCGTACGGCGCCGTCTTCCGTGCAGTGCAGCGCGCGCACCGTGAGCGTGCCTCCTCCCGGCATCGCGTCAACCGCATTCGTAAGCAGGTTGACGAATACTTCCGTCAGCCGGCTGGCGTCGCCTGGCACCGCCGGTAAAGCCGGGGGAATTTCGCGCACCACTTTGATCGAGCCGCTTTCGATGCGGAAATGCACCAGGTCGAGCGCGGTGTCCAGCAACTCGCGCACCTGGAGTTCGCCGATGTGCAACTGCGATTGACGCGAAAAACTCAGCAGCCCGCCGACCAGGTTCGCCACCCGCTCCGCCTGCTTGACGATCGTCTGCAGGCTCTTGCGGCTGCGCGGCGTCAGGGCGCCGTTTTCCCGCTCCGCCATGTGACTGGCCAGCGCCAGGATGCTGGTGATCGGATTATTGATCTCGTGCGCCATTCCGCCCGCCAGCTCCCCGATCGAGGCCAGCTTCGCCGCCTGCGCCAATTGTTGCTGCGTCTGCTGCAGTTCGGCATACCGCCGCTTCAGTTGACGGTCGGTGTCCACCACGATGATTCCGATGATCGCCGTCCCCAGCCCCAGCATCACGGTGAACGCGCAATAAATGAAGATGATGTACTTGCCGATATAGTTGTTCACGTAGTCGAGCGTTCCCACGAACTCGATGCGTTCGCCCTTCGCCCCTTCGTGGATCGGCAGCCGGATCATCTGGAAGCTGTTGCGCAGCGCGGTGTCAGCCGGTGCGCTGGTGGACGCATCGTCGGCGGTGATGGTTTCCTTCACCTCCCAATCCGGCAGGTAGCGGAACGCCGCGCGCTGCCCGTTCGCATAAACGTTCACCTCGCGCAATTCCGGCAGGCTGCCGAACTCCGCCACCACCCGCCGCAGCACTTCGGGATGATCGAAGATCTGCGGCATGGTCTCGCCACGCTCGTGGTAGTAGAGGTAGTGGCCGCGCAGGAACTCGGCCAGGTTCACCGACCGTTCTTCCGCCAGCCGGAAGTACTGGTACTTCTCCATCCCGGCGGTGATCAGCATGATCAGGCTGGCCAGGATGAGAAACGTAAGGTTGAGGCGCACAAACACCCTGTCCAGCAAATGTTGCGAGCGCTCGCCCACTGCCCACGTAAAGGCAAACAGTGCGAGCGACATCAGTTGCTCCTGCAGGTTCCACAGGAACACGCTGTTACTCGCCGGCGCTAGAGTCGGCGCCGCGTGCAGCACGAAGACCATGGCCAGGCTGATCAGCGCCACCAGGCGAAACACACGGCCGTTCCGGCCGAGATCGCCGCGCAAAACCGCCCGGACTGGCAGCAGCAGCGCTGCTACGGCGAGGCCATCGCTGACCAGCGTCGCCCAGGAATGTGTGCCCTCAATCGCGCCGTTCGCGACTCCAGCCGCGACCAGGTCAATCACCACCAAGCCGAACACCGCCAGCAGTCCGGCAATGAGCCCGGGAAAAACCTTGCGCTTGGCCGCGTCCAGGTAGGCGGCAACCATGACCAGCACGCCGGCGACCAGCAATCCGTGCGAAAACCGCTCGACGCCTGCCAGCCGCACCTGTTGATGGAGAAAGAACGCCACCGCGAAGCGCAGCGTCAGCAGCGCAAAGTGCAGTACCAGGGTGGCGAAGGCAATCGCGATCAGCCGTTCCGGCCGGCCCCGGACCCCCCGGTTGACGCGCTGGTACACCAGCACCATGAACGCCAACCCGGCCAGCAGCAGGTGAAAGAGGTTGAAGATAAGCAAGGTTTCGGCTGTGCGGTTGGTCAGGTGCCACAGCAGAGATTGCATAACTTCACCTGCTCATTGGGCTTGCGCCGACCGACATAGGTCGAGCCGGAGCTGCGGCACAAGGTGATCTTGATATGGATGGCCCCCACCCTCACCGGCGGCAGCGAGGCCAGTTTTGCGCACCAGTCTCACCGAAGGCTGTGATGCACGTCACACGTTCCTGTGAGGACGTCCCTCAACAACGTATCGAGGGCATGCCCTCCGCCTGAAGTCATGGGCGAAGCACGATCATCGCTGTCACGATGCCGCCACTACAATTTCGTGGCGGCCTCCAAGAATGAACGCTTCCATCGCGTTCGCGAATCCTTCTTCTTCATTCGAGGTAGTCACGAATTGCGCCTGGCGTTGCACGTCGGCGCTGGCGTTCCCCATCGCAATGCTGACCCCACTTTTCCGGAACATAAGCACATCGTTCGGCATGTCCCCGATCGTCGCAATCTGAGCTGGCGGGATGGACAGCGCCTCCGCAAGGGCGGTGACCACGTGACCCTTGTTGGCGTCGGGATGCGTGACGTCCAAGTAATACGGCTGCGAACGCGCAGCCGAGACGAGGTTGCCGCAGTCGTGTTGCACGTCGGCTTCGCACCCAGCGACCGCTGTGTAATCGTCACTGACGCCGACGATCTTGGCCACGCGCTCCATGTGCGGTGCGAAATCGGGGACTATTTTGGGAGCGAACCTTACTGTCCATTGTTCGCGCGCAACGTGCGGACCATTGGCGTCGCGCACCAGCCAGTCACGATGGGTATAAACCCATGCATCCAGACCGTGGCGCAGGATCGAGGTGATGATCTTGGCGCCTGTATCCGCCGGTACGAAGCTTTGCGAAATCACGGAAAAGTCGGGATGAACAAGCACGCCACCATTAAAGGCAGCGATAGGTTCGGTGAGCGCAAGCGCATCGATCAACATCTGCATGCCAAGTGGTGGCCGGCCGCTGGTAATGCTGAACGCAATGCCCGCATCGCGTAGTCGCTTGACGGCTTCGATCGCGCGGGCCGTTAGTATCTTGTCCTGCGTGACCAGCGTGCCATCCACATCGGCAATCACCAGACGAATGTTGTTCCCCACAAGGACCTCATTTCTTTCACCATGAAACACGGGTCCTCCTGCTCCTCGTACGACCAGAGCAGGCCGCCATCCACGAACACGGTGCTGCCGGTGATGTAATCGGCGTCAGCCGCTTTGCATGCTTTGCGTCGCCATCTAAGCGCTCCGTTGTTCGTGGATGGCGTCCGAGACCAGCGCCGCAGCAGCGCCGTCCACCAGCCAGAGCAGCTTGCCTTCGGGAGCAATGAGCTGTGCGGGCAAACGATCGGGGTCAGGAGGGCCGAGCAGGATCTCACGCAGCACCTCTGCTTTTTCCTCGCCCGCAATCAAGAACGCCACGGTGCGTCCGTGGTTTAGGAGAGGCGCGCTCATGCTGATCCGCCACCCATCTACCTCGGGTACAAAGTCGGCGACCACCAACCGCGCTCTTTCCTGCAGCGCCTGAGACCGAGGAAACAGTGATGCCGTATGGCCGTTGGCGCCAAGTCCAAGGTAGATAAAATCGAACTGCGGCACGGAAACGGAGTCCCGAAAGCATTGCCGGATATCTTCTTCATACGCGTCGGCAGCAGCCGAAGGTGGACTGATATTCGTCGGCACCCGGTGAATATTTGCCGCAGGCGCTGGGACGTGCCGCAACAGCGCCTCGTGAGTCATGCGGTAGTTGCTGTCGCGGTCTTCCGCAGGGACGTAGCGCTCGTCTCCCCAGAAAATGTCTGCACGGTCCCAATCGACGCGCCGACTAAAGGCTTCAGTCGCCAATAGCTCGTAAACGCGGCGCGGTGTCGATCCACCGGATAGCGCTACCCGGAAACAGCCCCGCGCTGCGATCGATTCCGCCGCGGTCTTGACGAACAGCTCTGCCGCGGCGCTGGCGAGCTGTTCACGATCGGCATATACGCGGAGCTCGCCGCGGGGTTCCGCTCTCGGTGCCGTGCTCATGGTTCCCTCCAAACACAAAAACTGGCTAGGCGGCGCGGCGCAGCGCGGGCGCCATCGTGTGCCAGCCGCGCAATTCTTCACTGATCAGCTCATTGGCTGCCGCGGGACCTTCGCTGCCGGCAGCGTAATTCGGAAAATCAGGTGGCGGCAGTTGTGCCCATGCCTCCTCGATTGGCGTGATGATGCTCCATTCCGCCTCAATCTCGTCGCCGCGCGTAAACAGCGTGGGATCACCACGCATGGCATCGAGCAGCAGGGTTTGGTAGGCGACGGGCGCGTTCCCGTCGAAAGCCGTGCGATAGGAAAAATTTGCCTGGACTGGAACAACCTGCATCTGGCTGCCCGGCTTCTTGGCGCCGAATTGCAGTACGATTCCCTCGTCCGGCTGGATGCCGATTACTACCACATTCGGCTCAATCTGCTCGTCGGGCGTGCGCGAAAACAACGCCTGCGGCGTGCGTTTGAAGTGCACCCGGACCTCGGTAAATTGGCGCGGCAACCGCTTTCCCGTGCGCACATAAAACGGCACGCCGGCCCAGCGCCAGTTATCGACATGGAATTCGATGGCAACAAAGGTTTCGGTGGACGAATTTGGACTGACTCCTGGCTCCTGCCGGTATCCCGGAACCGGTTGCCCATCAATGTCGCCGGGACCGTACTGGCCGCGAACCGTGCGGCGTGCCACCTCATCCCGCGTCATCGGGCGGATGGAGCGAAACACCTGCACTTTCTGCTCCCGTACCGCATCGGCATCAAAGGCGATTGGCGGCTCCATCGCGGTAATCGCGAGCAGTTGCAGAAGGTGGTTCGCTACCATGTCGCGCAGCGCACCGGTCTCCTCATAAAACGCTGCGCGGTTTTCGACGCCGACGGTCTCGGCGGCCGTGATTTCCACGTAATCGATATAGTTGCGATTCCACACCGGCTCGAAGAGCGAGTTCGCAAAGCGGAAGACCAGCATGTTCTGCACGGTCTCCTTCCCGAGATAGTGGTCGATGCGATAGACGTCCCGCTCGGAGAACGTGCGCAGCACGGTCGCGTTCAGTTCGCGCGCGGTGCCGAGGTCGCGGCCGAAGGGTTTCTCGAGGACGATCCGCGACCAGCCATTCGGATTGCGGTTCAGCCCAACGGCACCCAGACCTTCGATGATCGGACCGGCTACGGAACTTGCGGTCGAGACGTAGAACAGGTGATTGGCACTTCCGCCCGCAGCGCGCACCTCATCGAGTTGCGCCCGCAACCGAGGATAGAAGTTGGCGTCATTCAGATCGCCTGCAACGTAAGACAGCCGTTTCTCAAAGTCGGCCCATTGCTCTGGGGTGAAGTCGCGGCCTTCCTTGGAAACTGCGGCAGACTCGCGCATGCGGGCGCGGAACGCTTCGGACGTCATTGGCGTGCGGCTGATGCCGATGACATCGAACTTGGGATTCATGCAGCCGATGCACGCCAGGTCGTAGAGTGCTGGAATCAGCTTGCGGCGCGTCAGGTCGCCGGATGCGCCAAAGATGACCAGCACGCAGGAATCGCCTTTGGGTAGTTGCGTCACAGTGGTGCGATCCATGGGAGTGGCTTCGAAGATGGCGCTCATTGCTTCCCTCCGGATTTCTTGGTGATCAGGGCTTGCCAGTCACTGTGGACAAATGCGCCCGATGGATCATCGGCGCGCTGATAGGTGTGCGCTCCGAAGTAGTCGCGCTGTGCCTGGGTAAGGTTCTGCGGCAGATTCGCCGACGTGTAGGCGTCGAAATAGGCGAGCGACGCCGACATCGCGGGCAGCGGAATGGCCAAAGATGCCGCAATACCCACCACGCGCCGCCAGCCCGGCTCAGCAGCGGTGATCACCCGCTGGAATTCTCCATCGAGCAGCAGGTTTGGCAAGTCCGGACGGCGCTCGTACGCATGCATGATGTCGTCGAGCAGACGCGCGCGAATGATGCAGCCTGCCTTCCAAATGCGTGCCATCTCGCGCAGGTCGATCCCCCAGCGGTATTCTTGCGAACCCGCGCGGATCAGGCTCATGCCCTGTGCATAGGAGCAGATCTTGGCGGCGCGGAGCGCGTCGCGCACCGAGTCGATCAACTCGCCTTTGTCACCCGTGTAACGCGACGATGGACGCCCGTACTGCTGACTGGCGGCAACCCGCTCCTCTTTCATGCTGGAGAGAATGCGCGCGTCAAGCGCCGCCGCTATCGTCGGAATCGGAACCCCGAGATCGAGCGCGATCTGCACCGTCCATTTGCCGGTGCCCTTCTGTCCCGCGCGATCCAGGACAACGTCAACGAGCGGCTTTCCCGTCTTCGCATCGGGGACAGCGAAGATTTGCGCGGTAATATCGACCAGGTACGACTCCAGGGGTCCGCGGTTCCAGTCGGTAAAGATGTTGGCGAGCTCCGCCGCTTGCAGTCCGAGGCTCTTGCGCAGCAAGTCGTACGCCTCGGCGATCAACTGCATGTCGCCGTACTCGATGCCGTTGTGCACCATCTTGACGAAGTGGCCAGCACCGTCGGGTCCGACATAAGTGACACACGGGCCGGAATCGCTCTTGGCAGCGATTGCTTCCAGCACGGGACGGACGTGCTCATAGGCGTCGCGGCTGCCGCCGGGCATTAGCGATGGACCGTGGCGCGCGCCTTCCTCGCCGCCGGATACTCCCATGCCAAAGAAATTCAAGGCCTCGGTGCGCATCTCGTTCTCACGCCGCTGCGTGTCTTTGAAGAACGAGTTGCCGCCGTCGATGACGATATCGCCCGGAGCCAAAAACGGCGCTAGCTTGCGCAGCATCTCGTCGACCGCTTCGCCAGCCTTGATCATCATCAGCACGCGCCGCGGCCGTGCCAGCGAATGCACGAAATCGTGCAAGGTCTTTGTGCCGATCATCTGGCGGGCGCCGTTCTCGGCGACAAAGCGGTCCACCCATTCCGTTTCCAGATTCCACACGGCCACGCTCTGGCCGTGATCTTCGATGTTGAGCGCCAGGTTTTGGCCCATAACACCAAGACCGATGACACCGAATTCCGCCGTCTTTATCGCCGTGGTCGTGCCCATACAAGTACTCCTTATCCATCCGCTCCGACGGCAATGCGCATGACTACCTCGTCACCAGCGAGCGAGCTTCGCTGGCAACTCGCTCCGGCGTGAACCCAAAATGCGTAAGCAGATCCTTAATGGGTGCAGACGCCCCAAAGTCGTACCGGGCGATTACGCGCCCGTCGGAACCGACGTACTCGCGCCAGCCCAGACCTGTGCCGGCCTCCACAGCGACGCGCGCGTGCACTTGTGGGGGCAGGACGCTGTCCTGGTATTCCGAGGGTTGCTGCTGGAACAGCTCCCAGGAAGGCATGCTGACCACGCGACTGCGAATGCCTTCAGCCGCCAGCTGCTCGTGCGCCTTCACGCACAGCTGCACCTCCGAGCCGCTACCCATCAAGATGACTTGCGGCTCTCCCGAGGAATCGGCCAGAACGTATGCCCCGCGCCGCAGCCCTTCGGAACTGGCGTACTTTGCGCGATCAAAGGTTGGCACGGCCTGCCGCGTGAGCACGAGCGCGACAGGCTGCTCCTTTGCCTGCATTGCCACACGCCACGCTTCGGCCGCCTCGTTCGCATCGGCGGGACGAATTACCACCAGTCGCGGGATCAAACGCAACGACATCAGCTGCTCGATCGGTTGGTGCGTCGGCCCGTCCTCGCCCAGCCCGATCGAGTCGTGCGTGAACACGTAGATAACCGGCAAGTCCATGAGCGCAGAGAGCCGGATCGCCGCGCGCATGTAGTCGGAAAAGATCAGGAAGGTCGAGCCGAACACGCGCAGCTTGGACAACGCCATGCCGTTGAGAATGGCGCCCATCGCGTGTTCTCGTATGCCGAAGTGAAAGTTTCTGCCGCGATAATCGTCACTTTCGAAATCGCCGGCTCCGGCAATCAAAGTTTTGGTCGAGGGCGCCAGATCTGCCGATCCACCGACCAGCCACGGAACTTGTTTCGCGATCGCATTCTCCACTGACGCGCCCGTGTCTCGCGTCGCTTTACCCTTCGGGTCAGTGGGAAACTTGGGAATATCGGTGTCCCAGCCGAGCGGAAGCTCTCCCCGTTGCATCAGATCCCATTCGGCGGCCAGACCAGCATCGTTGTTGCGAAGCTGCGCCAGCACATTGGTCCATTCCCGCTCCCATTGGTCACCGCGCTCGGTGGCCTTGTGCATGTACCCGAGCACTTCGGGTGGAACCAGGAAGTGTTCGTCCGGCGGCCAGCCGTACGCGGCTTTCGTTAGGCGGATTTCCTCTTCGCCCAACGGTTCGCCATGCGCAGCGGAAGTGTCGTGCTTGTTGGGTGCGCCCCAGGCGATGTGGCTGTCCACGATGATCAGCGACGGGCGCTCCTGCTCCTTTTGCGCGGTTCGGATCGCCACGTCGAGGAGTTCGAGATCGTTCGCATCTCCTACCCGCAGCACGTTCCAGTGGTAGGACAGAAAACGAGTCGCAACGTCATCCGAAAATGCCAGCGCGGTGTGGCCTTCGATGGTGATGCGGTTGTTGTCGTAGATCCAAATGAGATTCGACAGACCCAAGTGACCGGCGACCGAGGCGGCCTCCTGTGAAATACCTTCCATGAGATCGCCATCGCCGCAGAAGGCGTACACGCGGTAGTCAATCAACTTCTGGCCGTCGCGATTGAAGTGCGCAGCCAGCCACCGCTCTGCGATGGCCATGCCCACCGAATTCGCCACGCCTTGCCCTAGCGGGCCTGTGGTTGTTTCCACGCCCGGAGTCAGCCCGTATTCCGGATGGCCGGGTGTACGCGAACCCCACTGCCTAAAGTTTTTCAATTCCTCAAGCGTCAGGCCATAACCGGTCAAATACAGCAGCGAATACAGCAGCATGGAGGCGTGGCCATTCGAGAGGATGAACCGGTCGCGGTTTGGCCACCGAGGATTGACCGGGTTGTGCCGCAGATGGCGATCCCACAACACGAACGCTACCGGCGCCAGCGCCATCGGGGTGCCGGGATGACCGCTGTTGGCCTTCTGCACCGCATCCATCGCCAGCGTCCGGAGGGTGTTGATGCAGAGCCGTTCAAGTTGTTCCTGCGCCTTTTCGGCCGCGGGTGCGCCGCGCTGAACGCGGGCAGCGGTGTTCGACTCGATCATTACCGCTGGCGCACCAACACGAGGCTCATGCGACGTTGCTTGCGTGTTCGCCATATGCTGCCCTTCTGACCCGCGTGTCGGCGCGGGCCTGCAATTCAACTTTGTAGTCCTTGCCTTCCCATCGGTTCTCGTTTACCCACAAAAACGTGAACCGAATCGGTGCGTTCTGTTCAGGCAGCGGGAGGTCGACAAACTCAATCCCTACCCCCGTGGCTCTCGACCGCGTATCGGTCGAATGCTGCCATTCGTCGCTCGTCCAATGCAGCAAGAACGGAGAGTTCGCTTGTACGCGCAGGCGCGTGCCGGCAGCGGCCGTTGGCACCTGACGATTGAATTTCCAAACCTCTATCGCGTGGCGTTTCCCGCCGCCGCGTACATAGCGGTCGGATGCCGCTTCAATTAAATCGAAGATTTTGCCGTCCGCGGCCGAGCGTTGCAGTTTGACGTATTCGGCATGAGCCCATAGCAGAGGTAGAGCTGAGCCGGTCGGTCCGCCGAAGCGGAGATACTGCGAGGGCAGGTCCGGCGCGTCCCAGATCTGCTCAGGTATCAGGCCTATGCCTTGAGCGAACTTCTCAAGGGCGCGGAGATAGGGACCAGGATCACGGCCAGCAGCGATCTCGTAGTGGCCTCGCTCGCCGGTCAGCAACGGCCACGCACGGCCCATCCCCCAAAACTTATAGGACTCGCCGTCCTCTCGTTGGCCGTAGCCATCGTGGTTGTAGCGGCGCCAACAGGGGCCGAACGACGTGTTGACCTTGAGCACGGCATCAACCACGCGTATTGAGTCCTGGACGATGGGGTCGTCCGCGCTACGAATACCGTAACGAATCAGTTCGAGGAAACCGGTATCGACGATCTCTTTCGCGGGAAACTCATAGCGAGCACCGGGACGCTGATTTGCCAAGATCAATGTTCCACAATTTGGATCCTCATCCTCGCAGTGACCGATCTCGGCCGGGTTAATGCGGATGTAGTGACGCGTTAACCCGGGCACTAGCGTCCCTTGCGTCGTCACCGTCCAACGTTCGATATGCGATTCAAGGAAATCAGCATAATCGCGGACGAATTCGGCCGTGTCCGGGTCGCCCCGGTCCGCGAAGAACTCGGCGGCGCATATCAACGCTGTAATGTGGACCGCCAGCGTTGATGGCGAATAGCCGCTCGCTTCCTCCCAGCGATCCTGCGCAGTGACCGGACCTTCTCGGATGAGGAACCCGCAGGCGCGACGAACCATGTCGTAGGGATCGAAGTTCCCCAACGCCCCGTGTTTCCACAGTCGCCAGGCGAGGAGGACCGGGAATGCGACCTCGTCCAACTGCACGCCCAGCCAGTATGGCCGCCCATCGATCCAGAAATTCTGATAGAAACCGCCGTCCTCGCGCTGCGACACGGCGAGATAAATCAGCGATCGCAGCGGTGTGCTCAAATCACCGACCGCGAGCAACGCGCTCACGCACTTCACCATGTCGCGCGTCCATACCAAATGGTAGCCGCCCAGCTCGTCATCGCTTTTTTCATCGCCCCACGGAATACTGAGCGACGCGATCATCGCGCCGGGATAGGTCTTGTCCTCGTGCGCGAGCAGTAGATTGACGCTGCGCTCGAACAGTTTGGAATTGTTCGATCCGGCCGCCAGCGCAAACCGCTTGGAGGTCCGCTCCCACTGTCGGACGAAAGTTTCGCGTATCTGCTCGAACGGAATGCTCAATGACTGCGCCAGAGTGCTAAGTGCATCGTGCCTCGTAGTGCCGAATGCTAGAGCGACCGTGAATTCGGCGCCGCCGGAAAGATCGAGCCTGCCAGTCAGAGCGATGTTGCCGTCCAGGGCGGCCTCGTATTGCCAGTCCAAGCGATAGTTGTCAGCCAGATCCGTCCAGCCGTCGTTGACGCCAACATAACCGCAGGAACACTCGGTCAACGGAACGGAGGCGCCGATCACCATCCAAGTATTGCCCTTGTGGGCGGCCAAAACCGTCTGTCCTCGTAACCGCAGCACCTCTCCGTTGTTATGCCAGCCCCCAATCTCAAGGTGCGGTGCACAAAGCAGGTAGACTCGCAGCTTCTTCATCAGCTCCGGACTCGCTTCCAGCCGGGCACGTACGAGAAGGCAAGTCTGGTGTGGATCACCAAGAATTGTCTTGTGAATGGTGTAACGACCTAGTTTCTCTCGATTGGTAACTTCGAACCCGAGCGCCGCTTCTGAAATGCAATCGATATCACCGTCAAAATTCCTGCGCTCGTCGTGGAAGAAGCTCTCGCCATCAGTGACCAGGAATTGCAGATCACGGATCTGCGGTGAATCAATTGTCGGGTAATAAACTTCGGTCACGCAGCCGCTATCGAGCGTGTACCAGACGCGGCTGGAGGTGGAATAGGCGGTTCCAACACCGACTTTGGCGCCGCGCGTCCATCGAGGTTCAATTCCGGGGCCGCCGGGCGCGAAGCGTGGAACGCTGGACCTGATCACCAAGGACTCCCTTTCCAAGCCGCCTCCCTTCGTTGATGCGTTCCGGCACGATTTGGTCGCAAGGTACGCGTCGCCTTTCGGTCAAGCGATCGCTCTTTGGGGCCGCTTAGTTTCTTGAATTCCCTGTGTCCAATCGACAAGATTCCCCAGCGACTGACGGATCAGGTCCTTCGTCGTTTGATCCGTCACGTGCTTCCTGGGGACAAAGGTCTCCCTTTTACCGTCTGTGCTTCAGTACAGGATCGCGTTCTGTCTCGTGTTCTCCGACTACGCCGCTCAGGCCGCCGCTGGTGGCTCTTTGGCCTCGATCAGCGGGACGTTAACCAGGTGTTCGCTCAAGAACCGGACCTGAAGTTCATTGCTGCGCAGCACGTCGCCCACGAGAAGGTCATTCGTGCCGTCGTCGCCCAGTTCCGAAGCTCGCCGCGCCTCTCGTCAACGGGGTGGGACCGGTTTCGGCCTGGATCGCGCCACACTCACGAACCGCGCGTTCGCAATGGTTGCGGCATTGCGCGCCGCAACCTGCTCCAGAATCTTCCTTGCGTACTGTGCTACCTGCTGAACTCCGGCGGCGTACTGCAGATTGGGGTTGCTGATCCCGCCGTTGTAAGCCCCGACTGCTTTTTCGATATCGCCGTCGAAATGGTCCAGCAAGTCCCTCAAAAGAAGTCCAGCGTAGGTGGTGAGTACATGCGTATCCACGCCGTCGATCTTCAAAGCTTTTGGTGGGCGGAGGCGCTCGGGCAGGGTGGAATAGTCGCGCTTGTCACGCAGAAAAAGCTCATGTCCGTACCGCAGGGTTTCCCGGGTGATCTGCCACGGGCCAAGGGAATAGTTCTTGACCAGAACGCGTCCGCGACGTCGCTTCACCACAATGTCGCCTGGCTCGGCTCGCCGCTTCCAGGTGGTGTGCTCCAGGTCGCCCTGCACATCGAGATAGTTGTTTTCCATTGCGCCGATGCCGAGGAACACATCGAGCGGCAGCGCATAGAACTTGGCGACGGAGACAACATCGGCCGCGAACTCGGTCGCTTGCTGCTGCGTCAGGCTGCCGACCGGGAATCCCGGCTGCAGCCTCACTCGCGGGTCCGTGCTCGACTTGAACCGCATGAACCGCGCTACGGGTGCGGCGAGATGGTGCGGATCGATTTCGTTGAGCTTTCGGCGTACGGGCCGACTGTAGGCGGCGATGAAGATGGCTGTTTGCTGGCGCAGATAAGGAAGCCGCCAAGCAGGTGTCGAAGCCAACTTGAATCCCCTAATGATTCCCCGGCGCTCCAGTTCCGACAGATATGGCACGGCGGTCACGGCGTTATTGGGAACGAGAATGCCGATCCGGTAATCGGGACCGAGATCCGATTCATCTGCAGTGAGAAAAACAGCCGTTTCGTCCACGGTCGGACGGCTCCGAATGAAGTCGAATCGAAGGTATGCATCCAACCCATCGCGATATTGTCCAACTTCCGCAAGCAGTACACCGGGCCCAAGGGGATACCACAGCCGGTTTTCCGCCCGGATCACCGGGGGTGCGACCGTTGCCGGTAGCGCGGTACGTCTGGGCCATACTCGGTAAGCCAGCCAACCTCCGGCTGCCAAGAATGACGCAAAAACAAGAAAATAGAGAATCCACAATCCCGGCGAGGACCATCGGGCTGGATGTGCCGAAATGTGCGGTCCGTTGATAGAGTAATTCTATCGCGTGAGAAAAGATCAAGGGACCGTAATAGCAATCCTCTTTGGATGACTGATGCCAAGTACAAGTGCGTGCCGACGACGCACACCGAGGTCATTTCGAGACCAGCCCGAATCCGTGGGTAGCTGAGTGATGAGATCGGTCAGCTTCTGTTTCCCCATGCCTTGAACTTCCACCGCTCGCTAGACGGCCAGCATGCTCAAGTTTTCGATCCAGCGCGCAGGACTATTCGCAGAATCTCGCCCCGCGACCAGAGTCGCATGCGTGGCCCCATGTGCCCGTGCCACGGCATATCCAGAGTACGATGAACATTTACACCCAAGCCGTCTCCGGACAAAAGCGCGCCGCGAACAGCGTGGTCGTAGCAATTCTGCTCAATGAAAATAGCCCCGGAAAATCAGCCTCCGGTTAACGGGAGCTAGAAGGAACTCAGCACACGACCGTTGGGCCTCATGCGATCATATTCAAGTGATTGTTTTTGTGGAGCTTGAGGTTGGTTGCGGGGGGTGGATTTGAACCACCGACCTTTGGGTTATGAGCCCAACGAGCTACCAGACTGCTCCACCCCGCACTGCGATGATAACAACACGAGCGGCAGCGGTCAATGCGCAGCCGTGGCGCGAAGGGGGAAGAGGCCCGATGCGCGACCAATTTGGAATTTCAGGTGGCGGAATTTCAGGCAGCGCTGCCGGCGCCGGCGGCATGAGCGGTGGCTGACTGCGCTCGCGGCAGGAAGATGGAAAAACACGTGCCGCTGCGTCCCGGCTGTTGG
Source organism: Terriglobia bacterium (assembly GCA_963760265.1). Lineage (GTDB taxonomy): Bacteria > Acidobacteriota > Terriglobia > Terriglobales > Acidobacteriaceae > JAIQGF01. The sequence continues at coordinate 149,028 of CAVXCR010000014.1, forward strand.
CCGCTGTGGACGCGAATCGAGCCCTGATGCTTCTCGACGATGCCCTGGCTCACCCACAAGCCCAGGCCCGTTCCCTTCTGTCCCTTGGTGGTAAAGAAAGGCTCAAAGATTTTCTGGCAATACTCGGGGCGGATGCCGGGGCCATTGTCGGCGATGACGATGCGCACGCCGGAGCGCCGCGGGTCGCGCCAGTCGACGGAAGCGTAGACGTGCACCCGCACGCGCCCGCCTTCGCCGACGGCGTCGAGCGCGTTCAGCAGCAGGTTGGAGAACACCTGCCGCATTTCGCCGGGATAGAGATCGATCGGCGGCACCGGCTCGTACAACTTCTCGATGTGGCGAATGCGGCGGCCGTAAAGTTCGAGGACGCTGTCGAGCAATTCCGTGATCTGCACCGACACGGACTTGGCGGACTCGCGATAGAAGCCCAGCATCTGGCGCGTGATGTGCGCCATGCGCGCGAGTTCGTCCTGGGCCAGCCGCGCATACTGGCGCGCCGGCTCGTCCACTCCCGGGGCATTCTGGATCAGGTAAATCAGGTTGGTGACCGCCGCCATTGGATTGTTGATCTCATGCGCGATGGACGCCGCCAGACGGCCCGTCGTGGCGAGCCGCTCGCTGGTGCGCAAGGCGGCCTCGGCCTGGCGGCGCTCGGTGACATCCACGATGAGGCCTCGCAGTTGGCCCACGCTGCCGCTCTCGTCGCGCAACGCGTACACGATCATCCGCAGCCAGAGCAGGCGTCCGGCGGAGTTCACGCCGCGGTATTCGCAATCGTTGGCGACGTCGGGCGTAGGGTGCCGCAGCAAGTCGAGCACGCGCTCGCGGTCCTCGGCAAAAATGTGCCGCAACCAGCCGTCGCTTTTCACCCACTGCTCCGGGGCGTAACCGAGGATCTGCTCGGCACGGCGGCTGACGAACGTGAAGTGCCCGCCTGGCTCCGCCTCCCACACGATGGCGTCGAGGCCTTCGACCAGGTCGTGGAAACGGCGCTGGGCAGCTTCCGCCTCGAGGCGGGCCGCTTGTTCCATGAGCAATTGCTTGCGCGCGGTGATGTCGCGCGAATGGATCACGATGCCGGCCACCCAAGGCTCGTCCAGCAAGTTCTTCCCGACACACTCCAGGGTGCGCCAGGAACCGTCCTTGGCGCGGAACCGGAGCTCGACCGGCGGCGAGGTTGCGCCCGGCTTGTTCACCCCGGATTGAAACTTGGCGCCAACCCGGGGAAGGTCTTCCGGACTTATGAACATGAAGACGTTTTGTCCCACCAGTTCATTGGGCGCATAGCCGAGGTCGCGCTCCAGCGACGGGGTTTGGTAGCGGATCACGCCGTCGGCGCCGAGGATGGTGACAATGTCGGAAGTGTTCTCGATGAGCAGGCGGAAGTACTGTTCGCGCTGGCGAAGTTTCTTCTCGGCACGACGCCGCTTGTCGCTTAAGGAGCTGACCAGCACGGCGACCGTCACGAAAACGGACAACCGCACAATATCGGCCACCGCGGCCGGCAGCACCCGGTAGGGGTGTGGCGGGACAAAGTACGTGTCGAGGATAACAACCGATATGGCGGTGGCCAGCAGGCCCGGCCCGAGTCCGGCATAGAGGGCTGACAGGACGACGGCCGTCAAGGCCAACGCCCCGGTACTCTCACGCAACGGCGGGATGGCCCAGGTTATGCCGAAAGCCACCACCGCGCTGGCAGCCGCAAATCCGTAACGGAACGGCCGCGAGCTGCGGTGCGACGCGAACCACTTTCGCGTCCGCGCCAAAGTGGTGTCCCCGCCTACCGGAGCCATGCGGTCCTCGGCGTCAATTGTGCGCGCAGCGGACACATCTTTGCGGTTGGGAGATTCGTCACCAAGCGGTTTCCTGGACCAGAGAGTGTGCCCATTATAACCGAGGGCGAGTGTCAGTAGCCGCGGGCCTTGTTGACTATATTGAGCTGCGGCGCGCCGGCGAGGAAGCGGCGCAAGTTCTCAGAAATCAGGACGTAATGACGCTCCCAGAGTTTGTCGGTGAGGGCCGCGGTGTGCGGGGTGATGACTACGTTGGCCGTTTTCCATAACGGAGAATCGGGTGGGAGCGGCTCTTTTTCAAAGACATCGAGCGCAGCGCCGGCAATGCGGTGCTGGCTCAGTGTGTCCAGAAGCGCCACCTGATCAATGAGCGCGCCCCGGCTGACATTGATCAGGTAGGCGTCAGGCTTCATCTGCCGCAGCCGATCACGGTTGATCAGGGCACGCGTGCGCGGGGTCAGCGGCGCGGCCAGCACCACATAATCTGAAACACGAAGCATTTCGTCTATTTGACTAGGAACAAATACTTTAGAGACGCATGCGTGGTGCGGCTTGTCGGCGTGCTCGCGAACCGCAATCACCTTCATGCCGAGCGCGGCGGCGCGTTTCGCCGTTTCCAGGCCGATGCTCCCCAGACCGACAAGCCCCAGCGTCGCGCCGGCAATCTCACGCGGATGCGGCGACTCGCGCCAGATCTGGTCTTGCGCCCACGTGCTCTCCTGCTGATAGCGAAAGGCGGACGGAAGCCGCTTCGCCAGCGCGAGCACCAAGGCGATGGCGTGTTCGGCGACCACCGGTCCGTGGACGTCGCGCGCGTTGGTGACGACCACATCGCTCGCAACAATTTCGGGAATCAGGAGCGCGTGCACGGCGGCAGCGGGGGAATGAATCCAGCGCAATTTGCGGGCGGCGCGGAACTGCTCGGGACGCAACGACCAGGTGATGGCGATGTCGGCGTCGCGCAGATCGTCTTCGATGTCGCCGTATTCCTTCCGCTGTACGACTTCGACGCCGGGAAAGTCCTGGCGCAATCGCTCGGAAAACCACGGCGGCGCTTGCCAGAGTTCGAAGGGATGATAGACAACAATCAGAATCTTCATGATCTGGTGATCTGGTGATCGGGTGATCTTCGCTTTAGTTCTTGTGACCGTGAGAACGCGCCGTTTCACGAGAAGCGGAGAAAATGGATACAAGTTCTTGGGCTTCGTTACATATTTCCGCAAAAGATCAGGGCGAATAATTTCGGTGTCGCGCAGGCACTCAAGCCAGAACAGCGTCTCGTCCGCCTCTTCAAGCACCACGCTGATTTTCGAAACAACATCTGCCTGTGACCGTGACCGATTTGTAGCCCGTTAGTTGGCTGCGACTGCCGTAGCCGAACGCAACAGCTGCTTGCCAGAGAACTGCGAGTTACTCGCGCACTCGTGCGACACCCTCGGGCGTGCCAGCGGAACGCATAGTCCAAAGAGTCCAAAAGGAAAACACCGTCGCGATAACCATCATCAATTCCGCGCGAAGGTAGTGCGTATCATAATGAATACGATATCCAATCAGCGGAAGATGGGGAATGATGAGATCAGCGAATCTGCTTTGTCCGTTCATCGCAGACTCTTCCTGTGGCGATACTCACTAATTCACTCCGCGATTCTTTGCATTCAGATCACGATCATCGATCACCCGTTCACCCGATAATCCTCAGGTCTTTCCCGGTCATATCCTTCGGTTGCGGAATGCCGAGCAGCGCGAGGATGGTGGGAGAGATGTCCTGAAGCGCGCCGTCCTGGCGCAAGCCGAAGCTCTTCCCTGCTTCGCTGATGATGATGAGCGGCACGGGATTGGTGGTGTGCGCGGTGTGCGGGCCGCCGCTGGCGGGGTCAATCATCATTTCGGCGTTGCCGTGATCGGCGGTCAAGATGATCGCGCCGCCCTTCTGCCGCACGGCGCGGCAGATTTCGCTCAGGCAGGCGTCCACGGTTTCCACCGCCTTGATGGTCGGAGGAATTTTGCCGGAGTGTCCCACCATGTCGGCGTTGGCAAAGTTGACGATGATGACGTCGAAGGCGCCCTTCTCCACCGCGTTGACCACGGTTGCGGCGATCCCGGGCGCGCTCATCTCGGGTTTGAGATCGTAGGTCGCGACCTTCGGCGACGGCACCAGCGAGCGCTCTTCGCCGGGGAAAGGCTGCTCCATGCCGCCGTTAAAAAAGTACGTGACGTGCGCGTACTTCTCGGTTTCGGCGACGCGCAGGTTGCGCAGCTTCAGGTTCGCCATGATGTTGGCGAGAATGTTGTGTAGCTCCTCCGGAGGCACGACGTAGGGCAGCGTGAACGCCTTGTCGTATTGCGTCATGCAGACGTAGTGCAGATTTTTCGGGACCTCGTTGCGCGGGATGGTGGCGTCCAGGCCGGCGGCGTCGGGAAGTTCGCGGCCGCCGTTGGGGGCGAGTCCGCTCTCGCGGGCAAGCGCGCGCGCGATCTGCCGGGCACGGTCGGCGCGGAAGTTGAAACAGATGCAAGCGTCGTCGTCGCGGATGGTGGCCAGCGGCTCACCGCGGTTGCCGGTAACGGCGAATGGAATGATGAACTCGTCGGTAACGCCGCGGTTGTACGACTCCTTCACGCCCTGCACCGGGTCAATGTAGTGTCCGGCCTCGCCGTTGCCTTTCACCATGGCGTTGAAGGCCTTCAGCTCGCGCTCCCAGCGCTTGTCGCGGTCCATGGCGTAGTAGCGGCCCTCGACGGAGGCGATCTTGCCGACGCCATACTCGCGCATCTTCTGCTGAAGCTGCTCGATGTAGCCGGCGCCGTTGGTGGGCAGCGTGTCGCGTCCATCCATGAAGCAGTGGACGAAGACGCGCTCCACGCCGTTCTGCTTGGCCATGCGCAGCAGCGCGTACAGGTGCGTGTTCAGGGAGTGCACGCCGCCGTCGGAAAGCAGGCCGAACAGGTGCAGCCGCCGCCCGCCCGAGCGCGCATGCTTCATGGCGCCCATGAGAACGGGATTGGTGAAGAAGTCGCCCTTCTCGATCATCAGGTCAATGCGCGTGATGTCCATGTAGACGACGCGTCCGGCGCCGATGTTGAGGTGGCCGACCTCGCTGTTTCCCATCTGGCCGTCGGGCAGCCCGACGAAACGCCCGCTGGTGTGGATGAGCGTGTTGGGATAGTCGGTGAGCAGCTTGTCGTAGGTGGGCTTGCGCGCGAGTGAAATGGCGTTCGCTTTGGACGGCGGCGCGTAGCCCCAACCGTCGAGGATGATGAGGACGAGAGGTTTGGGTTTAGCCATCAGCTATCAGCTCTCAGCTTTCAGAAAAAACTTGCCGCGGATTTACGCGGATGAACACGGATCAAGAAAAATCAAACCGCAAAGGACGCGAAGGCCGAAAACCAATTTCAAAATCACACACGCGAGGGCGCGTGTGCCACAAGTGCAGTAATGGAATTCAACTGCAGTAATGGAATGCAACGATCAGCATTCATCAGCGTTCATCTGCGGCCAATTTGTTCTATGCTCCCGCTCCTGCAATCCCCCCGTGATAATTCAGCGCTTCCAGGCCAAGGAAGCGCGCCGCGTCGCCGAGTTCTTCCTCGATGCGCAGCAACTGGTTGTACTTGGCGACGCGGTCGGTGCGGCAGAGCGACCCAGTCTTGATCTGGCCCGCGGCGGTGGCGACCGCCAGGTCGGCGATAAACGCGTCTTCGGTTTCGCCGGAGCGGTGCGAGATCACATAGGTGTAGCTGTTGCGCCGCGCCAGATCAATGCAATCCAGCGTCTCGCTGACGGTGCCGATCTGATTCAGCTTGATGAGAATGGAATTGGCCACCCCGAGATCAATACCGCGCTCCAGCCGCTCCGGATTGGTGACAAAAATATCGTCGCCGACCAACTGGATGCGGTCGCCCAATTCTTTCGAGAGCGCGGCCCAGCCTTCCCAGTCATCTTCCGCCAGCCCGTCTTCGAGGGAGACGATGGGGTAATCGCGCGCCCACTTCGCCCAGTAGCGCACCATGTCATCGGAGCTTTTCACCGACTGATCCGACTTCTTGAACACGTACTTGCCGTCCTGGTAAAACTCGCTGGTCGCGGGATCAATGGCGATGGCGATGTCCTCGCCGGCGCGATAGCCGGCCTGCGTAATCGCCTCCAGCACGACCTCGATGGCTTCCACGTTGGACTTCAGCGACGGCGCGAAGCCGCCCTCGTCGCCCACCGACGTGTTGTACCCGCGCTTCTTGAGCACGCCCTTGAGGGTATGAAATGTTTCGACGCCCCAGCGCAGAGCTTCGTCGAAAGTCTCGGCGCCGACGGGCATGACCATGAATTCCTGGAAGTCCACGTTGTTGTCGGCGTGCGCGCCGCCGTTGAGGATGTTCATCATGGGGCACGGCAGGGTGTTGGCGTTGAGGCCGCCGAGATAGCGGTAGAGCGGCAGCTTGAATGCCTCGGCTGCCGCGCGCGCGCACGCCATGGAGACGGCGAGGATCGCATTCGCGCCCAGGCGGCCTTTATTCTCGCTGCCGTCGAGCTCGATCATTTTGTTGTCGATGGTTTGCTGCTCGGCGGCATCCATGTTGGCGAGCACGTCGGCGATTTCGGTGTTCACGTGCTCCACCGCCTTGAGCACGCCCTGGCCTTGATAGAAATCCTGGTCGCCGTCGCGAAGTTCCACTGCTTCGTGCTCGCCGGTGGAAGCGCCGCTGGGAACAATGGCGCGCCCGACGGCGCCGCCCGAGAGCCACACCTCGGCTTCCACCGTGGGATTGCCGCGCGAATCCAGCACCTGGCGTCCGCGAATTTCAGAAATATTAGTCATCGATGTCTCCGTCCGTTCTTCTTCTCTAAATAATGGCCTGAATTCAGTCGGCGTGCTCCATCCCAAAACGTGCGGCAGGTCGCTGCGCGGCACGAACTTGCCGCCGGCCAAATATCCGGTACCGCTACTTGTGCGCGCCATGGGAAGTCCCGAAACCGCTGATTATAAGCGGTCGCTGGTCGATGGTCGATGGCCGCACCGCTTCCTATGCTCGCGCGGAACTGGGGACTCGCGACTCGGTACTCCCCTGATTCAGGTATTCCGTCGGTTATTGTGCCGGTTTCGCCGGTGCTCTACAGTCGCCACAGATGGCGCAGCACAGCGCGACGCTGAATGTCGGAGACCACGCGCCGGGCTTTTCGCTGGCATCGGCGAACGGAATGGGCGAGGTGTCACTGGGTAAATTGCTGGAGCGCGGGCCGGTGGTGGTCGAGTTCCTGCGCGGCACCTGGTGACCGAACTGCGTGAAGCGCATGGCTCAGGTTGAGCCGATCAAAGATGAACTGGCCGGGACGTCGCTGGTCTACGTCGCGGCGGAAAAGCGCGGTGGATTGTTCCATCCCGAAAAATATTTCGCCGAGCATCCCATCTCGTTTCCGTTCCTGCTCGACGAAGACCGGCGCGTGACCAAGGCGTACGGGGTGTACCACGCGATCGGGATCGACGCGCTCAACATTGCGCATCCGGCGACCTTCATCGTCGGACGCGAAGGCAAGCTCCGCATGATCTACGTCGGCATGAACCAGAGTGACCGCATGCCGGTACAAGCAATTCTGGAAGTGCTCCGGGCAATCCCGAAGGAGGCAAAATGAAAAAGTTTCTGGCACTGCTGCTCTGCGTGGGAATCGCCATTCCGGTGGCGGCGCAAATATCCGAGAGGCCGGCACCGGAGGCGATCGCGCCGGCGGCCAGCGCCGCGGCGAGCACGGACCTGATGGCTTCGCTGCCGGTCGGGACCGCCGTGAAGATGAAACTGGAAACGGCGATCTCCACCCGCACCAACAAGTCCGGCGACCGTTTTTCCGGGCGCGTGACCGAAGGCGTGGCGCTGAATGGCCGCACCATCATCCCGGTGGGCGCGTCGCTGGAGGGGCGCATCGCGAGCGCCCAGGACCGCCGCCGGATCCGCGGCACACCGACGATTGACCTGCGTCCTGACACCATCATCATGCCGAACGGCGACCGTTACTCGCTCAATGCGGTGGTGGTGGACACCAGCGCTCGGCCGGAGGTGGACGTGAGCGATGAAGGCAAGCTCAAGGGCCGCGGCCATGACGGCAGCGATTGGAAGGAAACCGGCATCGTGACGGCCGGGGGAGCCATTGCCGGCGGCGTCATCGCGGGCGGCGAAGGCGCGCTCATCGGCGCCGGCGCCGGCGCAACTGCCTCGGTGGTGCACTGGCTCATCAAATCGCGCTCGGCCGTGCTGCCCGCCGGAACGGAAATCGTCTGGGAGTTGAGCCGGCCGATGTCATTGGGCGCCGGCAGCGGCGGACAATAGTTCTCAGTACAATGGGTGCGGTCCCGCGGGTGGCCGCACTCATGTTCTCCCGTCTCGCCATCGTCGTTGCATTGCTGCTGGCCCTCGCCGGCTGCAACTGGGAACCGTATTCGCGCTCCAACAGCGGCTTCTCTTCCCTCGACAAGAAGATCCTTTACGACTTCCGCCCCCACGAGCCAGCCGCGGAACCCGGGGTCGACGCCGCGACCACTCGCAAAATCCTCTCCGCGGTTTTTCCCTCCTACCTGTCAGCCCTGCGCGCGTGCAAGGCCGGCCCGGAGGCGAATGCGCCAGGGCAAATTGTTCCGGCCATACGCGGCGCTGCCGAGGGCTCCTTCACCGCCGCCGGCCTGAAGCAGACCGTGTACCTGATTGACGTGGGCGAGTGCAGCCACGACCCTGTTTTCTCGACCCGTCGCCTGGCGTGTTCACGGCCGGCGCGTTGACCGCCAACGTGGAAGCTCCCATGGGTGCAGGAAACCTGCGGACCTACGACCTGAATGGTGATGGCAAGAATGAACTGCTGTTGCAAGGCGGCCATACCGGGCAGGGCGAATGGATCGAGGTTGCGCGGCTGCTGGAGTTCGACAAAGACAAGCTGGCCACCGTCGAAGATTTCGGGCAGATCTACGACGACACCTGCGATACCGATGTTGCTTCGAAATCCATCCGTGCGAGCGTGGTGTACTACTTTCCGCCGCCCGCGGGCCAAAAGCCGCGCTTCACCGTGGAACTGTATCGCGCCCCCTGCCCGGCAAAAGGCCAACCGCCGCAGTGGACGCGGATTAGTGGAAAATAAGTTTTCGTGGTTCGCGCCGCCTTGCGCCTTGTGCCTTGAGCCCTGCGCCTTAGCTGAACGCGCTGTAATTCATCGCGCCCGCCGACATCTCGTCTTCCGATATAACGGGCAGTTCCATCGTGCCCTCGACCGGCAGGGCGTCCACGGGGAGGTGGTCGCGCCAGAGGCTGAAGCGCAGCCGGAGCATCTGGCCGAAGCCGGCGCCGAGCAGCGCCAGCGGAATCTGGAACGCGAAATTCTTGTATAACGTCGCGCGCACCGTGTTGTTGTCGGGCACGTCAGAACCGGCAATGTCGGTCTCCGAATCCGCCGGGTGCAGCCGCCACCGCTTGATGGCGCGGTCTTCGACTTTCAATTCCAGGCGGAACGACGCCGGCGCGCTGTCGGTGACCAGTTTTCGCGTTCCACCGGGACCGGAGGCAGCGGCGTCCCCGGCGGGAGCAGCGCGATCGCAGGTCACAATCAGCTCGAACGCCTCCTGGGGAATTCCTCCGATGAAATCCAGGCGGCCGTAGAGAAAATCCTCATCAATGCCGGCATAGATGGCGTCGAGCAGGAAGACTTTGCCGTGCATGGCGCCGGCGCGGCGATCGGCGGTGTACATGGCGGCGCCGATCCAGTCGAAGTAGCGCGTGAAATCGGCGCCCACCCGCGGATGAACGTAGGCGGTTTGCGCGGCGAACACCGGGCGCACCATGCCGGCGGCGATGGCGTGTGCCAGGTACACCGGCGGCGCCGCGCCCAGGCTCTGGTACACGTTGGACAGGTGCTTGCGGTAGAGCTCGTCGAATTCGCGGTCGTTGGCGGAGTGATGCTCCGGACCGTACCACCAGTTCCAGTCGCTGCCCTCCGCGATCAGGATCTCCTCCAACGCGAGCCGCCGTTTTTCCGCCGGCGCCATCGGGGCGGCCTGGGTGTAGAACGCGCGTGCCGCGGCCAGGTAATCCCACGCCGTGTTGTCCTCCCGCGCGCCGATCCAGACATCGAAGTTGGCGTTGATCCATGAGCCCGGCACCAGCGACTGGAGCCGCGGCGCATGGCGGTGGCGCTCCACCGCCTGGCTGACCGTGACCGCCTCCAGCCCGGCATCTTTTTGCAGCGCGTCGTACACCCGGCGGAGGAATTCGCGGCCGGAGCGCGGGTAATATTCCCACGCATTCTCGCCGTCGAGAATGACCGCGACCAGCGCATCGCTTCCCTTCCGCAGCACCGGCTCGGCCGCTTGCTTGATGCTGCGCACAAAATGATTGGCGGCCTCCTGCGCGTTCATCCCGGAGTACACGAAGCCGATCAGGTCCGACAGCGTGTGATCGCGAAAGACCAGGTTCATGCGGGTCGCGCCCTTCTCGTACACGTAGGGTGCGTAGAGGCGCTCGGGGCCGCCGGCTGCAAGCTGGCCGCGGCCGTCGCGCGCGAAGTTAAAGCCCAGGGTGCGGCCGAGCACGCCTTCGTCGGTGGCCATCCAGCGGATACCGGACTGGCACGCGAGATCGAGCACCTGCTCCGACACGCTGCCCTCCGACGGCCACACCCCAAGCGGCCGCGCGCCGAACACGCGCTGGTGCAGGTCGAGGCCGCGCTGCAGTTGTTCGCGCGCGTCGTCCGGATGACGGTAGGGACTCTGCGGCAGGCGCAGCCCAGGATGCGAGACCGCGCCCTGGTCGGTGTCGCACACCAGCGGCAGGATGGGATGGTAGAAGGGCGAGGTCGAGAGCTCGATCCCGCCGCGCCGGGCCGCGGCCGCATACGCGGGCAGGACCGCAGCCATGATCTCGCGCTGCTTGGCGGTCACGAATTCCTGGTCTTGGCGCGAAAACTTGCGCCCCTTCTTGACCAGCGCGGCCACGTCCGCCTGCTCCAGAAAGAACTCGTCGAACCAGGCAAGCTGCGAGAGCACCTGCAGATCGGTGAAATCTTGCGCCTGGAACATGCGCTCGGCGCGCATGGAGTCCTGGCCGGCGCCGCGGAACATGTCCCACAACTCGCGATAGCGCGGGTGGCGGCCAATCATCTGCGTGGGATTGGCGTAGAACAGGTACTCGAGCGCGAACCGCCGTTCCTCGCTCGAGAGTTCCCCGGCGGGCTTGGTGGCGACATCGAGAAAAGGATCGCGCGCGCTGCCGGCGACGTACTCCTCGAGCTGCGTCACCAGCGACGGCACCAGGTTGAAGGTCTGGTGGACGTTGGGAAATTCGTCCAGCAGCTTCACCATGCCGTAGTAATCCTTGAGCGCGTGCATGCGCACCCACGGCAGGCGGTAGTCTCCGCTGACCAGGTCCTTGTAGAAAGGCTGGTGCATGTGCCAGAGGATTGCGATGCGCAGCGTAGCCATTGGATATCCTCACCCGCAGCCGCTACAACGAACCTATCAGTAAAACACATTGCGAGGGTGGTGAAAAACCTCGTGCTAGACTCAGGCTTTGGGAGCTAGGCTTTAGGCGTTAGGCGTTAGGCGGCTTAAAACCTAAAGCCTAACGCCTAAGGCCGAAAGCCTATTCATGAGAATCCTGACCCGCTACATCCTGAGGGAGGTGCTCTCGCACGCCCTGATCGGCGTGGCGATATTCACCTTTGTGATTTTCCTGCGGGACCTGGAGCGCATCCTGGAAGTGGTGGTGCGCAACAGCGCGCCGTTGCCGAGTGTGGCGGAGATCTTCTTCCTGACCATGCCCGGCGCCCTCACCGTCACCATTCCCATGGCGGTGCTGGTGGGAATCCTGATCGGGCTGAGCCGGCTGGCGGCCGACAGCGAGGTTACCGCCATGCGCGCCAGCGGCATCGGGCCGGGAACATTCGTCCGCATCCTCGCCATTTTCGCGACCATCGCCTGGGTGCTGGCGCTGGCCAACAACGTCTTCATCGCACCGCGCTCCGCGTCGGCCCTGGCGCGCCTGCAGAACCGGCTGAAGAGCAGCCAGGTCTCGTTCGAGGTCCAGCCGCGCGTCTTCTACGAGGACTTCAAAAACCTGGTGCTCTATGTCCAGGACGCCAGCAGCGTCGAGGGCGCCGCGCTGTGGAAGGGCGTATTCGTCGCCGACATCAGCAATCCTTCCGCGCCGAAAATCACGCTGGCGCAATCGGGGATCGCCGTCAGCGAGGGCATGGACAAGCTGCGGCTGCACCTGGAAAACGGATCGGAGCACGAGACCGTCCCGCGCCAGCCCGAGCAGTACGCGATTTCGACTTTCGCCGAAACCGACCTCCCCATCCAGCTTCCGGCGGTGCAGAACTCGGCCCACACGGTTACTCCGGCGGCGGAGATGAGCACCTCGGAATTGCTGCAGCGCATGCGCGACAACGGGCCGAAGAGCCGCCCGTACGCCATCGAGTTTCACCGCCGCCTGGCGCTTCCCACCGCCTGCATCGTGCTGGCGCTGGTGGGAATTCCCCTCGGGCTTTCGGCGAAAAAGGGCGGCAAGAGCACCGGTTTCGTGCTCACCATCGGCCTGGTATTTCTCTATTACTTCCTCTCGCTGGCCGGAATGTCGATGGCGCGCCAGGGCAAGATTGCCGCCGGGCCGGGCTTGTGGCTGGGCAACATCGTGTTCTTCATCGGCGGGCTCTTCCTGCTGTGGCGCTCGGAGCGCATGCCGATCGATATTTTTTCCCTGCGTCATTTATGGGCGGAACTGGCAAGCAGGTTCAGGGCACGAGTGCCTGCGGTCCGGGGCGCAGGCGATGCCTTCGAACGCGCCGCCAATCGCAAGCGCGTGTTCAGTGCGCACTTTCCGCTGATCATCGACGACTACATCCTGCGCGATTTCTTCGTCTACCTGGGCATGATTCTCAGCACCTTCCTCATGCTGCTGCTGGTCTTCACATTTTTCGAGCTGCTGGGCGATATCGTGCGCAATCGCGTGCCGCTGGTCATGGTCGGTCAGTACCTGATCAACGTGACGCCGTACTTCATCTACAACACCACCCACATCAGCGTGCTGCTGGCGGTGCTGGTGACCTTCGGCCTGATGCAGAAGGCGAACGAGATCACCGCCATGAAGGCCACCGGCATCAGCATCTACCGCGTGATCCTGCCGGTGATGGTGATTGCCGCCATTCTCGCCACCGGACTCTTCTTCTTCGAGCAGCTCTACCTGCCGCACGCCAACAAACGGCAGGACGCGCTGCGTAACCAGATCAAGGGCAAGCCGGCGCAAACCTATCTCCGTCCCGACCGCAAGTGGATCTTCGGCCAGCGTTCCGACATTTATTACTACGAGTTCTTCGACGCCGAGAGCAATCGCTTCGGCAGCATTTCCATTTTCGAATTCGACCCCAAGACCTTCGAGTTGAACAAGCGCATTTACGCCACGCGCGCGCACTGGTCCGACACGTTGCAGAAGTGGGTCTTCGAACAGGGCTGGGAGCGCTCGTTCCGGGGTTCGGCGATCGAGGCTTATCACCCCTTCGACGTCGAGACCTTTGCCGAACTGCGCGAGCCTCCCGGCTACTTCAAGAAGGAAGTGAAGCAGTCGTCGGAGATGAATTACGAGGAGCTGAGGAACTACATCCACGACCTGCAGCAGAGCGGATTCGATGTGGTTCGGCTGCGGGTGCAGTTGCAGAAGAAGTTCGCGTTCCCCATCATCACCTTCGTGATGGCGATGCTGGCGGTGCCGTTTGCGCTTACGACCGGACGCCGCGGCGCGCTCGCCGGTGTGGCCACCGCCGTCGGCATTGCCGTGGTTTACTTCGTCGTCTCCGGCCTGTTCGAAGCCATGGGCAATACCAACCAGCTTCCGCCGGCACTGGCCGCCTGGTCTCCCGACCTGCTGTTCGCCCTCGCCGGCGGCTACATGATCTTGAAAGTCCCCACGTAAGCAGAGGAATCGAGCGTAATCGAGCGTAATCCAAACGGCTGTCATCCTGAGCGAGGTCCAACGCGCCCCGCCTTTGGGCGCGTTGGGACCGAGTCGAAGGACCCCTACTTCGCCGACTGCACCGCGCCGCATGAAGGCACTTCCATGCAAAACGTCAGCTGATGCGCGAACGTCACCTATTCGCCTGTTTCAGCAACTCTGCCAGGGCGCTCACGTCTTCCGGCGCCGCATCGCTGACCACGAAAAACCGCAGTCCACCGCGACTCCAGGTCTCGACGTTGAAAGCCCGTGAGCGCCACGCCTTTTCTGACGACGGCAACAGCCGCGCGAAATCGCCGTGGTCCTGAAAAATCAGCACCGATTCGTGATGTTTGCGAATGTCATAAATGAGGTGTGCGCCCGGTTCGCCGTCCACGAACACCATCCGCCCTCCCGCCAGCGTGAATGGCGAGCCGGCCAGGTCCGGCAGGTTGAAGGTGAAGGCCAGTTTGCCCGCGAACCACGGTTTCACAGTGTGCCGGTCGCTGGATACCACGTCCACCGGCGAGGCGCTGGCCAGTGCGGTGATGTGGCGGTCCACCACTCCCGCGATCAACTGGTCGCGCGCCGCCGTCCGTGACGGCAGCACAATCGCCAATCCCAGCCCAATCACAACCACAGCCGCCAGCGTGAGGCCCAGCGCCCATTGCCATCCAGCGCGCGCCGGTTTGGCCGCGATCTGCCGGCGCACGCGCGCGCGCAATTCCGGCGCCGGGGTGTACCGCTTCCCCGCCGTCGCCGTGACGCGCTTCAGTTGCATGATCTGGACGATCTCCGCCGTGCACGCCGGACATCCGGACAGATGCTCGGCCATGGAGCGCATCGTGTCCGGGGGAAGCTCCGCGTCAGCATACGCATCGAGTTTTGTTTGCCAGGTTTCGCAGTTCATATCTTCCGTCTATCGCGCCGCTGTTCGCTTCCTCTGTTCATAGCCGGACTCGGTCAGTTTCTGCCGCGCCGCCTTGCGCGCGCGTGCCAGCCGCGACATCACCGTCCCGATGGGAATGGACAATGTCTCGGCAATTTCCTGGTACGACATTTCCTCCACGTCGGCCAGCAACAGCACTTCGCGGAACGGCACCGGCAGGGCTTCGATCGCCTGCTGCAACGCCTCGCCGAGGTCGTGGGTGATCACCAGCGTCTCCGGCGTGTGCGACGAAACCGGCAGCAATCGTTCCTCATCCCCGGGTTCCAACGGCTCCGTATGCGCGCTGCTCAGCCCGGCGCGCGAGGTCAGAAACGTATTGCGCAGGATCTTGAATATCCAGGCGCGAAAGTTCGTGCCCGGCCGGAACGAGCCGAAGCCCTTCAGCGCCTTGGCGTACGTTTCCTGGACCAGGTCCTCGGCCTGGTGCCGGTCCTGCGCCAGCCAGTGCGCGAAGTTATAGAGCGAATCGAACAGTGGCAAAGCCAGCGCTTCGAATTCCGCGTTGTTGCCGGTATCCCGCAAGTTCCACCTGTGCTAACCGCCGAGCCTGAATTTTATTCCGCAAATTAATTTCGTGCAGCGGGAATAAAACGCCGCCTGCCCGGTTGTGCACGCCGATAGCCCGTATCGGGAGGGACGCATGACCGACTTCGACCGCCGCTCGTTCCTGAAGATTTCCGGCGCCGCCCTGGGCATCGGCGTGCTGTACCAGGTTGCGCCGCTGGCCTCCGCCGAAGCCTCCGAAACCTTCCGCTTGCTTGGACGCCACAGCGGCGAAGCGGTTACACCGTTTTCCTTCATTCAACTCAGCGACGCGCATGTCGGCTTCAATGGCCCTCCCGACCCGCTGGGCACCAAGGCCTTCGAGCGCGCCGTGGAAATGGTCAACGCGCTGCCGCATCAGCCTGATCTGGTCCTCTTCACCGGCGACTTGACCCACGACAGCGAGGACAAGGACGTCCACGCCAAGCGCATGGCGAATTTTCGCGAAATCGCCGGCCGCCTCAAGGCGAAGAAGCTGATGTGCGTGCCCGGCGAACACGACGCCGGTCCGGATGGCGGCGCGCTGTTCCGCGACAACTTCGGTCCCAGCAACTACTCCTTCGACCATCGCGGCGTGCACTTCATCGCGCTCGACAACGTCTCCCGCGCCAAGCCCGAGGTCGGACCCGAGCAGCGTGCCTGGCTGAAAAAGGACCTGGCGCGCTTCTCCAAGTCGGCGCCCATCGTGGTCTTCACCCACCGTCCGCTGTTCGACCTGAAGCCGGAGTGGGAGTGGTTCACCAGCGACGGCGACGACGTCATGAACGCGCTCGCCGGTTACGAAAACGTCACCGTGCTCTACGGGCACATCCACCGCGACGACGAGCACCAGGAAGGTCACGCCAACCACTACGCCGCGCGCTCGCTCATCTTCGCGTTTCCCGAGCCCACGGCGCCGGTAAAAAAGCCTTACCCGTTCGACAAGGACCAGCCATTCAAGCATCTCGGAATCCGCGTGGTCAGCGCCGCTCCCAAGCAGCCCATCGCGGTGCAGGACGTGGAACTCACGCTGCGCGAGTATTCCGGACTGAACGGCATCCAGCAGATTTTGAAGACGCCCACGCTATAGGAGAGGGTCATGCGTTTGCAACATCGCCGAATCACGCTCGCCGTGCTGCTTGTTCTCGGTGTCGTCGCGCTCGTTCCGCATCGCACGCGCGCGCAGGATCCGAAGGTCATCAACATCACCGCCAAGCGCTTCGAGTTCAGCCCCAACCAGATCACGCTCAAGAAGGGCGAGCCGGTGAAGCTGCTGCTGACCTCCAGCGACGTCACCCACGGCTTCTTTCTCAAGCCGCTGAAAATCGATGAGATCATCGAGCCCGGCAAGACCACCGAAGTGAACCTGACGCCGCAAACCGCAGGCACCTACCTGCTGATCTGCGACCACTTCTGCGGCGTCAACCATGCCGCCATGAACATGAAGATCATCGTGGAGTAGTTATGACGCCGCGTGGGTGCCCCACATCTGCACTCGGGTGGCCCACATTTGCCCGGGTTTGGCAAATGTGGGTTGTTCGGGGCACCACTCTGCTCTCGATCGGACTCGCTCTCACGGCGTGCAGCGTCAGCCCGCCGGGACGCACCGAAACCGCGGTGATGACCACCATCAAGCGGCGCCTGACCGTGGGCGGAGCCAAGGAGCAGAATCCCCTGCCGCCGACGGCGGAGAACATCCATCGCGGCCAGCAGGTTTTCTCCTCGTACTGCGCCGCCTGTCATGGCCTTGACGGCCAGGCGACGGGGGTGCCGTTCGCATCCGCCATGTCGCCGCCCATCCCGGAATTGAATTCCCCCTCGGTGCAGGCCTATAGCGACGGGCAGCTCAAGTGGGTCATCACCAACGGACTCAGCCCGTCGGGCATGCCCGCGTCCAAGGGCATCCTGCGCGACGAGGAGGTTTGGGCCATCGTCACCTACCTGCGCCACCTTCCCGCCAAGGGCAGCCTGGGCGAGCCCGCCATGTACAGCGGCGATCCAGGCCCAAAAGCGCTTAACCACGGATTTTCACGGATAACACGGATCAGCTTTTTGAATGCTTTATCCGTGAGAATCCGGTCGAAATCCGTGGTTAGGTTCTTTGCCCGGAGCGTAACGCCTCTCTCCTGAAGCCTGCGCTGCTAGAATCACATCTATATTTCATCCATGCTGAAGCAACTCCGACCGCTGTTTCCGTACATGAAGAAGTACCGCCGCGGCTATCTCATCGGCGGGCTCACGGTGTTGTTCAACAACGGGATCTGGATTCTGGGCCCACTGGTCATCCGCGGCGCGGTAAACGACCTGCAGAGCTGGCACCAAGGCAAACTTACCGCTGCCGTCATGCCGCACAAGCTGCTGATCTGGGCGCTGTTGCTGGTGGCCGTCATCGCCATGAAGGGCGTGTTCCAGTTCCTGACCCGCTGGATCATGATCGGCATCTCGCGCGACATCGAATTCGACCTGCGCAACGATCTCTTCCGCCATCTGGAACAGCTTTCCTACTCCTATTACCAGCGCATGCGGACCGGGGACATCATGGCGCGCGCCACCAACGATCTGAACGCGGTGCGCAACCTGCTTGGTCCCGGCATCATGTACACCGCCAATACCCTGGTGCTGAGCGCCTTCGCGCTGGCCATCATGATCAGCATCAGCCCCAAGCTGACGCTCTACACCTATGCGCCCCTGCCCATCATCAGCATCGTGGTGCAGTACTTCGGGCGGCGCATTCATGAGCGCTTCGAAAGAATCCAGGCCAGCTTCTCCGACATCTCCGCGCGGGCGCAGGAGAATTTTTCCGGCGCGCGCATCATCCGCGCCTTTGCCCAGGAAGACGCCGAGATCGCCAGTTTCGAGACAGCCAATCGGGAATACATTCGCCGCAGCCTGAAGCTGGTGCGGCTGATGGGCATGCTGTGGCCGACCCTGGAATTGCTGCTCGGGACGGCGGTGGTGCTGGTGCTCTGGCTCGGAGGACGCGAGGTGCTGCTGGGCCACATGAGCGTCGGCAGCTTCGTTGCGTTTAACACCTACATGGTGCAGCTCACCTGGCCGGTGATCGCGCTGGGCTGGGTGATCAACCTCTTCCAGCGCGGCACGGCTTCCATGGTGCGCATCCAGGAGATGTTTGAGCAGAAGCCGGAGGTCGCGGACGTCTCCTTCGTCCACGGCGATGGAGCGCGTTCGCCCGCGGCTGTTGGAGCGCGTTCGCCCGCGCCCGGGGTCCCCGACAGGCCCGCTGTTGGCCTGGCGGGGTGGTCGAGCGCGGATGGCGACGGAGCGAGCGCGGTCCCCATCCGCGGCGAACTCGAATTCCGCCATCTGAGCTTCAGCTACAACGGGACGCAAGTGTTGAAGGACATCAACCTCAAGATTCCCGCCGGCAGCAGCCTTGCCATCGTGGGCCCGACGGGCTCGGGAAAATCCACGCTGGTGAGCCTGATCCCTCGCGTGTATGACGCGCCCGAAGGCGCCATCCTGCTCGACGGCCGGCCCATCCGCGAATTCCCGCTCGACTGGTTGCGCCGCAACATCGGGTTCGTGCCGCAGGAAACGTTTCTGTTCAGCGACACGGTGCGGGAGAACATCGCTTTCGGGGTGGAGACTTCCACCGACACGCAGATCATGGAGGCTGCGGAAGGCGCCAACATCGCGCTCGACATCGCCGCCTTCCCGGAGAAGTACGGCACCATGGTCGGCGAGCGCGGCATCACCTTGTCCGGCGGCCAGAAGCAGCGCACGGCGATCGCCCGCGCCCTGGTCCGCGATCCGCGCATCATGGTGCTCGACGATGCGCTCTCCAGCGTGGATACCTACACCGAGGAAAAGATCCTCAACCACCTGCGCGAGGTGATGCATGGCCGCACCACCATCTTCATCTCGCACCGCGTCTCCACCGTGCGCAGTGCGGACCGCATCGCGGTCTTGTTCGATGGCCGCATCGTTGAACTGGGCACGCATGACGAGCTGCTTGCCCTCAACGGCTACTACACCGGCCTGTACAACAAGCAACTGCTCGAAGAGGAGCTGGAGACGGTGTAGCTCCGCTGATTTGTGATTGAGTGATTTAGTGATTGAATGATTCAGTGATTTACGGGTTGCCGATGCACGTCGTTGAACCAGCAACTCCGCAAATCAGTCAATCACTAAATCGCTAAATCACACAATGTCGTAACCCCGCTCCTCCCGTCTGAATCAACTGTTTAGCATGAAGCGCGTGGTCACCCCGGAACTGCTGGATAGCGACGCGGCGACGCCCGCCGAGGTCCAGCAAACCCTCGCCGACTTGCGGCGCATCAACCGCTGGTTCGGCGGCATCAGCACCACGCGGCGCATGCTGGAGAAAGTCATAGCCCGCGGTCGCCCCAACTCCGGTTGCCCCACCCTTGTCGGTCCTGGGGTTGGACCGACAGGGTGGGGAATTTCTCAAGACCACACTGAACTAACCCTGCTCGACGTCGGCGCCGGCTCCGGCGATGTCTCCCTCACCGCTGCCCGTCAAATCCGGCCGCCAGCTCAAGTCCGAGTCACCCTGATGGACCGCATGCCGGCGCACCTGCCGCGCAACGGTACCGGTACGGTCGCCGGCGACGCCCTGGCGCTGCCATTCCTCGACAGCAGCTTCGACCTGGTGACCTGTTCCCTGCTGATCCATCATCTCGAGCGCGAGCAAATCGTGCACTTCGTCAACCAAGCGCTGCGCGTCGCGCGCGTCGCCGTTTTGCTGAATGACCTCCGCCGCGAGCCTTTCCACCTCGCCCTCATGTACGCCGGTTATCCTCTGTTTGCCCGCCTGACGCTGCACGACGGCATCGCCTCCGTGCGCCGCGCCTACACGCCGCAAGAGCTCAAGTCCATCCTTGGGAATACCCATGGCGCTGCCCTCGAGATGGAAAACCGCTATCTCTACCGCATGGGAATTATTGTGTGGAAGGATGTGCGATGGATGCGGCCACCATCATGAATGGTGCGGCCTGCATTCCAGGTAAGGAGAGACTTTCAAGGTTCATGGCGGCGCGGTGATGGTGGGGTGAAGCGCGCCGCTTACCGGTTCGAAAAGCCCGCTGCCGATTTTTCGACCGAGCGGCAGGTGCTGGTTTCGAATGCGGGGTCAAAGCTGCCGTCAACCAGCCGCTGGAAGAGTTCGCGCGTAAGCAGGTCGTGCTTCTGGAACCATCGTTGCAGGCGCTGGATGGCGGCCTGCGTATTCAGGACCGCCGCGGACCCGGTATTTCTGCCGTCGGCCAGTCGCTGCACCACCGTGCACAACTTGCTTTGCTCCGCCTCGGGCATGGCGGCGAAGGCGACGCCCATGACGGCATCCTTTAGCGTACGCACCACACCGCTGACACGGATGCTGCTCCCGTAAAGGTTGAACACCATGGTCAGGCGTGTACCTGGTGACAGCGGCGTCGGAAGGTTCATGCTGCAACCGGTCACGCTGAGATCGATGAACGTACCCCAGAGCGGCACATGGCTGACGTCTTTCCAGCATTGCACTCCACGATCACAGTCGAATCGTGGCGTGGTGCGGCGTTCCACGCCCGGAGGCAGATTGGCGTGCGGTCTGTGCGTGCTGTCTGGTTTGCGCATGAAGCCTTCTTCCCTGGGCCTAATCACAGCCGTCCCGCCCTTGCGGCCCGGCTGTCATCTTCCTCTTGTATTGGAACTCGAAGGCGCCGGCTGCGCCAGATGACCAAGGTCACTTTAGGATGTTCCAGTAATGTGAGGGGCTTGCGAACGCACCGCGCGGTCGATTGTGCCCGGCGCCGCTACCGAACCACAATCACTTCCCGCACGTTGTCTCGCGCCAGGAAGAACTTCAGCGAGGCGAATTCGCGGAAAAGATTTTCGATGTGGCGGTTGTTGAACACCCTCTGCAAGCGGAATACTGTCGGGCCGTTGCGCGGGGTCGCTTGCAATTGCAGCATGTCGTTGCTGGCGATGTGATAGCGGTAATGCGGAGCGTCGGGTCCGGCATCGCGGGTGTGGAAAAACGCCAGCAGGATGCCCCCCGGCTTCAACAGCGCGCACAGACGTTCCACCACCGGCTTCACCAGCGGCTCCGGCAGATAGTCGGGGACATCCCAGGCCAACACGGCATCGAAAATCTTCCCCTGGTAGGCCAGGCTGTCGCGCAGGAAACGCGGCACGTCGACGGTTCTCTTTCCGTCTGCTCCGGTCATGAGCAACAGGGGATCGTAGGCCGCGTCGAGCAGGTCTTCGGTGCAAACCTTGTGGCCCATCCCGGTGAAGCGCGAGATGTTGGTCGCCGAGGTGCACCCCAGGTCGAGGATGCACAGTCCTTCCCGCCCGGCAATGGACTTGGAAAATTCGTTGAGCCCGCTGGAGCGGCGGTTGACGCGCGCGGCCAACGGCTGCTGGTTGGGTCCATTCCCGGCGGCGCCACCGCGGAAAAATCGAAACAGATTGTGCGTCACCGAACCCATGCCATAACTTCTTGAGCGACTAGCTCATTGTGCTCCGGCTTTTGGCAAAGCGCAACGCGACGCCGCGATTACCGTTTCGGCTCCAACAACGACGCCTGCCCCACCGGCGCGCTTGCCGGTGCCGCCGGGGAACTGGACACGACCGCCACGCTCACCGCCGCTTTCGGCTCCGGCTTTTGCTCCCGCTGAATATCGATGGCACCCTTGAAAAACGCGCCGTCCTCGATGATGATGCGCTGCGTGACGATATTGCCGACGTGGATGGCCGATTTCTTCAGCTCCACACGGTCGGCATGAATGTTTCCGTCCACCTTGCCGTGGACCACCACGTCCTTGGCCCGGGTATGCGCGCGCACGCGGCCGTGCGGCCCCACCGTCAGGTTGTGACCGCGCAGCTCGACGCTGCCCTCCACCTCGCCGTCCAGGTACAGGTCTTCGCTGCCGGACAGTTCGCCTTTCACCAGCACGGACTTGCCGATGTGCGCAACTTCGGAACGGAATTCGTTCACAGGTTTTGGCGTTTCCACGGGACGGACCTCCTTGGGGCTGAAGACGCTAGGCGTTGAGGCGGGAATCTCATCTTCTTTACGTGATTTCCACATGCGTGATCCTCCGCTGCCTACTGACACCAAGGTCGCCGACCGGCGCCATCCAGACGCGGTCGCAAACAGAGCGCGGGCGCAGGCGAGGAGACCGAAGAAGCTGTTGCAGACTATATCCAACCGCGCCGAAAGCGGCAATCAGGTTTTTCGCAGCCCGGGTTGCCGACCTTTGTCTGCCAGTAACTATTTTAACATCAGCTACTTCTGCGATGAACCTCGACGGTTCCAAGAACTGTAGTTTGGCCGGTCCGTGGCGAATGACCCAGTGCCGGCCAGTTCGCCTCCACCGGCCAGCACGTCTTTCCTGTCCGGTTGGCGCCCGCGGCACCTTGCTTGCCATTAAGCAACTGAGGTGCTCTTCTACTCGTCTAATCTGTATTAGCATCAGCACTCAACGGCTATCTTCATGCGGACACTGGACAGGCGCACCGCCTTCGTATTGAGAGCCGCGGCCATCCTGCTGCTGGCCACGTTGACCTGGGCGGCACAGCAACCGCCGAGACCGGACTTGCCCGCCAATCCCGCCGACCTGGTGCGTAAGGCGGTCGCCAATGCGAACACGCAGGACAACACCCACTACATGTACCGGCTCACCAAGAAAAGGTCCGAGCACACTGAAACCCGCGAGATGATCGAAACCGATCAGGGCGTGATCGGCCGCCTGTTGCTGATCGACGGCAAGCCGCTCAGCCCCGCCGATCGTGACAAGGAAGACAAGCGTCTGCAGCGCCTGGTCAACGACCCGCAGCAACTTGCGCAAAAACAGAAGAGCCAGAACGACGACGAGCGCCGCACCCGCGCCATGGTCGCGGCCCTGCCCGACGCTTTCCTCTACGAATACGCCGGAACGAAGAACGAGGAACCCTGGGGCGAACTGGTCATGCTGAATTTCAAGCCCAACCCCAACTTCGATCCGCCGCAGCGCGAAACCGCGGTTTACAAGGGCATGCAGGGCTCGATGGCGATCGCCGTGCCCGCCAACCACATTGCCAAGATCGAAGCCCATCTCTTCCGCGACGTCAGCTTCGGTTGGGGAATCCTCGGCCGCCTCGATCAAGGCGGGCAGTTCATCGTCGAGCAAAAGCCGGTCGAGGGCAGCAACGGCGCTCACTGGGAGCCCAGCCACATGGTCCTGCACTTCACCGGCAAGGTGCTCATCTTCAAGACCATCAAGATCAACGAAGACGAAACCACCACCAACATCCACCCCGTGCCCGATATGACCGCCACACAAGCCGTCGATCTGCTGAAGAAACACGACGGCGAGATCGCCGAGAACAATGGGAATGGAGCGAAGTAGTTTCAGTTTCAGTTTCAGCTGGAGCGCGTTCGCCCTCGAACGCGTGTGGCACACGCGCCCTCGCGTGTGCTTAGCGGGAGAAAATAAATAAGCGCGTGTCATCCCGAGCGAGCGCGGCCGGGTTTGCCGTGCGAGTCGAGGGACCTTGCGTTTCGGTGACCCGGCCTAGACGTTCGATCCCGAAGAACCGAAAACCGACGACCGACAACCGAAAACCTCTTTCCTCACCGTCAAGCGCTCAATCAAATCCTCGCGCACCCGGTAGCCGGTCCCCGGAGAATCCGGGACGTTAATCAGCCCCTCGCGCGTGACTTCGACCTCGGGCTCGATGATGTCTTCCTTCCAGTAGCGCTTCGAGGCCGACACATCGCCCGGCAGCCGAAAATTTTCCAGCGTCGAGAGCGCGATGTTGTGGGACCGCCCGATGCCGGTTTCCAGCATGCCGCCGCACCACACCGGGACCTGGTGCGCGCGGCAGACGTCGTGCACGCGTAGCGCCTCGCTGAAGCCGCCCACGCGCCCTACCTTGATATTGACGATCCGGCACGCGCCCACTTGCAGCGCGGCTTCGGCGTCGCGCGCGTGGCGGATGGATTCGTCCAGGCAGATCGCGGTCTTGATCTGCTCCTGTAGCCGCGCGTGAAAGAAGAAGTCGTCGTTCCACAGCGGCTGTTCGATCATCAGCAGATGGAATTCGTCGAAGCGCTTCAGGTGTTCGACATCGTCGAGACGGTAGGCGGAATTGGCGTCGCAGCTCAGCAGAATTTCCGGCCACTTGGCGCGGATGCGCTCCAGCACCTTGACGTCCCACCCCGGCTTCACTTTCACCTTGATGCGCCGGTACCCGGCCGCCAACTCGGTCTCGACCTTTTCCAGCAACTGCTCGACGGAATCCTGAATTCCGATGGACACGCCGCACTCGATCTGCCGCCGCGTTCCGCCCAGCAGCTTCCACAGCGGAACGTTTTTCTCCTCCGCTTCCGCCGCCCAGAGCGCGTTTTCGATCGCCGCCTTCGCCATGCGATGTCCCTTGACATGGGCCAGCAGCGGCGGGCATTCGCGTGCCGTCGAGAAATCCTTCCCCAGCACCGCCGGCGCCAGGAATCGCGCCATCGTCACCCACGCCGAATCCACCCACTCGCTGCTGTAAAACGGATTCTCTCCGGCGACGCACTCGCCCCAGGCGTTCAGGCCGCCGCCGTGCAGCGTAACCAGCAGGATGGCGCGCTGGGTGGTGCGCCCGAAGCTGGTCTCGAAGAAATGCACCAGCGGCATTCGAATCTCGCGTAGCGTGATGGCTTCAATTTTCACGACAGCCAACTCGTCTTTTAAATGCGCTCACCAGATGGCGAGCGACCCGAATAAAATCACTAAATCACAAATCACTAAATCACAAATGCTACGAGGTCCTTGGCCACTGGCCACTAACCACTTCCGTAACTCCACTCCTCATCCCACTTCCCCAGCAGGAAGCTTCCATTGCCATCCTCATCGCGCCAGTAGCCGAGCGCCGCCAATCCGCGCGAAAACGCCGCGACCAGCAGCTCCCGATTGCGCTCCTGCACCTGCAGCGCTTTTCCCCGGTCCGCCTCCGACGCCTTCCAGTCGTAAATCTCCCCCGGCACGTCGATCGTCTCCTGAACCTCGAATCGCGGCAAACTTCCATTCCCCATCAGCGCTTCCACTCGTTTCGACCGCAGCCACCACTCCGCCACCAGCCGGTCGGTGGGCAAGCCGCCGTGCAGCGGAGAAAACGACGTCCCGTACTGATTGATGTTGTAGCGGCGCGCAATCGCTCCCAGCCGCTCCAGGTTCAGGTACGCGTTCTTGATCTCCAGGGGATCGAAGGTCCACTCGACCAGCTCGAACCCGCGTGCCAGCGCGTCCTTCCGCTGGAACAGCTTGATCCGCCGCCCGATGCCGCTATTGCGATAGTTCAGCCTTGCACGGCCAGCATGTGGGAGTGCAGGTAGGGATGTCCGCCGCGCATGCCCGGAATGCCGAGCGCGAACCCCACCAGTTCGTTGCCCTCGAAGGCACCCAGCACCTGCCCGCCGATTTTCTGCGCGACAATGAACAGGCGCAGCGGCACCATCTCGGCGTCGCTGAATCCCCACACTTCTTTCTGCAGCTCGACGCACGCCATCAGCTCGCTGTCGGCCTCGCAGCGCCGGACGACGATCGGCTCCGGCGCTACGGCGTCCGCTCCTGCTGCTTCGACTCCTGCCATAGCGACTCCATCTCCTCCAGCGTGGCCTCCGGCAGTTTCTTGCCGCGCGTGCGCATCCGTTCCTCCATCCACTGGAACCGCCGCCGGAATTTGCGGTTGGTCCTGCGCAGCGCCGATTCCGCATCCAGCGACAGGTAGCGCGCAATGTTCACCAGCACGAACAGCAGGTCGCCGACCTCGTCCTCCAGCCGCGCCCGCAATTCGTCGGGGATCGCCAGCCCGCTGGCGCCCGCCACTCCGCGCTGCGGCGGACGCGGCCCCGGCGCCGGATACTGTTTCAACTCCTGGCGCAGTTCTTCCGTTTCCTCGTGCAGCTTGTCGAACAGGCCGCCAATCTCCGGCCACTCGAAGCCGACGTGCGCCGCCCGCGAGCTCAGCTTAAACGCCTCCAGCAGCGCCGGCACTCCCGACGACACGCCCGCCAGCACCGAGTCCGGGTGGCCCACCCTTTCGCCCGGTTTTGGCGAAGGGTGGGGCCTTTCCATCCGCTTTCTCTTCTCTTCCGCTTTCAACGCTTCCCAGTTGCGCAGCACGTCGCCGGCGGTCTCCGCCTTGACGTCGCCGAACACGTGCGGATGCCGGTCCACCAGCTTGTTCGACAGCCGGTCGAGCACATCATTAATCGAGAAGCGCCCTTCCTCCTGCGACATCTCCGCGTAGAACAGCACCTGCAGCAGCAGGTCGCCCAACTCTCCCTCGAGTTCGTCCCAGTCGCGGTTGTCAATCGCCTCCAGGACTTCGTAGGTCTCCTCCAGGGTGAAGGGTTTAATCGAGTCGAAGGTCTGCTCCCGGTCCCACGGACATCCGCCCGGGGCCCGCAGCCGCGCCATGATCTGGACCGCGCGCTCAAATCGTTCGCCTGTCGTCGCCATCCTTCCTAATCTAAATGACGCCTGAGTCGAACGCCACATCGCGATCGGGAGATCGGGAGATCGGGTGAACTGGCCCCGTTACAGTTGCGGGCTGTTACTGGCTAGGCTGGGGCGTACGATTCTTGGGCATATAATCCAGAGGTCAGTTCCCCCGCAATGTTCGCCCAGTTTCTTTGAGCCTACCGGAAGGCAGGCTGCGTCGACGGCAAAGTGGGCGTTGGAGGGCTGGACAGCGGGAGAAAACATCCACGAAACGGCGGCGTGAGCTCCTTCGCAACGAGTTCCGAACAGCAAAGGTATATCCACCTCGTAAGCGATACCCGAGCAGGGCACGGCTATGAATGCGCCACCACTCACTAGCTGTTCGACTTCCGAAATCCCGGGCCTGAAGCCCCTTCAGAATCGCACGCGTCCTCGGATATTGGAATTTGTCTACGTTTTTGCCGCTTGCTTACTGGCTGGCGAGATCGGGCTGGCTGTCCCATTTACAAGCGGAAACGTTTCCCCCCTGTGGCCGCCAGCAGGAGTAGCGTTGGCCGCCATGCTCCTCTTTGGTTACCGCATCTGGCCAGCGGTCGCCTTGGGCGCACTCATCGTAAATTTCTTTACCCGGGTGCCGCATCTCGCGGCGGTCGGAATCGCTTTGGGCAACACCGTCGGGCCGCTCTGCGGCGCGTGGTTCCTGCGGCAGCTCCCGAGATTTCGGCCTTCCCTCACTCGGCTTCGAGATGTACTCGGAATGGGCATCCTGGGCGCATTCTGTGGCACTGCGGTAAGTGCGACCGTCGGCGCTGTCGTTTTATTTCTCACCGGCGTAAATGCCTGGTCTGGTTTCGTCTCTGCGTGGCTGATCTGGTGGTTGGGTGACGCCATGGGTGTGTTGATCGTCACCCCGCTCGTGCTGACCTTCACTCGCCTGCGGTCAACCCGCGAAAATCACCGGCGGGTCGAATTGGCTTGCCTGTTACTCGGAGCCGTCGGCAGCGCATTGTTGATTTTTGATCCGCGGCTTGGATTGATGCGTACCGACGCGTTCGCGTTCGGCGTTTTCCCTTTCGTGCTCTGGGGGGCTATACGGTTCGAGGCGGCGGGGGCAGCAATCGTGAGCTTCTTGATTTCTGCCATTGCCGTGTGGGGGACAGCCCATGGCGTGGGCCCGTTCATAAAAGGCAACTCGCTGCAGAACGCTACACTTCTACAGTCATTTCTAGGCGTCACTGCGGTCTCAGGCCTGGTTTTGGCGGCTGTGGTCGCGGAGAGAGGGCAACTCATACGCGAGCAGAGTGCACAGGAAGCACTCGACTTGCGGAACAAGATTAGCTTGCTTTCCCGGGCAGTGGAACAGACGGCCGATAGCGTCGTGATCACGGACCGCCAGGGCATCATTGAATATGTGAATCCAGCGTTTAAGGCCACCACGGGTTACGGTCCTGAGGAAGCCGTTGGCAAGACGCCCAGAATCTTAAAGTCCAATCTACATAACACAGAGTTCTACCGCCGCCTATGGAACCAGATTCTGGAAGGCGGGACCTTCCGCGGAACGCTCATGAACCGCAAGAAATCTGGCGAACTGTACTGGGCCGAGCAGACAATAACGCCGATTAAGGACAGCGCAGGCGCCATCACCCATTTTGTCTCCGTGCTCAAGGACATTACGGAGTCCCGCAAACAGCAGGAGCAAGAACTTCAGTTACGCCTGGGGCGCGAGGTACAGCAACGGTTCTACACCGGCGCAGAAGTTTGCGTCGCCGGCTTTGAAATTGCCAGCGCCGCCTACCCCGCTCGGGAGACAGGCGGCGACTACCTGGACTTGTTCTCAATGGCAGACGGCCGCATTTGCATCGGGATTGGCGATGTCAGTGGACATGGCCTGGATTCTGCGCTTGTAATGGCGCTGACCCGCGCTTACGTCCGCGCATTCGCCCAGGTCGAGACGGATTTGGCGGAGATCCTGAGCAGCGTCAATCACATGCTTATGGCAGACGAGCTGGAGGACAATCAGTTCGTCACCTTGTTGCTGGTTTGTCTGAATGGACCGAATGGCTCCTTGTCCTATGCCAGCGCAGGACACATCCCAGGTTTCCTGATGAAGGGCTCCGGCAAGGTCGAGAGTAAGCTCGAAAGCTCGGGCCCGCCGCTGGGGCTGTTCGATGGTTCTCACTTTGTGACCTCCGCACTACCTGTGGGGCCCCAGCAGCTTTTGATTTTGCTGACGGACGGCGCCGCTGAGACGACGGCCTCCGAAGACGTGGAGTTCGGCACCGACAGAGTTCTCGAATACGTGCGTGACCATCGGCACCATTCCGCTCGCGACCTCGCTGAAGGCATCTATCGTGCCGCTCGGGCGTTTGCCGGTGACGAACCGCAGCGAGACGATGTCACAGATGTCATTATTAAGATCGGTTGACAATTTGCGATCTCGACCGCACTCAGCCAGTCCCGCAACTCCGAAACGCAGGCGTCTCCAGGTCAGGAGTTCTGCAGGGAAGTTATTTACTATCAATCCGAATTACTCAAACGCCCGCAGTGCGGAATAGCACCAATCGTGCACTCCGCGAGTAGTCGCCGCGTCTTTGTTGGAATCTGCGCGACTTGGCTGGGTCACGGGCTATCCGTGATCTCACGTGACCGACTAGCTGGCGTCGCTCCACATCTTGCACACTGCGTTTTGCTCCGCCCCACTGCGTTTTGCAGCGATTGACCTCCCGATTCAAATTTCGGTAGTCCCTAACTCCTTATTCCTCAATCGCCGCTCCCCATCGGCCTTTTGCCCCTCGCGTGCACTTACCCAGGGCGAGAGTTGTCCGAATAAGGAGACCGTATGTCGATCCTGTTTGTGCTGCTGACTTTTCTGCTGATCATGTCGATCACGTATTTTCTGCGCCGCGAGCAGCCCGCGGCCGCGGTGCAGCCCCGGGTTTATCGCCAGCCGCCCGCCCCCAGCATGACGCGCGAGCAAGGCTTCGACGTGCCCAAGGGCTATTGCTTTCATCCCGGCCACACCTGGGTCCTGGATGAAGGCCGCCAGAACGCGCGCATCGGGTTGGACAGCTTCGGCGCCACCCTGCTGGGCAGGATTGATCGCGTCGAAGTCGTCGGCCTGAACCGCTGGGTGCGCCAGGGCCAGAAGATCTGCACCCTCTCGCGCGACGGGCTGGCGGTGGAGTTGCTGTCCCCCATCGAGGGCGTGGTTGTCTCCGTCAACCAGGACGTGGTCAACGATCCCGGAATCGTGCTGAAGGACCCATATAAAGAAGGCTGGATCTGCGTCGTCAAGGCGCCGGAGATCAACCTCAACCTGAACAACCTGCTGCAGGGAAGCCTGGTCGGCTCGTGGATGCAAAACTCCGTGCGCCGTCTTTCCACCATGACTTCCCAGCTCGGCGACCGGCCGCGGCGGCCGATGGCGGGCTACCCGTCGCCGGTCTGCTCGCCCAGCTCGAGCCCGGCGCGCAGCGCGCCATGATTCGCGAATTTTTCCTGACGTAGCGGGCCGATGGGAACACAGGCCCGGATCGAGGTACTGCCTGGGAGGCTTGAGATGAGCAAGGAATCGAAAGGGCTGTTGATCGACATCACCAAGTGCATCGGCTGCCTGCAGTGCGCCGCCGCCTGCAAGACAGGACACCAGCAGCCGGGCGACCCCGAGCCGACGCTGTCGGCCACCGCTTTCACCACGGTCGAGCCGCGCGGCGACAAGTTCGTCCGCCGCATGTGCCTGCATTGCGAAGATCCTTCCTGCGCCAGCGTCTGCCCGGTCGGCGCCATTCTCAAGACCGCGCAGGGCGCGGTGCGTTACGACGGCGCCAAGTGCATCGGCTGCCGTTACTGCATGATTGCCTGCCCGTTTAGCGTTCCCAAGTACGAGTGGACCAAGCTGGCGCCCTATGTCACCAAGTGCGACATGTGCGCCGAGCGCGTCCTGGCCGGCAACCAGACCCTGTGCGCGGAAGCCTGCCCCACCGGCGCCACGTTGTTCGGCAGCCGCGAGGACCTGCTGATGGAAGCGCACAAACGCATCGTGGAAAACCCCGGCGTCTACGTGCCGCGGATTTACGGCGAGAAGGAAGTGGGCGGCACCTCGGTGCTCTATATCTCCGACGTGCCCTTCGAGAAACTCGGATTCATCGAGCCTCCTTTGAACCAGCCGATGCCGACTCTCTCCGCCGCCGCGCTGGGTGAAGTGCCCACCGTGGTAACGATCGGCGGATCGCTGCTGGCCGGTCTCTACTGGATCACGCAACGCCGCCGTGAAGTCGCCGCCGCACAATCGGTCGAACGGGAACAGAAGGAAAGGAGCTAGCCATGTCGCAGATCATGAAAAAAATCACTTTGTGGCGCGCAATTTCGGCGGTCATCTTTGCCGCCGGTATCTGGGCCACCTACCTCCGGTTTTTTGCCGGATGGCGCGCGGCCACCAACCTCACTGACGGCCAGCCCTGGGGCATGTGGGTGGGCGTCGCTACGCTGTGCGGCGTCGGACTCTCCGCCGGCGGCTTCGCCATCGCCGGCGCCGTGTACCTGCTCGGCATGGAGCGCTACCATCCCATCTCCCGCGCCGCCGTCATGATCGCATTCCTTGGCTATCTCTCCGTGGTCGCCGGCTACGCCTGGGAGCTCGGGCTTCCCTGGAACTTCTGGCACCCGCTGGTCATGTGGAACCGAAAATCGGTGCTCTTCGAAGTCATCTGGTGCATCATCCTCTACACCACCGTGCTGGCGCTGGAATTCTCGCCCGCGCTGCTGGAGAGAATTCCCTGGCCGCGGATGCGGCAACTGGCGCTGGAGTGGCACCACCGCGTGGTGATCGCCCTGGTGCTGGTCGGCGTGCTGCTCTCCTCCTTGCACCAGTCCTTCCTCGGCGGCCTGTTCATCATCTTCAAGGGCAAGGAATATCCGCTCTGGTACAGCAGTTATCAGACGACGCTGTTCTATCTCTCGGCGATTCCCGCCGGATTCGCCATGGTCATCATCGCCCTGTATCTCAGCATGCGCTCGCTGGGCGTGAAGCTCGATACCGGCATCCTCAAGGATTTCAGCCGGGTGATCACTCCCCTGCTGGTGATCTTCGCGCTGTTCCGCTTCGTTGATCTCGGCCGGCAGGGCGCCACCCATTACCTGTTCCTGGCCCGGCCCGAAACGTTCTACTTCTGGCTCGAGTTCGCGCTGCTCATCGTCGCGCCCGTGGTGCTGTTCAATCTGAAGAAGGTGCGCGAAACGCCCATCGGACTCTACTGGGCAAGCGCGGTCATGGTCATGGGGTTCATCACCCATCGCGTCAACGTTTCCATCACCGCGCTGGAACGCGCAACCGGCACGCACTACGTTCCCAAGTGGTCGGAGATGGCGGTCACCGTCATGCTGATCGCCGCGGCTGTCATTGCCTTCCGCCTGGCCGTACTTCACCTGAAGATTTTCCCGCGTGTCGAGCGTGTCGAGCCCCGCACCCGCTGGCTGGCCGAGCCCGCGAGCGCGGATTAGCCATGGTGCCCCACATCTGCCCGGTTTTGGCGGATGTGGGTTTACGGCTCCAGGGACGTGTCACCTAGGCAGCACGTCCCGCGCGAGCCGACAGCCTCCGGGCGGAACCCTTCACAGGGGGGAACAGCTCCGCCCGGAGGGACATTGGGGTCGTTCACTCAGTCGGTCCATCGGTCATTCGGTCTGCCGGTGTCTGAGTCGTCCTACCGATCGACCGATAGACCGAGAGACCGATAGACCGAAAGACACTTCGGAGGCCAACCATGAACCCCGCCGATCTCCTGCCTCCCGAAATCATGGAAGAGGATCCCCTCCTCGATTCCGCCGCGCAACTCGAACAATCCGCCCGCGCGCTCGACCTCGAAGACTGGATCGTGCAGCGCCTCAAGCACCCGGAACGCGAGGTCACGATCAATCTCCCGCTGCGGCGCGACTCCGGAGACGCCCTCACCTGCGCCGCGCTTCGCGTCCAGCACTATCACCCGCGCGCCGGCTGCCTGGGGCCGGTGGTGCTGGCGCCCGACGCCCACTTCGCCCAACTGCGCCCGCTCGCCCTGCACATGACCCTGCAATGCGCGCTGCTCGACCTGCCGCTGGGCGGCAGCGCCGGCGCCATCGTCTGCGATCCGGCGCAACTCTCCGAACGAGAATTGCGCCACCTGGTCCGCGATTACGTCGCCGCGCTCGACATCCGCGGCGACATCTTTGCCCCCGCCGAATTCGCCGCCGCGTGGACCGCGGCCAGCCGCCATCTTGAACCCGCCGCCCTGGTCGGCAAGCCGGCGATTCTCGGTGGACTTCCCGATCCCGCCGCCGCCCTCGCCGCCGGTTGGTTCACTTTGATTTCCGAAGCCTTGGCAGTGCAGAAACCCGCCGCCCGCCCGGCCCCGCCACCCACCACCAGCCCCCAGCCCCCGTCCGCTCTGGACGGCTGCCGCGTCGCTCTCCAGGGCTTCGGCCCAGCCGCAGCGGCGCTCGCCAACCTCCTGCACCATGCCGGCGCGCGCATCATCGCGCTGGCCGACAAGTCCGGCGGACTGTTCGCCGAGCGCGGTCTGGACCTGGCCGCCGTCGCCGCCCATCTCACAACCCACGGTATGCTTTACGGCTTCGACGGCGCCGAAGCGGTGCGCAACTCCGAGGTCCTGGAATCTGCCTGCGACGTTCTGGTTGCCGCCGCTGCCGAGCGCCAGGTCAATGGCCAGAACGCCTCTCGCATCCGCGCCTCGCTCCTTGTGGAATCCATACCCAACGCGATCACTCCCGCAGCGGCGTCCATCCTCGCCTCGCGCGGTATCACCATCATCCCTGCGCTGCTGGGCGCGGCGCCCCGGATGCTGGCCTGGTTTGCCGAATGGCAGCACGGCCTCCACCACGCCGCACCCGAGCAAGCGGCCGCCGAATCGCTGATCCGTCACAAACTCACCGAGATCTTCCGCCGGGCGCAATCTCTTGCGGCATCGCAAAACTTTTCACTCCCCGCCGCCTGCCGTCTGGTGGCGCTGGAAAAGCTGGCCGCCAAGCTGCGCCTCACGCAATAAATACTCCCGTTTTGGGAAGCTCCGCCGCCGTTGTGGACCGATTGTTGCGTGCCATTCGTGCGGGACGGGTGCACACTGGTCGAGTGGGTTTCTTCCCCAGGAGCTCGCTATGGCGCCGCGCGAAATCCCGCCCCCGCAGTGGCCCAGTTTTCTCGGCAACTTTGGATTCCACCACTTCGGCTGGAACGTGAGGCTGGAGCAAAAATCGCGCGGACGCGGCAAGCACTGCGCCGCCAACCATTCGTTCCTGGAGGAACTCACCACCGACGTCGCCGACGGAAAGCAACAGATCACCATCGTGCTCGGCACGCCGTTCCGGCCATTCCACACGCACGTGGTCAGCAATCCCCGCCGCGTGCGCGTCGTCGCCGGCGCTCAGCCCGCACTCGAGATCGAGTCCGCCGACGGCAGCACCGTCGTGGTCCATCTCCGCCGCCATGATCGCGGCGCCTGAAATTTGCCGCCTGAATTTTCGAACCAGAAATGAACAAGGCGCGGCCGCAGCCGCGCCTTGTTTTTCCTGAAGCCCGACGCCTGAAGCCTAGCTCCCCACCAGCTTCTCCAGCCCCGCCTTGTTCTTGATCAGCAGCGTCGATCCCCGCAGCGATGCCATCTGCTTCTTGCGAAAGCTGCCGAGCAGCCGCGTGACCGTCTCGCGCGACGTCCCGATCACCTGCGCGATCTCCTCGTGGGTCAGCGCCAGCTTCACCCGGATGCCTTCCTTGGTCGCTTCGCCCTCGCTGGCCAGCTCCAGCAGCATGCGGGCCAG
Organism: Terriglobia bacterium; assembly: GCA_963760265.1. GTDB lineage: Bacteria > Acidobacteriota > Terriglobia > Terriglobales > Acidobacteriaceae > JAIQGF01. The sequence continues at coordinate 183,488 of CAVXCR010000014.1, forward strand.
CTTCTCGCTCGCCGAATGCGACAGCCCGATCGCCCGGATCATGTCGTACGCGTTATGGCAGTTGTCGCTCAGGTGCCGCGCCGCCTGCAGGCACGCCGAACCGTGCTCTTCCAGGAATTTCTGAAAATCTTCCCGCTTAATGAACACCACCTGGCAGGGCTGCACCGTCTCGGCGGTCAACTCGTACGGCTGGTTGCTGACCACGGCGTGCATCCCCAGCACCTCGCCCGGTTCGGCGATCTTCAGGATCATCGTCTTGCCGTCGCTGGAATTCACCGACAGCTTCACCCGCCCGCGGCACAGCAGGTAAATCCCGCGCGGCAGCTGTCCCTCGACGAACAGCACGCTCGCCCGCGGCAGCGCCGAAGGAAATTTGATTTTTTCGAAGGCGTCCAGGGTCCGGGGCGGCAGCGAGCAGAAAAAACTCTCGCTGCGCATCTTGCACATCAGGCAGTTTTCCACCAGCTCCATGCCGTACGGAGCAGCATTCGGCATTACATTCTCCTGGCCTGAATGGATCCGGCGTGCCGGTCCTGAATTTGTGGATACAGGTGTCAAGAATAGCACCAGGATACGCGCATTCCTAGCAGAAGCAGCGGATCTACGCGTTACCTTCGAGCGCGACCGAGAGCGCTTCCCACTCCGCCACCAGCGGCTCCAGCTCCGACCTCCGCCGCTCCAGCAACTCGGTCAGGCGCGCCGTCTCCTGCGCGCTGACGAAGGTCTGCAGCCCGCTCTCGCACTGCGCGATCTCCGCCTCCACCCGGCTTACCTCTTCCTCCAATTCCTGCTGCCGGTCCTGCATCTGCCGCAGCTTGATCGGATTCAGCCGCTTTTTACCATCGTTTGTGGCACCCGCGTTTGTGGCACACGCGCCCTCGCGTGTGCTTGCCTCATCGCCGTTCCGGTCCTGTTGGAGTTCGGTGCCCCGCATCTGCCCGCTTTTGGCAGATGTGGGTGTTTCCGATCTCGATCCCTTGACTCCCTCCCTCTCCTTCCGCCACCTGAAGTCCTCATAGTTCCCCGGAAACACCGTCACCTGCTGCTCCGCGACCTCAACAATCTTGGTCGCCAGCTTGTCGATGAAGTAGCGGTCGTGCGACACGAACACCACCGTCCCGGCAAACTTCTCCAGCGCCTCCAGCAGCACGTCCTTGGCGCGCAGATCGAGGTGGTTGGTGGGCTCGTCCAGCAGCAGGAAATTCGAGGGATACATCAGCATCCGCGCCAGCGCGTAGCGGTTGCGCTCGCCGCCCGAGAGCACCCCGATGCGCTTGAACACATCGCCCTCGGTAAACAGGAACGACCCCAGCAGGCTGCGCAACTCCGTCTGCGTGGCCCGCGGGGCCAGCTTCTCCAGATCGTCGAATACCCGCTGCTCCGGATCGAGTTGCTTGTACTGGTCCTGCGCGAAATAATCCGCCTCGACGTTGTGTCCCAGGCGGCGCTCTCCGCCGGTCACCGGCTCCAGCCCGGCCAGCAGCCGGATCAGCGTGGACTTCCCGGCGCCATTCACGCCCACCAGCGCAATGCGGTCGCCGCGCTCGATCAGGAAATTCACCTCGCGCAGCACCAGTTTCTCCCCGTAGCTCTTCTCGACCCCGATGAACTCGGCCACCATGCGCCCGCTCGGCTTCGGCTGGGGGAACTTGAAGTGGATGGTGCGCTCTTCCGGCGGGATCTGGACGCGCTCCATCCGCTCCAGTTCCTTGATCCGGCTCTGCACCTGCTTCGCCTTGGTCGCCGGTAGCGGAAGCGGTTGATGAACGCCTCCAGTTGCTCGATCCGCTCCCGCTGGTTGCGATACGCCGCCTGCAACTGCTCCAGCCGCTGCGTCTTCTGCGCCAGGTACTTGTCGTAATTGCCGGGATAGAAGTGGACGCGCTTGTTCCAGATCTCGACGATCTTCTTCACCGTGACGTCGAGAAAATAGCGGTCGTGGGAGATCAGCACGTAGGCATTTGGGTACGCCTGCAAATATTCCTCGAGCCAGTTGCGCGATTCCAGGTCGAGATGGTTGGTAGGCTCGTCCAGCAGCAGCAGGTTGGGCTTCTGCAACAGCAGTTTCGCCAGCGCGATCCTCATCTGCCAACCGCCGGAAAATTCTTCGGTGCGCCGTTGCCAGTCTTCTTTTTGAAAACCGAGTCCCGCCAGCACCGCGCCCACCTGCGCTTCGATGGCGTAGCCGTCGCGCGCGCCGAACTCGTGGTCCAGACGGTGATAGCGCTCGGCGACGTCGGCATACTCGGCGCTCGCCGGATCGAGCTCGGAAATCTTTCCCGCCAGCGCGTGCAACTCCTGCTCGATGCCCAACAGCTCGGTGAATACCGACATGCACTCGTCGAAGACGCTGCGGCCCGCGAGCGCCAGCCCTTCCTGCGGCAGGTAGCCGAACGTGATTCCCTTGGCGACGGAGATGGCGCCGTAGTCGAGCGTCTCCAGCCCGCCGAGAATCTTCAGCAGCGTGGACTTCCCGGTGCCGTTGGCGCCGACCACGCCGACGCGGTCCTGCGGCGTGACCAGCCAGTCCAGGCCGTCGAAGAGCAGCTTTTCGCCGTATCGCTTGCCGGAGGAGGAGAGTTGAATCATGGAAAATTGGTAATCTGGTAATCGGGTAATTTGGTAATTGAAAACAAAACTCCCTAATGACAAGTTACCAAATTCCGAGGTATCGCTCACCAGCAGTATGATTTGGGGGATTCAGAGCTGAAAAACGAGATTCCTGCCCCTTGGGGGGAGTTGGGGAGGTCTAGGAAAACGGCAACGGAACCTCGGGTGAAGTGGTCCTTTTTGCACAGACCCCCAAGTCGCATCTGACTAGCATGATGAGAAGAAAGACTGAGCGTCAACGGAATACGTGCGCTCATAAGGAGCACAGATAAATGAAACCAGTTGGCGTTATCAGCACAGCAATTCTGTTCTTGCTTCTCGGAACCACTGCCCCTGCCTACGCACAGCACGAGGAAAAGGGTAAGGAGCAGGGCAAATCGCAACAAGGACAGCAACATCAGCAGCAGGCTAGCAGACCCGCGCAGCAACAGCATCAGCAATCCGCGCAGCGTCAGCAACCCGCGCAGCGTCAGCAACCCGCGCAGCGTCAGCAACCCGCGCAGCGTCAGCAATCCGCGCAGCGTCAGCAATCTGCGCAACGCCAGCAATCCGCGCAGCGTCAGCAATCCGCGCAACGCCGGCAATCTGCGCAGCGTCAGCAATCTGCGCAACGTCAGGGACAGCATCGGGTAACACCGCAATACCAACGGCAGGTGCACAGCGGTTTCGTCCAGTCTCGCGCCAGGTCGTGGAATAACGACCACCGCTCTTGGGCGCAGCGCGGCGGTTATCACGGTTACCGCATACCTGACGACCGCTACCGGCTCTACTTCGGCAGGACCCACTACTTCCGCATGTATGGCCTTCCGATGGAATTCGTAGGCGGGTATCCACGCTTCCAGTACAACGGCTATGGGGTCACATTCGTTGATCCATGGCCGGAAATGTGGCCTGCAACGTGGTACCAAACCGACGACGTATATCTTGATTACACCAACGATGGGTACTACTTGTACAACCGCATGCGCCCCGGCCCCGGAATCGCAGTCACCATCGCGTTCAGATGAGATGGTAGGGAAACGGGACGGGATTCGCCGCGCAGCTTGGAGTCAGCGCTACACCGCCATCAAATTCGGCTGGAGTTTGGTGTAGCCGTGCTCTTGCGCCCACAGCGTGAGAGGCAGCGAGGCGAGTTCGTCCACCACCGGAATCGCCAGGCCGTACTTGGTCAAGTCCACGGCCTTGATGTAGGTCTTGCAGGTGTCGCAGGCTTCGACGCGAACGTGCCCGAAGTACTCCGAGGTATAAACCGCGAGCGCTTCATTGCGGTCTTCCCCGCAACCCGGACACACCAGGCGCGGGAATTCCCACTCGTGGGCGCACAGCGAGCAGATGAAGGTGCGCTTGGCTCCGAGTTGCTCCTCGCGCAGCACGCCGACCACCGGCTCGGAATCGCAGATCGGGCACGTTGCGCTGTTGCCGACACGCGGCGGAGCGCCCAGCCGGTCGGCGACGAATTCGGCATAGGGCTGGAGGAAGGCGCGGGCGAAAAATGATTCGGTGTAGGGGAGCTCGCTGGAGCGCTGCCAGAAATCGCGCAGCAGTTTTTCCCAGCGCGGCTCTTTCTCGGTGGCAATCTGTTCCGCCAGCGACGACAGCGCCGCCGGCGCGGCTTCCCTGACCACCTTCAGGAACCCCGGGAAGCGCGGCAGCAGCAAGACGAGATCGAGCGAGTCACGAAAGGAATGGCCCGGAAGCGGCGATTTGCCCCGGGCCTGTTGAATGTAGCCGTACAACGCTTTCTGGTAGCGCGCCACGCCGGCGTAGAAACCGAGGACTTCCGCCGCGAAGGGAAAAGTTTCGGCTAGTTCCCCGGCGCGCGCGATCCTCTGGTCCCAGGTTGGACGCGTCATTTCTTGGCCGCGGTTTCTCCCGAAATCCTGTCGAGCCAGAGGCGATGATGGAACCTCGCCCATGGCATGGAAACTTCGCCGCGGATGACGGAATTGAAGCCGCCGCGCACCACCGCCGTTCCCATGTACACGTGAATGATGAACCCGGCCAGCGTCACCAGGAACGCGATCGGATGCAGGATCACCGAGGCGATCCGCAGGAATCGCAGGCTCCACGGAATGGACTCGGCGAACCACAGGATCATTCCGGTCACGAACAGCGTGAGGCCGCCCCAGAACATCACCCAGAACAGGTATTTCTGGCCGTAGTTGAAACGGTCCACCGGCGCAAATTGCTGGAAGCTGCGGACGGCCTTGTGCGGATCCGGCTGCTCCTCTTCCTCGTTGCGGACGTAGTCGCCGATGAACTTGCGCCACTCGCGGTCCTGCTTGGTGATGTACATGTCCTTGCTCCACATGACGAACATGTAGACCACGCCGAAGGTGAAGATCAGCCCCATCCAGGGATGCACGGCACGCGCTACCGGCCCGCCGCCGAGGAATAGCGCCAGCCACCACATCCACGGAGTCCAGAAGGCGAGGCCGCTGAGCAGAAGGTAGATATACGACAGTCCACACACCCAGTGAATCACCCGCTCCTTGAGGTTGTAGCGGAGAACACCACCGTTGGGAAGTACGCGATGCTGGCTCATGGTTTGCCTCCTGCGGGCGCCTGTTTGGCACTGGTTTCTTCAGGAACGTGCTTGGGTCCGTAGCGCAGGTAATGGAGGAACGTGCCGATGATGCCGCCGACGATCGCCACATTTCCGATCCACTTCAGCGGCTGCTTCCACAGTTCCACCGTCCACGGGATGGTCGGATCGGCGGGCAGACCGTAGGCTTCCGGCTTATCGGCATAGGCCAGGATGCTGACCACGCCGGTGCCGCCGACCCCGCCCGGATCGTAGATTCCGGCGGTGGTGAAGCCCGTGGCCTTGAGCTGGTCCACGCGCTTCTTGGCCTTGAGCAGCAGATTTTCCTTGGTTCCGAACTGGAGACAGCTTGTGGGACAGGCCTTGATGCAGGCCGGTTCCAGCCCTACCGAAACGCGGTCCACGCACAGGGTGCACTTGTACACCTTCTTGGTCTGCGAGCTGAGCTTGGGCACGTTGAACGGGCAACCGGAGATGCAGTAGCCGCAGCCAATGCAGTTCTCCTGCTGGAAGTCCACGATGCCGTTCTCATACTGCACAATGGCGCCGGGCGCGGGACAGGCTTTCAGGCAGCCGGGATCGGCGCAGTGCATGCACTGGTCCTTGCGCATCAGCCAGTGCAGGTTGCCGCCTTCCTCGACTTCGTTGAAGCGGATCAAGTTCCAAAGGTGCGGCGTCATGTCGGGCAGCGTCTGGTACGTGCCCAAATTGACGGTGGTTTCCGGCGGCAGATCGTTCCACTCCTGGCAGGCGACCTCGCAGGCCTTGCAGCCGATGCAGGTCGAGGTGTCAATCAGCTTCGCGACTACCTGGGTCAAGCGGATGCCCGGGGAAGCGGCGCCCGCCGAAGCGTTTTTCATTTCCAGTGCTTGCGTCATGGCATCCTCCTCCCTATACCTTTTCCAGCTTCACCAGGAAGCCTTTGTATTCGGGCGCAAACGAGTTGGGGTCCACGATGGTCGGAGTGACGATGTTGGCCATGAGCCGCCCGTCTGCTCGCCGCGACCAAGGAATCCCCAGTGAATGGGGAATCCGATCTGGTGGACGGTCTTGCCGGCCACCTGCATGGGCTTGATGCGCTTGGTCACCATCGCTTTCCCCTGAATGGAGCCGCGGGCGCTGGTGACCTTTACCTGGTCGCCGCTCTTCAGGCTCTTTTCCTTGGCGAGCTCTTCCGAGATCTCGACGAAAAATTCCGGCTGCAACTCCATGTTGTAGGCGTTGTTCTTCGTCCAGTAGTGGAAATGCTCGGTCAGGCGATAGGTGGTGGCGACAATCGGGAAATCATCGGCTTTCCCGAGACGGTCCCACTTGCCCTTGAAGGGCTTGACGGCGGGATTGGTGCTGGTAGCCGCATGCAGCGGGTTCGTCACCGGCGATTCCATGGGCTCATAGAACTCGGTGAACGGACCCTCGGCAAACATGCCCGGGACGAACAAGCGTGCCACGCCTTCGGGCAGCATGATGAACGGCCCCATGCCGGCTTCGGGCGGGCTGTCGGGCTTGTAGTCGGGAACGTCGCCCGCCCATTTCTCGCCGTTCCAGCTGAATGACCGGGCGCTTGGGATCCCACGGCTTGCCTTGCGCGTCGGCGGAACAGCGGTTGTACATCACGCGGCGGTTGGCGGGCCAGTTGTAGCCCCAGTTCTCGAAGCGCTTCATGCCGCTGGGGTCGGCATTGTTGCGCCGCTGTGAAAGGTTACCGGCTTGGGTGTAGGAGCCGATGTACAGCCAGTTGCCGCTCAGCGTGGTGCCGTCGTTGCGGGCGTCGTAGAACTTCCCCAACTGCTCGCCGGGCTTGAGATCAACCACCTTCGGGTCTTTCTCGTTCTTGACCTCAGTGAGCGCCCAGCCGTTGATTTCGCGCGCGACCTCGTCGAGCGAAGGCTGGAAAGGATTGGTGTACCACCAATTCAGGTTCTGCACCGGTTCCGGCGACTTGCCGCCTTCCTTGGCGTACAGGTCGCGAACCTTGAGGAAGATGCGGCTGATGATCTCCTGGTCAGGCTTGGCGTCACCGGGTGGATCCAGCGCCTTGTACTTCCACTGGAACCAGCGGGCGGAGTTGACGAAGGTGCCATCCTTCTCGGAGAAGTTGGCGGCGGGCAGGAGGAAGACCTCGGTCTTGACGTCGGAGGTGCCGGTCTTCTCCTCGTCGAGGGCGATGATCTCCGGCTTCCAGAAGGAAGCGGTTTCGGTCTCGAAGTTTTCCGCCACGACGAGGAACTTCAGCTTCTTGAGGGCGCTGATCACCTTGCGCGAGTGTGGGCCGTTGTTGACCGGGTTCATGCCGAAGTTGAGCAGGCCGTCCATCTTGCCGTTGTACATGTGGTCGAAGATGAACGCCCAACTCCAGTTTTCGTACAGACCGGGGCCGCCGGCGGAAGGCAGCCGCGGATGCCACTGGTAGCCGAACTCGTTTTCCTTGGTCGCCTTCAGGCCGTAGTAGGCCTTAAATCTGGCTGACGTACGAAGCGGTCATAATTCTGCATGAAGTTCATGACCGCAGGCCGCAGCGGCTTGGGCAGAATCGACGCGTAAAACGCTTTCAGGTCCGGCTGGTCCTGCTTGGGAATGAGGATGTAGCCGGGCAGGTTGTGGTACGCCATGCCGCAGTCGGTGCCGCCCTGGATGTTGGAGTGGCCGCGCAGGGCGTTGATGCCGCCGCCGGCCATGCCGATGTTGCCGAGCAGCAGTTGCAGCATGGCGGCGATGTGGATCAACTGCACCGAGAAGCTGTGGTGCGTCCAGCCGAGGGCGTACATGATGGTGCCCACCTTGTCGGCGGGATAGGTGGAGGTGATGATCTCGGCTGCCTTGTTGAAGCTCTCGGCGCTGCACCCGCAGACCTTGGCGACCATCTCCGGGGTGTAGCGCGAGTAAAACGTTTTCATCAACTGGAAGACGCAGCGCGGGTCCTGCATGGTGGGATCGACCTTGGCGAAGCCGTCCTTGCCGATGTCGTAATTCCACGTGCTCTTGTCGTATTTCTTATTGGCCTCATCCCAGCCGCTGAACACGCCCTTGTCGTCCTTGAACTCGTAGCCCGGGTGGACCAGGAAGGTGGCGTTGGTAAACAGACGAACGTACTCTTCCTGGATGCGGTTGTGGGTGAAGCAATAGTTGATGAGGCCGGCGAGGAAGGCGATGTCGCTGCCGGCGCGGATCTGGGTGAAGCTGTCGGCCACGGCGGCGGTGCGGTTGAAACGCGGGTCCACCGAGACCAGCTTGGCGTTGCGGTTGCGCTTGGCTTCCATGACGAAGCGGAAGCCGACAGGGTGGTTTTCGGCGGGATTGCCGCCCATGGCGAGAACGACATCAGCATTCTGAATGTCGGTCCAGCCGTTGGTCATGGCGCCGCGCCCGAATGTGGCGGCCAAACTGGCCACCGTCGGGCCGTGTCATATACGGGCCTGTTGTTCCATGGGGATGACGCCCAACCCCGCACGGAACGCTTTGACCAGCAGATAATTGTTCTCGTTGTTGTCGGTGCAGCCGCCGATGACGCCGACCGCGGTGAGCGCATTGGCCTCGCGCAGCTTGGCGTCGCGCGTGTCCTTCACCAGGCGGGCGATGCGGTCCACCATGAAGTCCCAGGACTTCTCTTCCCAGTGATCGCTGCCCGGCGCGCGGTACATCGGCTTGGTAATGCGGCGGTCGTTGACGATGTTGTGCTTGATGGTCGCGCCCTTGGGACACAGCGCGCCCTGGTTGATGGGATGGTCGGGATCGCCCTCGACGTGGACGACCGCGGGCCTGACGTTGCCGCTCTTGTCGCCGAGGGTGTGAATGATCACCCCGCATCCCACCGCGCAGTACGGGCAGGTGGAGCGGGTCTCGGTGGTGCGGGCGATTTTGAGCTCCCGCACTTCGGCGTGAGCTTGCGTGAGGTCAAAGCCAAGTACCGACGCGGCAACGCCTCCGACGGTACTGACTTTCAGGAAATCTCTTCGCGACGTTTTCATACTGACCCTTCCCTCCCCATTCGGTTGCGGTCAGATACGGTGGCGCTTACGGCGCACGGGGACACATCTACGGACAAAAAGTGGCCAACGGTTTATCGCTTTTCTGGAGGCGTGTCAAGCAGAATGGCGGCAATAATTAACTTGACTAACCAATAGCACTCTGTTATTGTTGGGGCATGAAAGCCTCAGTCAAGACCTTACAGCAGGCGATTCAGTACTTTAGCGACGAGCAGGTATGTATTGATGCCGTCGCCGCGCTTCGCTGGCCAAATGGTAAGCCTGCCTGCCCCGCTTGCGGCAAGACTGACCACTACTGGCTTGCATCCCAGAAGCGCTGGAAGTGCAAAGGGTGCTGGAAGCAGTTCTCTGTGAAAGTCGGCAGCATCTTCGAGGATTCCGCTCTCAGCCTAACCAAGTGGCTCCCTGCTCTCTGGATGCTGGTTAATTGTAAAAACGGAATCAGCAGCTACGAACTAGGCCGCGATCTTGGCGTCAGCCAGAAATCCTCTTGGTTCATGCTGCATCGGCTGCGGTTAGCAATACAAACCGGAAGCTTCCGCAAACTCGGTGGACCCGGAAGCGAAATTGAGGCTGACGAGACTTTCATCGGCGGCAAGGCGAGGAATATGCATGAGAAGCGCAGAGCACAATTCAAGTTCGCTAGGGAGTCATTCATCGGTGGTGATGCGAGTATCGTCAACAAAACAGCGGTCTGGGGTGTGCTCGACAGAGAACAGCGCAAAATCCGTGCCACTGTGGTTCCGAAAGTCAATCGCGAGGCTCTGAAAACTGCGGTACTAGATCAAGTCGAGCACGGCTCGAAAATCTATACCGATGAAGCGCGAGTCTATCGCTCACTCCCGAAGCAATATGCTCACGAGTTTGTAAATCATCTTGAGAAGTACGTTAATGGCCGCGTTCACACAAACGGGGTGGAAAACTTCTGGTCACTGTTGAAGCGCGGATTGGGCGGCACATACGTTGCGGTCGAACCGTTCCATTTGTTCCGCTACGTTGACGAGCAGGTGTTCCGCTACAATCATCGGAAGGATGAAACTGGAAGAAAGTTGACTGATGCAGAGAGATTCAAGGTTGCCCTTTCGCAGATCGCAGGGAAGCGGCTCACCTTTGCGGAGGTGACTGGTAAGGTGGGAGAAACGAGTTTCTAATCCGTATCGCGGGAAACGAGGGAAGAAAAGGGTAAAACGATGAGATGCCCGCTAGACACGGGCATCTTGTCAAACTCTGGTATGGGCAATTTCAGAGTATCGCTGAGGTGTGCCCATGTCAACAATTAGGAGTCGCTACTTCATGACAGAGGAAAACGAAGACGCAAGAGTGTTGAAAAGCATCAAGCAATTGAAGCAGGTGCGAGAGAGACTTGCAAAACTACGTCCGGAAGCATCTGACATAGCCATGGAATTTACGATTGCCGGGAAATGCTTACGCGAAACCCCTGAGAGATTCTGGTTTGAGGGTGAGACTCCAGACGAGGAGTTCCTTCCGAAGTTTCCGGGTGCTGACGGAGTTCGCTTCTACAATAAGACCACATTTCATGCTGAACGCCTGGCAACCCTAGCTGCCGAGATCCGTAGCCTGATATCAGAGGAGAGGCGGCTGGCCAGTGATCTGCGCGGAATGGGTTACGGTGGAACTATCGTGTAATTTCAGTACTGTCCAAATTAGCTGAGGCTCCGGCTCAGCTTCGTTGAAAACGGGGGACATAAGCTTCCTTACCCGCCTTCGCACAAAGCAGGTTGGCTCTTCAAAAATCGAATCTCCCGATCGATGCTGTCTAGATTGCGCCTCCTGAAACTCCCAATTTGGCCAAGGTCTGTTCCTTGGGAAGTAGGCTGCTGTCCAACTACTGCCAGGCCATCGCGAGTTGTTCCGGCGGTGATTCCGGCAGCTCCGGTGCTTGAAAGGGGTGATCGATCCACACCCACAAATCGCGGTACACGAACAACTGTTGCCGCAGCAGCGCCACCAGATTCGACAGCGACCAGCCAAACGTCGCTTTCAGTTGCAGGTACTTGATCAGCAGCATGGCGATCAACGCCGCCCAGATCTGGGTCTTCAGCGCATTGGCCGAGGTGCCCACGAAGGTCTTAACCCGAAGCGACTGCTTCAAGGCCTTGAAAAAAAGCTCGATCTGCCAGCGCTGCTTATACACCTCCGCCACCGTGGCCGCGGCCAGCGTCAGGTGATTGGTGACAAACACCAGCCTCCGGTCCTGCTCTTCGTCGTAGAACTCGATGCGGCGGAAATAGCACTCCCGCCCGTCGCGCGCCTGCTGGTAAAAGCAAATCAGCTGATCACGCAACAGCCCTTTGCGCCGCGGCAGTTCCCGCTCCTCCAGCACCAGGTAATCGGCGTTGTCTTTCATCCGGGTCACGAAATACACGCCTTGCTGGGTCAGATCGGCAAACCAGCCGTAGTCGTTGTAGCCGCGATCCATCACCAGCAGCGTTCCTGACTCGTACTGCAACTGCCGCGCCACTCGCACCTCGTGCTGCTTGCCTTCGGTGATCACCGCATAGCAGGGCAGAAAGCCCTCGTGGTCCAGCAGCAGGTGCAGCTTCACCGCGCCTTTGGTCCGGCGGAAACGTGCCCAGTCGAACACGCTGGCGCACAGATCGATCACGGTCGCGTCCACGCTGATCAGCTTGTGCTTGAAGCGGAACTTGTGCTGACCCGCAGATTGCTGGACGGCCAACCCCCGGCATTGGGTCAGAAGCTGCTGGAAAAGCTCTTCGTATAACTGCCAGGGCCGGTGCTCGTTGGCATAGGCCAGGGTGGAACGGGGCGGGGCCTCTGGCAGGCCCAAGTGCCGCAGCTTGCCTTCACTGGCCGCCAGCCCGCCGCAAATCTCGCGCAGTGACTTGGCCCCGCCCAGTTGGCAGAACAGCATGGCCACGAACTGTCCCCAACTGCTGAAGCCGCGGGCGTGCCGTTCGGCCTTGTGTTTGCGAACCGCTGCGTCAAAGGCGGTTCGAGAAATCAGCTGTAACATCTGCGAGAAAATGCTGCATACTTTGCTCAAGGCTGAGTCCTCCTCTGAGTGCTTAAGTCGTGGAAAACTCAAGCTATCAGAGACTCAGCCTTCTACCCACCTGGCCGCTATCAGATTCCAAAAGCTAATTTGGACAAGTGTGGTGTAATTTGATGCTTTGCGCTGTCACTTGCTCTTAGGCTTCCGCCCCGCCGCCGTGTGCGGCCGTGTTTGCTTATCAGCTTCGATCCGCGCCTTCATCTCCGAGTGCGATACGGTGAGCACCTTGCGGAGCGCGTTCTCAAACGTGGCGTATTCAGACGTTCGCGGCTTTGATTTCATGCGCGTATCATACTCCGGTTCTCAAATCGTGATTCGCAATTTGATGCCGCCACGCTCCACCATCCATTTCTGAATTCCATAAAGCGCGTTGACCATTTGGGAAGGCGACACTTCTGCTGTTCCATCCTGACATTTAAATCTGCTTTCCTGGACGATTCTCAGCAATTCGGCGCGATCAAGCAATCGAAGCATTGGATAAGGAAATCCGGCCAGTGGGAGTATCCGTTTCAATCCCCACCGCATCGAGTCCTTTGGTCGTTTGATTTGATTCTCGAATTCCTTGGCGAGTTCATATGCAAGCAAATCGGCGGCTTGTAATTGCACGATCTCTGTAGGAGTGCTGGATGAATACGCTCCCATCCATTTCCCGAAATTTGTGCTTCTCCTCATCACATGCCATAGTTGCTCTGCGCTCCCAGACTGATCCACGCTGTATTTCCCCCGTGGCTTAACGACTCCAAACTCTTTATTGAAGCTGTAAACCATTACGACCTTTTCCGGCGGGTCGCAGATCGCCCCTTCTAAAGCGCCGCCACGAGTGCAGATTTGGAAAGCGATGTAATACGGGTCTTTGAAGCTTTCGCGCTGCGCTCGTGAAAGGCTTTCAAAATCTCTGATCGACACAATCGCGCCAATGGGTCGGAGTTTAGCCGTTACGATCAATTCAACTAACTGTCCGAATAAAGCTTCGCGCCGTTCCTTGTTGCCCTTCCACGATTTAAATTGGCATGTGCTCTGTGCGAATTCGTTCATATGAAAAGGCTCTTTTAGTCCAGCTTTATCAAGAACGTCTTGCCAGAGTCTTCCAAACGCTTCCCATATTTTGAGCGGAGCAACGAAGCCCGCCATCCCCGCAAAGTTCAAAACTGGGTCGTCAGCGTGACCTGTCTCGTCCATGTACGAAGTCAGATCAAACACCATGACAAAGAATCTCTCCCTGCTTTGCGGCTGGTGTATCGAATGCGATAAATGAGCCAACCGCAACGATCTCTGGTCGATCATAATGGCATTCCTTTGGTTAGTCTAGGTAATTAATGCCAGAATGGCTGAAACCAGGCTCCAGGCTTCGGGCGTCAGGCTCCAGGCGGGATCGTACTCATTCTTGGACTGTAGCAACAAGACAGGCGTGGCGTATCTTGGCGCTCAAACTTGGGCGCGCCCAGGTACACGCGCGGGCTCAACTATAATGACGCGCCCCGGGAGGTGAGAGATGGCGGGAACCTATGGATTCCTCCTCGACACATACGAAACGGAAATCCTGAAAATGACGGGATTCTGGGCGTCGTTTCCGGCGACCAGCATGGACTACCGGCCGCATCCGAAATCGCGCAGCGTGCTGGAACAAATGGAGCACCAGGTGCAGTCGGAGGGCCGGTGGATGAAGGTGATGCTGGGAATTGATACCGGTGATCCGAATCCGGGGCAGCGGACCAAAGAAGGATTTATCGAGAAGTACCGGGCGGATGCGACGCGGCGGCTGGAAATGCTGCGGGCGAAATCCGACGAATGGTGGCGCGAGAACACGCAGTTTTTCGACGTGACGCGAACGCGAGCGTGGGTGATGACGCGGCGGATCGCTCATTCTTCCCACCACCGCGGGCAATTGGTGGTCTATCTCAGGCTGGTGGGAGAGTTGGTGCCGTCCGTCTATGGCCCGACGGCGGACACGGGGGAGAAGGTGGTGTACAGCTTTACGGAGCGGGAGAAGCGGCCGGCGTGAAAATGGTTGGCGGGTGGCAATGGCTTTTTAGTTCGGTTCCCTTCGGCATGTCCAAGAACTCAAGGACGCGTAAGTTTCGTATTCCACGGGACTACCCTGCAGCATGTATGGCTTGAAGCGCCAGAGCCTCGCCGCCTCCGCGGCCGCATCGGCAAGCCGCGAATCTGCTCGGACGACGGTGACATGTCTTACAGTGCCGCTCTTGCTTATTACTAGCTTCAACTTTACTACCGCGTTTTCGCACAGACTGCACGCAATAGGGCAAACTGGTTTCACGCGATTGATGACTAGGTGGCTGGCAACCCTCTCTGAGACGTGGACACGAGGCGCTTTCATCTGCTGCTCAAGATCACCAAGCGGGAAGGAACTAGACAGGATTCCGAGAACCAGCGTTGCCAGCATTGGGACATGCTCCACAATGTCACAGACACCGCCCATGCTCGGCGTGTTCCGGTTCAGCCCATCTCGCCAGTTGCGCCGAACACGGCACAAAAGCAACGCCCGGCCAAGCGGCCGGGCGCGAGCTCAAAAACTTCAATAACTCCAGGGCCTCATTTCATGGTCACCAGCGCCGCCTGCGTGGTGGCGTCGTCGAGGAGCACCAGGAAGTTGTAGCAGCCGGTCCAGGACTTTTCCGTCTTCCAGTTGAAGATGAAGCCGTCGCCGGCAAAGCGCAACGTGGTGCCGCCGGTCGCCGCGGCCGGGAACGGCGTGCCACCCACCCCTGAACATGCCGGGTTGGACGACGCCTCGATGGCCAGGACGGAGGTGGTGGTTGTGATCAGCGCGCCGCTTGCGTTGCGCAACTGGAACTTCACCGGCAACGTGCTGCCGCCGTTCACCACCGGACGCCCGCCGAGAGAAAATCCGCCAAACGCGTAATGCACGTTGTAGGTAGCGCCCACCGGAGCGGCGACATTGCCGGCGTTGTCGCGGCCGCCGGAACAGGTGGCGGTAAAGCTGCCCACGTGGTTGGCGGTGCCGCCGGTAAGGGTGAGCGTGGCGTTTGCCGCGACCCCGGAAACGCCGTCGGTGGTGCTGCAGCCGGCGACCGGAACTCCGCCGACAATGTACGTCGCGCCGTTGCTCACGCCGGTGACGGTGACAATCGGCGCCGTAGTGTCAACCACGTTGACGTGGAACTTGCCGGTAGCGGTATTGGAGTGCGCATCGGTGGAGGAACAGTCGACCTCGGTGGTACCGAGCGGGAACGTGGAACCGGATGCGGGAGCGCAGACCACCGGGGTGGCGCCGTCCCAGGAATCGTTCGCCGTGGCCGTAAACGTCACCACCGCACCCGCAGGGCTGGTGCCTTCCTGTGTGATGTCGCCGGGCAGCGTGAGCACCGGCGGCGTGTGGTCGGTGGGCAGCTTGAAGTACGCCACCGGCATGTCGTGGTCGGCGTATTTCTCGGGGCGGTTTCCGTCGTTGCCGAACGACTCAGGGAAATCGGCATTGTTGCGGGCGTAGGCGAAGCGCGAAACCTGGCCAAGCATGTTCTGATTGACCAGAATGTGATCAAGCGCCTGCGCGTTGCCGTCGTAGGTGTACGAGTAACGCTGGTCGGCCGGCAAGGAGAAGAGCAGATCGGTGAGGTTGGGATCCACCAGATCAGGCGAGGCCAGCACCACTTGGTCCGGAGGGGCTGGCGCACCTGTGATCGTGCCCATCACGTCCACCCATCCGTCGTTGAACTCATAGGAATTGTAGTCGCCAATGCTGACAATGTTGGCGCCGGCATCGCCTGCCTGGATGTTCTGAATCAAGTTCGCCAGGAATTCCGCCTGCGCCCTGCGCTTGGAGCGCGCGATGTTGGCCGGGTCCTCCAGCCCGCTCAGCGAACGCAGGTGGTTCACGATGACGTAGAAGGGCATGATTTCGGCCTGGTTGGTCACCGTGGCTGAGAGCAGGATGGGCGGGCGGTCGTTCATGATCGAAGTGGTGCCCGGAATGAAATCGGTCTTGCCGTACTGGGTGACCGAGAGCACGTTGATGTTGGGTTTGACCAGCAGGCCGACGTTGATGCCGCTGATGTCGTTGCCGTCGTACAGGTACGCGCTGTAGTTCGGATTCGGCTGTCCCGCGCTGACCGCGTCGGCGTTGATTTTGCCGGCCAGGTCCTGCAAGGTGGCCAGGTTTTCCATTTCCTCCACGCCGAGGATGTCGGGCGTGTGGAGCAGGGTACGAACCGCGAGCGACACCTTGTTCAGCCGCTTGGCATAGGCGTCGGGGGTGAGCGTGGAGTCCTGCGCAGGTCCGGCAATCGTGTCGTAGAAGTGCCGCAGATTGGAGTTGGCGATGGTGAATTCGCTGGCGTCGGGCCCCGGCGCCGCAACCGCGCTGGCGTTCGGCGTTGCGGCCTCAATGCCCGGCTCGGCAACGATGCTGTACATGCGATAGCCGAAGTCGAGCGGGCCGGTGATGTTGTTCACGATGACGCCGTCGGTGACTTCCAGCGTGCTCGATAGGCGGCTGGTGTCCACCCGCAACCGCTCCGGGTTGGTGTCAAAGCGCGGAACGCAACACGGCGGATTGGGCACCGGCACGAAAGTTTCCACGCCGGGCTCGCGGAACGTGCGCGGCGTTCCGGCCAGCACTCCGAAGAACAGGCCCGTGCTGGTGGAGGTGGCGCTCGGCTCATCAATGTTGCCGAGCGTGGGCCCGGTCACGGTCAGCGAGGCGACGTGCACTCGCATGCCTTCGTAGCGCTCCAACTGATCGAACGCTCCGTTGGGATCAATGCTGGTGATGTCCACCGGCGCGGGCAGCGGATTCCCGGTGGAGACTAAGGTCACGGTAGGACTGCCGCTGATTTCCGTCACGGGCGGGCTGTTGGTGTCGGAGGACGGCACAAATTCCGACACGGTGCCGGTAACGCTCACGATGTTTCCGACCGCCGCGTTGGCCGAAGGCGCGGAACTGGTGAAGACAAAGACTCCGTCGGAAGTGGAAGGATCGCCGTCGCCCACGGGATCTTGCAGGAAGAACCCGTTGGACATTCGCCCGGTAACAACACCGGAGGTGGTGACCGGCTGACATTCGTAAGGCGAACGGGGACCGGAGCCCTGGATGTCGTAGATGTTGACGTTGGAATTCAGCGTCGCAACGCTGATCAGGACTGCGGCGGCGCCGTGCGTGCCGTCGGCGTAAGCGATGGATACCGGGATAATCCGGACGCCCGACGCCGTGCACTGGCCGATGACGAGCGTGCCCGAGAAAATGCCATCGCCGGGGTTGGCGTCGCCGTTGGTGCCGTCATCGAATAACGCTTGCGTGCCGGTGCCGCCAATGGTGCCGAGCCCGGCGGTCATCGAATTGGCGGCGTGCCCCGCCGCCGGCGATACCGCAACCACGGTGGCCTGGTTGCGAATGACGGAAGCAGGCGTAGCGGTTCCCGAAGAGCAAACCGTCCCCGGTGAGGCGCTGTTGCGCGGCGTGGGAGTCCCCACGGCGAAGTCCACCGCGTTGCTACCGGTGTAGCCGCAACCGTCGGCGAGACGAAGCGCGGCGGTGGTGTTGGTCAAGGCGGGCACATTCGTCGGCGACAAAGCCGTACAGCCCGCGGTGGTTCCAAGGTATCCGACGAAATCAACGACCACACTCGCGCTTCCGCATGCGCCCGTCATCGCCGTCTGGTTGCTGACCAGAGCGACCTTGGCTGTGCCGGCGGCCATCGCAATGGTGCCGGTTGCATCAGGTGTCGGTAGAGCGACGGTCCCGCCGGCGCCCTGCGATTCCTGAACAAGGTAGTAGCCGCCGGGGGCAATGGTGCCGGTGAGATTCGTCTTCTGCCACGGGTTGGTGCCGGTGGCCGACTGGTATTGAACTGACCAGGTGCTGAGATTCACCGGCGCCGCGCCAGGATTGAACAGTTCTATGAAATCGTTCTTCCAGGTCGCACCGGAGTTGCCGCCGCCGCCGTACACCTGGCTGATGATGACGGCGGGAGTGGCCGCGGAAGAAGCGATCGGCGCAAACAGCAAAATAGCGAAAACCGCGCAGACCACCGCGGTCAATAGGTGCGAGCGATGAATAGTTGGCATAATTGGGGGGAGTATCCGCCGAGAAAGTGAACTCGGCAAGTGAAAGATCAATTAAAGTTTAGTCATTGCAAAGATCTGCAACTGGAATGCAAAACGTTGCAGTCGACGCAGGCGGCAACAAAAAAGGCCCGGAGAACCCGGGCCGGTTGGGTGTACGCCGTCTGACTAATTCGCGTAGAACTTGGCGTTCTTCTCGACGAAATCCTTCTTGTCCTCGGGCACTTCTTCGGCCGGGAACATGGAATTGGAGGGGCAGACCGAGACGCAGGCGCCACAGTCAATGCAGCCCTCCGGGTCCACGTACATCTGGGTCGAGGTCTCGAACTGCGGTTCGTCCTTCTTGGGATGAATGCAGTCGGTGGGACACGCGTCAGCGCAGAGCACGTCCTTGAGGCAGGTATCGGTAATTACGTAAGCCATCGTTCAATTCTCCCGATGAGATTTCCAGGGCGCTGCCGCTCGCGGATGTCCGGACGGTGCACCTCGTCTATCTATGAAGGTAGCGGGGAGACACACCAGCGGCGGTGATGCCTGTCACCGCTGGTTGTGAGCTAGCGCACGCTCGCGAACTTAGCTCCTAGATGATGAACACAGAGTCACCGAGACACAGAGGAGAAAAGCAATAATTGCTCCTCTGTGACTCGGTGTCTCTGTGTTATTCAGTTGGCGGCGCGCGCCAGATGCGGCCGCGTGATCGGCACCGGGTTACCCGCCGGGCGCCAGAGCGCGGCGGTGATGAACGGGGCCAGTTGATCCATGTCGGCGAGAAAGCCGTCGTGGCCGTGCGACGACTTCAGCTCGGCGTAGTCGCAGGCGTGTCCGGCGGCGCGGACGCGCTGCGCCAGGTCGCGCACGTCTTCCGGCGGGAACAGCCAATCGGAGGAAATGCCGACCAGCAGCACGCGCGCGCGGATGCGCCGCAGGGCCTCGCGTTCCGACTCATACCCGCGCGCGAGATCGAAGGTGTCCATCGCCTTCGACAGCACGAGGTAGGAATTGGCGTCGAAGCGGGCGATGAATTTTTCGCCCTGGTGATCGAGGTACCCGGCGACATCGAAGCGGTCGGAGTAGGCGCGGTACGGGTCCTCGCCGTTGCGGTTGGGGCGGCGCGCGAACCGTTCGCCGAGCAATTCCGGCGACTTGTACGACAGCATGGCGATGCCGCGCGCCAGGGCGAGCCCGGCCTCAGGACCTTCGCCCGCGGCGTAGCGTCCGCCGCGAAACGCGGGGTCGAGTTGAATGGCGAGACGTTGCAGATGGTTCAGCGCCAGGCCCATGGCGGAGAGCGGCGCGGCGCCGATGGCGATGGCGCGCTCCACCCGTTGCGGGAAGTCCACCGCCCACTGCAGCGCCTGCATGCCGCCGATGGAGCCGCCCACCACGGTATGCAGGCGCTCGATGCCGAGGCGGTCGAGCACGCCCGCCTGGGCGCGCACCATGTCGCGGATGGAGACCAGCGGGAAGTCCGGCCCATAGGTGACGCCGGTCACGGGATTGAGTGAGGCCGGTCCGGTGGCGCCATAGCAGGAACCGATCAGGTTGGTCCCGATGACGCAGTACCGCGAGGTGTCGAACACGCCGGGAAACAGCTCCGGCCACCAGTCCGCCACGCGCGCCGACCCGGACAGCGCGTGGCAGACGAGGATGGCGTTGTCGCGGCGGCGGTTGAGCTCGCCGTACACCGCGTAACGCACCTCCGGCGAAGGCAGCTCTCCGCCGGAATCGAGGCGGAAGGCGCCCTCGAGCCTGCAATTCGCTTCGGCAGTGGGTTCGATCGAAGCCATGACTAGTCTCCCGCGGCCTGTGCCGGAACGTGCGACGGGCGCGCCGCCGTCGCCGATTTCGCGCTTCCCTTCCCCAGGGCCCGGTCGAGGTCGGCGATGATGTCGCGCACGTCCTCGATGCCGACCGAGAGCCGCACCAGGTCGGGCGTGACGCCGGTGGAACGCTGCTCTTCTTCGCTGAGTTGCTGGTGGGTGGTGGAAGCGGGGTGGATGACGAGCGACTTGGCGTCGCCGATGTTGGCCAGCAGGCTGAAGAGTTCGAGCGAATTGATGAGCGCGCGCCCGGCCTCGTAGCCGCCGCGAATGCCGAACGTGACCAGCGAGCCGGCGCCGGTGGGCAGGTATTTCTTCGCCCGCTCGAAATACTTGCTCTGCGGCAGGCCGGGATAGTTGACCCACTCGATTTCGCGATGCGTCTGGAGGAAGCGCGCGACTTCGAGCGCGTTCTCCGAGTGGCGCTCCATGCGGAGATGCAGAGTCTCGGCGCCCTGCAGCAGCAGGAAGGAATTGAATGGCGAGAGGCAAGCGCCGGTATCGCGCAGTCCCTGCACCCGCGCCTTGATGATGAACGCCGCCGGACCGAACGCCGCGGTGTAGCTGACGCCGTGGTAGGAGGGATCGGGCTCGACGAAATCGCGGAACCGGCCCGACGCTTTCCAGTCGAACTTCCCGCTGTCCACGATGACGCCGCCGATCGAGGTGCCATGGCCGCCGATGAACTTGGTCGCCGAGTTGACCACAATGTCGGCGCCCCACTCGATGGGGCGGCAGAGAGCGGGCGACGCAGTGGTGTTGTCCACGACGAAGGGCAGCCCGTACTCGTGCGCGATGCCGGCCAGGCGTTCGAGGTCGGGAATATCCAGCTTGGGATTGCCGACGCTCTCGGTGTACACGGCTTTGGTGCGCGAATTGACGGCGGCGCGCAGGCCGTCGAAATCTTCGGCATCGACAAACCGGACTTTGATGCCCAGCTTCGGCAGCGTGTAGTGGAAGAGGTTGTAGGTGCCGCCATAGAGCGAAGTGGTGGAGACGATTTCGTCGCCGGCCGAGGCGAGGGTGATGATGGTGAGCGTTTCCGCCGCCTGGCCGGAGGCGAGCGCCAACCCGCCGATGCCGCCTTCCAGAGCGGCGATGCGCTTCTCGAAGACGTCGCTGGTCGGGTTCATGATGCGCGTGTAGATGTTGCCGGACTCCTGGAGCGCGAACAGCCGGGCGGCATGATCGGCGTCGTCGAAGGCGTAGGAGGTCGTCTGGTAAATCGGGACGGCCCGCGCCTTGGTGGCGGGATCGGGCGCCTGGCCGGCGTGCACCGCCAGGGTGGCAAAATATCTTTGAGGGTTGCCGTTGTCGCTGCTCATCGCTGCACTCTCCTCGAAATGGTTGGCGCCAAAAGAAAACGACCCACGATCCGGGTGGACCGTGGGTCGTTGAACTTTTGCGGCTACCGCTTCAGCTTCTGCCGCTCGTCCGCGCAACCCACAGACCACGACACATGCACATAATAATGGTGCACATGGCCATGGTCGTGTTGTGGGCAACGTCGAACATTGAAGCTAAAGTATACCCGTCGGAAAAAATCTGTCAATACACTGGCCCGTGAGCCAGGTCACAAAATCACGTGACGGTCGGTGGCGTCGCCGCAGCGCGGTTCGTCCCGCCTAGGGACGCGCCGCCGGCTTGGCCGCATCGTCCTTGTGAGCCGTGCGCCCTTCGGCGTAGGCGGCGTAAAACACCATTCCGCCCATCACCAGGAATACGAGGAGCGCCAACAACGCCATAAAGAGGATGGGCATGGAGCACCTCTAGCTGTAGTCTGGTCCCCTCTGCCATACAGTTCCGTGACCGACGTCA
This sequence comes from Terriglobia bacterium, assembly GCA_963760265.1. Taxonomy (GTDB): domain Bacteria; phylum Acidobacteriota; class Terriglobia; order Terriglobales; family Acidobacteriaceae; genus JAIQGF01. The sequence continues at coordinate 205,340 of CAVXCR010000014.1, forward strand.
CCAGCGGGCGTGATGACGGCAATTTGTAATTGGTAATTGGTAATTGGTAATTTCGAGAGCCACATTGGAAATGGTGCGCTTCGGAATCATCGGCTTCGGTCTGCATGCGGTGAAGCGGTTGATGCCCGGCTTCCGCCGGGCGCAGAACGCGCGCGTGACCGCGCTGTCGCGCCGCGATCCGCAGCGCGCTCGTGCCTCGGCGCAGGAGTACGGAATCCCCCAGGCCTTCGCGTCGGCCGAGGAGTTGTGCCGGTCGCCGGAGGTGGATGCCGTTTTTATCGCGACGCCGAATAACTGCCACCTGGGCGACACGCTGGTCGCGCTGGAATGCGGCAAGCCGGTCCTGCTGGAAAAGCCCATGGCAATGAACGCCGCCGAGGCGTCGCAGATGGTAGAGCGCGCCAGGGCGAAGGGCTTGCTGCTGGGAATCGCGCAGATCTTTCGCTTCGCCGACAGTACGCGGAGGCTGCGCCAGCGCATCGCGGCGGGCGAGATTGGCAGCGTGGTGTTCGCGCGCTCGGAATTTTCCTACCTTGTGTCCGCACACTCGCGCACGTGGATCCATGACGCGGCCATCGCCGGCGGCGGGCCGGTCGCCGATGTCGGAGTGCACTGCATTGACGCGCTGCGCTTCATTCTCGACGACGAAGTTGCGCGCGTGTCGGCGAGTGCGCGCGCCAGCGAGACCGGCGGCATGGAAGCTGCGGCGGTGGTGTCGCTCGAATTCCGGCGCTCGGGGTTGGGAGCGGTGCTGGTGTCCTCGCTAGCGGAGTATCGAACGCCGATCGAGATCGTCGGTGAACGCGGCGTGCTTCGCGCCGACAATGGGCTCAGCGTCGATGGGCCGATCACCATCGAATTGCGGCGTTCCGGCGGCGTCGAGACGGAACAGGTTTCGAATGAACTGGCCTATGCCCGGCAGGTGGATGCGTTTGCCGATGCGCTGGAAGGTGGCGCGGCCTTTCCGGTTCCCGGCGAGGAAGGTTGGAAAAATCAGCTCATCCTGGACGCGGCGTATCGCAGCATGAAGACCGGGCGGGCGGAAGCGATCCCATCGGGTGATCGTGATCGGCGATCTAAAGCGTCCTTCAGAAATCTGAGTTCGCGGCGATCTGCGATTGCGCCAGCGAGGGCTGGCCGGGCGCCAGGGGATGGTTGACGTACGCGGCTTTGCCACCGCTCTCCATCAACAGCCAGGTGTGATCTTTTGGCAGGCGCTGGTAGGCGGCTTCGCGTTGTTCCTGCGGCACGACAAGAAACATGCGCAGCGGACCCATCCACATGGCGGGAAACGTCTGGTCGGTGAAAAAGATTCTGGGCGCATCGGGATAGTGCGAGCCGAGTTCCAGGTTGTTGTAGCGGCCGTTCCAGATCAGCAACTGGCGATGGGTGTAGAACGACACGCTGGAGGCGGGATCGAATTCGCCATAAACGGCGATCTGATCGCCGGTGTGCAAATGTTTCAGGATGGCTGCCGCCAGCGGGCGCGACGACATGTGCGGTTCGAAAACGCCGTAGGCGAGATTGGCGGCGAAGATGAACACCGCCATGGTGACGCCGAGTACAACCGCGCTGGCCATCACGCGGCGAGTGCGGCCGACCAGCCAGCTTGCCACGAACCCGGCGGAAAAGCAGGCGGCGGCGATCAGTGCGGGCGTGCGCAGGTCGGCAAAGGCTTGTGGCGTCAGGTCGAACAGGTGGCCCATGCTGAGGCGGTAGAAATCGTTGGGGTGCGTCTTCAGCAGGGTTGAGATGTCGCCGGTGGCGCGGACGCGCGCGGCCTGCCAGACCGCCCAGGTCAAAACGCCGCCGAGCGCGAGGCCGATGGCCGCGAGCACGGCCTGCAAGCGCGGCAGCCACTTGTCGCGCCGCTGTTCCGCGCGCGCGATGCCGAGGCCGATCAGGATGGTGACCGCGGGCCATCCCCCGAACGCGTAGTACTCCATTCGCGAACCGACCACCAGCGAGAAAAAGACGAAGACCACGGCGAACCAGACAAACAGCAGCAGGCTGGCTTCCACCCCAGCAAGCGCAAAACCGTTGTTTGCCGGAGACCCCGGGACTTCCACCCCAGCAAGCGCAAAACCGGCGCTTGCCGGGGACCCCGGCACATTCACCGCCCTCTGCTTCCCCCAGGTCCGCGATGACGGAAACTGCTTGATGGCGAGCGGCAGGAAGACGCTCCACGGGAAAAACCACGCCAGGTGCGCCGCCCACCAGATGGGAAGCGGGGTAGCGTCGTAGTCCGGAGGCCAGCGCGTTCCCAGGGCGCGCTTGAAATGCTCGTTAATGAAGTAAGACCAGAGGAATCCCGGGGCACGCAGTTCGGCGATGACGTGCCACGGCACCGCGATGGCAAGAAAGATCAACGTGCCGGAAACCAGGTGCAGCTCGCGCCAACGCTTCCATCCGCGCGTCAGGATGATGAATCCGACGATGGTTCCGACCGGAAAGAGCACGCCGATCAGCCCGCGCGTGAGGACGGCGCACGCGGTCAGCACGGCGACGCCCCAGTAGGCGACGCGTGGCCGCAGCGATCCCGTCCAGCCGCGCAAGAACAAATAGAAGATGGCGGTGAACTCCAAGGCATAGATCGCCTCGGGGATCATGATGCGGGTGAACATGAACATGCCGACGCTGGTGGCGGTGGCAAGCCCGGCATAAAGCCCGGCGCGTTCGCTGAAGAACCGGCGCCCGAATTCAAAGGCCATCAGGGTGAGGCCGATCATCGCCAGCGCAACCGGCAGCCGGGTGGCGAACTCTGTCTGGCCGAAAATCTTGTAGTCGAGCGCGACCATCCAGTAATGGATCGGCGCTTTCTGCAGGTAGCGAACCCCGTTGAGGAACATGACGACGTAGTCGCCGCGTTGTAACATCTCGCGGGAGACCAGGGCATGGGAGGCATCGGCGTCATCGAGCAGCGCGGGGTGCGACGCCGTGCCCAGATAGACAGCAGCGGAGAGCAGCAGCAGGAACAGCGGCGCCCAGCGGCGCAAGCGGGATGAACTTGAAGATGCTAGGTCCGGCCGGGGAACAGTGGTGTCAGTTGTCTGGGGCAGGGTCGCCATTGCACGTCAGGTTGAAATGATAACAGGAATGGTTGGCGGTTGTCGGTTCTCGGTTGCTGACAGGAAACGCAAGGTCCCTCGACTCGGCGTCGAAAACCGCGACGCCTCGCTCGGGATGACACTTCTTAACATTTGGTGGACTCAGCGCGCGGTGACTGCGTTCGACGCCGGGATTGGAACCTGCTCGACAATTTCGATGCCGAAACCCTGCAGCGCCACGACCTTGCGCGGATGGTTGGTGAGCAGGCGAATGCGGCGGAGGTTGAGGTCGGAAAGTATCTGCGCGCCGATGCCGATTTCGCGCTGCGTCTTGCGCTCGCTCTCCGGCAGCGACGGCAGGCGGTGCTCGCGATGGAAGGTCAGCACCGTTGTGTCGCCGAGCTCTTCCCGGGTGAATCCCTCGGAACCCTGATGAAGATAAATGAGGGCGCCGAGCCCTTCGTCGGCGATGCGTTGCATCGAGCCCTCGATCACGTTGTGACATCCGCACCAGGTGGCGCCGAAGACGTCGCCCAGCAGGCAATGCGAGTGCATGCGGACGAGCACCGGAGCGGCGGCGTGCTCGACGTCGCCGCGCAGCAGCGCGATGTGCGACTCGCCGCCGTCCACCTCGCTCTCGTAGGCGATCATGCGGAACTCGCCGAAGCGCGTCGGCACCAGCGCCTCGCCGATGCGCCGCACATAGCGCTCGTGCTGCATGCGGTAGCGGATGAGCTCGGCGACGGTGAGCATTTTCAGATGGTGCAGGGCGCAGAATTTCACCAGGTCGGGAACGCGCGACATGGTGCCGTCTTCATTCATGATTTCGCAGATCACGCCGGCGGGGACCAGGCCGGCCAGCCGCGCCAGGTCCACCGAGGCTTCCGTCTGGCCGGCGCGTACCAGCACGCCGCCGCGACGCGCGCGCAGCGGGAACACATGCCCGGGCCGCGCCAGGTCGCCGGGACGAGAGGCAGGATCGACGGCGACGCGGATGGTGCGCGCCCGATCGTGAGCGGAGATGCCGGTGGTGACCCCCTCGCGCGCATCAATCGCCTCGCAGAACGCGGTGCCGAATTGCGAGGTGTTCTCCGCCGTCATGGGCCCGATGCGCAGCTGGTCGAGGCGCTCCTCGGTGAGCGCCAGGCAGATGAGCCCGCGGCCGAACTTGGCCATGAAGTTGATCGCTTCGGGCGTGATCTTCTCGGCGGCCAAGGTGAGGTCGCCCTCGTTCTCGCGATCCTCGTCATCCACCACAATCACCATGCGCCCGGCGCGGATCTCCTCAATCGAGGTCGGGACGTCGGTGAATGGCGAGGCGGGGGTCATGGGAGAAATTCTACACGGGCGCGACGGAATGAAAAACCTAGCCACTGATTTACACGGATTCACACTGATAAATCTCTTGAAAATCAATCCGTGAAGATCCGTGGCGATCCGTGGCTAGTTTTTCTCACGCGCCGGGATGAAACAGCCGGATCAGCCAGAAGGTCAGCGCCGCAACGCCGGCCGAGGCCGGAATGGTAAGGACCCATGCCCACACGATGCGGCGCGCCACGCCCCAGCGCACCGCCGACAGTCGCTGGGTGGAACCGACGCCAATAATCGCGCCGGTGATGGTGTGCGTGGTACTGACGGGAATGCCGGCGAGCGCGGTTCCGAACAGAGTGATGGCGCCAGCGGCTTCGGCGCAGAAGCCGCCCACCGGTTTCAGCTTGGTGATCTTCGAGCCCATGGTGTGCACGATGCGCCACCCGCCGAAGTAGGTACCGGCAGCGATGGCGGCATGGGCGGCCAGGATGATCGGCCACTTGAACTTGCCCCAGCTCCCTGTCATATCGGCCTTGCTCATGATACCGGCCGTGTACAGCGCGCCGGCGACGATACCCATGGTTTTCTGCGCGTCGTTCCCGCCGTGGCCGAGGCTGTAAGCGGCGGCGGAGAGCAGTTGCAATTTGCGAAACCAGCCGTCCACCTGGCGCGGCGCCTTGCGGCGGAAGATCCACGAAACGGCGACCATGAATCCGAAGCCGAGGAACAGTCCCATGAACGGCGCCACGACGATGAAGATGAGGGTCTTGGTCCAGCCGCCGGGAATAATGACGCCAAAAGCGGAATGCAAATTGCCGGTAACAATCCAGGCGCGGGCGATGGCCGCGCCGCCGTAGCCGCCGATGAGGGCGTGCGAGGACGACGTTGGCAGGCCCCACAACCACGTCAGCAGGTCCCAGACGATGGCGCCCATCAGCCCGGCGAGCACCACGTACTGGGTGACAATGTCGAGCCGGATCATGCCCTTGCCGATGGTGTGCGCGACGGCGGTCCCGAGCAAGAAGGCGGCGGCGAAATTGAAGAACGCGGCCCAGACCACGGCCAGCTTGGGGGAAAGCACGCGGGTGGAAACCACGGTGGCGATGCTGTTGGCGGCGTCGTGAAAACCGTTCAGAAAATCAAAAATGAGCGCGAACAGGACCGTGATGCCGACCAGTAGGAGTGACGAGTTCACCAGCCTTGCGTTCCTCGTGGGTTGGAATTGATTGGGGTGCGGATCAGGCGCTCTTCAGGACGACGGCTTCCAGCACGTTGGCGGCGTCTTCGGCCTTGTCGGTGGCCATTTCGAGCACCTCGTACAGTTCCTTCATCTTGATCAGCTCAATCGGGTCCTTTTCGTTTTCAAACAAGTTGGCGATGGCTTCGCGGCACACGCTGTCGGCCTCGTCTTCCAAACGGTTAATCTCGACGCAGTGCTCCAGCACGTGCTTGTTCTTCTCCAGCAGCGAAACCGCCTTGGCCAGTTCCTCGCTTTGGCGGACGATCAACCCGGCCAGTTCAGCGGCCGGACTGGGCGCGCGGCGGATTTTATAGAGCACCAGCCGCTGTCCGGCGGCATTGACGAAATCGAGCACGTCATCCAGCGACGAGGCCAGGCGATGGATGTCCTCGCGATCGAACGGGGTGATGAACGTCTGGTTCAGCTTGGTCATGACCGCATGGGTCATGTCGTCGCCGCGGTGCTCGATCTCCTTGATGCGCTGCACCCCGGCTTCCACGTTCTCGAAAGTCTGCAGGATCCGGTGCAGCACGCGCGCGCCGTCGGTGACGTTACTCGCCATGTTTTCAAAGATTTCGAAGAACTTGGTATCGCGGGGAATGAGGCGAACCATCGCGGCTCCTTGCCACTCTCCAGGGCATGAACGGATGACGCTTCGCACGCTGAATTAGGGCCCATTAGTTTCTCATGTGGGGTGGAGGAGGTCAAACCGCACGCCGGCGGCAGCTACACGGGCGAACGGCCCGTTTCGAATTTCGTAATTTCGTAATTTGGTAATTTGAAAACCGTTGCGCTACACGTGCAACATGCAGCACGTCGTCAAATTACCAAATTACTAAATTACGAAATCACCCAATTCTTACCCGCCGCGCAGGACTGTCCAAATCATCGCCACCGTCAAGATCACCATCACCACGCTGGTGGTGACGGCGATAAAGTTCGCCAGCCTTGAGTTCTTGTATTGCCCCATCAGGTCGGAACGATTCACCAGCTTGAGCATGTAGAACAGCACGAAGGGCAACAGAACCCCGTTGGCCACCTGCGACAGGATCATGAGCTTGATGAGCGGTATGTGGGGGACCAACACGATCACGGCGCCTAAGAAGATCAACGCCGTGTAAATCGAATAGAACACCGGGGCCTCGGAAAACCGCTTGTTGAGCCCGGATTCAAATCCCAGGCCCTCGCAGATGTTGTAGGTGGTGGCGAGGGGAAGAATCGCCGCCGAGAGCAGGGCCGCGTTCACCAGTCCGACGGCGAACAGCGCGGCGGCGAATTGTCCGGCCAGCGGCTTGAGCGCGATCGCGGCGTCGGCGGCGTCAGCGATATCGTGAATGCCATTCAGGTGGAGAGTTGCCGCGCACGCCACCACGATGAAGAAGGCGACGATGTCGGTGACCAAGCAGCCGACAATCACGTCCCAGCGGCTGAGCCGGTACTGGCGCGCGGTGATTCCCTTCTCCACGATGGAGGCCTGCAGATAGAACTGCATCCACGGCGTAATCGTGGTTCCCACCAGGCCCACGACCAGGATCAGGTATTCCGAAGATTTGAAGTGCACGGTGGGAATAAACGTCTGTCGGACCGCCGCCATCCAGTCCGGGTGCGCCATCAGCGCCGAGACGGGGTAACAAAAGTAAATCAGCGAAAACAACAGCAGGATCCGCTCCACCGGTTTGTAGGACCCGTAGACGACGACCGCCCAAACCAGCACGGCTCCCAGCGGCACGGTCAGGTATTTACTGAATCCGAAAATCCCCAGGCCCGACGCGATGCCGGCAAACTCGGCCGCAATGTTGCCCAAGTTGGCCAGGCCGAGCACGAACATGGTGAAGAAGGTGGCGCGAAATCCAAATTCCTCGCGAATCAAGTCCGCCAGGCCCTTGCCGGTCACCGCTCCCATGCGGGCGGCCATTTCCTGCACCACCACCAGCGCAATCGTGGTTGGAATCAACGTCCAGAGCAGGGCGTAGCCGAATTTCGCTCCCGCCTGCGAGTAGGTGAGGATGCCGCCGGGATCGTTATCAACGTTGGCGGTGATGAAGCCCGGGCCCAGCACCGCGAGGAATGCCAGCAGGCGATAACGCAGCAGCTTGGCAGGACGCAACATTGTTCTTTTTCAGTTCTGCCATTGGACTGCTCCGAAATCCGGCGTGCCGGCGGAAACGCTGCTGGGCTCGAGCTGAGCACTGCGCGAACAGAATAAATGCCGTGCTTGAATTCCGTCACCCACAATCCTTCGCCGGCGCATCCAATCGAGTACCCGGAGGAGAATTCTGTGCGCAAAACCACGAAGACCGCAGTTCTGATTGCCATCGCCGCCATCCTCGTTGCCCTGCCCGCGTTTGCTCAGAAGAATGAGTTGGCCATCGGCGCCGGCGGCTATTTTCCCGTGAACCTGACCGGCGCCGGCAACGCCGCCGCCATTGAAGGCAGCTTCGCCCACCGCATCGCCTCGGTGCCGCTGTTCTCGGCTTACATCGAGCTGCCGGTGGTGGGAACGCTGAATTCCAACGTGACGACGTCCGGGCTGGTGTCGTCGGCCAGCTACTCAGCGCTGTTTGTCACGCCCGGCGTGCGGGTGAAGTTCGCGCCCGGATTTTTCGTTTCGCCATGGCTGGCGGCCGGCGGCGGATTGGCGCACTTCAGCGCCAACTCCGGCCTGCGCCTGCTCAGCGGCACCGACACCACCAACACCGGCGTGTTTGATTTCGGAGGCGGACTCGACATGAAGGTCGCGCCGTATCTCAGCGTGCGCGGCGAGGTCCGCGACTTCTACTCCGGCGGGCTCGGGTTCAACCTCAGCAACTTCAACCAGCGCCAGCACAATGTCGTGGCCACAGCGGGTCTGGTGTTCCGGTTCTAGTTCGTCAGTGTTTCAGTTCGTCAGTTTGTCGGTAGGTCTTTCGGTCTATCGGTCGATCGGTCTGTTGGCCCGAGGATGTCGGCGCAAAGACCGACTGATAGACCGACAGACCGAAGGACCAAACTCCGGAAGACATCCGCCGCTTACCCCGGTAGAATTACGCCAGTGAAGCCGACCATCCGACTGATCGCCATCGACATTGATGGCACCCTGCTCGATCCCCAGTTCCAGGTCTCCGATGCCAACCTCGTAGCGCTGCGGCGCGCGCACCAGGCCGGTATCGAGATCCTGCTGGTCACCGGACGCCGGCACATGTTTGCCATGCCGATCGCCGAGGCGCTGGGCTTCGACCTGTGGCTCATCAGCTCCAACGGCGCGGTCACCAGATCCACCCGCGGCGAGGATTTCTTCACCGACAAGCTGCCGGCAACGACCGCGCGTAAGCTGCTCCGCCACATGGAGGAATTCCGCGGTAATGCGGTGTTGACGTTTGAACGCGAAGGCCGCGGCGCGCTGGTGTTGGAGCGGGCCGATGAACTGCACGGCTCCATCAGCCGCTGGATGGAGAAGAACGAAGCCTACATCGAACGCGTGACGCCGCTGGAGGCCGCCCTGGTCACCGATCCCATCCAGGCGATGTTCTGCGGTACGGTGGCGCGCATGCAGCAGGCGCAGGCGCGGCTCGCCACGGCCGGGATGGCCAACGAGATCACGGTCCTGAAAACCGAGTATGTCGCCCGCGATCTCACCATCGTGGACATCCTCAATTACGGCTGCTCCAAGGGTCACGCCCTCGAGCGTTGGGCCCACCACCGGGGAATCGTTCGTAACCTGGTCATGGCCATAGGTGATAACTACAATGATGTGGAAATGCTTGAGTTTGCCGGCGTCCCGGTTATCATGGGCAACGCCAGCCCAGAATTGAAGCAGCATGGCTGGATGGAGACCGCAGGCAACGACCAGAGCGGCGTGGCGGCGGCGGTCGAGCAAGCGTTGGGCATGGCTGAGGCAGCGGCCAAACCAGAATGAAGAGATTGGCGCACATATTCATTGCTATGGTGGCGTTGACGGCGGCCGCCCTGGCCGACGCGCCCGCCGAGCCGCTCCCGGCCGCGACTGCTGCCACACCCGGCATGGTGTATGTCGCCACACTGCGCAACGGCTTCAGCATGCGCTTCGACCACCGGCGCATCGTCGAGGACACCTCGCGCCTGTACACCACCGCTGACGAGAACAACTACATTGATGTCCCCACCGCCGAGATCGCTTCCCTGTCACAGGAGCCACTGCCTCCCCCGCCCGCTCCCGCAGCCCCGCCCGCCGGTGCGGTGGACATGAAATCGGTAGTTGCCACCGCCAGCGACAAGCACCTGGTGGACGCCGACCTGATTGACAGCGTCATTCGCGCCGAGAGCGGCTTCAATCCCAAGGCGGTATCGCCGAAGGGCGCGCGCGGCCTGATGCAGCTTATGCCCGGCACGGCGGCGAAACTCGGGGTGCAGAATTCCTTCGACGCCCAGGCCAACGTGGACGGCGGCACGCGCTACCTGCGCGAGTTGCTGGCGCGCTACAACAATGATCTTGCCAAGGCTCTGGCCGCCTACAATGCCGGCCCGCAAAGAGTGGAGCAGTACCACGGCGTCCCTCCCTATCGCGAGACCCGCGCCTACGTTTCCAACGTGATTCGCGATTTCAACCGCAAGAAGCTGGCCGCGCGCAAGTCGCAGGCGAAGAAATCCGTCCACCGGAAACCTGTCCCGACCCTGAGCGGAGTCGAAGGGCAGGGATCCGCCCACGCCGCCGCCAAACCAGCCGTGAACCCCGTTCCGGGCTCCTGACCCGCATCCAACCCGCGAAGGCCGCATTGACCCCTTCCTACGCGTCGTTTAAGGTGAAGCCTCCGGCTTCGCGCCACGGATGAACAAGAAGCGAATCCTCACCACCGCCGTTGTCGTCGCTGTGCTTGGCGTCCTGGTGTACTTCCAGGTGCAGCACTGGCGCGCCTTCGACTGGGCCCGCTTCCGCGCCGAGACCGGCGGCATCAGCAAGCTTCACATTCTGTCCGCTGTCGTTCTGATCTATCTCACCTACCTGCTGCGCGCCCTGCGCTGGAAGGTGTTTCTCAAGCCGATTTGCAAGTCGCGCATCAGCCGGCTCATAGGCCCTACCTTCATCGGCTTCACCGGACTGGCGCTGCTGGGCCGCCCCGGGGAATTCGTCCGCCCTTACCTGATCGCGAAAAAGGAAAACGTCTCGCTCTCGTCGCAGATCGGCGTCTGGACGGTGGAGCGCATCTTCGACATCGGCGCGTTCGCCGTGCTGATGACTGCCGTCGTGTTCGCGCCCGGGAGCCTGCAGTCGAATCCCTATATCGAGAAATTTCGCGAGCTATCCTTGATTCTCCTCGGCCTGGTCCTAGCCATGGCCGCGCTGTGCTATCTGATCCGTACACGCGGACCGGCGGTCGCCTCCTTTCTCCATCGCAAGGTCAGCCCCATTTCGCACAGGCTGGCGGAGCACCTGGAGGAAAAAACACGCGCTTTTGGCATCGGCCTGAACACCATTCACGACCGGCTTTCATTTCTGCAGGTCACCGCGCTCTCCCTCGCCATCTGGTTCATGATCGCGCTCGCCTACCGCGAGGTCTGTCACGCCTATCCGCCCGAACCCGGCTGGCCAGAAGCCAGAATCTCTGGCCAAAAGCCGGAGCCGCGGTCGGTGGACGTTGAAACCGCCAAACTGGCGGACCATTCTTTTCTCGCCGGCCGCCCGTTGGACGACGCCACCATCGTCGAATTGCGCAGCGCTCTCGAACCCAAGGGCTATCGCATCGAACGCCACGACCAACCGCACGAACACGGCTTCTGGCTTTACAAGGGCAATCACCGCGAAAGGCGCATCGGCGACCGGCCGCATCTTTTCGATCTCGACGTCGGCCATGTTCTGCTGCTGATGGGCTTCAGCATGGTGGGATCCATCGTGCAGTTGCCCGCCGTCGGCGGCGGCAGCCAGCTTGCCGTGATCAGCGCGTTGCAGGTGATCTACGGCATTCCGCCCGAACTCGCCGTCAGTTGCGGCATCCTGCTCTGGATCGTGACTTTCATGGCCGTCATTCCCGTCGGCTTGGTGCTGGCCCACCGCGAGCACTTGTCCCTGCGCAAACTCTCGCATGAAGCGCAAGCGGAGGAGGCGCTGGAGCACCAGGCTTCCGGCTTCGGGCTTCAGGCTCCAGGCGAAACCCGCAAGCTATAGGCTGCGGTTCATCACTTCCTCACCACCGAGACACGGAGAACACCGAGGAACACCGAGCACATCTCTTAAATTTTCTCTCGGTGAGTCTCGGTGAACTCGGTGACTCGGTGGTGATGAGCGGTTCCAGTGCTTTCCACCTGAAGCCTGACGCCTGGAGCCTGAAGCCTGCCCTGATACAATCGCTTGTTACCCGACAAGGTGATACCCCAAGATGAAGTGTCCCTTCTGCGCGTTTGAAAACGACCGCGTGGTGGATTCGCGGGAGAGCAAGGAAGGCGAGAGCATCCGCCGCCGCCGCGAGTGCCTGAAGTGCAACAAGCGCTTCACCACCTACGAACGCATCGACGAGATTCCCTACATGGTGGTCAAGAAGGACGGCCGGCGGGAAAAATTCGACCGCCAGAAAGTTCTCAACGGCTTGCTGCGCGCCTGCGAGAAGCGGCCCGTCTCCATCGGCAAGCTGGAAGAGATCGTCAACGAGGCCGAAGACTTCGTCATCAACTCGCCGGAACGCGAGCGCAAGACCAGCGAGATTGGCGAGTTGATCATGAACCGCCTGCGCCGCCACGACAAAGTCGCCTACGTCCGCTTCGCCTCCGTTTACCTGGATTTCAAGGACGTGCAGGAGTTCATGCTGGAGTTGAAGGATCTGCTGAAATCCAAAGATATGGCGGCACCTGCGAAGGCAAAAGGTTCAGTGGTGAAGACGCAGTAAAGGACTGTGCGCCTCGTTTGACCAAAGCGTCGCCGTTTCTAACTGACGTAAGGGCTGATTTCAGCAACAATCGTGCCGCAATCTGCCTCGAAGCGGTGTCTACATTGCTATGGCATGGCTTTCATGCCGAAGAACGCGACCGGAGGCAGACATGCAAGAAAGTTCGCAAATTACGTGGGACCCGGCATCCATCAATCACCACGTGCCCTGGGAATCCAGGCTCTTTGTACTGTATTTGTTAGTGGTGGTCGCAATATCATTTGTGAGAATCCTTCACGTGCTGCGCCAGCTCTGGTCCTTCACGCACGGTTCAGTCCTAATGCGAAGCGGCGAGAACGAGTTCTTGTATGCATGGGAAACGTGTTCAGCCAAAATCCAGTCGATGAAACGATTGGTCTTCTTTACGCTTTTGTTGTCCGTCCTAGTTGCAGTCTACCGCTTGAGGACCACCCTCACGCAGTTGGTTGCTCAGAAGGCTTTCGGAGTTGGTGCCTTCGGCGGCACCGTGGTTGAAGTGCTCACGCTGTTCGCACTTGGCATTCTCGTCTGTGCATTACTCTATGCTCCTTGTGGCTTGTGCGAAGGCATGCTGCTACGTAGAAGGGCAGCATGGAACCACTCCTTTGCGGGAACCAAATCAGGCGCCTGAAGCCTGACGGGCGCTACCTCGCTATTGTGCTGTTGTAACATCGCACCGTCGCCGCTGGGGCCCCGCATTCAGGCTGATACACTCTACTGGGTCGAACACCTGCCCCTGCGCATCAATATATTTTGGCTCACAAATGACCCACACAGTCACCCTCATTCCCGGCGACGGCATTGGCCCCGAGATCACCGCGGCCACCGTGCGCATCCTCGAAGCAACCGGAGTGAAGTTTGAGTGGGAGCGCCAGGAAGCGGGCGCCGACGCCTACGAGAAGTACCACGAGTATCTTCCCCAGGATTTGATTGACTCCTTCGAGCGCACCCATGTCGCGCTCAAGGGTCCGATCACCACGCCCATCGGCGGCGGGTTTTCCAGCATCAACGTCGCCCTGCGCAAGCGCTTCGAGCTGTACGCGAACTTCCGTCCCATCCGCAATCTACCGCACATCCCCACGCGCTACCCCGACGTTGATCTCATCATCATCCGCGAGAACACCGAGGGCCTGTACTCCGGCATCGAGCACGAGGTCGTGCCCGGCGTGGTGGAGAGCCTGAAGATCATCACCGAGAAAGCCTCCACGCGCATCGCCCGCTTCGCCTTCGAGTATGCGCGCAAGAACAAGCGCAAGCGCATCCACTGCATCCACAAAGCCAACATCATGAAACTCTCCGACGGGCTGTTCCTGCGCTGCACGCGCAACATCTCCCGCGAATATCCCGAGATCACCTACGGCGAGCACATTGTGGACAACACCTGCATGCAACTGGTCACCAACCCCTACCAGTACGACATGCTGGTGCTGGAAAATTTTTACGGCGACATCATCAGCGACCTTTGCGCCGCCTTTGTTGGCGGCCTGGGCGTGGTCCCGGGCGCGAATTTCGGCGAGGGCCGCGCCATCTTCGAGGCCGTACACGGCTCCGCTCCCGACATTGCCGGACGCGGCATCGCCAATCCCACGGCCCTGCTCCGCTCCGGGATTCTCATGCTTCGCCACCTCGGCGAATCCGAGGCCGCCTGGCGCATCCGCAACGCGATTGAGAAGGTGTACCGCGACAAGTCCAAGCGCACGCGCGACGTCGGCGGCACCGCCGGCACCTCCGAGTTCGCCGACGCCATCATCGAAGCCATGGCAGCCGAGCCCGAATCCGCCGCGCCGGAGCCGGTCGCCAAGGAAGCCTGAGAACTGAGTTTCAGTTTCAGTTTCAGTTTCAGTTTCGGTTTCGGTTTCAGGCTGATAGGAGTGGGCTCAAAGTCCGCTGAAACTGAAACTCCTCCCAACAAAACTGTTATCCCCCAAAAACCGCGCCCATCGCGGCTTTCCGAGCACCGTTTTCTTCTGCACCGTTTGACGAGCAGCCGACGTTTTGAATATCATCGCTGGCGCATTGTGGGGTGCTCCTTCGGATGGCCTGGACAAACCGTCGCACTGGTGTAGTGTTGTTTCAACTTGGCGGCCCGGACTCGATCGAGGCCATCGAGCCGTTTCTCTATAACCTGTTTTGCGACCCCGACATCATCGATTTCCCCCTGGCCCGCGTCGGACGCAAGGCGCTCGCCAAGCTTATTTCCGTCACCCGCGCCCGCAAAGTGGCGCACCATTACCAGGTGATCGGCGGGTACTCGCCGATCCGGCGCAACACCGAGCGCCAGGCGCGCGCGCTGGAAAAGCGGCTCTGCGCCGAAGGCCAGGACGCCCGCTGTTTTGTCGCCATGCGGTATTGGCACCCGTTCACCGAGGAGGCCGTCGCCGCGCTCGATGCATCGCAATGCGACCATATCGTGCTGCTGCCGCTGTACCCGCAATACTCGAAAACCACCACCGGCAGCAGCCTCAACGAATGGAACCGCAAATTTTCCGCAGCCGGCCGGCAGGTCTCCTGCATCCATGACTTCTATCGCCACGGCTTGTATATTGACTCCGTCACCGAGCGCATCGAGGACGCCCTCGCCCGCTTCCGCGATCCCGACGACGTGGTGCTGGTGTTCAGCGCGCACAGCGTCCCGGTGTCGGTCATCGAGCAGGGCGATCCCTACCAGCGCCAGATCGAGGAAACGGTTGCGCTGGTCAAGCGGCGTGGCGGATGGCTCAATTGCCACCGCCTCTGTTATCAAAGCAAGGTCGGCGCCAGCAAGTGGCTGCAACCGTCGTTGCGCAGCACCATCCGCGAACTGGGCGCCGCCGGCATCAAGGACGTCTGCGTCGTGCCCATTTCCTTTGTTTCGGACCACGTGGAAACCCTGGGCGAGATCGATCACGAAGCCCGCGCGTTGGCGGCGCAGGCCGGCATCACGCGCTTCGAGATGACGGCGGGCCTGAACGATTCGCCGGTGTTCATCGGCGCGCTCGCCCAACTGGTGACCGCCTGCGTGCAGCCGGGCTTGAGAAAGGAACCTGCCTTTGCCGCTCCGGCAATGCGGGTCGTGGCAAAGAGGTAAGAAAGAATGGCTGATGAGGGATCCAAGGCTGTGGCCGGCGGCGAACTGGGCCGGCTACCGGGGTGGCCGCGCAAGCCGCTGAACAACTCCGTGATCGCGGCCGAGCAGGCGTATCGCAAGCGCTCCGGCCTGCCGCTGATCTCCGACGAAGATGTGGAAGCGCTGAAGGCCGGCGAGCCCATGTTGTTTGAGCGCGGCGACGCTCCTGCCGCTCCCGCCGCTGCCGCCACCGTCCCGCCCACAGCCGCCACAGCTTCCGCCGCTCCCAGCCCCGCCGCCGCCGAACTGATGAAGGGCGGCTTCAAGTGGAGCAAGTCATCCATTGCCGCCGAGCAAGCGCGCCGCAAGCGCAATAATCTTCCGCTGCTCACCGATACCGACGCCGCCCTGCTGCTGGGCGAGGCTCCGCCGGCAGCCGAGCCTGCGGCTCCGGCCTCATCCGCGCCTGCTGCCGCCGCACCGGCCCGGCCCGCGGCTCCAGCCGCCGCCAAACCCGCTCCGGCGATGCCGGCCGTCTCTCAGGTGGCGCGCACCGGATCAGCCGTGAAGTACGTGGGAACGCCCGCGGTGGGGACGTCAAAAGCAGCCGCCGCCGGTGGCGTCAGCAGCGGCGGTCGCATCGGAACCGAAATTGATTCCAAGCGACGGCGCCTGGTCTGGACCGGTGTGGCGGCGTTCCTGGCGACGTGGTTGCTGGCGTTCTTCCGCTTCTTCCTGCCGCGGACGCTGTTCGAGCCGAGCACGGTTTTCAAAATCGGATATCCCTCCGACTTCGGTCTCGGCGTGGACACTAAGTATCAACAGGCATACCGCATCTGGGTTGACCGCATCCCGGGCCGCCTGTTCGTGATCTACGCCAAGTGCACGCACCTGGGCTGCACGCCCGACTGGAAGCCCAGCGAGAACAAGTTCAAGTGCCCCTGCCACGGCAGCGGCTACGACAGTGAGGGCATCAATTTCGAAGGCCCGGCGCCCCGCCCCATGGACCGCGCGCACGTCGAGATCGCTCCCGACGGCCAGGTCCTGGTGGACACCAGCCGGCTTTATCAATGGCCCAAGGGGCAGGCCAGCCACTTTGATGATCCGGGAGCATTTCTCTCGGTGTAGCGGTTCTCGGTTTACGGTTAACGGTTGTCGGTTAGGTCTTTCGGTCGATCGGTCTCTCGGTCTGTCGGCTAAAACCGGACGACCGAACGACCGATAGACCGAAAGACTGACAGACCGACATTCGGTTCTTGAGGGTCTTATGGCCGACGATCAGGTAAAGGGAAACGGCGCTTCGGGTAACGGCGCCTCCGGCGACGGGGGTCCCGGGGCGCCGAAAAACGGGAAAAAAGGTATCGGGGTGTTCGTGAAGGAAGAGGTGGACGCCTTCCGCACCGAAATGCCCGGCAAGGTCAAGGAGCAGATCGAGAGCGTCAAGGACCCGACCAAGACGCAGGTCTATACTTCGATCTTCCGCCACAAGCACGACGAGACGCCGCGCAACCGCGCCCTCGGCGTGCTCTCCAACGTCTTCCTCCACCTGCATCCGGCCAAGATCAATCGCGACTCGGTGCGCTATTCCTACACCTGGGGCATGGGCGGTATCACGTTTTTCCTGTTCATCGTCCTCACCTTCACCGGCGTGCTGCTGATGTTCTACTACCACCCAACGAAGGTGCAGGCTTTCCGCGACGTGCTCTACCTGGAGCACGATGTCCCTTTCGGCAAGATCTTGCGCAACATGCATCGCTGGGCGGCGCACCTGATGGTCATTGCCGTCGAGCTCCACATGTTCCGGGTGTTTCTCACCGGCAGCTACAAGAAGCCGCGCGAGTTCAACTGGAACGTGGGCGTGATCCTGCTGGTGCTGACGCTGCTGCTCTCCTTCACCGGCTATCTGCTGCCGGACGATCAGCTCGGATTCTGGGCCGTCACCGTGGGCACCAACATGGCACGCGCCACGCCGCTGCTCGGAAACGAAGGTCCCTTCGGCCATCAACTCGGCATGACTCCTTATAACGACGTGCGCTTCGGACTGTTAGGCGGCTCCATCGTGGACGCCAACGCGCTGCTGCGCGCTTATATCTGGCATTGCATCGCCATTCCGATCATCGCCTCGGTGTTTATGATCGTGCACTTCTGGCGGGTGAGGAAGGACGGCGGCATTTCCGGCCCGGCGCCGGTCATGCTCACCTCCGAAGCCGACAAGCCGCGCCGAGCACAGTCGGCGGCAGGAGCATAAAAGAAGTTTCAGTTTCTGTTTCAGCAAAACGGAAAAGTCAGAAGCTGACGAACTGAAACCGAAACTGAAACTGAAACTTTGGATTTCTTATGAACTGGCATCAGCTCTGGACGATCGCGACCACGCCCGACAATATCCCCATCACGGCACTGCTGCCGCTGGTGCTCTTCTATTGCTGGCTGGCCTTCCGCCAGGCCCGGGGCAACGACGAGCTCATCGAGCAACTGGAAGCCGATCCCGCGCTTGCCAAGACGCATCATCGCAAGACCTGGCCCTTCCGCCCCGGATGGCAGAAGGAAGTCCACGTCTGGCCGTTCCTGCTGCGCATGGAATTCCTGGCGGCCATCATCGTCACTGCCATCCTGATGGTCTGGTCCATCACCATGAGCGCGCCGCTGGAAGAGCCGGCCAATCCCAACCTGACGATGAACCCTGCCAAGGCGCCGTGGTATTTCCTCGGCCTGCAGGAAATGCTGGTGTACTTCGATCCCTGGATCGCGGGCGTGGTCATGCCGACGCTCATCATCGTCGGCCTGATGGTGATTCCCTACATTGACACCAACCCGCTGGGCAGCGGCTACTACACCATCAAGCAGCGCAAGTTTTCCATCGGCACGTTCTGCTTCGGCTTCCTGATCCTGTGGGTTTCGATGATCCTCATCGGCACCTTCATTCGCGGACCGGGATGGCAATGGTTCTGGCCGGGCCAGACCTGGGACCACAACCGATTAATTTACGAGGTGAACCGCGACTTGCCTGACCTGTTCGGCATCACCTCGAATCTCGGCAAGGGAATTTTCGGGGCGATTGTCGTGGGCGGTTATTTCGCGGTGGGCGGCTTCGTCATGACCGCGCTGTTCCGCCGCAAGATGCCCAAGGACTGGAGCCGCATGAGCCTGCTCCAGTACCAGATCATGATGTTTCTCATGCTCACCATGGTCGCGCTGCCCATCAAGATGCTGCTGCGCCTGACCTTGCATATCAAGTACGTGTGGATTACGCCCTGGTTCAACGTGTGAAAGTCGACGGTCGACGGTCGATGGTCGATGGCCGAAGAATCGGAGCCCCGCAGGGGCGACAGTTCATAGCCCGGGACGTAAGTCCCGGGTAACGGAACAAAAAAGATTCCAGAGTCCCGTAGGGACGGGACGAGGAACTAAAGGTGTACCGCTGAAAGCTGATAGCTGACAGCTGAGAGCTTTTTCGGAGGAATTTGGTGCCCGAGCAACCCATTCCCGAGCAAGACCCGATCACCACCAAGTCGTACTCGCTGCACTACACCATCGCCATCGTGGTGCTGATCGGGACGCTGTTATGGGCGATGTGGGATGAGGCCTACGGCCAGCGCCCGTGGAAGCGCTACCAGCGCGCCTTCCAGGAACGCTACATCTCGTTCCTGAAGCAGGCGCGTTCGCAATCCGCCGACGCCGAAAGGGACCTGCAGAACAACCCCGACTTCCGCGCCCTCGACGACGCCTACCAGTCCGCCTACAAAACCGCCCAACCGAAGATCCAGGAAATCAATCAAGCGCTCGCCGGCAAGTCCGCCGATATCATGGCGGTGCAAAGCGTCTTTACCGACAAGCGCGCCTACGTCAACGCACTCACCTACGACATCGAAACCACCGACAGCGCCAGCGGGAAGGCATCCAAGCAGAAGGATCTGGACAAGTACAAGGCGCAGCAATTCGAAGTTCAGTATCCCGACGGCACGCGCAAGAAATACAACTTCCAGCAACTCGAGGAAACCTACAACGAGCTGAAGAACGAAAAGGGCCGGCTCGGAGGCCAGCTTGGCGACCTGCTCAAGCCCATCAACGAAGCCAAGCTGGCGCGCGACACCTGGATCAAGGAGCACATGGTGTCGCTGACTCCAAACGCGCTCCGCGGCCTGCAGAACAAGATCGCCGACTGGGATCCGCAGATCGTGCAGATTAACGTCGCCGAAGCCAACATCGTGGACCGCTGCGAGTCCTGCCACATGGGCACGCGCGAACCGGTTCGCCTCACCGCTGCGTTGATGACGCCCAAGGGCCGCAAGAATCCCGACGAATACGCCCGCGCCTTCACCAGCCATCCCGAGCCTGACCTGCTCCAGGTCCACGATCCCGACAAGTTCGGCTGCTCACCCTGCCACCAGGGCAACGGCCGCGCCACCACCAGCGTTGAAAAGGCGCACGGCAACTACGAGCACTGGCTGTGGCCGCTGTTCCGCAAGCAGAACGTCGAAGCCGGTTGCCAGACCTGCCACCAGGCCGACATGTTCATCCAGACCGGCTCGGTCGGCCAGACGATCAGCGAAGGCAAGTTCCTCTTCCGCCAGCGCGGCTGCAACGGCTGCCACCGCTACGAAGGCTACGACCGCGAGCCCGAACAACTGCTCAACATCGGCCAGCAGATCAAGCAGATGGAACAGCAGCAGCGCGACAACCTGCGCGAGGCCTCCATCGCCATGAAGCAGGCCGACCAGGCCGAATCCAACGAGGAAGCCAACCGGCTGAACCAGCGCGCCGAGGCCATGCGCGTGGAGAACAGCAAGATCGCCGGCCGCATCGAGCAACTCGATCTCCGCTCCAACAGCCTGCTGCGCGACATGAAGAAGATCGGCCCCGACCTCAAGGAAGTCCGCGAAAAACTCAACCAGAACTGGATCCCGGTCTGGCTGCACAAGCCCACCGACTTCCGCCCCGGCACCAAGATGCCGAACTTCCGCCTCAATGATGGCCAGATCAAGGCGATCTCGGCCTACCTGTGGCAGACCGCGCTCAACGATCCGCTCCCCCGGCAGCGACCGGGCAACGCGGCGCGCGGCAAAGAACTGTTTGAAACCCGCGGCTGCCTTGCCTGCCACTCCATCGGCGAGGGCAGCAATCGGATCGGCGGCGACTTCGCCGCCAACCTCTCGCGCCTCGGCGAGAAGGCCAATTACGATTACATTTTCCGCTGGATCAAGAACCCGCGCGTGCGCACCCGGCCCTACTGCGCTTACGAGAAGCGGGACATCGGCCCCGAGGATTACGCCAAGCACGGCCTGCCCTACGTCTTCGACTTCGACCACAGCAAGTGCCCCAACGACGGCCACGAGCTCCAGGTGGAGCAGATGACCGTGATGCCCAGCCTGCGCCTTGCCGATGACGAGGTCGCTGACATCGCCACCTACCTGCTCTCGCAGAAAAAGCGGGACCCCTCTTCTTATCCCGCCGCGCCCTACATGGACGACCCCAAGCTCAAAGCCGAGGGCAAGAAGTGGATCCAGCAATTCGGCTGCGCCGGCTGCCACGAAATTTCCGGCTTTGAAGAGGAAGGCCGCATCGGCACCGAGTTAACCCAGGAAGGCAGCAAGCCGATCGAGCGCCTCGATTTCGCGCTGCTCACCAAGGTCGCCGAAGACACCGGCAAGGAGCCGATTAAGGATCCGGAGATCCAGGCGCGCCTGCCCGAGGGCCCTGCCCATGGCCCCTGGTACAACCTCAAGGGCTTTTTGGAGCACAAGCTCGCCATGCCCAACGTCTACGACCAGGGCATGATCAAAAGCGACACCGAAAAACTTCGCATGCCGGATCCGCATCTCGACAAAGAGCAGATCCGCGCCCTCACCACGTTCCTTCTTGGCAGCCAGGAGACTTCCCTTCCCGCGAGCTATCAGTACCGTCCCGAGGATGCCCGTCGCGACATCCAGGAAGGCTGGTGGATCGTGCGCAAATACAACTGCGTCGGCTGCCACCAGTTCACCCCGGGCCAGAAGACCGCGCTCGAAACCGTGCCACGCTATCAGGAAGCGAAGGAAACCCTGCCGCCCAAGCTCCTCACCGAAGGCGCGCGGGTTGACCCCGAGTGGCTGCTGCGCTTCCTCGCCAATCCTTCGATGGCCGCGAACCCGAACGACCAGCATCGCAACGGGGTGCGTCCCTACCTCGCTGTCCGCATGCCAACGTTTTATTTCTCGGAGAACGAACTGCGCAAGCTGGTGCGCTTCTTCCAGGCGCTGTCGCAGCAGCCTTTGCCCTACATTCCGCAGAAGCAGCAGCTCCTGACCGCGTCTGAATCCGACATGGCGCGCGCCCTGTTCACCAGCCAGGCGGCGCCCTGCCTGAAGTGCCACGCCACCGGCGACCCGGCGCATGACAAGACCGCCACCGCGCCCAACTTCCTGCTCGCCAAGGAACGCCTCAAGCCCGGCTGGACCGAGCGCTGGCTCATGGACCCGGCCAACATCAGCCCCGGCACCGCCATGCCTTCAGGATTGTTTAAGAAGGAAAACGGGCGCATCGTCTTCGCCGGGCCCACGCCGCCCGCATTGCAAAGTTACCCCGGCGATCAGACCAAGTTGCTGGTTCGCTACATCTTTCAATTGACCCCCGAGGAGCAGCGCCGCCTCTCGGCCCAGTTGCCGCGCGGAGCTGCCCCGGCAAAGAAAACCTCGAGCAATCGGGTGCCCCATCCTTCGCCCGGGTTTGGCGAAGGGTGGGTTCACGGTTCCAACTCGGGCTCGGCCCAAAACAGACCCCGGGTGGCCCACCCTTCGCCCGCTTTTGGCGAGGGTGGGTTCAGCGCGGGAGGCTCGCGCTAAAATAGCTGGATTTGTCAGGGACTCAATACATGAACGGAGAGGCAGTCACATTATGAGTATGAGAAAGAACGTCGTACTGCTCGTGCTTGGCATCCTCGGCCTGCTGCTGCTCGCTGCTTGCAAGAAAGAGGAAAAGGCCATTACCGCGGAGGTACAGGCCATTAACGCGAAGGAAGCAAAGGCAGAAGCCGCTGCGGCGCCCGCCACACCGGTTGACGCAGCCACCGCCGCCACGATTACCGGCACCGTCAAGTATTCCGGCGCTGTCCCCAAACCCGTCAAGATCGACATGAGCCAGGATCCTGCCTGCAAGGGCGACAACAAGGTCGAGACCCTGGTGGTCAACAACGGCGACCTCGAGAACGCTTTCGTTTACGTCAAGGACGGGCTGGGCAACCGCACCTTCGACGTGCCCAAGACCCCCGTCACGCTCGATCAGAAGGGCTGCCGCTATCACCCGCACGTGCTCGGCATCATGACCGGCCAGAAGTTGGAGGTCATCAACAGCGACCCCACCACTCACAACATTCACCCCACACCGAAGGACAACCGGGAGTGGAACGAGTCGCAGCCGCCCAAGGCCGCGCCCATCGAGAAGAGCTTCGCCCGCGAAGAAATTATGCTTCCGGTGAAGTGTAACCAGCATCCTTGGATGAAGATGTACATCAACGTCGTCAAGAGCCCGTACTTCGCGGTCACCGACAAGGATGGCAAGTACACCCTGAAGGGACTGCCGCCGGGCACGTACACCATCGCCGTGGTGCAGGAAAAACTCGGCGAGCAGACGCAGCAGATCACCGTCGGCCCGAAGGAATCCAAGACCGCCGACTTCACCATGAAAGCGGCGCAGTAGCTCCTGGTTTTCGGTTTTCGGTGCTCGGTTTTCGGTTCAGCCAAGCTGATCGTTAACCGGGGACCGGAAACCGGCGACCGACAACCGAAAACCGATAACTTACATGTCGCTGACCACGCCATTCAATAAGGCGCATCATCGTTTCGCGACCATCGTCGCCTTCTGCACTTTTCTGCTCATCATCGCCGGCGCCCTGGTCACCAGCAATGACGCCGGGCTCGCCGTTCCCGATTGGCCGACCTCGTTCCATCATTGGCCGGTGACTTACGGCTACTTCACCGTGCCGCTGGTCGGCGGAATCCGCTGGGAACACGGCCATCGCATCATCGCGCAATTCATCGGACTTTTGACCATCGTTCTGGCGGTCTGGACCTCGAAGGTGGACCGCCGTCCCTGGATGCGCAAGCTGGGATGGGCCGCGCTTGCCACGGTGATCGCCCAGGGTGTCCTCGGCGGGATTACCGTGCTGCACTTCCTCCCGCCCGGCGTTTCCGCGGCCCACGCGACCCTGGCGCAGACGTTTTTCTGCATGATCGTTGCCCTCTGGCTGTTCACCGGACGCACCTGGGTTCAGGACCCGCGCATGCAGCTTCCCACCAAGCGGCCCAGCTTGCCCTGGCTGGCCACCGCCGCCGCGGCCTGCGTCTATATGCAATTAATTTTGGGAGCCGCGTTCCGCCATCATGGCATCAAACTCCTGCCGCACATCATCAGCGCCGCCGTGGTGACTTTCGTCCTGCTGTGGACAGTGGTGCGCGTGCTCAGCGAATATGCGCTGGTCGAACAGCTTCGCCGTCCCGCTCTCATGCTGCTGGCTCTCTTGATGGTCCAACTTACGCTCGGCTTTGGCGCCTGGTTGACCCGCGTCGAATGGGGACGCGAGGCGCCGCAGCCTGGAATGGCGATGGTCTACACCACCGTGGCGCACGTTGCCGTGGGCGCACTGCTGTTGGCGACCACCGTCGTCCTCGCCATCCAGGCATGGCGGCACGTCGCTATTCCAACCGCGGAGCGCATTCCCGCGCACGCCGTCAAGCCGGTGGCGGTATGAGCGCCGCCACGCCTCCCCTCCGTAGCGATGTGGCACACGCGCATGTGGCCCACTCGCCCTCGCGTGTGCAAATTGCTCCAGTTCTTCGCGATTATTCCGAGCTCATCAAGCTGCGCGTCACCAGCCTCATCGTGCTCAGCGCCTGGGCCGGTGCGTACTTCGCCGCGCCGCGCGCCGGGGTCGCACAGCTTTCCTGGCCGGTGCTGCACGCGCTTATCGGCATCTCGCTCATCGCCGCCGGTTCCGCCGCGCTCAATGAAGTCTTCGAGCGCGATGTGGACGCGCTCATGCGCCGCACCGCGCATCGTCCGCTGCCCTCCAAGCGCATGGGTCTGGTGCACGCCAGCATGGTGTCGGGAATGTTGGTCTTCGGCGGCGCGCTGTATCTTGCGCTCTACTGCAACCTGCTGACCGGGTGCCTGGCGCTCGCCACCGCCATCGTCTATCTGGCTGCGTACACGCCACTGAAGCGCGTCTCGCCCGTCTGCACCTTCGTCGGCGCCTTTCCCGGCGCCATGCCTCCGCTGCTCGGCTGGACCGCCCTGCGCGGTCGCATCGAACTCGAAGGCCTCATCTTGTTCGCGATTGTTTTCTTCTGGCAGTTCCCGCACTTCTATTCCATCGCCTGGCTCTACCGCGAGGACTACCAGCGGGCCAGCATCCGCATGCTGCCCGTGGTCGAGGCCACCGGCAAAGCCACCAGCCGCGAGATCGTGCTCTACTCCATCGCGCTTTTGCCCGCCAGCTTCGCGCCCACGCTGCTGCACATGTCGGGCAACCTCTATCTTTTTGGCGCGGCCGTCATGGGCATGATCTTCTTCTATTTCGGCATTCGCCTTGCCGCCTTCAAGCAGCCTCTGACCTCGGGCCACTCCAAGCGCCGCGCGCGCCAGCTCTTGCTCGCGACGGTGTTCTACCTGCCGCTGCTGTTCGCGCTGATGATGCTGAATTCCCGCTAGCTTCCAACCACCGGCAAATCTCTCGATCTGCTACCGAAATGCGAAAGGCGCTTTCCCGGTTGACACGGCCATAGTGTCGTGCTAAGATATAAATATATCGTGTTACGATATATAGTTTGCAAGGAGGATGGTATGGCTGCTGCGTTGTTCTTCTGGACCGTACTGGGCGGACTGGTGGGCGGGTTCGCGAAATCGGTGCTGTGGTATGAGCGCGCGCACACCTGGCTGGCGTGCGTGCTGTTCGGCGCCGTCGGTGGAATTGCAGGCGGTGTTGCGCGCAAATTCGCCGGCCCGACCGACGGCTTCGACTTGGGCAGCATGGGCCTGGTGATCGTGGCGGCGGCGGCGCTGCTCTGCGTGTACAGCCTGTTCGCGCCGCGCGACCAGGCAGCCGCAACCGCCGGCCACGAACGTCGCGCCGCCTGAAGCGGACCGCTCTGTAAGAGGGTGAAAAGCCCGAGCCGCAATGGCTGGCAAGGAGGGGTGTGCGATCCCGCCCCTCCCGCCTGGAGCCTGAGCTCGCGCCGGGTGACGCGAGCTCAGCATGTACGCAACTGCAATCGCGTTACTCGGCCCGTGGTTTGTTTCCTTGCGCCTCTTCCCTGAAGCCTGACGCCTGAAGCCCGAAGCCTGTAGAATGGCGTGTGGCCTTGTCTGCCGAATTAGCCCCACAAATTGCCGCCCCCGCGCCTGTCATCCAGGTGGAGAACCTGCGCCATCTCTACGACGGGCGTCCCGCGCTCGACGGCGTCACCTTCGACGTGCGTCCGGCGGAGATCTTTGGCCTGCTCGGCCCCAACGGCAGCGGCAAGACCACGCTGTTCCGCATCCTCTCCACGCTCATGCTTCCCAGCGGCGGACGCGCCGTCATCATGGGCCACGATGCCGCCAATGACCCGACTGGACTGCGCCGCCATATCGGCGTCGTATTCCAGGCGCAGAGCATTGACATCAAGCTAAGCGCGGCCGAGAACCTGCGCCACGTCGGACATCTTTACGGATTAAGGGGAGCGCCGCTGCAAGCGCGCATTGCGGAGATGCTGGGGCG
The DNA here is from genome assembly GCA_963760265.1 of Terriglobia bacterium. Classification (GTDB taxonomy): domain Bacteria; phylum Acidobacteriota; class Terriglobia; order Terriglobales; family Acidobacteriaceae; genus JAIQGF01. The sequence continues at coordinate 231,564 of CAVXCR010000014.1, forward strand.
TGTCGGGTTGGCCGACCGCGCCAACGACCGCGCCGAGACCTTTTCCGGCGGCATGCAGCGGCGCCTCGAACTTGCCAAGGGCCTGCTGCATCATCCGTCGGTGCTGCTGCTGGACGAGCCGACGACGGGCCTGGATCCGGGCGCGCGCCGCGACCTCTGGCAGTATCTGCACATCCTGCGCGAGCAGGAGCGCGTCACCGTGATCGTGACCACGCACCTGATGGAAGAGGCCGAGCGCTGCGACCGCCTCGCCATCCTGAGCGAAGGCAAGCTGGTCGCGCTGGGAACGCCCGCGGAACTGAAACGCGAGATCGGCGGCGACGTCATCCTGCTGGAAGCCACCGATCCGGAATCGCTGGCGCGGCGCATCCACGGGCGCTACCGGCTCGACGCCACCGTGATTGCCGGAAAGGTGCGCCTGGAGCGGGAAAGCGGCCATCGCTTCGTCACCGACGTGGTGGAAGCTTTTCCCGGCGAGATCCAATCTCTATCGGTGAGCAAGCCGACGCTGGAGGATGTATTCATCCATCGCACCGGACACAGGTTCTGGACGGAAGGCCAGCAAACCGAAGAGCAACGCGCCGCCGAGAACAAAGGCGCTGACGACTGAAGACCGACGACTGAAGACTCTATGGCCTCACACACCCAAACCGTTCCCGCACCCATCGCAGCGCCCTCCGTCGGCGCGCTGATTCCTGCCCTGTCCCTGTGGTGGCGCGAGATCGTCCGCTTCTACCGCCAGCGCTCGCGGGTAGTCGGCGTCATCGCTTCGCCGGTCCTGTTCTGGATCGTGATCGGCTCAGGCTTCGGCACGTCGTTCAAGGGCGGCAGCGGCGCCGGCAACCAGCACTATCTCGACTACTTCTTTCCCGGCGCGCTCATCATGATCGTGCTCTTCACCTCGATCTTTACCATGATGTCGGTGATCGAGGACCGCAAGGAAGGGTTCCTGCTGTCGGTGCTGGTGGCGCCGGTGCATCGCTCGGTCATCGTGCTCGGCAAGGTGCTGGGCGGAACGACGCTCTCCACCATCCAGGGGCTGGTGTTTCTCTGCTTCGCGCCCGCGCTCGGCATTCACTTCAGCCTGGCGCAGTTCGGCCTCATCGTGCTCGACGTCTTCCTGGTTTCGTTCGCGCTGACGGCGCTGGGTTTCATCATCGCCTGGCCGATGGACTCGACACAGGGCTTCCACGCGGTGATCAACCTGTTCCTGATTCCGCTGTGGCTGCTCTCGGGTGCGCTGTTTCCGCTCACCGGCGCTTCCGGATGGATTCGCCTGCTGATGCGCATCAATCCGCTGACCTACGGAACGGAAGCCCTGCGCGCACTGCTCTTCCCGGCCAGTGCGATCTTTGCCGTAAGCACTTGTTTGATCGTACTGGTGGGATTTTCCTTGGTGATGTTCTTGGCTGCGTTCGTGGTCGCCAATCGCCGCACGACAAAGCCTGCAGCCTAGGAATTAGTCCCAAGGCCCAAGTCGCGAGCAATGTCTTACTCGCAACTCGGGACTCGCGACTCGGGACTATTTCCGCTCGCGCTCCAGGATCGCCTTTTCGGTGAGCACTGCCTGTTCGCGCACGCGATCCGGCATGTTGGGCAGGTTCTTCTGGTAAGCAGTAACGGCGGGAAGGTCTTCCTTCCGGCCGACAAGATAGAGCGCACGCAGCGCTTCCCAAACCTGCTCGGGAGCGGGATCCATCACCGCCAGTTCGGTTCCCGCCTGCACCTGCGCGCCGCGCGCGACGCCGAACGAGCGCACGCGTCCCGCGATCGGCGAGCGCACTTCCACCGTGGTTCCATTCACGTCGAGCGTGGCGATGGTTCCGTTCTGGCGGATCGCTTCACCGATCTTGGCGAGGTCGGCGACGCGTCCAGCTTGCGGCGCCCTGACCTTGGCGGGCTGGAGCATTTCCACCAACTGCGGACGTCCGCTGGCGTCGCCGAATCGGACCAGCGAGAGCGCGGCGTTGCCGCGGACCATGGGCGATGCGTCGTGCAGCATCGGCAGCAGCGCCTGGTGAAATTCGGGGCGGGTGTTGTCCTGGCCCATGATCCACGCGTCGGTGTTGCGGACCTCTTCGACCGGGCTGGTGGCAAGGCGGACGGCGTCGGGATACCAGCGCGCGGCGCCGGCGTCGTGCTTCGCCATGCGCTCGCCGAGTTGCACCAGCGCGTGCTGGATACGGCGAGGCTTCTGCTGGTCGTGGATGTACTCATCGAGTTGGCGGTCGGTGAGCTGGCGCCCGAACCAGGTGCTGTGCCAGAACAGAAACGGCAGCAGCACGATGGCCCACGCGACCACGAAAAACAGGATGCGGTTGCGCACCGACATGCGCCCGCGCTCGAAGTTGGGGTCCTTCACGATCGGGGTCGGCAACGGCAAGAAATCCTCACTCCTCAATATCAACGTCGAGCACGCGATCCTGCTCGAGGTAATGCGACATGGCGTACTGCGCCAGCAGGCTGGTCGAGACCAGCACTTCCGCTCCGATCCATTCGCCCTTGGGATGCGGAATGTTGGCAGGATGCTTACAAGCTCCGCTGGCGCCGAATTCGGGGCCGAAGAAAGAGCCTTGGCTTTCGGGATACTGCTGCAGCGCGAACCAGGCTTCGTGGCCGATGGTTCCGCCGACATCGATCTTGAGCTTCACCACAGGCATACTTACGCGCGGAACAACTGGTACAGCATCAAGTAGATCACAACGCCAGTGATGGAGACGTAAAGCCAGATCGGGTAAGTCCAGCGCGCGATGGCGCGATGGCGCTGGTCGCGGCGGCGCAGGCCGAGCGTGAGCGCGATGATGACCAGCGGCGGAACGGTCGCGGCCAGAATGGTGTGCGTGATCAGGATGGCGAAATAAACCGTGCGCGCGATTCCCTGTCCCGGGAAATGCACGCTGCCAACGTGCGCGTGATAGTAAACGTAGGAAGCAAAGAAGAGCGAGGAAGTCGACGACTGCGGCAATCATCAGCGCGCGATGCCGGGCGATGTTTCCGCGGCGAATGGAATTGCGCGCCGAGGCGATCAAAACGGCGCTGGTGCCATTCAGCGCGGCGTTAAGAGCTGGTAACGATGACAAATTTGATATCGTATTCGTAGTTATCCTACCCCCTCCCCCTACCCCGTCAGATGAATCAACAGATACGTGCAGGATACCTGAGTTGGAATTATCCCGTTCACAAACCCGCCAGCGGACGCGGTCTTGTTTGGGGATTAATAGGCAAGGGTAAATGTGCCGACAGCGCCGTTGTAGATGAGGACGCACTCTGCCAACACATCGCGTCCAATCAGAGCATGGAATCCTTGCTGAGCAAGAAGCTCGGCGTGCATAACTTCGAGAGTGTTTAGCACAAACGGAAGGTGAGTACTTGTCGAACCAGGCACATAGAGACTCACGTCGTAAGTGTCGACAGTCTGCGGCTGCTGTCCCGTAGTCGGGGTGTTTACCACCGTGCTTCCGGTTGGAGTCAGGCCGAGCGCTTGGAGGACGGAAGGATCAATACAGGTGCCGCTTGCGCCAGTGTCGACAAGCGCGCGAATCTGCTGCATCGCGGGCACGGTTCGGCCCGCAGCCGTGATCGCATTTCTCCTCGGCTCGCTTACGCCGACAAAAGCGGTGAGCACTGGCCCTTGCGGGGAGTTCTGAAGTGTAAAGTGGGGCACCGTGTTTATGATGCGTGCTTAGCGCGGGGATCGGCAAATCTGGAAACGAATTGTACCTGTACAATAGCGTGGATTTGCTTTACGAGAAAAGGCTCCAGTTTGAACTTGGAGTAACCTTCTTTGATTGCGTCCTCGTAAGTGCTAAAGACGTCAATGATCTGGTCGCCCTTAATGAGAACAAACTTCCCTTCGTTCGCTTTCAGCTCGGGCAACTTGTTCTTGTAAGTTTCGAGTTCTTTTTCCAATGCCATATGCCCGCCTTGCCGTCCCGATGTTACTTACTTTCTATACTGTTCGCAAGTATCAGCCTGTTAAACACGGAAGCACCGGAGGACCATATGATGCGCATTCCCCTTGCAGTTTGCCCCGGTCACCTGGGGCTGATCCGGCTAGCGCGGCCGGGGCCGACGAGGCCTGCCTCTGATCACGAAAAGTTTATCAGGCAGTTAATGCATGAGCAGGCCGTTTCGGCGACATGCAGCGTTAGTAGGGCATGACGCCGACTTCTTTTTCGACTTCGGGGGTGTCCACCATGACGATGGCGTCCCAGGGGCAACCGTCGAGAAAGGCGCCGTCGGGACCCTTGCTGGTGCACTTCTTGCAGCCGATGCAGAGCAGGGGATCCACCTGGATGCGGCCGAAGGGCGGATGGTCCTCGTCCGGAACCCAGAACATGCAATCTTCCACCGGACAATATTCCACGCAGGCAGGCGAACCGGCGCAGCCGGTGCAACACTCGGTGATCACCGCCAGCTCTTTGGGTTTCTTCTTGCGCGCGGTGGTGAGGCCCTTGGAACGGGGCTCGTGCTTGAGCTCGTCGGGAACCATTCCGGGATTGGCAGGCTGCGGTTGGGTGGACATTTTGGTCTCTCGGTCTATCGGTCTGTCGGTCTATCGGAGTTTCGGTCTATGACTCATTGGCTGACGACTGATCGACCGAAAGACTGATAGACCGACAGACTATCCCGCCGCGATATGCTCGCTGAGCGCGGCTTCCACATCGGTGGGCGCCAGCTTCTCGCCGTCGTTCATGCGCTTCAGGATGGCGTCAATGATGTCCTTGGCCTCGTCCTTGCGGTAGTTCTTGATGAAGCCGTCGAAGAAGTGCTCGCCGGAAAGGGCGTGGTTGATCTCCCACTCCTTGTTGTTCTCGTTGAGCTCGGTGTAATACACGACGCGGTATTTGCCGGTGTAAGCGGCTTCGCGGTAAATCTCGAACATCACCTTATCGGATTCCATTGCCATCCGTGCGTTCCTCGACCCTTGAGTATTTTACATGGAGCAAGTCAAAAGACCCACATCTGCCAAAGGCAGGCAGATGTGGGGCACCACAGCTTTAGGGGTTGTTAAACTACTTCTGGCTGGCGATGCGGCGCTGCATTTCTTCGGGAGAAACGCCGCGTCGGCAAAGGGGAAAAAGGGCGATCAGGCCACAGGGAAACCTCAGGGGCTAAAGCCCACGTTTGATATGCGCCTTTCGGCACGGCTAAAGCCGTGCCCTTCCCAGCGTGCCCTTCCCTGTTAGTCTCCGGCCATTTCCACCAGGTCCTGCTGCGCGCCGGCGATCGAAATCAGTTCGGCCGGCGCGGTTTCTTCGGTGCCGCAGCAACCCGCCTTGGAGCCGACGCTGGCCGCCAGAGTGAGTTCGTGGCGCAGGCGCTGCTCGAACTGCTTGAGCTGCTCCTCGACCGTCAGTTGTTTCTGGTTGTTGCGCACCATGTCTTCGCGGTAGCGCTTGAGGAAGTAGCCGATGGTCTCGACACGGATTTTGATCGAACCGGTCGGCTTGTTCTCGTCAATATCCTTGAAGCAGAAGTACGGCGTGCCGGAGTGCTCGACGACTTCCTCGATCACGGTGTAGATGGGCGCGTCGTGGCCGCACTTGAAGCTGGAGAGCTCGAGCGCAACCAGGTTGGGATGGCGCGCGATGTACTTCGCCGCCCAGACCTTGCGCGTGGTGTTCTCGGAGTACGAGTTTTTCCAGGCGTCGGCGACGTCAAGCGGGTGCGAGATGACGCCCATCTTGACTTCGTCGCCGAAGAGCCTCCAGATGATCTCGTCGTCGAGCGGCAGCGAGTCCTGGGAGAAGACGGGGTAACCGAGCTTCTGGAATTCTTCCAGGATCTCGTGGTTGATGCCGGGATCGTTGTGGTAGGGGCGTCCGAGGAGCACGATGCCGAGCTTATCCTCGCGTTCCAATTTCTTGAGGACCTCGCGTGCGGTGCCGCGCATGATGTCGTTGTCGAACTTCAGCATGGCCTTGAAGCCCTGCGTCGACAGCGCGGAAGTTCTCTTCCTCGCTGAGGCCGAGGATGTCTTTCCAGTCGTCGTACATCTGGCGATGCGCAACCTTGGGGTCGGTCAGCTCGATGAGCGTGTCCTTCCAGATGACGCCCTTTTCGGTGAACAGGTCGGATTCCTTGGTGAACGCGGCTTTCACGGACGCGGGAGTCGCGGTGACGGTGGGGCAGGCGCGCGAGCTCTGCGTCTTCACCAGGAAGGTGGGCAGCGAGTCAATCATCGGGAAGAAGATGATGTCGAGCTGCTTCTTGGGGTGAATGGCGTAGAGCAGGTTATGGACATGCGGGATGCCGACTTTCGACGGGAAGCACGGGTCGATGGCGCCGCGCTTGGCGCCTTCCTTGTAGAGCTGCTCGCTGGTGTACTCCGACCAGAAGAGGTTTTCCGCCTTGAGGCCGAGCGACTCGAAGTAGGCGGTGAAGAACGGCCCGCAGGAGTACATGTTGAGCGCCTTGGGCATGCCGATCTTGAGCTCGGCGCGCTTCTTCATCAGCTCGACGCGTTTCTTCTGCGCGGCGGTGAATTGCATTTTCGGCAGCGGGTCGGCCACGACCGGCGGCTCGTAGCTCTTGAAGGCCGCCTTGGCCGCGATCTCCACCAGATTGGGGTTTTCCTTCTTGATGGCGTCAATGTCGCCCTTGATGACGCGCATCTCCTCGACGTTCTCGACCGTTCCCTTTTCGCAGGTGGCGATGATGAGGCGCTGCGCACCGTCGAACAGCGGGACCTTGGTCTTCACCGGCGGCTTGTAATTCGCGTTGGGGACCGCCGTCTTGACGTCAATGAAGGTGCGCAGGCACTTGTTCTTGCAGAAGTAGCAGCGCGTAGCTTCATTGCGGGTGGTGGTGAAGGTGATGGAAGCGACCTGGTCGAGGCCGATGAAGGTGGTCTGCTTGCCGTTCTCCCACAGGCGCACCGCTTCGAAGGCGCAGCCAATGGCGCCGGCTTCGCCGCAGTGCTGGTGGACAATGACCTCGGGCTTGATCTCCTTGCCCTTGAAGCGCGACTCGATGAAGTCCACCTGCGACTTCACGGCGGCGAGGTTGTGCTGCGTGCCGCCCTGGAGAATGAACTTTCTCCCGATCGCCGACAGGTTGGGAATCTGCGAGACGTAGAGCCAGATGTTCTTGGGCAGCACGTTGCACAGGCCGGCCATGATTTCTTCCGGCTTCCAGCCCTGGCGCTGGAAGTCCACGATGTCGGACTGCATGAACACGGCGCAGCCGTAGCCGAATTGCGGGTAGCCCTTGGCGTTGAAGGCGATGTCGGCGAATTCCTCGACCTTGAAGCCGAAGCTTTCGCAGGTGCCCTGGAGGAAATAGCCGTTGCCGGCGGAGCACTGCGTGTTGAGCTTGAAGTCCTTCACGCGGCCGTCTTTGAGGATGATGATCTTGATGTCCTGGCCGCCGACGTCGCAGATGACGTCCGCGTCGGCATAGAAATGGAGCGCGGCCTGGGTGTGGGCGACGGTCTCGACCAGGGCAACATCGGCGCCGACGGCGTCCTTCAGGATGTCCTTGGCGTAGCCCGTCGTACCTACACCTAATACTTTAAGTATTGCCCCTTGATCGCTGACCTGCTTGGCTACTTTGGCCACGACCTCCTGGGTGTCCTCAATCGGATTGCCGCGCGAAAGCTGGTACGTTTTGCAGAGGACGTTGCGGTTCTTGTCAACCAGAACGGCCTTGGTCGAGGTGGAGCCGCCGTCAATGCCCATGAAGCCTTCGACCACCTGACCGGGCTGGAAGGTGGTGGCGATGAATTTCTTCTTGGTGTAGCGCGTCTTGAAATCGTCGAGCTCTTCCGGACTCCTGGCGAGGGCCTGCGCGCCGCCCTTCTTGGCTTTTTCCTGGACGCGGCCTTCGGTGATGTACCACTCCAGCTTGTCGAAGCCGACATACTGACCGATGCCGGGGTCTTCGGACTTGCCGTACTCGACGGCGCCGATGCAGGCGAAGTACTGGGCGTTATCGGGTGTGGTGATGAGGTCTTCGGGATTGACGCCCTCGGGCAGCGGGTAATTGCGCTCTTCCCAAATCTTGGGGATGTTGACCTTCCAGCAGTCGCGCATGCCCTTGATGTAGCAGTTGGGTCCGCCGAGCAGCAGGACAACCGGACGCAGCGTGTTGCCGCGCGTCAGCACCGATAGGTTCTGCTGGACGATAGACTCGAACAGCGAGGCCATGAGTTCGTCGGGAGGCACGCCCTGTTTTTGCAGTCCGTTGATGTCGGTCTCGGCGAAGACGCCGCACTTGCCGGCGACCGGATGCAGCTTCAGGCCTTTGTAGCCCATCTGGCAAAGCTGCTCGGAGGGAATGCGGAGCTTGGCGTTGATCTTGTCGATGACGGCGCCGGTGCCGCCGGCGCACTTGTCGTTCATCGAGGGCAGCTTCTTCTTTTTGCCGGTCTCCGGGTCTTCCTTGAAGATGATGATCTTGGCGTCCTGGCCGCCGAGTTCGATGACCGAGCCGCACGCGGGGTAAAGCTTTTCCACCGCGAGCGAGACCGCATTGACTTCCTGCACGAACTTGGCGCCGATGTGCTTGGCGATACCCGAGCCGCCCGAACCCGTGATGAACACGCGGATATTTTCTACCGGCGTGCTGGGGAAATCGGCGGAGATGGCTTTGAGCATCTCGATCGCCTTTTCGGGCTGCTTGGTTTCGTGGCGCTGGTAGTCCGCCCACAGGATAGTGTCGGTGTCGCCGTCAATGACGACCACCTTGACGGTAGTGGAGCCAACGTCAAGGCCCATCCACAGCTGGTCGTATTTCTTGGTGGAATCCGCTTTATCGGTCAGTCCGGGCATTGGGTCTCTCAGTCTGCTGGTCTATCGGTCAGCCGGTCTATCGGTCAGTCGGTCTATCGGTCGGCACGGTTTTGGCCGAACGACTGATAGACCGATCGACTGAAAGACCTCTTAATGTGCCTCGGCGTGGTACGGAACGCTCGCGCCCATTTTTTCGGCGACGTGGATGGCGAAGTTCGGCGCGGTGCCGATCACGCCCTTGTACTTGGGAACTTTGTACAGAGCGCTCGACATTTCCGGATGCGCGTCCACGAAGGCGCGGAGTTCGTCGGTGGTCTTGCCGAGTTTCTCCAGCACTTCCCTGAACTCGATCTTGGCCTTGGCCTTGGCTTCGCCGAGGGCCATCTGGACGCGGCTGTGGGCGTTGATCTCGCCTTCGCCGGAGGTCTCGATGGGCAGGAAGATCATGTCCTTGTAGTGAGCCACGACCGCCGACTGCGCACCGTCAGACTGGGTAGAGGGCATGCAGCCGAAGGGCTTCAGCGAGAGCACCATGTGGCAGAGCTCTTTGTTGGAGTAATAAATGTTCTTGGCGACCTCGAGGTGGCCTTCGCCGCCGCCGGCGCGCGAGTTGTAGTAGGGATGTCCGAGGCGCTGGAGCTCGTACTGGTTGACCAGCTTGTGCGCGGTGCCGCCGAGCGAGTCCACGATCTTGTGGTACTCGCGGGAGAAGATGACTTCGGCCACTTTCAGCTTGGCGAGCTTCTGGCGGTAGTTCATCTCGATCTTGGCCTGCTTGTCGAGCCGCCACGATGGCGGCATGACCGCGCCCTCTTCCAGGCCCTTGGTGTCGCGGATCTTCTGCACCACCTGGTGGATCATGTACATGATCCAGGTGCCGATCGGCTCGACGATGATCTGCGCGCCTTCGCGGACCAGGAACGGGAACATGTTGAAGTTGCCGTCGCCCTCGGTGGTCTGCGCCCAGAATTCGCCGGTGATCTTGACGATGGGCTTCACCTTGAGGCGGTCCACCTTGATGGAGTTGAAGCGGTCGCGAACGTGGTTGAGCGCGGTGACGTAGTCGTCGCTGTAAAGCTGGTTGAGGAACTTGCCCACGTACTCGACGGTTCCCTTCATGGGGATGTTCTTGCCGAGCTTGCCGAGCGCGCCCTCGATGGACCACGGCGATTTCTTTTTCAGCACCTCGTGCATGTAGTCGACGCACTCGTCGAGGACCTCGTCGGTTTCCCCGGCGTTGGCTTCGAAGGGGCGGATCTGGTGCGCGACTTCATTGATCACGTCGCCCATGTTCATGGCGTTGAGCAGGTTGAGGAAGAAATCGAGGTTCATGGCGAGGCCGGCTTCGGCTTCGCCCTGATTGAGGCCGCCCGACTGCTGGAAGAGCATGACGCGGAAGCCGTCAAAACCGGCGTTGCGCAAGGCGAGGCGGTACTCGGCTTCGTACATGCCAAAGCGGCACGGCCCGCACGCGCCGGCGGTGAGGAAAATGTAGTTGTTGAGCAGATCTTCGCGCCTGACACCGGATTCCTCCAGCTTCTGCAGGTACTGGACCAGGTTGCCGACGGTGAAGTAGGTCGGATTGCACTGGCCGTTGTTGCCGTACTCCTTGCCGAGTTGGAAGGCTTTGACGTCCGGCACGGGCACGACCTCGCAGCGGTAGCCCAGGCCTTCCAGGGCGCCGTGGATGAGCTTTTCGTGCTTCCAGGTCAGGCCGCCGAACAGCAGCGTGGTCCTGGAGCGCTGTTCCGCGGTGAAGGTGCGCTCCATCGGCTTTTGGAAGTGGTGCACCTGCTTGTGGACCACGCCAGCCTCTTTTTCGAGGCGCGCGCGCTCCTCGGCGACGCGATCGCGGATCATGTCTTCGAGTGATGAAATCTGCACCAAGCCTGGATCGCTGGAAGGAATCTGCGTAGATGTGCTCATTTCCCCACCTTTGCCCCGAATAGGGGTTTGCCAGAATCGCGGTCGCCATCCTCACCGGGCAACATCGCGGCGCCCACCATTCTGCGGGTCTGAAATGGGAACGAAGAATGGAATTTGTCGAACGGAGGAAAATTGTGGTCAAGCGGCGGAGTTGGGTGGTGAGCGGAGTAGTACGACTAAGGCTTTTCAGCAACTTACAGGCGAAATTGTGACAAGAACGGTCTCTCGGTCGATCGGTCGGTGGGGCGTCTTTCGGTCGATCGGTCTATCAGTCGGACCGTCTGTCGGTCTATCGGTCTATCGGTCAGTCAGTCTGGTCGGTTTCAGCCGATAGACCGAGAGACCGATAGACTGACAGACTTTCTGCTACACTGGCCCACTCAAACGGCACTCATGAGGAGCATTTCATGCCAAAAAGCGTTAACAAGGTCATCTTAGTCGGGCACCTGGGGAAAGACCCCGAGGTGAAATACACGCCGAGCGGCACGCCGGTGGCCAAGTTCAGCCTGGCGACCAACGAGCGCTACAAGGACAAGGACGGCAATTGGCAGGACCGCACCGAGTGGCACAGCATCGTAGCCTGGCAGCGCACTGCGGAAGTCGTCGGCGAGTACTGCAAGAAAGGCAGCCAGGTTTATATCGAAGGGCGCCTGAAGACGGACTCGTGGGACGACAAGGAAACCGGGCATAAGAAATATCGCACCGATATCATCGTCAACGACCTGGTGCTGCTGGGCGGACGCGGCGGCGGCGAGGGCGGCGAAGGTGGCGGCGGGCGGGGCCGGGGCGCGGCGACTGCGAATATGGATCAGCGCACGCCGGAGCCGGAGCCGGCGGCGAGCACGCAGATTACGGATGAGGATATTCCGTTCTAGCTGTCCCTCGCTTCGCGCGGTTTCGGCGGCGGCTCAGACGCCCATCATGATCCGGGATGCTGTGCACGTCGGTGGCGCGCGTGAACAGGCCACCTTGAAAATGCATAGATCCTGAGTTCGCGCGAACCCCGGGCGCAAACTCAGGATGACGCCCTCTAAAGATTCCAATGCCGGTCGAGCGGCGCCAGCAGAGGACGACTCGCTCCGAGAAAACGAATCCGAAATGCTAGAATGCCGCGCCATGGAAGAGCGGGAGTTCAGACGGCACGCCGACGCCGCGATGGAATCGTTGAAGCAATCGCTGATTGAAGCCGAGGGCGACGCCGACTTCGAGGTGGAAGACCAGAGCGGCGCGCTGCACATCAGCTTCGAGGAGCCGCCGGGGCGGTTCGTGATCTCGCCGAATGCGCCGGCCAAGCAGATATGGATTTCCGCGCTCTCCACCAGCTTCAAGCTCACCTGGAATGATGACCAGAACGATTTCGTGCTGGCCAAAACCGGCGAGGGGCTGAAGCCGCTGGTGTCGCGTCTGATGAATCAGCAGTTGGAGTCGGAAGCGATCGATCTGGATTAGGTTGTCGGTTCACGGTTTTCGGTTACCGGTTATCGGTTGTCGATTATCGGTTGCGCTTTGTCGGGTGTCGTTCTTGATTGCAGGTTTTCGAATTTCGGTTCTCCGATTGTCGGCGGAAGGCCGGCGTCAGTCGCGTAGCGACGCATGAAAATAGCCCGGCACTTCAGTGCCGGGAATGATCGCGCAAGATGAGAAGTCCCGTAGGGACGACTGAAGATCTCCGCCGAATACCGAAAACCGATAACCGCCAACCGAAAACCGTTCCCAATCTGCTGAGCTGGGCACGTGCGCTGCTGCTGTTCTGGCCCGCCATCGTTCTCGTTACCCTCATCGTGGAACCGATTTGTCTGGTGCTGGTGCGCCTGGACAGGAGCGGCCGGGCGCAGCATGCGATGGTGCGCTGGTGGGCGCGGCTGCTGCTCAAGCTGCTGGCGCCGGTCACGGTGGAAGGCCTGGAGCGGATCGACGCGAGCAAGCCGCGCCTCTACGCCGCCAACCATCTTTCCGCGCTCGATATCCCCCTGCTCTACGCGTATCTGCCGTTTGCGTTCCGCATCATGGCGCACCGGCTGGTGTTTCGCGTGCCGTTGATCGGCTGGTACCTGCGCCGGGCGGGCGCGCTGGAGATCTCGCCGGAAAGCGTCGCTCTGTCGCGCCGAGCATTGCGCGAGGCGGTGAAGACGCTGCGACGAGGCATGCCGATGGTCGTATTTCCGGAAGGGGAGCGCTCGCCAACCGGCAAGATGCTGCCCTTTCGGCGCGGCGCGTTTTATGTGGCGATGAAGGCGCAGGCGGACGTGGTGCCGGTGGCGATCCTGGGAACGTATGAAGGCCTGCCGATCGGGTCGGCGCACTTGCGGCGAGCGCCGCTGCGCCTGGTGGTCGGCGATCCCATTCCGGTGGCGGGCTACACAGGGAAAGACCTGGGCGAGTTGGCGGAGCGAACGCAGAGGGCGGTCAGGGAATTGTGCGAGTCGGCGGAACAGGGGCTAGGGGTTGGCAGCTAGGAGCTGGTGAGACCAGCTGCCAGCCCTCCACCTTCTAGAGCGGTTCCAGCGTCGGTGTAGCCGGTAGAGATCCCTCGACTCGGGTTTCCCGCGCTGGAAAAAACGCGCGGGAGCCCTCCCTCGCTCGGGATGACATCTGGATACGGTAATTGAGAATCCGGCATAGCCCCGCGTCTTCACGGTTTTGGCGGCGTTTTGCTGGCTGGGGGATGCGAAGGCTGGGCGGCCCCGTGCGGGTTGGGAGTGCCAAGATCAGGCATGCTGATCATGCCGTGGGGATTCTCGCCGGTAGTGGGCGGCATGCCGCCATGCGGGTTGGCGCCGGGCATACCCACGCTTCCGGGCATCATGCAGGTGACACGGCCGCTCTGGGCGACACGCAGTTCGGCGGGACAAGGCATGACCTTCACCTCGGCCTTTACAGAGGCGTTCTCCGGCTGTTCCGCCTGAACCGAAAACAGCTTGCCCTGGGAGTTGCCGGCGTACCCGACGGTCAGGCCGGGCATGTCGTAGGCAACGTAGAAGGCGTGCTTGTCCTTGGCGGCTTTCATGGCGCAGTCACTGGATTTCTGCGTCTGGTCTGGAGCTTGCGATTTGACGCGGCCGCAATCGCTGGCGTCTGAGCCGGCCAGATCCTGGACCTTTTGTTGAACGGGATCGGCGGATGTCGCGGTCTCGCCGGACTTCGCGGAAACGGAAGCGGGAGCGGAGGACTTGTTGCACGCGACCAGAGACGCGATCGCGATCGTCAGGATGATCAGAGAAATGCGCATGGCAGTATTGTAAATCTGAGAGTTAAGAGCTGACACCTGAAAGCTTCTTTTTCAAGTCCTGCGCGATGTGCTGGCCGTGGAAGCGGCCGTTCTCGATAAAGATTTCGTTGGTCTTCGATCCGGCCACGATCACGCCCGCGACGTAGATTCCCGGGACGTTGGTTTCGAGCGTCTCCGAGTTGACGATGGGGCGGCACTCCTCGGGCGTAAGCTGCACGCCGAGGCTGCGCAGGAATGAGTAGTCCGGGTGATATCCGGTGAGCGCAAAAACGAAATCGTTCTTCAGGCGCACTTCGCCGCTGGGTGTCTGGATGAGAACCGAGTCGGGCGTGATTTCCTTGACCAAAGACCGGAAGTAGGCGGTGATTTCGCCGTTCTTGATGCGGTTCTCGATGTCAGGCTTGATCCAGTACTTGACATGCGGGTGCATGGCTTCGTCGCGGTGGACGAGGGTGACGCGGGCGCCGTGCCGCCAGAGTTCGAGCGCGGCGATGGCGGCGGAGTTCTTGCCGCCGACGACGAGGACGTCGCGATCGAAGAAAGGGTGCGGCTCGCGATAGTAATGGAAGACCTTGGGCAGGTCCTCGCCGGGGACGTGCATGATGTTGGGCAGGTCGTAGTAGCCGGTGGCGACGACGAGCTTGCGGGCACGATATTCGGCGCGGCGGCCGGCGACGTGGCGTTTTTCTGGGCCTTCCAGTGCGCCGAGAATATCGGCCTCGACGGTCGAGGTGCGGACCAGGAAATCGCCGTCGCTGCCCGATACCTCGTCCACACGCTCGTACTGGCGGACGTCGAGGCGGTAGTGCTCGGCGACTTTGCGGTAATACTCCAGCGCCTCCTCGCGCGTGGGTTTGACGTTAGCGCTGGGGAAGGGGATGTCGCCGATCTCCAGCAGCTCCGGCGTGGTGAAGAAGGTCATGTTCGCCGGGTAATGGAAGAGCGAATTGACCAGGCAGCCCTTGTCAATGAGCAGCACGCGAAAGCCGGCACGCTGCGTCTCGATGGCGGAGGCCAGGCCGCTGGGGCCGCGCCGATGACGAGGAGGTCGAACTTCTGGGTGTTGTCGGGAGGCACGGTGATTGGATTCAGCAGGACGCTGCGGCGGTGCGGAGAAGCTCAACTGATCGCGTGGCTGAATACGAGTACCTCAGTACCTCAGTACCTGAGTAGCTGTTCGCGGGCCCTGCCCGCCAGCCGGCGAATGTCACGAAAGCATGTGCTCCAGCGCACAACCGAGTCGCCCGTCGAGGCTATAATTCAGGCTGTATTTCCGCAATTTCGTTTACTAGGTACTGAGGTACTCAGTTACTGCATTCATCCAGGAGCGCGATATGGCAACCACGGTAGAGAAGCTGCGCACGCGCGTTGAATCCGACAGCATGGGCAAGATCGAGGTGCCCGCCAACGTCTACTGGGGCGCGCAGACGCAGCGCTCGCTGATTCACTTCAACATCGGCCGCGACACCATGCCGCCGGAGCTGATCCGGGCGTTCGGCATCCTGAAAAAGGCGTGCGCGCTGGTCAACCAGGACCTGGGAAAACTGCCTCCGGACAAAGCCAGAGCTGATCGCGCAGGCGGCGGACGAGGTGATCAGCGGCAAGCTCAACGACCAGTTCCCGCTGCGCATCTGGCAGACGGGCAGCGGCACCCAGACCAACATGAACGTGAACGAGGTGATCTCCAACCGCGCCATCGAAATGGCGGGCGGCGAGATGGGATCCAAGAAGCCGATCCATCCCAACGATCACGTCAACATGTCGCAATCATCGAATGACACGTTCCCGGCGGCGATGCACATCGCGGCGGCGGAGCGCGTGAAGAAAGCGCTGATCCCGGCGCTGAAGACGGTGCAGCAGGCGATCGAGCGCAAGGCGAAGGAATTCGACAGGATCGTAAAGATCGGGCGCACGCACCTGCAGGACGCGGTGCCGCTGACCATCGGGCAGGAATTCGGGGGCTGGGCCAGCCTGGTGGAGCGCGACATCAAGCGGCTGGAGATGGTGCTCGAAGGTTTGTACGAGCTGGCGATCGGCGGGACGGCGGTGGGCACCGGGTTGAACACGCATCCGGAGTTTGCCGAACGCGCGGCGAAGAAGATCGCCGAGTTGTCGGGACTTCCCTTCCGCTCGCATCCCAACAAGTTCGCGGCGCTGTCGGCGCACGACGAGGTGGTTTTCGCCCAGGGAGCGATGGAGACGCTGGCGGCATCGCTGGTGAAAATTTCCAACGATATTCGCTGGCTGGCGTCGGGGCCGCGCTGCGGGCTGGGCGAGCTGACGATTCCGGAGAACGAGCCGGGATCGTCCATCATGCCGGGCAAGGTGAACCCCACGCAGTGCGAGGCCATGACCATGGTGTGCGCGCAGGTGCACGGGGCGACGGCGGCGGTGGGATTCGCGGGGTCGCAGGGCAACTTCGAACTCAACGTGTTCAAGCCGGTGATCATTTACAACTTCCTGCACTCGGTGACGCTGATCACCGATGCGTGCCACGGATTTGTCGAGTTCATGATCGACGGCATCGAAGTGAACCGCGACAAAGTGGATTGGTACGTGAAGAACTCGCTCATGCTGGTGACCGCGCTGGCGCCGAGGATCGGGTATGACAACGCGGCGAAAGTCGCGCACACGGCGCACGTGGAGCACAGCAGCCTGAAGGAAGCGGCGGTGAAGATGGGCTTCTTGACGGCGGAGGAGTTCGACAAGCTCGTGAGACCGGAGACTATGACTCACCCGTAGGAAAACGCAGCCACGGATTTCCACGGATTTACACGGATAAAGAACCAGAAAGGAAGAACGCGCCCTACTCCGGCGCGTTCGTCTTTTTCTGATCTGTGTTCATCCGTGGAAATCCGCGGCTAAGTTTTCTTCGGGGGTTCCCACAACTCGATCTTGTTGCCCTCGGGATCCATGATCCAGGCGAAGCGGCCGTAGTCGTAGTCCTCGCGCCCGAGGATTTCTATGCCTTCCGATTGCAGCGCGGCGATGACGGCGTCCATGTCGGCGACGCGGTAGTTGATCATCACCGGGCCTTGCTGGGATCGAAGTAATCGCTGCTCTGCTTTGAACAGCGACCAGTAGGTGTGCCCTTCCTCGCCGGTCTCCGCGTCCTTCCACGGGAAGTCGATGGAATGGTGTTCAGGCAGGAAGGCCGCGAACCCGAGATGCCTCTGGTACCAGGCGTACATCACCTGCGGGTCTTTCGCCTTGATGAAAATGCCGCCGATGCCGGTCACGCGTTTCATGGTGGTTCTTTCGGTCTATCGGTCTGTCGGTCAATACGCCCAGCGCAGCAGCGTCGCGCCGGTCGTAAACCCGGCGCCGACGGAGGCCAGCAGCACCAGGCTTCCCTTCTTCAGCTTGCCATCGTCCATGGCAGTCTGCATGGCAAGCGGCACGGTGGCGGCGGTGGTGTTGCCGAAGCGGTCGATGTTGATGATGGTGGCGTCGGGGCGCAGGCCAAGGCGTTCGCCGGTGGCGATCATGATGCGCTTGTTGGCCTGATGCGGAATAAAGCAGTCCACGTCTTTGGCGCTAAGGCCGTTGCGCTTGAGCAGGCGGTCGCAGACGTCGGCCATATTGCGAATGGCATACTTGAAAACGGCCTGGCCGTCCTGGTGGACGAAATGCATTTTCTTGTCCACGGTTTCGTGGGAGGAGGGATTCAGGCTGCCGCCGCCGGGCATGTAGAGCGAGCCTCCGCCGGCGCCGTCAACGTAGTGCAGGAAATCAATCAAGCCGGCGTCCTCGCCTTCCGCCGCGGGTTCCAGCAGCACGGCGCCGGCGCCGTCGCCGAAAATGATGCAGGTGGCGCGATCGGTGTAGTCGATGATCGAGGACATGACGTCGGCGCCGATGACCAGGACTTTCTTGTGCGCGCCGGTATTGATGAACTGCGCCCCGGTCTGCAGGGCGTAGACGAAGGCGGAACAGGCGGCGGAGAGATCGAAGCCCCAGGCGCCCTTGGCGCCCAGCTTGTGCTGCACGATGCAGGCCGTCGCAGGGAAAAACATGTCGGGCGTAACCGTGCCGACGATGATGGCCTCGATCTCCTCGGGTGCGATGCCGCGTTTCAGCAAGGCGCACTTGGCGGCTTCGAAAGCAAGATCGCTGGCGGCAACGCCCTTGTCGACGAGATGGCGCTCGCGGATGCCGACGCGCTGCATGATCCAGTCGTCACTGGTTTCGACCATTTTTTCCAGGTCTTGATTGGAGAGGACACGCGGAGGAACGCAGGTGCCAAGGGAGGTGATCTTCGCCCGAATGGGAGTGGTCAATGAGGTCTCCGTTTCGCAGTCGCGAGTCCCGAGTCGCGAGTCGCGAGCGCCCACAGATCCGGGCGTCGTGATTCGGGACAGAGGACCCGCGCAAGACCAAACATTCTGAACGAAAGGGACGGGTGGTGTCCAAAATAAAAAGCCGGACACCGGCGAACCCGCTGCGCACGTAAGAGCCCGTTACCGTTGCTTCCTTCCGGACCTGGCGGGATTGGCGGGAATACGTCGCGCGGGGCCGATGCCCGACACGGTTGATTCTAACAGGGTCTGTCGGTCTATCGGTCTGTCGGTCTCTCGGTCTGAAACCGAGCTTCGAACACGCCCGACTGAAAGACTGATCGACTGATAGACCGAAAGACCGCTTTGCTTCACAATGAGTTCGTGGCGAGCGGGGGAAAACTCGATCTGATCTCGATCCTGACGCCACCCGCGGCCCGGCAACCAGCCACCTTCCGCAACACCATCGAGCAGTATTTCCAGATATCGCTGTTCCTGCTGGTGACCACCGGGTTCGTGACGCTGACCACGACGGGACGGCTGGACGCGGTCTCGCTGGTGACGGTTTCGGCGGCGCTGCTGTTGCGCGCTTACCTGATGCTGCGCGGGCGCACGCTGCAAATTCCCGAGCGCTGGACGTCGTACCTGACGCTGCTTTACGTGTTGTTCTACGCCGCCGACATTTTCCTCGTCTCCGGCAGTTACGTGGACGCCACCGTGCACCTGGTGCTGTTCATCATGGTGGTGAAGATTTTTTCGGTGCAGCGCGACCGCGACCACCTCTACCTGGCGATCATTTCGTTTCTCGAAGTGCTGGCGGCGGCGGTGCTGACGGTGGACACGGTATTTTTCGGCGCGTTCTGCGTGTTCATGCTGCTGGCGGTAGCGACGTTCATCAGCATGGAGATGAAACGCTCGGCGGCGGCCGCATCGCATGCGCTGCCGGCGCCGGCGGTGCCCAACCCTGCGCGGCGGATGATGCGCTCGCTGTCCGGCATCGCGCTGCTGATGACGGCGGCGGTGGTGCTGGGAGCGGCGGCGATTTTCTTTGTCCTGCCGCGGCTGTCGGCGGGCTACCTGAGCGCCTACGCGCCGCGCAACGAGTTCGTCAGCGGATTCAGCGACCGCGTGCAATTGGGCGAGATCGGGCGCATCAAGCAGTCGGACACGGTGGTCATGCACATCGAGATCGAGGGCGACCGCGGCGCCTACGCCGACCTGAAATGGCGCGGCGTGGCGCTGGCGCGGTTCGACGGCAAGCTGTGGTCGAACCCGGCTGCGGGCACGATGGAGCCCATGACGTCCAACCCGCGCTACGACCCGGAGCTCCGCTTAAGCGGGATGGGGCGCTATAACTTGTCGCTGGCCCAGACCAATGCGCGGAACCTGCCGGCAGACCGCGGCGATGTGCGCGGACTGCGGCCCCTGTTCTACAAGGTCCTGATGGAGCCGATCGGGACCAACGTGCTGTTCTTGGCGCCGGTGCCGATCAGCGTGCTAGGACGGATCGCGGAAATCGGGGTGGACGACAGCGGAGCGGTGTACAACCTGGACCGCAACCGCATGACAGAGAGCTACACCGCCTCGTCGCTGTGGGGGCAACCGGGCGCGGAACGGCTGCGGCGGCCGGCCGGCAAGGTTCCGAACGACATCACCATGATCTACCTCCAGCTCCCGGCGCGTGTGGACCGGCGGGTGACCGAACTGGCGCAGCAAATCACGCTGGGTGCGGGAACGGATTACGAGAAGGCGTCGGCGATCGAGCTCTACCTGCGCACCCATTACGGCTACAGCCTGCAGATGGCGACTACGCCGCCGCCGGACCCGCTGGCGTATTTCCTGTTCGAACGCAAGGAAGGACACTGCGAGTACTTCGCGTCGGCCATGGCGGTGATGCTGCGCACGCTGGGAATCCCGGCGCGGATCGTGAATGGCTTCCGCGGCGGCGAATACAACGACCTGACGGGCAGCTACATCGTGCGCGGACGCGATGCGCACTCCTGGGTGGAGGCGTACATTCCGGGATACGCGTGGGTGAGCTTCGATCCGACGCCGGCGGATCCGAAACCGGTGGTCGGGAGCATGCACCGGTTCCTGCTTTACCTGGACGCGGCGCGCGAGTTCTGGCGCGAGTGGGTGATTAACTACGACTTCCTGCACCAGCGCACGCTCACCATCACGGCAATGGCGCACGGACGCAGCGTGGGCGACCAGGCACGCACCTGGTTCCGCCGCCATTATCAAGACTTGCTGGCGCGGGCGCGCCGCGTGCATCGCGAGGCCGAGCGCAGGCCGCGCACGTGGGCGATGGGCGCGCTGCTGGCGATAATGCTGTGCGTGCTGCTGGCGAACGCGGCCCGGATCTGGAGGGCGGCGCACCGCCACCGGGTGGCGCGCAACCCGGTGAAGGCTCCGGAGGCCGCAGCCAGCATCTGGTACTCGCGCATGATCCGGTCCCTGGGCAGAAAAGGATTTCCCAAGAAGCCGGCGCAGACGCCGCGCGAGTTCGTGGCCAGCATTCAGGACCCGCCGCTGCATGATTCAGTGGCGGCGTTCACGCGGCATTACGAGCGGGCGCGGTTTGGGAAGTCAGGGGAGGATGCGGCGCGGTTGCCGGAGATTTTCGAGGAAATCAAAGCCAAATAAAACATTGAACCGCGAAGGACGCAAAGGGGCGCTAAGGCAGAGCGACTTAGTTCTAGCTTTCCTTTGCGTTCCTTAGCGTCCTCCGCGGTTATGTGTTTTTGTCTAGAAGGATGCCACAACCGGACGAGTTTCGATAGAATTGAAGCACTGCATGTCTGACCTTCCGGCCACCCTCGAAAAACCCATCGCTTCTGAGAAGGACGCGCCAAAGACGCGGCCGCAGAAGGTTGGATTCGTGTCCCTCGGCTGCCCCAAAAACCTAGTGGACTCCGAGGTGATGATGGGCATGCTGGCGCAGGCTGGGGCGGAGATCACGGCGCGGGCCGAAGACGCCGACGTGATCGTGGTGAACACCTGCTCGTTCATCGAGAGCGCGCAGCAGGAGTCGGTGAACACCATCCTGGAAATGGCGCGGCACAAAGCGAACGGCCGCGCGCGCAAGCTGGTGGTCGCCGGGTGCCTGGTGGAGCGCTTCCGCAACCAGATCCAGAAAGACATTCCGGAGGTGGACGCGGTGGTGGGAACGGGGGAGCTGCCGAAGATTCTCCAAGCCGCCGGTCTTGATGCTGGAGCGCGCTCGCCCTCGAGCGCGGCGCCGTTTGTAATACTGAACGGTAACGGACGCGCGGAAGGACAAGCACGCGAGCAGGCGGGACGGTTTTCACGCCAGGCATGGGACGGCGCGATTGCGGGCTTGCCGAATTACCTGTACGACGAGACCACGCCGCGAATGCTGGCGACGCCGCGCGCGTCGGCGTACATCAAGATTGCCGAGGGTTGCGATCACCCGTGCAGCTTCTGCATCATCCCGCAACTTCGCGGCAAATTTCGCTCGCGGCGCTTCGAGTCGGTGATTGCCGAGGCGGATCGGCTGGCGCGCGGCGGGGTGCGCGAGATCACGCTCATCGGCCAGGACACCACCTGCTACGGCGAAGATTTCGGGCTGAAGGACGGGCTGGCGCTGCTGCTGGAGAAGCTGGCTGGAATCGAAGACCTGCGGTGGATACGGTTCCTGTACGCGTATCCCAACAAGATCACCGGGCGCTTGCTGGAGACGATCGCGGCGCGGGAGAAACTCTGCCCGTACATGGACGTGCCGCTGCAGCACGCGTCGGCAACGGTGCTGAAGCGCATGAAACGCGGCGGCGGCGCGGAGCTGTTCCTGCGCTCGATCGAGAAAATGCGCCGCACCATTCCCGACCTGACGCTGCGCACCTCCTTCATTGTCGGCTTTCCCGGCGAGACGGAGCGCGAATTCGACGAGCTGTGCGACTTCGTGCGCGAGGCGCAGTTCGACTGGATGGGCGCGTTTGCCTACTCCGACCACGAGGGCGCAAGCGCGCACGAGCTGGGCAAGAAAGTTGCGCCGGCGGAGATCGAACGGCGGCGGCGGAAGCTGATGAAGATGCAGAAAGCCATCAGCCGCAAACGGAAAAAGGCGCTGGTCGGACGCCAGTTCGACCTGCTGATCGAGGGTCCGTCGAGCGAGACCGACCTGCTGTGGGAAGGCCGCACGCCGATGCACGCGCCGGAAATTGACGGCAAAGTGTTCATCAGCGACTTTGCCGACGAGTCGGAACTGGAGCCGGGAACGTTTCACCGGTGCGAGATCACGGAAGCGCACGAGTACGACCTGGTGGCGCGGATTCTCTAAGAAAAACACAGAGTCACAGAGGCACAGAGAACCGCAGGGAAACCTTTGTCGAATGTTTTTTCTCTGTGTCTCTGTGCCTCTGTGTTAATCAGTTCGGCATCGCATAAAATGGGCAGTCTATGCCGCGCAAGCGCG
Organism: Terriglobia bacterium; assembly: GCA_963760265.1. Lineage (GTDB taxonomy): Bacteria > Acidobacteriota > Terriglobia > Terriglobales > Acidobacteriaceae > JAIQGF01. The sequence continues at coordinate 254,166 of CAVXCR010000014.1, forward strand.
TCCGCAGCCTACGTTGTCCCACGTGCCGCAAGCTGGTGCTGCGCAACGATCCTGAGTTCCCCTTCTGCAGCGAACGATGCCGGCTGATTGACCTGGGCAAGTGGGCCAGCGGCGGGTACGTCATTTCCACTCCCATCAATCAGGGCGACCAATTCGGCGAGGCGGATTACACTGTGGACCAAGGCCGCTTCTCGAAAACGGACAGCAAGCACGATGACAACGACCGAAAGCGCTCCTGAGTCCACCGCCGTGGCGCAGAAGACCGCGTGGGCCTGGGCCATCGGTACATTTTTCGGGATTGGACGGCTGCAACCCGGCCCCGGAACCTGGGCGTCGGTAGCGACCGTCGGGTTATGGCGCGCGTTTGCCCCGTTCGCGGATGGACATCAAATTCCTGTTGCAATCGCCGCGGCGGCGCTGGTGACGGCGGTCGGAATACCGGCCTCAACCCGGGTCGCGCGCGAGTCGGCGCGGAAAGACCCGGGGTTCGTGGTCATTGACGAAGTGGCGGGGCAGTTGATCGCCCTGATCGGCGCGCCGCTGCGATTGGAAAACTCTACTGGCGAGCCTTATACTTTTTCGTGCCTTCGACATCGTAAAGCCGCCGCCGCTTCGCCGGCTGGAAGATGTGCCGGAAGGCGCCGGAATCATGCTCGACGACATCGGCGCGGGGATATACGCGCTGGCGGCGATGCAGGCGTTGCGTCATTTCGGCCTGCTGCCGTGATCGGCAAACGTCACTTGCGCATCTAAGTACACAAAGGACCATGGGAATCTCTGACCGGCTGCTGGGAAAAAAAAACGTCAACGGAAAACCGCGGATTGATACCGTGGAGCCGAGCGCTGCCCTGCCCGGCGGCGAGATCCGCATCATCGGCAGCGGCCTGCGCCCGCACGAATTGCGCCGCCCCAAGGTCCAGTTCGGCGACATTGAAGGCGCGGTGGTCATCAGTTCCGACCAGTTCCTGGTGGCGCGCGTTCCGGAGGGTGCGCACTCCGGGCCGGTGACGGTGGACGCCAACGGGCACGCCAGCAACCCGCATGACATCCGGGTGGCGGTCACCATCGCCGAAAACCTGCACCCGGTCACCAATCCCGCGCTCGATCTGGAAGGCAACATCTACGTGACGTTTTCCGGATCGCGGGGTCAGAAGGTGCCGGTCGCAATCTACAAGATCGACACCAACTACAACGTCAAGCCATTCCTGGCCGAGATGATGAACCCGACCGCCATCGCTTTCGACCGCGAGGGGCAGATGTACGTCAGCTCGCGCTACGACGGCACCGTGTACCGCGTCGCGCCGAACGGCACCATGTCCGCCTACGCCGAAGGGATGGGCGTGGCCACCGGGCTGGCGTTCGACCGGGAGGAGAATTTATACGTCGGCGACCGCAGCGGAACGATTTTCAAAATATCGCGCGACCGGCAGATTTTCGTGTTTGCGACGCTGGAGCCGAGCGTATCGGCGTATCACCTGGCGTTGAGCCCCAATGGAAACCTGTACGTCACGGGGCCGACGATGTCGAGCGTCGATGCTGTGTACGAGGTCGATCCGCACGGCAGCGTCTCCGTGTTCTTCCGTGGACTGGGACGCCCGCAGGGCCTGGCCTTCGACGTGGACGGGAATCTGTACGTGGCGGCGTCGCTGCGCGGCAAGCGAGGCGTGGTGCGCGTCACGCCGGAGAAGCACGCTTCGCTGGTGGTGGCCGGGCAGAACCTGGTGGGGCTGGCGTTTGCACCGGGACGCGCCGTCGTGCTCGCCACCACCGTCGCCACCACTGGTGCCGTGCACCATCTCTCGTGGGACATCCAGGGCCATCCCCTGCTGGCGGTGGAAGAGACGGCGTAGCAGTTTCAGTTTCAGTTTCAGTGCAGCTATGCGCGATAGCGCCGTCGTGCTGCCGATGGTCTATCGGTCTTTCGGTCTGTCGGTCGTTAGACTTGACCTCGGCACCGATAGACCGAGAGACTGATAGACCGAGAGACCTGATTGTGACCGCCGAGATCATCGCCATCGGCTCCGAGCTGCTCACGCCTTTCTTCCAGGACACCAATTCGCTCTACCTCACCGAAAAACTGAATGAGCTGGGCGTGGAAGTGGCGTTCAAGACGGTGGTCGGGGACAACCGTGCTCACCTCACATTGGCGGCGCGGGTCGCGCTGGGGCGCGCCGACATTCTGATCTTCATGGGGGGGCTCGGACCAACCCAGGACGACCTGACGCGCGAGGGCGTCGCCGCTGCGCTGGGACGCGGCATCTGGCGCGATCCGGATCTCATCACCCAGCTCTACAAGCGCTTTGCCAAGCTTCGCCGCCACATGCCGGAGAACAACGAGCGCCAGGCGGACATTGTGGTGGGCGCGGAGGTGCTGCCGAACGCGCTCGGCACCGCGCCCGGCCAGTGGATCGAGCACGAGCACGACGGTGCGAAGCACTACATCATGCTGTTGCCGGGCCCTCCGCACGAGATCAAGCCCATGTTCGACGGGCAGTGCATTCCGCGGCTGCGCGAGCGCCTGCCGCGCCAGTTCATTGCCACCCGCGCCCTGAAGGTGGCGATGATGGGGGAATCGGACTGCGATCAGCGGGTCGCGCCGATTTACCAGCGCTTCACCGACGTGCAGACGACAATCCTGGCGGGGGCGGGCGAGATCCAGCTTCGGCTGACGGCGCGAGCGGATTCGCAGGAGGCGGCGCAAGCCCGCGTGGACGAGCTGGCGGGATTGCTGGAAGACGAGCTGGACGATTTCGTTTACTCCTCGCAGGGCGAATCGCTGGAGCAGATTGTCGGCTACTTCCTGCAGATGCGCGGCGCCAATATCGCGGTGGCGGAGTCGTGTACCGGCGGGATGTTGGGCGAGCGGATCACCAAGGTGAGCGGCAGTTCGCGGTACTTTGTCGGCGGCGCGATCGTGTACGACAACGAGATGAAGGCGTTGTTCGCCAACGTGCCGCCGATGCTGGTGGCGCAGCATGGGGCGGTGAGCAAGGAAGTTGCCGAGGCCATGGCGGAGGGAATTCGTGAGGAGTGCCGCACCACCGTGGGCGTGGGAATCACCGGCGTGGCGGGGCCTACCGGCGGGACGGAAGAAAAACCGGTCGGGCTGGTGTATATCGCGGTGGCCGACGGAAAGCGTACCGAGGTGGTGGAGCGCAAGTTTCCCGGCGACCGCGACCGCATCCGCTGGTGGGCGACACAGCAGGCGCTCGACATGGTGCGAAGGCGCTTAATGTGAAACTCAACACAGAGACACAGAGGCACAGAGAATCAAGAATGCAGAAGTCGGAATCAAACCACGGCCGCACCGGCACCGCACCCATTCATTCTGAGTTCTTAATTCTTCATTCCTCCGTGTCTCCGTGCCTCCGTGGTGGTTTGGATTTGTGTGATGAGAATCTTCGTCGGTCTCGACATTGATCCCGAGATTCGCCAGCGCATGACGCGCTATCTGGAAGGGGTACGCGGATTTGCGCCGGAGGCGCGCTGGGTGAACCCGGAATCGTTCCACGTCACGCTGAAATTCATCGGCGAGCAAAAGGACGAACTGGTGGAGGAGCTCAAGCGCGAACTGGCTACGGTGCACGCACAACCGCTTGAAATCTCATTTCGCGGGAATGGATTTTTTCCCAACGCGCGCAGCCCGCACGTGTTCTGGCTTGGCATTGAAGCCGGAACGCAACTGCGGCAGCTTGCCAAGGCGGTGGACGAGGCGGTGGCGCGCACCGGCGTGGAGCGCGAGACCAACGATTACCAGCCGCATTTGACGCTGGCGCGCTCGGCCTCCGGCCGGCCGCAACCGATGCCGGGCGACCGCCCTAGCCCGCCACTGCGGCGACTGGGAGAGAAATTGGAAGGCAAGCCCGCACCCGACTTCGGTACAATGACCGCTCGCGAATTCTTTCTGTACGAGAGCAAGCTGTCGCCGGGTGGGGCGCGGTATTCGAAGATTGCACGATTTCCGCTGGAATAGTCGTCAGTCTTCAGTCGTCGGTCTTCAGGCCTGACGACCGAGGACTGACGACTGAAGACTTCTTCATGGCCATCTACTTCATCGTCGCCGCGATCGCGTACCTGCTGGGATCGATTCCCTTCGGCTACATCCTGATGCGCGTGTTTCGCGGCGAGGACGTGCGCGCCATCGGCAGCGGAAACATCGGCGCGACCAATGTTGCGCGGAAGGCGCCGGGGCTGGGCGTGGCGACGTTGGTGCTGGACGCGGGCAAGGGTTTCGCAGCAGTGATCGCAGCCATGGAAATCATGCGACGCCTCCACCCGCCCACAACCATGCTCATCTCGCAGGAACAAATGGAAGCATTTCGCCAGGCGCAGCGACCCGGCGTGCAGCATTTTTATTTGATCATGGCCATCGCTGCGGTGTTCGCGATCCTCGGCCACGTCTTCCCTGTCTGGCTGAAATTCAAAGGCGGCAAGGGCGTGGCAACGGGCGTGGGAGCGTTCATCGCACTGGCGCCGAAGGCAGTGCTGATCGTGCTGGTGATCTTTGTCGCAATTGTGGCCGCATTCCGCTACATTTCGCTCGGCTCCATCGTGGCGACGGCCGCATTTCCGATTTTCGCGTGGCTGCTATATCGCTACCAAGCGTCGCCCGCGGTATTTGCCGCGATGGTGGTGGCCTCGGCGCTGATCATTGCCAAGCACCACCAGAACATACGCCGGTTGCTGGCGGGCACGGAGCATCGATTTGAGTTGAAGCACAGGTGATTCTAGGCCGCTGTGCACACGCGAGGGCGCGTGTGCCACAAACGTTGTAAAACTCGAAACTGAAGCCGTTCTGCAAAACTCATGAGTGAAATCGCGGTCATTGGCGCGGGGGCGTGGGGTACGGCGCTGTCCATCGTGCTGGGACGCAAGGGCACACACCGCGTCAAGCTGTGGGCATTCGAAAAAGAAGTTCGCGAATCCATCCTGGCGCGGCGCAGCAACGATTTGTTCCTCGCCGGTGCGAAGATTCCCGCCACCGTCACTCCCACCAACAATTTCGAGGAAGCGCTCCGCGGCGCTGAAATCGTGGTCAGCGTGATGCCCTCGCACCACTGTCGCGGGCTGTTCCGCCAGATGTCGCCGCATGTCACGCCGGAAATGATGTTCGTCAGCGCCACCAAAGGGGTCGAGACCGACACGCTGCAGCGCATGAGCGAGGTGATCGCGCACGTATTGCGCGAGAGCGGGCGCGTGCCCAAGCCGCGCATCGGGGCGCTGAGCGGGCCGTCATTCGCGAAAGAAGTGGCGCGCGGCGATCCCACGGCGATCACCGTCGCGTCCCAGGATGCGCAGCTCGCCGAAACGGTGCAGCGCGAATTCAGCGAGCCCTGCTTCCGCGTCTACACCAACGACGACGTCGCGGGCGTGGAGCTGGGCGGTTCGCTGAAGAACGTGATCGCCATCGCCGCCGGCGTGTGTGACGGGTTGGGGCTGGGATTCAATACCATTGCCGCGCTGATCACGCGCGGGCTGGCGGAAATCACGCGCCTCGCGGTGGCCTGCGGCGCGCGCGCCGACACCATGGCGGGGCTGGCAGGAATCGGCGACCTGGTGCTAACCTGCACCGGCGGCCTGTCGCGCAACCGCACCGTGGGCGTGGAACTCGGCAAGGGGCGCAGGCTGGACGAGATCATCGCCGGCATGCACGGCATGGTCGCCGAGGGCGTGCTGACCACCAAAGCCGCGGTTGGCCTGGCGCGGAAGTACTCGGTGGAAATGCCCATCACCGAGCAGATGGACGCGATCTTGAACCAGGGCAAGGCGCCGCGCGAGGCCATCCACGAGCTGATGACGCGGCCCGGCGCCAGCGAAGTCGCGCTGCATAGGGCTTAAATACAAGATCGGCGCAAGGCTCAAGGCACAAGGTGGCCCTGCTCAGGTCTTGCCTTGTGCCTTGCGCCTTGTGCCTCACTGGTCCATGCGCTGCCGGCCGGCGTTGCGGCCCGACGCCGAGGCAGGCGTGACATTGAGCGCGCTTTCCAGCCGGAAGTTGAGCACGGTTTCCGACGGCAGCTTGATCTGCTGGCCCTTGGTGGCCGCTTGCACTCCAGTACCGGCGCCGGCGCCCACGCCTGCGCCGATGGCAGCACCCTTTCCGCCACCGGCGATCGCGCCAATAATCGCTCCCAACGCCGCGCCGCCGCCGACCGTGGCTGCGGTGCGCTTGCCGCGCGAGGCGCCCTGCTTGTCGTACTGGTTGGTGCGCAGGGCGTAGGTCTTGCCGTTCATGCGCAGACGAGTCAGCGTGAGCGCAATGGCGGACCGGCCCTCGAAGTGGCCGGCGCTCTTGGATTCAACCACCCGGCCTTCAACGTCGGCGTCAGTGGGAATCACGACTTCATCGCCGATCATGACCGGCTGTGACACGGTGGCGCGAAACGTGTCGCCGACCTGATTGCGTTCGGTGTCAATCGGGTCCACCAGGCGAACGGAAAAGCTGGTGCCCTCGGGAACGGTCACAACCCGCGGCGGGGCAGGCGCTGCAGGAGCGGAGGCCATGTTGCCGGCCGGAGCAGCGTAGGTCGCAGCCGAAGGACGGCTATGATCGCGCGTGCTGCGCGGGGCGGGGTGACGACGCCGCGACGCCGTGCGCGCCGCAGGCGCCGGTTGTTTCATCGGAGCCGGCGCCGGCTGCGCCATCGCCGATTGCGACACCTGGAGATCGTTGACCACGGTCTTCACGCCGGCGACCTGCGCCGCATCGTTGGCAGCGGCGCTGCGTTCGAGGTCGCTGGCCACCGTACCGGACAGTGTGACCACGCCATTGGCCGACTGCACTCCAATCTGCTTGTTCTGGATGTTGCTGTCGGCGGTGATTTTGGATTGCACCTGGTTGGCGATTTGCGCGTCATTCGGGGCGCGGTTGCACGCCATGGTCATGCCGAGCGCGAGGAACAGGACGAGAAACAACGAAGATTTCGCCTTCATGATCGCTCCTTCAAGCTAAACGGTGGCGCTATTCATTGGATGCAGAGCCGCAGCTCTCGTCTGTATGTAAAAACCCTTCCTTCCCTCGCCGGTTGCGGCGCTTCAGTCCTCCACAGCGCCTCGTTTAGGTCGACCCAGGGAACGCAGATCGGAACACGAACCATCTTGGGCCAGCAGCCTTGCGATTTCCAGCAGCGGAGCCCTTTTTCATGACGGCTGGGCGCGCCCATGTGATAAAAAGACAACCCTCAGCGCGAACCCCGGCAGTTTACGGCGGCTATGGCGATCCAGATAGAGCGGACGGAATTTGACGAGCAGTTGGGCTACCAATACTACGTGGCCTTCAACTGCAAGGGCACGTTCGAAGAAGATGAAGTGCAAGAGCGTGTGCCGGTGGAAGTTGCGGTTTCGTTGTGCGAAAACGGCGATCTGGCCGATTTCAGTTTCGAGTTGCCGAAGATCTGCCGCTGCGAAGCGGCGCTGGAGTTCCTCAAGGAAGCCGGCAATGCCAGCTACATCGAGCCGCGGGTGTACATCACCATGCCGGAGCTGAGCGGCGACGTGGTTGCGCGGGCCGCCGGACGCCTGGAACTCGATCTCGCCGGGCGCATCATCGGGATGGAAATCCTGTGGTCGCCCATCGACGTTGATGAACCCGCCGAGGCCAATTCCTAGCCTGTCGAAGCCGCGCCCGATGCCGGCGCGTGAATGTGCGGCGCGCGGTGCGCATCGTGGCGGGCGCGCCGGATCTCTTCCACGTCTCCCATCACAATCACCACCGTTCCGCCCTGCAGGGCGAGCGTGTCAGGCGGGTTGACCATGAAATCGTGCTTGTGCTCTCCGGTGCTGGTCTTCACGGCGAGCGGCAGCAGGTGGTAACTGGCACGGAATTTCAGGTCATCCAGGCTCTTGCCGACCCACGGCGAGTTGCCGGCAACAACGATTTCGTCGATGCGCAGGGTGCGGGACTTCTCGCGCAGCATGAGGTCAAGGAAGCTGGTGACGTGCGGGCGCAACGCCTCACTGGCCAGGCGCAGGCCGCCGATGGCGTTGGGCGATACCGCCGTATTGGCGCCGGCGCGCAGCATGCGGTCGGCGAACTTCACGTCGGCACAGCGGGCCACGATGCGCACGTTGGGGTTCTTCTGCCTGACCATCACCGTGGTCACGAGGTTGTCTTTGTCGCTGGCGACGGCCGCGATCACACACTTGGCGCGGTCCAGACCCGCGGCGTCCAGCACGCTCTCCTCGGTGGCATCCCCGATGACGTACAGGATCTCCTTGTAGCGGCCGCTCTCGTGCTCTTTGAAGCGCGTGATGTTGTCCTCATGGTTCTCGATGACCAGGAAGGGCGTACTGGTGCGGTGGAATTCCTCGACCGCGTAGCGCCCGGTATCGCCCAGGCCGCAAACGATGTAATGGTCCTTGAGTTCGTGGATGCGCTTCTGCATGGTACGTCTCCAGAACAGGTTGCGGATTTCTCCCTCGACCAAAAAGGCGGTGACCACGGAAAACACGTACACCGTGATCATGATGCCGACGCTGACCACGAACATGTTGAAGATGCGCAGCGCCGGATTGTGGCTGGTGTCGACGATCTCGCCGTAGCCCACGCCGGCCAGCGTGATGACCGCCATATACAGCGACTGCAGGAAGGTGACCGAGGGACCGCCGAGCACCTGGTACCCGGTGACCGCAATCGCTGTCATTGTGGTCAGGGCCAGGATGGCGTAGAGGAGCCGTCGGCGGATGTTCATGCGTGGTCCGGTGCCCCGATGCTGCCCCTGGGGCGGAGTTCGGCGATGTTAGGGATGAAAACGAGCGCGATTTTAGCACACGCGGATTACGAGTTGGTCACCTCTCTGGACGCCGGGCGCGAGGCAAAAGGCATGGCATAAGATGTTCGCATGGGCGATCTCGCGGCGTTCGTCATTGCCGGTGGACAAAGCTCGCGCATGGGACGCGACAAGGCGTTCCTGACCCTGGGCGGGAGCACGCTGCTGGAACGCGCGCTGGCCGTGGCGCGCTGCGTCAGCCAGGAAGTCACGATTGTGGGCCAGCGCGAGAAATTTGCCGCCTACGGAAACGTCATCGAAGACGTCTATCAGGGGCAGGGGCCGCTGGCGGGCATTCACGCGGCGCTCTCCGGCAGCGCCTTCGAGCTGAACCTGATGATCGGCGTGGACACCCCGTTTCTCGATCCGAAGTTCGTGCACTATCTCGTGCAACAGGCGAGGACGAGCGGAGCGACCGTCACCGTGCCGGTCACGCGTGTCGTTAGTCCCGAGTCCCGAGTTCCGAGCAAAGGACTTCCCCACCCTGTCTCGCCCCCTCGCTCCGCTTCGGGGCAGGCTCCCGCAGGCGAGACAAGGGTGGGGCAACCACGCGGGGGGCAACCACAGCCGCTGTGCGCGGTGTACCGGCGCGAGTTTGCCCCGGTGGCGGAAAACGCGCTTCGCCAGGGGCGCAATAATATTGTGCCGCTGTTTGGCGGGGTCACGACGCGCGAGATCGGCGACGCCGAAATGCAGGAACTGGCTTTTGATCCCCGAATGTTCGACAATCTGAATACCCCCGAGGAATGGGACCAGGCATGCAGACGAGCACACAGATAGGCAATCGTCCTCCCACCACCGAAACCGCAGCGTCGCTGGAATACGGTCCGGAAGGGGTGAAGCCCTACATCGAGTTCAAGGACGTATCGAAGGCGTTCGGCGACAACCGCGTGCTGGACCACGTGAATTTCGAGGTGATGCCGGGCGAGACGGTTTGCATCCTGGGACGCAGCGGCGTGGGAAAATCGGTGTCGCTGCACAACATCATGGGGTTCTTGAAGCCGGACTCGGGCCGCGTGATCGTGGCTCACGAGGACATCACCGACTACGGCGAACCCGACCTGGAGCGCATCCGCAAGAAGGTCACCATGGTGTTCCAGAACGGCGCGCTGTTCGATTCCCTCAGCGTCGGCGAGAACGTTGCCTTTCCGCTGCGCGAGCGCGGCGACCTGGACGAGCAACAGATTTTCCAAGTCGTGGACGGGTTGCTCGACATGGTGGGCGTGAGAGCTATGCGTGACCTGCTGCCTTCGGATTTGTCCACCGGGATGAAGCGCTCGGTGGCCATCGCGCGCGCGCTGGCGGCGCAGCCGGAGGCCGTTCTTTACGACGAGCCGACCACCATGGTGGACCCGCTAATGGCGCAGCTTCTAGGAGATCTGATCAAAAAGTTAAAGTTTCAGTTGAAGCTGACCAGCGTGGTGGTGACGCACGACATGAGGCTGGCGGAAAAATTGGCGGACCGCATCGTGTTCCTGCACGAAGGACGCGCGATATTCCAAGGCACATCGGAGGAGATGGCCGAAAGCACGGAGCCGATCGTCCAGCAATTTCTTCGACTCGACGAACTCAACACCGACCAGTTCCGCCGGCCGGGCAGCGCACCCGGACAGCAACCGGGGATCTAAGCCGCGAGTCCCGAGTTCCGAGCATCCGAACCAAGCTTCTCGGGACTCGCGACTCGGGGCTAGCTGCTAGCCGTTCCCGTGCACGTGCTCCGGCCGGACGATGTAGATCACGCGCACCTCGCCCGGCTGCGCGTAGGGGTACTTGTCCACTCCGAGATATTTTTTCGCCAGCTTATTGATGGAGTCGTCGGCGCCTTCCTGGGTGATGTCGGTCACCCGGCCGCGGACCTCCACGTAGCGGTAGGGATTTTCCGGGTCAACGATGGAGAGCGACACGCGCGGATCGCGGCGGACATTGAGGTCTTTTTGCCGTCCGCGCGCGGAATTGAAAATGAGGTTATCGCCGTCGAAGTCAAACCAGACGGGCGTCACCTGCGGCTGGCCGTCGGGCATCAGCGTGCCTAGATTGGCAAATGCCTTTTTACCCTTGAACAAGTCGAGATACTTTTCAGGAATTTTCCCCGCCATTTTCTTCCTCCGCTTGGAACGTCATCAGAAATGCACGTTTTCGACTCTTCACCACCGAGGCACGCGACCAGAACTGTTTTCAAGAATACATTTTCCGCCTCAGAAGAAATGTCCCTCAGGGGCTAAAGCCCACTATTCTTGCGGCCTCGAGCGGCACGGCTCCCTCGGCTTCGCTCGGGACAGGTTCCGCCGTGCCCTTCCCAAAAACCGATTCTTGAAACGAGTTCTAGCCACCGACCACTAGCCACCGGCCACTGTTCTTCAGAATCCTTGCGCCACCAGACGCTCCACGGTGACCGCGCCCGTCGAACGCCCGCCGATCATCTTCTCCACATACTTCGCAACGATGTCGGTCTCGATGTTCACCGGATCGCCCGGCTTGAGGGAACACAGATTGGTCGCCTCCGCGGTGTGCGGGATGATGGCGATGGTCACCTTCGTTCCCTCCACCTTCGCCACCGTGAGGCTGATGCCCTCAATGGCGATCGAGCCTTTGTACACGACGTAGCGTTCCAACTCGGCGGGAATTTCGACGTGCAGCCAGAAATCGTCGGCGCCGGGGATGCGCTCCAGGCCGAGGAATTTTCCCGTGCCGTCCACGTGTCCCTGCACAATGTGCCCGCCCATGCGGCCGTCGGCTTTCATCGGCAGCTCCAGGTTGACCAGCGCACCCTCCTTGATGCGCGAGAACGACGTCAAACGCCAGGTCTCTTCCGCCAGGTCGGCGCGAAATGAGCGGGGCGTGGCTTCAACCGCGGTCAGGCAGACGCCGCTCACCGAGACACTGTCGCCCTTCTTCAGTTCCCGCGGGGCGCGCTCGGCTTCAATGATCAGGCGGCGCGTGCCGCCCGTGGTGGTGATTTTCGCTATTCGTCCAACGTCTTCCACTAATCCTGTAAACATGATGAATGCCTCGCAAACAGTCTATCGGTCTTTCGGTCTATCGGTCTGTCGGTCTCTCAGTCGCGACGAATTCCTTTCACCACCGAGAGTCTGAAAGACCGAATGACCGAGAGACCGATAGACTGATAGACCGAGAGACGGATCGACCGAAAGACCTATGAGTACGGATCTTTCAAATATCCTTCTACCGCAAAATCTTCCCCGAAGCGGTACAGCCGCATGTTTTTAACATGGGCGGCCTCGCTCATGCGGCGAAAGCCGGACCCGGCGGCGAACGGCACCGAGCCACTGCCCGCCAGAATCTTGGGGGCATAATACAGAAAAACCTTGTCCACGATGCCGGAGGCCAGCGCCGCCCAGTTCACCATCGCGCCGCCCTCGATCAGCACGCTGGTGATGTCCAATTCACCGAGACGCTGCACGATTCCGCCCAGGTCGGGGCGGCCATCCGGACCGCCGAGCGCGACCTGCTCGACGCGAATTCCGCGCTGTTCCAGTTCCCTGCGCTTTTTTTCCTCCGCGAACGAGCACAGGACCAGCACATCGTCGCGGCAGGTTTTTACCACGCGCGATTCCAGCGGCAGGCGCAAGCGCGAATCCAGGATGACGCGCAGCAGCGGACGGCGGCGCGGCAGGCCGGTGCGGTCGGTGAGCATCGGATCGTCGGCGACGACGGTGCCGACGCCGACCAGGATCGCATCCATGGCGTGCCGCAGTTCATGCACATGCGCGCGCGCCTCTTCGCTGGTGATCCAACCGCCGGTGGCGCCACCCGCGCCCAGAGCCGAGGGATTTTCGGATTCGCCCGGTGGCGGGGCAATCTTGCCGTCCAGCGTCATCGCAGCCTTCAGCACGACCAGCGGCGTGCGGGTGCGGATGTGCTTGGCGAAAGCTTCGTTCAGCCGGCGCGCCTCTTCTTCGCCAACCCCGGTCGTGACCTCGATGCCGGCGGCGCGCAGCTTTTGAAATCCTTGCCCCTGGACTTGCGGGTTGGGGTCCTGCATGGCGGCGACGAGACGGCGCACGCCTGACTTGATGACCGCATCGGCGCATGGCCCGGTGCGGCCCTGGTGCGAGCACGGTTCTAAATTAATGTAGAGTGCCGCGGCGCGCGCCCGCTCGCCCGCCTGCTCCAGCGCCAGAATTTCCGCGTGCTTCAGACCGTCGTAGGTGTAGGCGCCCTCGCCGATCACCTGGCCGTTTGCGTCCACCAGCACGGCGCCGACGCAGGGATTCGGGGAGGTCAGAGCAATGCCGAGCCGCGCCAGCTCGAGCGCGCGCTGCATGAAGGCATAGTCCGCCATTGTAGTGTTATCGATCATCGCGCAGGTTGGCTAACGCTCTTGAGTAAAGAACCATGGTCTGAGGTCCGATTCCGGTACGTAGCGCAACGACTGCCGGAATATTGCATGCAAGGTTCCTTGATCCAAGGTCTTGTGGAGCGGAATTGTAAGCGTTTGTCTCTCGCCCGATGCCAGTACGCGCCTCAGCTTCGCGTGGCTTCCGCGCATGCTCACCACCTGAAACCCGAAACTGCCCAGCGCCCGCAGAACATCTCGCGCCGACAGCTGCCGGAGCCGGGTCATGACGCCAGAGTCATGTCGTATATCAGTTGCACCCGAGGATGGTCGGTCAGCCCGAGCATCACCAGATTCTCGTCCTCCAGGTGCAGAGCGATGGCTTGCTGAAGATTTTCAACCACTTCGTCCAGAGTTTTTCCCTGCGTTACGACCGCCACTTCGAGACACTCTGCCACGTAAGCCGATTCGCCCCTCTGGATAATTGCATGGATCGTGTCTCGCTTGTGCTCCGGTACTCGGTCTCCCGCTGCTTCGGAACGATAAGTCCGAGATTGAGTTGTGTTACTTCCTTCCTTCGGTTCCATGTTTAGGGTCTGTTCACGTCGGTACTTTGCTTCAATCCGATATCGTCCACGGGCGACTCTACGGAAATAGGGCCAAACCTTGGCGTGGTGCTTCGGCGCCCCGACGCAGCAACGACTTACGATGTCGGTACGAACTGCATTCTCGTTCAAGTGCGGAAGGGCGCGAACCACCTCCTCGGGAGTAAAGGTCCCATCCCCGAATGCTGCAATGCGATTGGCTGCATCAAGTACGGCTTCGTGTATCGGCGAGTTCACTGACCACCTCCAATCTGGACATTGTAGGTGATAATCACTTATTTGTCACGTGATGTTACGAAAATCACGCAAACAGCGAATCCACGAATTGTTTCGGATCGAAGGGTAACAGGTCTGTCTGCTTCTCGCCCACGCCCACGTAGCGCACCGGCACGCCGAGCTCGCGCGAGATGGCGACGACGATCCCGCCCTTCGCCGTGCCGTCCAGCTTGGTCAGCACGATGCCGGTCACGCCCGCCGACTCGGTGAACAGCCGCGCCTGCTGCAGGCCGTTCTGGCCGGTAGTGGCGTCCATCACCAGCAGCACCTCGTGCGGCGCGCCCGGAACAATGCGCTGCGCCGTGCGCCGCATCTTCGAGAGCTCTTCCATCAGATTGCTCTTCGTGTGCAACCGGCCGGCGGTGTCCACGATCACGTACTCGGTGTCGCGCGCCTTGGCCGCCTGCAACGCGTCGTACAAGACCGCCGAGGGATCGCCGCCGGGCTTGGTCTTGATCACCTCGGTGCCGGTGCGGTCGCCCCAGACTTCCAGTTGCTCAATGGCGGCGGCGCGGAAGGTGTCGGCGGCGCACAGCAACACCGTTTTCCCCTGCGCGCGCAGCGCATGCGCCAGCTTGCCGATGGTGGTGGTCTTCCCTGTTCCGTTCACGCCGACGACGACAATCACTTCCGGCGGTTCCACGGCTTTGACCGGCTCCAGGCTGGCCCGGCTCAAGATGTTGAGCAGTTCGCCTTTCAGCACATGCTTGAGCTCGTCCACGTTGCCAATCTGCCGGCGGTCAACCTTCTCGCGCAAGGCCTGCAGAACTTCCTGGGTGGTCGCGCTGCCGAGGTCGGCGGCGATCAAGGTGGCTTCCAGGTCGTCGAGGGTCTCGCGGTCAATTTCCGGGCGAAAGGAAACCACCTCTTCGATGCGCTCGCTGAGATTTTCCCGCGTGCGCGTGACCGCCTGCTTCATGCGGTCGAACAAGCCGGGTTTCTTTGGGCTCCTCGTCGAGGCTGCCGAACAGGGTCTGGATCATGGAAACCGTTTCATTATAGGCGCAAGGCGTTAGGCACAAGGCGCAAGGCCCAAGGCTTCAGGCGGTTCGGAGGAAAACACAAGGTCCCTCGACTCGGCGGCGGCCAAACCCGGGCCGACGCCTCGCTCGGGATGACACGCGCTTTGAATATCGTATGTAAGGTGTCGCGGCGCTTGACCGGGGCGGCGGCCGGGACTACCCTTTCCGTACGTCACAGTGGGGTGTGACGACCACCCCAGCAGGCCAGAACCGGGCCCGCCGGGGACCCCGGCGCGTTCCCCATTCTTCCTGGCGTATTTCCATTCCGCGAGAAGGAGCCTCCCCATGATTTCGCGTATCGTCAGTTGCACCATCAAGCCGGAAAAAATCAACGAATTCCGCGCCGCCCTCAAGAGCGAAGTCCTGCCCAACATCACCCGCCAGCCGGGCTTCGTGGACCTGGTCGAGTCGCTCGACGCCGATAGCGGGACGTTCGTGTGCACCACGCTGTGGAACACACGCCAGGACGTGGAACACTATGACCAGACCCTGTTCCCCGAATTGGCGCAAAAGCTGGTGCCGTTGTTGAACGGCCAGCCCGACATCAAGACGCTGGCGGTGGAGAACTCGACCGTGCACGACATCAGCTCCGGCCAGAGCGCCGCGGCATAAGAAATTACAACGCCACGGATCTTCACGGATGCACACGGATCAGGAACGAAAAAATCTCATCCGTGTTGATCTGTGAAATCTGTGGCGTTTTTCGCTGGTTAGCTGCGTGTGGTTTGTACCGAGACGTCGCCCGTGTTGGCAACTGCGGCAGCGGCCACGGTGTCTTCCACCACGGCGGCGCGGCGGAGATGCAGGTCGCCGCGTTCAAAGATGCGCTCCAGTGCCGCGACCACTTGCGGATCAAACTTGTTTTGCGCCAGCGACTTGATGATCTTCACCGCGTACTCGGGCGGGCGCGCCGCCTGGTAAGGGCGGTTGGTGGTCATGGCGTCAAAGGTATCGGCCACGGCGATGATGCGCGGCACCAGCGGCAGTTCGTCTCCCCTGAGGCCAAACGGATAACCGCGGCCGTCGAGCGACTCGTGGTGCAGTTCGATGCCGGGGATCATTTCCTTCAACTGCTGCACCGGACGCAGGATGTTGGCGCCGCGCGTGGTGTGCGTCTTCATGACCTCGTACTCTTCCGGCGTCAACGCACCGGGCTTCTTCAGGATGCGGTCCTCGATGCCGATCTTTCCCACGTCGTGCAGTTGCGCGGAGACGCGCACGACCTCGATCTGCTCTTCCGTCAATCCCATTTCCGTGGCGAGGATGGTGGAGTAGCGGGTGACGCGATCGGAATGGCCGCGCGTGTACGGGTCCTTTTCGTCCACCGCGCCGGCCAGCATCTGGATGGAGCCCATGAACAGCGCGCGGTTTTCTTCGGCGGCGCGCTTCAGGTCGGCCACGAAGCGCTCCAGGTCCTCGGTCATGTGGTTGAAGGTCTGGGCTAATTCGCCGAATTCGGTGCGGCTGGTGAGTTGCACGCGTTGCGAGAAGTCGCCGCGTGCGATCGCCCGGCTGGAATTGGTCAGGATGTCAAGCGGTCCGGTGATGCGGCGCGCCGCGAAGACGCCGACAATCACCGCCAGCACCACCGCGTAGATCGCATAGGTGATACCTTGCGACTGCATGTCAATGACGTCGCTGTAGGCGTCGGACTGCGGCTTTTGCGCGATCACCGCCCACTCCAGCGACGGCACCGGGCTGAAGGTGCCGAGCATGGCCGTCTTCTGGCCGTCGGCAGCGGTGACGCTAAACTCCTTGGTCGCGACCACCGCCTTGCCGCCGGATTCGACGAAGTTCTTGACGATCTCAAACTTCGTCATGTCCTGGCCGGTGGCATAGTTGGAAGTGGCGGCGGCGACCAGCCTTCCCTGCCGGTCCACGACGTAGGTCAGCAGGCCCCCGAATTTGGCGACCTCCTGCAACCGCGAGCGCAAGAAATTCAAATCGATGGCCGCGCCGAGCATCCCGATAAACCGCCCGCCCGCCGAGATCGGAGTGCTGAACAACACCACGATGCGGCGATCCCGGCCGGTCTCGATGGTCAGCGCCTGCCCGGTATAGGCGCGGCCCTGGCTGGCGGCAATGAACGCCCGCTCCAACTCTTTGTGGACGAAATCGTCGGGCGTGAGGCGTCCCGCGGAAATGCCCTTCGCATCGGCATTCAGCACGGTGGCGTAGCCGACGTCGGCAGAGGAAGAAACGAACTTCTCCAGCAGAGCGCGCAACTCGGGCGCGCTGACATGCTCGCCGTGCAGGTCGCCGCCGCTGGCAATCACGATCGCCGACGCCAGATTGCCGAGCATGGTTTCCAGGCTGCGTTGCCGGTGTTCGATGTCCTCGCCCACCGACTGGGTGATCGTGTTCTGAAGATACATTTCGTTGGTCTTCAGACGAACGCGATTGATGGACATCACCTGCCCGGCGTAGAAATACATGGGCACGACGCTGACCAGGATCAGCACACCGAGGATCAGGTACAAGATCGGCACGCGAGCCGGAATCGCAAGCTTCTTGAACAAATTGCCGCCCCCGCAATGGCGCGATTGTATGATGAAAGCGGGGTCCGGCAACGCACAATTAATTGGGGAGAATTACCGAAGTACAGGGCCTCGCATCACACCAGACAAGCCGCGATGGCCAAAATTACCGCCCTCGTCCATACCCACAATGATGCCGAGCGCATCGGCCGCGCGCTGGAGTCGCTGCGCGCCTGCGACGAAGTGCTGGTGGTCGATCATGCCTCCACCGACGACACCGTCAAGCTCGCCCGCGAGCACGGTGCGGTGGTCAAGGAAGGCGTGCCCGGCGTGAACCCAGGGACCTACGCGATTGATGCGGGTCACGACTGGATCCTGTGCATGCTCCCCACCGAAGCCGTCAGCGAGGGGCTGGAGGCGTCGCTCTTCGAGTGGAAGGCGCGGCGCGAAGAGAACTCCGATCAGGCTGAAGACGACAAGCACGCGGCCGAAGCGTGCAGCGTTGCCTTCCAGGTGCGCGAGGACACCGGCAGCGGCTGGCGGGAGTTGGGCGCGCATACCCGGCTGGTGAACCGGAAAGGGATCAACTGGCCCGGCCATTTGCCCCTGGACGACCCCAACGCGGAGATGCTGCCCGGACACCTGCTGCGATTTCACAAACCGTAGCCGCATTCGACACTAGCCACCTTGCTCCGGCCGCTGCCATAATCAATCCATTCCTGCAAGCGCATGGACCCTCTGCCGGCAACCGCGGTTTTCGTGTTCGGGCTGTCGTTCGGAAGTTTCCTGAACGTCTGCATCCACCGCATTCCGCGCGAGATTTCCGTGGTCACGCCGCACTCCGCCTGCCCGCAGTGTCACCACGCCATCCAACCCTACGACAATATCCCGGTGCTGAGCTGGCTGATGCTGCGGGGCCGGTGCCGGCACTGTGGCGCTCCGATTTCGCCTCGCTACGCCATCGTGGAATTGCTGACGGCGTTTTTGTTTCTCGCCTGCTACGCGCAATATGGCCTGACCATCTTCACCCTGAAATACTGCGTGTTCTCGTTTCTGATCGTCGGCCTCATCTTCATGGACGCGGAGTGGAAGCTGCTGCCCGACGCCTTCACCCTGCCCGGGCTGGCGGCGGGGCTGGCCTTCAGCTTGGTGGCCCCGTTGAACGACGTGGTCGCGCAGATCGTGCCGGGAATGTTGGGCGCCCGCGCCGGGCCGATTTCGTGGCGATGGCTGTCGTTCGCGGATGCCTTGTTGGGCGCCGCCCTGGGTGCTTGCTTCTTCTATGGCATCGCCCTGCTGTACCTGCACGCGCGCGGCCGCGAAGGCATGGGCCTGGGCGATGTGAAGCTGATGGCCATGGTGGGTGCATTTCTCGGCATCCGCCTGACGGTGCTGACCATCTTCGGCGCCTCGCTGGTGGGCTCGCTGTTCGGTCTGGTGACGGTGTTGACGGTGTGGATCAAGCGCACGCGCCGGCGGATGGCGCGCCATCGCGAGCCGGCCAGCGTGGCGCGACGCCGCGCCTGGCGCTCGGCGCGCACCGTGTACAGCCATTACGAAATGCCGTTCGGCGTGTTCCTGGGCGCCATGGCGATCGTCGCCCTGTTCTTCGGCCACCGCCTGCTCCACTGGTACTGGGGCGTGTACCTGTGAAACTGCTCGCCAACCCGGCGATCCTGCGGATGGCGCTGCTGTTCGTCTTCGTCGCATCGATGTTCATCCTCGGCGTATGGTTCATGCGCCGGCTGCGCAAGGAAATGGCCGAAGACCTGAGCGTGCCCACGCCTCGCGCCGACAATGCTCCCGCGTTCGCTCTGGCCACGTACCAGGGCGTTATCCAGCAGCTCAAGGAGAAGGCGCAGGAACTGCAGCGGCTGCACCGGGAGGCGCACGAGCGCGCTTGCCTGAGCGAGAATCTGTCGGCCGCCGTGCTCACCAACCTCGATACCGGCGTGGTCGTCTTCAACCCTGCGGGGCTGGGGCAATTCGCCAACCCCGCTGCCCGCGACATCCTCGGCTACGCCCTGGTTTCCGGCATGCATCCGCGCGACCTGTTCCGCGGCGTGACCTCGCTGCGCAGCCGCGATCAGCACGCGACCCCGGGCGGCATTGCCGAGGCGCTCGAGCGCGCGCTGCGCGATGCCGCCGTCTTCCGGGGTCTGGAGGCCGATTACGCAACCCCTTCGGGAGACCAGCGCCGGCTCGCCATCACCATCGCGCCCGCCCTGGGCAGCGGCGGTGAATGTTACGGCGCCGTCTGCCTGATGACGTTAGTGGGGCAACCAGAGTGATGAGACATGGCCAATTGCGGCGTTTACCTTAGTAGTGCTTCGGGTACAAATCCTTGCCAAACATGCCGTCGACCGGAGCTACAATACGCTCAGAACTCTGGAATCGCGGGGCAGCCCGCGGGTTCGGGAGAAGAGAATCTCTATGAAACGGACCTTGTTTCTGTTGGCGGCGGCTTTGGTGGCCGCCTTCACCATCGTGACCTGCGCCGGGGCGCAGGAATCTCTCGGCGAATTGGCTCGGCAGCAGCGGCAGTTGAAGCGGCCCAGCTCGGCCAGGGTCATTACCAACGACGATATCGGCATGGCCGCCGCTCCGGCACCCGAAGCAGCGGCAGAAGCCAAAGGCGAGAAGTCCGATAAAGCCGAGGCGGCTGCGGTCCCCAGCGCGGACGACAAGGCAAAGCTGGCGGCTTCCTTCAAGGCGAAAGAGGACGAGCAGAAGAAGAACATCACCCAGCTCGAACGCGAGCTCGACGTCGCCCAGCGCGAGTATCGCCTCAAAGTAGCGGTCTACTATGCCGACGTAGGCAACAACCTGCGCGACTCGAAGAAGTGGGCGGAAGAGGACCGCAAGCAGCGGGCCGAGCTTGAGGACAAGCAAAAAACGCTTGCCGATGCCAAGCAGAAGCTGGCCGACATCCAGGAACAGGCGCGCAAGGCGGGCGTCCGCGCCGAGTAGCCGGAACCAAATCGCCCCCGGGTCAGTCGCCTGGGGGCTTCGTGTTTTCGCGATGCAGCGGCAACCAGGGGCAAAACTGCGTCTGTTATAATAATCAGGCCTCATTCGATTCGGTCCTGATGATTGGCCGCATTGGGCAGTGCGGAAGTGGTGGAACTGGCAGACACACCATCTTGAGGGGGTGGCGCCGAAAGGCGTGGGGGTTCAAATCCCCCCTTCCGCACCAACTCGCAATCCCGAAACGCCCAGAGGAAGTTCAGCCCGTCCCGCGCAAAAGCGGCGCGTGCCGGGTACCCGAAGAAAGGAAGCGGCTTCGCGCCGCATCAGCGCGGAAATGATTGTCGTTGCCTTTACCGTCGTACACGTTATCGTTTGCCTGTTTCTCATCATCGTGGTCCTGCTGCAGAGCGGGAAGAGCGCCGACATCGCCGCTGCGTTCGGCGGCATGGGCAGCCAGACCGCCTTCGGGCCGCGCGGCGCCGCCACCCTGCTGAGCAAGGCGACCACCTTGGCGGCGGTGATCTTCATGTTGACCTCGATCACGCTCTCCATCTTCGCCTCGCGCCGGCCGAGCACCTCGGTGCTGCAGAACCTGAAAACGCAGCCGGCAACGTCGGCGCCGCAAAAGCCGCCGACGAGCACGCCAGCGCCCAATCCGGCGACGCCGACGCAGAAATAGCTATCAGCTCTCAGCCGTCAGCTAGAATCAAAGGCCTCCGAGTTTGGAGGCCTTTACTGCTGTTGGATTGCGTTTGGGATGTACAAACTGAAAGCTGAGAGCTGACAGCTGAGAGCTACTTATGATCCACAAAATTCTTGCCGTCGGTCCCCTGCAGTGCAATTGCTCCATCATCGGCGATGAGGGCACGCGCGAAGCCATGGTGATCGATCCCGGTGACGAGATTGACGACATCCTTCAAATCGTCGAGCAGCACGCGCTCAAGGTGAAGCAGATCGTGATCACGCACGCGCACATTGACCACGTCGGCGGGGCGATGAAGCTGAAGCAACTCACCGGCGCGCCCATCCTGCTCAACCAGAACGACCACGCGCTGCTGAAGATGATGGATATGCAGGCGGCGTGGGTCGGGATGACGCCGCCGGGCAAGATCGCGATCGATCAGAGTGTCAAGGACGCCGACCGGCTGCGCGTGGGCAAGCTGGAGGCTACCGTGATGCACACGCCGGGGCACACCGAGGGCAGCATCTGCCTGTATTTCCCGGCCGAACAGAAGCTGATTGCCGGGGACACGCTGTTCGCCGGCAGCATCGGGCGTACCGACCTGCCCGGCGGATCGTTCGACAAGATCATGGACTCCCTGAAGGGGCGCGTGCTGGCGCTGCCGGACGAAACCATCGTTGTTCCCGGTCACGGGCCGGAAACCACGATTGGGGAGGAGCGGGAAACAAACCCGTTCTTGAAGTGAAGGATCTCAGATTTAGGCCTTCTAACAAAACCTCCTGACTGCCGCACTTGTGCCAGGGTCCCCCAAACTGATCGCTGAAGTCCCTTCCGTGCCGATTCGGGAATCGGGCAATTGCGTTTCCTTTCGTTTTTTTCGTTTTCCCGAATTTCCCTCTCTGCCAGAGCTGAGAATATCTATGTCGTCTCCTCGAAGGGCAGTTTCGATCACACGCACGCAGCGCCCATTGGGTCAAGCAGACCTGGTCAGAAGGGCAATCAGAGGCAACACCTCTTGAACGTAGGAAACAGACTAAAGGCATCGGTACCGAAGTCGCGGCTGCACAGATCACGCGGCCCTTAGGGCAACCGATACCGCAGGAGATGTTTCCATGAAAAGAAGTATTTCACTTGTAATGCTTATGGTGCGATTGGGGCTGTTGCTTGCCACAACCGTCTGTTTCGGCCAAAGCTACACGGTAACGGACCAGGAAACTTTGCCGGGTGATTCTCGGAGTTGTGGGTATGGAATAAATGAATGCGGCCCAGCCGTTGGGATAAGCTGGGGTTATACCTATCCTCAGTCCCTCCCTTTCTGCCCCCTGACGATCTTCGCGCTGGTATTCCGCCGAAGGGGTTCTCGGTGATGACCCCGGACGACATCGAGACGCTTTGCCAGGTTGCCATTGAACAGGGCGAAAGACCCAGCCACGAGGGTCACTTGTTCTTGGAGTTCAAATCCGACGGATTCCGCCAGTACGTTACGCTGACGCTCGCCCGAGGTCTGTACGGCGGCTTTGTCGCCATTGAAAGGATCGACTTCATCCAGGAACATTGGCAAGTAAACGTCCTCCATCAGGATCAGATTGACCAGTGGGTGGTTTCCGCCAACGGCAACGGAACGGCCCTCTACGTTTGGCACAAGCGTCTGCTCGAAGACAAGGGGGCGGTACTGAAGGAGGAGTTTCTCCCAACCGATGAGGACGGCGCGAAGGCTATCGTTGAAAGGATCGCGGCGCGATTTCTCCCTGCGAATAGGGTGCCCCCGATACTGAGTGCAACGGCAATCATGCCCACTGCCGACGGTCCCGAAAGCACGCTGCTGATGAATGGCTTGCCGGATCGTTCCTGACCTTAAACTGGGGTTTCGTTAGGCGCTTTAAGATTTAGAATTGAAGTTTGAAGAACTTTATTCTCGTGCGTCGGCTAATCGTGTCGAGAGCTAATCTGAAATCGCAAATCTTCAATCCGAAATGTAGTCCAGCAGCCGCGCCAGTCCTTCCCTGAACTCCTCCTCCGGCGCAATCAAGCTCACGACGAGATAACCGTCAGCGGGGAAATCGTAAAAGTGTCCGGGATGGACCAGGACTGATTTCTGCTCCAGCAGCTCGATGACGAGATCTTCGTCGGAACGCGTGACCGGCACCCGCAGCACGGCATACCACCCAGCTTCGATCTGCAGGCGCGCGCAGGGCTTTTGCGCGGCGAGTTGACGATCCAATTCCGCCAGGTTGGCGCGAATTCTCGCCATGAGCTGCCGGTGGAAGTCGTGGCGTTGGGCGAACAGCACGGGCGCGGCAAGCTGGATGGGCGCGTTCGCGGAGAGATAGGTGTCGGCAATGACCTCAAGCCGCGCCATGGCCTGCTGCGCAAGGTCTTCGGGACCGCTGACCGCGATCCAGGCAAACTTCATCTGCGGCAGGCCGGCGATTTTCGACAGCCCGCTGAGAGTGAAGGTGAGGGTGGGTGCCGTGTTGGGAAATTCCCCACCCTGTCGCTCCAAACCCAGGAGCGACAAGGGTGGGGCAACCGCAGGCGCACTCGCGAGCGACAAGGGTGGGGCAACCGCAGGTCCCCCCGCGAGCGACAAGGGTGGGGCACCCGATGCATGTGCGAAGTCGAGGAAGACTTCGTCAACCACCAGCGCCAAGCCGCGCTGGGCGCAGATCGCGATCAACTGCTCCGCCTCGGCCGGCTTGACGTAAGAGCCCGTGGGGTTGTTGGGGTGAACCAGCATGATGGCGCGCGTGCGCTCGCTCGCGGCGGTGGTGAGGGCGTGCACATCCAGGTGCCAGCCGTGGTCATAGAACAGCGGATACGGGCGAAGCCGCACGTCCTGGATGTCAGCGAGAAACTCGAAGAGCGGATAGCTGGGCGCGGGCACCAGCACCTCATCGCCGGGATCGCAGAGCAGGCGGAAGACGAAGGAATAACCCTCGCTGGTGCTGGTGGTGAGCACCAGACGCTCAGGATCGATGTGGGCGCCGCGCTCGCGGTAGTACGCGCTCACCGCATCGCGGGCCACGCGCATCCCCTTGGCGTCCGGACGATATTCGAGGGCGTTCGGGTTCGCGAGCGAGGCAAGAATCGCCTCCGCGTCGTAGCGCAGGCCGAGGTTGGTGGGATTGGAGGCGGTAAGGTCGAGCAGTTCCCTGCCCGACGCCCGATGCTTTTCCAGCGCCGTGCTGAAGCGGTTGGGCGCGAGCGGCCAGTTGGTGCGGGAGGAAAACACCCTCAATTTGTAATTGGTAATTGGTAATTTGTAATTTGAAAAAAGAACGGGCAGGACGAACGAGCCTTCAAGTGCACCTTCTGCTATGACCGGCAAGAGATTGGATTGTCAACCTCTTGCGCCAGGGCGGATGAGCACGGACGTGACTAATTCTGATCCGTGTTCATCGGTGTAATCCGTGGCTAAGATTTGCCCCACTGCGCGCCCGGATCACCAGCAGGAGCACGCAAATCATCGAAGCACCCAACAAGGGCATCGCCATGCCGGCGCGGAATCCGAACGATTGCGACAGGTGCCCAATGCTCCACGGAAACACCATTCCTCCGCTAAGCCCGACGGCGAAGAGCACGCCGAACACGGTCCCGGCAAAGCTGCGGTAGCGATCGCCGGCAATCGCCAGCATGGTGGGATAAATCGAAGCGCACGCCAGACCGCCCAGCGCCACACCCAGGGCGAGCACCGGGACCGAAGGCGCGAGCGCCACAATCAGCGTGGCAACCAGCGCGCCCACGCCGCTGGCCAACACCAGTTGCTGCTCGGTAATTGCGCGCAGCACGCGGGTGGCGCTGATCCGCCCCAGCATCATCATGGCTTGAAACAGCGCCAGGACCAGGGTCGCGTTGCGGGCCGTCGCGGCCATCCCTCCGGCCCAGGTGGAGGTCCATCCAATGAAGGCCGCCTCGTTGCCGGATTCGAAGAAGAGAAGAAATGCGAACAGCAGCACGCCGGGGTAGCGCACCACGTTACCGGCATCCCGGAGCGAGAACCCGCTGGCCTCGCGCGCCGGCGGAAACGGCAGGACAAGATAGGCAACCATGCAGCCGGCGGAAATGGCGGCGGCCGCGAGCATGACGGGCACGATGTGTGCGGGACCGGCGGCGGCCGCGGCCAGCGGAATGAACAGTGCCCCAACGCCAAAGAAAACCGCGACCAGGTTCAGCTTCGCTCCACGGTCGTCTCCGAAAATATCGGAGACCAGAACATTGCTCGCCATGTTCAGGCCACCGCCACCCGCGCCCAGAATGAACCCGAATACCTGCGCCGCGCGGTAACCGGTTGCGACCGCGAATCCGGCCATCGCCACGGTGGCCAGCAAGGCGGAGACGGCCAGCATCAGCTTGTTGCCGAACCGGTCGATGAGCGGCCCGGCGATCACCGTCGCCAGGAAAACCCCGAACAGCAGCAGAGTTTGCAGATTGCCCTGGCGCACCATGTCGGTCAACTGCAGACGCGCGCGCATCTGCGGCATGCCGAAAAGAGTCCCGAGCAGCACCAGCACGACGCCGAATACGAACAGCGCACCGCAGGCGGAGAGGAACAGGCGTCCGCGATTGAAGGCTGCACCGGTTGGCGGCGTTGGAACCATGGAAGAGAGAATTGAATTTTACGCTGTCCCGGACTGCAAGCTACCGGGCTACCGCGTGGGCGCGAGGAGACGACAATTTTTTCTTCACCTTTTTGGCCGAAACCTGGTGGGGGTCTTCATAGGCGGCGGGCGGGGAGGCGGCGGTGTTGGCGCTCTGCCATGCCAGATAGCCGGCGCCGTGAAGGTTGGCATCTTCGCCCAGGCCGCTGATGCGGATGCGTACCTGGCGTGCGGCGATGGGATGGCAGCGGCTGAGGGCGGTGTGGGTCAGTTCGTCCCAGAACAGGTCGGTCGCCGAAACCAGCGATCCGGCGAAGACCACGACCTCGGGATCGAAAAGATTGACCAGGTTGGCGACCGCAAGTCCGAGCAGCTTGCCGGCGCGCCGATAGATCTGCTTGCAGGTGGCATCGCCACGGCGGGCAAGCTCGGCGATATCCTCGGCGGCGAAAGCATCCGGCTCGAACTCGGCCAAGGCGCCGCCGAACCCGGCTACGACCGCATTTTTTGCGGCACGCACGATGGCCGGCTCGGAGGCGCACGCCTCCAGTCCTCCGAACTTGCGCACCTCGAAACCGTCGGCTTCGCTGACCGCCATCCAACCGGCGGAGCCGGAAAGACCATGCGCGCCGCGCAGCAGCCGTCCGCCGCAGATGATTCCCGCGCCCACGGTTGCACCGGCGGTGAGCACGATCACATCATTCTTGCCGCGACCGGCGCCACGCCAGGTCTCGCCCAGCACGGCGGCGTTGTAGTTGCTCTCCACGACCACCGGTATGTGCAGCTTGCTTTGCAGGAGACGACTCAGCGGAACCTTGTCCCAGCCCGGCAGTTCCTGGGCGCAGACGGTGCCGTCGCAACGCACCATCCCGACAACGGCGATTCCCGCCGCGCTGTACTTGACCCGTGCCTGCCCAAGTTCGGATGCGATCCGCGCGATCTGCTTGACCGGCCCGAGCGTGGGGGATGCATCCAGCGACTCCGTCCTGCGTGCCAGCACCTTGCCATCCCGGTCCAGAACTGCGGCCGATATTTTGGTCGTGCCGATATCCGCTACGAATACGGTTTCCGCCATGAATGCACCCGCCTATAAAACACGGCCCCAGCGGCCTGCCGAAGCATATCAGCGGCGGGTCGCCAACCAGCACCTGGTTCACTCCGCCGCGGTGCGCGAATTCCAAGTTGGAACACGAGCCACTTCGCGCAGCTTGCAGCTTCTAGCAGCTCGGGAAAATCCCCACCCTATCGCTCCCCCTCGCTACGCTTCGGGGCAGGCTCCCCCGGGGAGCGATAAGGGTGGGGCAACCGTTTCGGAGCGAAATTCAATTCTACGCTTCGCCTGGGCCCCGGCACGCAGTTTCAGCGCCGCGGCTGTGTTACATTGGGCTGAGTTCCGCGCCCCTGCGGCCGCTTCCGTGTCGCTCACTACGATTTTCTTCGATGCCGGCGGTACCATCGTCTTTCCCGACCCCGCGCTCACCCTGGCGGCGCTGGCCGAGCTCCACCTGTTTCCTTCCGAAGAACAGCTTCAGGCCGCCGAACGCGATGCCAAGCGCCAATTCGACGCGGCCCGCGACGGGCGCCACTCCGTGGACGCGCAATACTGGGACCTGTATTACCTCAGCCTGTTTCGCGAGCTGGGCATCGCCGATGATGCCCGGCTCCGTGCCGCGCTGGTCGCGGCCGCGCGCAGCGGCATGAACTGGCGGCGAGTGCGTCTCCACACTCGCGAGGTGCTGGAACGGCTCCAGCGCCGATACCGTATCGGGCTGATCAGCAACTCCGACGGCAGCGTGCGCCGGTTGTTCGAGTTGCTCAGGCTCGACGACTGCTTCGCTTCCTTCACCGATTCGCGCCATTGTGGTTTTGAGAAGCCCGACCGGCGCATCTTCGACTGTGCCCTGGCGGAGTTGGGCGCCACGCCGGAGGAGAGCCTGTATGTCGGTGACGTTTACTCCATAGACTTCATCGGCGCGCAGGCTGTGGGCATGGGTGCGGTGCTGATCGATATCGCCGGCGCGTATCGCGATACCGCGTATCCGCGGGTCGAGTCGCTGGCCGAACTGGAAACCCGCCTCGACCAATGGCACCCCTAGGCCGTTTGATATCATTCCACCGCCCCGCACCTCGGGGGACGGTAGGCCTGTCGTATCACGACATTTCTATTCGGAGCTCGCCATGACATCTGCCCGCGGCCGCTGTGCCGCCCTGCTCGCCTGCTTGTTGCTGTGCACCCTTGCCGCCTCCGCGACCGGCCAACGCCCGATCACGGAAAAAGACCTGTTTCAGTTCACCTGGATCGCCGATCCGCAGGTCTCGCCCGACGGTTCGCAGGTGGCGTTCGTCAGAGTGGTGGTCAACGACCAAAAGGACGATTACGACACCTCCATCTGGACCGTCTCCACCCGCGGTGGCGAGCCGCGCATGCTGACCTCGGGCACGCGCGACACGTCTCCACAGTGGTCGCCGGAGGGCACGCGGCTGGCCTTTGTGCGCAGCGTGGAGAAAAGACGGCAAGCGCCAGCCGCCGCAGATCTACATCCTTCCCCTCACTGGCGGCGAGCCGTGGCCGCTGACCAGGTTGCCGAAAGGCGCGTCACGTCCCACGTGGTCGCCGGACGGCCGCAGCATCGCTTTCAACAGCACCACCACTGCGGAGGATGAAGCGAAAGAAGCGTGCAAGGGCGGCAAGGACGGCAAGGACAAAGAATCCGAGAGTGACAAAGCGCGGTGCGGAAAGCCGGAGCACGAGAGCGACGTGCACGTCATCAGCCGCGCCGTCTATCGCATGAACGGCATCGGGTACCTCGATTTCACCCATCCCAGCCACATCTGGAGCATTCCCGCCGGCGGCGCTGTGGATGAGAGCGTCAAGCCCAAGCAGCTTACCTCGGGCGAATTTTCCGAACAGGAAGCCACCTGGGCGCCGGACGGTTCGAAAATCTATTACGTTTCCAACCGATCGCTGGAGCCGTACTACGAATTGGGGCAGAACGCCGTGTACTCGGTTCCCGCAACCGGCGGCGAGATCAAGGAAGTCACGCGCATTGAGGGCGGCGCGCTGCGCTCGATTGCCGTCAGTCGCGACGGCAAGCGGATGGCGTTTTTCGGAGCGCCCAATCAGCCGGTGCGCTCTTATACCCAGGAGGACCTGTGGGTGGTAGACCTGGCGCCGGGCGCCAAGCCGCGCAATTTGACCACGAGCTTCGACTGGGACGTGGGCTCGGCTGTGTTCGGCGATCAAGGGACGCCGCGCGCCTCAGGCGGATCGCGTCCGCTGTGGAGTGCCGACGGAAACTCCCTGGTGGTCCTGGTGGGGCGTGAAGGGCGCGGCAACCTGGAGCGCTTCGATGTCGCCACTGGGAAGAACTCGGTGGTAACTCGCGGTGACCAGGCCGTCGGCTCGTATGTTGAGAAGCCCGACGGCAACATGCTGGTGGTGCGCGTCTCCACGCCGACCAACATCGGAGACCTGTTTGTCGTGCTGCCAAACGGCTCTCTGCAGCGCCTCACCGACATCAATCACAAGCTGTTTTCGCAACTGAACCTGACTGCGCCGGAGGAGATCACTTACACCAGCTTCGACGGCAAGAAAATCCAGGCGTGGGCGCAGAAGCCGCCGGACTTCGACCCGAAAAAGAAGTACCCGCTCATCCTGAACATTCACGGCGGGCCGCACGGCGCGTACGGCTACGTCTTCGATCACGAATTCCAGTGGATGGCGGCCAAGGGGTACGTGGTGCTCTATCCCAACCCGCGCGGGAGCACGACCTACGGGCAGGAGTTCGGCAACATCATCCAGTACCACTATCCCGGCGACGACTACAAAGACCTGATGGCGGGCGTGGATGAGTTGATCCGGCGCGGCTACATCGACGAAAAGCGGCTGGGCGTAACCGGCGGCAGCGGCGGCGGGTTGCTGACCAACTGGGTGGTGGGCCACACCACGCGCTTTGCCGCCGCGGTCTCGCAGCGCGACATCGCGAGCTGGGCGGCATGGTGGTACTCGGCAGACTTCACGCTGTTCCAGCCGAACTGGTTTCGCAAACCGCCGTTCGAGGATCCGCAGGACTACGTGGAGCGCTCGCCGATCACCTACATCAACGAGGTGAATACGCCGCTAATGCTGATCCTGGGCGATGCCGACTGGCGCACGCCGGAAGGGGCCGGCGGCGAGGAGATGTTCCGCGCGCTGAAATATCGCAAGGTGCCGACGGTGATGGTGCGCTTCCCCGGCGAGTCGCATGAATTGTCGCGCTCCGGCCAGCCGTGGCACCGCATCGAGCGCCTGGAGCACATCGTCAACTGGTTCGACATTTACCTGCAGGGCAAGAAAATTCCGGGATACGAGCCGGGAGAGGAAGGGGCGTGGAAATGAGGTGAATTTTTCACCGTTGGGTACCCCCTCCCCCCAGGTCGGTCTTTTGGAATCAAGATTTTAGGGAGGCAAGAATATACATGACTAACCAAGACTCTCGATTAGACTGACCGCGTGAACTCGCGGTGTGGCAGTTTTAGTTCATCTTCCCCGCAGTTGTCGGCTGGGCCATCATGGGTGGTATCTCTGGCCCTTTCAACATTCCCATTATCTGAGCAAACTGCACGGCTTTCAACGCAGGGCCACGGAAGTGAAGTTTGCAGTTCTCAAACTTTGTCTCGATCCATTCAAAATCGCCGCCAGAATAAAACAGCTCGCATTCGCGCAAAACGCAGGTCACGAAAAAACAGTCCTCGATGATGAGAGTCTTGTGTGTAAGCGTTTGTCCTTCGTATTTCGTCATTCTCTAACCTCCGTGGGGGTGCGGATTATATGCCCGCGATGGGCTAACCAATGCTATGATTTCGCTCTCCCTCGAATCTATGGTTCCGTTTGCAAACGCCAATCAATTGGCGGACCATTTTACGCGCCATCAGGCGGAATTCGGGGTCGGCACCCCCGCCGACTATCTTGCGCTGGCCGAGGCTTTTTGTTATGGCCCCCTGAGCGCAAATATGCACGAATGTACAAGGACCAATGGTGACTTGGTGAGATTCGATTTCATCACGCATGAATTGGGGGTTGTTGCCGCAGGTGCGATAATCAGGACGTATCATATTCCTCCGCCACGGCGCGTCAAGGCGAAGGGCGGAGAGGCATCATATTTGGCTTGGGAGTGCGCGAGGATATTTTGAATGCATTATAAGTGTCCAGTGTGTGCTTACGATATGCCGTATGCACCGACCAACTACAATATCTGCCCCTCCTGCGGAACAGAATTCGGGGCGGATGATGTTGATTGGTCTTACACAGAGCTGCGTAGAAACTGGCTAAGGCGGGGTGCGCCTTGGTTCAGTTGCACTATCCAGAGGCCAGATAATTGGAATCCGTTCAGGCAGTTGCTTTCTGGCGGCTATTGGTCATTGTCTTTTAAGACAGAATCCGGCGAAAACGACGAGAAAGTAACACCCAGGCTTCGGAAGCAAGATGATCTCGAAGCAAAGGCGAAAGCGGCATAAACATGCCGAAACTCCTACTGTTCGCGCCGTGTGAGAAGTTGATCGTCGACGAAGAGGGAAATCCTACCCTCATCACTGTCCTCCAGAACCTAGGGATTGAGGTTCCAGCTGGCGAACAGGTTCCGCGCGATGTGATGACGCCACAAACTTGGGATGTGATTACGCTCTGGTATCCAGAGGACGGCGATCCCGGGAAGACGTTTCACGAGCGGCTTGAATTCACGCAGCCCGATGGCAGCATCCCTATACGCACAAAGATAACGTTTCGCATGGAGGATAAGACACAGCGGAATAAGACGCACATAATGGGCTTCCCAATAGGTCAGGCAGGGCAATCAAGACTGAACCTCTTTCTGGACGAAAACGGAACCGAACCGGCCCGCGAGCCGCGCGCATTTTATCCAATAAACGTTACGCACAAAGCGAAGGACAGGGCATGAAGTCGAAAGCTGACTGTCTTTAGCACCTGTTCGTCACGGCTAAAGCCGTGCCCTTCCCGACTGACTCGCAACTCGCAACTCGGAACTCGCAACTATTTCGGCAAATCGTTGCCTCCGCCCTTCAGCGCCTGCTGCATCATCTCCACCACATCCTTCTTCATCTTCGCCAGCGAGGTCACCTGGATGTACACCATGTGGCCGGCGGGATACTGCGCGGTCGAGATGTTCTTGCGCATGGAGGCGTCCAGGCCCATGTGGCTGAGGGTGTACTCGATGCCGAGGATGGGCGTGGCAGTGTCGTACCAGCCTTCCGCCACCAGCACGCGCATGTAGGGATTCTTCACGAAGGCGCGGCGCAGGGCCTCGGCGGTTTCGGGAAATCCCCCGCGAGTTCCCGTCCCCATGTCCCACTGCGCGCCGATACCGCCGCCAAGAATGTAATAAATCAGGTCGGTCTGGTAGCCGAGTTCGGAGCGGATGTACTCGTTCAGAACGGTGGTAAACGGCGGGCGGATGGCGGCTTCGCTGGGATCGTAGCCATAGGGGCCCATCTCCGGCGATGCCGGTCCCAGGAAACGGCTGTCGAGACGCCCGACCTGGAGCTTGCGGTCGCGCAACAACTCGCGGCTGAAGGTGGGCTGGTCAATGCGCAGGTCGTGCTCGTCAATGATGGAGTGGCTCAGCCCGGTGTAGCGCGACAGCCGCTCGATGACGGCTTGGCGCTCATCGGCGGTGAGGCGGTCGCCCTTCTGCAAGGCTTCCGTATAGCCGGTGTTCGCCCACTGCATTACTTCGGCGAGCAGCTTTGCCGGATCCATTTGCTGCACGTCGGGAGGCAGCCGCTTGTGGTATTGCGCCGTCATGGCGTAGGTGGGAAGGTAGGCGATATAGGGCAGATCGTTGCCGCGCGCGAAGCTCAGGGTTTCGA
Source organism: Terriglobia bacterium (assembly GCA_963760265.1). Lineage (GTDB taxonomy): Bacteria > Acidobacteriota > Terriglobia > Terriglobales > Acidobacteriaceae > JAIQGF01. The sequence continues at coordinate 286,725 of CAVXCR010000014.1, forward strand.
AGTTCAACACCGACGAGATGAGCGTGATGCCATTCAGCGGAATGCCGCGATCAATCAGGTAACCGGACAAGCCCGCGGCGCGCGTGGTGCCATAGCTTTCGCCGGCGAGGAATAGCGGCGAAGTCCAGCGCTGCGAGCGTGTCAGGTACATGCGAATGAATTCGCCCACCGACGCGATGTCGCCCTGCAAGCCCCAGAATTTCTTGCCCAGCTCCGGGGTCAGCGCGCGGCTGTAGCCGGTGCCGACAGGATCAATGAAGACGAGGTCGGTGGCGTCGAGCCAGGTGTACTGGTTGTCCTCGATCTGGAACGGTGGCGCAGGCATGCCGCCTTCGGGCAGCATTTTGACGCGTTTCGGCCCGATGGCGCCCATGTGCAGCCACACCGACGACGAGCCCGGCCCGCCATTGAAGGCAAAGGTCAGCGGCCGTCCCGCCGGCGGATTGTCCAGCGTGTACGCCACGTAGAACATGTGCGCTTCGACCTTGTTGGTTTGCTCGTTCTTGATCGGCATCATGCCGACGGTCGCGGTGTAATGCAGCGGCTTGCCGCCGACGCTCATCTGGTGATGCGTGACCACCGGCTTCTCCTCCGGCGCTTCCTTCTCGGCCACCGGGGGCTTGGGCGGTTGCCCATCGTCGCGGGCTTCGGCAGGATGTTCGGCAGGCATGGCGCCGCGGCGTTCCGCCCCTCGTTCCTGCGCTACCGCTGCCAGGGAAACGATTGAAAGCAATACCAGAACGGCAAACTTGCGCATTTCAGCTCCTTACGGGTATCACGGTGAACCGGCATTGTACGACACCGCTCTGATATTTCGTCTTCCCCACGTTGGCTGGAAATCCATTTTGCTCACGTTCCCGCCGTCCATCAGTCCAAGGAACCAGGAGTGGTTGCGCTGCGTAACTACTACGGAGAGCGCTGCCTGACCACAATCCGGAGTTACCTTGAACCTGCGTGAAATCGCCCGCCAGACGCTCAGCTCGATGCGCGCGCACAAGATGCGCAGCTTCCTGACGATGTTCGGGATCATCTGGGGCATCACCTCGGTAGTGCTGCTGGTGGGGCTGGGGCGCGGCTTCAACCGCGACCAGAAGCGCCGCTTGCGCAGCATCGGCGTGGACCTAGCCATTGTCTGGGGCGGGCGCACCAGCACGGAAGCGGGAGGCTACGCCGGTGGGCGTCCGATCCGGCTCAACGTGGATGACGCACGCGCCATCCAGCGGGAGTGCTATCTCATTAAGACGGTCAGCCCGGAGCTGATCCGCCCCGTCCCCGAGGTCAGCGCCTTCAACTCGGCCAACCGCCCGATACGCGGCGTGTGGCCGGAGTATCAGAGCTTCCGCTCGCTGACTCCAAGCGAAGGCCGCCTGATGGTGGCCGAGGACGAGGCCGAGGCCCGGCGCGTGGTGGTGCTCGGCGTCGAAGCGCGCCAGCAATTGTTCCGGGGCCAGCCCGCGATTGGGGCTACGCTGGTGATTGCCGGCTATCCCTACCAGGTCATCGGCGTCCTGGAGAAGAAGAAGCAGAACGGCAGTTACGGTTCCGGACCCGACAATACGCAGCTCTTCGTTCCGTACTCCTCCATGGCGCGTGATTTTCCGCCGCCGGAGCGTCCCTGGATCAGCCGGGGCTACATCAGCAATCTGGTGTTCGAGGTCGCGAATCCCGAACAGCACGAAGAAGCCATCGCGCAGGTGTACCGCACGCTCGGGCGCCTCCACCATTTCGATCCGCAAGACAGGTACGCGCTGTTTGTCTGGGACACCATGCACGGCGCCAAGCTGGCGGAGCGGATCTTCGACGTGATGACGCTGTTCTTTGGCGCGGTTGCCCTGATGACGCTTTCCCTCGGCGGCATCGGGGTGATGAACATCATGCTGGTGTCGGTGACCGAGCGCACCCGCGAAATCGGCGTGCGCAAAGCCTTGGGGGCGACCGCCGGCGACATTCAAAAGCAGTTCTTTGCCGAATCCGCCACCCTCACCATCTTGAGCGGCGCCATCGGCCTGGTCCTCGGACTTGGAATCTGCGTCATCCTGCAAAAGGTCACGCTGCCGGAGTTCATTCCTCCGCCCGACATCGTTCCCGGGGCGTTGCTCGCATCCATTGCGACGCTGTCGCTGATCACCATCACCGCCGGCATGTATCCCGCGCGCCGGGCCGCAGCGCTGTCCCCGATCGAGTGTTTGCGTTACGAGTAAACGAGCATGGGGCTGAAGGAGATCATCGTCGAAAGCTGGGAGTCGCTGGCGCGCCACCGTCTGCGCAGTGTTCTCACCATGCTGGGAATCACCTGGGGTCTGGTCACGGTGGTGCTGCTGCTCGGCTACGGCCAGGGCGTCGGCGAGAGCGTGCTCAACGCGTTCCTCGGCATCGGCAACAACGTCATCATGCTTTGGGGAGGGCAGACCAGCATGCAGGCCGGCGGCGAGCGCGCCGGCCGCCGCATTCACTACAAGTACGAAGACATCGAGGCGATTCGCGAAGAAGTGCCGCTCATCGAAGGGGTCAGCGCCGAAGACGATACCAACCTGCCGTTCAAGTACGGCAACAAGGTGATCTCCATCTCCAGCAAGGCCGTCCAGTTTCCCTACGGCGCCATGCGGCGCCTCGAGGTGGAAGACGGCCGGTACTTCGAGGAAGGCGACTTCCTCGAGCACCGTCGCGTGGTGATTTTCGGCCAGCGCGCGGCCAAGAAAATTTTCTACGGTCTCAATCCGGTGGGCCAAAGCGTCACCATCCGCGGCCAGGATTTCCGGATCATCGGCTTGCTGCGGATGAAAATCCAGGACTCATCCAATAACGGTCCCGACAACGAGAATGTCTTCATTCCGTTCGAGACCTATCGCGACATCATGGACGTCCGCGATCCCGGCATGATCGTCTTCGCTCCCCTCACGCCCGAGCTGCACCGCAAGGCGCTGCAAGCTGTCCGCGGCGTGCTGGCGCGCCGCCATCATTTCGATCCCAAGGACGACAAGGCCACGCCCGAATGGGACACGGTCGAAGACGCGGAGGAAATCCAGCAGTTCTCGATCGCGTTGCAGGTGATCCTCGGGCTGATTGGCGCGCTCACCTTGGGAGTCGGCGGCGTCGGCGTGATGAACATCATGCTGGTTTCGGTCACCGAGCGCACCCGCGAGATCGGCCTGCGCAAAGCGGTGGGCGCACGCAAACGCGATATCCTCGGCCAGTTCCTCGTCGAAGCCCTGGTCCTTACCTTTATCGGGGGCGCGCTGGGCATGATCATCGCCACCGCGATCGCTCACGCCGTGCCGCCCATGCCGCTCTACGCTGAGGATTTCCACATGGCCAACCACGAAGGCGACATTTTCCTGCGCACCTCGCCGGTTGTGCTTACCGCCTCGTTCCTGATCCTGGCCGCGGTGGGCGTAATTTCCGGCTTCTGGCCGGCGCTGAAGGCAGCGCAAATGGAGCCGTGGAAGCGCTGCGCTACGAGTGAGGGTGAAAGCGCGTAGGCAGGAGCGCCTGGACCAGGGCTGAAGCCCTTGAATGATTCTCCGCTCTTTCGCCGGGCTAAAGCCCGGCGCTTCCACCGTAATCGGCAATCGTCAATCAACAATCGAAAATGCTTTTCTACTTCGTTTCAAAGATCGCGTATTGGAGGGTTCCCGCAATCTTCCGCAATCCCGAAATCTCCGCCACCGCGCGCTCGGAAATCGGATTCTGATACGCCAGATATACCTTTCTCGGCGCTTCCCTCACCGACCGCTCCACCCCGGCGATCACCTCCCGCAGAATATCTTCCGGGAACGGATCAAAGATGAACACCACCAGCGGTTCCGGCGGAAGCTGAAACCGGCGCGCGTCGCCGCAGTGCAGTTCGAAACTGCGGCACTGTTGCCGCTGGCTGGAATACTTGCGGACGTTCTCCTCGGCGATGGCGTGCAATTCCGGCAGCAACTCGACGCCAATGATTCTACGAAAGGGATAATCGGAAGCCATCAGCAGCGCGCGTCCTTTGCCCGAGCCCAGATCAAGCAACGCAAAGTCGCGGAAATCGATGGCAAGCTGCGCCATCATTTCGTGGAAGGTCAGCGGGTCGCTGGGCTGGTAGCCGCGGCCTGCCAGCACCTCGCGAATCCGCGTGCCCAGCGGCAGGTTCGACCAGGTGGTATCCACGCGATAGTCCCAGTCGAAATCAATGTCGCCGAAGCGCAGGCGGCGGCGCGACGGCAGATGGTCGCGCGCAATTTCGAAGGCACCCTTCGCCAGTTCCGCCGAGGTGCGCAGCACGCCGCGACGCGTGATCCACTCGCGCAACCAGGCGCGATACGGGAAGTTTGGGTGTTCATTCACCGGCCCCATTCTAATCAGATAGACTGATGGCCGATGCCCGGCGATTTCACTCACCTGCACGGCCGCAGCTACATTGACCTGGTCACCTTCCGCAAGACCGGCGCGGGGGTGCATACGCCGGTGTGGTTCGCCGAGGCCGATGGCCGCCTGTACGTCTTCACCCGTCCCGACGCCGGCAAGATGAAACGGATTCGGAACAATCCGCGCGTGGAGGTCGCGCCCTCCACCCTGCGCGGCCGGCCGCTCGGCCCGCACGTTCCCGCCACCGCGCGCATCGCGTCTGATCAGGCCGCCGCCCGCCAGGCGATCCGGCGCAGGTACTGGCTGGCCCGCATTTCGTGGCTGTGGAGCAAGGACAACGTTTACCTGGAACTGTTCCCCGCCTGACGGAGCCTGCCAACTGTGATATAGGATTGCCGGGTACTCCGCTTCATGCTCGATATCGCAGCCCTCGTGGCCGGCCTCGCGGTCCTTATCATCCCCGGCATTTTCCTGTGGCGTGCCGTGTTTCCCGAGGATGACCTGGTGGACCGCCTGACCTGGGGCGCTACCGCGGGGCTTGCGCTCGCCGTCCTGATCGCGTTTTATGTTTCCCGATTCCGCCTGTCACTGTTCTGGCCGCTGTGGATGGGCGTAGTTGCGCTGAGCCTGCTGCTCGCCTGGCTTTGTTCGCCTCGCCGGCAATCGCCGGCGCCAGATCGCACCCAGTGGTGGCTGGCATTACTGCTGGCGATGGTCGCCGTCTCCCGATTCGCGCCCACGTTTTTTCGCGACATCCCTCTCGGATGGGACCCCAGCTTCCATCTGCTGCTGGCGAAGAAACTGCTGCTCACCGACAAGCTCTTTTACGACTGGACACCCTTTGAAACCGTCGCGCTGAACTATCCCCTGGGAAGTCATCTCCTGATTGTGGTTCTCTCCCGTCTGACCTCAATTCCGCTGCACCGCGTCTTCCAGTTGCTGGTTCCGGCGCTGGGCGTGGTCACAACCGCCCAGGTGTACGGCCTCGCGAGACGTATTTTCCGTTCCTCGGAGGTCGCGCTGTATTCCGCGTTCGCCTATGGCATGTGGGCCTTCCTCGGCAGCATCGCCTATTACAACTGGGGAGGGCTGCCCAACCAACTGGGCATGGTTTTTCTGATTCCGGTGATCGCCATCATGGCCCAGCCGGCGTGCCATCTGCGCAGCGCCGCTGCCGTTGCCGTGTTCCTCGCCGCCATGTTCGTCACCCACCATCACGTGGCCCTGGTAGCGGGCATTACGCTGGCCGTTGCTGCCGGGTATCTACTGCTCTCGCCCGGAACCGCCGAACCTGGAAAGTGGGGCAAGCTGCGCGCCTTGGCACTTGGTGTGGCCGGCAGTGTCGGGCTGGCCTCCGCCTATCTTGTGCCGGAGGCCATGAAGGCCGCCCGGATTGGCGACACCGATGCGCTCCGATTCCAAAGCACTAACTCAATCTTGTTGCTGATGGCCGGCATGGGCGTGGTTTTCGTGGCTTTTGCAATTTGCGGCGTCGTCCTGTCATGGATGCGCGACGCAGGAGCGCGCGCCGGCATGCTGCTCGCGATGTCACTCGCGCTGGTTGCCGCGTACCTGCTATGCGGCCCCGTTTATCAAGCCTACGCTTTGCACCACTGGGGAGAGGAGCGCGCCGCGCTGGAGCCCTCACGCTTCATCACCGACCTGGTTTACTTGCTCAGCGTGTTCGCCGGATACGCCATGTACCGCCTGGCGGCGCGCTATCGGCTGGAGCTTGGGACAGCATTCGCGATTGCGCTGCTGCTGGCGCTTTCCAATATCCCGCTGTGGCGCGAGAGCTTCGCTCCGGACCGCGATCCAGATCGCTGGCGTGCCTACGCCTGGATTCAGCAGCACACACCGGCCGACACGATCGTGCTGACCAGCGATGCATGGGCGCCCTACGCAACCTGGCGCCGAACGCTGCTGACTCCCCTGCCGGCATCGGAACCCCGCGCCGGCGACAACGCTGCACGCCGGGCGGCAGCGGCCTTGTCCGCGGGTCATCCTCCCCTGGCCGGAGCCGTGGTCGAGGTGATTGCTCCCGGCGGCAAGTGGAACCGTGGTTCGGTCATCTGGAAATCACCGTCAGGATGGTCGATCGTGCGGCAGTGGCCGCAGACAGAGTTCACAGCGACGGCGCCGCGCTGACGAAAACCCGGCCGTCCCCACGCACTCGCCGAGCTTACGTCAGAAGCCGCTCTCAGCGCAGCGCAGCGGCGGGCGCTTCACTCCACTCCGTCGGCATCGGCGGCCGCGAATGAGGGTTCATGTTCGGGTTGGGCGAGGGGCGCAAGCGCGCGTCGCCCGAAGAGCGCGACGACGGCCACGGCGTAGACCACAACCGCGATCAACAGCAAGGCGCGCATGCCGAAGATGAACGACAGGTTCTCCAGGAGTCCGCCGACCACCGCCCCCAGCATGTTGGAGCCAAGAGCCGCGGCGGGATTCGGACAACTTCCGAACTCGCGCGCGAACAAAAGACCGGCAAAAAATACCGGGGCGGCGAAGAAGACGCTGGCCATCGCGCCCGCGACCAGGGCGGATTCGCTCAGGCGCTCCATGGGCACAAAGTACGCCATCAGCAAGGTGACAAGCAGGCCGGCTGCGATGACGGTGCGGGAGAGAAACTCCGGCCAGCGGGTCATGACCAGGTTGGCCAGCAACAGCGTCAGCAAGATCGCGCCGATCACGATGCCGTTGACGACCCAGGTTGTACCGAAGAAGAGCGCCAGCCGGCTGATGGTCTGGGTTTCGATCAGCATGAACCCGGCGCCCATGGCGAAGAAGAAGACTGACGGGCGCTGCCGCCGGACATCGTGGATTTCGCCGTACAGCAGTAGAGCGATCAGGAGCAGCAGCACGCCCACCGAATAATAGGTGGGCGGAATGGAACGCGACTCGGTATAGAGGTACGGCCAGTCGTCGGTGGTCAGGGGAACGGCGCCGTGGTTCAGGAAATCGGGCGCGTGCCGCGCCATTTCCGCCAGTTGCGGATTCGCCGCGAGCGCGGCCTGAACCTGGTCCGACGGCGAGACCACGAAGCAGGTAGATTCGCCCAGCAACCTGGTGTACGCAACGAACACGAGCGGAGTCTTGCCGAACGTCTGCGCTAGCAACCCCTTCAGGCGCGCCCCTAGCCATGGGCGGTTGACTTCGAATCCGACAAATAGCACGCCACCGGGAGCCAAATGCGCCTTGGCCTCATTGAACGACTCCTGCGTATAGACGAAGTTATCCAGCCGCATGTTGGAGTAATCGGAGAACCCGGTGTGCGAATCGAGACCGGCAAAAACGATCAGGTCGTACATTTTGCTGGTGGTGCGCAGGTAAGCCCGCGCGTCGGTCAAATAGGTGCTCACGCGCGGCGAGTCGTACGGGTGCTCGGGATGCGTGGCCTTGCCCAGGTTGTAGATGGCAGGGTCAATTTCCACTGCGTCCACGTGGGAGCTGCCGTTACGCAGCGCGGCCGCAGCATCGTTGCCGGTGCCGGAGCCCACGATCAGAACGTTCGCACCGCGTTTGGCGAACAGGTACGCGATGTCGAAATTCGAGTATCCGGGCGCGACGCCGAGCTCCGGGTGCCTGTGCAGGAACTCGCCGGAGAGATTCACCGTCCTCTGATATCCGGTGTGGTTGACGCGAACCATGTCACCCGACGGCTCACCGTTGGGAAAGTGGCCGCGCAAAACCTCGATCTGCTGGTACGGCGTCCAGACGACCAAGCGGTCAGGAGTTTGCGGGTCGCGTATCAGCATGACCGCGGGCACGAGCAGGCACGCGACCGCGATGGCGCGCAGCTTGTTCTCCTGCAGGCAAGCCATGCCGAGCAGCACCACGGGGATCCAGACGACCGGGCCGATGCTGCTACGCGACATCAGCAAGAAGAGGATGATGCCCGCGAGACTGGCCAGAAGGTTCCACGAATAAGCCGCCAGAGTGCGCGGCGCCAGGTCAATTTGCCGGCTGACGATCTGTCCCAGCGGAATGAAGGTGGTCGTGATCAGCAGCAGCAGGGCGATGGCCACCGCCGCGGCGATCAGGAATTGCTTGATGTTCAGCACGGGATCGGCGACCCAGATGGAATGGCTGGCGCCGGAGCCCAGGATGGCCGAAAGCTGCTCGAACAGATGCGCCCGTTGCGGCACGGGCAAGCGGATGACGGCCACCAGACCGAGAATCCCAAACAGTCCGAGCCGCCAGCGGACCGCGGAAAGCGCCAGCGCGCATCCCATACCGAAGCCGAGGAAACACGCCAGCAGCGCAAGATTCTTGAAATAGGCGAAAACGCGGACCTCAACCGAAACCCACCTGATGACCACCAGTTCGGCAAAAATCACCAGGAAGCTCGCCAGCAGCAGGCGCACAAGACTGGCAGTTTCCGCGGGCGGCGCCGCCGCGGACCGAGCCTGCCGTCGCTGGTCCCAGACGGCCAGCACCAGGGCGGCGAGCGCAAACACAACGGCGACGAAGACAATCATTCCGGACCCCTTCAGGGATGGCTAACGATCAGAGGGCCATAGATATTGCAGGTCGCGCATGCTGTCAAGATGACAGTTCGACGTGTCCATCCGCCCTCTAACCCGTGCGGCAGTGGCCGGAGAGAAAGTTCACGGCGACAGCGCCGCGCCGACGAAAACCCGGCCATCCCCCGCGCGTGCTGCTCCGCGCCCTCGGCTGGCGTTTACTTTGCGCCGCTCGGAATCTGAACTTCCGGCAAGTTTGCCGAACGCAATTTCTGGTTGAGCGCCGGGAGGTCACGCGCCTTCACCTCGTCCCATTTTGTGAGCAGCGAAGTGAGCGAACGCTGCAAGTCACGGAAGGCCGCCACCGCCTGCGAGGTCGGCGCCGCGTCGGCGCTGTCCACCATCTCATACACGGTCCCGAGGCTGCTGTTCAGGCCCGCAAGATTGTCGCTGGCTGCGCGCCGTCCGTATTCGCCGGGCGCGCCCTCCAGGGCTCGCAGGGTCTTTTCCAGCGCGTTGATCGCTTCAGCAGCATCGCTGGGCAGCGACTTGGCGGGCATCAGCAGATTCCTGAGCCGCGCCCGCACCGAGCGCACCTGCTGCAGGGCGTCGTAGTCCTGCTGCAGCGCATCGGCGAGCTTGGTTGCGATGTCGAATTGCTGCGCCAGGCCCTCCGCCGGCGTGGTGACGCGCGGGTCCATCTTCACCGTGAGTCTTTGCGACAATGTCTTCCCGCCCGCCGTGAGCTTCACCGTGTACTCGCCCGGCAGCGCGCTCGGCCCTTGCGGCGCCAACGGCGTGTCGTGGGGAATCGCCGAAATCGGCAAATCCCGCTTCAGCACCGCCGGCGGCGGATAGTGCAGGTCCCAAACCCAGCGGTGCATTCCCGCCGAGGCCGCCAATACCCGCGCCGGCTTCACCCAATACTCCGGCACATTCAGCTCTCGGGGATTGATCTCTTCCGGCTTGTCGGTGCTGGAGTAGCGCCGCACCAGTTTCCCGGCAGCATCAAATACTTCTAAAACAGCCTGTTGGCTTCCATCCTTCAAGTAGTAGTTGATTACCGCTCCATCCGGCGGATTCTGACCTGCCGGTTCTTCCGGCGGCAGCGGCGTGTCGGTATTGGTGCTGCGCCGCACGCGATACGCCACCTGCGGCTGGAACAGATGCGCCCCGGCCTGCGCGGCATTATCCTCGGCCGACATCTGCCGCAAGGGCGTAATGTCATCCAGGATCCAGAACGACCGCCCGTGCGTGCCCACCACGATGTCGTCGCCATGCACCACCAGGTCGCGCATGGAGGTGTGCGGCAGGTTCAATTGCAGCGCTTGCCAGTGGTCGCCGTCATCGAAGGAAACCCAGATGCTGGTCTCCGTCCCGGCAAACAGCAGGCCCTTGCGCTCCGGATCTTCGCGCACCGTGTTCACCGCGGCATCGTCGGGCAAGCCGTTGGTGATCTTCTGCCAGGTCTCGCCGCCGTCGTGGGTGCGGTAGATGTAGGCATGCAGGTCGTCAAGCCGGAAGCGGTTCACCGCGGCATAGCAGGTGTTGGTGTCGAAGTGCCCGGCCTCGATCTGCGCCACCTTGCTCCATGGCGTCAACTCCGGAGGCGTGACGTTTTGCCAGGTCTTGCCGCCGTCGCGTGTCACGTGGATGAGCCCGTCATCGCTGCCCACCCAAATGACGTTGGCATCCTTGAATGACGGCCCGATGCTGTAGATCACGCCGCGATGTTCGGTCTTGTCCCTGGCCGCGAAATTTCCCAGGTTTGGCGGCACGCCGGGATGCTCGCGCGTCAGATCGGGACTGACGACCTCCCAGCTCTGCCCGCCGTTGGTCGTCTTGAACAGCACGTTCGATCCGAGGTAAAGCGCGCGCTTGTCCACCGGGGAAAAGATGAGCGGCGCGGTGCGATTGAAGCGGTACTTTCCTGTCCGCAGCACGACCGGAGAAACGTCCTGGGTCTGGGTGGTCGTCTGGTCGTAGCGCGAGACCTTGCCGCCGTAGATGATGTTCGGATTCAGCGGATCGGGCGCGACGTAGCCGTATTCCTCCGTGCCCACGGTGTGCCAGTCGCGAAAGGTGATGGCACCGTAATCGCTGCGGCTGACGGTACCGGCCGACCCGCTCTCCTGCTGGGCGCCGTACACCCAGTAGGGAAAGCGGTCGTCGGTGATCACGTGATAGAACTGCGCCGTCGGCTGGTTGTACCACGAACTCCAGGTGGCGCCGCCGTTGACGGTCAGCGTCGCGCCCTGGTCGGCGCCCATCAGAATGATGTCGGGATTTTCCGGGTTGATCCAGATGCGGTGGTAGTCATCGCCGCCGGGCGCGCCCTTGATGGCGGTGAAGCTAGTCCCGCCGTCGGTGGAGCGGTAGGTCGAGGTATTGGCAACGTACACGACGTCCGGATTGCGTGGGTCCACCTTGACCTCGGCGAAATCGTCGGCGCGGCCGTAGACCCGCGTTTCATTGTTGACCCGGTTCCACGTCTGGCCGGCATTGTCGGAGCGATAGAGGCCGCCGTGCTCCGCGTCCGCCTGCACCGTCGCGTAGATGCGATTGGGATTGCTGGGCGCGATTCCGAGTCCGATTCGCCCCAGCCCTTCCGCCCACGTCGGAAGTCCGCGCAGCGGCTGCCAGGTGTTTCCGCCGTCGGTGGATTTGAACAGTCCGCTGCCCGGCCCGAGAATGCTGCCCCCGGTGGTCCATGGCGGTCGGCGCGCTGACCACAGCACGGCGTACATGGTCTGCGGATTCTTCGGGTCGAATGCCAAATCAATCGCGCCCGTGTTCTCGTCTTTGTAGAGAATCTTTTCCCAGGTTTTTCCGCCGTCGGTCGAGCGAAATATGCCGCGCTCCCGGTTCGGCCCGTAGGGATGTCCGAGCACCGCGGCAAACACGCGGTTGGGATCGCGCGGGTCTACCAGCACCACAGGGATCTGCCAGCCGTCGCGCAGGCCAAGGTGCTGCCAGGTCTTGCCGCCGTCGGTGGACTTGTAAATTCCGTCGCCGGTCGAGAGGTCGGGCCGCTGCAGGCCTTCGCCGCTGCCGATGTAAATGATGTCGGGATTGGACGGCGCCACCGCCAGCGCTCCAATGGAGCCGGATGGCTGGCCGTCGAAGATGGGATGCCAGGTGTGGCCAAAGTCAGTGCTCTTCCAGGCGCCGCCGTTGTTGGCCGCGATGTAAAACACATTCTGCTTTCCGGGAATCCCCGTCGCCGCCACCGTTCGCCCGCCGCGAAACGGCCCAATCATTCGCCACCGCATCTCCTGATAAAGCGACGGATTGAACTGCTGCCCGATCAGCGGCGCCCCGACGCACAACATCATCACCAGCCAGCGCAAACGACCCATTTTTTCCACTCCGTGCGATCTATCGCAGAGCGACGATTGTACGCCTCCGCGAAATCTTCGCGCCCTGGGCACTAATCCCGTTAGTGGGTCAATTTCCGGGTTGGCCGACAACACGGCGAAGTGACCGCCGACGTAACGGACAGGATAATCAGCGGCTGCAGCGAATAAACGTCAGGCGTGAGCAGGGGGTTGAGATTGCCCACGCCTGACCAGCCGCCGAAATTTCGGCGGAAACGGTCACCGGGTTCCAGAGTTGCTCGCCAGGTTGGCGCCGGATGGCGTCACGATGACCACGCCTTTCATTCCGGCGGTTTCATGCAGCGTGCACACGTAGCGGTACACCCCTGGCACCGTGAAGGTGTGACTAAATACCTGACCGGGCTGCAGATATCCGGAAGCGAACGGCTTCACGCCGGCTGGGAGTTGGACATCAGCGAGAGCGAGCGCCTGAGCGGCGTCATCCACGACGTTGTGGGTCATCGAAGAAGTGTTCTTCCAAACCACGTTCTGGCCGGCCTTGATGGTGAGGGTGGGCTGGGTGAAGGACGTGTCGCCCATCCCAACAACAACTGCACCAACCGGCGCAGTGGCGTTTTCGGACCTGACCGCGAGCAGCTTTTCGCGCGAGATCTTCGCGTGGCAATTAGGAGCTAGTTCATCAGCCGTGTCCACCGTGAAGGTGGGGATGCTCGGGTCGGCAACCGGCGCAACGCTCCCCGGATATCCGGTCACGTGCAGGATACGATCGATGTTTTCGGCAAACGGTGTCATTCCCTGCAGGCGATAGATCTTGCCGGACTGGAGAGTCGCGAGCCGCACCTCCAGGCCATCCATGGTTACGCAGCCATCCAATTCGGTCAGCTTCGCCGGTGCCCGGTGGTGTACGACGGGGGAGACGCGGACTCGGTGTTCTACCGACGCGGGCGCCGTATCCGGCATCGTCCCGGCATGGTCGCTTCTTTCGAGGGCGATGGCAGCCTCCACTTTGTCGGCTGGCGTTATGGCCTCCACCGGCTTGGCCGACTCCGAAGCGGCCGCCGAACCGGCGCTCATCATCGGGCTTTCTCCCCCACCGTGCGGGTACTGCCGGTTCGAACTGCTATCGCCGCGGTTGTCTTCCGATGCCGGGCCTGCATGCATCAAGGCAGCGGATTCCCGGCCCGTCACCTCCAGCGTGCCCATCAGGCCCTTGGCCATGCGCGCCATGGCGTGATCCATGAAATTGAATTGGCCCGGCATGGCGGCTTTGAGTTCAAGGATAGCGGCGCCCCCCGGAGGAATGCTGGCGGTCTGGACGCCGTTGAGCGGGGGTGAAGTGATTGAGCCCAGTTGGTAGTCGCGGGTGAAAATCTCGCCCACGACGTGCAGGGAAGATGTCTCATTCGGGCCGGCGTCGCCGAAGAAAATCCGGACGGTCTCGCCGGTATCGGCGTGCAGAGGATGCTTTTTGGTCAGCGCATCGACCGCGCCGTTGAACACGAAGTATTCCGGAGATTCCTGCATCAGCTTGGCTTCACTGAAGCTCTGCAAGCCCGCTTTGCCCCGCGGAGCGGCGGTGTAGATTTCGCCCTGCATGACGTAGTACTCGTGATCGACGCGCGGCAATCCCCCGGGAGGTTCGACGAGGATGAGGCCGTACATGCCGTTGGCGATGTGGTCGGCAATCATGGGCGTTCCGCAGTGGTACACGAAGAGGCCGGGCGTGGTCGCCAGGAAGGTGAACGTCTTCTCCTGTCCGGGAAGAACCTGGGAGAGAGCCGCACCGCCGCCGGGGCCGATGGCCGCATGGAAATCAATGGAGTGGACCATGTGGCTGGAGGGACTATTGTGCAATGTGACCTCGACGGTGTCGCCCTGGCGGACGCGGATCATCGGGCCGGGGACCTTGCCATTGAACGTCCAGTAGCGGTACGTGGTGCCGGTGGCCGGGTCCAATTGGCCGACAACTTCCATGGCGGTCAATTCAATTTTCACGGTTGTTGCCGGACGGCTGCCGACCGGCGGCGGGACGTCGGCGGCATCACGGACGACGTCGACCACCTGGGCGGAAGCATGCCGGGATGAAGCCATGCCCTCCGTGCCCTTCATGGCCTCCATCCCCTGGGCGACCGCGTCGCTCCCACCGAGGGCAAGGAAGGAAAGCAACACGGTCATGAGTACTGCAAAACCGAAGCGAATTGAATGATTGCTTTTATACATATGCGACCTCCAACACCATGATCCTAGAATATCGTTACACGATATGCTGTGACTAAAGTCCGCATCTCGATCATGCCTGTGGATCGGTCTCTCAGTCGTAACTTGTCTAGAAAAGAGGAGGTCCGCAACTTCGGCCGACTTATTGGACCCGGAACGCCCCAGGAGGAATCTAAGAATTGAGGGCGCGGAACTATATGGCGAGTGAAAGCGATTTGCGAAGCCGGCGGGATCAAGCACTCATCGTCACTGAAATAGGCCGTGATCCGGAGGATCGTTGCGTTGCGTCCGCGGATGTGGCGGCGATCCGCGAGAAGATGATGGACAAAACATTGGCCGACTCGTATCCGGCGAGCGATCCACCCTCCTCGCTTCCGAACCCCTCGATCGATTCGCTGCGAGTGGAAGCATCCTCGGAACGGAGCCGGGACAGAGCAGCGTGAGTTTCCCGCCCCGGCGCACTTCGCAAGTTGTGACAAAAGTCACATCATGTCGTGATGCGATCAGTAACATAGAACATGAGTGCAATGGCAAAGAGCAGCCGTCGCGGTGCCGCTACTGGCCGAAAGGGGTGCCCATGAGTGACTTCCAGGTTTCCGCACAGCCGACTGACCGTCAACAAACTGTAAATTCAAAAGCGAAGGGGGAGATTATCCCGGCCGAAGCGGATCGAGTGGTGGAACTTGCGAGTTACCAGCAAGGATCGGTCGTCAGCCGTGTTCTCATCCGCCGCAGCACGGGGAATGTCACACTTTTCGCGTTTGACGAAGGTCAGGAGTTGAGTGAACACACTGCGCCATTCGACGCCTTGGTACATGTGCTGGAAGGTAAGGCAGAGATTGTGATTGCCGGCAAGGCGTTCCAACTTGGCGCCGGCGAGGTGATCTTGATGCCCGCAAATCAGCCCCACGCGCTGCGAGCCATCTCCCAATTCAAGATGCTGCTTATCATGATCCGGTCCTGAGACGGGCCAGGGCGACGAAGGAGACTACCGATCATGCCCGTCCAGATTGGAAGCAAAGCGAGCGACTTCTCCGATCCTACGGGGCTGATGTCCGATTGTCACCGTCGCATTGAGATGTTCCTGAACGCGCTCCGAGCAGTCGGTGATTGGAATGGCCGGCAGCTTGCCGAAGATGAGCAACGGGCTCTCGATGCGGCGCTGCGCTACTTTCGCGAAGCTGCACCGAAACACAATGCCGACGAGGAGGAATCCCTGTTTCCTCGCCTCCGATCTGTACCAGATCCTGAAGTTCAGTCGGCGCTAGTGGATGTTGTCCGACTTGAGCAGGAGCACCGCTGGGCAGCTCCGTTGCATGCGGAAGTGGATCGTTTAGGGCAGCAGTGGCTTCTTGAGGGCCGACTCGCGGCTGACCAGGCTCGCGCCTTTCAATCCGGCGTCGGCAAACTGGAATCCATGTACTGCACCCACATCGAGTTCGAGGACAGAGTTCTGTTTCCGCTCGCGGCTCGAGTTCTTTCCGCCGACCAGAGGGCGAAGATTGCGCACGAGATGGCGAGGCGCCGAAATCTGAGCGGCTCTCCGGTCCACAAGCTTCAGCCGCAAGGTGCTGGCCGAGGCCCTACATGTACCTCCTCTGAAAGCAGTTCTGAAGGCGGAGCCGGGAAGATGGAGACGGATCCCGCTGTTGTAAGCACCTCCCATTTGGCGCATGACCGACAACCCGGAAATTGACCCACTACCCTAGTCCTTGCACACTTGGCGAAATTCCTGCGCCGGTGGTAGCTTGGTGGTTCGTCGTACAGGAGAACAAGCCTCATGCTGAAGCTCGCTATCGCGACCCTTTCACTTGCGTTCCTGCTCGCCTCCGCGCCCGCGCAGAACCCCGGCGGGCCCACCAAGGTCTCCGGCAAACCGACCAAGCTGCCCGACGGCCTGGAGTATTGGGACATCAAGGAAGGCACCGGCCCGGCCGCCAAGAAAGGCGACAAGGTCAGGGTCCACTACACCGGCTGGCTGACGGATGGAAAGAAGTTCGATAGCTCGGTGGATCGCAACCAGCCGTTTACCTTTACCATTGGCGCTCACCAGGTCATTAAAGGTTGGGAGGAAGGAGTCGCCGGCATCAAGGTTGGCGGCAAGCGCCAATTGCGCATTCCGGGCGATCTAGCTTACGGTAGCCGCGGGTATTCCGGCGTCATCCCGCCCAACGCCACCCTCATCTTTGACGTGGACCTTCTCGGCATCGGCAAATAGAAAACCTAGCCACGGATTCCCACGGATTTCCGCGGATCAAAGGCAAGCCGCGCCTCAAGACAAGGCGCGTTTACTTTTTTGCTTTATCCGTGTGAATCCACGTGAATCTGTGGCTAAGTTTCTTTACGCGGCGACTTTTTTCGTGATCGCCTCGACCTGCTTGACATGGTTCAGGTCGTGACCTGCCATGGTCTCGACGAGCTCGCCGAAGCTTCCCTCGCCGCGTTCCGGGTGGGTGTTTTTCTTCGACCGCGCCGCTGGACCAGCCTGCTCGATCAGTTGCATGTTCCAGTGGCGCACTGCCGAAAAGACCGCCAGCGCCGCGTGCGCATCATGGCCGGCATAGGCTCGTGCCCACTTGTCCTGATCGAACGGCTGGATCACGTGATGGTCCTCGGACAGCGTCTGCCGCAAGCGGAAGGCGAATACCACTTCGCAATCCGCAAGGTGGCAGAAAATCTCTCGCGCGCTCCACTTCCCCGGCGCCGGCGAGTAATTGATCCGCTCCGGACCCAGCAGGTTCGCCATCGCCTCCAGGCGCGTCGGCGTGCCCGTAATTACCTCTGTTGCTTCTTGATCTTTCAGGAATGACGCGTACGGATTCATCGTCAGGCCTCCCTGTTTGGTTTTGCCAGCTACAGCTTGGATTGGATTGCTCGCCGCGCCGGCAAGCTTCAAAACCATAACCGCATCGCGAGCATGGTGTGGGATGAGTCGCTGACCTCTGTCTTTCAATGCTCTGCGCGAATCAACTTGCATAACGCATCGGTGGCTTCGCGCGTACTGGCAAGGCCACCCAGGTCGGGCGTCTTCGCGGTTGCGTCGGCGGCGAACTCCTCGATGGCACGCATCAGCGCCTTGGCGGCATCAGCCTCGCCCAGGTGCTCGAGCATCATCTGGACCGACCACACCGTCCCCAGAGGATTGGCCCGTCCCTGGCCCGCAATGTCGGGGGCCGACCCATGGATCGCCTGGAACAGGCTCGGATATTTGCGCTCGGGATTCAGATTCGCGCTCGGAGCAATGCCCATGCTGCCCGAGATGGCCGCGCCCAGGTCGGTCAGAATGTCTCCGAACAGGTTCGACGCGACCACCATGTCCAGGCTTTCCGGCTTCGACACGAAGCGCGCACACAGCGAGTCCACCAACTGCTGTTCATGGGCAATGTCGGCGTACTGCGCCGCCACGCCGGCGAAAACCTCGTCCCAGAACACCATGTTGTACTGCATGGCATTCGATTTGGTCGCGCTGGTCACCTTCTTGCGCCCGTTGGCGCGCGCATATTCGAACGCATAGCGGATCACGCGCTCGGTGCCGTGGCGGGTGTGCACGCTGCTTTGGATGGCGACCTCGGCGGCCGTCCCGCGATGGACCCGCCCGCCAACCCCGGCGTATTCTCCCTCGGCGTTCTCGCGCACGCATACCATGTCGATGTCCTGGGGAGTCTTGCCCGCGAGCGGCGTCCTGATCCCTGCCAGCAGCCGCATCGGGCGGAGGTTGATGTACTGATCGAATCCCTGCCGGATGGGCAACAGCAGTCCCCACAGCGTAATGTGGTCGGGCACGCGCGGGTCGCCGACCGGCCCCAGCAGGATCGCGTCGAAGCCGCCGCGCTCCAGTTGCTGCATGCCGTCGCGCGGCATCATCGCGCCCTCGCGCAGGTAGCGCGCCGATCCCCACTCAAACACCTGCGTCTCGAAATCGAACGACGCTTGCCTTTCTGCTACTGCGCGCAGCACCTGCAGTCCGGCGGGGATCACCTCGGCGCCGATCCCGTCTCCCGGCAGCACGGCGAACCTGAAATTTCTCATGCTTACAGTATCTCCGCTCGGCGAACTGGCCGCAAACCGGCAGCAACCGTACGCCGAATTCTAGAAGCTGATGGCTGAAAGGTGAAAGCTTCTTTCTCCGGCGTGGACGGCTGATATCCATTTCGGTCAATTTCGTTCGCTTCTGAACCACACGCCTCGATGCGTCCACGAACAAAGACAATGGGAAGATGCACGTGTACGAGATTGCCCCTGCGACCTACTAGCCCCGGAAGTCCAACTTCCTTGCTCGCGATGCGCGGCCATGCCCGGGCGCGAGCCAGGAGGGAACCCTCGCTGAGATTCTCGCTCGGAGCAATCTACGCAATCTGCGATCGTCGCGCTGCCTGGTCGGACGTGGAAACGTTCCAGCGTTGCTGTGGCTGAAAAGACTTGGCGTCCCCGGCGGGATTCGAACCCGCGTTACCGCCGTGAAAGGGCGCTGACCAATTGGATCACGCAGTAATTACAAGGCAGCGGTCGCTCTGCAATGCCTTGTAAGTACCCGTTGGGAATGCCAAGGAAACACCGCTCGTTGTACCGTCCTTGTACCGCGGAAAAAGACGGGCGCGGTCTGCCTGAGCAGGCGAACCTCCTCCCGCTCCATGCGGGACTAAGTCGGTTCGCCGCCCCTGCCGGTGGGCCTGGCCACTGATCACAGTCGGCTCTGCTCATGGTTCCGATGAAATTCCTGCCTCGAAGCCCGGGTAGTCTGAGCCACAGTTCCACGTTTCTGGCATAGCACGACGCCTCCCGCCAGCTTGGCCGACCAACAGATATCTTCCTCGCTACACGTAACAAGCCTGTTCGACCGCAGCCCTAAACGTGTCGAGCACTGCCAGATAATGCGGCGGCAGTCGCGGGCGATAAGGAGGGTTTGGACGAACTTCGCCAGATTGTTTCCGATAAGCACAACATCGGATGTGTAAGTAGAGGAATGCGGTCGGGAGACATGTCGGAAGGTTATTGCAAGTGATTATTCGTGCCGCCGGCCATGTGAGCAGGCCCTTACCGGCGACTTGGGACACTCCAAAAGCGCGAAACGAATCGGTACCGCATGATGAAACCCCCGCTGATGTTCACACGTAGTCAAACAGCGTCATAAACCCATAGTCCATGTGCAATTGCTGGTGGCAGTGAAATAGGGTCAGGCCCGGATTATCAGCAACGAAATCCACAGCGGCCTCCTGGTATCCTCCAAGCATGACAACGTCTTTCAGGATTCCGGCAGTCGGTTTCCCCGCCAAACTGGTCAGCTCAAAGCTATGGCGGTGAAGATGAATTGGGTGGATGTCATCACTGGCATTGCGCATATGAATTCGATAGCGCTTGCCTTGTCTTAAGTGAAACGCGGCTGGGGCCATTTCGTTGGACATGGGGTATGCGACTCCGTTGATGGTCCATCGATTGAAACCCTCCTCGGCAGCGTTTTCCTTGGCAAAGATCATTTCGAAAGTCTCGTCCGGCGAGGGCGCGCTGACACCGGGTTTGGCAAAGCGGCGATAATTCCAGCGGAACGGTGGGGGGGGCGCTCCATTGCGCTTTGCCCATACGTCCCGCGTACTCCACCACGATACCCATCCCATGGTGACGGTCGTCATCGGCAGTGTCCCCAAGTATCCAGATTCCTGGATGGTTCATCTCCACAATCGCAGAGACGCGCTCTGCGGTGCCTAGCCAGAGTACCGGAACCGTCGCGGGATTCGGCACTGGATTCCCATCTAATGCGACAATCCTGAAGGAATGGCCCGGTAAAGCCAGGCTGCGAATCTCCGTGGCACTTCCGTTTAACACATGGAAGAGGATTCGCTCGCCCTGCTTCACGCGAACCGGCTGTCCGTGCCCCAGCATGCGGCCATTGATCGTGAATGCGCGATACCCGACTTCGTATCCTTTCGGCATGCGCTTGGCCAGCGACGCCTTCATCGCGGACTCACGCTGCTCTTCGAGAGCCTTCACGCGAGTTGCTGGCTCCAGGAAGTCCATAGCCATGTCTCCGCCGCGGCTGAAGGTTGGCTCGAATTCTTTCAGCGTAAGAAAGACCTCCCGATCATAGTTTCCGGGTTCATGCGCTGGCTCGATGTATACGAGGCCAACCTCACCGCTGTACTGGCCAGCGGACAGATTTGCCCCAGCTCGATTATGCGTATGAAAAAAACGAAAGCCCGCCGGCCTGGGGGTGAAAACGATGTGGCGCTTCCCCTGTGCGGGAACGTAAGGCGTGCCTTCTTCAGCCGCTCCGTCCACTTCGACAGGAACCATCTGGCCATGCCAATGCAGTTGCTCCGGAGTATCGGTGTCATTGTAGATATCAACTGTGACCTGCTGCCCCTCCTTGAACCGAAGCAACGGACCAGGGAATTGACCGTTATACGTCGTGGTGGAGATGATGCGATTGGGCGCAATCTCGACTGGGCTCGCGCCAATCTTGATGGTGTAATCCGCTGCACCTTCAGCTTGCGGTGTGGAGTTCGTTTGTCCAGAAGGGCCCGTTTGGGCAGCAATTGCTGGAAGCAGAGTGCTGCTGGCCAGTACACCCGTCATCTTCAGGAAATTACGTCGGGAGAAACTCATGACTTTCGCACTCCTTAGTCTTCGAGGAGTTCACCGAACAGTTCGCGAACCCTCTGTTTGGCGGACTCCAGAGCCTTTCGCCCGCTCGGAGTGGCCGAATACACCCGCCGGATCTTGCCGCTGACCCGCTGCTCTTTCGAGCGAAGCAGGCCCTTTTTCTCGAGGCCGTGCATGATCGGATAAAGCGTGCCCGGGCTCAGGCGGTAGCCGTGACGCGCCAGTTCTTCAATCATGCCCAGACCAAAAATCGGCTCGTGGCATGCGTGATGGAGAATGTGCAGCCTGATCAGCCCTGAGTAAAGACCCTGATCGGCTGTTGATATCGTTCGCTTCATATCGAGAACCGTTATCGAATCTCGATTATAATACTTCTGCTGTCGTTGCGGGGGAAGCATGGAACACGAAGCATGCCGAACTGCTGCCGCTGGAATGTCCACGGCCCAGGTGTCACTGAGAGAGGTGGCACTCGTGTTCCTTAAACTGGGTACGGTCGCATTCGGCGGGCCGGCAGCGCACATTGCGATGATGGAAGACGAGTTGGTCACCCGCCGTCAGTGGCTTACGCGAGAGCAGTTTCTGGACCGCCTGGGAGCAGCGAATCTCATTCCTGGGCCGAGTTCAACCGAAATGGCCATCTTCATCGGCTACGAGAAGCGAGGCTGGCGCGGTCTCCTGGTTGCGGGCTGCACTTTTATTCTTCCGGCCGCCATCATGGTTGGCGCAATCGCCAGCGCCTACGTTCGATATGGCACGCTCCCTCAGGTGAATGGAGTCCTGTACGCGCTAAAACCGGTAGTAATCGCCGTGGTAATCCAGGCCTTCTGGAAGTTGGCGCGATCGGCGGTGAAAACGAAATGGCTCGCCGTCGTCGCACTCATTGCGGCGGTGTTGTACGCGATTCATGTCCACGAGATACTCGTACTCGCGATCGCGGCGGGGTTGGCGGGAGCACCTGTCCTGTATCGCGTTTTGACGAGTCGGAGACGCTTTCCTGCCCTCCTCTTAACGCCAATGACGTTGGCGCGTGCATCCGCAGTCTTGGCTGTGACGGCTGTACCGTTTGGTCTTTGGCGATTGTTCCTGGTTTTCGCGAAGATCGGCGCCGTACTCTTTGGCAGCGGCTACGTCCTGCTGGCTTTCCTTCGAGCGGACCTGGTGGACCGCCTGCACTGGCTGACCGAACGGCAGTTGCTGGATGCGGTTGCCGTCGGCCAGATCACGCCCGGACCGGTGTTCACCACGGCCACGTTCATCGGGTACATCATCGGCGGCATACCTGGCGCGGTCGTCGCCACCGTGGGCATTTTTGCCCCCGCCTTTGTGTTTGTCTCCCTCAGTGGATTGCTCATCCCGAGGATTCGCAAATCGCCCATAGCCGGCGCCATGCTGGACGGTGTGGTGGTTGGATCGCTTGCATTGATGGGAGTAGTGGCCTGGCAGCTTGGACGGGCGGCAATCGTTGATGTGCCGACGCTGGTGATTGGAGTTGTAAGCACTGCGCTATTGTTGAGGTTTCGTCTCAATTCGGCATGGCTCATCGCGGCGGCCGGCGCATTCGGATGGCTGTATCGCGGGTGAGGCGGGGTTGGGAGACAGCATCTGTTCAGCACGGTTGATCGCGGCTTAGGTTTGAGTTCCTGGGCGCTGCTGGGCAAAAATCTGCCGGGGCACATGAAAGTGCCCCGGATCTTTACCATTTGCGCCTCGGCAGTCGCTATATAAACCCAACAATTGCTTCAGCCAGCGTTACGGCGTGTTCGAAAGTAGGGACGGAGATTTGTCCGGAAGTTGGTATTTGATATAAGGGAAACCCTGAGCCGCGTGACATCCATTGCAACCCTTTATGCCCGCCTGAAATGCGGCATCGAACTTCTTGAAATCTTTCGCTTTGATGGCCGCATCAATGGGGTCGAGGTAGTGCTTCTCGAAGCCTTTCAGCGCCGCCGCCCGGCCCGGCCTAGTAGTTTCGCCGACTTCCTGGATCTCTCGGGCTTCCTTGATCTGATAGTCGGCTAAAGGCCAATTACCGCCCTTTGCAGCATAGTAGGCGGCACTATAACGATTGCCATACTCGATCATCACAGTGCCGAGCCCGGGCTGGATATCGGCCAGGGCTTTCAGTTGCTGCTCGGTACTGCCCTTGAGCCAAGTCGGCGATTGCGCAGAGACCCCTATCGCGAGCAGCATCGCTGCTACAAGTAGGAGGCAGGTGATTATTGTGCGATTTCGAAGCATGCTGGATTTCTCCTCAGTAAATTTGATCTGTCAAAGTGCACGGCCCCGGAATACACCGCCAATTCCCGCTTTCTTTGTTGAACTTGCAGTGTTCGTTGATCAACGATTCCACAGACACCTAAAGGCACCGGCGTACCCAAAATCTACAGTCCGCGTCTCCCCCCGACAGCATGAAGTAGAGACGACATCGAATGTGACGGTTTGGTGTCGCCGTCAGGCTTCTCTTCTTCTTTCTTCCCTAAGGTCCAGTACAGAGCGAAGTATCCGACCGCATGAGATTCACCTTGGACGCTGTGGCCGCCACTGAACAGCAGACTGAAGTTCTTGTAGAAGTTGTACATGCCGCCAAAGTTCAGAATGTGGCAGTTCTGGGCGTCAAATCTGGCACGCCCGGGGTTGAACCATTCGCCTCCGAGGGTCAGCTTCTTGTTGATCTCTTTCTGTATCTGCAAACCGAAGAAGGGCGTGTTTCGCCCGCCGGGGGCGTCGTTAATCAGGTAACCGCCGCCACCGTAAGTTTGCCAGCCGTGTCCCAGATTCTTTTGCACCCAAATAGGCAGTTTTACGATCGTCGTGCCATTGCCGAGTCCTCGGTTCGAGTCGCCTGCGGGGACCTCCAGCATAACGAAGGTACCCACCATGGGCCGGTTGCCCTTTTCCTGGATGAAGCGGTATTTCGCGCCGATCTCGATATCTCCGATGCCAGAAGCGGATACCGCGTGAAACGGAATCGATGATTGCAGGGGAACTATGATGTGCAAATGCAGGTTCGGCGCCGCACCAAAGTTAAACTCGAAAGCCGGGCCGACGACACCGTATCCGTCCAAGGCGCGATCTACGGTTGAAAAAATGTAGTATTCCGACTGCTTGAAATCGACGGGCTCCGGGTCATCGGTCATGAAGGGCGGACCTGCGAGTGCCCAAGGGGCGCAGATGCAGATCAGCAAGGCGGTAAGAAATAATGATCGTAGGCGTGCCATGCAAAACTCCGTTTTCCTTTTGCCGCGACAGAATGATGACCAGTTTGGCCCGTTTTCATCGGTGGCCGTTATCACAAACTGCTGTGACGACGGTCACAATCCTGCGGGTCTGAAAACAGGTTAGCGTAGAGGAGATTAAGCGGACGTTAGTTGTGGATTAGATTTTCCTAATGATTGCGCAGTTGAATTCGAGCGCAGTCCAGAGATATGGTGCCGGTTAACGGCGGTGAGGACTTCCCATGAGATTGCTGGTGGTGGAGGACGAGAAAAAGGTCGCCAGCTTCATCCGTCACGGCTTTGAACAAGAAAATTACGCGGTGGACGTTGCGCACGACGGAGAAACGGGAGCCCACTTGGCAGAGAACTTCGAATATGACCTGGTGATTCTCGACCTGATGCTGCCCAAGATGTCGGGGCTGGACGTTTTGCGAAAACTCCGGCAGACGAAGCCGCATTTGCCGGTACTGGTGCTAACGGCAAAAGGAGCCGTGGAGGACCGGGTGGATGGACTCAACAAGGGCGCCGACGATTACCTGGTCAAGCCTTTCGCTTTTGCCGAACTGTCGGCGCGGGCCAGAGCCTTGCTGCGCCGCGGAACGCATGTAGCAACAGAACTCCAGGTGGCCGACCTGTGCATCGACACGTCGAAGCATACCGTTACGCGGGCCGGCCGGAAGATAGAACTCTCCAGCAAGGAGTTCGCGTTGCTGGAATTCCTGATGCGCAATGCGGGACGTCCGGTGACGCGCACGATGATCATTGAACACGTGTGGGACATTCATTTTGACAGCGTCACGAATGTGGTGGACGTTTACATCAATTATCTGCGGAACAAGCTCGACAAGGGCTTTTCCACGGCCCTGATCCGCACCGTGCGGGGCGTCGGATACATACTGTCGGACGAGCAATCGTGACCCACCTTGGCCTGAGGACGAAGCTGACGCTGTCGTACGCCGCGCTGTTCGCGGTCGTGCTGGTCCTCATCGGAGCTGTGTTGTATCACTTGGTCGTTCTGCGGCTGGATTACGTTGTCAACGAGAGACTCACACAGATGGCCGCCGGCCTCTGGGGACACATGAAGTACACCGGCGGTCGACCCAGTTTGCCGGAAGACCCCGAAGACTACTTTGTACGCACGGCTGCGCAGTATTTCCAGCTCTACGACGCGCAGAGCGGTGGCTTACTGGCGCGATCCGAAGAGTCGGAGCGCATGCATTCCGAGCTTTCGCCGAGCGAAGTCAAACGTCTGGCCAAAGACCCGGGATTTGACGAGGTAACTAGTGGGCGCGTCGCCTTCCGCTTCTGCAGCGCCGTATTTCGCGATGCGGATCGACATCCTTACCTGCTTCGGGTCGGGCTCCCTCTCGTACAGGTCCAGGAGGCCCGGGACGAGCTCATCAAAACGCTGATGCTCGTCCTCCCGGCGGGTGTGTTGTTGGCGTGGGTCGTAGGGTGGTGGATGGCAGGCAACGCGCTGAAGCCGGTGCAGGAATTGCGCACGGCCGCCCACCAGATCGGCATTTCACAGCTCAACCACCGGCTGCCGCTTCGCGGGACGCGAGACGAGTTAGACGGGCTGGCCGAAACATTCAACCAGGTCTTTGCCCGGTTGGAGGATGCGGTCGGCAACATGAAGCAGTTCACAGCCAGCATCTCCCATGAGCTGCGCACTCCGCTGACGGCACTCCAGATCGAGACAGAGATGGCACTCATGCGTCCCGGACTGCCGGAAGAATACCGGCGTGTGCTGGTCAGCCAATTGGAGGAGTTCCAAAAGCTGAACCGGTTGATCAATCGCCTGCTGGAATTGGCCAGGGCTGAAGCCGGTGAAATTCAATTGACGACGCGAGCGTTCGATTTGTCGGCGGTACTGCATTCCCTGATCGAGCAGATCGAACCCATCGCGGCCAGCAAGAATGTTTCTTTAGCGTTGCGATGCAGCGACCCAATTCGGCTCGCGGGCGACCAGCACTGGTTGGAACGTGCCATCCTCAACCTGGTCGACAACGCGATCAAGTTCACGCCCGACGGCGGGCGAGTATGGATCGAAGCGGCAGCACGTAACGGTTCTGCGGCGATTGAGGTATTCGACACAGGAATCGGCATTCCAGAAGAGTCTCTCGGGCATATATTTGAGCGGTTCTATCAGGTCGATGCCTCACGTTCCAAGCAGGTGCAGGGAGTAGGGCTTGGACTGGCAATCGCAAAATGGATCGTGGAAGCACACCACGGTTCGATTGAAGTGAAGAGTGAAACTGGGGTGGGCAGTTGCTTTGCCATTTTGCTGCCCCTGCCTATGGCCAGCGATCTGGAACGCTCCGTGGGCATGCAATCGTAAGCGTGTAAGTGGGGAGTATGCGAGTGAACAAACTGGTGTCGCTGCTATTAGCGGTCACAGCGGCGAGCTTCGCTTTCGGACAGACCGATATTGCCGAACTGCGAGAGCGCGCTGAAGCCGGGGATGCGGCAGCGCAGGCTTCTCTCGGCATGGTGTACGAAAAAGGTAAGGGCGCAGCGAAGGACGAAACCGCCGCTGCACAGTGGTTCCGGAAAGCAGCCGAACAGGGAAATGCGCTGGCGCAGTCGCATCTCGCGCGCATGTATCACGATGGCCGTGGGGGGCTGCCTCGGGATGATGTCCAAGCGGGATATTGGTATCGGAAAGCAGCCGAACAGGGAGACGCAAAGGCGCAGACAAGTCTGGGAGCGATGTACAACGAGGGCCGTGGAGGCTTAGCAAGAGATGTTGTCCAGGCGGTGTATTGGACACGGAAGGCAGCAGAGCGCGGTGACGCGCAAGCGCAAGCAAACCTTGGTCTGTTCTACTTCAATGGCGCTGGAGGGCTCCCCAAAGATGAGACCCAGGCTTTGTTTTGGTGGCACAAAGCGGCCGATCAGAACAATGCAGCAGGCCAGGATGGTGTAGCCTGGATCTATGCTACGAGTTTGAATCCACAAGTGCGAAATGCTCCTGCGGCGCTGGATTACGCTCGCAAAGCGGTGAATTCCAGCAAAGATCACCCTGAATATCTGGACACGTTGGCGGAGGCATACTACGTCAACAGCCAATTCCAGAAGGCGATAGATACGGAGCTACAAGCGATTTCAATGGCGCCAGCGGGTCGAAAAAGCGAATACGAAAAGAATTTATCCAAGTACAAGCGTGCATTGAACGCAGGCACGCGATAAAGAATACTCCCCAGCTTTTGAGCGAGAGAAAAGCCGTCCGGCGACTTGCCCGCAGCCGGACGGCCTAGGAGCTAACGAAAACAAACAACAATGTTCAGCCAACATCGCGGTCACCGTGTGCTCACCACGTTTGACCGAGCCGCACGGTAACAACCGCGCCAGAACGCCGGGGCTGTGACGCGGTGGAGCAGACTGCGAATCACCGTTCCCTTACCATGAACGTCCAACGTAGATATTGAACGTTCGCAGCACTCCATTCAGGTTCGGATTCAAGACGTTGCGGTAACTGCCGTAGCCAAAGATCAAACCTCCCTCAAACTTGTGTGGAAGCATGTAGTAGACCTTGGACTGCCCGATCCATTGAGGAACGATTACTTGTGAGACCTGGGTTGCGCCAAGTTCCAGGTTGCCAAGAGCCTGCTGAAAGAGCACCGGGTCGAAAGCGCCTTGCGCAATCAGGGCTCCGTTGCCGAACAGTGCCGGGTTGTTCGGATTCAAATCGGGTCGGAACCCGCTGCGCGCCGAGTTATAGGTGAGCCTGAGATTGAGCCCCAGACGCTGCTTGACGGTGTAGGTTGACTCACCCCAATAAGCCTGGCTGATTTGCCTGTACGGGACGGCAGGCTCGTCCAATACATATCCGGCAGCGCTATCGTTTTGAAACGCCATGTAGCTCGTCAGATTGTTCTGTTGGTAGGAGTATCCGAGTCCCAGGTTCCAGCCCGGCACAAACCGTAAGGTGGCACTGGCCGTGTCCGTGTAGAAGCGGTTGCGACGCTGAAAGGCGCCGTTGATGTTGGGGAGCTGAATGGCCGGAAACGCGTTCTGCACGATGATGCTGGTGTCGTTCGTGAACATCAGCCAGTGAACCGGCGTGAGCGTGAGGTCGGCAAAGGTGCGATTGTTGCTCTGTGGCACGATCAAGTAGCCAGGGTGGTCCGTCCCTGTCCATTCATATCCCGCTCGCGCGCTCCAGCGGCCGCGGTCGTGATAACGCAATGCCAGTCCCGCAGTGTTGCTGAGCGAAGAAGGCACCACCGTCAGCAAGTCTGTGTTGTTAAACGAGTAGGCTTGCGGCCACAGGAACGCATTGGAGCGAGTGATTCCGCTGCGCTTGTAATGGGCTTCCACATTGAAACCCTTGGGCAATTCATATTCCAACCGCACGCTCTCCGAATGGTCGTGGTACGACACGTTGCCGTAAAGACTGTAGAAAGGCGTGAAGTTGTTGATGACGTTCTGCTGATGGTAATTGGCGGTCACCCGCAAGCGGTCGATTGGACGCCAGTTCAGCGTCTCATCAGACCCAAAGGTGTTCTGCGGATTACGGGTAAGCGTGTTGCGTAAGCGCGTGTAGCTTACGTGGCCGTTGAAACTGAGCTTAGGGGAAGCCGTCCAGGTCAAGCTCAAGCTGTCCGATGACGACTGGTTTGGGGAGGGGATATCGAGGAAGTAATTTCCGGCAGCAACATCAGGCGGCACGGGTACTGGCGGTGGCGGTGGCTCATCCCCCGGGGTAAACGGTCCTGCATAGGTTGCGCTGGGGAATGAGAGCCGATCATTGAAGCTGCTGAATTGATGTTGCACTGTGAGCCGTACCGGGCCCAGGTCAACATCCGCCCCTCCGGCGATGTTCCGAGTCGTATAGTTGACCCGCTGGAGCTGGGAAGTGTAGTGACAGCTTTCGCCGCAGGTGGTAGTCGTGTTTTCATCCAGATATGCAAGCTGAGTTGCGCCCGTTCGCGCCTGCCAGTTCCCCTTCACAAACAGGTGGACTGGTAGCTTCGGTACCTTCAACCGAGCGTAGGCGTCACCGAGCCTTCTCTTCACTCCAAATGTAGTGTGAGAAGGGATGAGGTCGGTGATGGGCAGGAGGTCTGGAGACAACACGCCCGCGTAGAACGGGTAATTGTCCTGCTGCTGGACGAAGCTGCGCATATCGAGCCCGGCCCTCAGCCATTTGCCGGCTGTGACCTGCGACGCGGCGGAGTAATCATCGCCGGTCAGGACATTGGCTCGGGAAACTACGGTCAGATGGTTCAGTGGTGAGACATACGAAGTTACGGCATCGGCTCCCGCCGACTGCTGCAGCGTGTCATACTCGCCGACCCGGCCCAGAAAACCCGAACCGTCGACAAACCGGTAGGCGCCTGGAGTGATGGAGTAGGCGGAATAGGCAGCCCCCAGTTCCGTTCCCGCAGGATCACTGTTCCCACCTGACATGTTCCCACCCGACAACGGTGGCACAGATCCGGAAGACATCATCCCCAGTGCTCCGCTAGCAGCGCCAACCGCATACGTCGGCACGTGAGATGGAACTGGGCCCGGCATCGAGGAGGTGGAGATTGTCGAATGCGAGCGCACAAGTGCCTTAGCGGAGCTGGCGGACACAGGCTGAGCGGGCTGGGAAGGCACGCCGTAAGGTCCTTTGTCCACGAATCTGCTACCACCGCTCGGGGTGGCGACATCGGTGCCGTGAATCGATCCATGACAGTTGGTGCAGCGATCAGGCAGAGGCGTACCGGCTCCATTGTGGTGGCCGGTATGGCATTGCAAGCACAACGCAGGCTCACTCACCGACAACAGGTTCGTGTTAGGTGAGCCATGAGCGGTGTGGCAAGTCATGCAGTTTTCCGTCACCGGGGGATGCTGGTAGGCAAACGGCCCGCGATACTGTGCGTGGCAGCTCAGACAGAGCTGATTCACGTTCGCCGTTCGCAGATTGTTGCCGGCCGGCCCGCCATGTGGATCATGGCAATCCACACAACTCATCTTTCCTTCGCGTAACGGGTGATGATAGGGCAGGCTGAGCTGCGCACCCTCGGTCTGGTGACACTTGAGACAGGCATCGTTCGTCGCTGACTTCGGCCGGAGTATCACATTGGTCTCCGGCGACACCGACCCCTCAGCGAATGCTCCACGAGTCGCTGTGTCGAAGCTGATCCGACTTTCGTTGGCGGCCTTCAGTGCACGGTCGTGAATCTGGTGACAATCAACGCAGCGCACATGGTTCCCTGAGTGCGATCCACCCGACCAGTGCCGGACTTTCTCGTCTCGCACGTGGCAGCCCAGGCAAACGCCGTTGGCTGTCTGGGCCGGGCGTTTCCAAAAGCTGACGATCTGGGAGACGTCACCGCCTCCTTCAACGTGAAGGCTGCCGTTGCCGTGACAATCCTCGCACTCGACTCCCTGTTGCTTATGGAAGGCGTGCTGAAAATTCTTGGAGGTATCCGTGTGGCAGGCCGTGCAGGTGTCGCTTCCCACTCTGGATGCGCCGGGGATGTCAACGTAGGTTCCAAACCCATTCGCACGGGCGGGTTCTTTACCCGCCGAAAGCGGTGAAGCGCATAAGACCAAGAAGAAAAGAAAAAGAACGAATGACAATGTACGAACGCGTTCCCGACGCACAGGCAACGCGGCTGAATCGGGGACGCCCGACCGAGTCCACAACAACAAAGTCCCTAGGAGCAAGCTAGAAACAGAACGGGAATGCATGATGCTCCTCCCCCTATGATTGCTATTGCTGCGTTTGCTTTAAGCCAGTTCGAGTGACGCCGCTTGCACCACAACGCCGTATGTGCGAATCCTTCCGGACGAAATGCTCGCGGTGTACGGGTGGCTCAGGTCAGCAAAGCGGCGGGGAGTGATTCCCGGTAGTGTCGCCAGGTATCGCGACGCTCGCAGGATGGGCCGGTTCGGGAATGAACTCGGAAGCGAGGGGAAGAGAGGGAGCTAATTGGGATGCTGCAGGCGCAGGCAAGCCAACCAATATTGCCGAGCCCGGTAGCTGTTTGTTACTTTCGAGGCTGGCCGTGATCAACTGCGAGGTCTTGGCATCGTTGATCAAGTCCAGTTGTGCCAAGTCGTCGTTCGCAGAGATCGCTGGGAACAGCAGCGAGAGAACGAAAACCAGGCTGACAAATCCAGACAGTTGGGTGCGGCGTCTGCTGCCGCCTGACGCTGCCCAATGTACGAATGCTCCAACCGTCAGCAACACCCACAGCAAGTTGAGAGACGCTTCGAGCGTCATGTGCACCCAGGGCCGTAGGTCAAGTGCTGCTTCAACAGCTGTGTGTGTCCAGGGGACAGAGTAGATCACTAGCGGTAGGGCCGCGAGGGCAAGCCCGCAGATGGTCAGCCGGTCTTTAACAGCTTTGCGCACCGTGCACCGGTGCGGCCGCAGGGAAAAAACTGCGGTCGTCCGACCTCAGGGCGCATTCTGCTTCACTGCAAAACTTTATGTATGTGTCGGTGCTCACGTGTTGACGTGATCGAATCGTGACGCAACTCAGGCATTTTCCCGCCGCGGAAAATTGGGGATCCGACCCGTAGTTGAAACACGCAATCGAAGGACGCCGAACGTGATACGGGCGCCTGGCAGGGGTCAAAACTGGTGACGAGATCAAGTGGTAAGTTTCGTTGGTTTTAGCTCAGAACTCAAAATCAATAGAGAACTGAAGTTGGCGGGAGATTCCAGCTCTCGCTGGCGCGGCAAACGCCGGAATCGGCGGCACGCTCGGGCCGAAGAATTGGTTCAGACCGATGACATTCGTGTGATTGAGCAGGTTGAATGATTCGGCGACAAGATCCAACTTCCCATGCTCGCCGATCTTGAAATACTTCAATACCCGGAGATCAAGTTGGACCTGATTGGGGGTGTGGAGCGAATTACGCGCAAATCCCAGAGGGCGCGAGGACAACGGAAACGCGCCACTGTGTTCGGCGTCGAACCCGGTCAGCGGGTTTATCGGGCGCCCGCTACCTATTGTCAGAATCGGCGCGGCTTCGATGTTGCTAGACAGTTTCGCTATCAGCCTCTTTGGTTTTCTCCCCTCCTCGTCTCCAAACGGCAGATCAAACGTGCCGCTAAACACGAAACGATGCCGCTGGTCATTCGCGGAGAGTGCCCGCTCGGCACGAATATCGTATGGGTTCTGCGGCTGCTCAATGAAATCGGAGGCGTCGTCGAGCGCCTTCGAGACTGTGTAGTTGGCAGAGAATTCAATTTCGTTTGCAAACCGGCGATTCAGAGCAATCGAAAACCCGTGGTATGTCGAGCTGGATTCATCTTGCCACTGGTAGATGTGGTCGAAGGCACCATTCAGGCGGTTCGGCCCAAAAACTTGACGCCCAAGCCGCTGCGGCAGGACGGTGGAGAACCCCAACGCAGATGCATTGGCAAACGTTAACACCGTCGATGGCGGCAGATTGACATTGACGGTGCGCGGCAACTTGACACCATGTGCGAACAAATACGTCGCGCTGATGGTTAAGTTCGTGGCGATCAGCCGTTGGGCTCCTGCACTCGCAATCTCACTGTAAGGGGTCGAGATGTTCGGGGAACTTGTGAAGATTGTTGGCAAAATGCCCGCAACCGGGCCGGCGGGGGTGCCGCCCAATGCGGCATTGAAAATCTGCGCAGCGAGTGATCCATATGCGACTTGTTCAAACGCGTTTGACCCGTTCAGCTGCAGAGTTCGGTGCACTGCGGCGAGCAGATAGCGATCGTAGAAAATGCCGAAACCGGCTCGCAATACCCATTTCTCTGATGGGCTGAATGCCGTCCCAACCCGCGGGGCGAAGTTGTTGGTGTCCTGCCGGAGATCAAAGGGTAATCGCTCGAAATCGTAGCGCAGGCCGGCGTCAACGGTGAACCGCTTCGAAAACGTCCAATGATCCTGAAGAAATCCCGCATACCTGGTGACCCCAAATTGGGTTCCGGGATTTCCCCATGATTGCAGATATTCGTCGGGGGTGCCGCTCAAGAATGCCGCCAACGTCGGGAAGATGTAATAGCCTGCGAAGCCATCGCCGGCCGCAGTCGCTTCGTGGATGTGATCGAGATCAATTCCGAACTTGAGCAAATGGCGCCCTCGTAATATCGATATGGCGTCAAGGACCTGGTAGTGGTCCTCCGTGCGGCGGCTGTTCCCGGAGATCGGACGACCGAATTCTACGTCTCCAGCAATCTGGATGCCGGGGCCAGCCTGATCGGTGGTTTTCAATACCTGGGTTCGTCGACTGACCTGAATGGCGGCGTTGTTGACAAAACTCGCTCTGAGAATGGAATTGACACCAACGGTGAGCCCTTGATCCCGTGTGAAGCTGCTTCCGCGTCCGCTCGGGTCAACCAAACCGCTCACATTAAACGCGTCGCCAACGTCGCGGTTGTTCGTGAACGCATACTTCAGTAAAAGGGAATGTCTCGCGTTGATTTGATGGTCCAGTTTGCCGGAGGCCTCGGTTTCAGCTCGTTCGACGCGAAATGAATTTGGATTCAGCTGCCGCGTGCTCAGCCGTGGATAAGCACCGGAGCTGAGTAAGGCATTGATCGTTGATGCAGCCGGGGCCGCGATGAGCGAACTGTCGTCTGCGCGAGAGCGTTCCTGCTCGCCAGCGAAATAGTAAAAGGTGCGATTGCGAATGATCGGGCCTCCAAGCGCGAAGCCCACGCGTTCCCGGTCGAGCTCCGGCTTGGTGATCTCGTTCGTCAGTGGCTCCTTTGCATTCAGCGCACCATTCTGGATGAAAAGGAACGCGTCGCCATGGTGAATGTTTGCTCCGCTCTTGGTCACCACATTGATTGAGCCGCCCGCCCCGCCTCCGGACTCGGCGGAGATTCCATTGTTCACAACTTGGAACTCGTGAATCGTTTCGGGGGAAAGCTCAGTGCGGACTGAGCCTTCAAATTCATCGTTATTTTCCACGCCGTCTATGTAGAGGCTGTTGCTGCGGGGCCGCAGGCCCGCAAATGCGAAGCCACTATCGGCAAAAATACTTGATGTAACCGCACTCCGAGAATTGTTGCTCTGACTGAGGGAAGGCGTCAGCAGGACGAAATTCAGATAATTGCGGGTGACGACTGGCGATTCCGCAATGCGCTCGGGCCCGACGGTGCTTGCGACCGTCGTTTGCGTCACGTCGATCGGCGGAGACTCTTCGGACACGGTGACCTGCTGCTGGACCGCGGCCGGCGCGAGGCGAACCGTAACGAAAGTGACGCTGCCGACACTAACTTCAACCACTCCGTTCTGATAAGGAGCAAAACCCGGCGACTCGACTTTGAGTTGATACACGCCCACCGGTACCAAGGCCAGCAGAAATGATCCCATCGAATCGCTTGTTCCGCGACGCGTCTGGTTTGTGGCAGGATTCGTAAGCTGAATCGTCGCACCCACAATGGCGCCGCCGGTCTGATCAACAACGCTACCCTGAATAATTCCAGTTGTTCTCGACTGTCCAACTGCGACAAGAGGAATAAATAGCAAAACGAAGACGATCGCTGCTCGATAACTTCTACGTGTTACAGCTGTAAACATGGCCGACTCCCTTAGACAGAGTGGTAGAACATTCGTCAACTCTGTGCGCGTGGAGCGACTATCAAATGCGAAGAGCTAGGATGGGCGGGGAGTGGCTTGCGTTGATGCAGCCACAATGGTGTTCGGCGTAGCTGGAAATTGTCGGGTGGCCAGCAGGTGAAAAGCGAGATCTAACCAGCGAGCTGATGCCCACGCTCGCTACCGCGAGAGCGACGCCAGCCGTCAATGCGAGGACGACCAGCGCAGATTCGATGTCGTTGCCGGTTTGAAACGTGTGATCCCAAGAGTCGAAGAGCTCCGAGATGGGACTCCCGAAGCAGACAAGCAGCACTAACAGCGAGACCAGTTGCAGAATGCGCCGCCGCACTCACCGATTTTAGCATTCCCAGCTCAACCGGGTACTCATCTGGCTGCTGAGCCAAGGCCCGCGGCAAGGGTTTTCAATAAATGTGGGTTTTGCGACGCCCACCTGCGTATCAATGGACGAATGGGGGCCACTCGGAAGCTATGCCAACTCTCAATTGCGATTACGAACGTTCAGATCCTGATGCTCGGACTGCTTGGACGACGGTTAGTTGTGAGTGGACATATACCCGTTTACCATTCGGTATCTTAAGCAGATAAGCAAGAGGTGGAGGTACCGTGTATCGCGTGAGAACTGGTTCGTTCTTGCTCCGACTTACATGCCTGGTGGCGGCCAGCGTGGGATTGATGGCGCAGGCGCAGCCCGGTGTGCGGAACACCAGCGCCGCACCGCAGGACGACAAGGGGTTCATCTCACGGGTTGAGTTCGGCGGAAGCGCTAACACGCTGGGCCAGGAGTTCGTCCTGAACGGCTCTGCGGGATACCAATTTAACCCGCACTTTGCCCTGACCTTCGGTGCGCCGTTAGACATCACGCACACCTCAGCCACGGCAACCACGGCGAGTACAACGTCGAGCGCCGTGGGCGATCCCTATGTGCAGATGCTCTTCAAGGTGCCAAGCCCCGCCGTGAATTATGCCAGTGCCATCACCACCACGGTGCCGCTGGGAGACAGCAAGAAGGGCTTGAGCACCGGTCGGGTGGGAATTGACTGGAACAACCGGTTCGACCATTCGTTCTCGAGCGTGACGCCGTTCGTCGCGGCCGGTCTGGGCAACACCATCCGCGACACACGTTTCTTCCGCCGTCCCTTCACGTCACTTGGCTTCAACGCGCACGTTGAAGGCGGCGCGGACATTGACGTGGGCCACAACTTCAGTATCGGTGGATCGGCGTACGGCATTCTGCCGTCGGGACAGCAGAAGGTTTTCAGCAAGATCGTGGAAAAGGGAGCGTCCGGGAGCGGCAGCAAGCACGGCGCGTTCGGCAGCAGCCATGAGACTGTCGGCGGCCCCGATCTGACCCGTGACCACGGCTTCGCCACTTGGATCGATGCCGACCCGAACAAGCTGTGGAATCTTGAACTCGCCTTCAGCCGGAGTATGGGCTACGACCTGAATACCGTTTCCTTTACCGTCGGTCTGAATCTGGGCCAACTTACGCGTGAAGGAAACCGCCGCTGAATCGAAAGTAACGGGAGGTGGGAACCAATGAAACGATTGAGCTTCTATCTTGCAGTCGCGGCGATGATGCTGTTCGCCGGCGGGTGAGAATCGAACTCACGCATGAAGGTTTTGCAGACCTTTGTGGGTTCTCTATCTTATTGATTCGCCTTGCTTGTACCCCCTTCCAACTGGCCCTTTTTACCCCCTGTTCGGAGCTTTCCTTGCTCAAATCTTGCTCAAGTTCTCGCTGCCGGTAATACTCGTGACACCCCGTCAAAACTAGGTGTTGATCCGACCACGGTTCAGGGTTGGGATGCCGGGCGGCGGAACGCACCTTCGCATGGCTGAATCGGTTTCGCCGATTACGGGTGCGGTATGAGAGACGGGCAGATACGCACCTGGCATTTTTGACCCTCAGATGCATTCTGATTTGCTGGAAGTTCCTACAAGCCCAACTCCCGTAATCGTCTGGTTTTGCCGACTGAAAGATCCAAGGCGCTATGTGCATCCTCATTCTTGTTTTTTTTTATTGACTCCGGAACAGGTTCCAGGGTGGACAATAACAACTGCACTCAGCACGCAAGCCGTTCCTAAAGTGCAAACGATGAGCAGGAGGGAAAGGTTATGAACCTCTGGCGATGGGGCGTCCGTTCACACCAGTCCAGAATCGCGGGTAATCAGCACTTCCGTCATTTCTTACTCGCGGTGCTGTTCGCAGTTCTTCTATGTCCTACGCAGGCCCACGCTGTATCCGCCAGCGTGGCGTACCAGCCGATGACCAGCAGTGGTTTGGCGGCAGGCCAGGCGTTTGAGGCGTGGATCGTGCTGGATAAACCCACTGACCCCGCACAGCCGGGGTATGCGGTTCCGGCTGGAGCCACCATGCGCTTCAAATTCGGCAAGGCGTTTACGCCGGTCGCCCACATTGAGCCTGAGGTTGTCTTTCTTTATGGATGGCCGCAGAAGGCGATCCCGGTCAAGTTTGAAGTCGCCGTTGACCCCGGAGATTCGCGCACGATCGTTGTCACGCTCAAAGAAGCCATTCAGGCAGCGCCTCCCGACCGTCCAGGGCTGAAGGCAATTCATTTGAGAACCGGAGAGTCAAATCCAGCTAAGGCGGGCGACTACCCGATCGAGATCCAGTTCAGCAACGCCGGCGAGCTTTCCGGCAGCATCACCGCAATGGCAGCAATCACCAGTGCTCCAGTTCCTGTTATCGCCGCCTACAACCAACTGCACGAGGGGCGAAACGAGGACGGGCAGCATGTGAAGCGTGGCGAGACTGCGGCGCTGCCGATCGACCTCCTGGTCAATCTTCCTAATAAATCGCGCTCGTCTATTTCGTTGCGTCCGGCACCGGAGGGCGGCCTGGAAATACTCAGCGATCACGAACGGATTGGCACGATCACTGCAGGTGGGGTGCAGCTGACGCTTACGCCAGTCGCGTTTGGACCAGGGTTCGCCCGTTTGGGAATTGTGCGCTGTCAAGCCACGGCGGGTACGCAGACGGGAACGGCAGAGATCAATGCTCACCTGACCGGTGGCCCTGCTTACACGTTGCACGTGGTCATAGAACCGTAGCGCTGATGAACGTCGCTAACAGTTGAAGCCGGTATGCTGCCCACTGATGCCGAACAGAAAATCGAGTTGGCGATCACCGAACTGAGCCCAGGTGTGCCATCGCGTGTGGCTCAAGACTCAACTGTTACGCCACCTTTGCTTGCCCTGTTTAGGTCGTTTTTGGTCTTGGGACTGACCGCCTTCGGTGGTCCGGCCATGGTGGCTTACATCCGGCAGATGGCGGTACAGAAGAAGCGGTGGCTCGATGGCGACGCATTCGATAGCGGCGTGGCGCTCTGCCAGGCGATTCCCGGCGCGACCGCAATGCAAACTGCGGCGTATGTCGGCTTGCGGGTGCGCGGGGTGGCCGGTGCCGCCGCCAGTTTTGTGGGGTTCGGCCTGCCGGCGTTTGTGCTGATGCTGGTGCTGTCGGCTCTGTACGCACGCACGCATGAACTTCCTATCGTTGTTTCAGCCTTCAGCGGCCTGCGCGCCATCATCGTGGCGCTGGTGGCGAACGCGACCGTATCCTTCGGGAGATCCTCGCTTAAGCACTGGCCGCACGTGCTCCTCGCTGCACTTTCGGCAGCTTTGTTTATTTGGGAGACAAATCCGTTCCTGGTAATCGTGTTGGCAGGATTGGTGGCGATGGTCATCGTCCCGGCATCGCAAACGACGCCTGGCGTATTGCTTGTGCCGACTCGCCAGCCTATGCGCCACACCACCAAGCCTGTTATCGCCTTGCTCGCAGCAGCGGCGGTTATATTTCTCGGGCTCTGGGCCACCCAACGGCACCTGTTTGATCTGGCGGCGCTGATGTCCCGGATCGACCTATTTGCTTTCGGCGGCGGGTTCTCGTCTGTGCCACTCATGTTCCACGAAGTTGTCGAGGTGCACCGCTGGCTGGATGGTCCAACGCTTCTCAACGGAATTGTGCTCGGACAAGTCACACCCGGCCCGATTGTGATTACCGCGACTTTCATTGGCTATCTATTGGCGGGCCTGGCAGGCGGCGTGACTGCCACGATGGCGGTCTTCATGCCCTCATTCCTGATCCTCATTGCCACTGCGCCTTATTTCGAGCGAATGCGCAGTTCACGTTTGTTCAACAAGATCATTGCCGGAGTTTTGTGTTCGTTTGTCGGGCTGTTACTAGTCGTTACCGCCCGCTTTGCCGAAGCTGTAACGTGGGACTCAGTCCATCTGCTGCTGGGTGTCGGCTCGTTCGCCGCATTACGTCTGAAGGTAAACGTTGCCTGGGCGGTAATTATCGGCGCCGGGCTTTCGATCGCATTGTGCCGATGAGCCGGCTGGGAGGGTAAAACAATGCCTCAGAAATCGCTTGACTCCGGAACAGGTTCCAAGGTGGACAATCAAGATGGCAATAAGGGAACCGCTGGGCGCCGGTTCTACCGCGCTGGCGAATTGGCACGGTTAGCGGGCGTAAGCACCGACACCCTGCGGTATTACGAGCGACAGCGCTTACTTGCTGCACCGCCGCGAGCGGCGAATGGATACCGCCATTATCCGTTGGAAGCGCTTAGCCGCGTGCGCGTGATTCGGTCGGCGTTAGCCGTTGGGTTCAGTGTGGATGAGCTTACCAAAATTCTCGGGGCTCGCGATCGGGGGCTGGCTCCATGTCAACAGGTTCGCCAACTCGCCGCGAACAAGCTGAAGGCGCTGCAGGAACGTATCCAAGAATTGCAGCACCTCCGGCGAGCTCTCTCGACCACCTTGGCAGGTTGGGACCGACAGCTGGCAAAGACTCCGTCGGGCGCCAAAGCGGGGTTGCTCTACAGCTTAGCCAATGCACACCCGAGCGCTGCAAACCAGCTTTCGCCCCTTCTGGCTCCGGCATTAAGGCGCAAGCTCAGCCGGCGCGGTGAAGAAAGGGCCAGCAGATCTGAGGTTGTGACATGAACAAGAACAGAACGCTTCTGAACAGCGCGATCGTACTTTACTTCGTTATCTGTCTTGAAATCCTGATTATGATCAGCCCGTTCGCCGGGTTTTTCTACTCGGCGTTCAACCCTGTGCTTCTCGGGCTGGCGAAATATCCTGAGACGCGGTGGCTAAGCTCGTTTTTCTTTACCCACCTGCTGGTTCCCCCCAATGACTTTCTGAAATTCATTCGCATCATGGGGTCAGTGCTTTTTGTTCTCGGGATGGTGGTCTTTCTCATCTGCGCACTCCAGGTCTATGCCAGCAAGTTCTTTAAAACGGGGCCCGCGTTGAAGGGCCTGTATTCCCACATTCGGCACCCGCAGTACCTCAGCCTGGCGGTTGCCGGAATTGGCCTGGCGATTCTCTGGCCGCGATTTTTGGTTGTGATCCTCTGGATCTTGATGGTGTTCGTTTATTACCTGCTGGCCAGAGATGAAGAGCGCCGGATGCAGAAGCAGCATCCGGAAACATACCCCGCGTACATGAAAACCACAGGAATGCTGCTGCCGAAGAAGGTTGAAGCCGCGATTCATTTCTCAACGGGTGGCGGGAAAGTGGCCGCCTTTGTCGTGGTCGCAGGGCTCGCAATGGGAGGGGCATTTCTCCTGCGTGATTACACCGTTCATCATTTGCCCCTTTGGTCCGAGGGCAATGTGGTCGCGCTTCCGATTGTCCCCGGAGATCAGCCCATGTTGGAGTTCAGGATGGGCGACATACTCCAAGTTCCAGAAGTCGAATCCCGACTGGATCCCCACTCGCTGTACCTCGTCTACTTCTTGCCAACCAATTACATCATGCAGGGCCTCATGGGCGACACAGGCGGCGATTGGCAGCTTTATAAGCAGCATCATTCCATGAGCATGATCACCGATTTTGTAATACATCCGTTCGGTCATTTGGCGGGAGGTCATCATGCAGGGGCAGGCAGTCATTCGGCGCACATGATGGACGCGGACATGAGCGACAGTATGGTGAGGAGATTGATTTTCGTAAAAGTTACCGCCGCGCCAGGCAGTAAGCCTTCCGATGTGTTTGCCATGAATGCAATTCGAACGCCTGATTTCATGGTGGATTTGAATGTCCATGAGCTCCAGATTATTGATGCGAAGAGTCTGCCGGCAGAAACAGCATGGGGGAAGGTGCCTACGCCTGTGTTTTAGACCCGAGGGCGGTGTTCTATGCACGATTCGTCTACTCTCATGTATTGGCAGTATCAGCCGAGAAGTTCGAACGCAAACCACGCCAGCGCGCCATTCCTGAAACGGAACTCTTCTGGCGCTGAATATTCGAAGAGAGACGTATTCCATCGCGACCTCGGCGTGCAGCTTTGGTTTATCCAACCAGGAGCGCACCGACACGAGCACGCACCGCGCGGTCCAGGGTAAGGAATCAGAAAAATGTGGATTGTCCGCTTAGCTCTTCGCAGACCGTATACGTTCGTGGTCGTATCTCTGCTGATCTTCATTCTCGGCATCTCTGCCATTACCACCACGCCGAAGGATATCTTTCCGGCCATCGATATTCCGGTCATCAGTGTCATCTGGACCTACAGCGGGCTTTCGCCGGAGGACATGGCGAACCGCATAGTGACGATCTCCGAACGCGCCATGACGACGACGGTGAACGATATCGAGCACATGGAGTCGCACTCCTACAGTGGTGTCGGCATCATCAGGGTCTACTTCCATCCCAACGTAAAGATCGACCTGGCGATTGCGCAGGTGACCGCCATCCAGCAGACGGCCCTGAGGTTCTTGCCGCCCGGCACCCTTCCTCCGCAGATCGTCAAGTACGATGCTTCGTCTGTCCCGATTCTGCAGCTCGGTCTCTCGGGTGAAGGGCTGAGCGAGCAACAACTGTATGACCTCGGATTCAACTTCATCAAAACCCAATTAGCCACCGTGCAGGGTGCTACCATCCCGCCGCCTTACGGCGGAAAGCAAGCCCAAATCATGGTGGACTTGTATCCCAATCAGCTTTACGCCAAACATCTTTCTCCTGCTGATGTCTCAAATGCACTTTCCGCGCAGAATCTTACCCTGCCTGCAGGTTCGGCGAAGATGGGCGACCGCGAGTACTTCGTCGGTTTGAACAGCAGTCCCTTAACCGTTGCCGGGTTGAATGAGCTGCCGATTCGGGCCGCCAACGGGGCCGTAGTACTGATGAAGGACGTTGCCGAGATTCACAACGGCTATCTACCTCAGACAAACGTCGTCCGCACAAATGGCAGCCGGTCGGCGTTGCTCACGGTGATCAGAAACGGTCAGGCTTCCACGCTGGACATCGTGAAGGCGATCAAGGCCGCCCTGCCCCGCGTTAAAGCCAGCCTGCCGAAGGCCCTGCAAATCACTCCGCTGTTCGATCAGTCGATTTTCGTGCGCGCCTCGATGTATGGAGTATTGCAGGAAGGCATGATTGCGGCATTGTTGACCGCCTTGATGATTCTGATCTTTCTGGGCAGCTGGCGGAGCACCCTGATTGTCTGTTCGTCGATCCCGCTGTCGCTTTTGACTTCACAGGTCATCCTCAGTGCCCTTGGCCAGAGCATTAACATCATGACCCTGGGCGGGATGGCGTTGGCAGTCGGCATTCTGGTGGACGATGCAACGGTAGAACTCGAAAACGTACACCGCAACATGGCAATGAAAAAACCGCTGACGCGCGCCATTCTCGATGGTGCGCAGCAGATTGCCATCCCAACTTTCGTTTCCACGCTGGCCATTTCTATCGTTTTCGTTCCGGTGCTACTGCTGACCGGAGCGGCGCGTTACCTGTTCACGCCTCTCGCCATGGCGGTCGTTTTTGCGATGCTGGCCTCCTATTTCCTTTCGCGAACGCTGGTGCCGACCATGGTGCACTACATGCTCGGAGCTGAGGTTCCGATTTATGCCACCGAAGAAGGCAAGCACGGAGCGCACCGCAAGGGACTCGGATGGGTCTGGGGAATTCACTTCAAGTTCAATGACCATTTCGAACGCTTCCGCGAGCGCTATCGGCGGTTGCTGGAGTGGAGCCTGCACAACCGCAGGCTCGTGATGCTTCTCTTCACGTTGTTCGTGGCCGCGTCGTCGCTCCTGGTGCTGATCATCGGTCAAGACTTCTTCCCTGACGTGGACTCCGGCCAAATGAGGCTGCATGTGCGATGCCCGGCGGGGACGCGGCTGGAAACCACTGAGCAGGTGTTTGCCCAGGTGGAAGCGGAAATCCGACGCATTATTCCGCCGAATGAGGTTCAAGTCGTCATTGACAATATCGGGCTCCCTGGCGGAATGAATCTGGCGTTCAGCGACTCGCCTACGATTAGCAGTTCCGATGGCGATATCCTGATCGCCCTGAACCCGGAGAAACATGGACCCACGAGCGAATACATACGGCGCATTCGGACGGAGCTCACCGCGAAATTTCCCGACGAGGTGTTCTTTTTTACCGCCGCGAACATGACGGAACAGATCCTGAACTTCGGCCTGTCCGCGCCCATTGACGTTCAGGTCGTGGGTCGGGATGCCGTCCGGAATTATGACCTCGCGCAAAAACTGCTCACTCGTATCCGCCATGTTCCCGGTGTTGTCGACGCGCACATTCACCAGCAGATCGACCACCCGAAATTCAACGTAACCGTGGATCGAGCGAAAGCGCAGCAACTCGGGCTCACACAGCGAGATGTCGCGCAAAACGTTCTTATTTCGCTGAGCGGCAGCTATCAGACAGCGCCCAACCAATGGGTGAACCCTGCAAGCGGCGTGAATTACCAGGTGACGGTGCAGACACCGCAGGCCTTGATCAATTCCATGGACGCAATGCAGAGTACACCGATCACGGCTTCAGCCGGCGGTACGCGGGATACGCAACTTCTATCCAACGTTGCAAACGTGGAGCGCAGCTCGGCCCCGGACATTGTGAGCCACTACAACATTCAGCCCGTGTACGACATTTTCTGCGACACCGGCCTTCGAGACCTGGGCGCTGTAGCACGGGATATCCAAAACATC
Source organism: Terriglobia bacterium (assembly GCA_963760265.1). Classification (GTDB taxonomy): domain Bacteria; phylum Acidobacteriota; class Terriglobia; order Terriglobales; family Acidobacteriaceae; genus JAIQGF01. The sequence continues at coordinate 330,430 of CAVXCR010000014.1, forward strand.
CTTGATAACGAGACGAAATCAGGGCGCCTGCCGCAGGGATCATCGCTGGTCATGCGCGGCCAGGTAGAGACCATGCACCACTCGTTCCTGCGGCTCGGAATCGGCATCGCCTTCGCGGTGATCTTCGTATACCTGCTGATGGCGGTTAACTTCCAATCCTGGCTTGACCCTTTCATCATCCTGATGGCGCTTCCCGGGGCTTTCACGGGAATTCCCTGGATGCTCTTCATCACGCAAACGACGTTTAGCGTGCCATCTCTGATGGGAACGATCATGGCGATTGGTGTAGCGACGGCGAATAGCATTCTGCTGGTGACGTTCGCCAATGACGAACGCGCGACGGGCAAGGGTCCCCTTGAAGGTGCGCTATCGGCCGGATACACCCGCCTGCGGCCCGTCTGCATGACCGCGCTGGCCATGATCATCGGAATGCTGCCCATGGCATTGGGAATGGGGGAAGGCGGCGAGCAGAACGCTCCGCTCGGTCGAGCCGTGATTGGCGGACTGTTGTTCGCGACCGTGACCACGCTGTTCATCGTGCCCATCTTCTACACACTATTCCGCAAGAAAGCTCCGATCGACTGGGACAAAGAAATCGACCTTGAGTGGCACGAAGAACTGTTACCAAGTGGGACTCAACTGAGCGATGAAATGCGAGCGACAAAATGAGCTCTAGAAACGACAGCTACGAGCATGGCAGGGGCGGGACCAAGGTGCAGGAGGAACTGGAGGCCACTGTGGTGGCGGCCAAGGCTGCTTCGCCAGAGGAACACGTCGACCTCCGCTCCACAAGCGCGGTGCTGCGCGTTGCGCTTCTGGTGGCGGTGGTATTCGGACTGATTCTGGTGGCGGGATACATCCCACGATTCCGTCGGAACCAGACGATCGCCCAAGAACAACGCCAGAACAATCAAGCGCCGGCCGTAATAGTGACGCCCGTATCCCGGTCGAGCGCAGAGGCGGAGTTAACGTTGCCCGGTTCCTCCACCGCATTGATCGAGGCGCCCGTCTACGCGCGAGCTTCCGGGTACATAAGAAAACGCTTCGTGGACATCGGGGATCACGTAAGAGCCGGACAGCTGCTCGCCATCATCGATGCTCCCGATCTCGACCAGCGGGCGGGAGTGCTATTTCCGCCGCATCGAGTTCTACGACGAAGAGCAGGACCGGAGGCTGGTGTTTGTCACCAATCACCTGACGCTGGCCGCGGCCACGGTGGCGGAGGTGTATAAGCAGCGCTGGCAGATCGAGCTTTTTTTCAAGGCCTTGAAGCAGTCGCTTCGGGTTAAGACCTTCGTGGGCACCTCGGCCAATGCGCTGAAGACCCAGATCTGGGCGGCGTTGATCGCCATGCTGCTGATCAAGTACCTGCAACTGAAAGCGACGTTTGGCTGGTCGCTGTCGAATCTGGTGGCGCTGCTGCGGCAACAGTTGTTCGTGTACCGCGATTTGTGGGTGTGGATCGATCACCCCTTTCAAGCACCGGAGCTGCCGGAATCACCGCCGGAACAACTCGCGATGGCCTGGCAGTAGTTGGACAGCAGCCTACTTCCCAAGGAACAGACCTTGGCCAAATTGGGAGTTTCAGGAGGCGCAATCTAGACAGCATCGATCGGGAGATTCGATTTTTGAAGAGCCAACCTGCTTTGTGCGAAGGCGGGTAAGGAAGCTTATGTCCCCCGTTTTCAACGAAGCTGAGCCGGAGCCTCAGCTAATTTGGACAGTACTGTGGTTGACAGTTGAGGAGTCAGCAGCATTGTGCCCCCGAGAGTCAACGTCTTCGTGCCAACATCAACGGTGTCGACCTCACTGCCTCCGCGGACAGCCGCCTTCGAGGGAGCGACGTTGTAGCGACCAAATACGGAGAGTCTACCAAAGGTGTGGTCAACCCGAATGCTGCTCGCATTGATTGTGGAAGGATTGGAGTCGTTACCGGTAAACTGCCCCGTGTAGATGCCTGGTGTCACAGCTGGGTTATCCGGCTTAGGATACGCGGCCAAAAACGGAGCTAATGGGCTGGGCGTGATGCTTCGAGCATATTCGGAAGGAACTTGGAGGATGCCCGTACTTGGCTGCCTCAGTCGGGCACCTTCGTAGGAGACAAAAAAGAAGGTCTTGTCAGTTTGAATTGGGCCTCCGAAAGAGAAGCCAAAATCGTTATGGCGTTCTGCCGCACGTGGCTTCCCGGCGTTGTTAGCGAACCAGTTGTTTGCGTCGAGGACATCGTTTCGGAAGTAGTCGTACGCCCCTCCGTGAAAATGATTCGTCCCTGAGCGCGTCGTCAAGCTCACTTGCCCTCCGGGAGAACGACCGAACTCAGGTGCGAACGAGGAGGTTTCAACCCGGAACTCTTGCACAGCTTCTACGGACACCAGGCTGCTGGTGCCCCCAAGCACGCTGAATGCTTGGGCCGAGCCAGTTCCAGATGTCCCAAGGCCGGCGGTCGGTGCAATGCCAAAGTTTGCCGATGCTCCATCAACGAGGAAATTATTCGAACTCGTCCTCTGGCCAGCGATACTAAACTGTCCCTGACTGACTGAGGTGGACGGGGCAATAACAACTCCCGGCGTGAGCTGAAGTAGGGTATTGAAGCTGCGGCCATTCAGCGGCAAGCTTTCGACGAAATTGCTGTCGATCACTGTGCTGACAGCCGCGGACTCCGTGTTAACGGGCGGAGCACCGGCCTCCACCGTCATCGTCTCGAAAACAGCCCCAATCGGGAGAGTAAAATTGATCGACAAGGCGTCTTGTACATTGAGAACGATATCGGGCTTGATTAGCGTCTTGAATCCAGTTTTGGAAACCTGAAGACGATAGGCCCCAGGCGGCAGATTCGGTAGCACGTAGATGCCTTCATCGTTGGTTTTTGTGGGGTACTGGACACCCGTGGCGTCGTTCACGACCACGACGTCAGCACCAACGATCACCCGGTTCGAGGGGTCAAGCACGAGGCCACTGATTGTACCGGTCGGAGACTGCGATACTGCCACTGTGGTGAGGAGAAGACTTAGAAGCAAGAATTGGATTGGGAGGCTGACTCTCACGGGGGCCGCTCCTGTTGTGGAAGGATTCATGCCGATTCATCCGGTCTACGGATGCCCCGTCTTATTTGTATCAATTCTTCCAGAAAAAAAGCGTTACGAACTTTCTTCTTAGGATTGATTTCCGGACATCAGGGATGATTTGGATCGACTCGCAGGTAGGCAAACAGAAAGGGTTTGCTGCTAGGCTTTTGGCTTCCGCCGTGGGGCTCGACCGTGACGAAGACCGCATCGATTTGCGCCAACGTTTTAGGGTCGGCGTACTTCAACACCCACCGCTTCTTTGCGGCATTATCTTCGTAGAAAATGCCGAGGTTGAATGCCTGCTGCCGGTCTGGTCCGCGCCGGCCCCAGGCCTGAAAGGTTCGGGCGTTCTTCACCTCGGTCTGCTGGTCCAGATCGTAGGCGTAGAAAATTAGCGACTTTCCTTTCGTGTAGAACACACGACCATAGGGCTTTTTGGTCTTTCCGTCACGAGCGACGTCGTACACTTCGGCGATGTAGAGATCTCGTGCGCCCATCAACTCGCGGATGTCACGGTCATGAGCGAGCAAGTCCTCCCGTTGGCCGAGAGTTACCTCGCGATCGTGGAGCAAGCGATCGAGCTCATTGACCTTCGCTTCTAGTGTTGCGGCCTGCCGTTTGTCCTGAGCCGACTGCCTTTCAAGGGAATCCAGCTTTTCTTGGAAACCTTGGGCTTTGGCCTGCGCTGCTTCGAGTTTCTGCGCCAAGTCAGAACGCTCTTGAAGAACCTTTTGCCTGCCTGTCTCTCCGCTACGGAGATCGTTCTCCAGCCTATCCTGGGTCAATCTGACCCGGCTTGTTTCTGCAGACTGCTGTTCCAACTGGCGGCGGAGTGCTGCAATCTCTTTGTCGCGTTCCTCGACTTGGGCACGCAAAACCAGGCGTTCATGCCCGGCATCGCTCACCTGCTGTTCCAATGCGAATTGATTCCGCTGGCCTGCCGGAGGCGCAAGCACGGCCGTCTCTGTGCCGCGGCGGATGCCGACCTCGTAGGCGCAAACACCTAGAGCTATGAAAAGCACAATGCCAGCCGTATAAAGCACCCAGACGTTACGCCATGTTGCTTGGCTAGCTGAGAGGCGGACTCCGCTGAACTCTCCCGAGGCCTCCTCCCCTTCCCCTCCGCCTCGGTCTGTTCCCGCTTCCTCCTTCTCGTGCGCTAGCCGTTGGAAGAGCGCCGCTTCTGCTTGGTCTTGTGACCATGCGGGATCGGATTCGATATTCTCTGGGTCGGGCGCCAGGGCAGGAATGGTTTTGCTGACCACCGCCTCGTATTGCTGCATGGCTTCCCGGCAGGAGGAACAGACGGCCAGATGCTCCTGCAGCCGCGTCTGTTCTGCCTCGGTCAATTGGCCCGAGGTCGAGATGGCACAGAGCTCGAGGAACTCGTCATGGGGTGAAGTCGACAACGCCCCGGCTCCTACTGTGAAGGTCACTTTGTATCACATCTCTGACGGCCCGGCAATTTGTCCGAGAACATCTGCTTTCGCAGTTTATCCAGGCCGCGATAGTAATGATTCCTGATGTTCCCCCAAGATTGGCCGAGCTTGGTGGCAATCTCGTCGAATGTGTAGCCCTCGAAGAAATAGAGACTCAAGGTATTGCGCTGGTCTTCGGTGAGCGTACCGAGAAGACCTTGGACTGTCGTTCTGCCGATCAGTTCGCCGACAGATCCGTCATGGGTCGCGCCATTCGACCGCGGATCCGGCACTTCCGCCGCACCGTTGAGATCAACGCGCGTGTAGAAGTGACGTGCCTGAAGGTAACGGCGCCGGTCGATAGCGCGATGGTAGGTCATCTGGACGATCCAGGACCGTGCCGAACTCTTGGATCTGTCAAAGGCTTCGCACTTTCGATGGATGAACAAGAAAACCTCTTGAAGTAGGTCGTCCGCCTCAGCCTCATCTCGCAGGATTCGGCAAGAAATCGTACGCACGAGGCGAGCATATCGGCGGAACAGGCCAGCCAGCGCTTCCCTGTCGCCATCAGAGACGCGCTCCATCAAAACTTCATCAGGAAATGCGGGCGGGAATTCAAGGCCATCGACGCTAGGATAAGCTCTACCCGGCCCCGGATCTCGCGCTTCGCTCGGCTGCGATCTTTCCGCCTTGGTCAGGGCTACCTCGGGATCTTCGAGTCCTGCCGTGCGCGCCGATATGCGCTTTCCAAAACCGCCTGGGAGATTGCGGGCAGCCGATGAACTCATGCTACCCCCCAGACAAGGCGGGCCGAAATGTTGGTTATGATCCGTTGGCTTATGACCATCACTGCTAGAACAATGATTCCGACATGGCCAAGCGTCGCAGACAAGTTCAGCCTCGATCTGGACCAGAGAGGGCGTTTGGCGAGGCCCTGCGGCAGGTTCGCAAGAGCCGAGGAATTTCGCAGATGGAGCTATTCATGGAGAGCGGAATCGACAGAACGTACATCAGTGCCGTGGAACGCGGCATACAAAGCCCCACCATCAGAATGATTGTTCGTTTCGCAAAGTGTCTAAATGTCCGGCCCTCGGAACTTGTCCACCGCATGGAGCAGTCCCCGCTGTATTCGGCATGACGCGGCAGGGCCTTTGCCCTTGCCGGAGATAATACTCAATACGTATTAAATCGCAATATAAAACTGCCTATTGCGTACTTCATTTTGATCCAGGATTGCCAGTAACGTCCTTGCTACGATGGGTTCAGATGAAGCCAGGCTGTTTCGGGATCGCCTCCGAACACTACGAGAGGCCAAGGGACTGAGCCAGAGCCAACTGGAGGAGAGGATTGGCAAAGAGGCAAACTACATCACCCGCGTCGAAACCGGCCGCATTGATACACCTCCCCTCGACGTAATCGCTAGCATCGCGCACGAATTGGAAGTATCCATGAGCGATCTTTTCTTCTTTGAGGGCGTTGACGACAGTGCCGAAGCGCTCCGTGCCAAGATCCAGCGGTTGATCCAAACCGACGATGTCAAGCAACTGCGCAGATATTATCGGCTAATGCTCGTGTCCCACGAGGACTGACCTGTCTGGCCCACATCAAACGCACAATTGCCTCCGGGAGCCCGGTGAACGCAAGGGCCTAGACTGACCAACAGTCAGTCGCAGATCAGCCCCGTTGCGCACGAGCACCTGGTTCGGGACCAGGGGGTCGGAGGTTCAAATTCTCTCTCCCCGACCAAACCGTTCAAATACTCCCCACCCGCCAGAACTATTACAAAACTGCGACAATCAGCATTCGCCAGCCCTGAAATAATGTCGAGTGAGAATGTTTCCTTTGATCGGCTACCCGAAAATCATTCAAGGCGGGATGGGCGCGGGCGTCTCCAGTTGGCGACTCGCGCGTGCAGTCTCCCAGTTTGGTCAGCTCGGAGTGGTTTCCGGAACGGCACTGGATCAGATCTTCACCCGGCGATTGCAGGAGGGAGATCCCGACGGGCACATGCGGCACGCCCTCGATCATTTTCCATTTCCGGGCATGGCCGAGCGCATCTGGCGGACGTTTTACATCGCCGGCGGCAAGCCGGAGCGCGCTTCTTACCAGCGCCTGCCGATGTATGAAAAAGATAGTTCTCGGGAACTCACAGAGCTGTGCATCGCCGCCAACTTTGCCGAGGTCTTTCTTGCCCGTGAAGGCCACAACCACGCGGTCGGAATCAACTATCTGGAAAAGGTCCAGATGCCGCACCTGCCGTCTCTCTACGGCGCCATGCTGGCGGGGGTGGGATACGTCCTGATGGGGGCCGGCATTCCTCTCAAGATTCCTGGCGTGCTCGATCGCTTCGTGGACCACAAGTCTGCAAGTTATCCGCTGCAGGTCAGCGGGGCGCTGGAGAGCGACGACACCACCATTACATTTGTGCCGCAGCAGTTTATGGAGCGCAATCTGCCGCCGCTGCGGCGCCCGAAGTTTATTGCCATCATCTCTTCCCACACCCTGGCGGCGGCGATCCTGAAGAAAGCCAACGGCAGAGTGGATGGCTTCGTGGTGGAAGAAAATACCGCGGGTGGCCACAATGCGCCGCCGCGGGGAAAACTCCAACTCAACGAACTGGGAGAACCGATCTACGGAAAACGGGACCAGGCCGACCTTGAGAAGATGCGCGCCTTGGGTCTGCCATTCTGGCTGGCGGGTGGATATGGATGTCCCGATAAGGTCCGCGCAGCCTTGGACGCGGGCGCCGCAGGCGTGCAGGTCGGAACGGCATTTGCGTTCTGTGCCGAGTCAGGGCTGAGAGACGACTACAAGCAGGCGGTTTTGGACAAGGCCATCGCTGGCGAGGCGCGGGTGTTTACCGATCCAGTGGCCTCTCCCACCGGCTTTCCGTTCAAAGTCGTTCAGTTGCAGGCTTCGCTGTCGGAGCTTGAAGTCTACGCAGCCAGGCCCCGCATCTGCGATCTCGGGTATCTGCGGGAGGCGTATCGAACGGCGGAGGGCGCCATCGGTTACCGGTGCCCCGGGGAACCGGTAACCGTGTACGTCTCCAAGGGTGGAACACTGGAGCACACGACAGGCCGGAAATGCCTCTGTAATACGCTGCTGGCGAACATCGGACTTCCCCAGGTGCGGAACCACAAATACATCGAAGCGGGCCTGGTCACTTCGGGTGATTGCCTGATCGGAATCGCACGCTTCCTGCCGCCCATCGGAACGAAATACAGCGCTGCCGACGTGCTGTCGAAGCTGTTGAACGACTGCTGGCCTGCCCGATGTACGCCAACCTGTGGATGATTTCCGCCGCCAGTTGCCGGCGCCATCATGTCGCGGTTTGCGAAGCGCGGGGATGCGCAAATTCAAACGCCTTGCGGAGTTAACCCAGGTACCGCGGGCAGAGTGAGAGTTCGAAAATCGTCTGCTAGGGCCGACCATTCTCCGTTAGAGCGGTGAGCGGTGCAACGCCGGTCAGCGGATTACCCTGAGCGCGTCGTGAAGCTCCTGAACGTGGGCATATCGCTCAGTGCGGTCTTTGCGCAGAAGTCGCAAGATGATCTGAGAGAGCGCAGGCGGGACGTCGGGGTTGAAATGTTGCGGATCAAGGGGGGCGAAATGCAGGATGTTGTGGAGGAGATCGCCGCGCGGTGCCTCGTCGTTTAAGAACGGATGCTCACCGGCCGCATACTCGTGCGTTCGTTGCCCATCAGGTGCTTTGAGCACGTAGCCGCGCTGTTGGTATGCGCACTGCCAGACGCGTTTTCTGGCCGCCAATCTTAGCCAGTGTTGCAATAAAGAAGGGACACCGCACACTATGGAATTGACGCAGCTCGATCCGCAACTCATCGCCAACGATTGCCCAGGATTGGTCATCGGTGCGCAGCTCACTTCGCCCTCGGCTTCATCTTCCCCTGCGCCCAGCGCTGCTTCAGCAGCCGCGACAGCTTCCTCCGCGCTGCAGCACTCATGCGACCACGCCTGCGCGTCTTTCCTGCCGCTCTTGGCGGACGACCTACTCTCCGGCGTCCAGTCGAGTTGAGGGCTTCAAGTGCCGAAATCGCTTGGTCGATACGGTCGCGCTCCGCTTTACGCGTGCGCTTTCGCAGTCACCTGCTTCATCGACCACCGCACCCGTTCGGCGATGAATTCCGCGAACGGCTCAATTTTCATGTCGATGCTGGCGCGATCCAGCGCCGCCAGATAGGCCTTACGATCCTCAACCCGGATGACCGTCCAAGAATAGCCGCCTGACGCCAGCATCGCATTCATCACAAACCGCGCCATCCGCCCGTTGCCGTCCGGATAGGGATGGATATAGCCGAACAGCCAGTGCCCCAGCACGGCGCGGACGCCGGGCTCGGGTTCATGCTCCAGCAGATCGAAGAGCGCCGGCATAGCATCGCGCACAGCTTCCCAGCGCGGCGGCACATACCGCGACGTGCGCAGATAGACCGCGTCATTCCGGTAGCCCGCGAGCGCCCCGGCCTTAATCAGGCCAGCCGCCACACAGGGCTGGAACAATTCGCGGTACCACTCCTTGTGAGCCGTGCGCACCAGGGCGCCGGCATTGCCGCCTGCAATCACTTCGCCCACCGTTTCCTTCACTTTCTGGAAAGCCTGCCAGTAGCCGCGCGCCGCCAGCGCGTCGCGGTTCTGGCGATCGGCGTCGTGATGATCCGGGTCCCAGTCTCCCCGCTGCACTCTTTCGATCAGCGCAGGCGTGACGCTGTACCCCTCGATGGACAGCGAGTGGTAGGCGTCGCTCTTGTAGATGTCGTCCACGAAGCGCAGATACTCTTTCCTGTTTCCCGGAAGGCCCGGCGCTTTCGGGAACGTTTCGACAACCACTCCCCGCATCGATTCCCACATCGTCTGCATGCGCCCGACGATGGGCGCTGTAGCGGCGGGCAAAACGCCGAATGTCTGCTCCGATGCAAACGGATCGATTTCGCGCACGTCGTATCCCGCGGACTTCATGGCCCTGACGATCTCGTCGGCGATCTGCGGGCGGCCGATGCGGCGGAACGCTCCGGCGATCTGCCCTGCTTTTGCCGAGTGGCCGCCGTTGAGCAGAAGCCGCAGCACATCCGATGCGTCACGAATGCCCGCGAGCACAACCTGAGTCTCGATGGGATTGCGGGTGAAGAAAGCCTCCGGAGCCTTCACCAATGCTGCCGCAGGAGAAAACAGCCTCAGCCCGTCCTTGACCGACAGGTCCGCCGCGGGCGGCATCTCCGGCTGTTTGAGGTCATAAAGGGATGTGCCGAAGAGCAGGTTCATCGTGTGGTTCGTGCCCTTCGGGCTGTAGACCACCACCTGCGTCGGAATCACGGTATTCTGCGCATGCAGAAGAACCGACTGCTCGGGCGACAGGTGCCACGCATCGTCAAACCGGTCCTGGCAGTAGCTTGCGCAGAACTCCCAAAAGGACGCATACCATGGTGTGCTGTCGCCCTCGCCCGCGCTCGGGCTGGAGGACATCAGCCAGCCCTTCATCACTTCCCGCAGAAAGCCGTTGCGAAGCAGCCGCTCCCGGTGCGTGCGGCTCAGCTCGCGCGACCGGAAAATGCGGCGCCTGTCCTTCTGAATCTCCTGAAGCGCGGCAAGCGATTCCGCCAGTTTTTCGTTCGGTTTGGGCATGATGAGGCCTCGACACGTCCTGGGTGGCTACAAGCTTATTATGCCGTGTATATACAAGCATATCATGCATAAAGTCACAAGCAAATTATGCTGTGCAAATACAAGCCTATTACGCTAAGGTCCTTGAAACCTCAAGAAATCTCTCATCCCAACAGAACTCGCCGGAAGATAAGCATGCTGAGAGACCCGCGCTCAGCCGCGTTTGCGCCCGTAGCTGAGGGCGAGGTCGCCTCCAGCGGCGCATTTCCGCGACATTCGGGACACCAATGCGAGCGGAGTGTTCCCTCCGTCCCAAGTGAGGAAGGAAATCAGCGCAGGACGACCGAGAACAGCGCTTTCTCGTAACGCGGTCCCCCTCAAGCGCTGCGCCAGAGCCAGCGCCACTTGAGAAAATCGCGTAAAACAAGGCCCCTTCGCCGGCTAGCCTCCGTTGTGCGAACCAGTCTGACCCGGCACGTACCGGTCTGGTTCTCATTGGCCGCGCCTGACCGCGCCTTGACGCACGGAACGCAGGCGCGTACTATCGCCCCCGAACCGCGACGGAACTGGCCGTTAGGACCAGAATGTACCTCATCGTCGACCTGGCCGTGGTGATGCCAGTTGCCTCCCCGCGGTAACGCCATGGATCCGGTTGGCCCACTGCGCCGTGAACTTTTTCCCAGAGGGGCGCCAGATCGCGGTTGGCGGGTCATTTCGATAGTCTTCGCCGTAGTCTCCGTCATTCTGCTCGTGGCGGTATTGGGAGCCAGGCCTCAGAGGCTGGAAGTGTTCTCAATCCTGCTTGTTGCCCTGATCGCGGCTCTTTGCGTTGTGATCTTCCTGCACGCCAGATTCTTGGTACAACTACACCAAGAGCATCGGCAGACAGCCAGCGCTCTCCAATCGACCGAACGCGAGTTCCAAGCCGTCTTCCAGAATGCCCTGGACACCTTTCTGATCCTCGACGATCAGGGCGTGTGCCAGGAAGCCAACCCCGCGGCGCAGCAGCTTTTCGGAATCAGGCGCGAGGAATTGATCGGCCAACCCATCGACCGTTTCTACAAGAGCTCAAGCGACTTCATAGCCGCCTGGGACCGCCTGTTAAACCAGAAATACAACAGCGGTCAAGCAGAATTGCTACGGAAGGACCACTCCTTCGTCTTCGTGGAGTTCACAGCCAAAGCCGACTGCCTGCCGGGCAGGCACGTGATGATTCTTCGTGACATCACGCAACGCAGGCGCGCCGAGCTTTCGCTTCGCGAAAGCGAAGAACGCTTTCGACAGATGGCCACGAACATCCAGGAAATCTTCTGGATGATCGATGCGGAGACCAAGAACGCCCTCTACGTCAACCAAGCCTACGAGACCATCACCGGCCGTTCGTGTCAGTCGCTGATGGAAAACCCTTCTTCTTGTGAAGACCTCATCCATCCTGACGACCGTGTCCATATGCTCGCGAAACTCGAAGAGGCAACCCAGACTGGACAGTTCAATGAAAGGTTCCGGACCGTAGGCCCTGGGGGCGAGGTGCACTGGGTCTGGGCGCGTGGGTTTCCAGTGCGGGACGCTGAGGGTAGGATCCGCCGGCTTGTCGGCACCGTACTGGAGATTACTGGGCAGAAGGAAGCGGAGGAACAAGTCGCAAAGAACCTCGCCCTGGCGCAGTCTGCCTGGGCAGAAGCCGACGCATTACGCAAGGCAACCTTGGCCCTGACCCAGGACCTCCGCATGGACTACGTTCTGGACACGCTACTCCAGTCTTTGGCGGAACTGATTCCTTGCGAGAGCGCACGAGTACTGCTCCTGGAAGCCGACTCACGCCTGTTTGTGGCGCGAGAAAGGTTGCGCCACGGCCCCGAAAAGAAGGTCTCCGATTATCCACTGACTCTCGATGCTGCCGATTTCCCTCTGTTGCAGCGCACACTGGCAAACCAAGACAGCGTGCTGCTGCCGGATACCAAGCAGGAAAAGGAATGGCACGCTCTCAAAGGCCACAGGGATGTGCGCTGCTGGCTTTGCGTTCCCCTCGTTGCCTCCCATCAAACGTTGGGAGTTCTTTCGGTCGGCCACAGCAAGCCAAACAGTTTCCTGCAAGAACATCTCCGCCTGGCCAAGTCGTTGGCTATTCCTGCTGCCGCAGCGATCCAAAACGCACGTCTTTACGAGCGTGCCGAAATCTATGGGTCGGAGCTGGAAAAACGGCTGTCAGACCTGCACGCCGCACAAAAGGCCCTGGAGCAGGCAGAAGGAGATCGAAGGATTTCCGAGGAAAAGTTTCAGAAGGTCTTTCGTTCCTGCCCCATCGCCTTTTCGATCACAACGCTCGAGGAAGGCCGCTTCCTCGATGTGAACGCCGCCTTTGTGCGCCGGTATGGTTATTCGCGCGCCGAGTTGATTGGCCACACTGTCCACGAACTGAGGCTTTGGGAAGATTTCGCGGACCGCGCGCGATTGGTTGCACGACTCAAGCAAGGCGGCCCGGTTCGTAACGTCATCACTCAGCTTCGGACCAAGTCTGGCGAGATCAAGCTCACGGCCTATTCCGCCGAGAGGATCCAGTTCGACGGGCAAGTGTGTGTTTTTGCCGTCTCTGAAGACTTGCCGGAGTACCGGCAGCAAATGGCGAATTGAGACGTAGGGAGAAAAACGCACGACAACTAGCCGAGGGGCTCACTAACCAGCTCGAGATCCCTTCGTCCTAGCTGTTCTGTCCGGGGTTCCGACCACAAAAAAGAAAAAAAACCACCTGCCGGCGGTAGTGCGCCACGATAGTTCTCATGTTCTCAACTTGGATGAGGGTGTGGGAATGGACACGGTGATCCGCACGGCGACAGCGGAACAGAGCAACCGCTCTGGCAGGTCGGAACGGAGCAAAGGGGCCCAAACCAAGAGTCTGTGGCAATCCTCAGAAAACAATGGGTTCCCTTTAACGCGAAAACACAGCTCTTGGCGGGGGGACCTCGCCATGAATGAGCGATTCAGCCTCAGCAACCCAGTGTGTGAACGCGATTGGGCACTCCACAGGCAGTGCGCGGGCGAGCAGAAGGGCCAGAAAACTGGGTTGCCGAGCTCCGTTTTGTCCGGTTTTCCGACCGCTGTGACGCGACCACTCTCGCCTCGCCGACAACCTGGAACAGATGGTCTTACGCGATCGTCAGGTCGGGGTTTCAGGGCATCTGTCACAGCCCCTCTGCTGCCAAGGTGGAGCGACGATGGTCGTGTTTCCGATGGCAGCAATGTACGAGAACATCCACCAATTCGTGACTGGCTCCCCATCTCTGGCTCGCAGTGACATTCCGCAACACTTTCCTGGCGCTCTGTTCGTAGTGCCCCGGTCCGCGGTATCGAGGTTGCGGTAACCCCTTCACCCTTCGCACCACTGATTGGTTAGAGATGGCCGGACCAGACAAAGCTGTGCACAATTGGGAACGTGAGGTAGACCAATCGGAGGGGCCCATTCACGCGCCTGCGCGGCTTACCAAGCAGGATACAGTAGCCTCCGAAGTTGGCCCCGAATGGGTGCTTTCCTCCGTTGGGCTAAGAACTTCCTCCGTTCCCGCCGCAGGAAGTGAGCTGGTAGCTGCGGCCTGCTCTGCTTGGCCAAAAGTCCTGGCACACGCTCGTAAGGAGCTGTCACGCCATGGGATGGAGCCCGAAGCGACCAGCCTGGCCACCGAATTGTGGGAAGGTGTTCTGCTGTCAGTTTCAAAGACACTCGAACGGCTGAATGGGAAGCGTGGCGAGATCGCAGACCTTGAGGCTTACTTGGTTGGCGCCTTCCATCACCGGTTCAGGCGCGCTCTCAAAAAAGAGCAGCAACGTCAGGCAACAATACAACTGGTTTCTTCTGTCAGCGAACTGGAGGCCCTTGGCATTGGTAATCGTACGGCGTGGGAACACGACCTTGATGGTCTGCTTCATGCTAAACAGATTCTCCAGCGGATGGATGAGTGGAGCCGCAGAGTTTGGATTGCCCGTGAACACGGCTACTCCTGGGAGGACATTGGCCGCAGCCTGGGAACCTCTGGGCACCGCGTCGGGCTACGCTTTCGCCGCCGCATGGAGATTTTACGTGCGCGTCTGTCTCGCCACGCTTGACTGTGGCGACACCTGCGCGCTTTCCCGATGGGGTCGTGGATACTCGGAACCTGGCGTGGTAAGGGCCGGGATACTCGAAGCTGCTGGCGGATACCGCCAAGAGGCAACAAGCCGGGACGGCGGAGACGCAAGCAGTGGGATCCCAATTGAACAAAAAAACATGGCGTGAAAATCCGGCGCTCCTCGGAGCGTTCCTCAGAGAGTTCCCCTATAATGCCCGCCGGCGGTATGGCTGTTACGACCTCTAGTCCATTGGTTTCCATCTGTCGCGAGCGCGTAGTCAGCATCCAGCGGCAGCAGGACCCAGCTGCGTGTATGTTGGCCAACCAAGGCAAGCTTGTCTTGTCACGCTTTCTAGCGACTTACGTCGCCATCGGCGATGAAATTACATTTCCCATCCCCACGGGAGAGGCAATTGGGGCAGAAATTTTCATCACGAAGCAGACTCCGTCCGGCACCATCCCTTCTCTGTACCAGGCGCAGATCGGCTATGTCACCCAGCCCAAACCGGATAAGCGCAATCGGCTCTTCGTTTCCGCCGAGGTCCGCCAAGGAACGCTTGGCATCTCCTCGGTTTTTCTGCCCTGTGACGTCTTGTGCGATTACTTTTACCGTCTGCCGCAGCGCGATGATCAAGCTGAACGCGCGACGTTCTACGACCTGTTGCGCATCCCCATGAGTGCTTCGCCTGCTGAGCTTCGGGTGGCTTTCAAACTACGCATTCTGGAACTCAGAGCCACCGGCGCTCCGCGCAGCGAACAGGTGGCCTTGGAGCGCGCTTTCAACATCGTTGGCCAGCCGGAATTGCGTGCCGTGTACGATGCACTCCTAGCCGACCCTACGGCTCCGGCGGTTTTTCCTTACGGCGGCTTTGGCTCGCTTTTGGTCGCAGGCGAGCGCTCGCGCGATGGACAGACGTTTTTCGCGCGTCGCATCCTTGCGTTCTCTCCGGAGTGCCGGCGCCGGCGCTTCCACGCGACGCTACGCAAGTGTGAGTTTTACGACGGGTTGGCCCTCTGCCGCGACGTGCGCCGCAAGCTTGAGTTGTGGCTCGACCCTGCGCTCCTGCATACGGTTTGGGAACCCACCTGGAATCAGTGGAAACATTTGTTAGGGACCAGGATGGAGATCGACGGCACGTTCGTGCCCAGCGGCAAGTACCGCAAACGCCGCGGCCAATGGGAACTCGTTACTTGGGAGACGGCCTTGCCGAGCCGCCTGGAGATCAAGCTGACAGCCGATTTCGAGCAGCAGGTGGACACCGCGAAGGCGACATATCACCGGTGCGGGCAGTATGCCGACGCCTTTGAACAGATTCGCTTACTTCTGGAATGCCGCGCGATCGAGAAATCGGAGCTGGAAAGGATCTGCTCTCCGCTGCGCTTGCCTGGGGATTTCGACCTCGCGCAGATCAACTGGCGCCCGGACTACGATCCCTTCTTCTATCACCAACTGGCGCGACACGCGCGACGCACGTATCTGTTTCGCGACGAATACATTTTCGATCTCGACAACGCGGTAGTGGTCGAGACACCGCAACTGGGGCACGCGACTTATGTGTTCGCCAAGCCCCGAAGCATGGAGACCTTCCTCGCTCTCTACACAAGGACCTCGAAAGACGACATCCGGCGCAATCGGGATAACATCGCCGAGCGGCTGGGGTTCTTGTGTCGCGTGATACATGGCACTAATTCCAGAGCGTGGCTCAAGCAAGTGTGCTGCCGCATAGGGGAGAAGATCGTTTATGCTGCGGCGGCGGCCGTTGCGGAGTAAGACCGCATACCGCCGCCAGATCGTGGTCACTTCGCCATCCGCCGCGCGGCCTACGTCAGGCACAGTCCGCATGCTGTTTCATCGGTTGGTTACAGGCCAGGATCATCGGAGGATTGCGGTTTTGCGGGCCCAAGAATACGGCGGAAGGGTGGGCAAAAGCTCG
Source organism: Terriglobia bacterium (assembly GCA_963760265.1). Lineage (GTDB taxonomy): Bacteria > Acidobacteriota > Terriglobia > Terriglobales > Acidobacteriaceae > JAIQGF01. Next base: position 346,563 of record CAVXCR010000014.1, read on the forward strand.
TACCGAAGTCGGCCAAGTACCAGTCAAAGTGTAAGCGGTGAAATAAACTTTAAGATATAAGTCGACGGCACGCTTACGCCTTCCGCTGCTCTGCCCGGTGCCGGTCGATCTTCTCCTCTCAAACGAAGGCAGGGGCAATTCCCAAGTTGAGGACGAGTTTACCGTGACCACCGCCCGCCGAGATCCTGGACGCGCGGATCGGCCGGGAAAACCTAACATTCGGTGCAACCGCACGTCACTGTCATGACGACCTTGCTGGTGGAAAATGGCGGAACAACACCCATGCCGTTTGCCGGAAATTTGGTTTCGGTCTAAATAGGGCGCAGTTGGTTCGCTGCTCTGCGGTACCAGATTACCTGCCTGATCGCTGGCAGCTCGACAGTCGCTGTGCACCTTGTCCAGTTCGTTGCTGAGCTGAGCAGCACGCTTCGTTTTTTTGTTGGAGGCACCATGAGAGCTGCCATTGAAAATTCGTCCGGCCCGGAGATCACGGTCGTTACAGGCACTACGAAGACAGTTGAGCAGCCGGAGACTCGGGGAGGCGCTTTAACGGCCCCGGAATTAAATGTGATCGCAATTCGCGGCACAGAACCATTCATCGATGTCGGCAAAGCTGCCGAGTTCGTCAATTTGAACCGAAAAACGCTTCTACGACTTGCGAGGGAAGGATCGATCCCCGCTCACCCTTTGGCCGGCAACAAACGGCGAATGTGGCGCTTCCTCTTATCGGAACTAGACGCTTGGGCGCGCAGTAAGGTAAATTCCAACTGCGACCGCTGCCAGAATTCAAGGAGCAAATGAATGCTGGCGCGTTATCAGAATGGTTGTCTCCAGAAGATAACCCGGAAGGATGGAGTGGAACGATGGCAGTTTCGCTGGCTCGCGAAGTGCACGGACGGTATGTCACGCGAGCGCAAGAAAACCGTCGGACCCGTGAAAGACTACCCCGAAAACAGTAAGAAGCTGCAGGATTTGCTTGCTGGACTGCGGCTAAACATCAACGCCGATGGCCCGACGAAGCTGACTTCTATCACCCTGGCAGAAGCGATCGAGCACTACAAGATCAACGAGCTCGCTGATCATGGTGAGGAAGGCAAAGCTTATTCGACCCGCAACAGGAAGACTCTGGTCCTCAATCGCTGGGTTCTGCCGCGCTGGGGGAAACACGATCTTCGAGCCATCAAGACCGTTGCTGTCGAGCAATGGCTTAAGTCGCTTATGACCGAAAAATTTGGCAAACCCAAACGTCTGGCAGGCGGCACGAAAGAGAAGATCCGCGATGCAATGAGTAGTGTCTTCAGTCATGCCATTCGATGGGAGTTTACCGACAGAAATCCCATTACCGGCCCGCTCAGGGGCTCAGGGGTGCGCGTATCGGCCAAACGGGAGCGTGCGCCCGATATTCTCGAAGTCCAGGAAATGCAGCTGCTCCTAGCCTCGCTTGGAATTCGGGAGAGGGCCATGGTTTTTCTCGATATGCCGGCTGGGCTGCGCCGCGGCGAGCTCGCCGGGCTGAAGTGGGAGGATGTGGATTTCAAGGATTTGCACCTGAACGTGACTCGGTCGCTGGTGGATCAGCATGTGGGCCCGGTCAAGACAGAGGTATCAAGAAAACTGATGCCGATCGACCAGTACGTTGCCCGGGACCTGTTGGGGTGGTACGAGCTAACCCCATACAAGAAGCCGTCCGATTATGTGTGGGCTACCGACGCTAACCGAGCCGGAGCTAAACGCGGCAAGCAGCCAGTTTGGCTGAGCACCGTAATGCGCGACCACATCCAGCCGATAGCGCGGAAGCTGGGAATCGAGAAGAGGGTCGGGTGGCATACGTTCCGCCACACGTTCTCGACCTTGCTGAAGAGCAACGGGGAGGACGTGAAAGTTGTACAGGAGCTGTTGCGTCATGCTACCTCGAAGATGACGCTGGACACCTACACGCAAGCGCTGAGTCCAGCCAAGCGGGCGGCGCAGAGCAAGGTGGTAGGCATGATACGGCCGAAAACACCTTGTACCGTCGTTGTACCGCGAGTTTTTGGCGGAATCGGCGTAAACCCTTGAAAAAGCTTTGGCGTCCCCGGCGGGATTCGAACCCGCGTTACCGCCGTGAAAGGGCGATGTCCTAGGCCGGGCTAGACGACGGGGACGCTTGCTGGGCGGGAAATTCCAGCCAAACCATTCATCGTAGCAGTCACTTTCTTCCACTGTCAAAGTTCCACCGATCGCGTGGTCGGTAGTCGGTGGCGCGTTTCACAAATCACCAATCTTTGCCTCGCCCATCACCATATAAAATAGTCAGCATGGCCGACCCGCTCTATCTCAGCCTCTGGTTTCCTCGCTTTCGCGAGTCCGACATCATGCCGCGCCTGCTCTCGGTGGTGCGCCAGTTCTTGTTTTCGGCCTCGCGGCCCGGTGTGAGTGCCGTCGCCGTGCACCCCGTCTCCTGGAGCGAGCCGACCATCCTGGAACGCCGTTTTCACCCCGGGATCGATCCCGAGGAGGCCATCGCCATCGTCGCCGACATGCTGCACGACGATCACGCCTATCTGCTGGAAGGCTACTGGGACCTCTGGGTGCAGTCGGAAGGCAGCGCCGAGTGGATCGTCGAACCGCGCCAGGTGAAGTTCATCGCCCACGGGCTGGAATTCGACGAAGGAACCTACCAGGAGAGCGGTCACATTCAGGTGGACTTCGGACTCGACACGCCCTTCCTCTTCGAGGGGGTTGACCTCACCGAAGTCTCAGCGCCGCGCATTCGCGCCAACGTTCAGAAGCTGATCAACTTCAGCAACGCCGTGGAGAAGAACTGCGGCGTTACCGGCCGCGTGCTGTGGTCCGAATCCGAGGAAAACCTGGCGCAGAAACTCATCGCCCGCCTGCAGAAAACGCACTGAATAGTTGCGAGTCGCGAGATCCGAGTTGCGAGTCGCGGCCCGCTGCGCAGTCGAATTCCCTCGAAACTCGCTACTCGCTACCAGTCCAACAGCGCGTTATCCACCGGACACCTGGTGCCCCGCTTGCGGTTGTCGCCGCCGGCGATGCGCGGCGGCGCGCTGTTGACGATGCGCACCACTGCATCGGAATCAAACGGAAGGTCCGGCGTGGCCAGGTCTTTCTTGTTGTCCTGCGCCTCGCGCAAGGTGATCGCGATGTTGGCGCCGTCCACCTTGCCGGGATAGGTCTTCCAGCCGTCCTTGGCCGTCACCAAGAACTCATCGAAGCCGCGCTTGGCCGTGTTTTCGATGTCCACGCGCGACTTCGCGCTCAGGCTCTTCACCTGGATGGTTCCATGCGATCCCGCGGGGAAGTTCACCAGGATTTTGTCGCCGTTGTCGAGCAGCAGAAAATCCTTCTGCGTCATTTGCGCCGACATCATCATCACAGCCAGAAGAATTGCCGTCACACATAGCACGACTCTCGCCTTCATTGACGCCCTCCGAATTCTCTTCCCTGAATCGTACCGCAGAACGTGCCCACGCGAACTGAGTGTACAAAACGAAGTTGTTTTTTGAAAAAGCAAAAGGCCGCGGCGTTTCTGCCGGGCCTTTCGCTGACAACTGACAACTAGCAACTGACAACTATTTCGTTCTTCCCGCCTCCGCTCCCAGCTTCTCGCCGGCCGCGGCCTGCGCCGCCGCCAGACGCGCCGTGAGCACGCGGTACGGAGAGCAGGAAACGTAGTCCATTCCGACCAGGTAGCAGAACTCCACCGAGGCAGGCTCGCCGCCGTGCTCGCCGCAGATTCCGACTTCCAGGTTGGGCCGCGTCTTGCGCCCGCGCTCGATCCCCATCCGCACCAAATCGCCCACGCCCTCGCGATCGATGACGGCAAACGGGTCCTGCTTCAGGATCCCTTCCGACACGTACGTGGGCAGGAACTTGTTGATGTCATCGCGCGAGAAGCCGAACGTCGTCTGCGTCAGGTCGTTGGTGCCGAAGCTGAAGAACTCGGCGTCCTTGGCGATCTGGTCCGCTATCACGCACGCCCGCGGCAGCTCGATCATGGTGCCGACCAGGTAGTGCACGCGGAATTCTTTCTCCGCGAACACTTCCTCGGCGACGCGGCGGCAGATGGCAGACTGGTTCTGCATTTCCTTCATCATGCTGGTGAGCGGGATCATGATTTCGGCGTGCGTCTTGACCCCTTCCTTCTCCACCTGCACCGCCGCCTCGATGATGGCGCGCGCCTGCATCTCCGTGACCTCCGGCAGAGCAATACCCAACCGGCAGCCGCGGAAGCCCAGCATGGGATTGAACTCATGCAGCTCTTCCACGCGCGCCAGCACCTTGCGCAGTTCTTTCAGCTTCGGAGATCTCGGCTTGGTCGCCTCCAGCACCGCGATCTCCACCATCAGCTCTTCGCGCTTGGGCAGGAACTCGTGCAGCGGCGGATCGAGCAGGCGGATGGTCACCGGCAGCCCTTCCATCGCCCGGAACAGCCCGGCGAAGTCGGCGCGCTGCATCGGCAGCAGCTTCTTCAGCGCGGCGCGCCGGTCTTTCTCGTTGTTGGCGAGAATCATGGCGCGCATGTGCGGAATGCGGTCTTCGGCGAAGAACATGTGCTCGGTGCGGCACAGCCCGATTCCCTCCGCCCCGAAGGCACGCGCCTGGATGGCGTCGCGCGGAATATCGGCGTTGGCGCGCACGCCCAGCTTGCGGTAGGGCTCGCTCCAGCTCAGCAGGGTTTGCAGCTCGGGATCGTCCACCGACGCCGGCACGGTGTTCAGCCGGCCCTTGATCACGCGTCCGGTGGTGCCATCCAGCGAGATCCAGTCGCCCTCGTGGAACACCTGGCCCTTGACGGTCATTTCCTTGTGGTGCTCGTTGACGCCAATGTCGCCGGCGCCCACGATGCCGCACTTGCCCATGCCGCGCGTCACCACCGCGGCGTGGCTGGTCATGCCGCCACGCGAGGTCAGAATGCCCGCCGCCACTTCCATGCCGTGGATGTCTTCCGGCGTGGTCTCGCCGCGCACCAGGATGACCGGGTTCTTCTTCTTGCCCGTGCCCGCTTTCACCACCGCTTCATCGGCGGTGAACACGATCTGCCCGACGGCCGCGCCCGGCGATGCCGGCAGCCCGGTCGCCAGCACTTCGACGTTCACGCCCTTCTCGTCCAGCCGCGGAACCAGGAAGTCGTACAACTGGTTCGGCTCGACGCGCATGAACGCCTCTTCCTTGGTGATCAGCCCTTCATTCACCATCTGGATCGCCGTTCGCACCGCGGCGCGCCCGGTCCGCTTGCCGTTGCGCGTCTGCAGCATGTACAGCTTGCCGTCCTGGATGGTGAACTCGAAGTCCTGCATGTCCTTGTAGTGCGTTTCCAGCCGCGTGGTGATGTCGCGGAGCTGGTCGTACACCTTGGGCATGTTGTCCCGCAGCTTGCTGATGTGCACCGGGGTGCGCACGCCGGAGACCACGTCCTCGCCCTGCGCGTTCATCAGGAACTCGCCGTAGAACTCCTTGTCGCCGGTCGCCGGGTTGCGCGTGAAGCCCACGCCGGTGCCGCTGGTCTCGCCCAGGTTGCCGAAGACCATGGCCTGCACGTTGACCGCGGTGCCCAGGTTGTCGTCGATGTTGTTAATGCGGCGATAGTGCTTGGCGCGCTGGTTCATCCACGAGCGGAACACGGCGTCGCGCGCCATCACGAGCTGCTCTTTCGGTTCCTGCGGGAAGTCGCGCTTGGTGTGCTTCTTCACGACCTTCTTGTACTCGGCGATCACGTCCTTCAGCGCCGCGGCATCGAGGTCGGTGTCCAGCTTGGCTTTCTTCTTTTTCTTGATGCTCTCGAAGACCCCGTCAAATGCGGGTTTCGGGACTTCCAGCACCACGTTGCCGAACATCTGGATCAGGCGGCGATAGCTGTCGTAGGCGAAACGCGGGTTGTTGCTGCGCTTGGCCAGCGCCTCCACCGTCTTGTCGTTCAAGCCGAGGTTGAGGATGGTGTCCATCATGCCGGGCATGGAGAACTTGGCGCCCGAGCGCACGCTCACCAGCAGCGGATTTTTTCCCTCGCCCAGTTTCTGGCCCTGGATCTTCTCCAGACGCGCCAGCGCCTCGTTGGTCTGCCGGTCCATCTCCGGCGCAACCTGCCCGCGCATGTACTCGCGGCAGGCCTCGGTTTGAATGGTGAATCCCGGCGGAACCGGCAGAGCGGCATTGGTCATCTCGGCCAGACCGGCGCCCTTGCCGCCCAGCTCGTCTTTCATCTTCCCGTTGCCGTCGGCCTTGCCTTCGCCGAAGAAGTAAACATATTTGGTCGCGCCTGCTTGCGGAGTCGTCGCCATTTTGTCAGCCTCAACTTCCATCGTGGGAGTGCTCATGTGTTCATCCTTTTCTTATGAAGTCGTATGAATTGCATATTCCGGTGCTGCCCTTACGAAACCTTCGAAAACCTCCAAAACCACCGAAACCTTAACCGCTGTCATCCTGAGCGAGGACGCGCCCTACAACCAGCCGCGCCGGGTTTGCGCGGCGGGTTGGCGCGTCCGAGTCGAAGGACTCCTACTCTCTCCACGCCCTTCGCTCTGCCAACTAGTATTTCCGTCGTGCTCCTCCGTGCCCTCTGTGGCTATCTCTTTTCCGTGACGATCTCCGAAAAATCCGCAATCGTCGAAAACTCGTTGAGCAGCGATTGCAACAGCGCCAGCCGGTTCGCGCGCACGCGCTCGTCCTCGACCATCACCATCACCTTGTCGAAGAACGTATCCACCGCCGGACGAATCGTCGCGATCTCGCTCAACGCGTCCACGTATTTGCGCTGCTGCGACAACTCCCGCACGCGCGGCGCAACCCGCTGCACCTCCTGCGCCAGCACGCGCTCGGCGTCGTCGGCAGCCGCATCGGCCTTGAACTCCGGCGCGATCGCTTTTCCCGTCTCGTTTGCCTGCCGCAGAATATTCTTGATTCGTTTGAACGCCGCGGAGATGGCTGCGAAATCCTCCGACTCGCGCACCCTCGCCACTGCCTGCGCCCGCGCAACCACGTCCACGACGTCGTCCGCGCCAGCCGCTAACACCGCATTCACCACGTCATACGCGAAACCAAGCACGTCGCGAAGATAAAACTCCAGCCGCTCACGGAAGAAAAAAATGACTGCGTTCAGGAAATCGCCGCCACCCCTGGTAGACTTCGCTGCCACTTCGGAACCTGTGTAGGTTGCAAGGGCATCTCCGAACAGCTGATCCAGATTTATCGGCAGCTTGTGCTCCGCGATGATCTTCACGATCCCGTTCGCCTGCCGGCGCAGCGCAAACGGGTCCTTTGACCCGCTCGGAATCAGTCCCAGCGCGAACATGCCGGCAATCGAATCGGCCTTGTCCGCGATCGAAAGCACCGCGCCCTCCAGCGTCCGCGGCACCGCGTCTTCCATCGACTCCGGCTTGTACTGGTCGTAAATCGCGTCGCCAATCGAAGCGTCGAGTCCCTGCGCCTTGGCGTACAGCCCGCCCACGATTCCCTGCAGCTCGGTGAATTCCTTCACCAGTTCGGTGGTCAGGTCGGTCTTGGCGAGCAGACCCGCCTTGTAGGCGATGCCGGGGCGGAAATCCACGCCAGCATCTTTCAGCAACGCTGCAAGCTGGCATATCAGCTTCTGCACCCGCAGCGTTTTGTCGTAATAGCTGCCGAGATCTTTCTGGAAGGTGACATTCTTCAGCCGCTCCACCCGCTCGCGCAGCGACTGCTTCTGGTCGGTGTTCCAGAAGAAGCGCGCGTCGTTGAAGCGCGCCCGCAGCACACGCTCATGCCCGTGGCGGATAATTCCCGTGGGATCGCCGTCGGTGTTGAGCACCGCCAGGAAATGCGGCGCCAGCTTCCCGGACGCATCCTCGACGGCGAAATATTTCTGGTGGTCACGCATCACCGTGACCAGCACCTCTTCCGGCAACGACAGGAACTCGGGCTCGAAATTTCCCAGAATGACGGACGGGATACTCGGTGAGGTTGACCACTGTTTCCAACAGTTCCTTGTCTTCCCGCCAGCGCGCGCCCGCAACCGTCCGGCACGCCCGGTCCAACTCTTTGCGGATCAGCGCCAGCCGTTCCTCGCGTTTTGCGAACACGCCCGCTTCTTTGAGGTCCGCCGCGTACGACGTGGGCGCCTTCACCTCAACATCGTGTCCCAGCAAACGGTGCCCGCACGATTTTCGAGCCGCCCTGATTCCCGCGTACTCCAGCGGCACTACCTGATCTCCCAGCAGAGACACCATCCAGCGCACCGGGCGCACGAACCGCTCCGGCTTGCCCGCGCGCCAGTACATGTTCTTCGCCCAGTAGAGCGCGTTGATTTCCTTGGGCAGCGCCTCCGCCAGGATCTCCTGCGCCGTGCGCCCCTTGCGTGTCACCGTAGCTGCCAGGTACTCGCCCTTCGGCGTGGTGACGGACTTCAGTTGCGCCACATCAACATTCACCTTGCGCGCAAACGCCTGCGCGGCCGCCGTTGGCTGGCCGTCTTTGTAGGCGACCTTGACCGACGGCCCCAGCACCTGCTCTTGCGCATCCGCCTGTTTCCCGGCGATCCCGCGCGCCAGCACCGCCACACGGCGCGGCGTGGAGTACGGCTCCACCTCGGGACTCTGCGCCAGCGACTCGCGCTGCAGCATGTCGGCGACGCGCTTGCGCAGCTCCGCCTCGGCGCCGTCGATCATGCGCGCCGGGATCTCTTCCAGACCGATCTCAAGAAGGAAATCAGGCATTATGCAAACCGCTTATTCTCCCACCTGCTTGCCAGAGCGCGCGTGATGCAGGTCACATCGAGGTGTAGCGCTGGACACCTCAAATCGTTTACGCCTTCTGGACCGCTGCCGGGTGCCCCACATCTGCCCGGGTTTGGCAGATGTGGGTCTTCACTCGCCAATAATCACGCCTTCTGCGCCGCCGCAGGTTTTTCCTGCGCCGACACCTGAGAGCTGACGGCTGACAGCTTCCTGCTGCGCCACCCACGCCTTCGCCACTCCGACTGCTAACTGCCGTATGCGCGCGATCACCCCCACGCGCTCCGTCACCGAGATCGCCCCGCGCGCATCGAGAATGTTGAACAGGTGCGAGCACTTCAGGCATAGGTCTAAGGCCGGGAGCACCGGGAACCGGCGAATCTGTTCCCGCAGGTGCGCCGGAAAATCCTCATCCACGGTGCGCTCTTTCTTCCCTGCTTCCTTCTTCTCCGCCGTGAGTTTGGCGAACTCGCTCAGCAGCTCTTTGCACTCGTCCTCGTGCAGTTCCAGGTGCTTCCACGCGCGGTCCACGTCCGCCAACTCGAAGTTGTACACCGAGAACTGCAGCTCGTCCGCCAGGCGCACGTCTCCGTACGTGACCTCCTTGCCGGTCTTGGGATCGCGCGCCCAAACAATCTCGTAAATCGAATCCACGTCCTGCAGGAAGGCCGCGATGCGCTCCAGCCCGTAGGTCAGCTCCGCCGAAATCGGGTCGAGATCAATTTGGCCGCATTGCTGGAAGTAAGTGAACTGCGTGATCTCCAGGCCGTCGAGCATCACCTGCCAGCCAATTCCCCACGCGCCCAGCGTCGGCGATTCCCAGTTGTCCTCTTCGAACTTGATGTCGTGCCGGCGCAGGTCAATCCCGATGGCCTCTAGCGACTTCAGGTAGAGCTCCTGCACATCTTCAGGTGGAGGTTTAAGGATTACCTGTAACTGGGTGTGTTTATAGAGGCGATTTGGATTCTCGCCGTAGCGCCCATCGGCCGGGCGCCGCGACGGCTGCACGTACGCCACCCGGTACGGCTGCGGTCCGAGCACGCGCAGGAAAGTCTCCGGCGCCATCGTGCCCGCGCCGACTTCCAGGTCATGCGGTTGCTGCAGCACGCATCCGTAGTCGGCGAAAAAGTTCGACAGCCGCAGGATCAGTTCCTGGAAGGTAGGGGCGTTTTGCTTCGCACTTGGCATTGAGCTCTTAGCTTTTAGCTCTTAGCTTGACTGCTGAAGCTCCCAGCTAAAAGCTAAGAGCTAACAGCTAAGAGCTACTGAAGTTTTTCCAACATTGTCGCCGTCACCAGCTTCTTCTCCAAATGCCGCTCCAAAATCTGGATCACGAACTTCCGCAAATCGTTGGCCTTCGACTTCGGCCACACCTGCTGCGCCATCGTTTCCACCGGCGAGCGGAACATCTCCGCCGCCAGCGCCCGCGATTCCGGGGTTATCTCCGACGACGCCAGGCGCTTGTCGCTCTGGCACATCAGGCCGTCCACCAGCGCGTGGTAGAAGGCGCGGTTTCCGTTCAGCGCCGCGCCGCAAACCACGCATTCACCAAGCTCCGGCAAAAATCCGACCAGCCGCGTCAACCACACATCGAAATAGGTCAGCGGCATCCAGATGGCGCCCGCGCGCAGCGACCGCAGCACCGAAACCGTGAGCCGGAAGATCGCGTCATTCGCTTCGCGGTCGGGCAGCAATTCATCCAGCAATTCCGCAATGTGTCCCAGCGCGACCGCCCGCGGATAATCCACCGCGCTGGTCAGCGGCGATTCCAGGATCTCGCACGAATCAATGCGCGCCAGCTCCTGCCGCTCCCGGTCCTCGTAATACAGCTTGACGCAGGTCAGCGGCTCCAGCGCGCCGCCGAACCGCCGCTTCGACTTCTTCGCCGCACGCGCCACCCCGCGCACCTTGCCTTCGGCGCGAGTGAAGAACGTCACCAGCAGGTCGGCCTCGCGCAGCGGATAGCTGCGTAACACCACCGCCTCGGAATCCTTGAGCGGCATACGGTTCCGGCTGCCTACACGGGCGCTTTCAAGCCAGGGACAATCTTCGATTCTAAACGAGGCGGGCGCTGCCTGCTAGCGAAGCGCGCGAAAAAAGAGGTTCCGAAAACAAAACGGCGCGCCCTCGGCGTGAGGTGCGCGCCGTCGTGAGCTTGAAAATCTGCTTACGCCGGGGTGCGGCCGTAGTACGCCGCATTGCGCTCGGCAAACGCTTTCCACTTGTCCGGCAGGTCATCGAGCGCGAAGATCGCCGACACCGGGCACACCGGCACGCAGGCGCCGCAGTCAATGCATTCCACCGGATCGATGTACAGCATTTCCTCGCCGGCGTACGCCGGTTCATCCTTCTTGGGGTGGATGCAGTCCACCGGGCAGGCATCGACACAGGCCGTATCCTTGGTGCCGATGCAGGGTTCCGCGATTACGTATGCCATTTCTGTCTCTCCCCTCGGTCCTCGGTATTAGAAAGAATTTATCTGAACGGGTGATTTTAGCCAAGTCCCACCCACTCTGGCGAACCTAATATTGTCCGCCGCTACTCCCGTTCTCGTCCGTGACTTAAGTCACGCCTGGAATCATGCTGTGACCGCTTCTCGCTCTGCCGCCGGTTCGTACTCCGTGATATACCCCGCCACCGCGCTCGCGGCCACGGTCAGCGGACTCGCCAGATACATCTGTCCCGGGCCGCTGCGTCCCGGAAAATTGCGGTTCTGCGCGCTGATCACCACCTGGTCGGGACGGGTGGAAACTCCCGGTCCGGCATTGATGCAGGCCCCGCAACTGGGCTCAATCACGATGGCGCCCGCCTGCTTGAACACGTCGAGGTAGCCCTGCCGCACGCAGTAATCGCGCGTCTCCTGCGACCCGAACTGAATGTAGAACTTCACCGAGCCGGCCACGCGCCTGCCCTGCTTGAGCGCCTGGGCGAGCACGCGCGCGTACATGTCCATGTCTTCGTTCTTGCCGGCGGTGCAGGTGCCGCCGTAGGCGATCTCGATCGGCACCGGGGTGTTCAGGTCGCGCACGAACTTGCCGTTGCCGGGATCGCCGGGGGTGGCAACCATGGGAGCAATGTCTTCGGCGTTCATCTCGATGACGTGGGCGTACTCGGCATCGGGATCGCTTTGCAGGCCGGCAACCAGCTTCTGCGCCTGCGCGCGGTCCATGCCGCGCCGCTCCACCAGGAAGTCCACCACCTTCTCATCGGGCGCAACGATGCCGGTAAACCCGCCGATTTCCGCCGCCATGTTGGTCAGCGTGGCGCGCTCATCCACGCTCAACTCTTCCACCGCTTCGCCGGCATATTCGATCACCTTCGCCAGCGCCTTGCCGCTGCGCACGTAATCCATGGCGAGGATGGCGAGGATAAAGTCCTTGGCGGTGACGTTCGGCTTGCGCCTGCCGCGGATCACCACTTTCACCGATTCCGGCACCTTGACCCGCACATCTTTCGTGATCCATGAATTGAATACGTCGGTGGTGCCGATGCCGAAGGCGATGCAGCCCATGGCGCCGACGTGCGGCGTGTGCGAGTCCGAGCCCACGTTCACCTGGCCCGGCAGCGCGTAGGTTTCCAGCATCACCGAGTGGCAGATGCCCTCGCTGCCCTTGCGGTCCTTGAGTTCGCCGTGAAGCTGGATGCCCTGGTCTTGGGCGAAGTCCTGCTGCTTGAATTTGAGCTGCGTCGCCAGGTCCAGCAGGCCCATCTTGCGCTTTTCTTCCGACATCACCTCGTCAAGAAATGTCAGGTGGTCGCGGAAGAACTTGATGCTGTCGCGATCGTTCACCGGCACGCCCTTGCCGACGTAGTGCTCGTAGAAGATCGCCGCCATCGGGGTGACGTACTCGTGCGAGAAGCGCAGGTCCACGCGGGTGAAACCGGTGTCGCCAGGCTTGACGTAAAGGGGCTCTCGGCTATCGGCTGTCGGCCGTTGGCTTTCGGCGGACGCCTGTGGCTGGTTCTCACCTGGCGACTGACGACTGGCGACTGGCGACTGAATCATGTGCCGCGCGAAAATCTTCTCCGATATCGTCATCGGACGCGGGCCAGTGCTGATCTCCGGCATAGAGACCTTTCCCTGAAGCCGCGCGACGTTGAACGGGAACAGCCCGCCGTACTCGATGACCTGGCGCGTGATCTCGTCCTCGCCCTGGGTAAACACGGAGAGCGGAATCTGCTCGCCGCGGCGGATGCAGTCAATGAGCGAAAAATCGGTGGAGGTCAGCACGCCCAGGTTCTGGCAGTTCTGCTTGTAAATGCGCTCGATGTTTTCCGCGATCACCAACTGAATCCCCGCCGAGCGCTCGGCGTAGGGCGACTGTTCGCGGCTGGAGCCCTTGCCGCGGCGTTTTCCGCTCACCGCCGCGACGAACCCGCCTTGCTTGACGTCGCCGCGCTTGATCGGGGTCTCACTGCCGCACTTCAGGCCGGTGTAGGGAAATTCGCCGAGCGTCTCGTCGAAAAAGAAGCAGATGTGCGCGGGCGTAATTTCGTCGGTCGAGATGTCGTCGCGCAGCTTGGGATTTTTTTCCGGATGCAGGGTGTCCCACGGCAGGTCCCACCCCGCAAGCTGTTTGCGGATGAGCTCAGGATCTTCGGTCAGAAACAGGATCCTTCCCTGCAACCGCACCTGCTGCGGACGCTTTTCGATCTTGCGTTCCAGGAGTGACTTGATCAC